>NZ_FRAP01000003.1 GCF_900142365.1 Pseudonocardia thermophila | reverse complement strand
TCGCTTACGCCCAACCCTGGCTGTCCAACCACGAACGACACACCGCCCTCGACACCTGGGTCGATCGCTACAACACTCGACGCGCCCACTCCGCTCTCGGTGGCCGACCCCCAGCCACCCGACTCGCCGCCTAACTGTCAACAACCTCCCGGGTCAGTACATCTAGACCCGGACGGGCCGCGGCTCCCGGTCCGCGCGGGCCACCAGCCACGCGGCCAGCACGCCCGCCAGCGCGCCGAAGAGGTGCCCCTGCCAGGAGATGTGCGAGTCGGTGGGGAGCACGCCCCACAGCACCCCGCCCCAGATCATGAACAGCACCACGGCCAGCAGGATCTGCTTGACGCTGCGCGCGAAGAAGCCCCGCACCAGCAGGAACGCCAGCCAGCCGAAGATGATCCCGGAGGCGCCGACCGTGTAGGCGTCATCCGGCCCCAGGAGCCACAGCACGGCCCCGCCGAGCAGCCAGATGGTCGCGGTGACCATCAAGAACTGCGCGATGCCGCCCGCCATGACGAGGAAACCGAAGACGAAGAACGGCACCGTGTTCGCCCACAGGTGCGCCCAGTCGTCGTGCAGGAGCGGGGAGAACAGGATCCCGTCGAGCCCGTCGACGTGCCGGGCGATGATGCCGCCCTCCAGCTGGAGCCGGCTGCCGCTGGCGATGTCGAGGACCTCGACGACGTACAGCACGGCGGTGAACACCAGCATGGTCAGCGCTGCCGAGACGGGGTGCGCCGGCAGCACCCGGTTGATCCGGCGCGGCGCGACGGGCACGGGTGCGGTCATGGAGTCCAGACTGCCAGAAGAGCGGAGCACGTGGCGGGCCCGAGATCCGGGCTCGCCAGCTCAAGCCCACAAGTGGCCTTCGAGCCGCTCCGCCGCTTCTTCCAGCGTGCCGCTGTAGGCCCCCGTGGACAGGTACTTCCACCCGGCATCGGCGACGATCAGCACGATGTCGGCCCGCTCCCCCGCCCCGGCCGCCTTCTCCGCCACGGCCAGCGCGGCGTGCAGGATCCCGCCGGTGGAGATGCCGGCGAAGATGCCCTCCTTCTCCACCAGCTCCCGGGTGCGGCGCAGCGCGTCGGCCGAGCCCACCGAGTACCGCCCGGTGAGCACGTCGGGATCGTACAGCTCGGGCACGAACCCCTCGTCGAGGTTGCGCAGCCCGTACACGAGGTCGCCGTAGCGCGGCTCAGCGGCGATGATCTGCACGTCGGGCTTGTGCTCACGCAGGTAGCGGCCGGTGCCCACGAGCGTGCCGGTGGTGCCCAGGCCGGCGACGAAGTGGGTGATCTCCGGGCAGTCGCGCAGGATCTCCGGGCCGGTCGTGCGGTAGTGCGCGTCGGCGTTGGCCGGGTTGCCGTACTGGTAGAGCATCACCCAGTCCGGGTGCTCGGCCGCCAGCTTCTTCGCCACCGCCACCGCCTGGTTGGACCCACCGGCAGCCGGCGAGGAGACGATCTGCGCGCCGTACATCTCCAGCAGCTGCCGGCGCTCCTGCGAGGTGTTCTCCGGCATCACGCAGATGAGCTCGTAGCCCTTGAGCTTGCAGGCCATCGCCAGCGAGATGCCGGTGTTGCCGGACGTGGGCTCGAGCACGGTGCAGCCGGGCCGGAGCCGGCCCTCGGCCTCCGCCTGCTCGATCATGGCCAGCGCGGGCCGGTCCTTGATGGAGCCGGTGGGGTTGCGGTCCTCCAGCTTGGCCCACAGCCGCACGTCCGGTGCCGGGCTCAGGTTCGGCAGACCCACCAGCGGCGTGTCACCGACCGCCTGGAGCAGCGAGTCGTACCGCACTCGGGGTCAGCCCCCGGCGACCGCCGGGAGGATCGTCACGGTGGACGTCTCCTTCACCGGCGCGTCCAGGCCGCCGGCGAACCGGACGTCCTCGTCGTCGACGTAGATGTTCACGAAGCGGTGCAGCTTGCCGTCCTTGACCAGACGATCGGCGATCCCGGAGTGGTTGGCGTCCAGGTCGGCGATGATCTCCGCGACGGTGCTGCCCTTCGCCTCCACGGTCTTCGCACCCCCCGTGTGGGTGCGCAGGATCGTGGGGATCGAGACGGTGGCCATGCCGGTGCTCCCAAGGTGACGGATCGGAAGAGGACGGATCGAAGCGGGCGACGCGGAGGTCAGTCCCGATCGGGGACGTCGTCCGCTCCGGTGTGGGCGAACATGTAACTCTCCACGACGTCGATCTCTTCCTCGGTCACGACGCCGTCGAGGATGCGGTACGACCGCAGTTCGTGGCGGACCGGGTCCTTCGTCCCGATGATGACGTAGTGCGCGTTCGGCTCCAGCGCGCTCTCCACGTCGATCGCCGAGGGATAGGCCTCGCTGTACGGCTGGGTGTGCGAGTGGTAGATGACCACGGGCTCCTCCTCGCGCGCGGTCATCTCCCGGTGCACCGCCAGCCACTCCTTGGAGTCGAAGATGAAGAAGGTGTCGCCGAAGCGCAGTTCTTCGATCTTCTCACCGGTCTCGGGATCGATCCGCGTGTTGGGCAGGCCGGGGTAGTCGGGGTCGGCCGCCGCGTTGCGCATCGGCAGGAACCGTTCGGGACGGTCGCTGCCCTCCGGGCCCGCGATGATTCCGCACGCCTCGTTCGGGTGCTCCCGACGGGCGTGCGCGACGATCTCGTCGACGAGATCGGCTCGGATCCGCAGCACGACACCAGCCTACGTGGTGCACGGCCTGTACGGACATTCCGGCGGGCCGTCTCACATCGGATCAGCTGTGCGGGGGCCGCACCATGGCCGTGTGGTCGGGTTCGACGAACCCGAACCGGCGGTAGAGCCCGTGCGCGTCGTCGGTGAACAGCGTCCAGCGCATGTGCACCGGTGACCCGTCGAGGATCCCGGCGACCAGCGCCTTCCCCAGCCCGGCGCCCCGCGCGGAGGGGAGCACGAACACGTCGGCGAGGTAGGCGAAGTTGACCCCGTCCCCGACGGCGCGGGCGAACCCGACCATCGCTCCCGTGTCGCGGCGGTAGGCGCCGACGACCCGCCACGCACCACGCAGCTGGGCCTCGACGTCGGCCCGGGTCCGGGTGCGTCCCCAGTACGCCTCGGTGGACAGGAAGTCCCACACCACGTCGTGGTCGACGCGGCCCGGATCGTCGTCGACCTCGTAGTCGCCGTGCCGGACGAGGTAGCGGCGGGAGAGCGCCGTGAGCACCCGCATCGCGTCCCCGGCCTGCGCGTGCGGCACGAAGAGGTGGTCGTGGTGCACGCCGGCGACCGGGTTGACGCTGATGCCCGCCCTGGCCAGCGCAGTGGTCACCCGCGCGAGGATCCCGACGTCGGTGAGCGCGGTGGTCGCCTGCAGGGTGATCCGCGCCGACGGGTACTGCGCGGCGAGCCCCAGCCGGCGCGCGTCCTCCTCCCGCAGGACGACCGTGCGGCCCTCGGCCTCCTCGACCGAGGCGATCACGGGTGCATCGACGGTGGTCCCGGGCGGCACGGTGGCGAAGACGTGGACTCCGTCGTGCAGGCAGGGCTGGAGATCACGCACCCGACCACCGTATGCGGTCGCCGGGTCGAGCTCGCGCGCAATTCCCGGCCCCACCGCCGCGGGCCGACGCTTCGGGCATGCCCACGCCCATCGCCGCGGACGGAACCGCACTGCACTACCCCGACTTCGGCAGCGGCGCTCCCGTGGTGCTGGTGCACGCCTGGTCGCTCTCGTCGAGCATGTGGGAGTACCGGGCGCAGGCGCTGCTGACCGCCGGGTACCGCTGCATCGCGCTCGACCGGCGCGGGCACGGTCGTTCCGAGGTGCCCGGCGGGGACCTCGCCACCACCTACCACCTCGACACCCCCGCCGGCGATCTCGCCGGGCTGATCGAGGCGCTCGACCTGCGCGACGCCGCGATCGTGGCGCACAGCACGGGCACCTGCGAGGTCACCCGCTACCTCGTCCGGCACGGTTCGGCGCGGGTCTCGCGGGTGGTGTTCCTCGGCGCCATGACCCCCACCAGGCCGGAGCGGAGAACTGGTTCGCGCTGCTGCGCACCGACCGCCCGCAGTGGTTCCACGACGCCGCGCCGGGCTACTTCGCCACCGGCGGCAGCGGGTCCTGGGTGTCCGCCGCCCTGGTCGCGGACACGGTCCGGCAGATCCTCGAGGTGCTGCTCGCGATGCAGATCGCCGGTGCAGATCCCCGGTGCAGATCCCTGTCCGCCGACCTCAAGGGGCCTCGACGTGCCGGTCATGCTGATGCACGGCAGCGCCGACGAGTCCGCCCCGCACACGATCACCGCCGCCCGACGGCGGATCTGGTCGCTCGGTGCGCGGCTGATCCCAACGACGGCGCGCCGCACGGGCGCCACGTCGCGCACGAGGACGAGGTGAACGCCGAGATCCTGCACTTCCAGGCCGGGTGACGGCCCCGCATCAGCGCTTCTCGCGCACCGCCATCCGGGCGTGGACCAGCGAGTCCTGGACGAACGTCAGCCACTGGTACACGCCCATGTGCTCGGCCCGGGGATCGTCCGGGGGCAGCTCGTCGGGCATGTCCTCGCTGACGTCGAGCGCCGTGCCGAGGGCGAGGCGGATGTCGTTGAGCCCGGTGAGCCACTCGTCGGCCGCCTCCGGGCGCAGCTCGACCCGCCCGCCGTCGGGCGGCAGCGTGTCCAGCATGTGCTGGTTGACCTCGAGCTTCGCCGCGATCAGCTGCGGCTCGTGCAGCGAGCGCAGCCCGGCGGCGAGGTCGGGGTCCTCGAAGGTGAAGTCGGGCAGGAGCCGGGCGACGATCCGGTCGGCCGGGCGCTTCGTCGGTCCGAGGCGGATGCCGGTGATCTCCGCCAGCTCGTCGTCGGGCGCCTCGGCGGCGCGTCCCTCAAGCATCTGCCGGACCTCCCGCAGGAGGCCGCGCAGCACGGCGGCCTCCTGCGGGTCGAAGTCGCCGACGATCATCTGGCGGTCGCCGCGGCCGGTCTTCTTCCAGCCCTTCACCGGGCGGTCACGCCCTCTGCATGGTGGCCCAGAGCCCGGCGGCGTGCAGCTTCGCCACGTCGGCCTCGATCTTGTCCTTGTCGCCGGAGGCGACAGCGGCCTTGCCCTTGTGGTGGACGTCGAGCATCAGCGCGGTCGCCTTGGGCTCCGGGTAGCCGAAGATCTTCTGCAGGACGTAGGTCACGTACGACATCAGGTTGACCGGGTCGTTCCAGACGATGGCCTGCCACGGCAGATCCGGGTTGGTGCCATCCTCGACGACCGGGTCGACCTCTTTCGTGGGAGCGGATAGCGGGCCGGCCATGTCCCTATGGTGACACCTCGACACCCCGGTCCGCAGGGCACCATACGCTTGGCCGCATGACCGGTAGCCCCTCCTCGGCCGGGGTGAGCACCGCGCTGCTCACCGACCGGTACGAGCTGACGATGCTGGCGGCTGCCTTCGCCGACGGCACGGCGCAGCGCGAGTGCGTGTTCGAGGTGTTCGCCCGCAGGCTGCCGGACGGACGCCGGTACGGGGTCGTGGCCGGCACCGGTCGGCTCATCGAGTCGATCACGCGGTTCCGGTTCGGCGAGCAGGAGCTGGACCTGCTCTCCGACGTCGTCGACCGCGCCACGCTCGACCGGCTGGCCGATTACCGCTTCTCCGGCGACATCGACGGGTACCCCGAGGGCGAGCTGTACTTCCCCGGCTCGCCGATCCTGACCGTCTGCGGGACGTTCGCCGACACGGTGATCCTGGAGACGCTGGTGCTGTCGATCCTCAACCACGACTCGGCGGTGGCGTCGGCGGCGGCGCGGATGGTCACCGCAGCGGCCGGGCGCCCGATCATCGAGATGGGCTCGCGGCGCACCCACGAGGCGGCGGCGGTCGCGGCCGCCCGCGCGGCCTACCTGGCCGGGTTCGCCTCGACGTCGAACCTGGAGGCGCAGCGCCGCCACGGCATCCCCACGGCGGGCACCGCGGCGCACGCGTGGGTCCTGCTGCACGACGACGAGCTGTCGGCCTTCCGATCACAGGTGGCCGCACTGGGCACCAAGACCACGCTGCTCGTCGACACCTACGACATCCGCCGCGGCATCGAGCTCGCCGTCGAGGCGGCCGGGACGGAGCTGGGCGCGGTGCGGATCGACTCCGGCGATCTCGGCGTGCTGGCCCGCCAGGCCCGCGAGCAGCTGGACAAGCTGGGCGCGACGAACACCCGGATCGTGGTCTCCGGCGACCTCGACGAGTACGCGATCGCCGCCCTGCGCGCCGAGCCCGTCGACTCGTACGGGGTCGGCACCTCGGTCGTCACCGGGTCGGGCGCGCCGACCGCGGGGATGGTCTACAAGCTCGTCGAGGTCGACGGGCGCCCGGTGGCCAAGCGCAGCGCGTCGAAGGAGTCCCGCGGCGGGCGGAAGGGGGTGCTGCGCCGGTACAAGCCGACGGGGACCGCCACGGAGGAGGTCGTCTTCCCGGCCCGCAACCCGATCCCGGTGGGTGAGCACGATCGGCTCATGCAGGTGCCGCTGATCCGCGGTGGCGAACCGGTGCCGGACCTGCCCACGCTGGAGGAGTCGCGCGAGCACCTCAAGCGCGCACTGGTGACCGTGCCGTGGGAAGGATTGAAGCTGTCGCGGGGTGAGCCCGCGATCCCCACCGTGTTCGAAGGGTTCTGACGATGTCTTCGCTCATCATCGTCGACGTGCAGAACGACTTCTGCGAAGGCGGCTCGCTCGCCGTCGCGGGCGGGGCCAGGGTAGCCGCCGACATCTCCGCGCACGTGCGCGCCACCGCGTACGACCACGTCGTCGCCACCCGTGACCACCACGTCGACCCGGGCACGCACTTCTCCGACGCACCCGACTACATCGACACGTGGCCGCCGCACTGCCGCGCGGGCACGCCCGGCGCGGCGTTCCACCCCGACCTGGACGTCGCACCGATCGAGGCCGTGTTCGACAAGGGCGCCTACTCGGCCGCGTACTCCGGGTTCGAGGGCTGCGAGCCCGGCGGGAAGAGCCTGCGCGACTGGCTGGCCGAGCGCGGCGTCACCGAGGTGGACGTGGTCGGCATCGCCACCGACCACTGCGTGCGGGCCACCGCGCTCGACGCGGCAGCCGCGGGTCTGAAGGTGCGGGTGCTGCTGCCGCTGTGCGCCGGGGTCGCCCCCGCTTCCACGGAGCGCGCGATCTCGGAGATGCGCGCCGCCGGGATCGAGGTCGTCTGATCCGCCGGTTCAGCCGCGCATCGCCCAGGGCGCGAGGCTGTCGGCCAGCCCGACGCCCTGCGCGCGGTGCGCCCCGGTGGCGTCGGCGAGCCCGACGCAGCGCGGCCCGTCGAACAGCCCGCACTGGTAGCGGACGGTGTGGTCGTCGATCGAGACGACGCCGACCCGCAGCTGGTAGATGCCCGGGTAGTGCACCTCGGACAGGTAGTCGACGCGCAGCGAGCTGGGCTCGAGCCCGTCGAGCGGGCCGCCGGTCGGGTAGCCGAGCACGTCGAGGTGCAGCTCGGCGAGGCCGTCGAGGTACCAACGGGCGAGCGCGACGTTGTTGACGTGCCGGTTGGTGTCGACGTCGGTGAAGCGGGTCCGCACGTCCAGGCGGAACGGGTAGTGCTCCCGCACCAGCGTCGCGGTCTCCCGCAGCGGCTGGATCGGTTCAGCCTCGCCGGGCATCTGCAGGGAGGCGAGGGCGTTGCGCAGCGACTCGGGCAGCGGCGCGGCGCCGTCCTCACCGACGTGCACGCTGACGGACGACCCGACCGCCACGCACTCCGCGCCGTTGAACACCGCGTACGAGTAGGTGACCGACGAGGTGCCCATCCGGGTGATGCCGACACCGACGCGGTAGGTCCCCGCCACCGTCAGCGGCGCGAGCACGTCGACCTGCACCGAGGCGAGGAACAGCCGGATCTGGCTGCGCTCTCGCGAGGTGATGTCGGCGCCGAAGGACTGGTACTCGACGGCGACCCGGGCGTCCTCGAACCACCGCACCAGCGCGTCCCGGCCGATGCGCCGGCTGGTGTCCAGATCGCTGTAGCGCGGGGTCTCGTCGATGAGGACGGGGAAGTCGGCCGGCACCGGGAGGTGGCGAGCAACAGCGGTACGCGGAGTCGTCACTTCACCCATTGTGGTCTGTTGTGCAGGTCACGGGCGGGTCAGGGTGACGGGCCCTGCGGTGTCGGGCACTCCCGGTAGCCTCGCGAGGTGGCCGCAGCCCCCGTCTCCACCCGCGACCTGCCCGGTGTCGCCGAGCTGCTGGAGGCTGCCGTCAAGGCCGTCGGCGGCACACGCCGCGAGGGCCAGGACCGCATGGCCGACGCCGTGCGCCGTGCGCTCGTCACCGGGGAGCACCTGGCCGTGCAGGCCGGCACCGGCACCGGCAAGTCGCTCGCGTACCTGGTGCCCGCGATCCGGCACGCGATCGCCAAGGACACCACGGTGGTGATCTCCACCGCCACCATCGCGCTGCAGCGTCAGCTCGTCGACCGCGATCTGCCGCGCGTGGCGAAGGCGCTCAAGCCGCTGCTGGGCCGCGCACCGACGTTCGCGATCCTCAAGGGCAGGCGCAACTACCTGTGCCTGAACAAGCTGCACGGCCCCGAGGACGGCGTCGATCCCGAGGACGAGCTGTTCGACCCGTTCCAGGTCTCGGCGATGGGGCGGGCGATCAAGCGGATCCACGACTGGGCCGACGACACCGAGACCGGCGATCGCGACGAGCTGGTGCCCGGCGTGCCGGACAACGTGTGGCGACAGGTGTCGGTGAGCGCCCGGGAGTGCCTAGGAGCGGCCAAGTGCCCCGTCGGCGACGAGTGCTTCGCCGAGCGGGCGCGGCACGAGGCCGGTCGCGCCGACATCGTCGTCACCAACCACGCGCTGCTGGCCATCGACGCGATGGAGGGGCGCCAGGTGCTGCCCGACCACGACGTCGTCGTCATCGACGAGGCGCACGAGCTGGTCGACCGGGTCACCGGGGTGGCCACCGCGGAGCTGTCGGCGGGCGCGGTCGCGGTCGCGGCGCGGCGGCTGGGGAAGCTGGTCGACCAGGCGGTGGCCGACCGACTGGCCGAAGCGGGCGACGGCCTGGGCGCGGTGCTGGACGACCTGCCGCCCGCCCGGTGGGAGTCGATGCCGCAGGCCGCAGCGGGCGCGCTCACGATGCTGGCCAACGCGGCCGCCGAGGCGAAGAGCGCGATGGGCGGCGAGCGGCGCGAGGACCCCGACGCCGCCGTCGGGCGCAAGCTCGCCCAGGCGGCGCTGGACGAGATCACCGAGACCACCACGCGGCTGCTGGGCGCGTTCGAGGAGCCGGATCCGGCGAAGCGGCGCGACGTCGTCTGGCTGGCCGAGCAGGGGCCGGAGTCGTCGCGGCACAAGGTGCTCCACGTCGCGCCGCTGTGGGTGGGCGGGTTGCTGCGGGAGCGGCTGTTCGGTCGGGCCACCGTGGTGCTGACCTCGGCGACGCTCACCCTCGGCGGCACCTTCGACGCGCTGGCGCGGCAGTGGGGGTTGCCGCCGGAGAAGGCTGCATCGGGGAAGGCGGATCCGCAGACGTCCGGGGAGACCGATCCCGTGCCCGACCCGGATGCGCCGCGCTGGACCGGCCTCGACGTCGGATCACCGTTCGCGCACGCCAAGAGCGGCATCCTCTACGTCGCCCGGCGGCTGCCGCCGCCGGGCCGCGACGGGCTGCCACCCGCCTACCTGGACGAGATCGCCGCGCTGGTGGAGGCGGCGGGCGGGCGCACGCTGGGGCTGTTCTCGTCGATGCGAGCCGCGAAGCAGGCCACGGAGGCGCTGCGCGGCCGGCTGTCCACTCCCCTGCTGTGCCAGGGCGACGACTCCACGATGCTGCTGGTCAAGCGCTTCGCCGAGGACGAGGCGACCAGCCTGTTCGGCACGCTGTCGCTGTGGCAGGGCGTCGACGTGCCCGGCCCGTCGCTGTCGTTGGTGATCATCGACCGGATCCCGTTCCCGCGGCCCGACGACCCGCTGATCACGGCCCGGCAGAAGGCCGCCGACGCCCGCGGCGGCAACGGCTTCCTCACCGTCTCGGCCACCCACGCGGCCCTGCTGCTCGCGCAGGGCGCCGGCCGGCTGCTGCGCGGCACCGACGACCGCGGTGTGGTGGCGATCCTCGACCCGCGGCTGGCTACGGCTCGCTACGGCTCGTTCCTGCGGGCGTCGCTGCCGCCGTTCTGGCCGACGGAGGACCGCGAGGTCGTCCTCGGCGCCCTGCGACGTCTGCGCGGGGCCTGAGCCGGTCCTCCCGGTCGCCGAGGACAGCCGTACGCCCCGAGCCGGCGCGTCGCGCATCTCATCCCGCGAGTCTCGCGTTCTGCCCGGCGAGTCGCGCGCGGTCGGGCGAGTCGCGCGTGTCGGGCAGCGAGTCGTGCAACCGGCCCGGCGGGTCCTGCGCGCCGTACGGCGAGTCCCCCGCCCCGCGAGTTGCGCAGACGGTCCGGCGAGTTGCGCGTCGCGTCGGCCGGGTGCGGAGCGCCACCCGCGCGCCGGGTCCCCGACGTCAGAGGCCGGGGACCCGGTGCACCCGGGCCGGCGCTCCGTACCGGCCACCCCGAGCTCCGGACTCGCGGTGCTCGTTGTCCGGGCTTCCCCGCCTTGGTCCGGCCCCACAGCGGTCCGGACTCGCGAGGCCGCCTGTGCCCGACCGTACGCGGATCTCACCGGCACGGACGCGCGCCTCGCCAGGCCGAGTGCGTGACTCGCCGGACCGTTCGCGGGACTCGCACGACGGGATGCACAACTCGCCCGGGCCGAGCGCGCGACTCGCGACACCGAACGCGGAACTCACCGGTCCGGACGCGGGACTCGCCCGACCGCGTGCGCGACTCGCGGGACCGTTCGCGCGACTCGCGGGGGCGGAACGCGGGACTCGCGCTCAGCCCAGCGACTCGGCCTCGGCGAGCCAGTCCAGCACGCCGAACGGGTCGCCCTCGGTCAGCACCGCGCGCAGCTCGTCCTCCCGCCCCCGCGGCACGGCCGTGACGACGCCGGAGAACCTGTGCCCGCCGGCCCCGTCGGCGACGACGCGGGCGCAGATCAGCTCGCCCGCCTTCGCGTCCCTGGCCACCTCCTCGTCGGCGACGGTGATCTCATCGCCGTTCCCGCCGAGCTCCCGGAGCCTGACGCCGCTGCCGTAGCCGATGCCGACGACCTCGTACACGCGCCGGGGCACCGAGGCCCATTCGGCCACCAGTTCCCGCTCGTCGGCAGGCAGGAGGGGACCGCGCTCGGCCACGAACCGGGCGAGCCACCCGCCCTCCACGAGCACGACGTCGCTGAGCAGCGGGTCGTCGTAAGCGGCGTCGGGATCGGGATCGTCCCCGGTGAGCAGATCGGCGAGCGCGTCGATGAGGAGATCCGCGGCGCCGCTGCGCCGGTCGACGTACATCTGCAGCTTGGCCTCCAGCCACGGCACCCGCGCGGGGAGCGGCGCGAGCGGCGGCTGGTCGCGGTGGCACTGCTTGTACTTGCGTCCCGACCCGCACCAGCACGGCTCGTTGCGGCCAGGTACCGCCACCGGCACCGCGTACGGCAGCAACGTCGTGATCAACGGGTGGTCCTCGGCGAGCCCTGAGTCGCGCAGGTGCCCGAGCGCCTCGGCGGCCCGGCCGCGGTCCGACGCGTACCAGCCGAGTCGGTCGTCGACGATCCACCACTCGGCGGCAGCGGCGGCCGCGCGCAGGTGGGACTCGGCGTCGTCGAGCCGGCCGGCCCGCTCGGCCGCGAGCGACGCGAACATGTGCGCGGTGGCCGCGCGGTCCGAGCTGCCGGCCGCGCTCACCAGCCGATCCCCCAGCACGACGGCCGCGGCGGCCTTCTCCGCGTCGCCGTCGGAGTGCGTCAGCTCCGAGACGACGGTGAAGAGCACCTCGGCGTCCACGACGAGATCGAGCACGGTGCGCAGGTCGTGGTCGGTCGGCGCTCCGGCGGCCACGAGGTCCAGCGCAGCCTCGGCGAGCTCGACGTGGCGGTCGTCGAGCTGCTGGGCCAGCCGCTCGCGCCGGACGATCCGCTCGGCCTCGCGCCAGGCCTCCTCGTCGTGGCCGAACTCGCGGCCGCGCTGCATCAACCCGGCCGCGGCGGCCAGCTCCGAGAACGGCGCGACGGGATCGCTGAACGCGTCCGCGTCCTCGGCGAGCATTCCGAGCTGCAGCCTGTCCGCGGTCTGCGGCAGGGGACCGGTGATCTGCTCGTCGTAGATCTGGCGGAGGAGCCGGAGGACCGATTCCGGCGTCGGCTCGTCCAGGGCCGCGGTCCCGACGACGAGCCGATCGCCCTCCACCCGCAGGGTGAGCACCTCCCCCTCGGCGGGCCGCGGCAGCCAGCCGGGTGGGAAGGACCACGTCTGTTCCCCGTCGGGGCCGATCTCCTCGGTGATCAGCCCCGCGTCGGTGCTCAGCCCGGTGAGCAGACCGAAGGCGGACAGGTCGGGCTCGATGGCGAGCTTCCCCCCGGCCAGCTCCTCCTCGGTCGGGCGGTGGGTGAGCACCTGCCCGTCCAACAGTGTCGGGGCGTGCACGATCTGCTCGCCGGGTGTCACCGCGGCGCCGACCTCCGGGTCGAGCAGCAGGCCCTCGACGACTTCGTCCAGCACGGCCTCCGCGAGCGGGTCGTCCCCGGCCAGCTCCAGCCGCTCCAGCAGCTCCGACTTCAGGTACTCCTCGTCGAGCACGACGACCTGGTCGCGCACCACGTCCGCGCCGACGTCGTAGGCCTCCTCCAGCAGCGACTCGGCCTCGGCGACGAACTCGTCCATGACCTCGTGCCGGTCCCTGCCGGACGCGAGGGCAGCCCGGGCCCGCTCCCAGGTGTCCGTCCGGCCGCTGAGGATGCGCGCCAGCACGCCGAACCGCAGAACCCGGTCCAACGGGGAACGCACGGCACCCGGTCGATCGGCGATCATCAGGTCGTCCCACCCGCTCGGGTCGGCGCGCTCGTCGGGCGTGAGGTCGCGTCCGAAGAGGAATCGGAAGCGCTCGTCGAGATCGGGCGGGACGGAGGACGTCACGCGGGGACCCTATTGGTCCTCAGGGATCGACGGCGAGGCAGGTCACAGTGCCCGGCGCCACCTCGGTGAAGCCGCCGTCGCGCACGCGCACCGACGACTCCTGCGCCACCAGGTGCGCCCAGTGGTCCGGGTCGGCGTCGCGCACCGCGAACCGCGGCAGCTCGGTGATCCCGCGGGCCGCCGCGTACAGCATCGCCGCGTGCCCGACCTGCGCCGCTGCCTTGCCCGTCGTCATCCCCAGCGCGGCGTTGATCCAGATCACCGGCACCCCGGGCGGGGGCGGGCCCGGGTCGTCGGGCGGCAGGTCGGTGCCGCCGATCTGCAGCCGCGCCACCTCGCGCGGCACCTCGTCGACGGGGCCGGGAACGAGCGCGCGGGCCTGCGCGTCGCCGACGGTCACGGTGACCCCGGGCAGCTGCTCCACAGCCGCCCAGTGAGCGCCGCGGGCCCGCCGGGCGATCTTGCGGATCCGGGCGTCCACCCACGTCCTGACAGCGTCGTACCACTCGCCGCCCGGCTCGGCCCGCGGATCGAGGCACAGCGCGAGCGCCGCCCCCGCCGCAGCCTCCAGCACCGGGGTGCGCGCCGCGGGCGGCCGCTCCAGGCGCAGGACGATCGGCATCGCACGCACGATCCCGTCCGGATCCGGCTCGATGCTGCGCGCGCCGCCGAGGTAGCGCCGGGCGATGGGCTCCAGGATCGTCATCGCGCTCAGTCGGGGATCGGGACCCGTCGCAGCACACCGTCCGCCGCGTCGGCCCGCTCCACCTCGTCCCGGGTGATGCCCAGCACGAACAGCACCACGTCGAGGTACGGGTGCGACAGCGCGGTGTCGGCCACCTCGCGCAGCGCGGGCCGCGCGTTGAACGCGATGCCCAGGCCGGCGCTGGAGATCATGTCGATGTCGTTGGCGCCGTCGCCGACCGCGACGCACTGCTCCAACGGGATGTCGAACGACTCCGCGAACCGGCGCAGCGCGGCCGCTTTGCCCGGCCGGTCGACGATCTCCCCGACGACGCGGCCGGTCAGCCGGCCGTCGACGATCTCCAGCTCGTTGGCGGCCATGAAGTCCAGACCGAGCTCGTCGACGAGCCTGCGGATCACCGCGGTGAACCCACCGGACACGACGCCGATGCGGAACCCGAGCCGCTTGAGGGTGCGGATCGTCGTGCGGGCTCCGGGGGTCAGCTCGATCCGCGCTGCGACCTCGTCCAGCACGGAGGCCGGCAGTCCGGCCAGCGTCTCGACCCGGCGGTGCAGCGACTCGGTGAAGTCCAGCTCCCCGCGCATCGCCGCCTCGGTGATCGCGGCGACCTCGGCCTCGGCCCCGGCGTACTCGGCCAGCATCTCGATGACCTCGCCCTGGATCAGGGTCGAGTCCACGTCGAAGACGATCAGCCGCTTGCTGCGCCGGGAGAGGCCGGCCCGCTCCACCGCGACGTCCACGCCGGCGGTGCGGGCGACGTCGACCAGCCGCTTGCGCAGCGTGCCCGGCGGATGGTGCTCGCTCCCCCGGCCCGGGTCCGGAGAGACCATCAGCTCCAGACCCGTGACCGGGTAGTCCGCCACCCGGCGGATCGAGTCGATGTTCGCCCCGACGTCGGCCAGCGCCTGCGCGATCGCACCGAACGCCCGCGCCGTGATCGGCCGCCCGGTGACCACGACGACGTGCGTCGGGTAACGCCGGTCGTCCTCACCCTCGGTGTAGACCGACGTCTCGGCGTGCATGCCGATCGAGGCCATCGCCTGCTCGACGGCCTCCTGCAGCGCCTCGGGATCGTGCTGCGTGGAGACCAGCGCGCCGAGCGTGAGCCGGCCGCGGATGACGACCTGCTCCACGTCGAGCAGCTCGACCCCGTGGCGGGTCAGCGCGGCGAAGAGGACCGAGCTGACCCCCGGCCGGTCCGGCCCGGTGACCGTGACGAGAACACTCGTGCTCTGGGGGGTGGCCACCGGCCTCAGCGAGACTTCGGGTCGCTGTCGGGCTGGGACTCCGGCCCGACCGCCTTCTGCGTCACGAGCTCACCCGGGTCGGCCCTGTGCCCGAGGTGCGCCTCGGCCCGGAACTTCTCCACGAGGTGCGGGTAGTGCAGCTCGAACGCCGGGCGCTCCGAGCGGATCCGCGGCAGCTCGGTGAAGTTGTGCCGCGGCGGCGGGCAGGACGTGGCCCACTCCAGCGAGTTGCCGAAGCCCCACGGGTCGTCGACCGTCACGACCTTGCCGTAGCGGTAGCTGCGGAAGACGTTCCAGATGAACGGCAGCGTGGAGGCGCCGAGCACGAACGCACCGATCGAGGAGATCAGGTTCAGCGTCTGGAAGCCGTCGATCGGCAGGTAGTCGACGTAGCGGCGCGGCGCGCCCTCGTTGCCCAGCCAGTGCTGGACGAGGAAGGTCATGTGGAAGCCCACGAACGTGAGCCAGAAGTGCACCTTGCCCAGCGTCTCGTCGAGCATCCGGCCGGTCATCTTCGGGAACCAGAAGTAGATGCCGGCGTAGGTCGCGAACACGATCGTGCCGAACAGCACGTAGTGGAAGTGCGCGACGACGAAGTAGGTGTCGGAGACGTGGAAGTCCAGCGGCGGGCTGGCCAGCAGGACGCCGGTGAGGCCGCCGAGCAGGAAGGTCGCGAGGAAGCCGATCGAGAACACCATCGGCGTCTCGAAGGTGATCTTCCCCTTCCACATGGTGCCGATCCAGTTGACGAACTTGATGCCCGTCGGGATCGCGATGAGGAACGTCGTGAAGGAGAAGAACGCCAGCAGCACCGCGCCGGTGGCGTACATGTGGTGCGCCCAGACCGCGATCGACAGCGCGGCGATCGAGATCGTCGCGTAGACGAGGGTCTTGTAACCGAAGATCGGCTTACGGCTGAACACCGGGAAGATCTCGGACACGATGCCGAAGAACGGCAGCGCGACGATGTAGACCTCCGGGTGGCCGAAGAACCAGAACAGGTGCTGCCACAGGATGACGCCGCCGTTGGCGGGATCGAACACGTGCGTGCCCAGCTGCCGGTCGGCCAGCAGGCCGAGCAGGGCCGCGGTCAGCGGCGGGAACGCGATCAGCACCAGGATCGACGTGATGAAGATGTTCCAGGTGAAGATCGGCATCCGGAACATCGTCATGCCGGGTGCGCGCATGCAGACGATCGTGGTGATGAAGTTGACGCCACCCAGGATCGTGCCCAGACCGGCGACCACCAGGCCGGCGATCCACAGGTCGGCGCCGGCGCCCGGCGAGTGGATCGCGTCCGACAGCGGGGTGTAGGCGAACCACCCGAAGTCGGCGGCGCCGCCCGGCGTCAGGAAACCCGCCATCACGGTCAGGCCGCCGAACAGGAACAGCCAGTACGAGAACGCGTTCAGACGCGGGAACGCCACGTCCGGCGCACCGATCTGCAGCGGCACGATGTAGTTCGCGAAGCCGAACACGATCGGCGTCGCGTACAGCAGCAGCATGATCGTGCCGTGCATCGTGAAGAGCTGGTTGTACTGCTCGGGCGAGAGGAACTGGATGCCCGGCACCGCCAGCTCACCGCGGATGAGCAGGGCCATGGCCCCGCCGGCGAGGAAGAACCCGAACGACGTGACCATGTACAGGATCGCGATGTCCTTCGGGTCCGTCGTCCGCAGCATCTTGAGGAACACAGAGCCCTTGGCCGAGCGCCGAGCCGGGTACGGCCGCGTCGCGATCGGCTGGGGGGCGACGTCTGTCACTGGTCCATCCTCCAACGTCCACGGGGCTGCGTGGATCGTAGCTCTACCCGTTGTCGAACGCGCCCCCCGGGGCGGTTCCGGAAGGGCGATCCGCCTCACCTCAGGGGCAGGAACAGCTCCTCGAACACGTCCGGCGTCGCCGCAGGGCTCGGCACCGGGTCGACGATGTAGAACTCGGTGCCCATGCCCATCGCGAAGATCGGGTCGGGCATCTTCAGCATGAAGTGGTCGGGCCCCATCTGGCTCGCGTGCGCGCGCATCGCGGCCCGCTTCTGCTCGGTGAAGTCGACGGCCTCCACCCGATGGGTGATCTGCGACTCGGGCTTGCCGAACTCCGGCGGCGGCCCCTCCGGCAGCTCCCAGCCCTCGGGCAGGGTCCCGGACTGGGCCATGCCGCGCATGCCGCGGGTCAGCCAGTCGCGGTTGATCGTGCTCTGCGCCACCACCGGCACCGCCGTCAGGTCCGCGGCCCGCCGGCCCACCCGGTGCACCTGGATGTGGTCGGGATGACCGTACCCGCCGTTGTCGTCGTAGATCGTGAGGATGTCGGGCTCCTCCTCCTCGAGGATCACCGCGAGCATCCGGGCGGCGTGCTCGACATCGGCGCGCCAGAAGCAGTACGGGGCGTCGTTGGTCGGCTCCCCCATCATCCCGGAGTCGGTGAAGGGCAGGAACGCGACGCGCTGGGCCCCGATCGCGGCCGCCGACGCGTAGCACTCCGCCGAGCGGCGCACCGACAGCGGCTCGCCGTCGGCCAGCACGCCGGGCACGGGCTCACCCAGCTCTCCCCGGGTGGCGAAGACCAGCACGACGCGGTGCCCGGCCGCAGCGGCTTTGGCCAGCGTGCCCGCGCAGCTGATGGCCTCGTCGTCGGGATGCGCATGGAAGCTCACGATGGTGCCCACGCGGACAGCCTAGGAGAGCCCGGTGTTCCGATCGCGGCTCGCTCCGTCGTCGCGAGCCGCGGGCCAACCCCGTCCCCGACGTGGTGTGCGCGGTCCCATCGGGACCTGGTCCGCGACTCGCCGTCACGGGACCCGCAACTCGGCGTCACGGGAACTCGGCGTCACGGGAACCGCAACGCGGGGGCGCGGAATCCGCGACTCGCGCCTCAGGACAAGATCCGCGTCAGCGCCGGGCCGATCTCCGCCAGCCGCCGGACGGTCTGCGCCCGACCTCCGCCCCGCGCGGCCAGCGCGGCGGCCGCGGCCTCCGCCTCCGCTCCCCCGAGCGGGACGAGCACGTGCAGCCGGTCGATCCCACCGAGCGCGGTGGCGGGATCGTCGCCGGTGGTGTGCAGGCAATCGGAGAAGAGCACGACCATCCGCTCGTCGGCGACGGCGGAGGCGAGCTGCACCGACGCCGCGCGCAGCGCCGCGGCCAGGTCGGTGGTGCCGTGCCCGCGCAGCGCGACGAGCTCGCCCAGCAGTTCTTCGGGCGGCCGCCGCACCCCCTGCGCCTGCAGCACCCGCACCTGCGCACCGAACGCGATGACCGACGGCTGCAGCGCCGGCGCGCCCCGCTCGTTCGCCACGATCACCCCCGCGGCGGCGACGGCGGCCAGTGCGACCGCGAGCCCGGCCATCGAGCCGGACATGTCGACGGCGAGGCAGACCGCGCGCCGGTGCGCCGTCCAGCTGCGCGTGACCACGTCGTCGGCGCTCGGCCGGCGCGTGTGGGTGGGTGTCCAGCCGTCGAGGGTGCGGTCGAGGTCGAGATCGCCGTCGAGGGCGCGGGAGGGACCCAGCCGCCGGGTGCCGCGCGAGCGCGCCGGACCGATCCGGCCCAGCCTCAGGAACACCCGCCCTGCCAGCCGCCGCGCCGCCTCCCGCAGTGCCCGGTCGGTCGCGACGGCGAGATCGGCGAGCAGCGCCGCGGCGGCGTCCGGATCACGCTTGGCCAGCGCCTCGAACGCCTCGACGTCCAGCTCCCCGGCCTGCGGGGAGACATCGGCGAAGTCGGGGTTGCGGGCAGCGATCTCCTGGCGGCTGCTGGTCCGCGCGGAGTACTCGCGGCCGCGGCGCTGCCGGCGCTGGAAGCCTGCCGAAGGGCTCGGCAGGCGCTCAGCTTTTCCCGGCTCGTCACCGTCCTCGGGCTCCCCCGGCTCGCCGTCGGCCGGCCAGAGCGCGTCGAGCAGCTCGTCGAGCACGGACTCCGGGGTGCGGTCCACGCCGTCGGCGACCCTGATGCGCCCGGACAGCGCGGCGTACGCGGCGTCCCGCCCGGTCTGCCGAGTCGGCCGGTCCTCGCCGCGCAGTTCGGCGAGCGCGGGCAGGAGCAGCGCGAGGTCGATCGCGCCGCGCACCGACGACCCCGTGCGCAGGTCGCGGTGGCTGCGCGTGGCGCGGGTCAGCGCGACGGCGAACTCGGTCCACTCCCCCTCGCGCCCGGTGACCGCCTCGGTGATGGCGCGCTCGCCGGGCTCGTCCTGGTAGTCGAGCACCACCCGGCACATCCGGTCGGCGACGGCCTGGCTCACCCGCGCGGTGCCGACCGCGTCGAACGGGTTCATCGCTGCGATCAGCCGGAACTCCTTGCCCGCGGTGACGGTGCCCAGCCGCGGCACCGCGATCTCACCCTCGGTGAGCACGGTGATGAGGACGTTGAGCGTCTCCTCGGGGATGCGGTTGAACTCCTCGACGTAGAGCAGGCAGCCCTCGCGCATCGCCTGCAGCAGCGGCCCGTCGACCCAGTACTCGGGCCGGTAGCCACCGGCGAGCACCTGAGCCGGGTCGAACTGACCGACGAGCCGGGCGGGGGTCAGCTCGGCGTTGCCCTCGACGAACACCACACCCTGGCCGGCCTCGTTCGCGACCGCGCGCAGCAGCGTCGACTTGCCGGTGCCGGGCGGGCCCTCGAGGACGACGTGCCGGCCGGTCGCGAGCGCCACCGTGAGCACCTCGCGCTCCCGGCGCAGCCCGACGACGGGCGTCTCCACGGGCCTGGTCATGGGTCGGATCCCTTCGGACAGGCATCGGCGGGGCGGCCCGGACACCCGCCCCGCCGATGTCGCCGCTGGTCAGCTGTCGTAGCGGATGACGCCGCGGATGTTCTTGCCGTCGTGCATGTCCTGGTAGCCTTGCGCCACCTCGTCGAGCGTGTAGGTCTTGGTGACCAGCTCGTCGAGCTTGAGCACGCCGGAGCGGTAGAGCTCCAACTGGCGGCGGATGTCCCAGTTCGGGTTGGACGCGCCGAACAGCGCGCCCTGCAGCCGCTTCTGGAACAGGGTCAGGTCGGCCAGCGAGATCGGCACCGGCGTGGTGTCGTTCATGTTGCCCAGCGCCGTGACCACGACCGTGCCCGCCTTGCGGATCGACGCCATGGCCTGGCCGATCATGTCCGGCTTGAGCACGCCGACGGTGACGATCGTCTGGTCGGCGCCCTGGCCGTTGGTGAACTGCTTGGCCAGTTCGGTGGCCTCTTCCATGCTCGCCACCGCGTGGGTGGCGCCGAGCTCCTGGGCCTTCTCGCGCTTGAAGGCGACCGGGTCGACGGCGATGATGTTGGACGCGCCGGCGTGCGCCGCGCCCTGGACGGCGTTGATGCCGATGCCGCCGATGCCCATGACGATGGTGGTGTCACCCGGCTTCACGCCGCCGGAGTTCACCGCCGAGCCCCAGCCCGTGCCGACGCCGCAGCCGAGCAGGCAGGCGACCTCGAGCGGGACGTCGTCCGGCACCTTCACGCACGAGTCCTGCGACACCGTCGTCGTCTCGACGAACGTCGAGATGCCGCACATCTGGCCCACCGGGGTGTCGGTCCCGGCGAGCTTCAGCCGGAACGACGTCGGGTCATCCCAGCGCGAGCCGGCCAGCAGCCCGGCACCCAGGTCGCAGAGGTTCTGCATGCCCGACGCGCACCAGCGGCAGTGCCCGCAGGAGGGCAGGAACGAGAAGATGACGTGGTCGCCCTCCTTGAGCCCCTTGGTGTTCGGACCGGCCTTCGTGACGATGCCGGCGCCTTCGTGACCGCCGGCGAACGGGTAGACGCCCACCGGGATGTCGCCCGTCGCGACGTGGTCGTCGGAGTGACACAGCCCCGACGCCACCATCTTCACCTGGACCTCACCCGGGCGCGGGTCTTCCACCTCGAGATCCACGACCTCGAACTTGCCCGGTGTCTGCCGGATGACTGCTCCTCGGGTCTGCATCCTGTCGCTCTCCCTTGAACGTTCGGCGTGTGTGCCCGGACACAGCCGTTCATAGCAGCATGCGCATACCTTGGAAAGCCGTCCTCTCCACAAGGTCAACCATCGAACGATCTGCTACGGATCCTTGACGACCGTTCATCACCTCGTAGAGTGACCTCACCTCGGACCGGACGTGGAGGCCACCACGATGACGTACGCCCCACCACGGGTGGTTCGGTCATGACCGAGCCGTTCAACGCCGCCGTCTACCTCACCGAACGCCGCGTCGCCGCAGGTGACGGCGACCGCATCGCCTTCCACCACCCCTCGGGCGCCACCACCTACGCCGAGCTGACCGATCAGGTCCGCCGGGTAGCGGCCGGGCTCGCCGAGCACGGCGTGCGCCCGGAGGAGCGAGTGGTGCTCGCGATGGCCGACGACATCGATCTCGCGGTCGCGATCCTCGCCACGATGTACCTCGGCGCGGTGGCCGTGCCCTGCTCGACGATGCTGACCGGCGGCGAGCTGGCGAAGCTCGTCACCGACTCCCGGGCCCGCATGGTGATCGGCAGCCCGCAGTTCGCCCCGGCCGTCACGGCGGCGGCCGCTGCGGCCGCGGAGGGCCCGGACCTCGGGCACGTCGTGCTCTCCGGCCCCGAGGCCCCGCAGGTGCCGGGGCTCGTGGGGCTGCGCTTCGCCGATCTCGTCGCCGACGAGCCGCTGCCGGCCGCGTACCCCAGCTGGGACGAGTCGCCGGCGCTGTGGCTCTACACCTCCGGCACGACCGGCACCCCGAAGGGCGCGATGCACCGCCACGCCGACATCCGCTACGTCGCCGAGACGTACGCGGCGCAGGTGCTGGGCATCGAGCCGGACGACGTGTGCCTGTCCGCGGCGAAGCTGTTCTTCGCCTACGGCATCGGCAACTCGCTGTTCTTCCCCCTGTCGGTCGGCGCCAGCGCCGTGCTGGAGCCGAGCCGGCCCTCCCCGCAGCTGTACGGCGACCTGGTCCGCCGCCACGGCGTCACCCTGTTCTTCGCCGGCCCCAGCTTCTGGGGACCGCTGCTGGCCGCACAACTGCCCGCGGACACGTTCGCGACCGTCCGCAACGGGATCTCGGCGGGCGAGGCGCTGCCGCCGCGCATGTACCACGGCGTGCGCGAGCAGTACGGCTTCGAGATCCTCGACGGCATCGGCTCCACCGAGGCGCTGCACATCTTCATCTCCAACGTGCCCGGGAAGGTCGTGCCCGGCAGCTCCGGGTTCCCCGTACCCGGGTACCGGGTGGAACTGCGCCGCGCCGACGGCAGCGTCATCGACGTGCCCGACGAACCCGGCATGCTCTACGTAGCCGGCGAGTCGCTGTGCACCGGGTACTGGTGCCGCACCGAGGTGAACCGGGCGGTGTTCCAGGGCGAGTGGATGCGCACCGGCGACACCTACGTGCGCAACGCCGACGGCTCGTGGACCTGCCTCGGCCGCGCCGACGACGTGCTCAAGGTCGGCGGCATCTGGGTGAGCCCCACCGAGGTGGAGACGCGCGTGCTCGCCCACCCGGCGGTCGCCGAGGCCGCCGTCGTCGGGGTTCCCGACGCCGACGGGCTCGACAAGCCGGTCGCGTTCGTCGTGCCGATGCCCGGCCGGAGCGTCGACGAGGACGAGATCGTCGCGTTCTGCAAGCAGGAGCTGGCGTCGTTCAAGCGGCCGCGCAGGGTCGTGCAGGTCGACGAACTGCCCAAGACCGCGACGGGGAAGGTGCAGCGCTACCGGTTGCGGGAGGCCGCCCGCGGATTGGTCTGAACCGGTTCACGGGAGCGAGCTGCGCACCCGCGGCCTGCGCTCGGGCCCGGGTGCCGGGCGGCGCTGGCGCTCGGGATCCGGCTCGCCGTGGCGGACGGGCGAGCCGCGGCCGTGCCGGACCGAGCCGAGCCGGACCGAGCCGAGCCTGACTGGGCCGAGGTGGACCGGGCCGAGGTGGACCGGGCCGAGGTGGACCGGGCCGAGGTGGACCGGGCCGAGGTGGACCGGGCCGAGGTGGAGGGGCGAGCGCACTGCAGCGGCGCAGCGCCCTTCCCCGGACGATCCCGAGCTGCACGACGAGCTGGCGGCGCTGCGCCAGGTCGGTCGCCGAGATCACCTCGCCGCGGCCGAGGGCCGGCCCACCGCGGCCCTGCTCCGCCGGCAGGCACAGCTGGAGTCCTCGATCCGGGCGCGGTCCCGGCCTGCCCGCGGCCGGACCGCCGGACCGGACCTGCACGAGCTGTCCCTCCCCCGGCTACGCGGACGCTCGACGAGGCGGTCCTCGTCGAGTACCTGGCGGTCGACCAGCGGCTGAACGCGGTGGTCGCCTCCACGGCGCGCGCGACGGTGCACGGTCTCGGACCGGTCGACGCCGTGCGCGCCCGCCGCGCCGCGCTGCAGTTCGGGTTGCGCCGCCTGCGCACGCCTCCGCGCCGCGGCTGGTCGCGCTGACCGAACGTGCGGCGGGCCGGCTCGCCGACCTGCTGCTCGCGCCGCCGGACCTGCCGCCGGGCGATCTCGTGGTGGCGCCGACCGGCCTGCTGCACGCCGTTCCGTAGGGGTCCGACCGGCCGCTGCGGGCCGCGCGATCTCGGTCAGCCCATCGACCCGGCTGCGGCTGCGGGACCGCGAGGACGGTAGCGGCCGCCCACCGGACGGCCCGGTCGTGCGGGTGGCGGGCCCCGATCTGCCGCGCGCGATCGAAGAGAGCGCCGCACCGGCGTCCGGCTGCCCGTCCGCCCCGCCGGCCGGGAGGCGACCGTGGCCCAGGTCACCTGTGCCTCGACGGGTCCGGCATCGCGCACGATCGCCGCACCGGCCGCCTGCGGACCGACAACCCGCTCTCCTCCGCCCTGCAGCTGACCGACGGGCCGGTCACCGTCTACGACCTGGTGCGGCTCACCACCCCGCCGCCGCTGATGGTGCTCTCCGCGTGCGACTCCGCGCTCGCCGACGTCCGCCCCGGCGACGAGCAGCTGGGGCTGGCGTCCGCCCTGCTCGGGCTGGGCGCGTCCAGTCGCGTCGGCGCCGTCCTGCCCGTCGGCGACGCGGTGACGAGCGCGCTGATGACCGTGTTCCACCAGCACCTGCGCGCGGGTCGCAACCCGCCGCCGCGCTCGCCCGGGCGCGAGCCGAGCTACCCCGGGAAGCGGCCCCGCACGCGGCGGATTCCTCCGCCTCAACCCCTGAAGTTCTACAACAATGGCGCGTCGATCGATGTTGTTGTAGATTGACCGGCGACGCGCAGAGGAGCCCCACCATGTCCCAGAACGAAGCGTCCGACCACGAAGCGGCCCCCATGCCCACCGTCTCCTTCGACACCGACCCGGCGTCCTACAAGCACTGGCAGCTCGAGTTCGACGGCGAGATCGCCTGGTTGCGGCTGGACGTGGCCGAGTCCGGCGGGTTGGCGCCGGGGTACGAGCTGAAGATGAACTCGTACGACCTGGGGGTGGACATCGAGCTGTACGACGCGACCCAGCGGCTGCGGTTCGAGCACCCCGAGGTGCGCGCCGTGGTGATCACCAGCGCGAAGGACCGCAACTTCTGCGCGGGGGCGAACATCCGGATGCTGGCGGCGTCCCCGCATCCGTGGAAGGTGAACTTCTGCAAGTTCACCAACGAGACCCGGCTGGGGATCGAGGACGCGACCGAGTGCTCGGGCCAGACGTACATCGCCGCGCTGAACGGCACCGCCGCGGGTGGCGGGTACGAGCTGGCACTGGCGTGCGATCGGATCCTGCTGGTCGACGACAACTCCTCGGCGGTGTCGCTCCCGGAGGTGCCGCTGCTCGGCGTGCTGCCCGGCACCGGCGGGCTGACCCGGGTGACCGACAAGCGGCGGGTGCGCAAGGACCGCGCGGACGTCTTCGCCACCAGGGCCGAAGGCGTGCGCGGCAAGCAGGCGGTGGAGTGGGGCCTGGTCGACGAGGCCGTCCCGAACCGGCGCTGGGAGGAGACGGTGCGCGAGCGCGCCGCCGAGGCGGCGGCCCGCTCCCCCCGCCCGGCCGGCGCCCGCGGCATCGCGCTGCCTCCGCTGGAGCGCACCGTGACCGGCGACGGGATCAGCTATCCGCACGTGTCGGCGACGTTCGACCGGGCGCTGGGGTTGGTGGAGATCACCGTGTCCGGGCCGTCGGCGGACGCCCCCGGATCGGTCGGGGAGATCCACGAGCGAGGTGCGGCGTTCTGGCCGCTGGCGGTCACCCGCGAGCTGGACGACCTGGTGCTGCGGCTGCGCACCAACGAGCTGGAGCTGGGCACGTGGGTGTTCCGCACCCGCGGTGACCTCGACCGCGTGCTCGCCCACGAACGGCTGCTCGCTGAGCACGCCGGGGCGGACTGGCTGGTGGACGAGATCCGCCACTACGTCAAGCGCGTGCTCAAGCGCCTGGACGTGACCTCACGGTCGCTGATCGCGCTGATCGAGCCGGGCTCGTGCTTCGCCGGGGCCCTCCTCGAGCTCGCCCTGGCCTGCGACCGCCAGTACATGCTCGACGGCACGCTCGACGAGACCGGTGCCGAGGAGCCGGCCGGGATCGTGCTGACCGACGCGAACTTCGGGGCCTTCCCGATGGGCAACGGCCTGACCCGGCTGGCGTCGCGGTTCTACGGCGACGACGACGCCGTGGCGAAGCTGCGCCCGGAGACCGGGCGGCGGATCGCGGCGGTGGAGGCCGCCGAGCTGGGGTTGGTGACCGAAGCGGTCGACGACATCGACTGGGACGACGAGATCCGCATCCTGCTCGAGGAGCGCTGCTCGCTGTCGCCGGACGCGCTGACCGGACTGGAGGCCAACCTGCGGTTCGTCGGCCCGGAGACGATGGAGTCGCGGATCTTCGCGCGGTTGTCGGCCTGGCAGAACTGGATCTTCGTGCGCCCGAACGCGTCCGGGCCGGCCGGTGCGCTGCGCCGCTACGGCACGGGACGACGGGCCGAGTTCGACCGGAAGCGGGTGTGACCGATGGCGATCGACTACGCCGAGAAGATTCCCAACAACGTCGACCTGGCCAGTGACCGCAAGCTGCAGCGGGCCCTGGAGGCGTGGCAGCCGAACTTCCTGACCTGGTGGAAGACCATGGGCCCGGCGCTGCCCACCGAGGACGTCTACCTGCGCACCGCCGTCGACGTCGGCCGGGAGGGCTGGGCGCACTTCGCGCACGTGCCGATGGACGAGTACCGGTGGGGGATCTTCCTGGCCGAGCGCGACCCGGACCGGCGGATCGCGTTCGGCGAGCAGAAGGGCGAGCCGGTCTGGCAGCAGGTGCCCGGCGAGCACCGCGCCGACCTGCAGCGACTGATCGTGATCCAGGGCGATACCGAGCCCGCCTCGGTCGAGCAGCAGCGGCACCTGGGGTTGACCGCCCCGTCGCTGTACGACCTGCGCAACCTGTTCCAGGTCAACGTCGAAGAGGGCCGGCACCTGTGGGCGATGGTCTACCTGCTGCACGCCTACTTCGGCCGCGCCGGCCGCGAGGAGGCCGACGCACTGCTGCAGCGCAACTCCGGCGACCTGGACAGCCCCCGCATCCTCGGCGCGTTCAACGAGGAGACGCCCGACTGGCTGTCGTTCTACATGTTCACCTACTTCACCGACCGCGACGGCAAGTACCAGCTGGGCACCCTCAGGGAATCCGCCTTCGACCCCTTGAGCCGCACGTGCGAGTTCATGCTCAAGGAAGAGGCGCACCACATGTTCGTGGGCACCACCGGCATCGACCGGGTCGTGCAGCGCACCGCCGAGCTGATGCGCGAGCACGACACCGACGACATCGCCCCGCACGGCGGCATCCCGCTCGCTGTGATCCAGAAGTACCTGAACTTCCACTACTCGGTCAGCCTCGACCTGTTCGGCTCCGAGCAGAGCACGAACGCCGCGAACTACTTCACCGCCGGGCTGAAGGGGCGCTGGCAGGAGGAGCGGCGGCAGGACGACCACGTGCTCACCGAGGACGCCGCCGAGATCGAGGTCGTGGAGGGCGACCGGATCACCACCGAGCAGGTCCCCGCACTGCTGGCGCTCAACCACGACCTGCGCTCGGAGTACGTCGCCGACTGCCGGACCGGCCTCAAGCGCTGGAACCGCATCCTCGACCGGTTCGGCATCGACACCCACCTCTACCTGCCCCACGTCGGGTTCAACCGCAAGGTCGGCATCTTCGCCGGCCACCACGTCACCCCCCACGGCGAGCTGATCAGCGAGGAGCTGTGGGAGCAGAACCGCGACGAGTGGCTGCCCAGCGCCGCGGACAAGGAGCACGTCCGCTCGCTCATGCGGCCGGTGTACGAGCCGGGCAAGATCGCCGCCTGGGTCGCGCCGCCGAGCCAGGGCATCAACGGGAAGCCGTTCGAGTACGAGTACGTGCACTTCTGAGCGATCGGCGCCCTGGCGGACGGCTCGCGAGCCAGCGCCGCGGCACCAGATCGCGCACCCGGACCACCACTTGCTCGCACAACTTCAACGAACGGCCCTTTCGTCCACTCGGAGTGGACGAAAGGGCCGTTCGTCGCCTTCGTGGTGCCCCCGTTCGATCACTCGGCGAGCAGGTCGTCGAAGAACCGCAGGATCACCGCCAGCTCCTCGTCGCTGCGCCGCGCCATGACGGCGGCGAGCTGCTCGCCGTGCTCCCGGTAGTGCTCGGCCAGCCGCGCGGCCGCGGCCGGGACGAGGTCCACGATCACCTTGCGCCGGTCGTGCGGGTCCCGCTCGCGGCGGACGTAGCCACCCTTCTCCAGCCGGTCGAGCACCCCCGTCACCGAGCCGGTCGTGAGGCCGGAGAGCTCCGCGAGGCGGCCCGGGGTGAGCGGGCCGTGGGTCTGCAGCAGCGAGATGAACTGCGAGTCGCTCGCCCCCAGCCCCAGCTCCTGGGCGACCTTCTGGTTGTGCAGCACGACGTTCGCGATGAACCGCCGCAGGGCGTCCCCGAGCTCGGCGTGCAGCGCGCTTGACATTATCTCGTCACTCCAAGAGACTTGGTATCACTAGATACTTGGCTCATCGAACAAACCTTATCGGAGGCGACGAGATGCCCGCAGCACGCACAGCACTGGTGATCGGGGGCGGTGTCGCCGGTCCCGTCGCGGCGATGGCGCTGCAGAAGGCCGGCGTCGCCGTGAGCGTCCACGAGGCGCGCACCGATCCCGACGAGGACGTCGGCTCCTTCCTGACACTGCAGGTCAACGGGATCTCCGCGCTGCGCGCGATCGACGCCGGGCACGTGCTGGCCGACGTCGGGTTCCCCACGAGCGCGATGACCTTCCGCAGCGGGACGGGCAAGGTGCTCGGCGAGGTCAGCACGGGCGAGCCGCTGCCCGACGGGACCGTCGGCATCACCCTCAAGCGCGCCGACCTGCACCGCGTCCTGCGCGAGGAGGCCCGGCGCCGCGGCATCGCGTTCAGCAACGGCAAGCGGCTCGTCGACGTGAGCGAGGCACCCGAGGGCATCACGGCCGTCTTCGCCGACGGCACGACCGCGACCGCGGACGTCCTCGTCGGCGCGGACGGCATCCACTCCCGGGTGCGCACGATCATCGACCCGGGTGCGCCGAGGGCCCGCTACGTTCCCGTGCTGAACATCGGCGGCTACGCCCGCGTGCCCGACGTCGAGCTGCCCGAAGGGCGGTACGAGATGGTGTTCGGCAAGCGCGCGTTCTTCGGCCAGGCGGTCGCCCCCGACGGCACCGTCTGGTGGTTCGCGAACCCGCCGCGCCGCGACGAACCAGCCCCGGGCGAGCTGTCCGCGATGACCACCGAGCAGTGGCGGGACTGGCTGCTCACCCTGTTCGCCGACGACGACACGCCGGCGGCCCGGATCATCGCCGCGACCCCGGGCGAGCTGCGCGGGTGGGCGATCTACGACCTGCCGACGCTGCCGAACTGGTACCGCGACCGCCTGGTCCTGGTGGGCGACGCCGCTCACGCCACGTCGCCGTCGTCGGGGCAGGGCGCGTCGATGGCGATCGAGGACGCCGTCGAGCTGGGCCGCTGCCTGCGCGACCACGCAGACCCGCAGGCGGCGTTCGCCGCCTTCGTGGGGCTGCGTCGCGAGCGCGTGGAGAAGGTGGTGGCCGCGGGGGCGCGGACCAGCAACTACAAGGCCGCCGGGCCGATCGCGCGCCGGATCCGCGACCTGCTCATGCCGATCTTCCTCAAGCGAGCAGCCGGCACCGGAGCGCAGTCGTTCGCCTGGCTGCACCGCCACCGGATCGACTGGGACGCCCCCGTGACCGCCGAGGTCACCGCCTGATCACTGCCAACCGGTCAGCCGCATGTCCCGCGGGGCCTCGACGCCGAACCGCGCTGTGGCGGTCCACTCCGCGCCCGGCTGCAGGGTCGCCGTCCACTCGATGCGACCCAGGTCGTCGCGCTCGGCCGGCTCGGGCTTCAGCACGACGTCGACGATCTTGATGTCGGCGCTGCGGGTGACCGGCACTCGGTCCCGCACGACCAGGTGGATCGGGCTGGGGCGCCGGTTGACCACCGTCGTGGTCCACTCCTCGACCGCGGCGCGGTTGGCGCCGAAGCGGGCCTTGTGCGTCGTGCGGGAGGTCAGCTCGCGCTCGGCCACCACCCGGTCGTCCACGCCGAGCGCGAGCTCGAACTCCGCGTCCGGCGCGGTCTGCTCGATCGCGGTGGTGCCGACGAACGCCTCGTCGAGGTAGCACGAGGCGGGCCCGGCGAGCAGGACGTGCCCGCTGGTGTTGGTGACGGTGGCCCGCAGGTGCACGTCGGTGGACACGGCGGGCGCCACCACGTGGTCCAGGCGCACGGGCAGCTCCGCGGTCGTCACGGTGGTGCGGTGCGGGGTGCCGTCAGCGGGCACGGCGGTCGGGCGCGGCAACCGCCAGCTGGTGGCGATGGCGTGCTCGGACGTCTCGGGCACCGGCTCGGCGGCCACCCACCCGGCGGTGTCGAAGGCCGCCATCTCCTTCGCGGCGCCCGGCGCCGCTGCGGCGCGGGGCATGGGCCGCACCGGTGGCTCGGGCGCCACCCACCACGGCTCCAGCTCCGGCACCGTCGCCGCGACCGTCGGCCGGGCCGTGGACAGCGTCAGCTCGCAGGCCGGCCAGTCCTCGCCGCTGTGCTGCCACACCATCCCGTGCCAGGTCAGCGCCACCGCGCCGGAGCCGGTGAGCCGCACGTCGTACGCCGTGCTCCAGCCGGCGCCCTCGACCTGGTAGACGGCCTCGAGCTCCAGCTCGCCCGCACCGGCGGCCTCGACCGCGACGACGACCTCGCGACGGCTGCGCCCGGAGTTGCGCAGCCGGTCGAGCTCGGCTCGGGCCGCGTTGACCGCGTGCTCGGCCTCGGCCCGCTGCTCGGCGCAGCGGCGGCGCAGCTTCGCGACCTCGGCGACCTCCGCGGCCACCGACTCGCCGATGGCGGTCACCTGGGACAGCTGCGTGGTGCCCTCGGCGAGCGCGACGGCGAGCCGGGACCCGCTGCGTTCGGCGAGCCGGGTGAGCAGGTCCTGCCGGGCCGCTGCGCCCGCGTCGGCGGCGTCGACGTCGGCCAGCGCCCGCTCGGCGTCGCGCAGCGCGGCCTCGGCGGCGCGGACCCGCTCGTCGGGCACCTCGGCCAGGTCGCGGTGCCGCACGTCGACGCCGATCACCCGCATCCCCTCGCCGCGGCCGACCACCCGAACCGACTCCTCCAGCAGGCTGCCGGGCAGATCGGGCACGACCACCTCCGAGCCCCCGGCGGGCAGCGTGACCCGGCCCCGGCGGGTGATCCGCGCCCGTCCCGGGTGGACGGTGACGGCGACGATCGGCGCGTGCAGCTCCATGACCGTGCAACCTACGCGAACGAGGCAGGGAGCGGTCTCACTCGATCCGCGGGATGATCCCGCCCCGAACCCGCGACGGCCCTTCCGTGCGCCACGGTGGTGACGAGGTGGTGGTGACGGGGTCCGGTCGTCGCGAACCCGCATCGTCGAGATGGCGGACCCGCAACCACCCCGCAGGCGCGGCCCGCCAGGATTGCCCCGTGGACCTCGCCCGCCTCGACGCGCTCGCCGGGCCGGACGGGCAGGCGGTGCTGGCCGAGCTGGCCGGGCTCGGCCCCGCGGAGCTGACCGGCCCCGCCGGGCTGCGGCTGGGTGCCCGACTGCGCGAGCGCTACCCCACCGAGCTGGTCGTCGACGCGTTCGGCCTGGCGGAGCTGCGGCTGCGAGCGCGCGCGAAGTTCGCCGGGGCCGCCGACATGTGGTTCACCCGGGACGGCCTGGAGCAGGCCTCCGCGCAGGAGGTCGCCGAGCACCGGCGGGCGCGCTTCGCCGGGCTCGGCCGCCTCGCCGACCTGTGCTGCGGCATCGGCGGCGATCTGCTCGCGCTCGCCCGCGACCACGACGTGCTGGCCGTCGACCGCGACCCGGTGCACCTGTGGATGGCCGCGCGCAACGCCGCCGTGCACGGGCTGGCGGTGACGACGGCCGAGGCGGACGTGCGGGAGATCGATCTGACCGGCGTCGCCGCGGCGTTCGTCGATCCGGCCCGCCGCAGCGGCGGCCGCCGACACCGCACGGGCGCGTCGGAACCGCCGCTGGCCTGGTGCACCGGGCTCACCGAGCGGGTCGCCGCGGTCGGGATCAAGGCCGCCCCCGGTGTCGAGCACGACGTCGTCCCGCCCGGGTGGGAGATCGAGTTCGTGTCGGTGGGCCGGGAGCTCAAGGAGGCGGTGCTGTGGTCGCCCGCCCTGGCCGGGGCCCGCACGCGCGCCACCGTGCTGCCCGCGGGCGCCGAGCTGCTGCCCGCGCCGGGTGATCCCGTGCCGGTGCGCGAACCGGGCCGCTACCTGCTCGATCCCGATCCGGCGGTGACCCGCGCCGGGCTGGTGGCCGAGCTGGCCCGCGCCACCGGCACCTGGCAGCTCGACGAGAAGATCGCGTTCCTGTCCGGCGACGCCTGCCTCACGACCCCGTTCGCGCGCACCCTGCGGGTGCTCGACTCGGGCCCGTGGCACCAGAAGACGCTGCTGCGGCGGCTGCGCGCGGTGGACGCCGGCGCGGTGGACATCCGCCGCCGCGGCCTCGCCGGCGACGTCGACGCCCTGCACCGCGCGCTGCAGCGCGGCCTCACGGGCAGCAGGCGGGTCACGCTCGTCATGACCCGCCTGGCGGACCGCCCGTGGGCCTTGATCTGCGAGGACGCATGAGGGCGCTGCGTCGAGAACGAAGCCGAGAACGAAGTCGTGGTGGTCCTGAATCGATTCGGAACAGCCACGACTTCGTTCTCGACGGCACTCGAGCCCGGACGACTCGACGCACTCGGGCCCGGAAACCCCGCCGCCGCTCGACCGAACGGCCGTGTGACATCGCTCTCGACGGCCCTGCTCCCGGCCGGGTGGGCCGGTTACCGTCACCCGGGGCGTGCCGGGAAGTCTGGTCGGCATCCGTTCGACGTGCCCGGAGGACGCCCGCATGCACCGTTCCGCCAGCCCCCGCCTGTTCGGCCGCGGTTCGTGGCCCGAGGTCCGCCGCATCGGCGATCTGCTGCGCACCGAGACCATCGGCGGGCTGCTGCTGGTCGGGGCGGCCGCGCTCGCGCTGATCTGGGCCAACTCGCCGTGGCGCGAGGCGTACGCCGACCTGTCGAACCTGCGGGTCGGGCCGGCGTCGCTGCACCTCGACCTCACCGTGGCCGCGTGGGCCGCAGACGGACTGCTCGCGATCTTCTTCTTCGTCGCTGGACTGGAGCTCAAGCGCGAGTTCGTGGCCGGCGACCTGCGCGATCCGCGCCGGGCCGCGCTTCCGGTGGCCGCCGCAGTGGGCGGGATGGCGGCCCCGGCGCTGATCTACGTCGCGATCAACGCGGCGGCCGGTGGGGATGGCCTGGTCGGCTGGGCGATCCCCACCGCGACCGACATCGCCTTCGCCCTGGCGGTGCTCGCGGTGATCAGCACGCACCTGCCGGCCGCACTGCGACTGTTCCTGCTGACCCTCGCGGTGGTCGACGACCTGCTCGCGATCGTGATCATCGCGCTGTTCTACACGTCCGAGCTGCACCTCGTCCCGCTGCTGCTCATGCTGGTGCCGCTGGCGGTGTTCACCGTGCTCGTGCAGCGGCGGGTGCGCTCGTGGTGGCTACTGCTCCCGCTGGCCGTGGTCACCTGGGCACTCATGCACGCCTCGGGCGTCCACGCCACCGTCGCCGGGGTGCTGCTCGGGTTCGCCGTGCCCGTCGTCCGGCGGGCCCCTGGCCCGGGGCCGGGGCTCGCCGAGCACTTCGAGCACCGGTTCCGCCCGATCTCGGCCGGCGTGGCGGTGCCGGTGTTCGCGTTCTTCGCCGCGGGCGTGAGCGTCGTCGACGCGGGCGGGTTCGCCGAGGCCTTCACCGACCCGATCACGCTCGGCATCGTGCTCGGGCTCGTCGTCGGCAAGACGATCGGCGTGCTCGGCGGCACCTGGCTGGTGCAGCGGTTCACCCGCGCCCGGCTGGCCGAGGGCCTGTCCTGGTGGGACGTGCTGGGGCTGTCGATCCTCGCCGGCATCGGGTTCACCGTGTCGCTCCTGATCGGCGAGCTGGCGTTCGGCACCGGATCGGCCGCGGAGGGCCACGTCAAGATCGGTGTGCTCACCGGGTCGCTGGTGGCCGCGCTGATCGCGACCGTCGTGCTGCGCATCCGCAACGCCCACTACCGGCGGCTGTGCGCCGAGGAGGAGCGCGACGACGACCACGACGGCGTCCCGGACGTCTACCAGCGCGACGAACCCGCCTGATGCGGCGCTCGTGCCGATCAGAGCAAACAGATCTGCGTGCTATCGTGGGCACCGGACGTGGGGGGATGGCCACCGACCGTCCGGAACGAGGGGGGCCGACGGGTGGATCCGGCAGCGCGCGACCGACCCGGCTCGAGGGGAGCCGGGGAGCGGCTGCAGGATCTCATCCGTCGGCGCATGAAGGAGCTGCGGCTCACGCAGCAGGATCTCGTCGAGCGGTCCCGCCGCGCGGGTCACGAGATCTCCCGCCCCATGTGGCACAAGTGGACCAACACCGAGTGGAAGAACGGTCCGGGCGCCGATCCCATCCGCGGGATCGCGGCGGCTCTGGAGGTCTCCACCCAGGAGGTGCACGACGCCGCGGGCGTGTCCATGAACCTGCGTCCCCAGCACACGGACCTCGATCCCGACACCCACGCGGTGATCGTCATGTTCCAGGAGCGCACCCCCGAGGAGCGCGCTGCGCTGGTGGAGATGCTCCGTTCGGCGATCCGGCTGGCCGATTCGGCCACCGCGCGGCGCACGGGGAGCGCAGACTGACCCCCTGAGTCAACCGGCCGAGCCCGGCCGACCGGACCCCGCCGGAGCAGGAGACGACCGTGGCGCAGCTCCCCGTCCCGATCGTGCGCTGCGAGCTGCCCACCCCCGACGCGATCGTCGTCGACCACCCCGAGGCCGGCCGGTTCGTGCTCGTCGACCACCGCGTCTCCGACCCCCAGCTGGACCGGCTGCTCGACCGCCTGGAGGTCGAGGCCGAGCTGCGCGGCGAACCACTCGTCGACGACCGCGCCGCCCTGCTGCGCGACGCCATCGCCGCCGGGATGACGGCGCACACCCGCGCTCGCCGGCCGCGCGCCCTCGTCGTCGTGGGCCCGCCGCCGGAACCGGCCCCGGCCGAGGCGGGGCCCGCGCCGGACCCCCGCGAAGACCTGGTGCCCCCGCTGCCGAGCGAACTGCAGCTCGATCGCGCGCACAGCGCCCGGGTCTACGACGTGCTGCTCGGCGGCAAGACCAACTACTGGCCCGACCGGATCGCCGCCGACGAGCTGGTCCAGGTCGCGCCGACCACGCCAGTGGCCGCCCGCGCCCAGCGCGCGTTCATGCACCGCGTGGTGACGCACCTGGCGCGCGCCGGGCACGACCAGTTCCTCGACGTCGGCACGGGCATCCCCGCCGAGCCCGACCTGCACCAGATCGCCCAGGCGGTCATCCCGAGCGCGCGGGTGGTCTACGTCGACAACGACCCGATCGTGCTGGCGCACGCCGCCGCGCTGATGACGAGCGATCCACGGGGCGCGATCGCGCACGTCGACGCGGATGCGCGGCGGCCGGAGGAGATCCTCTCCTCAGCCGAGGTGCGCGAGCTGCTCGACCTCGGCCGGCCCGTCGCGGTCACCGCGCTGGGGCTGCTGCACTTCCTCGACGACGAGGCCGCGCACCGGCTGGTTGCCACGCTGCTGGCCGCGGTCCCGTCCGGGAGCGCGCTGGCGATCTCCCACGTCACGTCCGACTTCGCGGTGGGCGCGACGCTGGCCGCATCGGTCGAGCGGTACGCGGCCGCCGGGATCCCCCTGTACCCGCGCACCGCCGCGGACGTGCGCCGGCTGTTCCTCGACGGGTTGGAGATCGTCGAGCCGGGCGTCGTCGGGCTGCTGCGCTGGCGCCCCGGGATCTCCGTGCCGCTGAGCGGCCAGCACGACGACGCGGAGATGTGGGCAGCCTCGGACTCCGACGTGTCGATGCACGCCGCACTGGCGGTGAAGCCCTGAGCTCGATCCCCGTCGAGCACGACGCAGTTCCCGCTACGCCGTGCGCGACCGCCAGAGCAGCCACACGAAGTACGGCGTGCCCACGAGCGCGGCGACGAGCCCGGCCGGCAGCTGCCCCGGCGCGATGACCGTGCGGCCCACCGTGTCCGCGACCGACACCAGCAGCGCCCCGAGCAGCGCCGTCACCGGCAGCACCCGCTCGTGCTTGGCCCCGACCAGCGCCCGGGCCGCGTGCGGCGCGACGAGCCCGACGAACGAGATCACGCCGACCGCGGACACCGCCATCGCCGTGAGCAAGCAGGCCAGCCCCAGCAGGAGCGGCCGCGACCGCTCCAGCGCGATGCCGGCCACCCGCGGGGTGTCGTCGTCGACGGCGACGAGATCGAGCTCGCGCCGTGACCGCCACAGGATCGGCACGGCGACCAGCAGGGCGAGCACGACCGGCACGACCTGCGGCAGCGTCCGTCCGTATGTGGAGCCGGACAGCCACGTCAGCGCCTTGCCGACGTTGAACGGATCGCTGAGGAGGATGACGAACGTGATCGCCGCGGCGGCCGCGGCCGACACACCGACGCCGATGAGCACGAGCCGGTCGGAGTCCAGTCCGCCGCGCGCCGCGAGCCCGAACACCGCCAGCGTCGCGACCGCGGCACCGACGAGCGCCGACCCGGTGATCAGCGCGGTGCCCGCCACCGGGACCAGCGTGATCGCGAGGACGGCGCCCAGCCCGGCACCACCGGTGACGCCGATGATGCCCGGTTCGGCGAGCGGGTTGCGGCACGCCGCCTGGATCACCGCGCCCGCGATCGCCAGCGCCGCGCCGGCCGTGAGCGCCGCCAGCACCCGCGGCACCCGCGCGTCGAGCACGAAGGTGACCAGCGGACCGGACCGGCCCGTGAGGTAGTTGACGACGTCGCCGGTGAGCAGCTTCGCGTCGCCGAGCAGCGTGGCCGCCGTCGCCGCACCCACCGTGCCCACGGCGACGACGACGAGCACCACGACGAACCCGGCGCGCCCGCGCAGCCGCGCCGACCGCGCCGCGGGCGCCGCCCGGGTGGGGCCGGACTGCCGGTACCGGCAGGCGAGCCCCACGAGCACGAGCGCGCCGAGGAACGACGTGACGACGCCGGTCGGCACCTCGACGCCGCCGACCTGCGCACCGAGCGCGAGCCGTGCGAGCACGTCCGCGCCGATCACCACGATGATCCCGGCCAGCGCCGACATCGGCAGCAGCGCGCGGTGCCGCGCCAGGCCCGGCACCAGCGGCACCAGCAGCCGCACGATCGCCGGTGCGGCGAGGCCGACGAACCCGACCGGACCCGCCACCGTCACCGCGGCCGCCGACAGCAGGACCGCGAGCAGCACCCCGAAGAGCCTGGTGCGGCGCACGTTCACGCCCAGCACGGAGGCCGAGTCGTCGCCCAGCCCGTGCAGGTCCAGCTCGGTGGACAGGGTGAGCAGCAGCAGGAACGCGACGGCCACGACCGGGGCCATCCAGGCCATCGAGGTCATGCCGAACTGGGAGAGCGTGCCGCTCCCCCACGCGTACAGCCCGACCGTCTGCTCCTCGAACAGCAGCAGCAGCGCGACCGTGACCGACTCGAGCGCCAGCCCGACCGCCGAGCCGGCCAGCACGAGCCGGGTCGGCCCCGAGCCCACCCCGGACGAGAGGACCAGCACCAGCGCCGCGGCGGCGAGTCCACCCACGAACGCCACCGCGCCCGCGAACGGCACGGGCAGCGCCAGCCCGGCCACCGACAGGGCGACGATCAGCACGTAGGCGCCTCTCCCGACGCCGAGGGTGTCGGGAGAGGCGAGGGAGTTGCGGGAGATCGTCTGCAGGACGCAGCCCGCCAGGCCGAGCGCCACCCCCACGAGGACCCCGGCGAGCAGTCGCGGGATCCGGGAGGCGATCACGACCGCGTCGGCCTGCTCGGTGCCCGCACCGACGACGAACCGCAGGAGGTCACCCACCCCCACGTCGGCGGTGCCCTGCGTGAGGTGCACCGCGGCGAGCAGCAGGGCGAGCACTGCACCGACCGTCGCGACACCCGCCACCCGCAGCGGCCGGGTCGGCGCCCCGCCCGCGTCGGCAGTGCGGGCGGGTACCGGTGCGGTGCGGGTCATGCGATCAAGCCAGCGCCGCGACGACGGCGTCGACGTAGATCGCCAGCGACGTCGGGCCGCCGAACATCCACATGCCGTCGGGGATCCGGTGCACCTTGCCGGCCTGGACGAACGGCAGGGACTTCCACACGGCGTTGTCCCTCAGCTCGTTGGCGAACACGTCGCCGCCGTCGGCGTCGTTGACGATGTAGAGGAACTCGACGTCGCCGACCCGGGTCAGGCCCTCGACGTCGCTCTGGGCGAGCCCGTAGACGGCGTCGCCCTCCTCGGCGGGCCACGCGTCGACCAGCCCGAGCTGCTCGGTGACCCCACCCACGAGCGAGCCCTTGGTGTAGGGCCGCAGCGAGACCTGGCCGCCCTCGGCCCAGCCGTCGGTGAACACGAACTTCTGCCCGGTCTTGGCGGCCAGCTTCGTCTTGGCGTCGGCGAGCTTGGCGTCGAAGTCGGCGAGCAGCTTCTGCGCCTCGGCCTCCTTGCCCACCAGCTTCGCGACCAGCTGCAGGTTCTCGCGCATCTGGCCGACCGGGTCCTCGGCGTCCCCGCCGGGCACGAAGACGACGGGCGCGAACTGCTCCATCTGCGCCACCGCACCCTCGGGCAGCTGGTCGGTGGCGAGGATCAGGTCGGGCTGCAGCGCAGCGATCGACTCGACGCTGGGTTCGCCGCGCACGCCCACGTCCTTCACGGAGGCGTCGAGCGGCTCGCTCTGCACCCAGGCCGAGTAGCCCTTGATGTCCGCCGCGCCGACGGGCATCACGCCGAGCGACACGGCGTGCTCGATGACGTTCCACTCCAGCCCGACCACGCGGGCGGCGGGCTTGTCGAGGGTGATCTGCTTGCCGCGCAGGTCGGTCACGGTGATCGGACCACCGGAGGCCGCGGCCGCCGCGGTCGGGCCGGCGCCGGCGGCCGGCTCCGACGTCCCGCAGGCCGTGAGTCCGGCCAGGGCGAGCAGGATCGCCACCAGGACGAGTGGTGTGCGCGCTCTCATGTCCTACCTCCGGGGGGCAGCTGCCGGCACCCGGCTCGGGTGCCGGCCGACGGGCCGGGTGCGCAGCGCACCCGTTCGGGGGTCGTGGTCGACCTCGATGCGGATGCCGTAGACGTCGGTGAGCAGCTCGGTCGTCAGGACGTCGGCGGGCGGACCGGCCGCCCGGATGCGTCCCTCCGCGAGCAGCACCACCTCGTCGGCGACGGCGGCGGCTTGATCGAGGTCGTGCAGGACGACGCCGATCGCGACGCCGTCCTGGTCGGCGAGGTCGCGGACCAGGTCGAGCAGCTCCACCTGGAACCGCAGGTCGAGGAACGTCGTGGGCTCGTCGAGGAGGAGCACACCGGCGTCCTGCGCGAGGCAGGACGCGAGCCACACGCGCTGCAGCTGGCCGCCGGACAGCTCGTCGACGGGCCGGTCGGCCAGCTCCTCGATCCGGGTCACGGCCATCGCGCGGGCGACGGCGGCCGGGCCGTCGGGATCGCCTGCGCGCCAGCGCCCGCGGTGCGGATGGCGCCCGAACCCGACGACGTCGGCGACGGACAGGCCGGTCGGGGTGGGCCGGCTCTGGGCGAGCAGCGTGACCAGGCGGGCGAACTCACGACGGCTCATGGCCAGCGCGTCCACCGCTTCCTCGCCGACCCGCAGGGTCCCCGCGTCCGGGCGGTGCAGGCGCGCGAGCGCGCGCAGCAGCGTCGACTTGCCGCTGCCGTTCGGTCCCACGAGCGCGGTGACCCGGCCGGCGCGCAGCGAGATGCCGGCGCCGTGCACGACCGTGCGGCCGTGGTAGCCGAGCTGGAGATCCGCACCGGTGATGCGGGGCACCGGATCGGGGGACGGTGACGTCACGCTCGAGAAGCATAGGCTAACTTCATCTGAAGTGAACCTGGCCGTTGTGTGTGATCTTCGGCCCGCCTCGTGGGACCCAGCAGTCCCGCCGCTCGCCTTGGTTCCCGGAGCAGCCCGTCATCTCGGCGCACCTAGACTGGACCGATCGTCGTGCCATCGGACCAGAGGAGACCCGCAACCGTGACGGACATCGTCGACGAGCTGCGGTGGCGCGGGCTGATCGCCCAGTCCACCGACGAGGAGGCCTTGCGCAAGGCGCTCGCGGACGGTCCGGTCACCTACTACTGCGGGTTCGACCCGACCGCGGCGAGCCTGCACGTCGGGCACCTCGTGCAGGTGCTGACCATGCGCAGGCTGCAGCAGGCCGGGCACCGGCCGATCGCACTCGTCGGGGGCGCCACGGGGCAGATCGGCGACCCGCGGCCCACCGCGGAGCGTCAGCTCAACGACGCCGCGACCGTCGCCGCGTGGGCGGAGCGGCTGCGCAGCCAGATCGAGCCGTTCCTCGACTTCGAGGGCCCCAACGCGGCCACGATGGTCAACAACCTGGAGTGGACGGCGAACCTGTCCGCGATCGACTTCCTGCGCGACATCGGCAAGCACTTCCGGGTGAACACGATGCTCACCAAGGAGTCGGTCGCCCGGCGGCTGAACTCCGAGCAGGGCATCAGCTACACGGAGTTCAGCTACCAGCTGCTGCAGGCGATGGACTTCCTGGAGCTGTACCGCCGGCACGGCTGCACGTTGCAGCAGGGCGGGAGCGACCAGTGGGGCAACCTCACCGCGGGCCTCGACCTGATCCACCGGCTGGAGCCGCAGGCCGAGGTGCACGCGCTGGCCACGCCGCTGATGACGAAGGCGGACGGCACCAAGTTCGGCAAGACCGAGACGGGCACGCTGTGGCTCGACCCGGAGATGACCACGCCGTACGCCTTCTACCAGTTCTGGCTCAACACCGACGACCGCGACGTGCTGCGGTACCTGCGGGCGCTGTCGTTCCGGTCCCGCGAGGAGCTGGAGGAGCTGGAGGAGCAGACGCGGGAGCGGCCGCAGGCGCGGGCCGCCCAGCGGGCGTTGGCCGAGGAGCTCACCACGCTCGTGCACGGGGCTGACCAGTGCGCGAAGGTGGTCGCCGCGTCGCGGGCGCTGTTCGGCCGCGACGACCTGGCCGCCCTGGACGAGCGCACCCTGGCCGCTGCGCTGGCCGAGGTGCCGTCGGCGCAGGTGAGCGAGCTGGGTGAGGTCGTCGACCTGTTCGTGGCGACGGGGCTGGCGCCCAGCCGGTCGGCGGCGCGGCGCACCATCAACGAGGGCGGCGCGTACGTCAACAACACCAAGATCACCGAGGAGGACGCGGTGGCGTCCCCCGACCAGCTGCTGCACGGCCGCTGGCTCGTGCTGCGCCGGGGCAAGCGCACGCTCGCCGCGATCGAGTACACGAGGGGCTGAGGCCCCGCGTCGAGGACGCCGGTGTCGATCGCCGCTGCCGTGACCGACAGAGCGTTCCGCCCTCGGTCACGTCGTTCTCGGCGCGAGTGTGGTCGGGTGCGGAAGAATCGGCGCCGTGGCTGACGAGAGCAAGGCCAGGACGCGCTCGAGCGGCGGACGGTCCACGCGGCGGCCGCCGCGACCGTCGACCCGGCGCGTCGCCGCAGCCCCGGTGCCCGCCGCCGACGCCGCGGCGGCCGCCGTACCACCGGAGCCGGCCGGCCCGCCGCCCGCGCGCCGCGTCGAGCCACCGGCCCAGGAGGAACCGGACACCGTCCCGGAGGCGGCCGTGCCGGTCAGCCCTCCGGCCCGCACACCCGGCCCCGGCTCCGAGCTGCCCGACGACCGCTACCTCAACCGCGAGCTGTCCTGGCTGGACTTCAACGCCCGCGTGCTGGCGCTCGCCGAGGACCCCAGCCAGCCGCTGCTGGAGCGGGCGAAGTTCCTCGCGATCTTCGCGTCCAACCTGGACGAGTTCTACATGGTCCGGGTCGCGGGCCTGAAGCGCCGCGACGAGACCGGCCTGGCCGTGCGCAGCGCCGACGGTCTGTCCCCGCGTGAGCAGGTGGCCCGCATCTCCGCGCGCACGCAGGCGATCGCCCGCGCCCACGCCCGGGTGTTCCTCGACCAGGTGCGCCCGGAGCTGGAGCAGCACGGCATCTACATCCGCCGCTGGGACGAGCTGACCGACGACGAGCGAGCCCGGCTCTCGGACTACTTCTCCGAGCAGGTCTTCCCCGTCCTCACCCCGCTGGCCGTCGATCCCGCGCACCCCTTCCCGTACATCTCGGGGCTCTCGCTGAACCTGGCCGTCACGGTGCGCGACCCGGAGGGCGGCACGGAGCGGTTCGCCCGCGTGAAGGTGCCGAACAACGTGCCGCGGCTGGTGCGGGTGGCGACCGCGCCGGGCGGGGACCGCAACGAGATCACGTTCCTGCCGATCGAGGACCTCATCGCCGCGCACCTCGACCAGCTGTTCACCGGCATGGAGGTGGCCGAGGTCGGCGCGTTCCGGGTCACCCGCAACGCCGATCTGGAGGTGGAGGAGGATCGCGACGAGGACCTGCTCCAGTCGCTGGAGCGGGAGCTGGCGCGCCGGCGCTTCGGCCCGCCGGTGCGGCTCGAGGTCAGCGACCAGATGAGCCCGCACGTGCTGGAGCTGCTGCTGCGCGAGCTCGACGTCGATCCGGCCGACGTCATCACGATCCCCGGGCTGCTCGACCTCACCGCGCTCTGGGCGGTGCACGCCGTGGACCGGCCGGACCTGAAGGACGAGCCGTTCGTGCCGGCCACCCACCCGGCGTTCGCCGACCGGGAGAACCCGCAGAGCATCTTCGCCACGCTGCGCGAGGGCGACGTCCTGGTGCACCACCCCTACGACTCGTTCTCGACGAGCGTGCAGCGGTTCATCGAGCAGGCGGCGGCGGACCCGAACGTGCTGGCGATCAAGCAGACGCTCTACCGCACGTCCGGCGACTCCCCCATCGTCGACGCGCTGGTCGACGCCGCGGAGGCCGGTAAGCAGGTCGTGGCGCTGGTGGAGATCAAGGCCCGCTTCGACGAGCAGGCCAACATCCGGTGGGCGCGCGAGCTGGAGAAGGCCGGGGTGCACGTGGTGTACGGCCTGGTGGGGCTGAAGACCCACTGCAAGACCGCGCTCGTCGTGCGCCAGGAGGGCGGGCAGATCCGCCGCTACTGCCACATCGGCACCGGCAACTACCACCCCAAGACCGCCCGGCTCTACGAGGACATCGGGGTGCTGACGGCCGACCCGACGATCGGCTCCGACCTCACCGACCTGTTCAACACCCTCACGGGCTACTCACGGCAGACGACCTACCGCAACCTGCTCGTCGCACCGTACGGGGTGCGGCGCGGCATCGTGCGCCGCATCGACGACGAGATCGAGGCGAAGCGCGCGGGCAACCCGGACGCCCGTATCCGCATCAAGGTCAACGCGCTCGTCGACGAGCAGGTGATCGACGCGCTCTACCGGGCGTCGCAGGCCGGGGTGCCGGTGGACATCGTCGTGCGCGGGATCTGCGCGCTGAAGCCGGGCCGGCCGGGGCTGTCGGAGAACATCCACGTCCGGTCCATCCTGGGCCGGTTCCTGGAGCACTCCCGGATCTTCCACTTCGGCGCGGCGAACGAGTACTGGATCGGCAGCGCCGACATGATGCACCGCAACCTGGACCGGCGGGTCGAGGTGCTGCTGCGGGTGTCGGAGAAACCGGCTCGCCGCCTCGCCGAGATCCTCGACTCGTGCCTGCACCCGGCCACGCGCTGCTGGACGCTGCGCCCGGACGGCACCTGGGTGCCCTCCCCCGCCCCGGACTCGGGGATCACGCCGGTCCGCGACCACCAGACGGAGATGATGCTGCGCCACACCCACGCCGCCGTCGAGGCGGACGACACCCCGGCATGAGCAAGGACCGGCATGAGCAAGGAGCTGCTGGCGAGCGGCTGCGTCGCGTGGCGGCGGGGCGCGGACGGCCCGGAGATCGCGGTGGTGCACCGCCCCCGCTACGACGACTGGTCGCTGCCCAAGGGCAAGCTCGAGCGCGGCGAGACGCTGCTGGCCTGCGCCGCGCGCGAGACCGTCGAGGAGACGGGGCTCGCAGTGCGGCTCGGTGCCCGGCTGGGCGAGGTGCACTACGACACCGCGCGCGGGCCCAAGACCGTGCACTACTGGGCGGGTGAGATCCGCTCCGGCGCGTTCGAGCCGAACGATGAGGTCGACGAGCTGCGCTTCCTCGACCCGCAGAAGGCCGCACGACTGCTGACCTACCCGCACGACGCCGCCGTGGTGAACCGGTTCGTCGAGATCGGCGTGCCGACGTCGACGATCCTGCTGGTGCGGCACGCGGAGGCGGGCAACCGGGCGAAGTGGGACGGCGACGACGACCTGCGCCCGCTGTCGGCTACCGGGCGGGAGCAGGTCGAGCAGCTCGATGAGCTGCTGCCGCTGTTCGGCCCGGACCGGGTGGTCAGCGCGCCGCCCCTGCGCTGCCGCGACACGGTGGCGCCGGTCGCGGCCGCGGCGGGGCTCCAGATCGGCATCGAACCGGCGCTGGGTGAGCGGGGCTACCAGACCGATCCCGGTGCCGGGCTGGCCCGGTTCCGGGAGCTCGCTGCGCAACCCGGAGTGACGATCGTCTGCAGCCAGGGCGGGGTGATCCCCGATCTCGTCGCGGCGCTGGTCGGCGAGGCGGACCTCGGAGTCGACCCGGGCACGGTGGCGGCCCGCAAGGGCAGCACGTGGGTGCTGACGTTCGTCGACGGTGCGCTGCGCGCCGCCGACTACTACCCCACTCCCACCGGCTGAGGCCGCCGCACCGGGCGCGAGCTGCGCCCCTCGTGACGGCGAGTCGCGGATTCCGCGGCGGCGAGTTGCCCCGAACGGACCGGCGAGTTGCCCGGTCCGGACCGGCGAGTCGCCCCGAGCGGACCGGCGAGTCGCCCGGCCCGGACCGGCGAGTCGCCCCGAGCGGACCGGCGAGTCGCCCGGCCCGGACCGGCGAGTTGGCCCGAGCGGACCGGCGAGTTGCCCCGAACGGACCGGCGAGTTGCCCGGCCCAGGACGGTGAGTTGCCGATCCCAGCACGTGCTCCCCGGCGGGCCCGTGCACCGGAATCCCCGACTCGGCGTCCCGAGGATCCCGTTCGCCGTCGGGAATCCACGACCCACGGTCCGACCTGCGCGAACTCGTCGGCTTTCACGGGGCGACACACCGCCCCGCTCGGGGGAACTCGCGCGACCGCACAGGGCGACTCGCGCGGCGGTACGGGGGAACTCGCGGGGCCGGTCGGGGCAACTCGCTGCGCGGCGCGTTACTTCTTGCCGCGCTTGGCCTTCGGCTTCTCCGCGCCGTCCTTGGCCTTGGTCTTCTTCCCGCCCTTGACCTTCCCCTCAGCCTTCCCCTCAGCCTTCCCCTCGGACGCCTGCTCCTCCGACGCCTTCGCCTTCTTGCCGGGCTTCGCCGTCTTCTCCGGTTCGGTGTCGGCGGCGAACGACTGCTTCGACCGGGTCTTCTTCGTCGGCTTCGGGCTCTCCTCGGCGGGTGCCTCGACGGGCGCTTCCACGGCCGTGGTCGACGTGGCGGTGGCCGCGGCCGGCTGAGCCGCGGCGCCTCCACCGACCGCGTTGCGGAAGCCCGTGCCCGGCCGGAACGCCGGCACCGTGGCCGCCGGCACCTCGACGGTCTCGCCGGTGCGCGGGTTGCGCGCGGTACGGGCCGCACGCTCCCGGCTCTCGAACACGCCGAAGCCGGTGATCGAGACCGGCTCACCCGTGCGGACGGTCTCGACGATGGTCTCGAGCAGCCCGTCGACCGCGGTGGCCGCGATGCGCCGGTCACCGAGGCGCTCGGCGAGCGCATGCACGAGCTGGGACTTGTTCATGCCGCTGACCGTATGCCCTGGTCGCCGAGCAGCGCCACAAGACACGCGCCGGTGGACCCGGTGCGCTCCACCGGGCCACCGGCGCAGTGAGGCAGCGCTGTCCAGCGCTGGTTCAGAGCTGGACTGTGGTGGGCATCCGGGACGGCCGGGCCGCCTCGTACGCGGAGATCTCCGCCTCGTGCCGCAGGGTCAGGCCGATGTCGTCGAGGCCCTCGAGCAGCCGCCACCGCGTGTAGTCGTCGATCTGGAACGGCACCGTGAGGTCGGCGGCCTGCACCGTGCGCTCCCGCAGGTCGACGGTGACCTCGGTGCCGGGCTGGTTCTCCAGCAGCTTCCACAGCAGCTCGACGTCGTCCTGCGCCACCTGCGCGGCGAGCAGGCCCTGCTTGGCGGAGTTGCCGCGGAAGATGTCGGCGAACCGCGAAGAGATCACGACGCGGAACCCGTAGTCCATCAGCGCCCAGACGGCGTGCTCGCGCGACGAGCCGGTACCGAAGTCGGGCCCGGCCACGAGCACCGTGCCGCGCTTGTACGGCTCGCGGTTGAGGATGAAGTCCTCGTGCTGCCGCCAGGCCGAGAACAGCCCGTCCTCGAAGCCGGTGCGCGTGACCCGCTTGAGGTAGACGGCGGGGATGATCTGGTCGGTGTCGACGTTCGAGCGCCGCAGGGGCACGCCGATCCCGGTGTGGGTGGTGAACGGTTCCATCAGTTCAGGTCCCCTCAGCTCAGGTCTTCCGGGCTCGACAGGGTGCCGCGCACGGCCGTCGCCGCGGCCACCAGCGGCGAGACGAGGTGCGTGCGGCCGCCCTTGCCCTGCCGGCCCTCGAAGTTCCGGTTCGACGTCGATGCGCTGCGCTCGCCCGGGGAGAGCGTGTCCGGGTTCATGCCCAGGCACATCGAGCAGCCGGCCGAGCGCCACTCGGCACCGGCCGCGGTGAAGATCTTGTCCAGGCCCTCGGCCTCGGCCTGTGCCCGCACCCGCATCGAACCGGGCACGATCAGCATCCGCACGCCGTCGGCCACCTTGCGGCCGTCGAGGATCTCCGCGACCGAGCGCAGGTCCTCGATCCGCCCGTTCGTGCACGACCCGACGAACACGGTGTCGATCTTGATGTCGCGCAGCGGGGTGCCGGGCTCCAGGTCCATGTACTCCAGGGCCCGCTCCGCGGCGACCCTCTCGTTCTCGTCGGCGAAGTCGGCCGGGTCGGGCACGCGCTCCGACAGCGGCAGGCCCTGCCCCGGGTTGGTGCCCCACGTGACGAACGGGGTGAGCTCGTCGGCGTCGATGTCGACCTCGCGGTCGAACTGCGCGCCCTCGTCGGTGCGCAGTTGCCGCCACGCCTCGACCGCCGCGTCCCAGTCGGCTCCCTTCGGCGCCCGCTCGCGGCCCTTCAGGTAGGCGAACGTGGTCTCGTCCGGCGCGATCATCCCGGCCCGCGCGCCCGCCTCGATCGACATGTTGCAGATCGTCATGCGGGCCTCCATCGACAGGTTGTCGATGACGTTGCCGCGGTACTCCAGCACGTGGCCCTGCCCGCCGCCGGTGCCGATCTTCGCGATGATCGCGAGGATCACGTCCTTGCTGGTGACCCCGGGACGCAGCCGGCCGTCCTCGGAGTTGACGTTGATCGCCATCGTGCGGAACGGCCGCAGCGGCAGCGTCTGCGTGGCCAGCACGTGCTCGACCTCGCTGGTCCCGATCCCGAACGCCATCGCCCCGAACGCGCCGTGCGTGGAGGTGTGCGAGTCGCCGCACACGACCGTCATCCCCGGCTGGGTGAGCCCCAGCTGCGGGCCGACCACGTGCACGATGCCCTGCTCGGCGTGGTTCATCGGGTAGAGCGGCACGCCGAACTCGGCGCAGTTGCGGCGCAGCGTCTCCACCTGGGTGCGCGACACCGGGTCGGCGATCGGCAGCTCGGTGTCGATCGTGGGGACGTTGTGGTCCTCGGTCGCGACCGTGAGGTCGGGGCGGCGGACCTTGCGACCGGCGAGCCGCAGCCCGTCGAACGCCTGCGGGCTGGTCACCTCGTGGACCAGGTGCAGATCGATGTAGATCAGGTCCGGCTCGCCGTCCTCGCCCTTGCGGACGAGGTGGTCGTCCCAGACCTTCTCAGCCAACGTCCTCGGGCGAGTGGTGGTGGGTGCCACGCCGGCCGCCTCCTCTGGCGTCTCAGAATTCGGGAAGTTAGTATCGTGTACTGAGACAGCATAGTGCGGGGGGCGTGCGCCCGACAGGGGTGGGGTGGCTTGAGCACGGTCGGCAGGAGCAGCGGCATCGGCGTCCTCGACAAGGCGGTGGGGGTCCTGCGGGCCGCAGCGGCCGAACCGTGCGGACTGGCCGAGCTCTGCCAGCGCACCGGCCTGCCCCGCGCCACCGCCCACCGGCTCGCCGTGGGGCTGGAGGCGCACGGCCTGCTGCACCGCGGCAACGACGGCCGGTGGCGCCCCGGCCCGACGCTGGCCGAGCTGGCCGCGGGCGGCGCCGACCCGCTCGTCGAGGCCGCCAGCACCGTGCTGCCGCGGCTGCGCGACATCACCGGTGAGAGCGTCCAGCTCTACCGCCGCGACGGCATCCACCGCGTCTGCATCGCCGCCGCCGAACCGCCCAGCGGGCTGCGCGACACCGTACCCGTCGGCAGCCGGCTCCCGATGACCGCCGGTTCCGGCGCGCGGGTCCTGGCCGCATGGGCAGAACCGGCCGTGCAGCGCGCGATCCTCGCCGAGGCCTCCTTCAGCGAGCGCGTCCTGATCGACGTCCGCCGCCGCGGCTGGGCGCAGAGCGTCGCCGAGCGCGCCGCGGGCGTGGCGAGCGTCTCCGCACCGGTCCGCGACCAGTCCGGCCAGGTCATCGCCGCCGTCTCCGTCTCGGGTCCGGTCGAGCGCATCGGCCGCCGCCCGGGCGTGCGCTGGGCCGCTGACCTCCTCGCCGCGGCGGAGGCCATCCAGCACCGGCTGTGAGCCCGCCCCCGAACGCTGGACCCTCGCGGGAACCGCCGACCACCGCCACGACCGGACCCACCCGGCCGCACGCGATCCGGCGACCACGGAGCCGGGCCGATCAACCCCGCGGACTTTCCCGCCGGACCCGTGCAACCCCTCACGGCGTGCCGCCCGTCCGTGGCTCTGAGTACTGCCGCTACCGTGTGCCTCAATCCGCCGGATGGGAGAGCGATGGACTACGTGATCGGCATCGACGTGGGCACGACGCGCACGTCGGCGGCGATCGCCCACGTCGGCAACGGGCCGGGGGACATCGAGGTCGTCGCGCTCGGCGACCGCGCCAGCTCGGTGCCGTCGGTGCTCTACCTCGGCGACGACGGCGCGATCGTGGTGGGAGAGGCCGCCGAACGGCGTGCGGTCACCGACCCCGACCACGTCGTGCGCGAGTTCAAGCGGCGCATCGGCGACCCGACGCCGCTGGTCGTCGGGGGCCGCCCGTGGGCACCCGAGGACCTGTCCGCGCGGCTGACCCGCTGGGTGGTCGACCGGGTCGCGCAGCGGGAGGGGGGCCCGGCGAGCCGGATCGCGGTCACCCACCCCGCCTCGTGGGGTAGCCACAAGATCGATCTGATGGGCAAGGCGCTCGCCGCGCAGGGCCTGCAGGTGATGTTCCTCGCCGAGCCGCAGGCGGCGGCGCTGCACTACGCGGCCACCGAGCGGGTCGAGCCGGGCTCCACGATCGCCGTCTACGACCTCGGCGGCGGCACGTTCGACGCGGCCGTGGTCCACAAGGATGCCAACGGCGCGTTCACGCTGCTCGGTCGCCCCGAGGGACTGGAGCGGCTGGGCGGGGTCGACTTCGACGACGTCATCTTCGACCACGTGCGGGAGGCTCTGCCGGACGCCTTCGCCGGTCTGGACGAGGACGATCCGGCTGTGCTGTCCGCGGTGGCCGCCGTGCGCCGGGAGTGCCGGGAGGCGAAGGAGGCGCTCTCGGCCGACACCGAGGTGTCGATCCAGGTGCTCATGCCGTCGGCCCGCGGCACGGTGCGGCTGCACCGCAGCGAGTTCGAGGCGATGATCCGCCCGCAGATCGAGGAGACGGTGAGCGCGCTGCGCCGCGCGATCACCTCGGCGGGCCGCACCCCGGAGCAGCTCACGGCGGTGCTGCTGGTCGGTGGTTCGTCGCGGATCCCGCTCGTCGCGGAGCTGGTGTCGCAGCAGCTCGGGCGACCGGTGGCGGTCGACGCCGACCCGAAGAACGCGATCTCCAAGGGCGCCGCGCTCGCCCTGACGCCGAACGCCTCCGCCACCGGCGGGCACGTGCCCCGGCCGCAGCCGAACCGGGGCCCGCTCGGCCCGGTGCCGGCTGGGGGGATGGCGGCCAGTACGGCGACGGGCACCTGGGCGGGCCCGGCGGGGACCGGGCCGCTCGCCGGTCTCCCGCCGCCGCGGCCCACGACGCCGCCTCCCCCGTTCCCGGAGCGTCCCGCGCTCGGGGCGCCCGAGGGTGGTTTCCCGGCCCGCACGGGCGGCTACGGAGCGCCTGCGGGCAACGGCACGGGTCCCGGGCACGCGTACGCGCCGGGGTTCCGCGACGACTACGGCTACGGCGACGATCACGACTACGCGGACTACGCGCAGGACCGCGGTGACCGCCCGGCCCGGTACAGCTCGCCGGCCCTCCTGGTGAGCGCGGGCGGCGCGGCGGCGGCCCTGGCGGTGATCGGCGCGGCCTTCCTGCTGCCGCACACCCCGACCACAGCTTCCCCCGCCGGTCGCATCGTCGCGGACGTGCCGACGACCTCGGCCGCCCCGACGACCACGGCTGAACCGGAGCCGGAGGCCCGGCCGTCGCCGCGGCCGCGCCCGGTCGTGCGACCGACGACCTCAGCACCGCCCGCCACCACCTCGGTGGCACCGACCAGCCAGCCCACCCAGCCCACGTCGGGCCCGGCGACGAGTGCGACGCAGCCACCTTCGTCGCCGGCGAACACCTCACCGGCCGAACAGCAAGGGAATGCCGTTGGGGGGAACCTCAACAACCCCGAGAACCAGGGCGGCGGCACTCCATAACGTTCGATAACCACGCCCGACGCCCTGGAGAAGTCCTCAGAAAAGCAGCTAGCGGGGGTGCTGGATCTTCTCCAACACCCCCGCTAGCGGCGGAGTAGCCCCGACGGGATTTGAACCCGCGCTACCGCCTTGAGAGGGCGGCGTCCTAGGCCGCTAGACGACGGGGCCTTAGTGAAACTTGCTTCGCGATCGTACCGCAGGTGATTGCGAGGAGTTTCGCTGGGGTACCAGGACTCGAACCTAGACTAACTGAACCAGAATCAGTCGTGCTGCCAATTACACCATACCCCATTTGGGCTCGCGACCTGGCTTGGTCGCGCCCTGCTGACATCCACTGTAGCTGAGGCCTCCAGCGGGATGCGAACCGGGCCCCACCTCGGCGGCCGGCAGCGCGTTCGCGCAGGTGGTGGGCGGGGCTGCTAGGGCTGGGCGATGCCGCACCGCCCGATCCGGCGGAAACCCACGCGTTCGTAGACCCGCGTCGCCGAGTCGTCGCCCGCCGAGAGGAACACCACATCGGCTCCGGCCTGCCGGGCCACCGCGGCCAGCCGGGCGGTGACCGCCGCGCCGATGCCCATCCGACGGTGCGTGGCGGCGGTCGCGATACCGACCAACTCGGCGACGTCGCCGCTGCGCTGCACCGACCCGACGCCCACCACCCCGTCGGGGCCGGTGACGAGCAGCCGCGCGACCCGCCCCGCGTCGAGATCGGCCACGAGCTCCGCCAGGGTCTCCGCCGTCGGTGGCGCCGGTATGGGGGCGCCGAACGCGGTGGACGCCACGATCAGGTGCGCGTGCGCCGCCTCGGCCAGGTCCCCGTCGAGCGGGCCGAGCAGGCGGAACCGCAGGCCGGCCGGCAGCGCCGCGGGCTGCGGCTCCCCGTCGAGCACGAGGACCGGGCAGATCTGCACCGACAGCCCGGTCGCCCGCACCGCGCCCTCCATCGAGGGCGCGGTCGCGAGCAGCCACTCGAACGTCTCGGGCACTCCCAGCCCGCGCTGGGCCACCCGTACCCGCCGCACGTCCTCCGGCGTCACCGGGCCCGCACCGGGGATCGGGCGGGCGTAGAACGGGAACCCGGGCGTGGTGCGGGTGAACAGCCGGAGGGGACCGGTGTCGGTCACGGTGGCCCATCGCCGGGGCACGGCGTCGCAGAAGAGGTCGATCCGCTCCATCATCGCCGCCGTGTCCACGGCTCGGAATCAAACCGCAGGAACGGGCCGCGGCCCACCTGATTTGCGCTCAGCGGGCCGCCACGACCTCCTCTGCGGTCTCCTCGCCGGCCGCCGGTCGGCGGGCCCGCATGGCCGCGTAGGCCAGCGCGTCGACGAGCGCCAGCCACGAAGCCTCGACGACGTTGCCGTGCACGCCGATCGTCGTCCACGAGCCGTCCCGGTCGGTCGACTCGACGAGCACCCGGGTGACGGCGTCGGTGCCGTGCCCCTCCTGCGACCCGGCGCGGGAGAGGATGCGGACCTTGTAGTCGGACAGCTCGACGTCCTCCAGCCACGGGCAGAACGGCGCGAGCGCGGCCCGCAGCGCGGCGTCGAGCGCGTTGACCGGGCCGTTGCCCTCCTCGGTGGCGATCATCCGCTCGCCGTCGACGAGCACCTTCACGGTGGCCTCGGCGACGACCTCGCCGTCGGCGCGGTGCTCGGTGATCACCCGGTAGGACTCGAGGGTGAACGGGGCCGACTCGCGTTCGCCGAGGGCGGCCCGCATGAGCAGCTCCAGCGAGGCGTCAGCGGCCTCGAACGACCAGCCCGCGGCCTCCCGCTCCTTGACGGTCGCCACGACCGCCTCGGTGGCGTCCGGCCGCGAAGCCAGGTCCAGCCCGAGCTCCGCACCCTTCAGCTCGACGCTGGCCCGGCCGGCCATCTCGGTGACCAGGATCCGCTGTCCGTTGCCGACCTCGACCGGGTCCATGTGGTTGTACAGCTCCGGGTCGACCTTGATCGCGCTCGCGTGCAGCCCGGCCTTGTGCGCGAACGCCGACGCGCCGACGTAGGGCTGGTGGGTGTCGGGGGCGATGTTGGCGATCTCCGCCAGCGCGTGCGCGGTGCGGGTCAGCTCAGCCAGGGCGCCCTCCGGCAGGACCGGCATGCCCAGCTTGGTCACCAGGTTGCCCACCACGGGGAACAGGTCGGCGTTGCCGGTCCGCTCGCCGTAGCCGTTGGCGGTGCACTGGACGTGCGTCGCGCCGGCCTGCACCGCGGAGACGGTGTTGGCCACCGCGCACCCGGTGTCGTCCTGGCAGTGGATGCCCAGCCGGAAGCCGGTCCGGGCGGCCACCTCGGTGACGACCTCGGCGATGCCCAGCGGGAGCATGCCGCCGTTGGTGTCGCAGAGCACGACGACGTCCGCGCCCGCGGTGGCGGCCGCCTCCAGCACCCGCAGCGCGGTGTCGGGGTCGTAGGCGTAGCCGTCGAAGAAGTGCTCGGCGTCGAGGAAGACCCGCCGACCCTCGCCGACGAGGAACGACACCGTGTCGGACACCATCGCGCAGTTCTCGGCCACGTCGGTGCGCAGGGCGCGCTCGATGTGGCGGCGATCGGACTTGGCGACGAGCGTCACCACCGGGGCCTGGCTGTCGAGCAGCGCTCGGACCTGCGGGTCCTTCGCCGCGGTGGTGCCGGCCTTGCGGGTGGAGCCGAACGCGACGAGCACCGCGTGGCGCAGCTCCAGCTCCCCGGCCGCGGCCCGGGCGAAGAACTCCGTGTCCTTGGGCAGTGCGCCGGGCCAACCGCCCTCGATGAAGCCCACGCCGAGCGCGTCCAGGTGCCGGGCGACAGCGAGCTTGTCGGCGATCGAGTAGCTGATGCCCTCGCGCTGCGCGCCGTCGCGCAGGGTCGTGTCGTAGACGTGGAAGGCGTCGCCGAGCGGGGTTCCGGCGGGCTGCGTGCGGGACATCATCTGCTCCTGGACCTGCTACTCGTGGGGTGCCCGGCCAACAAAAAAGACCCCCCGCGGGTGCGAGAGGTCTGCGCGTCGGCCGGATCGTGCTAGCCGACGCGCCAGCCGATAATGATCACGGCCTGCTGCGTCACGTCCCCCAGAAAATCACGTCAGGTGAGCCGCTGTCACACGGGGGTCCCAGATCGTGGGAAAACTGCAGGTCAACCGCGGTGCACGGACGGGTGAGCGCGGCGGCTAGGCTCTCGGGCGACCGATCCGCCTTCCAGGAGGTGCAGTGGGCCTGCCCACCGTGGACGTCGCCGTCCCCTGCTACCGCTACGGCGCGATGCTCCCGACCGCCGTCCGATCCGTCCTCGACCAGGAGGGCGTCGAAGTCCGGGTCCGCATCATCGACGACGCCTCCGACGACGGCAGCGCCGACGTCGCCCGCGAGCTCGCCGCGCAGGACCCGCGGGTCAGCGTCGTCGTGCACGAGCAGAACCAGGGCCACATCAAGACCTTCACCGAGGGCGTCATCGACTTCCCGACGGCGAAGTACACGGTCCTGATGTCGGCCGACGATGCGCTCACCCGCGGATCGCTGCAGCGCGCGACGGCGCTGATGGAGTCCCATCCCAACGTCGTGCTCGTCTACGGCGACGCGATCGACTGGTTCGGCGAGGAACCGCTGCCGCCTGCGCGGCTCGCCGGGCGCCCGGTGATCCACTCCGGCCAGGACTGGCTGCGCGCAAGCTTCGCCCGCGGCGCCAACGTCGTTCCGTCGCCGACGGCGGTCACCCGCACGTCGGTGCAGAAGGTCGTCGGCGGCTACGATCCGGCGCTCCTGCACACCAGCGATCTGGAGATGTGGCTGCGCATGGCCACGCACGGCGACGTGGGCTACATCGCGGGCGCCGACCAGGCCTACTGCCGCGGCCACGAGCAGAACATGTCGGTCAGGTACGAGGAGACCGACGGCGGGGTGCGGGACCTGCAGATGCGGCGCGACGCGTTCCTGTCCGCCCTCCGCAAGGGTGAGGGCCGCATCGCCGAGCCGGAGAAGCTGGAGCGCACCGTGCGCCGCAAGCTCGCCTCCGAGGCGCTGCTGCGGGTCGCCCGCGCGTACGACAAGGGCCGGCACGACCCGGCGGCCGAGGAGCTCTTGATCGGGTTCGCCCGGGAGACGGTCGACGATCTGCGCACACTGCCGCAGTGGTACCCCCTACGGTTGCGGCAGCGGCTCGGCCCGGCCCGAGCGGCGAAGGCGGGGGTGCTGGCCACTCCGCCCGCGGCCGTGCGCAAGCTGCGCCAGATCGCGCTCGACAAGCGCACGGCCCTCCGCGGGATCTAGCAGCGGGATCCAGCAGCGGGATCCAGCAAGACGATGTGGTCCGCGCGGCGAGCCGGCCCGGAACACGGCAGGAGGGTGTTCACGATCCGCTGAGCCCGCGGCGACGTGGCGGAGAGGCCACCTCGACGTGGAAACTCCGCGGCGGCCGCGGCGTCAACCGCGCCACCACCCGGACAGGCGGCGCATCCTCGCCGTGACCACAGCGATCGGACGCAACCGTGCCACCGGCCGGCCCACCGCGCGATCCCTGATCCCCCACGACCACTGGTCCAGCTCGTGGCGGATGACCCACCCCGGCGTCGCAGTCGGCGGGCGGCTCGCGTCGCACCTGGAGACGGTCGCGGACGATGACCTCGAGCGGTCCGTCGTCGGCGCGTAGGAAGACCGGACCGCGGATCCGGGTCCCGCCGGGGATCCAGCAGCGCCCGGAGCTCACGTCCGGGCGACGCCCGACGGGGGTTCGAGGCCCGCCGTCCGGGCGGCGATTCGCTCCCGGAACCGGGCACCGTTGATGACGGCCCGGTGATGAGTGCCCCGGCAGACCGTGGCGGCGTCGTCGCGCGCCTCGACCGTGAAGATCAGGCGTCGACCCTCGACGGCGCTCAGCTCGGCGCGCACGGTGAGCAGCACCCCCGGTGGGGTCGGTGCCTCGTGGCTGAGGTCGACGTGGACCCCGAGCGTCTGCTCGTCGTCGTCGAGCTTCCCGTGCAGGGCTTTCATGCACGTCCACTCCACGATGCCGACCAGGTATCCCGTGGCGAGCACCGAGGGGAGCACTGCGAACTCGGCCGATTCGGGCAACAGGTGCGGCACGGTCCGCTCGGCGGGTACGACGTAGTCCAGTTGCGCGGTCAGTCCAGGGCGCAGGGAGGGACGCATCGGCCTTCTCCGTGTGTGTTCGTCCGTGTGTGCGATGGGACGCCCGCGGTCTCCCGGGGCTCGGTCCACGGACGTGACGGGGGCGGCGGTGGAACATCCGCTGCTCGTCTTGACGGCGCACCGGTCCCGCCGGGGACAGGACGCGGCGGTGCTCAGCGCACGTCGGCCGGCTCACCCCGGCCTCCGGGTGATCAGCCGTGAGACCCGGCACCGCGGACAGGCACTGCCGCGCTGCGGGAAGTGGCGCTCGGGACCCGGAATCCGCTCCAGGATCTGTTGCCCACCCGTCGGCGAGCGCCTTGCTCGACGCGTCCAGCACGCCACGACCATGAGGGGAAGCCGATCAGCTGTCGACCTCGTCGCCGCGGATCACCGGCGCCCCGTCGCCGCAGGCCGGGGCAGACCGCGCTCCGATCCCGACGCCGAACAGCGGAGGACCTCCCTGATCGAGCCCCATGCGCCGAGACCGATCCCGGCGGACCTCAGGGTCGTCCCCGGCACCGCCGTCGACCGCCTCCTGGGTCACGACGCCTGGCTGCGGCGCTCCGCGACCGCCGCCAGCGCGCGCTTCGCCACCTCGCGGCCGACGGCGAGGCCCTTGCGGGCGGCGCGGAGCCCGAGCCGGGCGCCCCTGGCCGCCTGGCCGGCGGGCGTGCGCGGGTGGATGCGCATCCGCCGGATGACGTGCACCTGGTCGGCCCAGCGCATCTTGTACGGCTCGTCGGTGCCGAGCATCTCGTAGCCGAGGCCGCGCTCGAGCGACCACTCGATGGTGTCGAGCATCACCAGCAGACCGGGTGAGCACTGGCGCAGGGCCGGATCGAACCCGGCCTTGAGCGAGTACACCGCGCGCCCGTCGGCGAGATCGAGCTCGCCCGCGATCGCCCGGCCGTCGACGCGCAGCATCGGCAGCCGCAGCATGCCGGCCCGGGCGGCCCAGGCGGCGACGCTGCGGTAGAAGCGGTCCGTCGACGGCTGCGAGGCGATCGCGGTGCCGGCAGCAGCCTTCCAGCCCAGGCCCTCGACGCGGATGAACTCCTCCACCACGCGGTCGGCGTCCTCGCGGCCGTCGTGGACCTCGAACGTCACCCGCCCGGTCTCGGCTAGCTTCTTCCGCCTGCGCTCCAGCTGCCGCAGCCGCCGGGCCTCGCGGGCGGCGACGTAGTCGGCGAAGGTGAGGTCGGCCGGCACGTACGGGGACCGCTGCACCGTCGACGTCTGCACGCTGCTGCCCCGGGCCTGTGCAGCGCGGCGGGTCAGCTCGACGTCGTCGGGCAGCAGGTGGGAGAGCTCCAGCATCCAGCGTCCGCGGTGCAGGACGCGCTCAACGAGCTCGGCGGCGGCCTCCTTGTCCAGCGTGATCGGGCCGTCGACGAAGCTGTGCCAGTTGGTCAGGGTCCGCACGACGAGGCCGCGGCGGGCCAGCGGCAGCACGGCGACCAGGTCGCCGTCGCGCCGGACGGTCACGAGCTCGGGGGTGCCCGAGCCGAACGCGTCCCACCAGCAGGCGTACCAGCCCGGGCGCTGGAAGGGCGAGCCGCCGACGCGGTCGACGAGCGCGTCCCACTCGTCGGCGAGATCGCCGCGGAACACGGACGAGCGGACGTGCGGTACGGGGCGCGGTGCGAGCATGTGGATTCCTCGAGCAGGCGGTCGGCCGCCGGCCCCGGCGAGCGCGATCCCCTACGCCGTCGAGCCGACGAGACCCGGCCAGGTGTGGACAGGGGTCGTCGCGTGCCGGACGGGGACGGGCGGCCCGCGGTGCAGCCGGGCGAGCAGCGCCGGGCTGCAGCGCCGGCGCGGAGGGGCGGAGGGCAGCGGGCCGCGCTCGGCGACCACCGCCGGGGGCGTGACGGGGCCGGGCCGGGCGATGCGGACGAACCCGATCGCGCCGACCACCAGCAGGAGGGCCACCAGCGCCGCGTGCACGACCGTCCCGGCGACCAGCAGGGTGCCCGGCGGGGCGCCGCCCAGGACGCCCGCGAGGGCGGCACCGAGGGCGGTCGCGGGATCGACGGACTCCAGCAGGGTGAGCGACACGGGAGTGGCGACCAGGCCGCCGAGACCGGGATCGAACGGCCGGCGCCGCCCGTCGGCGAGGACCGTCACGAGCACCACGCCCAGCAGGACCGCGAGCGCGATCACGGTCGCGGGCAGCCACTGGCGGGCCTGGCGGAGCAGCACCCTCACCGTCGACTCGTCGTGGACGTGGGCGAGGACGGCCAGGGCCAGCGCGTGCGACGTCGCCCAGACGAGGGTGCAGAGCGCGGCGGCCGCGAGCGGACGGCAGGCGGCGGGGACACGCGCGTGCATCGTGCTCACCCCCTGCTCCGCCCCCTGGAGCGGTGCCGCCGGACACGGCCCGCTGATCGTCTCCCCGACTGTCGGATCGTAAACGGCGTGTAAACCGTTACGGCCCGAGCATGCGATGGAGCGGTGGGTGGTAGCGGGATTCGCGGTGAGCGGTCGGCGGATAGCTGTTCGGCGGGGATCTCTCGGGGTGGGCGGTTTCGCCGCACACGGGCCGCCGGAAGGGGATGGCAGGAACACCGCAGTGATGACTGCGCTCCGGCCCCTCCGTCGCAGAGCTCGGGCTCGCGCGCCTTCAGTCGACGGCTAGGTGGTCACCTTCGTGCAGGGGCAGCACTCGGCCAGGCGAGGTCGGCAGTCCGGGTGGTGCGAGCCGAGGCGCAGTCGAGGTCGATTGCCTCGGCGGGAGCTTCAGCGGTGTTCGCGCCCGGCTCCTTCGTCACCGAGCCCGGCCCGCGCGCTTTCACGTCGACAGCGTCGTGGCCGCTCTCCGGTAGTGCTCGGCCGGGCGCGGTGCGGGCAGTCCCGAGCGCGCCACCCGAGCGCCGTGGAGGTGGATCACGTCCATAGGCGACTCGCCGCGGCCCCGACCGGACCCCGCGCGAAGAGCCTCAGTTCGGCGCCGCCACGTGCGTGCTGACGAGCGCGGCGAGCCGGTCGCCGATCGAGCGGGTGTGCCCGGTCGCGCTGTGGTCGCGGGTGGCCAGGTCGAAGGCCACCGCGGCCTCGATGCGGCGGGCCGCGTCGGTCTGGCCGAGGTGGTCGAGCATCAGCGCCACCGACAGGACCGCGGCGGTGGGGTCGGCGATGCCCTGGCCGGCGATGTCCGGCGCGCTGCCGTGCACCGGCTCGAACATGCTCGGGTTGCGGCGGCTGACGTCGAGGTTGCCGCTGGCCGCGAGGCCGATGCCGCCGGTGACGGCAGCGGCGAGGTCGGTGAGGATGTCGCCGAACAGGTTGTCGGTGACGATCACGTCGAACCGGCCGGGGTCGGTGACCATGTGGATGGTCGTGGCGTCGATGTGCTGGTAGGACACCGACACGTCGGGGTGCTCCAGCGACACCTCCTCGACGATCCGCGACCACAGCCCGCCCGCGAAGGTCAGCACGTTGGTCTTGTGGACCAGCGTCAGGTGCTTGCGCGGGCGGCGCTCGGCGCGCTGGAACGCGTCGCGGACGACCCGCTCCACGCCGAACGCGGTGTTCGTGGAGACCTCGGTCGCGATCTCGTGCGGGGTGTCCTTGCGGAGGATGCCGCCGGTGCCGACGTACGGGCCCTCGGTCCCCTCCCGCACGACGACCAGGTCGATGTCGCTCACGCCGGCCAGCGGTCCGCGCACTCCCGGGTAGAGCTTGGCCGGGCGCAGGTTGACGTGGTGGTCGAGCTCGAAGCGCAGGCGCAGCAGCAGCCCGCGCTCGAGGATGCCGCTGGGCACCGACGGGTCCCCGACGGCGCCGAGCAGGATCGCGTCGTGCTGGCGGAGCTCGTTGAGCACCGTCTCGGGGAGGAGCTCGCCGGTCGCGTGCCAACGGGCGGCACCCAGGTCGTAGGTCGTGATCTCGGCGCCCGGGGCGACCTCGTTGAGGACCTTGAGCGCCTCCTCGATGACCTCCGGCCCGATTCCGTCACCCGGGATGACCGCAAGGCGCATCCTGTTCCCTCTTCTCTCCAGCCCAGTGTCCCGTTAGGACAACTTGCCGCACGCTACCTGCAGCCGCGGCCCGTTCTCGTGCTTCATCACCCGTTGGTGGTCACTCTGCCGGGCGAATCGGACCCGCTGAGCGGCGCCGGTGCCCGCCCCAGGAGCGACACACCCCCTGAGCGGGCCCATTGTGCCCCTAGCCTGCGCCGAACCGTCACGAGGCCCCCACTTGTCGTGACGACGCCCCGGCCGCCGCCCCGGCCGCGGACCCACCGAGCCACGAGCCACTCCGACCAGGGCAAACGCGATGACGACGCCGGGACGACCGGCGGCGGACATCACCGGGACGAGGGACACGGAGGGTGGCGGCCGAGGGTCCACCGGTGCGATCCGCACCGCTCCCGGCCGGCTGTCCACCACCCGATCGGGCGATCGGGGCGGGCCGGCGGCTCAGTCCCGGAACGAGATCAGCCGCGTCGTGACAGCCCCGACCGACGCCCCGATCGGGTCCAGCACGGCCGGGTCGACGGGCCGGTCGACGCGCAGCAGCATGATCGCGTCGGTCCCGTCGGTGGTCTGGCTGATCTGCGCGGCCTCGATGTTCACGGCGGCCTCGCCGAGCAGCGAGCCGACTCGACCCATCACACCGGGGCGGTCGGCGTATTCCAGCAGCAGCAGGTTGCCCTCGGCGCGCAGGTCGAAGTGCCGTCCGTTGATCTCGACGAGCTTCTCCACCTGCGCCCGGCCGGAGAGCGTGCCGGAAACCGTCGCGGACGTCCCGTCCGGCATGGCCGCGCGCAGCTGCACCACGCTGCGGAAGTTGTCGCTCTCGGGCGTGGTGGTCAGCTCCACACCGATCCCGCGCTCGGCGGCCAGCCGGGGCACGTTCACGAACGTCACCTGGTCCTCGACGACGTGGGTGAACAGCCCGCGCAGCGCGGCCAGCCGCAGCACCGACACCTCGTACGCGGCCAGCTCCCCGGCGACCTCGACCGTGACGGTGGTCGGGACGCCGCCGGCGACCGCGTAGAGGACGGTGCCCAGCTTCTGCACGAGCGGCAGCCAGGGCCGCACCTCCTCGTCCACGGCCCCGCCCTGGACGTTCACCGCGTCGGGCACGAACTCGCCGGCCAGCGCCAGCTTCACCGAGCGCGCGACGTCGGTGCCGGCCCGGTCCTGCGCCTCGACGGTTGAGGCGCCCAGGTGCGGGGTGACGACGACCTGCGGCAGCTCGAACAGCGGGCTCGACGTCGTGGGCTCGGTCTCGTAGACGTCGATGCCGGCACCGCCGACGTGCCCGGAGCGCACGGCCTCGGCCAGCGCGACCTCGTCGACCAGGCCGCCGCGCGCGGCGTTGACGATGATCACGCCGGGCTTGGTGAGCGCCAGCTGGTCCTTGCCGATCAACCCCAGGGTCTCCGGGGTCTTCGGCAGGTGGATCGTGATGAGGTCGGCGCGGCGCAGCAGCTCCTCCAGCGAGACCAGTTCGATGCCCAGCTGCGCAGCCCGGGCGGGCGCCACGTAGGGGTCGTAGGCGAGGAGGTGGACGCCGAACGCGGCCAGCCGCTGCGCGACCAGCTGCCCGATCCGGCCGAGCCCGACGATGCCGGCCGTCTTCCCGTTCAGCTCGACGCCGGTCAGCGAGCTGCGCGCCCACTTGCCGGCGCGCAGGCTCGCGTCCGCGGCCGGGATGCGGCGCGCCACCGCCAGCATGAGCGCGATGGCGTGCTCGGCGGCGCTGACGATGTTGGAGGTGGGCGCGTTGACCACCATCACCCCGCGAGCGGTGGCGGCGTCGACGTCGACGTTGTCCAGGCCGACGCCTGCGCGGGCCACGACCTTCAGCCGGCCGGCCGCGGAGAGCACATCGGCGTCGACGAGGGTCGCCGAGCGGACGACGAGTGCGTCGACGTCGGTGACGGCAGCGAGCAGCGCCTGTCGGTCGGTGCCGTCGACGCGGCGGATCTCGAGATCAGGGCCGAGCATCTCCACCGCGGACGGTGCGAGCTCCTCGGCGAGGAGGACGACGGGACGGCTGGCAGCGGTGCTCACGGCGGTGTGGGGCTCCCGGTTCGGTGGACTGACCTACGCGATCGTAGGACGACCGGTGGCCGAGCCGGTCAGCTCGTCGGGGCCGGCTCAGGCAGGTCGCGTGGCCGTCACCAAGGACGTGGCCATCCACGGGCCCCCGTACCAGGCGCGCGGACCGAGCGGGCGCACCTGCGGCGCGAGCCCGAGGTGGCGCAGCTGATCGGCGTACGCGGGGACGTGCTGGATGTCGGCGATCGCCAGCCGGCCGCCCGGCCGCAGCACCCGGACCGCCTCGGCCACCGCGGAGGCCCGGCCGTCGGCGGTCGGGATGTTGTGGATCGCGAGGCTGGAGAGCACGACGTCGAACTCGCCGTCGCGGAACGGCAGGTCGGTCAGGTCAGCGGTGCGCAGCTCCACCCGGTCCGCGACACCCTCGGCGCGGGCGTTCGCCGCGGTGGCGGCCTCGAGGTTGCCGGACTGGTCGACGCTGCGCCACAGGTCGACCCCGACGGCGCGGCCTCCGGCGTGCAGACGCTGCGCCGCGGCCAGCAGCACCGCGCCGCGCCCGCACCCCAGGTCCAGGACCTGCTCGTCGCCGCGCAGGCCGAGCTCGTCGAGCACGTCCGCCCAGACGGCGAACTTGCCCCGGCGCGTCGTGTACAGGTAAGAGGCGGCCGAGCCCAGCAACAGCGCCGCCATCAGTGCCCACCACGCACGCAGCGCACGCACCGGGAACCCGGTGACCGCCGGTACCACCGCCGCCGCGCCCAGCCCGAGCATCGCCGCCGGAACGGCCGGCGCGTCGATCCCGTACTCCCCCCGTCGCTGTGTCACGGCACGATCATGCCCCGCGAGCGCAAGCGCATTCTCCGCCCACCGCGGCGGAGCCGGGCGGCGTGCGGCGGGTGCACACGCCGCGGCGCCGGCACCCTCGGGTACCGGCGCCGCGCGCTGCGGTCCGTGCTCAGCTGACCTTCTGGCCCACCCAGCTCATCAGGCCGCGCAGCTTCTCCCCGACCTGCTCGATCGGGTGCGCCGCCGCCTCCTGCTGCAGCTTGGTGAAGTTCGGTCGGCCGGCCTCGTCCTCGGCGACCCACTCACGGGCGAAGCTGCCGTCCTGGATCTCGGTGAGGATCTTGCGCATCTCCTCCTTCACCGCAGGCGTGATCACCCGCGGGCCGCGGGTGAGGTCGCCGTACTCGGCGGTGTCGGAGATCGAGTAGCGCTCGTTGGCGATGCCGCCCTCGTACATGAGGTCGACGATCAGCTTGAGCTCGTGCAGGCACTCGAAGTACGCGATCTCGGGGGCGTAGCCGGCCTCGGTGAGCACCTCGAACCCGGCCTGCACCAGCGCAGCTGCGCCGCCGCAGAGCACCGCCTGCTCGCCGAACAGGTCGGTCTCGGTCTCCTCCTTGAACGTGGTCTCGATGACGCCCGCGCGGGCGCCGCCGATCGCCGCGGCGTAGGAGAGGGCGAGCGCCTTGGCGTTGCCGGAGGCGTCCTGCTCGACGGCGATGAGCGCGGGCACGCCCTTGCCGTCGACGAACTGGCGGCGCACCAGGTGGCCCGGGCCCTTCGGCGCCACCATCGCGACGTCGACGTCCGCCGGGGGCTTGATCAGCTCGTAGCGGATGTTGAAGCCGTGGCCGAAGAACAGCGCGTCCCCGCTCTTGAGGTTCGGTGCGATCTCCTCGGCGTAGATGAAGCGCTGCTTGGTGTCCGGGGCCAGGATCATGATCAGGTCGGCCCACGCGGAGACCTCCGCGGGCGTGCCCACGGTGAGGCCCTCGTCGGCGGCCTTCTGCCGGCTCTTGGAGCCCTCGGGCAGACCGACGCGCACCTCGACGCCGGAGTCGCGCAGCGACAGCGAGTGGGCGTGGCCCTGGCTGCCGTAGCCGATCACCGCGACCTTGCGGCCCTGGATGATCGACAGGTCGGCGTCGGAGTCGTAGTAGATGTTCACGCTCATGGCGTTGGGGGTGTTCCTTTCCTACGGGCGGATCGCGGCGGCGGTGATCGAGCGGGGACCGCGACCGACCGCGACCATCCCGGACTGGACCATCTCCCGGATACCGTACGGCTCGAGGTTCTTGAGCAACGCAGCGAGCTTGTCCGACGTGCCGGTGGCCTCGATCGTGACCGCCTCCGGAGTGACGTCCACCGCCTTCGCGCGGAAGAGATCGACGATCTCCAGCACCTGGCTGCGCACCGTCGGATCGGCGCGGACCTTGACCAGCAGCAGCTCCCGCTGCACCGACGCCGAGGGCTCCAGCTCGACGATCTTGATCACGTGGACCAGCTTGTTGAGCTGCTTGGTGACCTGCTCGAGCGGGAAGTCGTCGACGGCGACGACGATCGTCATGCGGGACACCGACGGGTGCTCGGTCGGCCCGACCGCGAGCGACTCGATGTTGAATCCGCGGCGGGAGAACAACCCCGCCACGCGGGCGAGGACGCCGGGCTTGTCCTCGACGAGGACCGACAGGGTGTGGCGCTCGGTCATGACGCTCCCGACTCCTCGGCCTCTTCCTGCAGCGCCGCCGCGGTCACGGTGGAGACCTTGGTGTCCGCGGTGACGGTTCCCTTGATCGCCGGCTCGTCGCCGTCGAACAGCGGCCGGATGTTACGCGCCGCCATGATCTCGTCGTTGCTGGTGCCCGCCGCGACCATGGGCCACACCTGCGCGTCGGCGCCGACCACGAAGTCGATGACGACCGGCTGGTCGTTGATCTCCATGGCCTGCTGGATGACCCGGTCGACCTCGTCCTTGCTCTCCGCGCGCAGCCCGACGCAGCCCATCGCCTCGGCGAGCAGCTTGAAGTCGGGGATGCGGTGCTTGTGCGTGCCGAGGTCGGTGTTGGAGTACCGCTCCGAGTAGAAGAGGTTCTGCCACTGCCGGACCATGCCCAGGTTGCCGTTGTTGATCACGGCGACCTTGATCGGGATGCCCTCGATCGCGCAGGTGGCCAGCTCCTGGTTGGTCATCTGGAAGCAGCCGTCGCCGTCGATGCACCACACGACGTCGTCGGGCCGGGCCAGCTTGGCGCCCATCGCGGCGGGCACGGCGAAGCCCATCGTGCCGGCGCCGCCGGAGTTGAGCCACGACCGCGGCTTCTCGTACTTGATGAACTGCGCGGCCCACATCTGGTGCTGGCCGACGCCCGCGACGTAGACCGCGTCGGGACCGGCGATGGCGCCGATCCGCTCGATCACGTACTCGGGCGAGAGCGACCCGTCGGCGGGCCAGTCGTAGCCGAGCGGGAACCGCCTGCGCAGGTCGTCGAGCTCGGCCCACCATGCGGTCAGGTCGGCCCGGCCGTTCGCCTGCTCGGCCCGCACCGCCTCGATCAGCTCGGCGATGACCTCCTTGCAGTCGCCGACGATCGGCACGTCGGCGCGGCGGTTCTTGGAGATCTCCGCGGGGTCGATGTCGGCGTGGATGACCTTCGCGTTCGGCGCGAAGCTCGACAGCTTGCCGGTGACCCGGTCGTCGAAGCGGGCGCCCAGCGCGACGAGCAGGTCGGAGCGCTGCATCGCCGCGACCGCCGCCACGGTCCCGTGCATGCCGGGCATACCCAGGTGCTGCGGGTGGCTGTCGGGGAACGCGCCGCGCGCCATGAGCGTGGTGACCACCGGGATGCCGGTGAGTTCGGCCAGCTCCTTCAGCTCCGCCGCGGCCTCGGCCTTGATCACGCCGCCGCCGACGTAGAGCACGGGCTGCCGCGCCGAGGTCATCAGCCTGGCGGCCTCCCGGATCTGCTTCCCGTGCGGCCGGGTCGTCGGCCGGTAGCCGGGCAGCTCCATCTCCACCGGCCAGGTGAAGGTGGTCTCCTCCTGCAGGACGTCCTTGGGGATGTCGACCAGCACCGGGCCGGGCCGGCCGGTGCTGGCCAGGTGGAAGGCCTCGGTGATGGCCCGCGGGATGTCCTCCGGCCGGGTCACCAGCATGTTGTGCTTCGTGATCGGCATGGTGATGCCGGTGATGTCGGCTTCCTGGAAGGCGTCGGTGCCGATCAGTGCACGGGTCTGCTGCCCGGTGATGGCGACGAGCGGGATCGAGTCCATGTACGCGTCGGCGATCGGCGTGACCAGGTTGGTCGCGCCGGGACCCGACGTGGCCATGCACACCCCGACCTTGCCGGTGGCCTGCGCGTAGCCGGTGGCCGCGTGCCCCGCCCCCTGCTCGTGGCGCACGAGCACGTGCCGCACCCGCGTGGAGTCGAGCAGCGGGTCGTACGCCGGCAGGATCGTGCCGCCCGGGATGCCGAAGACGACCTCGCAGCCGATCTCCTCGAGCGAGCGCACCAGCGACTGGGCCCCGGTCATCGGCACGTGGTCGAAGCGCGGGGCGGGCGGGTGGATCGGCTCGGTGCGCGCAGGCGGGGCCGGCTTGGCAGGCGGCGCGGGCCGCGGTGGCGGCGCAGGCTTGGGTGCGGACCGGGGGTTGGCGGTGGTCATCTGCGGTTCAGCCTCGCTGAGTTCGGCTCGTGGCGTCCAACGAGCGCATACGGGCATGAAAAAACCCTCGCCGCCGGGTGGCGGAGCGAGGGTCAGCGCGTCGGCGGCCGCGTACTGCTCAGGCGTCGACGCGCCGCAGAAGTACGAGGCCGATGAACGTGCGCATGCGACCGACCGTAGTGGCCGTCCGCCGCGGACGTCAATTCGGTGGGAGGCGCGTACCAGATCGTGGGACGCCCGGGCGGGCGGCGGACGTCGTGGCGCGGAGTGGGATCCTGGAGTCGTGAGCACGGACGAGCACGGTGACGAAGGCGCCGACGAGGGCGCTGACCTGGGCGCTCGGCAGGACGCGGAGCGGAGCGGGCAGGACGGCGAGGCGGCCGCGCGCGAGCTCCCGCGCGCGGTGTTCCGTCCGTCACCCCTCGTGGTCCTGGTCGCGTTCGCGTTCGCGTTCTGCGCCACCCCGTTCGCGTTCGGGGCGCCGCTGTTCTGGCTCATCTACCTGATCCCCGTCGGCATGATCGTCTGGGCGGTGCGCGTGCGCACCGTCGTGGATCCCGACGCGCTGACCGTGCGGCACGTCATCGGCCGCCGCACCGTGCCCTGGTCGGAGATCACCTCGCTGCACCTGACGAAGAGCACCCGGGTGCGCGCGGTGCTCTCCGGCGGCGACGAGCTGGCCCTGCCGGCCGTCCACGTACGCAACCTGCCGGCGATGGCCGCGGCCAGCGGCGGCCGGCTGCCGGACCCGTCGGCGGACGGCTGACGTCACCGCGTCCGGCCACCGGGCGTAGCGTTGTCCCACCACCGCACCACTCGTTCCCACCACACGTTCCTGGAGGCAGAGCCGTGCCGGCCCTCCGTTCCCGAGTCACCACCCACGGCCGCAACGCTGCGGGCGCCCGCTCGCTCTGGCGCGCCACCGGCATGACCGACGACGACTTCGGCAAGCCGATCGTCGCGATCGCGAACTCCTACACGCAGTTCGTCCCAGGCCATGTGCACCTCAAGGACCTGGGCGACATCGTAGCCGAGTCGGTGCGCGCCGCGGGCGGCATCGCGCGCGAGTTCAACACCATCGCCGTCGACGACGGCATCGCCATGGGCCACGGCGGCATGCTCTACTCGCTGCCCTCGCGCGAGATCATCGCCGACGCCGTCGAGTACATGGTCAACGGGCACGCCGCCGACGCGCTGGTCTGCATCTCCAACTGCGACAAGATCACCCCGGGCATGCTCAACGCCGCCCTGCGGCTGAACATCCCGACCGTCTTCGTCTCCGGCGGCCCGATGGAGGCCGGCAAGGCCGTGGTCGTCGACGGGGTCGCGCACGCCCCCACCGACCTCATCACCGCGATCTCCGCCTCGGCGTCGAACCAGGTCGACGACGACGGCCTCGCCCTCGTCGAGCGGTCGGCCTGCCCGACGTGCGGCTCCTGCTCGGGCATGTTCACCGCCAACTCGATGAACTGCCTCACCGAGGCGCTCGGCCTGGCGCTGCCCGGCAACGGCTCCACCCTCGCCACCCACGCGGCCCGCCGCGCCCTGTTCGAGCAGGCCGGCCGCACGATCATGGAGCTGGCCACCCGCTGGTACCGCGACGACGACGAGTCCGTCCTCCCCCGCTCGATCGCCACCCGCAAGGCGTTCGAGAACGCGATGGCCCTCGACGTCGCGATGGGCGGCTCCACCAACACCGTGCTGCACATCCTCGCGGCCGCCCAGGAGGGCGAGATCGACTTCGACCTCGACGCGATCGACGAGATCTCCCGCCGCGTGCCCTGCCTGGCGAAGGTGTCGCCGAACTCCGACTACCACATGGAGGACGTCCACCGCGCCGGTGGCATCCCCGCGATCCTCGGCGAGCTGCGCCGCGCCGGTCTGCTCCACGAGGACGTGCACGCGATCCACTCCCCCTCGCTGGCCGCCTGGCTGGACACCTGGGACATCCGCGGCGCGGCCCCGTCGGAGGAGGCCATCGAGCTGTTCCACGCCGCCCCCGGCGGCGTCCGCACCACTGAGGCGTTCTCCACCACGAACCGGTGGGCCGCCCTCGACACCGACGCCGAGAACGGCTGCATCCGCGACGTCGCCCACGCCTACACCCGCGACGGCGGCCTCGCCGTGCTCCGCGGCAACCTGGCCCCGGACGGCGCCGTCATCAAGACCGCCGGCATCCCCGAGGAGCTGTGGCACTTCGAGGGCCCCGCCCTGGTCGTGGAGAGCCAGGAGGAGGCTGTCTCCGTCGTCCTGAACAAGACGGTCAAGCCGGGCGACGTCATCGTCGTGCGCTACGAGGGCCCCGCAGGCGGCCCCGGCATGCAGGAGATGCTCCACCCCACCGCGTTCCTCAAGGGCGCCGGCCTCGGCCGCGTCTGCGCGCTCATCACCGACGGCCGCTTCTCCGGCGGCACCAGCGGCATCTCGGTCGGCCACATCTCCCCCGAGGCCGCAGCCGGCGGCACCATCGGCCTGGTCGAGAACGGCGACCGCATCGTCATCGACGTCGCCAGCCGCACGCTCGAGCTCGACGTGCCCGACGACGTCCTCGCCGAGCGCCGCGCCAAGATGGAGGCGAGCGAGCGCCCCTGGCAGCCCAAGGACCGCGACCGCCCCGTCAGCAAGGCCCTGCGGGCCTACGCGGCGCTCACGACGAGCGCCGACAAGGGCGCCGTTCGCAAGCTCCCCTGACGACGCGCTGATCAGCACGTCCGGGAGGTCGGCCGCGTCGCCGACCTCCCGGACGTGGTCGTGCAGGGCGCACTCGCTGTGCCCGGTCCCGAGGCTCAGCGGCCCACCGGCCGGCCCCTGCAGGAGAGCGGCTTTCCTGCCGAGATCACCTCGCCCACCCCGGGACGGAGTCCCTCGGCGGGGCACCGAGGCGAAGCCCCGGGTCACACCCCCGACGAGTCACACCCCCGACGGCCCCAGCGAGAAGCCCCGGCAGGAGCCCGCTTCACCGTCACCGAGCTGACGTGCCCCCGAAGCTCCTCGGGCACCTCCCAGGTCTCCGGTAGCCCGTCCGAGGACGACTCATGGGCCCGAGCCGCAGCGATCAACGCCGCCCCGTGGCCGGCGTCCAGCCCGGTGAACCGCACCCGAGCCTTCCCGGGCCCGTCGACAGCGGCAACTCCGTCCCGGGGACAGCCCCCGAGGCACTGCACGAACCGCACATCCACACCGGACGCCTGCAGCTCGACTCCGATGGCCCGGGAGAAGGACCCCGACCGCGGAGCGTCGTAACGAGGGCAGGTCCGACACACGAGCAACGCCACAGAAGACTCCGGAGGAGGACCGGCCGCGGGGTCGAGCAGCCCCGCGGCCGATACCGCGAACCCGATACCGCGAACCCGATACCGAGGATCCGGTACCGAGGACCTCAGTCCTGAGGCTCCTTGTGGAACCGCCCGTCCTTCATGATCCCGTGCAGCCGATCCCGGTCCTGCAGGATCGTGATGTCGGCCAGCGGATCCCCGTCGACGAGCAGCAGGTCCGCCAGGTACCCCGGCTGCACCTTCCCCAGCTCGTTCGGCCGCATCATGATCTCCCCACCCCACGCCGTGGCGGCGATGATCGCCTCCATCGGGGTGAAGCCGAGCCGCTCGACGAAGTGCTGCAGATCCCGTGCGTACGTGCCGTGCGGCGTCCACGCGAAGCCGTAGTCGCCACCGGGGAGGATCTTGATGCCGCGGCGGTGCATCTCCCGCAGCCCCTCGGTGGCGATCTCCAGCTCCTCCTTGTACCCGGCGGCCTCGGCGGCCTCCTGCGGGTACCCGAAGGCCTCGGCCTCGTAGAGGGTGGCGATCAGCCAGTTGATGCCCGGGGCGACGAACACCCGGTCCTTGTTGGCCTCGAGCATGTCCATGCCCTCTTCGTCGGTGAAGGAGGCGTGGTAGATGATGTCGACCTTGTTGCGGACGCACATCTTCACGCTCTCCGCCGAGCGGGCGTGGGCGGTCACGCGGATGCCGCGCCGGTGGGCTTCGGCGACGGCGGCGGCCACCTCCTCCTCGGAGAAGTAGGTGTCCTGGGCGTGCTTGGTGCCGGTGATCTCCTCGCCGGTCATGGAGAGCTTGATCTGGTCCACACCGATGTCGACCAGCTCCCGCACGGCCTTGCGCATGCCCTCGGGGCCGTCGGCGAACTTGGTGATGGACTTGACCAGCGCGCCGCCGGTGACGGCGATCTCCGGGCCGTTGGCCAGGTAGCGCGGGCCGGGGATGCGGCCGGCGTTGATCGCGTCCCGGCAGACGACGTCGAGGCGTTCCTTGGCGCTCGCCGCGCCGACGCACATCGTGTAGCCGCAGTCGATGTACGTGCGGGCGGACTCGATGGCGAACAGCAGGTGCTCCTCGACGGGCATGGTGCCCAGGCCGTCGAGGTCGGCGGAGTTGTTCCACGAGAAGTGGGTGTGCGCGTCGCACAGCCCGGACATGAGGGTGCGGCCGCGCCCCTCGATGACGCGGGCGCCGGCGGCCCGGGCGGGATCGACGGTGCCGACGGCGGCGATGCGGTCGTCCTCGACGAGGACGTCGCCCGGGTACGGGTCGGCGCCGGTGGAGTCGAGGATGTTGACGTTGCGGAACAGGATCGCGCTCATGGCGGGTGTCTCCTCGTCTCTGAGGGAACTCGGGTGGGACTCGGCCCTGGACTCGGGAGCGTTCAGACGAACTTGCGCAGCAGATCGGTGACGGGGCCCGCGGCCTCGAGCGCCGTCCAGTGCCCGACACCGGGCAGGATCTCGACGGTCGCGCCGCCGTGGGCGGCGGCGAGATCGCGCGAGACCTGCTCCGGGCCGACCTTGTCGTCGGTGCCGGTGATCAGCAGCAGCGGCACCGCGGAGTCGATCGGGCCCGGGTCGGTGGCGGCGGCGAGCGCCTCGCAGTTGCGGGCGTAGCCCTCCGGGTCCTGGCGCATCAGCAGCTCCCGGACGAACGCGGCCACCTCCGGCCGGTCGCGCCGGGTCGTCTCGGACAGCGCGTTGGCGACCACACCGGGCGCCACGGCCACCATGCCCTGGGCGCGCACGGTGGCGGCGCGGTCGCGCTGGGCCTGCCGGCCGGCCTCGGCCGGTTCGGCGACGGCGCCGAGCAGCGCCATCGCGGTGACCCTTCCGGGGTGGCGGGCAGCGAGGGTGCGCACGACGAGCGTGCCCATCGAGTGCCCGACGACCGCCGCCGACGGGATCTGCAGCGCGTCGAGCAGCGCGGCGAGATCGTCGGCGTGCGAGGCGATGCTGATCTCGCCCGCGGGCACGGGCGAGCGGCCGGCCCCTGCGAGGTCGACCCGGACCACCTTGTGGTCGGCGGCGAGCGCGTCGGCCTGCACCTGGTAGAAGTTGCTCGTTCCGCCCAGGCCGTGCACGAGCAGCACCGCCGGGCCGTCGCCGTCGATCTCGACGGCCAGTTCCTTGCCGTTGACCTGCACGTCGGTCCTTTCGTTCGGGATCAGGCGATGCGGTTGCGCTGGGCGCCGAGGCCGGTGATCGAGACCTCGACGACGTCTCCGCTCTTGAGGAAGCGGGGCGGATCGAAGCCGATACCGACACCGGCCGGCGTGCCGGTGGCGATGACGTCGCCGGGCAGCAGCGTGATGCCCGCGGACAGCGTCGCGATCAGCTCGGGGATGTCGAAGATCAGGTCCTTGACCGGGGCCGACTGCCGCAGCTCGCCGTTGACGCGCGACTCCACGACCAGCGCGGCCACGTCCGGCACCTCGTCGGCGCTGACCGCGTACGGGCCGAGCGGGCAGTGGGTGTCGAGCGACTTGCCGATCGTCCACTGCTTGTGGCGGCGCTGCAGGTCGCGGGCGGTGATGTCGTCGACGATCGTGTAGCCCCAGACGTGGTCGTAGGCGTCCTCGCGGGAGATGCCGCGCCCGCCGCGGCCGATGATCACGCCCAGCTCGGCCTCGTAGTCCAGCTCGCTGGTGACACCGGGGTGGGACTCGACGTCGTCGAACGGGCCGTTGAGCGACGTCGTCGCCTTCGTGAAGACGATCGGGTGCTCGGGCAGCTCCTCTGAACGGTCCGGCTGGTCGTAGCCGGAGCGGCCGAACTCGATCGCGTGCTCGCGGTAGTTCTTGCCCACGCAGAACATGTCACGGCGCAGGGTGAACGGCGCGCGCAGATCGACCTGGTCGAGCGGGTACGTGGTGGTGGCCGCCTCGGCGGCGGCCGCGACCTGGGCGGCCAGCTCCGCCCAGCCCTCGATCACGTCGAGCACCGTGGTGCCGGCGGGGAGCGCGGCGGACAGGTCGGCCACCGCGTCGGCGCCCGACCGCTCCACCACCGCACCGATCCGCGGTGCGTCGCCGGTCGAGAAGGTCACGAGTCTCATCGCGTTGAACCAATCTGAACCATTGATACCAATCAAGCCCACTCGGGACCGTACTCCGTCACCGTGCGCCTGTCCAAGGTGGGATGTATCCCAATGAATTGGTTTCGATTGGTTCGATGGGATACCGTGCGGGCGTGCGGACCGTGGAACAGCAGCTGCGCGCCCTGCTCGACGAGGGCGCGGCGGACGGCACCCTCGGACCGGGCGCGAAGCTGCCCACCGAGCGGGCGCTGGCCGAGATGCTGTCCGCTCCGCGCAGCACGATCCGGCGCGCGCTCGACGCGCTGGAGTCCGAGGGGCTGATCGAGCGGCACGTCGGCCGGGGCACGTTCCGCACCGACGTCGGGCACCGACCGGCAGGCGACGCACCGCCGGACACCAGCCCGGCGGAGATCATGCAGGTCCGGCTGGTCATCGAACCACCGGTCGCGGCGCTCGCCGCGCGCATCGCCACGAGCGCCGATCTCGCCCGCATCCGCACCGAGCTGGACGCCGGCGGGGCCGCGGAGGACTTCGAATCGTTCGAGGCCGCCGACGCCCGCCTGCACCGCGCCATCGCGCTCGCCGCGCACAACGGGCTGCTGATGACGATGTTCGACGTGATGAACACGGCCCGGGCACTACCGGTGTGGGGCAGCCTGAAACGGCGCACGTCGACACCGCAGCGGCGGGCCTGCTACCACGCCGAGCACACCACCATCGTCGAGGCGCTGCACGACCGCGATCCCGAGGGGGCGCAGGAGGCGATGCGCGCGCACCTGCAGAACGTGGCCGACAACCTGCTCGGCCGGCACTGAACCGGGCAGTCAGCCCAGCACGCTGCGCAGCCGGGCGTGCGCGCGGCTCGCCTCGTCGATCATCTCGGCCACCCGGGTGGCACCGAGGTGATCGGCGGCGAAGCCGAGGTACTGGACGTGGACGTGCAGCCACGCCCACGGCTGCGCTATCGCGGTCCGACGGTCGGCACCACCGGTGATCTGCGCGAACGCCTCCTCGTACGGCTCGGTGGGGCACGGGGCCTGTGCCGACGGGACCGCGAGGTCGACGTCGGCCGGGGCGACCCGGGCGTTGCCCCAGTCGATCAGCACCGGCCCGTCGGCATCGACCAGGACGTTGCCCCGGTGCACGTCGGAGTGGACGAGGGTGCGCGGCAGCAGCGCGAGCGCCGCCTCGATCACCGGATCGGTGCGCCAGCCCGCCAGCGCCCGTGCCGCGGCGCGGTACTCCGGTTCACCGGTCCGCTCGGCGCCGCCGCGCACGGCGACCAGCGTGCGGTCCACCAGGCTGCGCCAGAACGGCGCATCGACGACGGGCAGCCCGCGCGGGCGCTTGCCCCACCACTGCGCGTGCACCCGGGCGAGCACCTCCCAGATCTCGGCGGGCACCGGTTCGGCCGGGTCGAGCGGGGTGCCGTCGACGTGGTCCAGCACGAGCCAGTCCGGCCCGATCGCGAGCGCCTGGCCGCGCCGGATCCCGCGGACCACGGCCAGCGCGCGCATCGCCGCGACCTCGGTCGGGTCGGTGCGCTTGAGCACGATCGTGCGTGGCCGGCCGCCGACGTCCAGCTCGATCCGCTCCACGCTCCGCGCGACGTACCCGCCGGCGAGCGGGGCGCGTCGGAGCACCCGCACCGGCGCGCCCAGCCGGCGCGCGAGCACGGAGTCCCAGCTCACCCAGCGACGGAACCGCGCATCAGCACGTACACCAGCACGCCGACGGCGACGCCGATGATCAGCGCCAGCACGCCCCACGGGGCGGGCCGCCGGTGCCAGGTGCGCCCGTTGTCCAGCGCGATGTGGCCGGGCCCGGTGAGCACGAGCGCGGCGGCCGCGGCACCGAGCACGACGTCGCCCTCGACGGCGACGGGCGCCATCTGCGGCAGCAGGGCCGCCCCGGCACCAACCGCCAACGCCACCGCGTTGATCTTGATGGCGAGGATCGCGGCGGCGGCGAGCGGCGTGATCAGCCCGAGGACGACGAACGCGCCGGCGACCACCTCCGCGATGCCGGTGGCCCACGCCAGCGCGACCGGCTGCTGGTAGCCGGCCGCCGTCACGGAGCGGGTGAACTCGCCGATCCCCGGGTAACCCCACATCCCGAAGACCTTCTGCATGCCGTGCGCGAACACGATCCCGCCGACGACGAACCGCAGGATCAGCAGCCCGACGTCGGTCGCCGGGTTCCAGGCCAGCGCGCGGCGAGTGGGGCGCGTCGTCGCGGTGGAGTCCGAGGCGCCGAACCCCTGGCTGAAGTCGGGGATCGTGCTCGTGGAGTCCGTCATGCGGGGAGGGTAGCCGGATCGTCCCTCACCCGCCGCTTACCTCGCCGGTTCTACCCTCGCACGGGTGGGACGGATGCGACGCGCGGTCGCCGCAGTGGCGCTCACGCTCCTGGTCGCCGGGTGCGCGACGTTCCCCGACAACGGACCACGGGAGTGGCGCGAGAAGATCGAGAACCGGGGTGAGCTGGGCGGGCCGCCCACGATCCCCGATCCCCAGGCGCCACCGACCGACCCGGATGCGCCGGGCTCCCCCGGCCGGGGCGGGCAGTCCACGCCGCAGGTGCGCTGCCCCGACCCGGATCCGCAGGTGGTGGCCACGTGCCTCGAACCGGTCGGCGCGGTCGCCCCGCTGCCCGAGCCGGACACCGCGATCGTCGGCGAACGCACCACCGGCCGCATCCTGAAGGTGCGCAAGGGCCGCGACCCGCAGCTGATCACCACGGTCGAGGTCGACCCGACCGGCGGCGGCGGGTTGACCGGCCTCGTCCTCTCCCCCGGCTACGACGAGGACCAGCTGCTCTACGCCTACATCACCACCCGCACCGACAACCGCGTCGTGCGCATCGCCCCGGGCGAACCGCCCAAGCCGGTGCTCGCCGGGATCCCGCGCGGGGCCACGCACAACGCGGGGGCGCTCGTCGTCGACGTCGACGGGTCGCTGCTCGTCGCCACCGGCGACGCGGGCGGGGCGGGCGCAGACCCGCGCTCGACCGCCGGCAAGGTGCTGCGCATCGACACGCTCGGCAAGCCCGGCCAGGGCAACCCGGAGCCCGGCTCACCCGTCCTGTCGTCGGGTGTGACCGATCCGGGCGGGATCTGCGTCGATCCGCAGAGCCAGATCGTGTGGGTGACCGACCACGCCGCCGGCCGGGACGTGCTGCACCGGGTCCAGCCGGGCGAGCTGCCGGCCCCGGCCTGGACGTGGCCGAACCGGCCCGGCGTGGCCGGCTGCATGGCCGCACCCGGGGTGCTCGCGATCGCGCAGACGCAGGACGCGTCCCTGTTCGTGCTGCGCCCCGGCCCGACCGGTGGGTTCACCGGTGATCCCGAGACGCTGCTGGCCGGCACGTACGGCAGGCTCTCCGCGGCCGCGCCGAGCCGGGACGGCCTGCTGTGGCTCGGCACGGTCAACAAGGCGGGCGGCGAGCCCGGCCCCACCGACGACCGGGTCATCCACATCCAGCCGCCTGCGGGAGGTGCCAGCAAGGCCTGACGCGGTCATCACGCTTCGCCCCGAGGGAGCAAGCAAGATCGGAAAGGGACGGTCGGCATGCGGGAGCGCCGCCTGCTGGACCTCGTGCAGCTCGTCGTCCTGGTGCTCACCGGCGCGAGCCTGCTGATGAACGCGCGGATCCCGGCGGTCGTGCTCATCGTGATCGCGATGGGCCTCACGGCCGCCCGGATGCGGCCGCGCAGCACGCCGGAGGCGCACGTCCCGGCGAACCCGCCCACCTCGCTGCCCGCGGACCCGGCCACCCAGCTGCGGAACCTGCGCGACAGCGGGCAGACGGTCATCGCCGTGCGCGACCTGCGCGAGCTCTGACCGTCGGGTCAGCGGCTCAGCCGGCCAGCACCGCCGCGGTCACGTTGTCCTGCGCGCCCGCAGCCAGCGCCGCCTCGACCAGCCGCTCCGCGGCTCGCTGCGGATCCGGGGAACCGGTGATCGCGTCGGCGATCTCCCCCGGTTCGAGTGTGCGGTGCACCCCGTCCGTGAGCAGCACGAGGGTGCCGGGCGGGCACGACGCCGTCCCCACCTCGTCGGGGCGGACGGTGCGCAGGCTCGTCGTCACCACGTTGTCCCACTGCGGCGCAACCCGCACGCCCTGGGCGCGCAACTGGGCCGCCACCGTGTGCTCGTGCGTCACCGGGCGCACCACGCGCCCGTCGTGCAGGAGCGCCACGGCGTCGCCGACCCAGGCCACGTCCCAGCCGCCGTCCGCGCGGCCCGCGGCGACGACGAGGACGGCGTCGCCTGCCTCCGTCGACTGCCGCACCGCAGCCGCCGCGGCGAGCACGGCCGCCAGCGGGCCCCGGCCGGCCGCAGCCACGTGCACCGCCACGTCCACCGCGCCGCGCGCGGCCAGCGCCGCCTGCTCGGTGTCGCCCACGCCGTCCGCGACCGCGGCGACGCGGCCCTGCACCGCCACCGCGTCCGCGGCCACCGCACGGACCCCCCGTCGCGTCGCCGAACCGGACGTCACCCGCGACGGGTGGTCAAGGATCGTCATGAACCCAGCATGCCTGCCGGACCTGAGCGCAGGCTGAGCGTTCGCCGACGGCTCAGGCCTGCGACAGGGCGTACAGCAGGGTGCGCACCGGCTCGGTCGCACCGCGCGAGGACCGCCAGACCAGGCGCAGCTGCAACGGCGGCGGAGCCATGTCCAGCGCGGCCAGCCGACCCGACGCCAGGTCGTCCCGGACGGCGAAGCCGGGCAGCACCGCGACGCCGCGCCCGGCCGCGACCCAGTCGCGCACCTGGGCGAGCCCGCCGACCGCGGTCAGCTGCGTGCCCGGACCGAGCCACCGCCGGGTGGCCAGCCAGAACGCGCACCGTGACTCCTGCCCGAGCAGGGTGGCGTCCCGGCGGAGATCGGCCGGGCGGACCGGGTGGCCGAGCAGGGGATGCCCCGGTCCGGCGACCGCGACCATCGGGACGGCGCGCAGATCGGCGTGGGTCAGGTCCGAGTCGGGCACCGGGTAACCGAGATCGCCCAGCGCAGGCCCGGTGTCCAGCAGCAGCACGGCGTCCAGCTCGCCGCGGAGCAGTCCGTCCAGCAGCCGGCTCCGGTCGGAGTCGGGCTTGACGGTCACGGTCAGCCCGGGCCAGCGGCGCTCGAGGACGGCCAGCACATCGGGCAGCACCGCGTCGCAGATCGCGACCTGGGCGCCGACCGTCACTGCTGTCAGCGGCTCCCGCAGCCGGGCGGCCGCCGCGTCGAGCACGTCGAGCCCCTCGGCGGCGGCGAGGAGGTACGCCCGTCCCGCCGGTGTCGGGTGCATCCCGTCCCGATCCCGCCGGAAGAGGGCCGCGCCGAGGGCCGACTCCAGCCGGCGGACCCGGTCCGACACCGAGGACGGAGCCAGCCCCAGTTCAGCGGCGGTCCGGTTGACGGTGCCGTACCGCATCAGCGCGATCGCCGTCCGCAGGTGCTCGACGCGCACGCCGACCAGCCTAGGCCGGCGTTCGGTTTCTCCGAACACCCGATTCGGCCGAGCCGGTCGAACCGTCGTGAGCTCCCGGTGAACCTGGCGGAGTCCGTCCCGCTCGGAGAGGAGGATCGGTGCCCGGCTCACCGGTCGTCGCCGCCACGCCCCGCACCCGGCTCGTCCTGGCCGGTTGCTCGCTGGCCTACTTCATGGTGCTGCTCGACGTCACCGTGCTCGCGGTGGCCGAACCGGACCTGATCGCGTCGCTGCACACCGACGTGATCGGGGTGGGCTGGGCCACCACCGCGTACACGACGGCGCTGGCCTCCGCGGTCCTGCTGGGCGGCGGGCTCACCGACCGGTTCGGCCCCCGCCGGGTGCTCGTGCTCGGCACGGTCGGGTTCGGCCTGGCCTCCCTGGCCTGTGCCCTGGCGCCCGGGATCGGGCCGCTGCTGGTGGGCCGCACCGGGCTGGGCCTGTTCGCGGCCACGATGATCCCGAGCTCGCTGGCCCTGGTGACGATCGGCCACCCGCAGCCCGCGCAGCGAGCCCGCGCGATCGGGGTGTGGGCGTCGGTGAGCGGCGCGGCCATGGCGGCTGGGCCGGTGGTCGGCGGCTGGCTGGTCGGGCTGGGCGGCTGGCGGTCGGTCTTCCTGATCAACGCCCCGCTCGCCGTCGTGGTGCTCTGGCTGTGCCGGGGCCCGGCGACGACGGCGACCCGAAGGCCGCTCACCCTGGCACCGCACCTGGGGCTCGCGCTGACGCTGGGCCTGATGACGCTGACGATCACGCAGGCCGGACAGCAGCAGTGGACGGCGCTGCTGCCGGGCGCGGCAGCGGTGGCCGCCGGCGTGGCGACCGCCTGGCTGGACCAGCGGGCCCGCGTGCGCCTGCTCCCGGCGTCCCTGTGGGCCAGCCGGCCGATCCGGGCCGCGGCCCTGTGGGCGACCGTGATCAACTACGCGTTGACCACCGTGCTGTTCTCCGTGCCGCTGCTCCTGGCCGCGGAGGCGGTGGTCGTCGGGCTCACGCTGCTGCCGATGACCCTCCTCATCGCCGTCAACCCGGTGCTCACCGGGCGCATGGCAGCGCGGTTCGGAGCGTTGCTGCCGATCCGGCTCGGCTTCGCCGCCGCGGCCCTCGGGCTCACCGCGATCGCCGCCGCGCTCGCCGGCGAGCCGCGGACACCGCTCCTCGCCGCCGGCCTCGTCGCCTGCGGGCTGGGCGTCTCCTGGACGCTGCCCGCCCTGACCGGGTACGCGGCCGGCCACGCACCGCCCGACGGCGCCGGTGCCGTCGGCGGGCTGGTCAACGCGGTCCGGCACGTGGGCGCAACGGTGGCCGCCGCGGTCGCCGGCGTGCTGATCGACGCCGGCCTACCGGTCGCCCCGCTCGCCGGTGCGGCGCTGCTGTGCACAGCTGGGCTCGTCGGGAGCCTGGTCCACCGGGCGGACCCGGGCTGAACCGCCTCGGGCACCACCGGGGACACCTGCTCAGCTGCAGCGTTCGAGGATCAGCTCCCGCACCCGCTTGGCGTCGGCCTTGCCTCCGGTGGCCTTCATGACCGCGCCGACGATCGCCCCGGCCGCCTGGACCTTGCCGCCGCGGATCTTCTCCACGACGTCGGGCTGCGCGGCCAGCGCGGCCTCGACGGCGGCCACCAGCTCGCCCTCGTCGGACACGACGGCGAGGCCGCGCTTGGCGACGACCTCGTCCACGTCGCCCTCACCGGCGAGCACGCCGTTGACCGCCTCCCGGGCCAGCTTGTTGGTCAGCTCGCCGGACTTGACCAGCTCGATCACGCGCGCCACCTGGGCGGGTGTGATCGGCAGCTCGTCGAGCGGGATCTCGCGGGCGTTCGCCTGCTGGGTCAGGTACGCCACCCACCAGGCGCGAGCGTCGTCGGCGGGTGCTCCGGCCGCGACCGTGGCCTCGATGAGGTCGAGCGCGCCGGCGTTGACCAGGTCTCGCAGCTCCTCGTCGGAGAGCTGCCACTCCTTCTGCAGCCGGGCCCGCCGCGCCCACGGCAACTCCGGCAGAGTGGCCCGCAGCTCCTCGATCCACTCCTCCGACGGCGCGATCGGCACCAGGTCGGGCTCGGGGAAGTAGCGGTAGTCCTCGGAGGTCTCCTTGCGCCGGCCGGGCCGGGTGCTCGCGGTGTCCTCCAGGAAGTGCCGGGTCTCCTGCACGACCTCGCCACCGGCGAGCAGCACGCCCGCCTGCCGGCACATCTCGTGCCGCACCGCGCGTTCCACTGAGCGCAGCGAGTTGACGTTCTTCGTCTCAGTGCGGGTGCCCAGCTCACCCGAACCGCGCGGCGCCAGCGACAGGTTCACGTCGCAGCGCAGCGAGCCCTGGTCCATGCGCACGTCGGACACGCCGAGCGCCTTGATCAGGTCACGGAGCGCGGTGACGTACGCGCGAGCGATCTCCGGGGCCCGCTCCCGCGTGCCGAGGATCGGCTTCGTGACGATCTCGATCAGCGGCACGCCGGCGCGGTTGTAGTCCAGCAGCGAGTACTCGGCACCGTGGATGCGCCCGTCCGCGCCGCCGATGTGCACGGACTTGCCGGTGTCCTCCTCCATGTGCGCCCGCTCGATGCCGACGCGGAAGGTCTCCCCGTCGTCCAGCACGACGTCGAGGTAGCCGTCGAACGCGATCGGCTCGTCGTACTGCGACGTCTGGAAGTTCTTCGGCATGTCCGGGTAGAAGTAGTTCTTCCGGGCGAACCGGCACCACGGCGCGATCGAGCAGTTCAGCGCCAGCCCGATGCGGATCGCGGCCTCGACCGCCGCCTTGTTCACCACCGGGAGGGAACCCGGAAGCCCCAGGCAGGTCGGGCACACCTGGGTGTTCGGCTCGGCCCCGAACGTCGTCGGGCAGCCGCAGAACATCTTGGTCTTCGTCGAGAGCTCGACGTGCACCTCGAGCCCGAGCGCCGGGTCGAACTTCTCCACGACCTCGTCGAAGTCGACCAGGTCGTACACGGGAGCGCTCACGCGGTCACCTCCGGCGTCGGTGCGGGCCCGCGCGCGGCCTCGTACGCCGCCGCGACCCGGTACATCACGGCCTCGCCCATCGCGGGCGCCATCACCTGCAGGCCGGTCGGCAGTCCGTCCGCAAGCCCGCACGGCACGGACAGCGCCGCGGTGCCCGCCAGGTTCGTCGGGATCGTGGCCAGGTCGTTCAGGTACATCGACAGCGGGTCGTCGAGCTTGTCGCCGAGCGGGAACGCCGTGGTCGGCGCGGTCGGCGAGACCAGCACGTCGGCCTGCTCGAACGCGGCGGCGAAGTCGCGCGCGATCAGCGTGCGCACCTTCTGCGCCTGCCCGTAGTAGGCGTCGTAGTAGCCGGCCGACAGCGCGTACGTGCCGAGCATGATGCGCCGCTTCACCTCGGGGCCGAACCCGGACTCGCGGGTGGCCGCCATCACCTCCTCGGCGCTGGAGCCCTGGTCGACCCGCAGGCCGTAGCGCATGGCGTCGAACCGCGCCAGGTTCGACGACACCTCACTCGGCAGGATCAGGTAGTAGGCGGCGATGCCGGTGGGGAAGGTCGGGCAGCTCACCTCGACGACGTCGGCGCCGAGCTTCTCCAGCTGCTGCACCGCCGCGTCGAACGCGGCCTGCACGCCGGCCTGGTAGCCCTCGCCGGTCAGCTCACGCACCACGCCGACCCGCACACCGGACAGATCGCCCGAGGCGCCCTGGCGGACCGCGTCGACGACCGCGGGCACCGGCTGGTCGATCGAAGTGGAGTCGAGCGGATCGTGCCCCCCGATGACCTCGTGCAGCAGCGCCGCGTCGAGCACGGTGCGCGCGCACGGGCCGCCCTGGTCGAGCGACGACGCGCAGGCGATGAGGCCGTACCGGGAGACGCCGCCGTAGGTGGGCTTCACGCCGACGGTCCCGGTGAACGCGGCGGGCTGGCGGATCGAGCCGCCGGTGTCGGTGCCGATCGCCAGCGGCGCCTCGAACGCGGCCAGCGCCGCCGCCGAGCCACCACCGGACCCGCCGGGCACCCGGTCGAGGTCCCACGGGTTGCGCGTCGGTCCGTAGGCCGAGTACTCGGTGGACGAGCCCATCGCGAACTCGTCCATGTTCGTCTTGCCCAGGATCGTGATCCCGGCCGCGCGCAGCTTCTTGGTGACCGTGGCGTCGTACGGCGGCCGCCACCCCTCCAGGATCTTCGACCCGGCGGTGGTCGGCATGTCGATCGTGGTGAAGACGTCCTTGAGCGCCAGCGGCACTCCGGCCAGCGGCGACGCCGGCTCGGAACCGGCCGCGAGCGCCTCGTCGACCAGCGCGGCGGACTTCAGCGCCTCGTCGGCGGCGACGTGCAGGAACGCGTGGATCGTGCCGTCGACCTCGGCGATGCGGTCCAGGTGCGCCTGCGCGACCTCGACCGCCGAGACCTGCTTGCTGTGGATCAGCTCGGCCAGCTCGGCCGCGGTCTTGCGGATCAGTTCCGACGTCACTGCGACACGGCCTCCGCTTCGCTCCGACGGGTTCGCGGCCGGTCAGGGCGACGACCTGCTCCCCCGGTGCTCAGTCGCTCGTTCCTCACTCCCCGCGCGCCTCCTCGGCAGGTCGTCACCGGGCCGCTCACTGCTCCTCCCCCAGGATGCGCGGCACCCGGAAGCGTCCGTCCTGGCTCGCCGGGGCGCCCGCGAGCGCCTGCTCCTGGGTCAGCCCCGGGCGCAGCTCGTCGGGCCGGAACACGTTCTGCAGCGGCACCGCGTGCGAGGTGGGCGGCACGTCGGCCGCGGCGATCTCGCCGACCTTGGCGACCCACTCGATGATCGAGTCGAGCTGGCGGGCGAACAGGTCGAGCTCGTCCTCGGTGACGGCGAGCCGGGCCAGCCGGGCCAGGTGCGCGACCTCGTCGCGCCCCAGCGTCGGGCCCGTGGCTCCGGGATCGGCGGACATGTCCCTCCAGGGGATTGCACAGCATTCGGGGAATCGGCGGAGGCTGCAGCGCCCGATCCGCCGTGGTCCCGGCGAGTCTAGTCCTGGCCCGTTGCGGCCCGTCGGCACCGTCGCAGCCACCGCCGCCCCGACACCCGATGAGCGCTGCGCGCGTCGGATGTACCCGGGTGGACGGCGCCTGAGACAATCATCCGTCGGCGTGTCCGCGGACGCCCGGTTGCAGCGGCGCGGCCCGGTCCCGGGACGCGCCTTACGAAGGCAGCGGCGGAAGGACGAGCGGCGTGTCGTTCCTGCTCCGGGTCGTGCTCCCGGACCAGCCCGGCAGCCTGGGTGCGGTGGCGACCGCGCTCGGCGGCGCCGGAGCCGACATCCTCGGCGTGGACGTGGTGGAGCGCATCGGCGGCGTGGCCGTCGACGACCTCGCGGTGGAGCTGCCGCCGGGGCGCCCCCCGGACGTGCTCATCACCGCGGCCGAGTCGGTACCGGGCGTGCAGGTGGAGTCGGTGCGCCCGCACTCCGGCCACCTCGACACCCACCGCGAGCTGGAGCTGATCGAGGCGATCACCGCCGACCCGGGCAACGGGCTGAAGCTGCTGGCCGACGGGGTGCCGCGCATCTTCCGGGCCGGGTGGGCGCTGGTCGTCGTGCGGGAGGACGGGCGGTCGTACCGGCTCGCGGAGAGCACGGCCGCGCCCGAGACGCGCGCCGGTGACCTGCCGTGGCTGCCGCTGAAGAAGGCCATCGTGATCGACCCGGACGAGTACTGGGTGCCCGATCCGTGGAAGGACCTGGACACCGAGCTCGCCGCCGCCCCGATGGGCACGGCCCCGCAGGCCCTGGTCGTCGGGCGGGTCGGTGGTCCGGCGTTCCGGCCGTCGGAGGTGGCCCGGCTCGCCCACCTCGCGGGGATCGTCACGACGATACTGACGGCGTGAGCACGACGTCTCCGGACGGACTCGACCGGCCGTGGGCGCGTGTGCCGGCCTGGGTGGCCGAGCGGCTGCGACCCGAGCTGGAGGGCGCCTCCGAGGAGATCATCGCCGCGGTGCGCGCCGAGGTGCCCGACTTCGCCCGGCCGATGACCGGGCGGTTCGGCATGCGCATCACCGAGGGCGTGACGGTGGCGCTCAACCAGTTCCTCGACCTGCTCGGCCGCGACCAGCCGCTCGACGACGTGCGCATCTACCGCTCGCTCGGCCAGCTCGAGCACGGGGAGGGCCGCACGCTGGCCGCGCTGCAGGCCACCTACCAGGTCTCCAGCCGCACCCTGTGGCGGCGGCTGGCCGCGAGCGAGACCGCTTCCGCCCTGCCGCCGGAGGTCATCTTCCGGCTGGCCGAGGCGCTGTTCACCTACATCGAGCAGGTCTCCGCGGCGTCGGCCGAGGGATGGCTCGCCGAGGAGGCCAGCCGCGTCGGATCGGTGCAGGCGCGCCGGAACGCGCTCGTCGAGGTGCTGGCCCGGCGCCCGCCCGCGCCGTTCGCGGAGATCGAGGCGGCCGCCGTCCAGGCGGGCTGGCACCTGCCGCCCCGGGTCGTCGCGCTCGCCCTGGAGGAGGCGGTCGCGGTCGCCGGACGCCTGCCGGGAGCCGTCGGAGCCGATCTCGGGCCGTGCGGGATCGTCGTCGTCGCCGCACCGGACGAGGCCGGCATGGAGCGGATCACCGTCGGGCTGCGCGGGCGGTCCGCGGTGCTCGGCCCGGCCGTCGAACCAGCCGAGGCGCACCGGTCGATCGCCCGGGCCAGCGCGGTGTGGGCGCTGCACCGGGCGGGCGTCGTCGAACCCGACGCCCAGATCGTGCACGCCGAGGAGCACCTGCTCGATCTCCTCGTCCACTCCGAGCCCGAGGTGGCCGACGACCTGCGCGAACGTGCGCTCGGCAAGCTGCGGGAGCTGCCGGCGGGCGCAGCGGCGCGGGCCGAGGAGACGTTGCGGGCCTGGCTCGACGCGCACGGTGACGTCACGGCCACGGCGGGATTGCTGCACGTGCACCCGCAGACGGTGCGCTACCGCCTCGCCGGGCTGCGCGACCTCCTCGGCGAGGTCATGGACGACCCGGTGCGCCGCCTCGAGCTGGCGCTGGCCCTGCGCTTCCCCGGCTCCCCCGCCCCGGCGGCGCCGGAACCCTGACGGCGGATCGTGGTTCTCCCGGCAGCGAGTTGCGGTCTCCCCGACGCGAGTCGCGCCGACGCGCACGGCGAGTTCGCCGGACCAGGACCGCGAGTTCCCCCGACCGGCAGGGCGAGTACCCCCGACCGGCAGGGCGAGCACCCCCGAGAGGGGATGACGAGCTCCCCGCCCCTTCTCGGCTCGGCCACCCGGCCGGGCGACCTGACGCACCGCACGGGCGAACTCACCGTCCTCAACGGGGCGACTCACCGTCCCCGTACGGGGAACTCGCCGGCCTCGTCGGGGCAACTCACCCACCGGTACGGGACGACTCGCGAGCCTGTTCCGGGCAACTCGCCGTACCGCAAGGGACGACTCGCCGGCCCGGGGACCGCGGCTCGGGCTCCCCGGTCACTTCCCCCCGGGGAGGGCGAGGCGGGCGATCTTCTTCAGCACCTTGAAGTACTGCTTCGGCAGCGGGCCGGTGTTGTACCGCAGGCCGTACCGGGCGCAGATCTCGCGGACCTTCGGCGCGATCTGGCGGTAGCGGTTGCTCGGCATGTCCGGGAAGCAGTGGTGCTCGATCTGGTGGGAGAGGTTCCCGGTCATGATGTGGAAGATCGGGCCACCGGAGAGGTTGGCCGACCCGAGCATCTGGCGGACGTACCACTCGCCGCGGGTCTCGCCCTCCAGGCGGCTCTCCTCGAACGTCTCGGTCGGCTCGGGGAAGTGCCCGCAGAAGATGACGGCGTGCGACCACACGTTGCGCACGAGGTTCGCGACGAGGTTGGCGGCGGCCGTCGCGAGGAACCCGCGCGGGCCGGACAGCGCCGGGTAGAGCACGAAGTCCTTGGCGATCTGGCGCAGCGCCTTGCGGCGGAACGCCGCCATCTGCGCCTTGGCCTCCTCCTCGGGCATCTCACCGGCAGCGCGCCGGTCGAACTCGAGGTCGTAGAGGGCGATGCCCCACTCGAAGATCAGCGAGAGGCCGAGGTTGGTGAGCGGCTGGATCAGCGCGATCGGCTTCCACTCCTGCTCGGGGGTGACCCGCAGGACGGTGTAGCCGAGGTCGCGGTCCTTGCCCCGGATGTTGGTGAAGGTGTGGTGCTCGTAGTTGTGGGTGCGCTTCCAGGCCGCGGCCGGGGTGGCGTGGTCCCACTCCCACGTCGTCGAGTGGATCTTCGGGTCCCGCATCCAGTCCCACTGGCCGTGCAGGACGTTGTGCCCGATCTCCATGTTGTCGAGGATCTTCGCGACGGACAGCGCCGCGGTGCCCAGCAGCCACGCCGGGGGGAACCGCGCGAAGAGCAGGACGGCGCGGCCGCCGAACTCCAGCGCGCGCTGCGTCGCGATGACCCGCCGGATGTACTTGGCGTCCTTCTCCCCGAGGGAGTTCATCACCTCGGTGCGCAGCGCGTCGAGCTCCTTGCCGATCTGCTCGATCTGCTCGGGCGTCAGGTGCTCGGACGAGCTGGACGGCGCGGTGGTCGTGTGGGTGCCGGGGCCCACCAGTGCGATGGGAGCCAGCGTGGTCGCGGCCTTCGGCAGTGTCATGGTCTTCCTTCAGAGTTCGATCTCGACGTCCCCGACGGCGCCGTTGACGCAGGTGCGGACGTACTGGTCAGGGGTGTCGTGCAGGTCGCCGGTGCGCAGGTCGCGCACGGCGCCGGAGCGCAGGACGCCGACGCAGGTGTGGCAGATGCCCATGCGGCAGCCGCTCGGCAGCAGCGCGCCGGCGGCCTCGCCGGCGGCCATCAGGCCCTGCCCGGGCGCGGCCTCGGCGGTGATGCCGCTGACGGTGAACCGCACTCGGCCGCCGGGCACGCCCTCGGCGGAGACGGGGGGCGGGACGAACCGCTCGATGCGCAGGCTCTCCGGGTCCCCGGAGCGCTCCCACAGCTCGGTGAGCGTGTCCAGCAGCCCGGCCGGGCCGCACGCGTAGGTCAGGCGGGCCGCCCAGTCGGGCACGGCGTCGGTGAGCGCCTCGGCGGAGAGCCGCCCGGCCCTCGCGGACAGCCACGGCACCAGCCGCATACCGGTCGCGGCCGAGATCCGGCGCAGCTCCGCGCCGAAGATCAGGTCCCGCTCGGTGCGGTCGGCGTGGACGAGCACCGCGCCGTCGAGCAGCTCGGGACGGCGCGCGGCCAGGTCCTGGACGATGCCCATGATGGGCGTGATGCCGCTGCCGGCGCCGACCATCAGCAGCTGCTCCGGCGGCGGATCGGGGAGCACGAACTCGCCCGACGGCGGCCCGATCCGCACCAGGGTGCCGACAGGGGTGGCGTGCGCGAGCCGCCCGGACACCAGCCCACCGGGCACCGCGGTCACGGTGACGGCCAGGTGCGGGTCGTCCGGGCGGGACGTGATGGAGTACGTCCGCCAGTGCCACACGCCGTCGATCTGCAGCCCGATCCCGACGAACTGCCCAGGGACGTGCCGGGGGCGCCTGCGGCCGGGACGCAGCACCAGCGTCGTGGTGTCCGGTGTCTCCCGCCGCAGCTCGACGATCCGGGCGTGGGGTTCGGAGCGCGACCACAGCGGGTTGATCGTGCCCAGCACATCGTCCGGGAGGATCGGCTGGGTCAGAAGTCCGGCGACGTCACGAACGCGGCGGCTGATGGCAGCCAAGGCACCCATGGGCTTCACGGTATTGCGCGCATCCCACAAAGTGCCACGGCGTGGAACACGCTATCACCGGAAAATCTGTTGCAATTCCCAAAGTCGACCAGGCCAGGGCGGTCAGCGCCGCTCCGCGCTCAGCTCCTTCTTGATCCGCAGCGCCTCACGGACGAGGTCGTCGTTGCCGGTCGCGAGCCACCCCGTCGGCCGCACCAGCACGTCCTCGAACCCGATCCGGGTGTCGAGGTTGTGCCGCATGGCGTACTCGAGGACCGGCCAGCAGCCGTCCTCCTCGCCGTGCAGCAGGATCGGCACGTCGATCGGCCCGAGCGCGCGCATGATCCGCACGGCCTCCGCCGTCGCGGTCTCGGGATCGGACACCGTGGACTCGGCGAGCACCCGAGTCGTCCCCGGCGGCACCCCGTTGTTGCGGAGCGTCACCGCGTCGCCCATCGTCCACACGCCCAGCTCGACCCCGATGCCGACGGACGTGGCGGCCTTGCAGACCTCGAGCCAGCCGCTCTCGTGCACGTTCACCGAACACACGTCCGGCTTGCCGATGCCGAGGTGGCCCCAGGCCCGCACGGCCTGGACGCGGCGCGCCGGATCGGGCTCGATCCAGCGGCCGGTGGTGACGCCGATCTCCATCCCGGGCACCTCGGCCCGGATCGCGGCGACCACGTCGCCGACGTACATCGGATCGAGCGTCTCCTGCAGGTTGGGATCGCGCGGATGCACGTGCACCGACGTGATGCCCAGGCGGGCCACGTCGCGGGCGTCGCGCGCGAGGTGCCGGGCCAGCACCGGCAGCGCCGGATGGGCGTCGGCGGGACGCGACCCGTTCAGAACTGCTTGAAGCACCGAGCCACCCCCATGACGACCGAGGATAGTCGGCACCTGAGCTGCGCCGTCTTCGGCACAGGTCCGACCTGCCAAGATCATACCCGCGGGTACTCAGCCGCCCACGGAAGCGACCTCCCGCGCAGCCTCCGGGCCCTTCTCCAGCAGCACCCGGAAACCCTCCTCGTCGAGGATGGGGATGCCCAGCTCCAGGGCCTTGTCGTACTTCGATCCGGGCGAGTCGCCGGCCACGACGAACGCCGTCTTCTTCGACACCGAGCTCGCTGCCCGGCCACCGCGCGCGGTGATCGCCTCCTTCGCCTCGTCGCGCGAGAACCCCTCCATCGAGCCCGTGACGACGATCGAGAGCCCCTCCAGCGTGCGCGGCACCGACTCGTCGACCTCATCGACCATGCGCACCCCGGCCGCGCGCCACTTCGCGACGACCTCACGGTGCCAGGCGACGGAGAACCAGTCACGCACCGCAGCCGCGATCGTCGGCCCGACGCCCTCCACGGCGGCCAGCGGGGCGAGCGCCTCCTGCAGCGCCTTCGCCTTCGCCCGGGCCGCGGCCTTCGCCGCCTTCTCCGCAGCGGCCCGCGCCTCAGCGTCGTCCCCGGTGGCTCCGGCGGCCGCCTCCCCCGCCGCCTGCGCGGCGTCGGCGACGGTCTCCTCGAGCGCCTCCTCGAGCGCCTCGTCCTCCTCGTCGTCCCCGGCGGACCCGTCGGAGGTGATGGCGAGCCCGGCCGCCTCGGTGGCCACCCGCACCCGCTCGGCCACCTCCTCGATGGCGTCCATCGAGCGGAACTCGCGGGCCAGCGCCTGCGCCGCGGTTGGCCCGACGTGCCGGATCGACAGTGCGACGAGCACCCGCCACAGCGGCCGGTCCTTCGCCGCCTGCAGGTTCTGCAGCAGCCGCTGCCCGTTGGCCGACAGGGTGCCGTCCTTCTTGCGGAACAGGTCGACCTGCAGCAGCTGCTCCTCGGTGAGCGCGAAGACGTCGCCCTCATCGCGGATCACCCCGGACTGCAGCAGCGCGGTGGCCGCCTCGTACCCCATGCCCTCGATGTCGAGGGCGCCCCGACCGGCTACGTGGAACAGCCGCTCGCGCAGCTGGGCGGGGCAGGAGCGGTGGTTGGGGCAGCGCAGGTCGACGTCGCCCGCCTTCTGCTGCACCAGCTTGGTGCCGCACTCCGGGCAGTGGGTGGGCATGACGAACTCCCGGGCGTCCGGCGGGCGCACCTCGATCACCGGACCGAGCACCTCGGGGATCACGTCGCCCGCCTTGCGGATGACCACCCGGTCGCCGATCAGCACGCCCTTGCGCTTGACCTCGCTGGCGTTGTGCAGCGTGGCCATGGAGACCGTGGACCCGGAGACGACCACCGGCTCCATCACCGCGAACGGGGTGACCCGCCCGGTGCGCCCGACGTTGACCTGGATGTCGAGCAGCGTGGTGGTGGCCTCCTCCGGTGGGTACTTGTAGGCGATCGCCCACCGCGGCGCCCGGGACGTGGCCCCCAGCCGCCGCTGCAGCGCCACCTCGTCGACCTTCACCACGACCCCGTCGATCTCGTGCTCGATGTCGTGGCGGTGCTCGCCCCAGTACTCGATGTGCCGCAGCACCTCGTCGATGCCGGTGAGCACGACGCTGCGCTCCGAGACGGGCAGCCCCCAGGCGCGCAGCGCGTCGTAGCCCTGCGACTGCCGCTCCAGCGCGAAGCCCTCGCGCTTGCCGAAGCCGTGGCAGATCAGCCGCAGGTTGCGCTGGGCGGTGATGCGCGGGTCCTTCTGCCGCAGCGAGCCGGCCGCGGTGTTGCGCGGGTTGGCGTAGACCGGTTTGCCGGCCGCGGCCATCTGCGCGTTGAGCGCCTCGAAGTCCTCCAGCCGGAAGTAGACCTCGCCGCGCACCTCCACCAGCTTCGGCACCGGGTACTCCGGGGTGCCGGTGAGCCGCTCCGGCACCTCCTTGAGCGTGCGCATGTTGAGCGTGATGTCCTCGCCGGTGCGGCCGTCGCCCCGGGTGAGCGCGCGGGTGAGCCGGCCGTCCTCGTACAGCAGGTTGACGGCGAGACCGTCGATCTTCAGCTCGCACAGGTAGTGCAGCTCGCCCGGGTGGATCCCGCCGAGGTCGCGCGCCACCCGCTCCGCCCAGGCCCGCAGTTCGTCGGGCGAGAACGCGTTGTCGAGGCTGAGCATCCGCTCGAGGTGGTCGTGCGCGGCGAACTCGGTGGAGAACCTGAAACCGACATTCTGCGTGGGCGAATCCGGCGTGACCAGGGACGGGTAGGTCTCCTCCAGCTCCAGCAGCTCTCGCCACAGCGCGTCGAACTCGCCGTCGCTGATGATCGGCGCGTCGAGCACGTGGTAGCGGAAGAGGTGATCGGAAACCTCGGCCGAGAGCGCGGTGTAGCGCTCCCGGATCTCCGGCGTCGGTTCGCTCACGAGGGCAGGGTATCCACCCCCACCGACGGTGTCCGGCGGCGTCAGCCCTCGTCCTCGGCCCCTCGTCCTCGCCCCCTCGTCCTCGGCCCCGCGTCGGTCACCGCCCGCCGGTCACTTCTCGCCGTCCACCTCGTCGGCATCGCCCTCCGGCGGGTCGACGAACCCCTCGCCGATCTCTCGGCACAGCTGCAGCGCCTGCTTCGCCCACGCCGGATCCGCCCCGGCCAGCCCGCACGACGGGGTGGGCACGGCGAGCTCGGCCAGCCGCTCACGCGCGAACCCGAGCCGGTCCGCCAGCTCGAACGCCCGCTCCGCCAGCTTGCGGGACGTGACCGGCTTGCGCGGGTCGACGTTCGGCACGATCCCGAGCAGGAGCGGCACGCCCGCGTCCCACACCTCGCCGACGGCGTCCAGCGCGGCGACCGTCGCGGTCGGCCCGCTCAGCGAGGGCAGGGTCGCGTCGATGCCCAGCGCGGTGGCGCCGGTGTCGCGCAGCAGCGTGAGCGGCGCGTCCTCGGCGCAGCAGTGCACGACGACGGGTGAGCCGATCCCGGTCAGCACCCCGACGACCTCGCGCAGCAGATCGGCCACCTCCGGCTCGGGGACGGCGTCGACCGTGCCCAGCTTCGACGGTGTCGGGAGCGTGCCGGCGAGCACCGCGGGCAGCGCGGGTTCGTCGAGCTGCACGACGACGGCCGCCTCCCGGCGCGCGGCCACCTCAGCGACGTGCTGGCGCAGGCCTTCGGTGAGGCTCTGCGCGAACTCGCGGACCGCGCCGCGGTCGGTGATGACCCGGTGCCCGGTGCGCAGTTCGACCGCCGCGGCGAGCGTCCACGGCCCGGCCACCGCGATCTTGACGAACTCCGGGCGGACCGGGTCGCAGGCCTCGTCGAAGGCGTCCATGTCACCGCGCAGGACGTCGATCGCGCGGCGGCGGTCCTTCCCGGGCCGCGACGCCACCGTCCACCGGCCAGCCTTCAGCTCCAGCGGGAGATCGACGAGCAGCGCCCCCGTGCGACCGATCATGTCCGAGCCGGCGCCCCGCGCGGGCAGCTCCGGCAGGGCGGGCATACCGGGCAACTCGCCGGCCACGATCGCGGCCGCCTCCCGCGGATCGGTGCCCGGCATCGAGCCGACCGCGGTCGCGGTGCCGGCGGGCCAGCGCGGCACTTCGACCGCGCCGTCGTCCTCCGGGGCCCGTTCCGCCACGACCGCGGGCCCGCGCTTCTGCACGTCGGCGAGGGCCTTCTCGACCTCCTCGTCGGGGTCCGGCTCGGGCTCCGGCTCGGTGTCGGGCAGCTTCAGGCCGGCCGCCGCGAACGCGCGCGCGAGCGGGTCGTCCTCCTCGGCGCCCGGCACCTCCGTCGGGAGCCCGGCCTCGGCGAGCGCCTTGGCGATGAGGTCGTCCGGATCGGGCATGTCAGCGTGTCTACCAGCGTCGCCCGCGGTCCCGCAGAGCAGGTCGGGCATCGTGGGTGGCGCACGGCGAAACCGGTGCGGGGAGCAGCTCGCTCCGCCGAACGGCCCCGGTGCGCTGCGCGCCGTTCCGTGGCGGAGCCGGCCGTGCCGTTGCGTCCGGTGTTCGCAGTTGTCGGTACGACCCGCGACGAACGGCCCCCGCCCGCGGCTTCCCCGGTGGCCGATCACCCCAGGAGGAGCTGGCATGTCCCAGCCGTCCCGCGGCGGTCGCGTCCTCCTGCTGGCCCCCGTCGTGGCCGTGGCGCTCGTGCACCAGCTCGTCGCCCGCCCCGCGCGCCGTCCCGGTCCCCGCCTCCCCGACCCCACCGCAGCGACCTGCGCCTGCGACGCGCTGCGCGCCATCGACCTCACCCCGGCCCGACTCCGGGGGCGCGGAACCGACCCCGCCGACGTCGCCGTGTTCGCCGACGCGATCACCCCGCACATCGGGCGCGCGAAGACCGACGCACCCACCGGCCTGCGCCCGATCCTCGAGCGCACGACGGCGATCGCCGCGGAGTCGGCGCGGCGGCCGTCGGCTCGGAGAAGTCGGGCATCGCGCGCCGATCAGCGAGACCGAGGCGTGGGTGCACGCCGACTGCGGCTTCCAGGACGTCGACGTGCGGGCGGTGGGCACCCGGTTCGAAGGCGTGCCGTGCACCCTGCGCACCGGCACGACCAGCTCCGCGCTGACCGACGAGGGCGGGCCCGGGCCGCTGGTCGTCGGGATCCTCGTGCGGCCGAAAGGACCAGTCGCTCACCGCGGACCGGCTGCGCGCGATGGGGCCGAGGAGATGTTCGCCGCCGTCGACGCTGCTCCGGCGGCCGCGGTCGCCGCACCCGGCGTGACCGGCGGGGCGATCGTGGAGCTGACGCCCGGCCGCTGGTTCCACGTCCGACCGTCCGGCACCGAGGAGGGCGGGGTGTCGGCCGACCAGGAGGGCATGCTCGCCGCGTCGGCGGTGACCTGATCAGGCGCCGGTGGCGGTGATGCGGGCGCTGCCCAGCACGACGTCGCCGCGGTAGAACGCGGCCGCCTGGCCGGGCGCGACGCCGCGCAGCGGCTCGCCCAGCTCGATCGCCACCGCGTCCCCGGCGACGTGCACCGTCGCCGGAGCGAGCCCGCCGTGCGCACGGACCTGCACCGTGCAGTCGAACGTCGCGGCGGGCGGCTCGCCCGACGTCCACACGGGCGCGGTGGCGTCGATCGTGCGCACGTCCAGCGCCGTCGCCGGGCCGACCCGGACGGTGCCGGTCTCCGGCTCGATCGCGGTGACGTAGCGCGGGCGGCCGTCCGGCGCGGGGCGAGTGAGGCCCAGGCCGCGGCGCTGGCCGACGGTGAAGCCGTGCACGCCGTCGTGCTCGCCCAGCCGCTCCCCCGTCGTGGCGTCGACGATCGCGCCCGGCCGCACACCGATCCGTGCGGTGAGGAACCGGCGGGTGTCGCCGGAGGGCACGAAGCAGATGTCGTGGCTGTCCGGCTTGTCGGCCACGCGCAGCCCGAGCCGGGCGGCCTCCGCGCGCACCTGCGGCTTCGGGGTGTCGCCGATCGGGAACATCGCGTGCGCGAGCTGCTCGCGGCCCAGCACGGCCAGCACGTACGACTGGTCCTTGTCGGGATCGACGGCGCGGCGCAGGACGCCGTCCTGCAGCCGCGCGTAGTGCCCCGTGCAGACGGCGTCGAACCCCAGCGCGAGCGCCTTGTCCAGCAGCGCCGCGAACTTGATCTTCTGGTTGCAGGCCAGGCACGGGTTGGGCGTCTGCCCGGCCGCGTACGCCGCCACGAACTCCTCGACGACGTCCTCGGCGAACCGCGCCGCGAAGTCCCACACGTAGAACGGGATGCCGAGCACGTCGGCGGCCCGCCGGGCGTCGCCGGCGTCCTCCTTGGAGCAGCAGCCCCGGGCCCCGGTGCGCAGCGTCGCCGGCACCTCCGACAGCGCCAGATGCACCCCGACGACGTCGTGGCCGGCCGCGACCGCCCGCGCCGCCGCGACGGCGGAGTCCACCCCCCCGCTCATCGCGGCCAGTACGCGCATCAGAGCACCCCGGCGGCCGTACCGGCGCGGCGCGCCCGTTCCACCACCTGCCCGATGACGGCGACGACGGCGTCCACGTCGGCCTGCGTCGAGGTGTGCCCGAGCGAGAACCGCAGCGAGCCGCGCGCGATGCTCTCCCCCGCGCCCATCGCGATGAGGACGTGGCTGGGCTGCGCCACCCCGGCGGTGCAGGCCGAGCCGGTGGAGCACTCGATGCCCTGCGCATCGAGCAGCATGAGCAGGCTGTCGCCCTCGCAGCCGGGGAACGACAGGTGCGCGTTGCCGGGCAGCCGCGACGGGCCGCCGTCGATCTCGCCGGTGCCGGGATCGCCGTTGAGCCGGGCGTCCGGGACGGTGGCGAGCACGCGCGCGATCAGGTCGTCGCGCAGGGCGGTGAGCTGCTCGGTGCGCCGCTGCGCATCGGCGACGGTGATCTCCACAGCGGTCGCCAGCCCGACCACGCCCGGGGTGTCGAGGGTGCCCGAGCGCACGTCGCGCTCCTGACCGCCGCCGTGCAGCAGCGGGGTGACCTCGACCGAGCGCCCGAGCAGCAGCGCGCCGACCCCGTACGGGCCGCCGAGCTTGTGCCCGGTGAACACCAGCGCGTCGGCGCCGGAGGCGGCGAAGTCGACCGGCAGGATGCCCACGGCCTGCACCGCGTCGGTGTGGAACGGCACCCCCGCCGCGTGCGCGACCTCGGCCAGCTCGCGCACCGGGTTCACGGTGCCGACCTCGTTGTTCGCCCACATGACCGACGCCAGCGCCACCCGGCCCGGGTCGCGGGCGATCGCCTCGGCCAGCACCTCGGGATGCACGCGGCCGAGCTCGTCGACGGGCAGCAGCTCGACCTCGGCCCCTTCGTGCTCGCCCAACCACTCGGCGGCGTCGAGGACGGCGTGGTGCTCGGCGGCGGACACGAGCACCCGGGTGCGCTCCGGGTCCTCCGTGCGGCGGGCCCAGTACAGGCCCTTCAGCGCGAGGTTGTCCCCCTCGGTGCCGCCCCCGGTGAACACCACTTCCGACGGCCGCGCGCCCAGCGCGGCGGCGATCCGTTCCCGCGCCTCCTCCACCGCGCGGCGGGCCCGGCGCCCGGACCCGTGCAGGGACGACGCGTTGCCGGTGCGGCGCATCGCGGCCGACATCTCGGCGACGACGGCGTCGAGCATCGGCGTGGTGGCGGCGTGGTCGAGGTAGGTGGTCACGGGCTCACTCGGTCGGGAGACGGTTCTCAGCCCCTCAGCCTAGACGCCGTCGGGTGCGGACCTGCTCCGAACGCAACGAACGGCACTCTCGTCCACTCGGGGTGGACGAGAGTGCCGTTCGTTCACGAAGCGGCGGAGGGGCTCAGCCCTTGCGCTTGTTGATCTCCTCGGTCAGCTGCGGCGCGACCTTGAACAGGTCACCCACCACACCGAAGTCGGCGATCTCGAAGATCGGGGCCTCGGGGTCCTTGTTGACCGCGACGATCGTCTTCGAGGTCTGCATGCCGGCGCGGTGCTGGATCGCGCCGGAGATGCCCAGCGCGATGTACAGCTGCGGCGAGACGGTCTTACCGGTCTGCCCCACCTGGAACTGGTGCGGGTAGTAGCCCGAGTCGACGGCCGCGCGGGAAGCACCCACCGCGCCGCCGAGCGCGTCGGCCAGCGCCTCGACGACCGAGAAGTCCTCCGCCGAGCCGACACCGCGACCACCGGCGACGACGACCGACGCCTCGGTCAGCTCCGGCCGGTCGCCGCCCACGATCGGCTCGCGGCTGACGACGGTGGCCGAGCGCACCCCGGACGCGGAGACCGAGACGGCCTCCTCGACGCCCGCGCCCGCGCTCTCCTGGATCTCCACCGCGCCCGGCCGCACGGTGATCACCGGGTGGTCGCCCTTCCAGGTCGCTTCCACGGTGAACGCGCCACCGAAGATCGAGTGCGACACGCCGGACGCCGAGACGCCCACCACGTCGGACAGCAGCGCCGAGTTGGTGCGCACCGCCAGCCGGCCGGCGATCTCCTTGCCGTCGGCCGAGACGCCGATCAGCACCGCGGCCGGGTTCTTCGCCGCCACCAGCGACGCCAGCGCGTCGACCTGCGGGGTCAGGAAGTCGGTGGAGTCGGTCTCGGCGACGTAGATCTTCTCCGCGCCGTGCGCCTTCAGCCCGTCGGCCAGCTTGCCGGCGGTCCCCGCCGGACCCACCACGACCGCGGCCGGCTCGCCCAGCGCCTTCGCGGCGGTCAGCAGCTCGTACGTGACCTTCTTCGCCTCGCCGTCGACGTGATCGACGAGGACCAGGACCTCTGCCATGTCGGTTCTCTCTTTCCCGTCGTCCGGCTCAGATCAGCTTCTGCGCGGCCAGGAACTGAGCGATCTTGGTGCCGCCGTCGCCCTCGTCCTCGATCTTCTCGCCGGCGCTCTTCGGCGGCTTCGGCGCAGCGGAGGTGACCGTCGACAGCGCGCTGGCCAACCCGACCTCGGACGCGTCGATGCCGGCGTCGGCGATGGACAGCGTGGTCACCGGCTTCTTCTTGGCCGCCATGATCCCCTTGAACGACGGGTAACGCGGCTCGTTGATCTTCTCGTTGACGCTGATCACCGCGGGGAGCTGCGCGGTCAGCTTGGTGATGCCGTCGTCGGTCGCGCGGGTGACGTTCACCGTGCCGCCCTCGATCGACACCTCCTGCGCGTGGGTCAGCGCCGGGATGCCCAGCAGCTCGGCCACCATCGCCGGGATGGCGCCACCGCGACCGTCGGAGGCCTCGTTGCCGGCGAAGATGACGTCGTAGCCACCCTCGACCTTGCCCAGCGCCTTCGCCAGCGCCTTCGCGGTGCCGATGTAGTCGGTGCCGGCCAGCGCCTCGTCCGACAGGTGCACGGCCTTGTCGGCGCCCATCGACAGGGCCTTGCGGATCGCGTCCGTGGCGCGGTCCGGCCCCATCGTCAAGACGGTCACCTCAGACCCGTCGTTGGCCTCCTTCAGCTGCAGCGCAGCTTCGACCGCACGCTCGTTGATCTCGTCCAGCACCGCGTCGGACGCCTCACGGTCGAGGATCCCGTCCGAGTTCAGCTTTCGTTCCGAGTAGGTGTCGGGCACCTGCTTGACCAGCACCACGATGTTCATCGGATTACGTTCGACCTCCTGCCGGTGACGCTCTGCCGAGCGACGCTGGATCGGACTCTGCCACCGTCGTCGTCCGGGGCCGCGACGGGGCCTGCACCTGCCCGCAATTGTTACCAGCGAGTAAGCAGCCAGGAAACGCCGGCGAGCGGTGAAACTGCTCACCACGAGCGCAGGCGGCAGCGTTAGAGTCACATTTCTACCCGATCCCGGCACGGCTGTCCCGTCGAGCGGGACCACCCTCACACTCACCGGAGCCGCCCGCATGGTCGTGACCGGGTTCGACGATCGCTCCGGCTGCGGTTACGTGCTCGCCACCGGTCCCGACGTCGCCTCCGCCGACGCGGGCACGCAGCGCGTCACGCACGACGGCGTGACCATCACCGCAACGCCCGAGCTGGCCGCCGGCCTACGCGACGCGCTCCTCGCGGGGCGGTCGGCGCAGCTGGTGCTCGGCGGTCCGCCGGTTCCGCTGAACCTGGACGACCGCACACTGCTCGGCTGGCTGCGGTTCTGCGTGGGCGGGGTCCTCTCGGTCATGAACGGACCGGAGTGACTCGCTGTTGATGACCCGGCTCTTGATGACTCAGCTGGTGACGGTCGGGGCCTCGGCGACGCGCAGCGCGGGCGGCAGGGGCCGTCGATCGATGTCGGCGATCACCGGGATGGCGTCGAGCGGGTCCCGCCCGCGCAGCAGACGGCCGAACAGCAGCGCGGCGGGGAAGCTCGCGGCGAACCACGATCCGAGGCCGATCGCCACCCAGTGCACCCAGGTCATCGCGTCGCACCACCTTCCGTCCCGCTCGCATCACCGACGGTACGGAAGGAAATCCGACAGCGGGACCCTTCTTGCCGACTTCTAACCTTCAGTGGCCGAAGCTCTCACCTAACGGACGAAGCCCCACCCGGCCGAGGCCGAACGGACCACCCGATCGGGGCGTTGGCAGCAGAGCGTCGATCCCCTCAGCCGCGCTGGCGCTGCGCCTCGTAGAGGGCCAGCGCCGCCGCGGCGGCGGCGTTGAGCGAGTTGACCCGCCCGCGCATCGGGATGACGACGCGGGCGTCCGCCTGCTCCAGCCACAGGTCGGTCACCCCGGTGCTCTCCGCGCCGACGACGACGGCGGTCGGCCCGGTCAGGTCGGTGGCGGCGAGCGCGGCGTCGCCCTGCGGGGTGGTGACGACGACGGCGAGGTCGTGCGCGCGCAGCCAGCCGAGCACCTCAGCGCTGGGCGCGGCGGCCACCGGCACGGAGAACACCGTGCCCTTGCTGGCCCGCACGACGTTCGGGTTGCCGAAGTCGGTGACCGGGGACGCGGCCACGACGGCGTCGACGCCGAACGCCTCGGCGGTGCGCAGCATCGCGCCCAGGTTGCCGGGTTTCTCGATCCCCTCGCAGACCAGCACCAGCGCGTCCGGCCGCAGCGTCAGCTCGCCGAGCGGGCGGCCGGGCGCTGGGGCGACCGCGAGCAGGCCGTCGGGCGACTCGCGGTAGGCGATCTTGGCGAACACCGCGTCGCTGACCGCCACCACGGGCACCCCGGCGTCGGCCAGCTCGTCGACGACCCCGCGGCGGGCCGGAGTCACCAGGCCGGGCGCCCAGTAGAGGGTGCGCGGCACCACCCCGGCCCGCAGCGCGAGCCGCAGCTCGTCGTGCCCCTCGACGAGGGTGACGCCGTACTCGTCGCGGGCGCGCCGGGTGCGCAGCCGGACCAGGTCCTTGACCCGGCGGTTCGCGACGCTGGTCAGCGTCAGCTCGTCGGGGGCGACCATGCCGCGAGCGTACGGCGGCGGCCCCGACCGACCGTCACAGGTGCGGGTTGAACCCGCTCGCCACGGTGATCAGCTCGCCGGAGATGTTGCGGCTGGCCTCCGAGACGAGGAACAGCGCGGCGTTCGCGATGTCCGCGGGCTCGTTGGTGCGGCCGAGCGAGCCGACGTGGTGGTCGAGGACCGAGCCGGTCCGCACCGTGGTCCCCGCGGTGGTCGCCTGGACGTCGACCTGCCGCTTCGTCGGCCCGGGCGCGATAGCGTTGACGTTGATGTTGTACTCGCCCAGCTGCGCGGCGACCGACCGCGTGAAGGCCACGACACCGGCCTTGGCCGCGGCGTAGTGGGCGTGCGCGGGCTCGCCCGCCCAGCTCGACGACGCGATGTTGACGATCTTGCCGGAGCGCTGCTTCATCATCTCGACGGCGGCGAGCTGCGTGCAGTGGAAGATCGACCGGAGGTTGATCCCGATCGTGATCTCCCACTCCTCCTCGGAGATCTGCCAGATGGGGTTCACGACCGGGCCCTTGATCCCCCCGACGATGTTCATGAGGACGTCCACCCGGCCCCAGCGCTCCAGCGTCGCGTCGAACAGCCGCTGGGCGTCGGCCCGGCGCGTCACGTTCCCCGGGACCGTGATGACCTCCTTCGTCTCCTCCGCGACGCGCTCCGCCGTCTCGGCGAGCCGCTGTTCGTCCCGGTCGTTGAGGGCGACCGCGGCGCCCTCCTGCGCCAACCGGTGGGCGATCTCCCCGCCCATTCCACCGCCTGCGGCCGTCACGACCGCGACGAGTCCGTCCGCCCAACCGTTCCCACTCATCGCTCTCCCTCCTGATCGGACTCGTCCGCGGGCTCGAGGACGAAGACGGGGATCTCGCGGTCCGTCCTCGCCTGGTACTCGGCGTAGGCCGGCCAGACGGACACGGCGCGGTCCCACCACTGCCGGCGCTCGTCGCCGGAGACGGGGCGCGCCCGGTACAGCCGCGGCTGCGGACCGTCCTGCAGCTGGACCAGCGGATGGGCGAGGAAGTTCCAGTACCAGCCGGGGTGCTGGGCTGCCCCGCCCTTGGACGCGACCGCGGCGTAGCACCCGTCGTGCTCGACGCGGATCACCGGGTTCTTGCGGAGCTTGCCCGACTTCGCCCCGACCGACGTGATGATCACGACCGGGACGTGCGGCTCACCGTTGGAGGTATTGCCCTCCCGACCGCCGCTCGACTCGTAGCGCTCCACCTGCTCGCGGACCCACGGCCGCGCACTGGGTTCGTACTCCCCCGTCAGCACTGTCATCTCCGAATCCCTCGCCGAACCTCGGTCCGGCGTTCTCACTCCGTCGTCCGCGGCAGCCACAGGACGATCTCCGGCCAGAGGATGAGGACCAGCGTCACGACCAGCGCGGCGGCCACGAACGGCAGCACGCCGCGGAAGACGTCCCCGAGGCCGACGCGCCTGCCCAGGTTGAGCTCGGGGTCCTGCACCATCCGGTGGACGACGAAGGTGATGATCCCGATGGGCGGGAACACCATCCCGATCTCGCACATGATGATCAGGAAGACGCCGAACCAGACCATGTCGACGCCCAGGGCCTCGAGCGCGGGCTGCAGGAGCGGGACGGTCAGCAGGATCATCGGCAGCGACTCGAGGAACATCCCGAGCACGACGTACATCACGACGAGCGTCAGCAGCAGCCCGATGCGGTCCAGCTGCAGGCCGAGCAGCCACGACGTGAACGCGTGCGCGGCCCCGCTGAGCGTGAGGAACCGGCCCATCAGCAGCGATCCCGCGATCAGGATGAACAGCCCGCTGACGGCTGCGACGCTGTCGGCGACCGTCGACCTGACGAACCGCACCGCCCCGCGGACGCTGCGGTGCTCCCGCCCCAGCCCCAGCCAGCCGACCACGAGCGCGATCACCGCGCCGCACGCCGCAGCCTCGGTCGCGGTGAAGATCCCGCCGAGCATCCCGCCGAGCACGAGCGCGGCGACGAGCAGGAGGGGCCCCGCACCGGCGAGCGTGCGCCACCGCTCGCGCCAGGTGACGCCGGCTGCGCCGGCCGCCCGCGGGGCCACCTGCGGTCGCAGCACCGCCCAGCCGACGATCGCGACGCTGAACCCGACAGCCAGCAGCGCGCCCGGCACGATCGCCGCCAGCAGCTGCGGGCCGACCGGCACCGAAGCCACCCCGGCGTAGACGACCAGCAGGATGCTCGGCGGGATGACCTGGCCGAGCGTGCCCGCCATCGCGACCGATCCGGTGGCCAGCCGCGGGTGATAACCGGACCTGAACATCTCCGGCAGCGCCATGCGGCCCAGCGCGAACGTGACACCCATGGTGCTGCCGCTGCTGGTCGCCATGGCGGCGCCGGCGTAGTTGGTGGCGACCGCCAGCCCGCCGGGGAGCCTGCCCAGCCAGGCGCGGGCCGCCGCGTAGGCCTTCGCGGTCAGGCCGCCGCGCCACACGGCCACCCCCATCAGCACGAACAGCGGGATGACGCTGAGCGACCAGGACGCGACCGCGTCGTAGACGACGTTGCCGACCGACGTCTCCGCGACCCGGTGACCGGACAGCCCGGCCAACCCGATCGCGCCGGTGAGCACCATCGCGAAGCCGATCGGCAGACCGAGCGCGAGCAGGCAGAGCAGCAGCGCGACGCCGGCGACGCCGATCGCGACGCGGGGCAGCCCGCCCGCGAGGATCAGCGCAGCGGCCAAGATCGCCGCCGCGAGCAGGCCGCCGAAGAGCGCGGTGGGCACCTGCCGGCGGCCCGCGCCGGGTTCGCCGGGCTGCGTCGCGGCGGTGAGGGTGCCTGCCGGGTCCTGGTCCCGCAGCAGCAGCACGACGTGGGCGACGCAGGCGATCGCCGACAGCGCGAAGGCGACGGCCACCGCCAGCCGGCCGGGCCACAGCAGCATCCACGGCAGCCCGGAGACGGTCTCGCCGATGGCGAGCGACGTCTCGGCCTTCCCGAAGCAGATCCAGGCGATCCAGCCGCTCGCCGCGGCGCCGATCCCGGCCGCGCCGGCCAGGAGCAGCCGCAGGTCCCGCGCCCGGGCGCTCTCCAGCAGCAGCTCCACCCGGATGTGCTGGTCGTGCAGCTGCGCGTACGCCAGCGGCAGCAGGGCGATGATCGGCATCCACAGGTGCGCGACCAGTTCGAGCGTCCCCAGCAGAGGGCTGTTGAACACGCTCCGCCCGATGACGTCGGCGAGCACGGTCAGCGCCATCAGGACCACGGCGACGCCGACGAGGCCGCCGGCCATCGTCGTCGCGCGCCGGACACCGCGGATCCACCCGGGCTCCGCCGTGCGGGCAGGCGCCGGTGCCTGCGAGGCCACCATGCTGCTAGCTCCCGCCGCGCTTCGCGCGGACGAGCTCGACCCACCGGTCCAGGTCGAACGCGGCACCCTCGACGAACGACGCCCTGATCGCCTCCGGGGTGTCGAGCCGCGGCTCGGGGACCCCCATGTCGTCCAGCACGACGGCGAGCCACGCCGCGGCCGATTCGCGGAACCGGCGGACCTCGTCAGCGGGGTCCGCGATGGTGGCGGGCGCGTGGGCGGCCAGGCCGGTCAGGCGCTCGGCCTGCGCGCGCCGCACGTGCTCACCCAGCTCGGCCGGGTTCTGCAGGTGCACCTTCGCGGCCGGACCGTCCGGGCCGAACAGCTTCGCGTAGGCGTCGAGCTCGGCACGCACGATCCCGGCGATGTAGGTCGGGACCGCGTCCATCATGACCTTCTGGACGTCGGGCGGCAGTGCGTTCCAGACGTCGAGGTTCATCGCGTTGACCCGCAGCGCCGGGGTGATGCCGACCGGTGTGAAGTACGGGGCGACCTCCCACAACCCGTAGGTGGACATCAGCGACTTCGCGGCCACCGTGCAGTCGATGACACCGCGCTGCATGCCGTCGTAGACGTCGTCGGGCGGCAGGTTCACCGCCGTCAGCCCGAGCGCGGCGAGCTCGGCGTTGCGGGTCGCGCCGGCGGTGCGCGCCCGCAGCCCGGTGGTCTGGGCGAGCGTCTCGGACGGCTTGGTGCACAGCAGGCTGTACGGCTCGGTCACCGCCGCGCTCACGACCTTGAGGTTGTGCTCGGCGAACTCCGCCTCCACCGCTGGCTGCTTGAAGAACTCGTCGGCGGCCAGCGAGCCCTGCAGGAACCCGTGCGGGCTGGCCGGGCTGAGCACGCCCAGCAAGCCGGTGAACCACTGAGCGGTCGGCAGCTCCTGGTCGAAGTAGTCCGGGATCACCCCGCCCAGCTGGGCGAGGCCGCCGCCGAGCGCGTCCAGCGCCTCGTTGCCGGGGGCGAGCGAACCGCTCCAGAAGTACTCGAACCGCACCTTCCCGCCGGTGCGCGCGGTGACCTCGTCGGCCCACGCCCGCAGGCCGACGGCGGTCGAGTGGTGCTCGTTCGCCAGGTCCGACACCGTGATGGTGATCGGCTCCATCGTCTCGGTGCTGGTCGCCGCACCGCCCGGCGTGCTGCCGGCGCATCCGCCGGCCAGTGCCGCGCCGAGGGCCGTGCAGACCGCGATCGCCGCCCGGGTCGTCCGTCGCATCGTCATGCCCTCCCCGCCTGCGCCGGGACCGGCCGGAAGGCGCTCGCGGCGACGGCGCCGGCGGCGGCCGTCACCGTGACGTGCATGGCCTGCTCCCCCGGTACCTCACCGCCCTGCACCCGGACCAGGTGCTCGTACTCCTCGAGATCGGCGACGTGCGTGTGCATGCGTTCGACGGAGATGCGGCCGTCGGCGAGAGCGGCGATCGCGTGTCGCTTCGCCCATTCGCTCACACTCCGCACACCGCGCACGACGAGATTCCGCTTCGCGATTTTCGTGACGGCCGCAGCGAGATCGCCGCCCGGATTCTTGAGAGCGGCCAGAACGATCGTTCCTTCCGGGCGGGCGCAGTCGAGGGCGGACATGATCGTGTCGGTGGTGGCGGGTGCGGTATCGATGACGACATCGGCGAGATCGCCGTTCGTGATGTCGGTGACCGCGGTCGCCAGATCCGTTTCGTCGGTGTCGACGACGTGCGTGGCGCCCAGATCGCGGGCCATCTCGAGCTTCCACGGGTGCCGGCCGCGACCGGCGACGACGATGCGCGAGGCACCGGCCGCGGCGGCAGCCAGGACAGAGCACAGCCCGCGCTGCCCGGGGCCGATGATCACGATCGTGTCGCCGACGCCGACCCCGCCGACCCGGCACGCCCAGTCGAAGCCGGAGCCGAGCGGGTTGAACATCACCGCGTCCTGCGGCGTGAGGTGCTCCGGCAGCGGGTAGATCTGGGTGCCCGGCCGCAGCACCATGTAGTCGGCGAACCCGCCGTGCAGCCCTGATCCCTCGGCGGCCGGGGTGAACCCGTACGAGGTCGGTCCCCGGGTGCAGTTGAGCCACTGCCCGGAGGTGCAGTCGCCGCACCGCCGGCAGGGCACCTTGGGGTCCACCGCGACCCGCTGGCCCTCGACGGCACCCCAGCGGCGCGCGAACTCGACGCCGAGCCGCACCAGGCGGCCCACCATCTCGTGCCCGGGGATGTACGGATAAGCGATCGGCGCGTCGCCGAACTGCGAGTACGGAGCCACGTACTGCTCGTGGTCGGTACCGCACATCCCGCAGGCCTCTACCTCGAGGATCGCTTCGTCGGGGCCGATCTCGTCCGGCACCGGAAGGTTCCGTATTCCGACCTCGCGAGGACCCAGCAGCATCACTGCGCGCGCTTTCACCGAGCGCCCCTCTCTCAGGACCACCGCTGTGTGATCGTGCGCTGTGATCGCCCACCGCGGGACTGCTCAGCGCATTTCCCGAGAAAACCTAGGAGCGCCCCGTTACCGTGGTCGTTACGGTCGCCACGCAGATGACGATCCCCGTTTCCGGTCGTTCCCGCAGAAATCGGGCCGACCCCGCCCGAGACGGGACCGGCGTTCCTCGTCGGCGGCCGGGCGTGGCCCGATCGACGTGCGCGACGCACCGGCGTCACGTCCACGGGCCGGGTTCTGAGACCGTACAACCGTGAGTTCCCACCCCTCGGCAGAGCACGTGGCCGACCTACCGCTCACCGGCGAGCGGACGATCCCGGGGATCCCGGAGGAGAACTACTGGTTCCGCCGCCACCAGGTCGTCTACCGCGCGCTGGTGCCGGCGTGCCGCGATCTCGTGGTGCTGGAGGCCGGGTGCGGCGAGGGCTACGGCGCCGACCTGCTCGCCGGGGTGGCCCGCCGCGTGCTGGCCGTGGACTACGACGCGCTCACCGTCGCGCACGTGCGGACCCGGTACCCGCGGCTCGACGTGCTGCGCGCCAACCTGGTGGCGCTGCCGCTGGCAGCGGGCGCGGTCGACGCGGTGGTGTCGCTGCAGGTGATCGAGCACCTGTGGGAGCAGGAGCGGTTCCTCCGCGAGTGCTTCCGGGCGCTCGCACCGGGCGGGCGGCTGATGGTGTCCACCCCGAACCGGATCACGTTCTCCCCCGGCCGCGACACCCCGCTCAACCCGTTCCACACCCGCGAGCTGGCCCCGGCCGAGCTCGCCGAGCTGGTCGCCGGCGCGGGGTTCGCGCACATCGAGCTGCGCGGGCTGCACCACGGGCCGCGGCTGCGCGCGCTCGACGCCGCCCACGGCGGCTCGATCATCGACGCGCAGGTCCGGGTCGCGCTGGGGGACGGCACGTGGCCGCCGCGGCTGCTCGCCGACGTCGCGGCGGTGACGTGCGCCGACTTCGAACTCACCACCGGCGACCTCGAGGCGAGCCTCGATCTGCTGGTGACGGCGGTGCGCCCGTGACGGCGGTCCCCGGCGCGTTCGCGCTCGTCCTGCACAGCCACCTGCCGTGGCTCGCCCACCACGGGCGCTGGCCGGTCGGTGAGGAGTGGCTCTACCAGAGCTGGGCGCACTCCTACCTGCCCGTCGTCGACCTGCTGGAACGGCTGGCCGCCGAGGGCCGCCGCGACGTGCTCACCCTCGGGGTCACCCCGGTGCTCGCCGCCCAGCTCGACGATCCGCACTGCCTGCGCGGCATGCACCACTGGCTCGGGAACTGGCAGCTGCGCGCCCACGGCGCCGTGCCGCGGCTGCCCGAGCTGGCCGCGCGGGAACACCGGGCCGCTGCCCGGGCACTGGAGCGGTTCGAGGCCCGCTGGCGGCACGGCGCCTCGGCCGTGCTCCGGCCGCTGGTCGACGCGGGCGTCGTCGAGCTGCTCGGTGGGCCGCTCACCCACCCGTTCGGGCCGCTGCTGCTGCCCGAGGTGCGCGCGTGGGCGCTGGCCGGCGGGCTGGCCGACACCGCACTCCGGCTCGGCCACCGCCCGGCCGGCATCTGGGCGCCCGAGTGCGGCTACGCCCCCGGCATGGAGCGCGGCTACGCCACCGCGGGCGTGCGCCGGTTCCTCGTCGACGGCCCGGCGCTGCACGGCGACACGGCGCTCGCTCGGCCGGTCGGCGACTCCGGTGTGCTGGCATTCGGGCGCGACCTGGAGGTGACCTACCAGGTGTGGTCGCCGAAGTCCGGCTACCCGGGCGGGCGCGACTACCGCGACTTCCACACCTACGACCACCCGTCCGGGCTCAAACCGGCGCGGGTCACCGGCAGGCACGTCGCGCCGCACGACAAGCGGCTCTACGACCCGCAGCGCGCGGCCGCGGCCGTCGCCCGCGACGCCGCCGCGTTCGTCGACGTCGTGCGCGCCCGCCTGCTCGCCCTGCACGCCCGCCACGGCCGCCCCGCGCTCGTCGTCGCCGCGTTCGACACCGAGCTGTTCGGGCACTGGTGGCACGAGGGCCCGGCGTGGCTGGAGACGGTGCTGCGGGCGCTGCCCGACGCCGGGGTGCGGCTCACGACGCTGCGCGGGGCCGAGGCCGCCGGGTTCGTCGGCGAGCCGGTGGAGCTGCCCGCTTCGTCGTGGGGGTCGGGCAAGGACTGGCGGGTGTGGGCCGGCGAGCAGGTCAGCGACCTCGTCGAGCTGAACGGCCAGGTGCAGAAGACCCTCGTTCAGACCGTCGCCGACGCGCCCACCCCCGACCAGCTCGCGAACCGGCTGGCCGAGGAGGCGCTGCTCGCGCTCTCCAGCGACTGGGCCTTCATGGTCAGCAAGGACTCCGCGGCGGACTACGCCCGTCGCCGTGCGCACGGGCACGCAGCGCACGTCACCGAGCTGGCCGAGCTGCTGCGGCAGGGTCGACGGGCGGAGGCGGTCCGGCTCGTCGCCGGCTGGCCACCCGCACCGTTCGGGCACGTCGATGCGCGGGCGCTCGTCCGCGCCTGATCCGGTGGTCGCGAGCTACCGCGGGTAAGTTGTGCTGATGCGGGTGCTGATGTTGTCGTGGGAGTACCCCCCGGTCGTCGTCGGCGGACTGGGCCGGCACGTGCACGCGCTGGCCGTCCACCTCGCCGCCGCAGGCCACGACGTCGTCGTCATCGGCCGGCAGCCCTCCGGTACCGACGCCGAGACCCACCCCACCACCGACCGCGTCGTCGACGGGGTGCGCGTGCTGGCGGTCGCCGAGGACCCCGCACACCTGGAGTTCGAGCGCGATCTCGTCGCGTGGACCCTCGCCATGGGGCACGCCCAGCTGCGCGCCGCGCTGACCCGGCTCGGCGACTGGCGCCCCGACGTCGTGCACGCCCACGACTGGCTCGTCGCGCACGCCGCCATCACGCTCGCCGACGCGCTCGGCGTCCCGCTCGTCGCCACCGTGCACGCCACCGAAGCCGGCCGGCACGCCGGGTGGCTCTCGTCACCGCTGTCACGGCAGGTGCACTCCGTCGAGTGGTGGCTCGCCCGCCGCGCCGACGCGGTCATCACCTGCTCGGCCGCGATGCGCGACGAGGCAGTGGAACTGTTCGACGTCGATCCCGCGAAGGTGCGCGTGCTGCACAACGGGATCACACCGCAGGACTGGCGGGTGCCCGCCCGGCGCGTCGCGGCCACCCGGGAGCGACTCGCGCCGGACGGGGCACCGCTGCTGCTCTACTTCGGCCGCCTCGAGTACGAGAAGGGCGTCCAGGACCTCATCGCCGCGCTGCCCCGGATCCGCCGCAGCCACCCGGGCACCCGGCTCGCGATCGCCGGCACCGGCACCGCGACGGACATGCTGCGGGAAACCGCCCGGCGGCACCGGGTGCTGCGCAGCGTGGCGTTCCTCGGGCACCTGCCCGACGGGGAGCTGCCCGCCGCCGTCGCCGCGGCCGACGCCGTGGTGCTGCCGAGCCGGTACGAGCCGTTCGGGATCGTCGCGCTGGAAGCCGCCGCAGCCGGTGCGCCGCTCGTCACCTCGACCGCGGGTGGTCTCGGCGAGCTCGTGGAGGACGGGCGAACCGGGCTGTCGTTCGAACCGGGTGACGTGACCGGGATCGTGCGGGCCGTGCGGACCGTGCTCGACGACCCGGCAGCCGCGGCAGAGCGGGCCGGCGCCGCTCGCGAACGACTCGCGACCGACTTCGACTGGGCCCGCATCGCCGCGGCCACCGCGCAGGTCTACGCGGCCGCGCCCATCGGCGGGCCGCAGGAGCTGCCCCGCCCCAAGATCCCGACGGGGAACGTGTTCGGGCTCGAGTGACGGCGCGGATGCCGGACGAGGATCGGGTCAGGCGGCGGTGCGCCCGCCGACCGGCTCCTGCTCCTCGCAGGAGTACTCGGGCAACTCCTCGACCTCGTCGATCTCCAGAACAAGCGCCTCGAGGCGGCGTACGGTGTCGTCCTTCATCGGTCCAGTTCCTCCCCCACGCAAACCATGCACCCGACATGACGGTTGAAGCCACCTTTTTGATCCCAGCCGGGACGCAATTCACACTCTCCGTACACGATGTGTGCGGACCGTCACTCTGTTCGATTGCGGGCGAGCGCGCCGTTGTGTCGACCGCCGCAGTGGTCACCAGCCGGGGTGTGCGCTCACGTGCGGTCGAGTCAGGGCGTTCGGCCTCGGCCACTGCGAGCCCGGGCTGAAGGCCCGCGAGTCGTGCGTTCGGTCGCGCGGGTCCCATATTCCGTCAGGCGAGTCTCCCGAAACGGATCAGCGAGTCCTGCGTTTCGGCCCGCGAGTCCTGCGTTCGGTTCGATGAGTTCCGCGTTCCGGCCGGCTCGTCCTGCATCCGGGGCCGTGAGATCGCCGTTCGGGCGTCAGGCCTCGATCGACTGGGCTCGCTCCAACCGCGCCTGCACCGCCGCCGCCTGCTTGCGAGCGATGTCGGCCAGGGCCGCGCGCTGTTCGGCCGCCGCCTCGTAGTCGACCCTGCGGTTGCGCACCACCCGGGCGGGGACGCCGACCGCGATCGAGTACTCCGGGATGTCGCCGCGCACCACCGCGTGGGCGCCCAAGACGCTGCCGCGGCCGATGCGGGTGCCGCGCAGGACGCTCACCTTGGTGCCGATCCAGCAGTCCGGGCCGATGCGGACCGGGGTCTTGACGATGCCCTGGTCCTTGATCGGGATGGTGATGTCGGAGGTGCGGTGGTCGAAGTCGGTGATGTAGACCCAGTCGGCCACGATCGTCGCCGCGCCGATCTCGACGTCCAGGTAGCAGTTGACGGTGTTGTCCTTGCCGAACACGACCTTGTCGCCGATCCGCAGCGATCCCTCGTGGCAGCGGATGGCGTTGCCGTCGCCGATGTGCACCCAGCGGCCGATCTCCAGCCGCCCGTACCCGGGCCGGGCGTGCAGCTCGACGTCCTTGCCGAGGAACACCATGCCGCGCAGGACGACGTGCGGGTTGGCCAGGCGGAACTTCAGCAGCCGCCAGTAGCGCACCAGGTACCACGGGGTGTAGGCGCGGTTGCGGATCACCCAGCGCAACGACGCGAGGGTCAGGAACCGGGCCTGCTGCGGGTCCCGGCGCCTGCGCCGGTACCGGCTCCACAGCGACGCGCCCCACATCGTCGTCATGGGCGGCAGCCTAGATCAGGGCCCCGGCGAGCCGGCGTCTGCAGCGACGCCCCCGGGGGGATCTGCCGTGCGCGGCCCGCTCACCGGCCTCCCGGTCCGGCCGGGCCGACCGCCTCACCCGCTGCCCGATCAGGCCAGTCCGTGCTCGATGGCGTACCGGACGAGCGCGGCCCGGTTGGGCAGCCCGAGTTTGCGCAGGGTGTTCTGCACGTGGTTCTCGACGGTGCGCGGCGAGAGCACCAGCTGCGCGGCGATCTGCTTACCGGTGAGCCCCTCGACGACGAGCCGCAGCACCTCGGCCTCGCGCTCGGTGAGCCGCTCCACCGCCGTCTCCGCCCGCCCGTGCTCGGTGAGCACCAGCTCGGCCAGCCCCGGGCTGTAGACGGGCTCCCCGGCCACGACGCGGCGGATCGCGTCGGCGAGCCGCAGCATCCCCACCGGGCCCACGAGGTAGCCGGCGGCCCCGGCCCGGACCGCCGCGAGCACCGCAGCGTGCTCCGCGCTGCCCGCCACCGAGAGCACGGGAGCCGCGGCGAGCAGCTCGATCGCGCCGAGCGCGTCGATCCCGGGTGTCGCCATGTCCAGGACGGCGACGTCCGCGGCCACCGCGACGCCGGCGGCCTCGCCGACATCGGTCGTGCGCAGCACCACGTCCAGATCGGACGCCGCGAGCGCGGTCGCGGCCCCGGAGCGGGCGGCGCAGACCGCCACGACGGAGATCAATCGGCGATCCCCTGCTCGATCGCGTAGCGCACGAGCTGGGCCCGGTTGTGCAGCTGCAGTTTGCGCAGGGTGTTCTGCACGTGGCTCTCGACGGTGCGGTGCGAGACGACCAGCCGGTCACCGATCTGCTTCGCGGTGAGGCCCTTCGCCACCAGCCGCAGCACCTCCGTCTCGCGCTCGGTCAGCGCGGGCACCGCAGGGGATCCGTCGCGGGGTGCCGGCTCGTCGGCCAGCCGCCGGTACTCGCCCAGCACCAGGCCGGCCAGGCCCGGGGTGAACACCGGCTGCCCGGCGGCGGTGCGCCGGACCGCGGCCACCAGCTCCTCGACGCTCGCCGACTTCACCAGGTAGCCGGTGGCGCCCGCCTTCACCGCCTCCAGCACGTCGGCGTGCTCGCCGCTGGCCGACAGCACGAGGATCCGGGTGTCCGGGTGCCGTTCGAGGATGCCCTCGATCGCCGTCACCCCGGACTTCGCGCCGAGGTTGAGGTCCATCAGCACGACCGTCGGCCGGGTGGCGTGCGCGATCCGCACCGCGGCGTCCGCGTCGGGCGCGGTCGCGACCACCGTCAGCCCGCGCTCGGTGAGGTCCCGGGCCACGCCCTCCCGCCAGATGGGGTGGTCGTCGACGACCATCACGGTGATCTCGACGTCGTCGCCCGCGTCGTTCGTCGGCATGCTCAGCGCTGTCCTCTCCGCGGCAGTGTGATGATCCATTCGGCGCCGATGCCGGGGCCGGTCTCGCACCTGATGGCGCCCCCGAGGTCGAGGACGCGGCCCGTCATCGACCGGGCCACCCCCATCCGGCTCTCCGCCTCGGCGGCCGCCAGCCGCCCGTCGGGGATGCCCGGGCCCTCGTCGCGGACGCTGATCTCGATCCCGGTGCCGGTCTCCTCCAGGAACACCCACGCCGGGGCGTCCGGTCCGACGTGCACGGCGACGTTCGCCAGCGCTGCGCTCACCACCGCCACCAGCTCGTCGACGGTGTGCGCGGGCAGCAGCACCGGATCGGCGGGCGCCGACACGCTCACCCGCTCGGTGGCCAGCAGGCGCAGCGCAGCGGCGAGATCGCGGTCGCCGTTCGCGTCCACCGACGACGGCCCGGTCACCAGCAGCGTCCGCAGCGCGATCTCCTGCTCGCCGGCCAGCACGCCCAGCTCGCGGGCGGGGCCGTCGAGCTCGGCGGCGCGCCGCTTGACGTAGCCCAGCACCTGCAGGACCCCGTCGTGCACGGCGCGGGCCAGCCGCTCCCGTTCCGCGGCGGCCGCCTCGACCGCGGCCGCCTCGCGCACCCGCTTCGCCGAGCGCTGCAGCACCGTGGCCGCGTACCCGACGGTCACGCCGACCACGACGAGCAGCTCGACGTCGCCGATCTCGTTCTCGATCTGCGCCTGGGTCAGGACCAGCACCGCCGAGACCACGACGGCGGACCCGAGCCCGCCCCGGATCCCGTAGGCCAGCGCGCACGCCAGCACCACGGACGAGGTCCAGAACGACCCCATGACCGGCGCGTCGGACTCCAGCTGGGCCTGCGTCTGCACCCACGGCGTGGTGGCCATGACCGCGGCCGTGACTGCGACGTCGACGAGCGCCACCCACCCACGCCGCTGCGTCAGCCTGCGGCCCGGCACTGCGCCCAGGTAGGCGAGGCCGGACACGCCCGTCCAGACGACCATGACCGCGCACACGACCGCGGCCACGACGGGTTGCGCGTACTGGTCGAGCCGGATCAGCACGACGACGACCGAGCCGATGAGGGTGAGCACGCGGTAGACGAGGAACCCGCGCCACAACGGCTCCAGCGGCCGGCCCAGATCGGCCTCCGCGGCGCCGATCATGGTCGTCGTGGCGGCGCGCGCCGGCCAGACCGGACGCTGCGTCGTCCGAGCGGTCATCGTCGTTCACCCCCGCGGTACCGGCGTCACCCTACCGGTGCAGGTCAGACGCATGGCCGGAATCGTCGACGACGACAGCCGCACACGGCATCGGTACGACTACGGAACCGGCTTCGTGCCGGTGACGAGCGCGTTGTAGAACCAGGCCCGCGGCACGACCCGGGAGAGCGCCCGGTCGAGCCGGGACAGCCGCAGCCAGCTGCGGTAGGCGAACATCGCCCAGCCCCAGCCCAGCTTCCCCGGCGGCACCGCGGCTTCGAAGGTCCGCACCGGCCAGCCGAACACGGCCGCGGTGAACTCCTCGGTGGCCACGCGCACCCCGGCCGCCCCGGCGCGGGTCGCGCAGCGCTCCAGGTCGGCGGGATCGAACACGTGGATGTCGACGAGCGCCTCCAGCGCCGCCGCCCGCGACGACTCGTCCAGCTCCTGCTGCGGGCGCCGCCAGTCGTTCAGCAGCGGCAGCCGGGTCACGGTGGTGGTGGCCTTCCAGGTGAGCGCGCCGAGGCGGCGGGCGTACCAGTCGCCGATCTTCGTCGGCTCGCCGGCGAACACGAACCGGCCGCCGGGCTTGAGCACGCGCAGCACCTCGCGCAGCGCCTGCTCGACGTCGGGGATGTGGTGCAGCACCGCGTGCCCGACGACCACGTCGAACGTGTCGTCGTCGAACGGGATGCGCTCGGCGTCGGCGACCCGGCCGTCGACGTCGAGACCGAGGCGCTCAGCGTTGCGCAGCGCCACCTGGACCATGCCGGGCGACAGATCGGTGACCGCGCCGGTGCGGGCCAGCCCGGCCTGCATGAGGTTGAGCAGGAAGAACCCGGTGCCGCAGCCCAGCTCCAGCGCCCGCTCGTAGGGCCACTCGCGGTCGCCCGCGATGTAGCGGAACCGCTCGGCCGCGTAGGAGATGCAGCGCTCGTCGTAGCTGATCGACCACTTGTCGTCGTACGACTGGGCCTCCCAGTCGTGGTAGAGGACGTTGGCCAGCTTGCGGTCGTGGCGCGCGGCCTCCACCTGCTCCGCGGTGGCGTGCGGGTCGGGGGCCGGGTCCTCGGCGCTACTCATGGGTAGCAAGCATGTCAGAACAGTCGGTGGCACCGGCCACCCTGTCGCCCGTGACAGCGATGGCGGTGCAGGCGCAGCACCCGCGGATCTCCGCCGAGGAGCTCCTCGCGCAGGACCACCTGATCGGCTCGGAGGTGGTCGACGGGGTGGTCCACGTGGAGCCGCGACGTTCCGGCACGAGCGGATCTGCGGGAACACCGACGTCGCCCTGCGGCTGTGGACCGCCTCATCAGGGGAGAGCGGCGGGGCCGGCCGGGGCGGCGACCGGGTCCGGTCCCCGGCAACGTCGACGAGCCCGACGTCTGCTGGGCGGCGCACCCACAGAGGGTTCTCGGCACGACGGCCCACCGGATCCCGCCGTCGACGCGCGGTCACCCACCACGTGGCTGCCCGACATCGGCCGCAAGCGCGACGTGCACCGGGCTTCCGACGTGGGCGAGCGGCGGCTGGTCGACGCGCCCGCCGGCACGGTCCTGGTCTACCGCACCGGCGGGTCGCTGGACGACGCCGTCGAGGTGGGGCCGGGCGACACGCTCACGTCCGGGCTGCGGCCCGGCTTCGCGCTGCCGAGCGCCGAGCTGTTCGCCTGACCTGAGGGGCTGGAGTCAGCGGCCGACGAACGTGGCTTTGCCCGGACCGTTCTCGACGAAGCTGGCCATGCCGCCGCGGCCGTCCTCGGTGGCGAACAGCGCCGCGAACAGCTCGGACTCCAGGTCGAGCCCGGTGCGCAGATCGGTGTCGAGCCCGCCGTCGATGGCCTTCTTCGCCGCGGCCAGCGCCATCGCCGGGCCGTTGACGAACTGCTCGGCCCAGCGGCGCGCCGCCGCGTAGACCTCGTCGGGGGCGACGACCTCGTCGACGAGCCCGATCGCCAGCGCCTCCTCGGCGGAGACCATGCGCCCGGTGTAGATCAGGTCCTTCGCGCGGGACGGGCCGATCAGCCGCGCGAGCCGCTGCGTGCCGCCGCCGCCCGGGATGATGCCGAGCAGGATCTCCGGCTGGCCGAGCTTGGCGTTGTCGCCGCAGACGCGCCGATCGCAGCCGAGGGCGACCTCCAGGCCGCCGCCCAGGGCGTACCCGGTGATCGCGGCGACCGTCGGCTTGGGGATCTCGGACATCGCGCCGAAGCACGCCGACAGACGCCGCGCCACGGGCGCCATCTCGGCGTAGGACATCTTCGCCATCTCCTTGACGTCCGCACCCGCGGCGAAGACCTTCTCACCGCCGTGGACGATCACGGCGCGCACGTCGGCGCGGCGCGCGGCCTCCTCGGCGCAGGCCTTCAGCTCCTCCTGGACCTGGCGGCTGAAGGCGTTCATCGGGGGCCGGTCCAGCCGGATCGTGCCGACGCCGCCGTCGACCTCGAGCTTCACGAACTCCGTCACGGAGCGGACCCTACCCGGCGCGATCGAGGAGCCGCTCGACCAGCGCGACGGGCTCGGAGAGCGCCACGAGGTGCCCGCCGGGGATCTCCTCCACCTCGATGCCGAGCCGCTCGCGCACGATCCGCCGCTGCAGCTTCAGGGGGAACAGCCGGTCGTCGCGGGAGGCGAGGAACCGCGTCGGCACGTCCGGCCACGCTGCCAGCGGAAACGGGTCGGCGAAGGGCCGGTCGGACTGCACCGGTTCCGGCATGGCCTTGGCCGCAGCGGTGATCTCGGGCGGGACGTCGTGGAAGAAGACGTCCCACACGTCGAAGGGGGCGTCCGGATCGCGGCCCTGGGCGTGGGCGAACTCACGCGCCGCCTGCTCCTGCCCGACCGCGTCCCACCACTCGCCACCGGTCTCGCCCGGGCCCGGAGTCATGGCGTTGACCAGCACGAACTCGCGGACGTCCAGCCGGTCGACCACGAGCGGGGCGGACAGCCCGCCCATCGAGTGCGCGACCACGACGACCTCACCCTGCGGAGAGGCGGCGACGATCGTGTCGGCGTACTCGGCGAGGCCGGCCGTGTCGTCGGTGGCCGGCAGCTCGACGGGGACCGCCGTGTGGCCGCGCTCCTCGAGCAGCGGCACGACGCGGTGCCAGTACCACGCCTGCCCGCCGGCTCCCGGCACCAGCACGAAGCTCGTCACCCGGGCAAACCTAGGGCTACTTGAGCCAGGCCGTGTAGCGCCCGCGGCGGCGCTGCACGGCCAGCGGCAGGCCGAACGTGGCCGACAGGTTCTCGTCGGTGAGGACGTCGTCGAGCAGGCCCGCCGCGACCACGCCGCCCTCGCGCAGCAGGATGCCGTGCGTGTAGCCGACCGGGATCTCCTCGACGTGGTGGGTGACCAGCACCGACGCGGGCGCGTCCGGATCGGCGGCCAACGCGGCGAGCCGGCCCACCAGGTCCTCGCGGCCGCCGAGGTCCAGCCCGGCCGCGGGCTCGTCGAGCAGCAGCAGCTCCGGGTCGGTCATCAGCGCGCGGGCGATCATGGTGCGCTTGCGTTCGCCGTCGGAGAGCGTGCGGAACTCGCGATCGGCCAGGTGCCGCACGCCCAGCGCGTCGAGCAGGTGCTCCGCGCGGGAGGTGTCGGCGTCCTCGTACTCCTCCCGCCACCGGCCCAGCACCCCGTACCCGGCGCTGAGCACGACGTCGAGCACCTTCTCGTCGCCGGGCACCCGGTCGGCCAGCGCGCCCGTGCACAGCCCGATGCGGGTGCGCAGCTCGAAGACGTTCACCCGGCCCAGCCGTTCGCCCAGCACGTCCACCGTCCCGGAGGTGGGGTGCAGCTCCGCGGCGGCCAGCCGCAGCAGCGTGGTCTTGCCGGCGCCGTTGGGACCGAGCACCACCCAGCGTTCGTCCAGCTCGACGGCCCAGTCGACGTCGTGCACGAGCACCGCGCCACCGCGGCGCACCGTCACACCGTCCATGCGGACGACGAGATCGGTCAGGTCGGGCTCCACGGCGCTGATCTCGGTGCTGATCTCCACGTGCCTATCCTGTCCGATCGTGCCGGTCTTCCCGTTGGGTGCCCATGTCGATGCCGACGGGGTGCGGTTCGCCGTCGCGTCCACCAGCGCGGAGCTCGTCGAGGTCTGCTTGGTCGACGGCCCGGACGACGCGCTGACCGAGCGCCGCTTCACCCTCACCGAGCAGACGTTCGGTGTCTGGCACGGCCACATCCCGGGCGTACGGCCCGGCCAGCGCTACGGCTACCGCGTGCACGGCCCGTACCGGCCGTGGGACGGGGTGCGGGCCAACCCGGCGAAGATCCTCCTCGACCCGTACGCCCGGCAGATCACCGGCTCGGTGACGAACCTGGAAGCCGCGCGGGGCTGGCTGCACGACCCGATGTCGGGGGTGCGCAGCGAGATCGACTCGCTGGGCCACGTGCCGCTGTCGGTGATCACGCCGCCCGACGAGCCGGCCACCACGGCGCGCCCGCACATCCCGTGGTCGAAGACCGTGATCGCCGAGCTGCACGTGAAGGGTGCGACGAAGCTGCACCCGGCCGTGCCGCCCGAGCACCGCGGCACCTACCTGGGCCTGGCCCATCCCGCGGTGATCGGCCACCTCAAGCGGATCGGCGTCACCGCCGTCGAGCTGCTGCCGGTCATGGCGATGGCCGACGAGCCACCGCTGCTGGCCCGGGGCGCCACGAACTACTGGGGCTACTCGACGCTGGCCTTCCTCGCGCCCACCCCGCGGTACGCGAGCGTGCCCGGCAACGAGATCACCGAGTTCAAGGCGATGGTGGCGGCGCTGCACGACGCGGGCATCGAGGTGATCCTCGACGTCGTGCCCAACCACACCGCCGAGGGCGGCGTCGGCGGCACCACCCTGTGCTACCGCGGCCTGGACGCCCCCGCGTACTACACGCTCGGCGGCAACGGCCACGACGCCGACATCACCGGCACCGGCAACACCCTCGACTCCGGCTCGCCGACCGTCGTGCGGCTGGTGTGCGACGCGCTGCGGCACTGGGTGACCGTCTTCGGCGTCGACGGGTTCCGCGTCGACCTCGCGAGCGTGCTCGGCCGGCCGCACGCGGGCCCGTTCGACCCGAACTCGACGCTGCTCACCGCCATCGCCGTCGACCCGATCCTGTCGACGGTGAAGCTGATCGCCGAGCCGTGGGACGCCACCGGCGAGGGCTACCGCGTCGGCGGGTTCGGGGTGGCGTGGTCGGAGTGGAACGGCCGCTTCCGCGACGCCGTCCGCGACTTCTGGCGCGGGCACGGCGGCATCGGCGAGGTGGCGTCCCGGCTCACCGGCAGCTCCGACCTGTACGCGCTCTCCGGCCGGCGACCGTGGGCGTCGATCAACTTCGTGACCGCGCACGACGGGTTCACGCTGCGCGATCTCGTCTCGTACGAGCGCAAGCACAACGAGGCCAACGGCGAGGACAACCGCGACGGCACCGACGACAACCGCTCGCAGAACTTCGGTGTCGAAGGCGACCCGGCCCCGCCGGGGGTGCGGGCGCGGCGGGAGGCCACCGCCCGGGCGCTGTACGCAACGCTGCTACTGGCCACCGGGACCCCGATGATCCTGGCCGGCGACGAGCGCTGGCGCACCCAGCGCGGCAACAACAACGCCTACTGCCTCGACGACGAGACGTCCTGGATCGACTGGGCAGAGGACGAGACCACCCGCGCCATGACCGCGTTCGCCGAGCGGGTCGCGGCGATCCGCCGGTGCTCCGCCGCGCTGCAGCGCGACCGGTTCTACCGCGACGGCGAGGTGCTGTGGTGGCATCCCGCCGGCCGCCCGCTGGCCGGGTACGACTGGCACGACGGCTACCTGCACACCCTGGGGCTGCAGCGCGAACAGTGGCTGCTGCTGATGCACGCCGGGGCGGACGCGATCGCGTGCACGCTGCCGGACTCCGGGCCGTACACGCCGGAGCTGGACACCACGCGCGCCGCCGGGGTGCCGGTCTCGACCCGTCCGCTGCCCGGCGGCTGCACGATCACCCTGCCGCCGCGGAGCCTGCTGCTGCTGCGAGACAGCAGCAGCTGAGGGGTGGAGCTGCAGGTCGGCCAGATCCCTGCCAGCGGATCTGCGTGACCGAAGCTCCTGAGACGTGATCCACCTCCACGGCCCGGGCTCCGCGCGCCGACTGCGCCCCACCGCGCCCTACCGGGAGGTGACCGCCGCGCTCTGCGACGCAGGAGCCGGGCGCGATCAACGATGTGGCTCTCCGGCACCATCCGGCCCACCACCGGCGACCGACACCCGTCCAGCGCGGCGGGCCGGCACCGGACATCAGTCGCGTCCGCGTGACCGGAGTTATCCTCGGCTCGTGCCGCGCTACGAGTTCCGCTGCCGCGAGTGTGCGCAGACGTTCGAGGTCGACCGGCCGATGAGCCGGTCCGGGGAGCCCGCCGACTGCCCCGCCGGGCACTCCGACACGGTTCGCCTGCTGTCCACCGTCGCCGTGGGCGGACTCGCCAAGGCTCCGTCCGGAGGCGGGTGCTGCGGCGGCGCGTGCGGCTGCGGAGGCTGAACCGCAGCCACCGACGCCCGCAGCGGAGCGTGGCCGATCGGCCGCGATCGGGTGATGATCCCGCTGCGCGGGCGGCACCGCGGTCCCCCTATTCTTCGGCCTCGCCGGACGGTCGGGTCCACGAAGGACTCGGTCAGCGCCGGCCGGAATGAGGGGAGAACCTATGGGCGACACGATCCACGCCCCGGGCAGCCTGTCCGGCGACCAGCGCATCACCTCCCAGAACGGGAAGTACACCTTCGGCGTCCTCCCCGACGGCAACCTCGCCGTCGGTGGTGCGCACGGCGCCGAGTGGGACCTGGGCATCCACGACGCTCCGGGCGCTCGCCTCGACGTCCAGGAGGACGGCAACCTGGTGCTGTACAAGCCGGACGGCAGCGTGCGGTGGGCGTCCAACACCTCGGGCCAGAACGCTCGCCTCGTCATCCAGGACGACCGCAACGTCGTCCTCTACAACGGCGACGGCGCGGTGCTGTGGTCGCCGAACTGCTACGTGCAGAGCTGATTCCCGCGAACGCGAGCGGCGCCCCCGTCCTCAGCAGAGGGCGGGGGCGCCGTTCGCGTTCGGAGTGCTCCTACGCGGTGATCGTCGGCAGCACGACCTTGCCCAGCTCCGCGGGCGAGGCGAGCAGCTCGTGGTGCGGCAGCACGCGCACCGTGTAGCCGGTGAGCCCGGCCGCCGGCAGCGGCACGACCGCCTCGAACCGGTCCACGCCGTCCGCGGCACCGACGTGCGCCATGGCGACCGTCTCGGTGGCGGTCAACTCGTCGGCGTCGTCGACGTGCCCGACCACGGCCTGCACGGTGACGTCGGCCGGGTCCAGCCCACCCAGCACGACCCCGGCGCGCACGGTCATCGGGGCGCCGACGACGGGCGTGTCCGGCAGCCCGGACGCGTCCACGCCGACGATCTGCACCTGCGGCCACGCCGCGTCGAGCCGGCTGCGGTAGGCGGCGATCTCCTTGGCACCGGCGTACCCGTCGGCCGACACCGCGGCCGCGGCCCGCGCCGCCGGGGCGTAGAGCTTCTCGGCGTACTCGATGACCATGCGGGTGGCCTGCACCTTCGGCCGCAGCGTGGTCAGCGTGTGGCGCACCAGCTCCACCCAGCGGGTCGGCACGCCGTTCTCCCGCTCGTAGAACGCGGGCGCCACCTGCGTGGCGAGCAGCTCGTAGAGCGCGTTCGCCTCCAGATCGTCGCGGCGGTGCGGGTCGTCCACCCCGTCCGCGGTCGGGATGGCCCAGCCGTTGCGCCCGTCGTAGAGCTCGTCCCACCACCCGTCGCGGATCGACAGGTTGAGCCCGCCGTTGAGCGCTGCCTTCATGCCGGACGTGCCGCACGCCTCCAGGGGCCGCAGCGGGTTGTTCAGCCACACGTCGCAGCCCCAGTACAGGAACCGGGCCATCGACATGTCGTAGTCGGGCAGGAACACGATCCGGTGCCGCACGGCCGGGTCGTCGGCGAACCGCACGATCTCCTGGATGAGCGCTTTGCCGCCGTCGTCGGCCGGGTGGCTCTTGCCCGCGACGACGAGCTGGACGGGCCGGTGCGGATCGAGCAGCAGCTCGCGCAGCCGGTCGCGGTCGCGCAGCATCAGCGTGAGCCGCTTGTAGGTGGGCACGCGGCGGGCGAACCCGACGGTGAGCACGTTCTCGTCGAAGACGTGGTCGGTCCAGCCCAGCTCCGGGGTGGACGCGCCGCGCTCCAGCCAGGCCTCGCGGACCCGGCGACGCACCTCGGCGACCAACCGGGCGCGCAGCGTGTTGCGCAGCTGCCAGAGCTCTTCGTCGGTGACGCCGGAGGCGTCCGAGCCGGGCTCGCCGCACAGCTCGGTGATCTCGCGGGCCTCCCAGGTGGCGCCGTGGACGCCGTTGGTCACCGACCCGATCGGCACCTCGTCGGCGTCGAAGCCCTCCCACAGCTTGCCGAACATGTCGCGGGAGACCGCACCGTGCAGCTTCGAGACGCCGTTGGCGCGCTGGGCGAGCCGCAGGCCCATGTGGGCCATGTTGAACATCGCCGGGTTGTCCTCGCTGCCCAGCGCGAGCACGCGGTCCGTCGGCACACCGGGCAGCAGGTCGGCGGAGAAGTAGTGGCGGACCATGTCCACCGGGAACCGGTCGATGCCGGCGGGCACCGGGGTGTGCGTGGTGAAGACGGTGCCGGCGCGAACGGTGGCGAGCGCGTCGTCGAACGACAGCCCGGGGCCGTCCTGCAGCTCGCGGATCCGCTCCAGCCCGAGGAACCCGGCGTGTCCCTCGTTCGTGTGGAACACCTCGGGCGCAGGGTGCCCGGTGATCGCGCAGTACGCGCGCACGGCGCGCACCCCGCCGATGCCGACGAGGATCTCCTGGCGGATCCGGTGGTCCTGGTCGCCGCCGTAGAGCCGGTCGGTGATGCCGCGCAGGTCCGGCTCGTTCTCCTCGATGTCCGAGTCGAGCAGCAGCAGCGGCACCCGGCCGACGGCCGCCTGCCACACCCGCGCCTTCAGCAGCGCGCCACCCGGCATCGCGACCTCGACGAGCACCGTCTTGCCCGCACCGTCGGTGAGCAGCTGCAGCGGTAGCCCCTGCGGATCGAGGATCGGGTAGTGCTCGAGCTGCCAGCCGTCCAGGGACAGGGTCTGGCGGAAGTAGCCCGAGCGGTACAGCAGGCCGACCCCGATCAGCGGCATACCCAGATCGGACGCGGCCTTGAGGTGGTCACCGGCGAGGACGCCGAGGCCGCCGGAGTAGTTCGGCAGCACCTCGCTGACGCCGAACTCCATGGAGAAGTAGGCGACCGCCGCCGGCAGCGACGGATCCTCGGCGCGCCGCTGCTGGTACCAGCGCGGTTCGGCGAGGTAGGTGGCCAGGTCGTCGGCCAGCTCGCGGACCCTGGCGACGGTGGCTTCGTCGGCGGCCAGCTCGGCGATCCGCGCGGTGGACAGCTCGCCCAGGAGGCGAACCGGGTCATGACCGGCCCGGTCCCAGGCCTGCGGGTCGAGCCCGGCGAACAGGTCCTGGGTGGGCTTGTGCCAGCTCCAGCGCAGGTTCGTGGCGAGGAGCTGCAGGGGTGCCAGCGCGTCGGGGAGCTGGGCACGAACGGTGAAACGTCGGAGGGCGCGCACGGAGCGACTGTAGTGAATCGGTTCGGGTATCGGTCCAGAGCGGCGTCCGCGCCCGTGGGTCCGCAGTGGCCGGCAGGAGATCCGCGATCCGCGTTGGACCCCCCTCGGACCAGCGCGTCTTGACCGATCGGGATACCGTGGTGTCATCCGTCCGCACACTCCCCGTCACCCCTGGCTGCAAGCCTGGTGGGCATCTCTTTCGGGTGGGGGGCCGATGGGTACGTTGTTGACCACAGCACGCACTGCCAGCAGGGGGTAACCCGGTGACCGGACGCCTGGGTATCGACGATGTCCGCCCCGCGGTCGGCGATGGCCGGTATCCGAGCAAAGCCGTCGTCGGCGAGGTGATCCCCGTGTCCGCGACGGTGTGGCGGGAGGGCCACGACGCCGTCGCCGCCAACGTGGTGTGGAAGCGCGTCGGGTCCAACCGCCCCGCCCAGCACGTGCGGATGACGTCGGCAGGTCCGGGCACCGACCGCTTCGAGGCGGTCGTCGTCGCCGACGAGCCCGGACTGTGGAGCCTGCGCGTCGACGCGTGGAGCGATCCGTGGTCGACGTGGAAGCACGCGATCAACGCCAAGCTCAAGGCCGGGCAGTCGGCCGAGGAGCTGGCCAACGACCTGGAGATCGGCGCGCGGCTGCTGCACCGGGTCGGCCGCCGGCCCGCCGAGCGCGAGCACCGCGACCTGCTGATCGGCGCCGCCAACGCGCTGCGCGACCCCGCACTGCCGCTGCACAGCCGCGTCGCCCCGGCGCTGTTCCCCGCCGTCGACGCGATCATGACCGAGCGGCCCGTGCGGGAGCTGATCACCCGCGGCCGGCCGCAACAGGTCTACGTCGACCGCAAGCGGGCGCTGTTCGGCTCCTGGTACGAGTTCTTCCCGCGGTCCACCGGCGGCCGCGACGAGCAGGGCCGTCCGATCCACGGCACCTTCGTCACCGCGGCGAAGGAGCTCGACCGGATCGCGGAGATGAAGTTCGACGTCGTGTACCTGCCGCCGATCCACCCGATCGGACGAGTGCACCGCAAGGGCCGCAACAACAGCGTCCACGCCGGGCCGGGCGACGTCGGCTCGCCGTGGGCGATCGGGTCGGCCGACGGCGGCCACGACGCCATCGAGCCCGAGCTCGGCACGATCGAGGACTTCGACGCGTTCGTCGCCCGGGCGAAGGACCTCGGGCTGGAGGTCGCGCTGGACTTCGCGCTGCAGTGCGCGCCGGACCACCCGTGGGTCAAGGAGCACCCGGAGTGGTTCACGATCCGGCCCGACGGCACGATCGCGTACGCGGAGAACCCGCCGAAGAAGTACCAGGACATCTACCCGATCAACTTCGACAACGATCCGGCCGGGATCTACGCCGAGGCGCTGCGGGTGATCCTGCACTGGGTCGAGCACGGGGTGCGGATCTTCCGCGTCGACAACCCGCACACCAAGCCGCCGAACTTCTGGCACTGGCTGATCTGGCAGGTCAAGGCCCGCTACCCCGACGTGCTGTTCCTCGCTGAGGCGTTCACCCGCCCGGCGCGGCTGTTCGGGCTGGCCCGGCTCGGCTTCACCCAGTCCTACACGTACTTCACGTGGCGGACCACGAAGCACGAGCTCGAGGAGTTCGCGCTCATGCACGCCGAGCGCGCCGACGAGTGCCGCCCGAACCTGTTCGTGAACACCCCGGACATCCTCCACGAGTCGCTGCAGACCGGTGGGCCGGCGATGTTCGCGATCCGGGCCACGCTGGCGGCCACGATGTCGCCGACGTGGGGCATGTACTCCGGGTTCGAGCTCTACGAGTCCACACCGCTCAAGCCGGGCAGCGAGGAGTACCTCAACTCGGAGAAGTACGAGCTGCGCCCGCGCGACTTCGCCGGGGCCGCGGCCGCGGGCAACTCGCTGGAGCCCTACATCACCCAGCTCAACGAGATCCGCCGCCGCCACCCCGCGCTGCAGCAGCTGCGCGAGATCCACTTCCACCACGTCGACAACGAGCAGATCATCGCCTACTCCCGCAAGGACCCGGCGAGCGACGACCTGGTCCTCGTGGTGTGCTCGCTCGACTCGCACAACACGGTCGAGGGCACGACCTCGCTCGACCTGCCCGCGCTCGGGCTGGACTGGAACGACCGGTTCACCGTCCACGACGAGGTCAGCGGCGAGACGTACGAGTGGGGTCAGTTCAACTACGTCCGCCTGGAGCCCTGGCGCCACGTCGCGCACATCCTGCGCGTCGAGCGCTGAGGCTTCCGCCCGGCGAGTCACGGTTCTCCGACGGCGAGTTGTCTGCCCCAGGACGCCGAGCTGCCCCGACCGGACCCGCGAGTTCCCCCGACGTGGCGGGCGAGTTGCCCCGCAGATGACGGCGAGTTGGCCCGCCCGGCACGGCGAGTTGCCCCGCAGATGACGGCGAGTTGGCCGGACCGGGGCGGCTCGACGTCCCGATCGGGTGGCTGCGCCATCCCCGCCGGGACAACACCACGCGGGTCTGGTCCGGCGAACTCGCCCGCCTCGTCGGGGGAACTCGCCCGCCTCGTCGGGGGAACTCGCGGGTCCGGTCGGGGCAACTCGCGTCAGGAAACCTGCGGCTCGCCGTCAGGAGATCCACGCCTCGCCGCCGGGGACCGCAACTCGCCGGCAGGTCCGGCGGGCTTCGACCGCCGCACCACCGGGCGGCGGTCAGCTCCGGGGTGAGTCCGCGGCGCGCACACCCCCGCAGGTGCGCGCTGCTCCGACCGGAGTCGCTACCCTCGGCCGAACACCCCTCGTCCTGCGCGACAGCTCGCGACGCGGTAGGACGGGAAGGGTGCCGTCGTCATCACCACCCATCCGGTAGGAATCGCGATACCTCCATGTCGATCGACAACGCGTCAGCCACCCCCGCCACCGCGACCGAGCTCGCCGAGAGGTCGGCCGACGACTTCGCCCACGCCCGATCCCTGGACGTCGAACCCGAGTGGTACAAGACGGCCGTCTTCTACGAGGTCCTGGTCCGGGCGTTCTACGACTCCAACCGGGACGGCACCGGCGATCTGCGCGGGCTGACCGAGAAGCTCGACTACATCAAGTGGCTGGGCATCGACTGCATCTGGCTGCCGCCGTTCTACGACTCGCCACTGCGCGACGGCGGCTACGACATCCGTGACTTCCGCAAGGTGCTGCCCGAGTTCGGCACCGTCGAGGACTTCGTGAACCTCGTCGACGAGGCGCACAAGCGCGGGATCCGCGTGATCACCGACCTCGTCATGAACCACACGTCGGACACCCACCCGTGGTTCGAGGAGTCCCGCCGCAATCCGGACGGGCCCTACGGCGACTTCTACATGTGGGAGGACGACGACACCCGCTACCCGGACGCGCGGATCATCTTCGTCGACACCGAGGTCTCGAACTGGACCTACGACCCGGTGCGCGGGCAGTTCTACTGGCACCGGTTCTTCTCCCACCAGCCGGACCTGAACTACGACAACCCCGCCGTCCAGGAAGCGATGCTGGACGTGCTGCGGTTCTGGCTGGACCTGGGCATCGACGGGTTCCGCCTGGACGCCGTGCCGTACCTGTTCGCCCGGGACGGCACGAACTGCGAGAACCTGCCGGAGACCCACCAGTTCCTCAAGCGCGCCCGCAAGATCATCGACGACGAGTACTCGGGGCGCGTGCTGCTGGCGGAGGCCAACCAGTGGCCGTCGGACGTCGTCGAGTACTTCGGCGATCCCGCGGTCGGCGGGGACGAGTGCCACATGGCCTTCCACTTCCCGCTGATGCCGCGGATCTTCATGGCGGTCCGGCGGGAGAACCGGTTCCCGATCTCGGAGATCATGGCGCAGACGCCGCCGATCCCGTCGGGCGCGCAGTGGGGCATCTTCCTGCGCAACCACGACGAGCTGACGCTCGAGATGGTCACCGACGAAGAGCGGGACTACATGTACGCGGAGTACGCGAAGGACCCGCGGATGAAGGCCAACATCGGCATCCGCAGGCGCCTGGCCCCGCTGCTGGAGAACGACCGCAACCAGCTGGAGCTGTTCCACGCGCTGCTGCTGTCGCTGCCCGGCTCGCCCGTCCTCTACTACGGTGACGAGATCGGCATGGGCGACAACATCTGGCTCGGTGACCGCGACGCGGTGCGCAGCCCGATGCAGTGGAGCCCCGACCGCAACGCGGGGTTCTCCAAGAGCGACCCGGGCCGGCTCTACCTGCCGCCGATCATGGACCCGGTCTACGGCTACCAGTCGGTGAACGTCGAGGCGCAGCTGAACTCCACGACGTCGCTGCTGCACTGGACCCGGCACATGATCGAGGTCCGCAAGCGCCACAACGCGTTCGGTCTGGGCACCTACACCGAGCTGGGCGGCTCGAACCCGTCGATCCTCGCCTACGTCCGCGCCTACCAGGACGACGTCGTCCTGTGCGTGAACAACCTGTCCCGGTTCCCGCAGCCGGTCGAGCTGGACCTGTCGGCGTACAAGGGGTGCCAGCCGCACGAGCTGACCGGCGGCGTGCCGTTCCCGCGCATCGGCGAGCTCCCCTACCTGCTCACCCTTCCGGGCCACGGCTTCTACTGGTTCTCGATCAAACCTGCGGAGGGCTCTGCGTGACCTCGGACCCGACACTCGACGAAGCGCTCGCCCGGCTCCTCCCCCACTGGCTGCCGACGCAGCGATGGTTCGCGGCGAAGGGCCGTGCGATCGCGTCGGTGTCGGTCGTGGCGGCCGTGCCGCTGCCCGTCGCGGACGGGCCGCGGGTCGACCACGTGCTCGTCGCCGTCGCGTTCGCCGACGGCGGGCCGGCCCAGCACTACCAGCTGCACGTCGCGCGGGACACGGCGCCGGCCGGCGAGTTCGACCACGTCACGATCGGGCCGGTCGGCGACCGGATCGCCTACGACGGGCTGTGGGATCCCCGGGTCACCGCGTGGCTGCTCGGCGCGGTGCGCACCGGGACGGAGGTCGGTGACCTGCGGTTCATCCCGGAGCCGGGCGCGGAGATCCCCGAGCCCGGCCCCGGGCGGGTGCTGGGCGTCGAGCAGTCGAACACCTCGGTGGTGTGGGGCGACTGCTCGATCCTCAAGACGTTCCGGCTGGTCCAGCCCGGGGTGAACCCGGACCTGGAGCTGCACCGCGCGCTGCGGTCCGTCGGCAGCACTCAGGTCGCCGCGCTGCAGGGTGCGGTGGAAGGCACGCTGCACGACGAACCGGTCACCCTCGGGATGCTGCAGGACTACGCCGCCAACTCCGCCGACGGCTGGGCGATGGCGCTGGCCAGCGTGCGTGACCTGTTCGCCGAGGCGGACCTGCACGCCGACGAGGTGGGCGGCGACTTCGCGGGCGAGGCGGCGCGGTTGGGCGAGACGATCGCGATCGTGCACGCCCAGCTGCGCACCGCGCTCGGCGAGGGCAGCCGCGACGCGGCCGAGCTGGTGGCGAACTGGACGGCCCGGCTCGACACCGCCGTCGCGGAGATCCCGGATCTCGCCCCGTACACCGAGGCGATCCGCGCCGTCTACGCCGAGGTCGCGGGTTCGGTGGCCACCCAGCGGGTCCACGGCGACCTGCACCTCGGCCAGACCCTGCGCACCCCGCAGGGCTGGCTGGTGCTCGACTTCGAGGGCGAACCCGCGGCGCCGCTGGCCGAGCGGGTCCGCCCGGACTCGGCCCTGCGCGACGTCGCTGGGATGCTGCGCTCGTTCGACTACGCCGCCTTCCACTCGTTCGCCGGCGATCCCGAGCCCGACCAGCAGCGACTCTGGCACGCGGGCGAATGGGCCCAGCGCAACCGGGCCGCGTTCTGCGACGGTTACGCGCTGCGGGCCGGCCGCGATCCGCGGGAGGACGGGGCGCTGCTGCGCGCGTTCGAGCTGAACAAGGCCGTCTACGAGGTCGTGTACGAGACCCGCAACCGGCCGTCGTGGGTGTCGATCCCGCTGGACTCGATCGCCCGGCTGGTGGCCGTCACGCGGTCATGACGGCAGCTCCGCGACGGGGGATCCCCGTCGCCGGTCGACCGATCTCTCGCCGCGATCCCCCTGCCCGGAAGGCGGGCCCCGCGACGCCGCGTGCGCCCGGTGCCCCCGAACGGGCGCAGTTGCGCACCGATCGCGGCCAGGCAAAGCACCGCGGAGCAGAACGCAATAGGGTTGGCAAGTGGACCGCGAGGAAACCCGGACCCCGACGATCGACCCCTGCCCACCCGACGCCGTCGACATCGACCGGCTGCTCGGGGGCACCCACCACGACCCGCACTCAGTGCTCGGTGCGCACCCGCTCGACGAGGGCACCGTCGTGCGCGTCCTGCGGCCCCACGCCGACGAGGTGCACGTCATCCGCGAGGACGGCACCGAACACCCGCTCGTCCGCATCCACGACTCCGGCCTGTTCTCCGGTGTCGTGCCCGGTCCGCCGGCGGACTACCGGCTGGCGGTGCGCTACGGCGAGCGCGTCGACGTCGTGGACGACCCGTACCGCTGGCTGCCGACGCTCGGCGAGATGGACCTGCACCTGATCGGTGAGGGCCGCCACGAGCGCCTGTGGGACGTCCTGGGCGCGCACGTGCGCACCTACCAGACCCCGTCCGGGCCCGTCACCGGCACGAGCTTCGCCGTGTGGGCGCCGAACGCCCGGGGCGTGCGCGTCACCGGCGACTTCGACGGCTGGAGCGGCTGGGCCCACCCCATGCGCGTGCTCGGCTCGAGCGGCGTCTGGGAGCTGTTCATCCCCGGCATCACCGCCGGCACCCGCTACAAGTTCCGCGTGCTCGGCCGGGACGGGCAGTGGCGCGACAAGGCCGATCCGCTCGCGTTCCGCACCGAGGTCCCGCCGGCCACCGCGTCGATCGTCGACGAGGTGCGCCACGAGTGGGGCGACCACGAGTGGATGGAGACCCGCGCGAAGCGCCAGCCCCACGCCTCCCCGATGAGCATCTACGAGGTCCACCTGGGGTCGTGGCGGCAAGGGCTGTCCTACCGCGAGATCGCCCACCAGCTCGTCGAGTACCTGGACGAGACGGCGTTCACCCACGTCGAACTGCTTCCGGTCGCCGAGCACCCGTTCGGCGGCTCGTGGGGCTACCAGGTCACCTCGTACTACGCGCCGACCGCGCGGTTCGGCACCCCGGACGACTTCCGCTACTTCGTCGACCACCTGCACCAGCACGGCTACGGCGTCATCGTCGACTGGGTGCCTGCGCACTTCCCGCGCGACGACTGGGCGCTGGCCCGGTTCGACGGCACCGCGCTGTACGAGCACGCCGATCCACGGCGCGGCGAGCAGCCCGACTGGGGCACGCTGGTGTTCGACTTCGGCCGCCGCGAGGTGCGCAACTTCCTCGTCGCGAACGCGCTGTACTGGCTGGAGAGCTTCCACGTCGACGGGCTGCGCGTCGACGCGGTGGCCTCGATGCTCTACCTCGACTACTCCCGCCCCGACGGCCAGTGGCTGCCGAACATCCACGGTGGCCGGGAGAACCTCGACGCCGTCGCGTTCCTGCAGGAGATGAACGCGACCGTGTACAAGACCCACCCCGGTGTCGTCACGATCGCCGAGGAGTCGACGGCGTGGCCAGGTGTCACCCGCCCCACGCACCTGGGCGGGCTCGGGTTCGGCTTCAAGTGGAACATGGGGTGGATGCACGACACGCTCGACTACACCGGGCGTGACCCGATCTACCGGGGCTACCACCACAACCAGATGACGTTCTCGCTGATGTACGCGTTCAGCGAGAACTTCGTCCTGCCGATCAGCCACGACGAGGTGGTGCACGGCAAGGGCTCGCTGTGGGAGCGGATGCCCGGCGACGCGTGGAACAAGGCGGCCGGCATCCGTGCACTGCTGGCCTACATGTGGGCGCACCCCGGCAAGCAGCTGCTGTTCATGGGCTCGGAGTTCGGGCAGGAGCGCGAGTGGTCCGAACAGCGCTCGCTCGACTGGCACCTGCTGGAGGAGCCGCTGCACGCGGGCATCAAGCAGCTGGTCGGCGACCTGAACCGGGCCTATCGCGCCCATCCGGCGCTGTGGACGACCGACGGCTCGCCGGAGGGCTTCTCCTGGATCGACGCCAACGACAGCGCCGGCAACGTGCTGTCGTTCCTGCGCCACGGCACCGACGCCGACGGGCGGCCGTCGGTGCTCGCGTGCATCGCGAACTTCTCCGGCACCCCCAAGTACGACTACCGGATCGGACTGCCGTTCGGCGGGCGCTGGCGCGAGGTCCTCAACACCGACGCCGAGTGCTACGGCGGGTCCGGGGTCGGCAACCTCGGCGCAGTCGACGCGGAGCGGAAGGTGTGGCACGGCCGGCCGGCGTCGGCCGTGCTGCAGCTGCCGCCGTCGGGCGTGCTGTGGCTGGTCCCCGAGCCGTACGACGGCACGGTCCGGCGGCGGGCCGCGCAGGCTCAGGAACCCCCCGCGCCGGACGCGACGGGTGCGCGGGAGGCGGGCTCCGCGGAGGCGGCGGAGGTCGCCGAGCGCGACAGCACCACCCAGTAACCGAGCAGGATGGCGCAGTAGAGGGACCGGGCGACCGCCTGACCGAACCCGTCGGGCGGCCACTCGGCGTTCCACGAGACCGGGATCAGGGCGACCGCGAAGGCCACCGCGACCGTCGCGGTCCGCCCCCTGGCCAGCAGGATCAGCATGCCGGGCCAGAGCAGCATCAGGTAGTTGTGCCAGGCGATCGGCGAGCAGAGCAGGCTCGCGGCGATCACCGCCCACACCGCCGTCCCGGTCGGGTCGACGTCGGCGCGGCGGTGGCCGAGCCAGGCGAGCGTGCCGATCAGGACGGTGGCGCCGAGCACCAGCCCGGCGACCTGCGGGATCGCGGGCGAGATCCCCGCGGCGGCGGCCAGCCGCACGGCGAAGCCGGGGATCGAGGCGTTGTCGACGGTGTTGGGCACGCCCTCGGTGAACGCGATCCGCAGCCAGCCGATCGCGCTGCCCGGCCCGGCGACCGCCACGCCCAGCAGGGTCGCGCCGGCGGCGCCGTAGATCCCGGCCCGCAACTGCGGCCAGCGGCGCAGCACGGCCGGCAGCAGCAGGATCGGTGCGAGCGACGGCTTCAGCGCCACCGTGGCGCCGAACAGCGCGTAGCCCAGCTGCAGCCGGCCGTGCCGCTGCGCGATCCAGCCGGCGACCAGCCCGACGAGCAGCAGCGGGTAGATCTGGCCGAGCACGAGCGTGCCGTGCACCGGTGACGAGGCGACGACGCCGAGCATGACGAGCGCGGTGACCCCGGGGCGCAGCCGCAGCTCGCGGGCCACCGCCCAGATCGACCCGACGATCATCAGCAGCGTGAGGACCATCCAGATGCGGTAGCCGGTGAGCGCGTCGACCGCCGCGAACGGCAGCAGCAGCACCGACAGCAGCGGCGGATTCAGGTTGCGCAGCTTGGCGTCCGTCGCGTAGATGTCCCCGCCCTGCGCGAGCGCGACCGCCGAGTGCCAGAAGGTGTCGAAGTCGACGTGCAGGTCCCGCATGTCGGGCAGCGGCAGCATCGTCACCAGCGCGTCGGGGTGGCGGGCCGTCAGCACGACCGACGTGACGATCGACACCAGCACCAGCACGACGGCCACCGCTCTGCCCACCACCGGCGGCCGGGCGGCGGGCCGGTGGTCGTGGTGGCTGACGGTGTCCGGCACGGTCCCCGACGGTATCCCCCGCGCCTCGGCGCCGTGGCACCGGTCCCGCCCGGCACCCGCCATGATGGGCACATGGACCGGCTGTCGCGCCCCGCGCACACCTGGGGGCTCGTCGTGGTGCTGGTGTGCGCGCTGCTCGCCTCGGCCGGTTGCGCGCAGACGCTCGTCGGGCGCGCGGTGCCCGCAGAGGACCCCGGCGTCACCGTGCCGACGCCCGTCCCGTTGTCCTCCGGCGATCTCGACGAGATCAGCATGCAGATCGCCGAGCAGCTGCAGGCGTACTGGCGCAGCGAGTTCCCGCGGGCGTTCGGCCGGCCGTGGCAGGACCTCACGATCGTGCGTCCGGCGCACCCCGACGACCCCGCCGAGCAGCTGCCGCCGTGCGTCGACTCGTTGGACGAGGTCGACAACCAGGCGTTCTACTGCCCGTCCGCCGACGCCGTCGTGTGGGACGCCGACGGGCTGATCCCGCAGCTCGACCGCGACTACGGCGCACCCGGTGTGGTCGTCGTCCTCGCGCACGAGATCGGGCACTCGATCCAGAACCGCCTCGGCCTCTCCACCGCGGCGCGGGCCGACCCGCAGCGGTACCCGACGATCCTGCTGGAGGCCCAGGCCGACTGCTACGCGGGCGTCGCGCTCGCCTCGTTCGCCGCGCGGCCCGTCGCAGGGCTGCGGATCGGGCCGCAGGAGCGGGACGCCGCGGTCCTGGCCATGATCGGGTTCCGGGACCCGCTCGGGGTGTCCCCCGGTGACCGTCGCGCCCACGGCAACGCGTTCGACCGGGTGTCGGCGTTCCAGGATGGCTACCTCGGCACGGCCACCACGTGCGCGGGCATGACGCTGGACAACCGCACGTTCACCCAACGGCAGTTCAGCTCGGCCGACGACGCGGCGCGGCGCGGCGACCTGCCGCTCGCCCAGCTGGTGGTCGCGCTGGACGCCGACGCCCGGGAGTGGTTCGGCTCGCTCGCTCCGACGTACGCGCCGGGCTGGCAGCCGCCGCAGCTGGAAGCGCGCCCGACCGCGGCCTGTCCCACCGACGCGGTCCGCGCGCAGGGCCCGGCGAGCTTCTGCCCGGCCGACGGGAGCATCGCCATCGACGCGAACTCGCTGGCTCCGCTGCACCGCTCGATCGGCGACTACTCGGCCGGGCTGGTGATCGCGAGCCGCTACGCGCTCGCGCTGTGGACCGCGCACGGCGGATCCCCGACCGGGATCGAAGCCGGGCGAGCCGCACTGTGCCTGTCCGGCGCCTACACCGCGCGGCTGGTGGACTCCACCACCTCGTTCTCGCTGTCCCCCGGCGACCTCGACGAGGCCGTGCAGACCCTCGTCGCCGACACCTGGGCGGGGCGGGACGCGGCGGGCAACGCCGATCCCGCCGCCCACGGGTTCGACCGCGTCGCGGTCTTCCGGCTCGGGGTGCTCGGCGGTCCGGCGGCCTGCTTCGGCAGCTGACCGGGCTCGCGATCGAAGCGGTCAGAACAGGGCGCGGGCGAGGTTGCGCCGGGCCTTGATGACGCGCTGATCGTCGGCGGGGAACAGCTCGAACAACCCGACGAGGTGCTGCCGGGCGCGCTCCCGGTCGTCGCCGCTGGTGCGCTGCACGACCGCGACGAGCCGGTCGAACGCGGCCTCGACCCGCTCGGTCGCGATCTCGGTGTCGGCCGCGGCGAGCTGGGCGTCGATGTCGTCCGGTGCCGCGTCGGCTTTGGCGATCGTGGCCGGGTCGGCGTTCTCGGCGCGCTTGAGGAACCGCACCTGGCGCAGTGCGGCCGCAGCGTCCTCGTTCGCCGGTTCGACGTCGAGGATCTTCTGGTAGGCCTCCTCGGCGGCGTCGTAGTCACCGCGCTCGATGGCCTCCTCGGCCGCGGTGAACCGCGGGTCCTCCTTCTCCTCCTGCGCCGCACCCGCCCCGCGCTCGGCCTCCGCGATGGCCGGCATGCGGTCGCGCAGCGCGTCGAGCAGGGCGCTGATCCACTGCCGGACCTGCGGCTCGGGCAGCGCGCCGGTGAACGCGTCGAGCGGGCGGCCGCCCGCGACAGCGACCACCATCGGGATCGACTGCGCCCCGAACGCCTGCGCGATCGCCGGGTTCTTGTCGACGTCGATCTTGGCGAGGATCCACGCGCCGTTGGCCGCGTTCGCGAGCCGCTCCAGCACCGGGGAGAGCTGCTTGCACGGCCCGCACCACTCGGCCCACAGGTCCACGACCACGGGCACCTGCAGCGAGCGTTCGACGACCTCCGTCTGGAACGTCTGCTCGGTGACGTCGATGACGAACTGGCCGCCGCCCTCGGCGGCACCGTTGCCGGACGGCCCCTGCTTCGCGGCCCGTGCCGCGGCCTCGGACCGGGCTTTCAACGCGGACAGGTCGACCGCACCGGCCATGGCCGAGGTCAGCGCAGCCGACTGCGCGGCAGCCTGTGCACGTGCTCGAGGATCAGGTCGGGTCACGGGGTTCATCCTGGCACGCCGCGCCGACGGATGGCGCGGCGCTGTGCCGGGTCGGCCACGGCTCAGCCGCGCGGCGCGCTGTTACGGAGGCCGATGGGGTCGACCTCGGGGAAGTTGCCCGCGAGCACCGCGGTCCGCACCGGCGCGACCAGCGCGATCACCCGCTCCACCGCGTCCGCGCCGACCGCGGTCCACGGAGCGTCGGCCAGCGCGTCGGTGGTGGCCTCGACCTCGGCGCGCAGCCGGACCCCGGCCGGGGTGAGCCGCAGCCCGCCCGGCTCGAGCAGGCCGCGCTCGACGAGCCGCGCCACGCCGGCCTGCCACTCCTCGTCGCTCCAGCCCCGCCAGGTGCGCCAGTTCTGCGGGTCCCGCAGCGCCTCGTGCTCCGCGGCCGCGGCGAACAGCACCAGCGACTCCACCGGATCGATCCCCGCAGCGAGCAGGGCGGCCACGTGCCCGTCGCCGCGGTGCTCACGCAGCACCGTCTGGCCGTGCCACAGCGCCAGGTGCGGCTCGTCCGGCACCGGCAGGGCGGCGTTGGCGGCCGCCAGCGCCCGCCCGGCGGTGGGTGCCGCCTCGGCGGCGGCGGTCACGATCTCCGCGGCCTCGGCCAGCTCCTTCGAGGCGATCAGGTCGGGCCCGAGCAGCCGGCGCAGCGCGGCGTCCACCGCCTGCAGGCGGGTGGCGAGGAACTGCTCCGGTGGGGCGACCGCCCACACGTCCGGCACCGCCCGGGCCACCCTGGCCGGGGCGAACCCGTAGAAGAGCGCGGTGACGATCTCCGGGCCCACCGCGCCGAGCGGGGCCGACCGCTGGGCGAAGTAGGCCATCCAGAAGCCCTTGGTGCCCAGTGCCGCGCACCGCTCCAGCGGCTCCGGCTCGAAGTAGGTCACCGAGTGGATCGGTTCCAGCGCCTTCCACACGCGCCGTGCCCGGTGTTCCTGCAGGTCGCCGTTGTCCACGCCCCGAGCCTACGTCGTGCTCCCGGGAACGCCGACAGAAGTGATCACCCGAACCGTCCAGCGACACCACCCGATCGGTCACGCACGGTGCTGGGCACGGCGCGCCGACCTGGTTCGTGGATCACTGGGATAGCCGAGCACCGCGAGGTGCCGCCGGGTCGTTGCTCTGGCGAGAGTGACTTCCGCGTCGCTCTGCGTACATGACCGCCACTTGGCCGCGCAGCGCTGGACCGCGCTGGACAGCGCCACCTCCCGGAGGACGACCACGATGAGTGACAACAGCGTCGCCGACCGCCTCGTCAGCGAGGCCCGCAAGAAGACCGCGCGCCAGGAGAGCCCGGCCGTGGGCAAGGTGGCCGTGGCCCTCGGCGTGCTCGCCCTGCTCGGCAGCCCGATCTCGATCGTCGGCTGGGTGCTCGGGCTGGCCGCCGTCGGCACCGGGATCTCGGCGGTGAACCGTCCGGCGACGGCTCAGCTGGCGAAGATCGCCATCACCCTCGGTGCGGTGGCCATCCTGGTCGGCGTGTTCTTCTTCACCCTGAACATCGCGCGATCCTGACCGGACCCCGCGGCGAGCCCGTCCCGGAGCCCGGGCTCGCCGCGGCAGCTGCCGGGCCGGCCACCATCCCTCCCTGTCCGGCCCGGCAGGCTCCACCGTGCCCGGCGATCACTCCCGCGGCTCGCGCAGCGCCTCCTCGACCCGTTGCACCTTGGCCGTGAGCTGCCCGCTGTAACCCGGGCGGATATCGGCCTTGAGCACCAGGCTGACCCGCGACGACCTGGCCAGCACGGCCTCGACGGCGCGCTTGATCACCTCCATCCCCTCGTCCCAGGTCTCCGCCTCGATCGTGGTGAACATCGAGGTGGTCTCGTTCGGCAGTCCCGACTCGCGGACGACGCGCACGGCCTCCGCCACGATGTCGCCGACGCTGGCCGATCCCCCGTCGGCGGGCGCGATGCTGAATGCGAAGAGCATGCGCCCAGCCTGCCCGATGATCCGGGCCCGAACATCGACACTGCTAATGTCGCTGGTCATGGCATCGCGCAGGCCCCTGCCGTTCGACCCGATCATGCGAGCCGCATCCCTGTGGGAAGAACGGATCGGCCCTTCCCGGGCAATGGCCGCGGTGACCAGCGTGATGCGTGTGCAGCAGATCCTGCTCAGCGCGGTCGACAACGCCCTGCGCCCGCACGGGCTGACGTTCGCCCGCTACGAAGCGCTGGTGCTGCTCACGTTCGCCCGCACCAACAAGCTGCCCATGCGCGTGATGGGTGAGCGGCTCCAGCTGCACCCGACGAGCGTGACCAACATCGTGGACCGACTGCAGGCCGACGGGCTCGTGCGGCGGATCCCGCACCCGACCGACCGCCGCGCCACGCTCGTGGAGATCACCGAGGCGGGCAGCATGCGCCTCAAGGCCGCGACCGAGGCGGTGACCGAGATCGAGTTCGGCCTCACCGGCCTCACCCCCGAGGAGGAGCAGACGCTCACCGAGCTCCTCGCGAAGGTGCGGCACTCGGCCGGCGACTTCGCCTGAGCGGCTCACCGCTCCTCCCCCGCCGGATCACCGCCGTCGTCCGGCGCCCTCGTGCGCCCGTGGCCGTGCCCGCCATGCGCCAGCCCACCCGGCCAGCTGCGCATGGTGCGCCCGCGACTGCGGCCGTCCGCGGCTCGCCTGCCCCGCCGCGCGGCGCCGCACCGGCCGGCCAGGTACCCCGCGATCGCCGCGCCGCCGGAGCCCGCCAGCGCGCAGACCGAGCAACCCAAGACCTCCACGACCGTCTCCTCCCGGAGGTGTTGACGCGGTGGTGCGTCAACGGTGTTGACGGTAGCGGCGGGCACCGACATCCTCGGGAGCGTGCATCCGCCCCCGTCCGCCGGCGAACCCGCGACCGCGCTCCGGTCGGCCCGCGTCACCGCCGGGATGTCGCAGTCCGAGGCGGCGCGGCGGCTGGTCGCGCTGGCCGAGTCGCGCGGCGCTCCGGCCGCCGCGCCGGCGAGCCTGAAGACACAGCTGTCCCGCTGGGAGAACGGGCACGCACTGCCCGAGCCGCACTACCGGGAACTGCTCGCCGAGCTGTACGGGCGATCGATGGCGGAGCTGGGGCTCGCCCCCGCGGGACCGGACCCGGGTGCAGACCTGCGCGGCCGGCTCGCCGCGGCGGCCGCCATCGACGACGGGGCCGTGGCGCTGTGGCGCGAGCAGATCGCGCTCACCCATCGGCTCGACGCCGAGCTGGGTGCAGCGGGGACGGCGGGCCCACTGCGGGCGCTCGTCGCGCAGCTGGCGGAGCTGCTGCTGCACTACCCGACCGCGGCCCGGCGCCGGCCGGTCGCGGCCGTGCTGGCCGAGGCCGCAGCGCTGGCGGGCCACCACGCCCTCGACGCCGGCGATCCCGATGTGGCCTGGCGAACCTTCCGCACCGCGCACGCCGCAGCGACCGAGGCCGACACCCCGGCCCTGCGCGCCAGGGCGGCCGCAGGACTGGCGGACGTGCTGGTCGATCTCGGCGCGCCGGGCACCGCGCTAGACCTGCTCGCCGACGAGCCCGCCGTCGACGGCGAACCTGCGCTCCACCTGGCGCTGGCCCGCTGCCGCGCCGCCGCGGCCACGGGCGACCGCTCGGCCGCCGAGCAGGCGTACGCGGCGGCCGGGGTCACCGTCGACCAGGTGCGTCCCGCGGTGTCGATCAGCGCCGCCGCGCTCCACGGTTGCTGGGGCCGCGCCCTGCTCACCCTCGGCGATCGCACCGCGACCGACCCGTTGCGGCGCGCCCTCGCCGCCGATCCACCCACCGTGCGCGAACGCGCCGACCTGCACGCCGATCTCGCGCTCAGCCTGACGGGGCAGGAGCCGGAGGAGGCGGCCCGGCACGCGCGCGCAGCCACGGACCTCGCCGCGCGCATCGGCGCCCCGCGGATCACGCAGCGGCTGCGCGCTCGGAGCACGCTCACCGAAGCCCGGAGTGCGCCTGAGCCGGGCACCACCGCACCCTGACCACAGCGCGCACACAGCCCACGAACGCAACGAACGGCACTCTCGTCCACTCGGAGTGGACGAGAGTGCCGTTCGTTGCCTCCAGGCTCAGGGTTTCAGTCAGGGCTTCAGGTGCCCGCCTCACATCCCGACCGCTCGTTCCAGCTCGTCCGCCGCCGCGTACGGGTCCAGTTCCCCGGCCGCCACCCGCGCGGCCAGCTCCGGCAACGCGCTGCGCCCCCGGATCTCCCCGTACCGCGCCCGCACCCGCTCGACCGCGATGGCCTCGATCTCCGCGGCCGCCCGGGCCCGGCGCCGGCGCTCGCGGCCGCCGGACTCGTCGAGCCATGCCCGGTGCCGGTCCAGCTCGGCGACGAGTTCGTCGATGCCCTCGTTCCGCGCCGCGACCGTGCGCACCACGACCGGGCGCCAGCAGCCGCCGGCGCGCTCGCCGGCGCCGCCCGGCAGCCCGTCCTCGCGGCCGAGCGAGAGCATGTGCCGAAGGTCCCGCACCGTCTGGGCGGCGCCGTCCCGGTCGGCCTTGTTCACGACGAAGAGATCGCCGATCTCGAGGATGCCCGCCTTCACTGCCTGGATGCCGTCGCCCATCCCGGGAGCGAGCAGCACGACGGTGGTGTCGGCGAGCCCGACCACGTCGATCTCGGACTGGCCGACGCCCACGGTCTCGACGAGCACCGTGTCGAACCCGGCGGCGTCGAGCACGCGCAGCGCCTGCGGGGTCGACCAGGAGAGGCCACCGAGGTGGCCCCGGGTGGCCAGGGAGCGGATGAACACGCCGTCGTCGGTGGCGTGCTCGGCCATCCGCACGCGGTCGCCGAGCAGCGCGCCGCCGGAGAACGGCGACGACGGGTCGACCGCGAGCACGCCGACCCGGCGGCCCTGCCTGCGCAGGGCCGCCACCAGGGCCGACGTGGTGGTGGACTTGCCCACCCCGGGCGGCCCGGTCAGGCCGACGACGTGCGCGTGCCCCGTGTGCGGGGCGAGCGCGGCCGCCACCTCGCGCAGGCGTTCGTGGCGGCCGCGATCGGTGTCGACGAGGGAGATGAGCCGCGAGACGGCGAGCGGCTCACCCGTGCGCGCCCGCTCGACGAGCTCGGCGACGTCCGGCCCGCTCGCCATCCCGCGCTGCTCAGGAGGCGGCCGGGACGCGCAGGATCAGCGCGTCGCCCTGCCCGCCACCACCGCAGAGCGCCGCCGCGCCGATCCCGCCGCCGCGCCGCTTGAGCTCCAGCGCGAGGTGCAGGACCAACCGCGCACCCGAGGCGCCGATGGGGTGCCCGAGCGCGATGGCGCCGCCGTTGGGGTTGACCTTCTCCGGGTCGATGCCGAGCTTGCGGGTCGAGACGATGCCGACGGCGGCGAACGCCTCGTTGATCTCGACCACGTCGAGGTCGGTCGGCTTGACGCCCTCCTTCTCGCAGGCGGCGATGATCGCGTTGGCGGGCTGCTCGTGCAGGCTGGAGTCGTCCGGCCCGGCGACCATGCCGTGCGCCCCGATCTCGGCGATCCAGGACAGGCCCAGCTCCTGCGCCTTCGCCTTGCTCATCACGACGACGGCCGCGGCCCCGTCGGAGATCGGCGAGGACGAGCCGGCGGTGATGGTGCCGTCGGCGGAGAACGCCGGGCGCAGCTTGGCGAGGGTCTCGACGGTGGTGTCGGGGCGCACGCCCTCGTCGGAGTCGATGACGATCGGGTCGCCCTTGCGCTGCGGGATCGTCACCGGGGTGATCTCCTCGGCGAACAGGCCCGCGGCGATCGCCTTGCCGGCGCGCTGGTGCGAGGCGGCGCCGAAGGCGTCCTGCTCCTCGCGGGTGAGGTTGTAGCGGGTGTTGTGCTTCTCCGTCGAATGGCCCATCGACACCTGGTCGTAGGCGTCGTGCAGGCCGTCGTAGGCCATGTGGTCGAGCATCGTCACGTCGCCGTACTTGAATCCGGAGCGCGACTTGGCGAGCAGGTGCGGGGCCTGCGTCATCGACTCCTGCCCGCCGGCGACGACGATCTCGCACTCCCCGGCGCGGATCAGCTGGTCGGCCAGCGCGATGGCGTTGAGCCCGGACAGGCAGACCTTGTTGATCGTGATGGCGGGCACCGACATCGGGATGCCGGCGGCCACCGCGGCCTGGCGGGCGGGCATCTGCCCGGCGCCCGCGGTGAGCACCTGGCCCATGATCACGTAGTCGACCTGGTCGGGGGCCACACCGGCGCGCTCGAGCGCCGCCTTGATCGCGATGCTGCCCAGCTGGACACCGCTGAAGTCCTTCAGGTTGCCCAACAGCCGACCCATCGGCGTGCGCGCACCGTTGACGATCACTGATCCGGACACGTTTCCTCCTGCGACTGCGGCGGCCAGGTCGCCGCGACCATACCTGCGGGATGCTGTGGTTGCTGCGGCGATGAGACGCGATCCGGCGGTGACGAGGCGCACAGACCCCCTGGCCCGGGCCTGCGGGTTACTGTCCGGCCATGGCTGAGACCTTGGCAGAGCAGACCGTGCCCGAGCACGGTGTCCTCGCGGTGGACCACGTCGGCATCGCGGTGCCGGACCTGGACGCGGCGATCGCGTGGTACGGCAAGACCTTCGGGTTGGTCGCGACGCACGTCGAGGTGAACGAGGAGCAGGGCGTCCGCGAGGCGATGCTCTCGGCGCCGGGTGGTTCCGAGACGCAGATCCAGCTGCTGGCGCCGCTGCGCCCGGACTCCCCGATCGGCAAGTTCCTCGACCGCAACGGTCCGGGCATCCAGCAGATGGCCTACCGGGTGGCGGACATCGACGCGACCTGCGCGGAGCTGCGCGCGAAGGGTGTGCGCCTGCTGTACGACGAGCCGCGCCGGGGCACGGCGAACTCGCGGATCAACTTCGTGCACCCGAAGGACGCGGGCGGGGTGCTGGTCGAGCTCGTGGAGCCGGCTGCGGAGCCCCACGGGCACTGAGCCGGCGAGGCGGGTGTCGCGCGACACAGCCGTTTGCCCCACAGGTGGTTACTATACCGCGCAGTAGCCTGTGGGATACCAAGCAAACGGGATTCCACCCGTCCACGACCGACCATCGGAGGCCGAGCCGTGCAGGAGATCCGCGACGCCATCCTCGCCGGGGAGTTCGACGCCCTCGCCGGGCTGGCCGTCCCCGACCACTACCGGGGCGTCACCGTTCACGAGGACGAGGTGGAGATGTTCGCGGGCATCCCCACCCGCGAGAAGGACCCGCGGAAGAGCCTGCACCTGGACGAGGTCGCGACGCCCGAGCTCGCTCCCGGCGAGGCCCTCGTCGCGGTGATGGCCAGCGCCATCAACTACAACACCGTCTGGACCTCGATCTTCGAGCCGCTGCCGACGTTCGGTTTCCTCAAGCGTTACGGCAAGCTGTCGGCGCTGACCAAGCGCCACGACCTGCCCTACCACGTCGTCGGGTCGGACATGTCCGGCGTCGTGCTGCGCACCGGCCCCGGCGTGGAGCGCTGGAAGCCGGGCGACCAGGTCGTGGCGCACTGCCTGTCCGTCGAGCTCGAGGCCCCCGACGGCCACGACGACACGATGATGGACCCCGAGCAGCGGATCTGGGGGTTCGAGACGAACTTCGGCGGGCTCGCCGAGCTCGCGCTGGTGAAGGCCAACCAGCTGATGCCCAAGCCCGCCCACCTCACCTGGGAGGAGGCGGCCTGCCCGGGGCTGGTCAACTCGACCGCGTACCGCCAGCTCGTCTCCCACAACGGCGCCGGCATGAAGCAGGGCGACATCGTGCTCATCTGGGGCGCGTCCGGCGGCCTCGGCTCGTACGCGACGCAGTTCGCGCTCAACGGCGGTGCCATCCCGGTCTGCGTGGTCTCCTCGCCCGACAAGGCCGAACTGTGTCGGAAGATGGGCGCCGAGCTGATCATCGACCGCGCCGCCGAGGGCTACAGGTTCTGGAAGGACGAGCACACCCAGGACCCGTCGGAGTGGCGGCGGTTCGGCGCGAAGATCCGGGAGCTCACCGGCGGCGAAGACCCGGACATCGTGTTCGAGCACCCGGGCCGGGAGACCTTCGGCGCGAGCGTCTTCGTCGCCCGCCGCGGCGGCACGATCGTCACGTGCGCCTCCACCTCGGGGTACCAGCACCAGTACGACAACCGGTACCTGTGGATGAACCTCAAGCGCATCGTCGGCTCGCACTTCGCGAACTACCGCGAGTCGTGGGAGGCCAACCGGCTCATCGCGAAGGGGCGCATCCACCCGACGCTGTCGAAGGTCTACCCGCTCGAGCAGACCGGCCAGGCGGCCTACGACGTCCACACGAACAGCCACCAGGGCAAGGTGGGCGTGCTCGCCCTCGCCCCGCAGGAGGGCCTGGGCGTCACCGACCCGGAGTTCCGCGAGCAGCACATCGACGCGATCAACCGCTTCCGCAACACCTGAGCCGCCACCTGGAAGAGCGCCACCTGGAAGAGTGAGGAAGGCCACGACGTTGCAGAGGCAACCACGATCCGACCGGGTCGCCCCGCTACTGTGACCCGCATGGCCGCAGATCCCCACGAGCTGTCCGTCGAGGCCGGCTTCGAGATCGTCCGGCGAGGCTACGACCCGGCGCAGGTGGACGCGCACCTGCGCCGGCTCGACGCGGAGATCAAGATCCTGCACACCGACCGGGCCGCCGCGGTGGCCCAGGCCGAGGGGATGCAGCGGGAGCTGGAGGCGGCCAGAGCCCGGGCCGAGCGGCTGCGCGCGCACCTGCAGAACCTCACCAGCCAGCCGACCACGGTCCAGCACATGAGCGAGCGCATGCGCTCGATGCTGCGGCTGGCCGAGGACGAAGCGGCGGAGATCGTCGCCAAGGCGCAGGCGCAGGCCGAGCGGCGGATCGCGGAGGCCGAGGAGACCGCGCGCGGGATCCTCGCGACGGCCCGCGCGGACGCCGACACCCTGCGGGCGAACACTCAGGCTGAGCTCGACGCCGCCATCGCGGGCCACCACAGGGCCCGCGACGAGCTGGAGGAGCAGCGTCGTGCCGCCGCGGCCGAGCACGAGGCCGCCATGGCGGCGCTGGCCGAGGAGAAGGAGCGCGAGCTCGCCGCGATCGCCACCCTCCGCCGCGAGGCGGAGGCCGAGGTCGCCGCGGCGCGCGCGGAGCTGGCGGCCGAGCAGGAGCGGGTGCACAAGGAGCTGGCCGACAAGCGCGCGGCCACGGAGGCTGCCATCGCCGCCGCCGACGCCGAGGCCGAGGAACGCCGGGCGCGCCTGTGGGCCGAGTCGGAGGCCAAGCGCGCCCAGGTGGAGGAGGACTTCACCATCGCGATGGACCAGCGGCGCATGGAGGCCATCGCGGCACTGGGCACCGAGGTCGAGGACGCCCGCCGCGAGGCGCGCGAGCTGCGTGCGACCGCCGCGGCGGAGGCCGAGCAGGTCGTGGCGAAGGCCCGCCAGCAGGCCGCGGACATCGTCGCCGGCGCCCACCGCGCCGTCGAGGAGCTGACCGCGCTGCGCGGGAAGATCGCGGGGCAGCTGGAGCGCATCGGCGGCGAGATCAGCCGCATCGTGGCGAACACCGGCCCGCTGCCGGAGGAGCGCTCGGTGCAGGTCGAGTTCCCGGCACCCGCGACGTCACCGGAGTCGGTGTCCGCCAACGGGAGCCAGGAGAAGGCCGAGCACAACGGCACCAACGGCCCCGCGCACTCCGAGGCCTGGCGGCCTTCCCCCACCCGGCGCGCGCTGCGCCCGCAGCCGGCGCACCGCTGAGGACGGCGCTGGGGTTCAGCGCCGTTCCGGCCGCCTGCGGTAGCGGGCCTGCCAGCAGGACGTGTGCCAGTGCCGGCGATCGTCCAGTGATCCGTACTCGCCCGCGGGCCAGGCGACGACGTGCGGCGTGCCGCGCGCCACGATCTGGTCGCAACCGGGACAGCGGTAGTCCTTCACGGCCGACGATCCGCTGATCGTGCGCACGTACCACTCGCCGTCCGGCCCCGACTCGCGCGTGGTGAGCGCCGCCGACCGCAGCGGGACGTGCGGAGTCCGCTGCGGTCGGCGACGTGCCATGAGCTATCTGTACCTGATCGATCCGTCGCTGATCAGCGCGTGTAGTCGCGGAATCCGTGGCCGGTCTTGCGGCCGAGCCGGCCCGCGGTCACCAGGTGCTCCAGCAGCGGCGCCGGCGCGAAGCCGGAGACCCGGAACTCGCGGTAGAGCGAGCGCTGGATGGCCAGCGACACGTCCAGGCCGACCACGTCGAGCAGCTCGAACGGACCCATCGGCAGCGCGCAGCCGGTCTTCATGGCCGCGTCGATGTCGTCGGCGGTCGCGTAGTGCGCCTCCAGCATCTTCACGGCGTCGTTCAGGTACGGGAACAGCAGCGCGTTCACGATGAACCCAGCGCGGTCGCCGCAGCTCACCGGCACCTTGCCGAGCCGCTCGCAGAGCGCTCGGACGGTCGCCGCGACCTCCTTCGCCGTCGTGATCGTCGAGACCACCTCGACCAGCTTCATCACCGGCGCGGGGTTGAAGAAGTGCATGCCGATGACGTCGCCGGGGCGCGAGGTGGCCGAGGCGCACTCCACGACCGGCAGCGATGACGTGGTGGTGGCCAGGATCGTGCCGGGCTTGCAGATCTCGTCGAGCGCGGAGAACACCGCGCGCTTGACGTCCAGCTCCTCGGCGACGGCCTCCACGACCAGATCGACGTCGGAGAGGTCCTCGAGCCGGGTGGTGCCGGTGATGCGGCCCAGCGTCTCGGCGCGCTGCTCCTCGGTCAGCTTGCCGCGCACCACGGCCTTGTCCAGCTGCTTGCGGATCGCGCCGATCGCGCCCTCGACCTTGGACTCGCTGCGGCCGCGCACGACCACGTCGAACCCGGCGGAGGCGAACACCTGCACGATGCCGGTGGCCATGGTGCCGGTCCCGACGACGCCGACCCGCGCGATGTCGCGCAGCGGGACGTCATCCTCCTGGGCGGGCTTCGGGGTCAGCTCGTCGTCGACGATCTTCGGCGAGTGCGGGGCCTCGTAGGTGTAGAAGCCGCGACCGCTCTTGCGCCCCAGCAGCCCCGCCGTGATCATCTGCTTGAACAGCGGATTCGGGGCGTGCATGAGGTTGCGCGACTCGGCGTACATCGTCTCGAGGATCTCGTAGGCCGTGTCGAGACCGATGAGGTCGAGCAGCGCCAGCGGGCCCATCGGGTAGCCGCAGCCGTAGCGCATGGCCGCGTCGAGGTCCTCGCGGGTGGCGTAGCGCTCGGCGTACATCTTCACCGCGTGGTTCAGGTAGCCGAACAGCAGCGCGTTGGCGATGAAGCCGGCGCGGTCGCCGATGACGACGGGGACCTTGTCGAGCGTGGCCGCGAAGGCCTTGATGTCGTCGATGACGTCGGGCTCGGTGACGACCGTGCGGACGACCTCGACCAGCCGCTGCACCGGCGCCGGGTTGAAGAAGTGCATCCCGACGACCTTCTCGGGCCGCCCGGTGCGCACCGCCAGCTCGGTGACCGACAGCGAGGAGGTGTTGGAGGCCAGCACGACGTCCGGCCGGACGACCTTGTCCACCTCGGCGAAGATCTGGGCCTTCAGCTCCAGGCTCTCCGGGACCGCCTCCACGACGAGGTCGGCGTCGGCCAGGTCGGCCAGGGACGTCGTGGTCCTGATGCGGGCCAGGAGCGCGTCGGCGTCCTCCTGGCTGAGCTTGTCGCGGGAGACCGCACGACCGGTGGAGACCTCGAGGTGCTTGCGCCCCGCCTCGATCGCCTTGTCGTCGACCTCGACCGCGATGACCTGCAGGCCGTTGCGGGCGAACACCTCGACGATGCCTGCACCCATCGTGCCCATGCCGACCACGCCGACCGTACGGAACTCGCGTGCCACGCGCCTACCTCCGCCGTTGGGTCCAAATCCGCCGGACATCATTTCAGACTCGCTGCTTGGCATGCCAAGCGTTGTGACGGTCCCCTCCGCTACCGTCCCCACAGCAACCGTGCCAGACCCACCACGAGGCCGAACCCCCGGCGCGTCCGGGTGAAGCTCGTGACCGGCACGGGCAGGGCGAACCGCTGCCGCGCCACCGCCTGCGGGCGGGCGAACTCGCGCAGGCCGTCCGCGCCGTGGATGCGGCCGAACCCGGACTCCCCCACCCCGCCGAACGGCAGACTGGGGATCCCGGCGAACGAGACCACACCGTTGATCGCGACCATGCCGCACCGCAGCCGGGCCGCGATCTCCTCCCCCTGGGACTTCGAGAAGACGGCGGCGCCCAGCCCGTACGGCGTCGCGTTGGCCCGGGCGATCGCCTCGTCGACGTCGGCGACGGTGTTGACGACGAGCACCGGTCCGAACGTCTCCTCGGTGACCGCGCAGCTGTCCTCGGGCACGTCGACGAGGACGACCGGGTCGACGAACGGCGCCCGCACCGACTCCGGCCCGCCGACCACGGCCTCGCCGCCCTTGGCCAGCGCGTCCTCCACGTGCCGACGCACGACGTCGACCTGCGCGGGCAGCGTCATCGGCCCGAACGCCGCGCCCGGGTCGCCGCCGGCGCGCAGCCGCTCGGCCTTGGCCACCACGCGGCGGGTGAACTCCTCGGCGACCTCTTCGACGACGTAGACCCGCTCCACCCCGACGCAGGTCTGCCCGGCGTTGGACATGCCGCCCCAGACCGCGGCGTCGGCCGCGGCCTCCAGGTCGGCATCGGGGGCGACGATGAGCGCGTCCTTGCCGCCGCACTCCATCAGCACCGGGGTGAGCCGCTCCGCGCACGCCGCCATGACCCTGCGGCCGGTAGCGGCGGAGCCGGTGAACGCGATCTTCGCGATGCCGGGGGCGCGGCAGAGCGCCGCGCCGGTCTCACCGTGCCCGGTGACCACCTGGAACAGCGTCCGACCCTCGACGATCTCGGCGAGCGAGTCGGCCAGCGCGATCCCGACGCCGGGGGTGAGCTCGCTGGGCTTGAACACCACGGCGTTGCCGGCGGCCAGCGCGTAGGCGACCGAGCCCATCGGCGTGAACACCGGGTAGTTCCACGGTCCGATCACGCCGACCACGCCGAGCGGCGCGTAGGCCAGCGTGGCGGCCTGGTTCGCCATGAGCACGCCCGAGCGGACCCTGCGCCGCCCGAGCACCTTCTCCGCGTTCCTCGTGGCCCAGTCGAGGTGATCGATCGCGAGCACCAGCTCGAGCTCGGCGTCCTCGAGCGGCTTGCCCGTCTCGGCGCGCACGATCTCGGCGATGGTGTCGATGCGGCGCACGAGTTCGCGGCGCCAGCGGCGCAGGTACGGCGCGCGGCCGGCGAAGCCGAGATCGCCCCACCACTGCGCCGCTTCGGCCGCGCGCGCGACGGCGGCCTCCACGGCGGCGGCGTCGTGTTCGGGATAGGTCCCGACCACGTCACCCGTGCGCGGATCGTGCGAGGTGAACGTCCCGGGAGCAGCGGACACCGGCGAGTCCGTGGCGGTCATTACCCAAGAGTAACCAAAGCGGGACTCCCTGCGTCGAGAACGAGGTCGTGGTGATCGAGAGGCCCTGTTGATCACCACAGGTTCGTTCTCGACGCAGGGCCGCGGCAGGCAGCTCCGTAACGGGCTCAGAACAGGCGCAGGTCCGTGCTCTCGATCCCGCGCAGCGCGTCGTAGTCCAGCACGACGCAGCGGATACCGCGGTCCTCGGCCAGCGTGCGCGCCTGCGGCTTGATCTGCTGCGCCGCGTACACGCCCTGCACGGGGGCGAGCAGCGGGTCGCGGTTCATCAGCTCCAGGTACCTCGTCAGCTGCTCGACACCGTCGATCTCCCCGCGGCGCTTGACCTCCACCGCCACCGCGCGGCCCTCGGCGTCGCGGCAGAGCAGGTCGACCGGGCCGATCGCGGTCATGTACTCGCGGCGGACCAGCGTGTAGCCCTCGCCGAGCACGTCGGGATGTGCCGCGAGCAGCTCCTGCAGGTGCGCCTCCACCCCGTCCTTGACCAGGCCGGGATCGACGCCCAGCTCGTGGGTGGAGTCGTGCATGATCTCATCGATCGTGATGACGAGGGACTCGTCGGCCTTGTTCCGCACCGTCCACACGCCCGGCTTCTCCTCCATCCAGCAGGGCGGGCTCATCCAGTTCAACGGCTTGTAGGCGCGGTCGTCGGCGTGCACGCTCACCGAGCCGTCCGCCTTGATCAGCAGCAGGCGCGGGGCCATGGGGAGGTGAGCGGTCAGTCGCCCCACGTAGTCGACCTGGCACCGAGCGATGACGAGACGCACGGGCGTCACCCTAGTGCGATCGGCACAGCGATCACCGGGGCCCGGAGTTGCGCGCCACGAGCGCCTCCCCGTACGCGGCGAGCGCGGCGCGCAGCTCGGGTGGATCGAGCGCTTCGACCTGGTCGGCGAGGCCGACGAGCTGGTGCGCGGCGATCTCGATGTTCTCCACGGCCAGCTCCACCTCGCGCCAGCCGTCGGCGTCGGGCGGGCCCGCCGTGGCGATCGCGCGGGCCGCCGCGTCCGGGTCGGTGACGTGGCCGAGCCAGCGCAGCCCACTCGGCCCGAGCCGCAGCCGCACCGTGTCGCGCAGCATCTGCGCCTCGAACCGGGCCGCCGACTCCGCCCAGTGCTCGGCGAGGTCGAACCCCTCCGGCCGGTCGAACGCCTCGCCGGTCCCCTCGGCAGCGATGATCCGGTCGACGCGGTAGGTGAGGATCGGCGCTCGCGCCGGATCTCCCCGTCCCACGCTGCGCGCGACCACGTACCAGGTGCCGGCCTTGACGACCAGGCCGAGCGGCTCGATGCGGCGCTCGACGACCGCGTCGCCGTCCGGCCCCGATCCGCGCCGGTACTCGATCCGCAGCCGCTGCTGCTCCCACACCGCTTCCGCGACGGTGGACAGCGCCGGCGCCGCGCGCGGACCGTGGAACCAGCCGGGCGCGTCGAGGTGGAACCGCTCGGCGACGGTGCGGGCGTGGTCGCGCAGCTCGGGCGGGAGCGTCGCGAGCAGCTTCGCCTGCGCCGCGGCCAGCGCCGAGCTCATGCCCAGCTCGGCCAGCGCCTGCGTTGCCCCGACGGCGAACAGCGCCGCCGCCTCCTGCGCGGTCATCCCGTCCAACCGGGTGCGCCAGCCGTCGACGAGGCGGATCCCGCCGCCGCGGCCCGGCTCCGTCCAGACCGGCACCCCGGCTTCGGTGAGCGCGGCGATGTCGCGGTACACCGTGCGCTCGGAGACCCCCAGCTCGCGCGCCAGCTCCCCCGCCGTCGCGCTGCGCAGGCGCTGCAGCGTGAACAGCAACGTCATGAGCCGGGCCGCGCGCATGCGGTGATTCTGCACGCGGTCGGGGCGACCGTGGTGAGCACGGATCCCGACGACCGGCTCTCCGGGGAACCGATCACCCTGCCCGCGGCGCGCGATGGAGGAACGAGCGCAAGATGGCGGGGTGGAGACGATCAGCAGCCGGCAGGTCTACGCCAATGCGTGGATGACCGTCCGGGAGGACGCGATCCGCAGGCCGGACGGCTCCTCCGGCATCTTCGGCGTCGTCGACAAGCCGACGGCCGCGGTCGTCATCCCGTTCGACGGCGAGCGGCTGCACCTCGTCGAGCAGTTCCGCTACCCGGTCGGGCACCGCCGCTGGGAGTTCCCGATGGGCACCGCCCCGGACCGGGCCGAGCTGGACCCGGCCGAGCTGGCCGCCCGCGAGCTGGCCGAGGAGACCGGCCTCGTCGCGGGGAAGCTGGAGCTCTTGGGACAGCTCGACATCGCGCCCGGGATGTCGAGCCAGCGTGAGCACGTCTTCCTCGCCACCGAGCTCTCCGCCGGCCCGACCCGCCGCGAGCACACCGAACAGGACATGCGCACCGCGTGGTTCACCGTCGCCGAGTTCGAGGACATGATCCGCGACGGCCGGCTGGTCGACGCCCAGACGCTCGCGGCCTACCTGCTGATGCGGCTGCGCCACCCGTGACGGTCAGAGGGTGAGCACCAACTTGCCGGTGGTGCGGCCCTGTTCGCCCAGTTCGTGCAGCCGGGCCACCTCCGCCAGCGGCGCGGTCTCGGCGACGTGCACCCGCAGCTCTCCGGTGGCCATCAGCGCGACCAACTCGTCCAGGCCGGCCCCGTCCGGCTCGACGAGCGGACGGATGACCCGGACCGCGGCGTCGTCCGGCACGTCACCACCGGGGATGTCCACCAGCACCCCGCCCGGGCGCAGCACGCGCGCCGAGCGCCGGGTGTTCGTCCCACCGATCGTGTCGAGCACGATGTCGACGTCGCGGACCTGCTCCTCGAACGGCCGCTCCCGGTAGTCGATCACTTCGTCGGCACCCAGCTCCTCGACGAACGCGTGCTTGGCCGCCGACGCGGTGCCGATGACGTACGCGCCGCGCGCCTTGGCCAGCTGCACGGCGAGGTGGCCGACCCCGCCGGCTGCGGCGTGCACGAGCACGCGCTGTCCCTTCTCCAGCCCGGCCGCCCGGAACGACTGCAGTGCGGTCAGTCCGGCCAGCGGCAGGCCCGCCGCCGCGGCGTCGTCGACCCCGTCGGGGATGCGGGCGAACTGCAGCGAGGGCGCCGCGACGTACTCGCCGTAGCCGCCGGCCTCGCGGGGGAAGTGCGGCATGCCCAGCACCCGGTCACCGACGGCGAACCGCGTGACGCCGAAGCCGACCGCGACCACCTCGCCGGCGACGTCCCAGCCCAGCACCCACGGCGCCGGTCCGAGCACCCCGGCCATGCCGCTGCCGGAGCGGGTCTTCCAGTCGACGGGGTTGATCGCCGCGGCGCGGACGCGGACCAGGACCTCGGTGGGCGCCGGCTGCGGGATCGGGCGCCGGGCCGGCCTCAGGACCTCGGGTCCACCGATCCGGGTCGCCTCCACCACCTGCATCGTGTTCGTGTCGCTCATGCCCGGTTCAACACGTCGCACGCAGATAGCAGTCCCGCACAGGTGCTCTAAGACTTATGCTGTTCTGCTATGGATCCGGTGCGCCCGCTGCGGTACGTCGTGGCGGTCGCCGACGAGCTCTCCTTCGGCCGCGCGGCTCGCAGACTGGGCATCGCACAACCCACGCTCTCCAGAGCCGTCCGCGCGTTCGAGGACGCGCACGGCGTGGTGCTGTTCGACCGCACGACCCGCACCGTCGAGCCGACGGCCGCACTGCGGGCCGCGATCGACCACTGGCGGACGGCGATCGCCGAGGCCGACCGAGCCCTGGCCGCGGCGCGTGGCGAGACCGGTGGTGTGGTCCGCGTCGGTTACGTCCTCGGCGTCGCCAACGGGATCCTCCCGGACGCGGTGCGCGCGGCCCGCGACCGCAACCTGACGCTGGAGCTGACGCACCTGTCCGTCGACGAGCAGGTGACGGCGCTGCGGCAGCGCCGGATCGATCTCGCGCTGCTCCGCCTACCGGCCGACGTGGTGACGACCGCACTGATCGTCGTCCCGCTGCACACCGACGAGCTGGTGCTGTCGGTGCCTGCCGACCACCCGCTCGCGAGCGCACCCGAACCCGTCCCCGGCGCAGCCCTGCGCGATGAGCCGATCGTGTTCTGGCCCCGCTCGATGGCCGTGAGCCTGTACGACGCGATCAGCGATCAGTGGTTGCGCCGCCACGGGTTCCCGCTGCGGATCGTCGCCGAGACCCGGGACACGACGGCCCTGCTGGCGATGGTCGCGGGCGGGCTGGGCAGCACGCTCGTGACGGCGAGCACCGCCGCGTCGATCACCCGGTCCGGCGTGGTGCACAAACGGCTCGCCGATCCCCCGGCCACGACGGTGGCGGCCGTGCACCGGCGCGCCCCGGACGCCGCCACGCTCGCCGCGCTCGCCGCGTTCCGCACCGCGGCCGCCGACTACGGATGAGCCGGTCACGCACACCCGCGGGCTGGTCCAGCGGCAGCACCTCGGCCCGATCCGGCCTGAACCCGGCGGCTGCGGTCGCGAGCGCGATGCGCCCGCCGGGCCGCAGCCGCTCGATCTCCCGCAGGCGCTCGGCCGGCTCCGGCCGCATCGTCACGGTGGTGACGGCGAGCGCGGCGCGAACGGCCCACCCAACGGCGGAAGATCGGCGACCGAGGCCTCGACGAGCCGGACCCGGCCGGCCCGCACGGCCACCAGGTTGCGCAGGCGCGCGTGGGTGATCATCACCGAGCAGTGGTCGACCCCGACCACTGCGCCCCGCGTCGCACGGGCGGCCAGCGCCGTGATCGCGACACCGGGACCGCAGCCGAGCTCCAGCACCCGCTCTGCCGGGCGTTGCGGTCGCGAGGAAGACTCCGAGGGCGACGTCGAGCAGCTCGACCGCCCACGACCGCGCGCCGCGTTCGACGGCCGCGTCGCCATGATCACGCCCGCGAGGTGGCCACCGGCCCCGGTCGGGCGGTGGGAACTGCCCGATCCCCGCCGTGGGCCGCCCACCAGCGCACGATCCTCTCGACAGCGCGATCCCTCGCGTCCACGGCCGCACACTTCACGTACGCGTGGCATCCATGGTGACGACGGCCCCGCTGCTGACGATCGGCGCGCTCGCCGCGCCCACCGGCGTGCCGACGTCCGCCCTTCGGTACCACGACGAGCTGGGGCTCGTGCGGCCGGAGACCCGGGTGGCCGGCCGGCGCCGCTACGCCGAGTCCGCCGTTCGCACGGTCGGGGCGCAGCAGGGGCCTCTCGATCGCGGAGAGCCACGCCGGGCCCACGAGCGGTAAATACTTACCAGCACGCTTGACTGTTTCCTACCCGTCCGGGACGCTCCCGGCATGGCGATGAGGCAGCAGGAGCGCAGCGAGTCGACGCGCGCCCGGCTGATGGACGCCATGATCGAGTGCCTCGTCGAGAGGGGCTGGTCGGGGACCACCACCACAGAGGTGGCGCAGCGAGCCGGCGTCTCCCGCGGCGCGCAGCTGCACCACTACCCCACGCGCGCCGATCTCGTCGTCGCCGCCGTCGCGCACCTCGGCGCAGCCCGGTTCGCCGAGACCCGCGAGGCCGCCGCCGCGCTGCCCGTCGGCGCGGGCCGCACGCGCGCCGTCCTCGAGATGCTCGCCGAACTGCACACCGGGCCGCTGTTCCGCGCGGCACTGGAACTGCTGGTCGCCGCGCGGACCGATCCCGAGCTCCACGCCGTCGTCGCCCCGCTGGAGGCCGAGATCGGCCGCAGCACGCACCGGCTCACCGTCGAGCTGCTCGGCGCCGACGAATCGCTGCCCGGCGTGCGCACCGCCGTCCAGCAGACCCTCGACATGGTCCGCGGGCTGGGCATCGACGCGCTGGTGTCCGACGACCGGACCCGCCGGACCGCGCTGCTCGACGACTGGGCACGCCACCTCGACGCCCGGCTCGCCGCCGCAACCGAACCGCCCGGATAGGAGCCCCATGGACCTGCGCGAGACCCCCGAACAGCAGTTGCTGCGCTCCTCCGCCGCCGCGCTGGCCGCCAAGTACGGCCACGAGTACCTGCAGGAGAAGATCCGCACCGGCGGCAAGACCACCGAGCTGTGGCGCGAGGCGGGCGAGGCCGGCTACCTCGGCGTGGCCGTGCCCGCCGAGTACGGCGGCGGTGGGGCCGGCATGGTCGAGCTGGCGATCGTCGCGGAGGAGATCGCCGCGGCCGGATGCCCGCTGCTGCTGATCGTGGTGTCCCCGGCGATCGCCGCGACCGTCATCGCCACAAGCGGCACGCCGGAGCAGAAGGAACGCTGGCTGCCCCGGTTCGCCGACGGCAGCGTGAAGATGTCGTTCGCGATCACCGAACCGGACGCCGGCTCCAACTCGCACCGGATCACGACGACCGCGCGGCGCGACCCGGCCGGTGGTTGGCGGCTGTCCGGGCACAAGTACTACATCTCCGGCGTCGACGAGACCGACGCGACGCTGGTCGTCGCCCGCCTGGAAGGCGCGCAGGGCGCGCTGCGGCCGGCGATGTTCATCGTGCCGACCGATGCGCCCGGCTACACCTACACGCCGATCGACATGGCGTTCACGGCGGCGGAGAAGCAGTTCACCGTCTTCTTCGACGACGTCCACCTGCCCGACGACGCGCTCGTCGGCGGTGAGGAGGCGGGCCTGTCCGCGTTGTTCGCCGGGCTGAACCCCGAGCGCATCACGGTGGCCGCGTACTCGAACGGGCTGGCTCGGTTCGCGCTGGGCAAAGGCATCGCGTACGCGAAGGAGCGCAGCGTCTGGGGCACGCCGATCGGGGCGCACCAGGCGATCGCGCACCCGCTGGCGAAGGCGCACATCGAGGTGGAGCTGGCCCGCATGGCCACGATGCGCGCCGCGTGGCTGTACGACTCCGGCGACCAGGTCGCCGCCGGCGAGGCCGCCAACATCGCCAAGTACGCCGCCGCCGAAGCCGCGATCAACGCGGTCGACGCCGCGGTGCAGGCGCACGGCGGCAACGGCATGTCCGTCGAGTACGGGGTGGGGCCGCTCATCGGGGCGGTGCGCAGCGCGCGGATCGCGCCGGTGAGCCGCGAGATGATCCTGAACTACCTCAGCCAGCACACGCTCGGGCTCCCCAAGTCGTACTGACCGCGCTGCCAGGCGCGGACACGCCAGGAGAGCGGTTCTCCCGCCGTTCCCCGGCGGAGAGCTCCTACGGACGCGACCCACCTCGATGGCACCCGACCACTCCGGAGCTCGACCGAGCACCACCGCCCGGTGACCACGGTGCAGACCCACACAGCTCGGGCGCGTCGAGGACGGCGGAGGAGGCGCGCAGCGACCCTCGGAGGAACGACGCGGGACCGCGAGAGCGACCGTCGTCGAGGTGCGCCGAAGGCGCGCAGCACCCGGGGGGCCACGCACCGCAGGCGCACCTCGACGACTCACCAGGCCGCGAGCACCGATCCGGTGCAGAGCCGACGTCGACGCGGGGCGCGCGAGCCCGCGCCCGGCGACGAAGGAGCGGGCGCGACCACCGCTGTGGCCATCCTGCGGCTCCCGCTCAAGCGCTGCACAGGGCGGCGGTGGTGAGCGAGGTCGGCGGGACGTTCGCCGGCCCGAACCCGAACTGCGAGACGATGCGCAGCCACTCGGCACCGCTGTGCAGTGCGGTCAGCTCGCGGTCGAACTCCGCCAGCAGGTCGGTGTCCTCGCGCCGCACCGCGAACCCGCCCGCGGTCACGACGGTGCGGCCACGGGTCTGCGCGGTGATCGGCGGGGTGACCTCCAACCCGGTGCCCGGGGTGCGGCGCAGCTCGTCGGTGAGGGAGATCGCGGCCATCGCCCCCGCGTCGGCCCGGCCGTCCGCGACGGCGCGCAGCAAGGTGCGCTGATCGTCGGCGAGCACCAGCCGGTCGTCGGGCACACCCGCGGCGCGGGCCTGGTCCACCTCGACCGAGCCGACCAGCGCGGCGAGCCGGATGCCGGTGCGGGCGGCGTCGTCGAAGGTGCGCAGCCGCTTCGGGTTGCCCCGCGGCACCAGGAACGCCGGCGGGGTGACGAAGTCCGGCCGGGAGAACGCGACCTGGGCGCACCGCTCCGGCGTGATCGCCATCCCCGCCGCGATCAGGTCGCACTGCCCGGCCAGCAGCGCGGGGATGAGCCGGTCGAACCGCAGCTGCACCGCATCCATCCCCGGGATGCCGATCCGGCGCAGCACGACGCGGGCGACCTCGGGCTGCGCGCCCGTGATGCGGCCGCCGGCGTCGGTGTAGCCGAACGGGCGTTCCCCGGAGATCCCGATGCGCAGCGCGCCGTCGCGGCGGGCCCGCTCCAGCGTCGAACCCGGCGCGGTGGGCGCGCAGGCCACGACGAGCGGTGCGAGCACCGCCGCGGCCAGGAACGTCCGCCGATCGATCATCGCGCGTCAGGCTAGGGGACGGCCGGCCCCCGGCCCGGCGCGGCGCGCCGCGGGATCAGTCCGGCCAGACCGGCGCGCGCTTCTCCAGGAACGACGCCATGCCTTCGCGGGCGCCCGGGGTCTGCGACATGGCCGCCATGACCTCGACCGCGACCGCGTACGCCTCGTCCTCGGGCCGGTCGAGCTGCGCGTAGAGGGTCTGCTTGCCGACGGCCTTGGCGTACCGACTGCCGCGGGTGGCCCGGGCCAGCAGCTCGTCGACGTGCTTGTCCAGCTCGGCGTCGGGCACGGCGTAGTTGATCAGACCCCACTGGGCCGCGGTCGCGGCGTCGATCGGGTCGCCGGTGAGCGCCAGCTCCATCAGGCGCTTGCGGCCGATGCTGCGGGCCACCGGCACCGCGGGCGTGTGGCAGAACCAGCCGCCCTTCCCGCCCGGCAGCGCGAAGCGGGCCGACTCGGCGGCGACGGCAAGGTCGCAGGAGGCCACCAGCTGGCAGCCCGCGGCCGTCGCGATCGCGTGCACCCGGGCGATCACCACCTGCGGCACCTCGTGGATGGTCTGCATGAGGCGGGTGCACAGCCTCAGGAGGTTCCGCACGCCGGCCAGGTCCCGCGACGCGACGTCGGCGAAGTCGTGGCCGGCGGAGAACGCCGGACCCACCGCCCCGAGGACGATGCCGGTGGCGTCGCTGCGCCCGGCCGCCTCGAACGCCTCCAGGAGCTCCCGCAGGTGCGGCTCGGACAGCGCGTTGCGGCGCTCCGGGTGGTTCATCGTGATCCGGACGGTCTCCCCGTCGCGCTCGACCGAGATGTACTGGTGATCGGCCATGCCCTGACGGTAGCCCGTGGCGGCGGGCGCGGGGACTCTCCGAACGTGCGGGGTCGGCGCGCCGTCTCGGCCCGGCACTCGGTCGGCCCCTCAGCCCGACACGGCCTGCAGGAACGTCCGCGTGCGCTCGTGCCTCGGCGCGCCGAAGAGCTCCTCCGGCGGTGCGTCCTCGATGATCCGACCGCCGTCGAACATCATCACGCGGTGGGAGAAGTCCTGCGCGAACCCCATCTCGTGGGTGACGCAGAGGATCGTGATGTCGGTGCTCTTGCCGATGTCCTGCAGCAGCGAGAGCACGCCCGCGACCAGCTCCGGGTCGAGCGCCGAGGTGACCTCGTCGAGCAGCAGCACGTCCGGGCGCATCGCCAGCGCCCGGGCGATCGCGACGCGCTGCTGCTGGCCGCCGGACAGCTGCGTCGGGTGGGCGTCGATCTTGTCGCCGAGCCCGACCAGGTCCAGCAGCTCCTCCGCGCGGGCGTTCGCCTCGTCCTTCGACAGGCCGAGCACCCGGGTGGGCGCTTCGGTCAGGTTGCGCCGCACCGTCATGTTCGGGAACAGGTTGAACTGCTGGAACACCATCCCGATCCGCTTGCGCACCTCGCGGCTGTACCGCTCATCGGCGGGCACGAGCCCGCCGTTCTTCTCCATGTGGGTCAGGTAGCGCCCGCCGACGCGGATCGTTCCCGCGTCCACCTTCTCCAGGCACATGAGCAGGCGCAGGATCGTCGTCTTCCCGGAGCCGGACGGTCCGATCAGCGTGACGTGCTCTCCCGGCGCGACGGTCATGTCCAGGTCGGACAGCACGACGTGGTCGCCGAAGCGCTTCTCCACGCCCTCGAAGACGATCATCGGTTCAGACGGCTGCACGGCGGCGCTCCAGTCGGCGGACGAGGATCGAGGCGGGCAGGCTCAGCGCGAGGAAGAGCAGGCCCGCGATGGTGTACGGCTCGATCGGCCGGAACGTCTCGGACGACAGTTCCTTGGCCTTGTTGACCACCTCGACGACGCCGATGCCGAGCAGCAGCGGGACCTCCTTGAACATCGAGATCACGTAGTTGCCCAGCGCCGGCAGCACCCGCGGCACGGCCTGCGGCAGGATCACGCCCGTCCACACCCGCGACTGCGGCAGGCTCAGCGCCGCCGCGGCCTCCCACTGCCCGCGCGGCACTGCGTCGATCCCGGCCCGGTACACCTCCGAGGTGTACGTCGCGTAGTGCACACCGAGCGCGATCACGCCGACCGCGAACGCGCCGAGCACGATCCCGAACCGCGGCAGCACGAAGAACAGGAAGAACACCTGCACCAGCAGCGGCGTGGACCGCACGAACTCGACGAACGCCCACAGCAGCTGGTCGACCACCGGGATCCGCGCCCGGCGGACCACCGCGATGACCAACCCCAGCACCAGCGCGACCAACGAGCCGAGCAGGGTGATCTCGATCGTCACGCGCAGGGCGCCGAGCATCTCCGGCAGGATCGCGATCGCGTAGTTCCAGTCCCAGCCCATCTCGCGCCCCCGTTCAGTGCGCCGCCGCCACGGCGGCCGTCCGGGCCGACGCCGAGGGCCGCCTGCCCAGCCGGCGAGCGCCGATCCGCTCCAGCCACCGCATCACCGCGGTGATGAGCACGGCGAGCACCAGGTAGATCAGCAGCATCAGCACGAAGATCAGCACGATGTCGTCGCCGAAGTTGGGCACCAACACCTGCACGCCCCGCTCGGTCACTTCCGACACGACGATGAACGACAGGATCGCGGTCGACTTCAGCAACTGGATGAACAGGTTGTTGAACGACGGCAGCATCTCCAACACCGCCTGCGGCATCACCACCCGCCAGCGGATGTCCCGCGGCGAGAACGACAGCGCCTTGGCGCCCTCCACCTGCGCCTTCGGCACCGACGACACGGCGCCGCGGACGATCTCCGCCCCGTACGCGCCGTGGTTGAGCCCGAGCACGACCACGCCCGCGAACAGCGGCAGCAGCTGGATCCCCACCAGCACCGGCAGCACGAAGTAGATCCAGAACAGCTGCACGACCTCCGACGTGCCGCGGAAGAACTCCACGTACGTGCGGCTGATCGCGCGCAGGAGCCGGTGCTCCGACAGCAGCGCCAGCCCGGCCGAGAAGGCCAGCAGGATCGTGAGGAGGATCCCGCCGGCGGCGGCGATCACCGTCTCGGGGACCCCGTCGAGCAGGACCGCGACGATGCGCGGGAGGTTCTCCACCGCCGGCTCACGCCGCGCAGAGGCTCTGCGTGGTCACGTCCGGACCCGGGACGTTGTCCTGGGTGAACCCGAACGGCTCCGTGATGCGCAGCCACTCGCCGCTGTCGTGCAGCCGCTTCAGCTCGGCGTTGAAGGCGCTCACGAAGTCGTCCTCGCCCATGCGGAAGACGAACGCCCCCGCCGACACCGTCGGCTTCCCGTCGATCACCGGGAAGAACCCGGAGGTCACCTCGACCGCGGCACCGAGGTTCTTGGCCTTCACGTCGTTGAGCGAGATGTTGGTGAGCGCCCCGGCGTCGACCCGGCCCGCGGTCACCGCCTGCAGCATCGTGTTCTGCGTGTCCACCACCTGGAGCTGCGTGTCCGGCACCCCGGACTTCTGCGCGTACCCCTGCTCCACCGCACCGGAGAGCACGGCCAGGCGCAGGCCCTTGTCGCGCACGTCGTCGAAGGTCGCGATCCCCTGCGGGTTGCCCGTCGGCACGAGGAACGCCGTCGGCGCGGTGTAGTCGGGATCGGAGAACGCGGCGTTCGCACAGCGCTCCGGGTTGATGAACATGCCCGCGGTGACCATGTCGAACTGGCGGGCGTTCAGCGCGGGGATCAGCGACCCGAACTCCACCGTGGTGGCCTGCACGTCGTTGATGCCCAGCGCGCCGAGCACCGCGCGGGCCACCTCGACGGACTCGCCGGTGACCTTCCCCGAGGGGTCGGTGAACCCGTACGGTGCCTCGTTCGCGATGCCGACCCGGATCGTGCCGGTGCTACGGGCGTTCTCCAGGGTGCTGCCCGGCGCGTTCGACACCGTCGTGCAGGCGACCAGCGCGGCAGGCGCGGCCACCGCTGCGAGGCCCGCGACGCCGACCCTGCGCAGGAAGTCTCGTCTCGCCCAGCTCGCGCTCATCCGTGCCTCCTTGCCCACCCGTTCGGACGACGCCCGAAACCTAGGTGCTCCTCGAGCACCCGGCAAACGGAAGCGACCGGCGCGCAACCCGGAGTTCGGCCATCATCGTCGGCATGGCGTTGCGCATCGGCGGTGTCCCGGTCCTGTTCAGCCCCGCGGAGGTGGCGGGCGGGATCCGCGCCGTACTCGGCTGGACCGACGAGGCCGTGGACCTCGTCGCGGGCCTGCCGGGGCGGGTCGACCGGCTGCTGGCGGATGCGGAGACCCTGCTCGGCGAGGTGCGGCGGCTAGCCGAGCCGGTGGCGACCATCGCGGAGCAGGCCGAGGCGGCGACGGCGGCCGCCGAGCAGGTCGTCGCGACCGCCACGACCGTCACCACGACCGCGGAGGAGGTGGTCGCGCAGACGACGGAGTCCGTCCAGCGGGCCGACGCGGCGATCGCGGACGCGGCCAGGGCTGCCGCCGAGGCGAGCGGGCTGCTCGCGACCTACCAGCCGATCGCAGAGCGAGCCGCGCCGCTGGCGAAGCAGTTCGTGGAGGAGTTCTCGGCGAAGGAGCTGCACGCCGCGATCCGGATGGTCGACTCGCTGCCGCGGCTGACGGAGCACATCGAGTCCGACGTGCTGCCGCTGCTGGCCACGCTCGACCACGTGGGCCCGGACCTGCGCGAGCTGATCGCGCTGGTCACCGACGTGCGGAACGCGCTGGCGTCGGTGCCGGGGATGCGGCTGCTGCGGGGACGGCGGTCGGCGGAGCAGCCGACGTGACGAGGTCGGGCCGCTGCTCGTGCAGCCCGGCGACGACGGCGGCCCGGATCTGCACCTGGTTCTCCCGCACCAGCTCGGCGAAGAACGCGTCGGTGCGCGGATCGGTGAGCACGTCGACGAGCACCCGCATCACGGTGTCGATGAGCCCGTGGACGATCTCGTCGTGGAACGGCAGCCGGGCGAGCACCCCGGTCGCCCGGTCCCGCTTGATCGACTCGCTGACGATCTCCCGCAGCAGCTGCCGGTTGCGCTCCACCGAGCGCGCGATGTTCTGCGGGTAGCTGCCGGTCTCGAGCACCTTCACGACTTCGTCGAGCACGGCGACCGTGATCGGCTTCTTGATCGCCAGCACGATCGGCCGCGACCACCGCTCGACGAGCCGCTGGGTGAACCGCTCACCGAACGCCCGGTCCGCGCTGCGCGCCACCCGCATGAGCAGGACGACGACCCGCAGCAACCGCAGCCCGCGCAGGGCCGGGTGCGCCACCGGGACCATCCCGAGCACCTCGAACCAGTTGCGCAGCGGGAACCACCGCTCCCAGCCGGCGCGCCGCCAGCGGACGAGGAACTCGACCAGGAAGATCCCGCACACCGCCGCGTCGGCGACGAACACCCAGTGCGCCACCGCGGCGTCGTGCGGGAAGAACTCGACGTAGGCGAGCATCCCGACCGAGGCCAGCGCGAGCGCGAGCATGACCACGTCGACCGGGGAGACGCGGCGCCCGGACGGGACCGGCGCGGGGACCGGCGCTGATGCGGACATGCGCGGCATTCTGCCGCGGTCGTGATCAGCGCCGATCGGGTCCGATCAGTCGAGCCCGTTCGCCTTCCGCACCAACGTGACGATCTCGTCCATCATCTCGGTGAGCTTGTAGTCCTTCGGCGTGAACACCTGGGCCACCCCCTTGGCCCGCAGGGCCTCGGCGTCCTCGGGCGGGATGATCCCGCCGACCACGACCGGCACGTCGGTGGCGCCCGCCGCGCGCAGCCCGTCGACCACCGCGGGCACGACCTCCAGGTGCGACCCGGACAGCACCGACAGCCCGACGACGTGCACGCCCTCCTGCACGGCGGCCGCCACGATCTGCGCCGGGGTGAGCCGGATGCCCTGGTAGATCACCTCGAAGCCGACGTCCCGGGCGCGCACGGCCACCTGCTCGGCACCGTTGGAGTGCCCGTCCAGACCGGGCTTGCCGACGAGCATGCGCAGCCGCGTGCCCAGCTGCTCACCAGTGGCGCGGACCCGCTCGCGCACGTCGGCGATCGCCACCGCGCCCTCACCGCTCACCCCCGCGGCCGTGACGCCGGTGGGCGCCCGGTACTCGCCGAACACCTCGCGCAGCGCACCGGCCCACTCCCCCGTGGTCACGCCCGCCTTGGCGCAGGCGATCGAGGCCTCCATGAGGTTGGCGTCGGTCTTCGCCGCGTCGCGCAGCGCGGTGAGCGCCTCCTCGACCTTCGCGGCGTCCCGGTTCGCCCGCCACTCGCGGATCTTCGCGATCGCCTCGGCCTCGACCTGCGGATCGACCGTCTCGATGGCGGCGGCGCCTTCGGCCAGCAGCGGGCTCGGCTCGGTGGCCTCGAACTTGTTGACGCCGACGACGACGATCTCGCCGGACTCCATCTTGCGCCGCTTCTCCGACAGCGAGGCGACGAGCTGGCCCTTCATGTAACCGGACTCGACGGCCGCGACGGCCCCGCCCATCTCCTGGACGCGGTCGATCTCGGCCTTCGCGTTCTCGATCAGCTCGTTGACCTTCGCCTCGACGACACGGCTGCCGTCGAAGATGTCCTCGTACTCCAGCAGGTCGGTCTCGTAGGCGAGGACCTGCTGCATCCGCAGCGCCCACTGCTGGTCCCACGGCCGCGGCAGGCCCAGCGCCTCGTTCCAGGCGGGCAGCTGCACGGCGCGGGCACGAGCGTTGCGGGAGAGCGTGACGGCGAGCATCTCCAGCACGATGCGCTGGACGTTGTTCTCCGGCTGGGCCTCGGTGAGCCCGAGCGAGTTCACCTGCACGCCGTAGCGCAGGCGTCGCTGCTTCGGGTCCTGGACGCCGTAGCGCTCGCGGGTGATCTCGTCCCAGAGCTGGGCGAACGCCCGCATCTTGCACATCTCCTCGATGAAGCGCATGCCGGCGTTCACGAAGAAGGAGATGCGCCCGACGACGTCGCCGAACTTCTCCGGGGGCACCTGCCCGGAGTCGCGCACCGAATCGAGCACCGCGATCGCCGTGGACAGCGCGTACGCCAGCTCCTGCGGCGGCGTGGCCCCGGCCTCCTGCAGGTGGTAGCTGCAGATGTTGATCGGGTTCCACTTCGGGGTGTTCGCCACCGACCAGGCGATCATGTCGGTGGTCAGCCGCATGCTCGGGGCGGGCGGGAAGACGTACGTCCCGCGGGAGAGGTACTCCTTGACGATGTCGTTCTGCGTCGTGCCGGCCAGCGTGGTGCGGTCGGCGCCCTGCTCGTCGGCGACGGCGATGTAGAGCGCCAGGAGCCACATCGCCGGCGCGTTGATCGTCATCGAGGTGTTGGCCTCGGCGAGCGGGATGCCGTCGAAGAGCGTGCGCATGTCGCCGATGTGGCTGACCGGCACACCGACCTTGCCGACCTCACCCTTGGCGAGCTCGTGGTCGGGGTCGTAGCCGGTCTGGGTCGGCAGGTCGAACGCCACCGACAGGCCGGTCTGGCCCTTCGCCAGGTTCCGCCGGTACAGCGCGTTCGACTTCTCCGCGGAGGAGTGCCCCGCGTAGGTGCGCATGACCCACGGTCGGTCGCGTTCGTGGTCGCTCGGATACGGCACAAGCACCTCCGCCGTTGGTAGGGATACTTATCGTAGTGGTAGATAAGTCGTCCGTCCGAGGACGACGGTCACATCCGTGACCGGTCCGGCGCCTGTCCGAACGACCGGATGCAACCGACAATGCCAGGGTGACCGTGCTGACGGGTGTGCTCGGCGCCGTCGCGATGCTCGGACTCCTCGCGTTCGCCCTGCGGCTGACCTTCGGCACGACCCGCGATCTGCCCGTCCCCGACCCGGACGACCCGACCGTCCACGGGATGCTCGTCACCGCCGGAACGGCCCCCACCGCGGCTGCCGCGGCGGCGCTGCGGGCCCGCCTCGCCGCCGCTGGGGTGCGGCGACGATCAGCCCCCACCCCGACGGCACCTACCACGTGCTGGTCTTCCCCGACGACGAGGCGCGAGCGAAGGCCCTGCTCGCCTGAGCCCGCGAGTCCCGCGCTTCTTCCGCGGGTCCTGCGTTCGGCCCGGCGAGTCGCGCAAGCGGCGCCGCGAGTCCAGCACACGGCGCGGCGAGTCCCACAAACGGTCGGGCGAGTCGCGCGTGCGTTGGCGTGAGTCTCGCGTTCGGCGGCACGAGTCATGCGCATCACGGGGGACCCGGACCTGGCGGCGCGCACCAGAACGGGAACCGCGAGTCCGGACCGCGATCCGAACGGCCGACTCACCCGCCCGAGACGCGAGACTCGCCGCGCCAGGCGCAAGACTCGCCCGCCCGGTTGCGCGACTCGCCCCAGCCTGCGCCCAGCCTGGACCCGTTTCAGCTCCCGAGCAGTTCCGGCAGCTCGTCGAGCACCTTCATCACGCCGTTGGGCCCCAGCCCGAGGAACCACACCTCGTCGTCGACCGCACGCACGTGCCCGGCCTGCACCGCGCCGAGCCGCTGCCACAGCTCCCCGTTGACGACGGCCTCCTGCGCGGTGTTCTCCGGCGGTCCGTAGCTGGAGTAGAAGATCCAGTCGCCGTCGGCGGCGTCGATGCGCTCTTCCGACACCTCGACGGCCAGCTCCGCGAAGTCCTGCTCCGGCGGCCGGCGCAGCCCCAGGTCACCCAGCACCACCCCGATCATCGAGAGGTTGCCGTACAGCCGGATCCGGCCGGGCATGAACCGCACGAGCGAGATCGTCGGCGCCGGGTTCGGCAGCGTCGCCTTCACCTCGTCGACCTTGCGCTGGTAGTCGTTGAGCACCTCGACGGCCTCGGTCTCCTTGCCCAGCGCGGTGCCGACGAGGAGGAAGTCCTCCTTCCACGGGAACCCGGGCCGGATGGACAGCACCGTCGGCGCGATCGCCGAGAGCTTGTCGTACAGCTGGTCGACCCGCAGCTTGCTGCCGAGGATGAGGTCCGGCTTCGCGGCGGCCAGCCCCTCCAGCTCGATCGTGTTCGTGTCGCCGACGATCGGCACGTCCCGCACTCGGTCAGCGAGGTACGACGGCACCGTCCGGTTGGGCACGGCGATCGCGACGGGGGTGACACCGAGCGCGAGCACGCCGTCGAGCTCGCCGCTGTCGAGGACGGCGACGCGGGCCGGCGGGGCCGGGATGGTGGTAGTGCCCCCGGCGTGGGTGACGGTGCGCGGGAACACCCCGGGCCCGACGTCGGCGGTGAACTTCGCCGTCTCGGTGTCGGCGGTGGAGAACAGCCGGCCACCGGTGGCGACGTCGGCGTTGCCGATCCCCGGATCGGCCTGCGGCGCCGCACAGCCCGTGAGCCCGAGCAGCGCGACAGCGACGACCACGACTCTGCGCATCCGCCGAACCTATCCGACCCGCCAGCCGTCCGGGGGAACGACCGGGTTCACGGCGCGGGCTCGTCCTTCACCCGGACGATGTCGGCGCCGAGCGACTGCAGGTTCTCCACGAACCGCGGGTAGCCGCGGTCGATGTGCTCGACGTCCCAGAGCTGGGTCACCCCGTCCGCGCACAGGGCCGCGAGCGCGAGCCCGGCCCCGGCGCGGATGTCGCTGGCCCACACCGGCGCGCTGGACAGCTTCGGCACCCCGCGCACGACGGCGTGGTGGCCGTCGGTGCGGGCGTCGGCGCCCAGCCGCACCATCTCGTCGACGAACCGGAACCGTGACTCGAACACGTTCTCGGTGATCATCGACGTGCCGTCGGCGATGGCGGACAGCGCGATCGCCATCGGCTGAAGGTCGGTGGGGAAGCCCGGGTACGGCAGCGTCACGAAGTCGACGGCCTTCGGCCGCCGGTCCATCGCGACGCGGAACTCCTGCGGACCGAGGATCTCGGTGGTCGCACCGGTCGAGCGCAGCTTGTCCAGCACCAGGTCGAGGTGGTGCGGATCGACCCCGCGCACGGTGACGTCGCCGCGGGTCATGGCCGCGGCGAACCCCCAGGTCGCGCCGACGATCCGGTCGCCGATCACCCGGTGCTCGGTCGGGGACAGCGCGTCCACGCCGTGGACGGTCAGCGTCGACGAGCCGATGCCGTCGATCTTCGCCCCCATGTGGGAGAGCATCGTGCAGAGATCGACGATCTCCGGCTCGCGCGCGGCGTTGTCGATGACGGTGGTGCCGTCGGAGAGCACGGCGGCCATGAGGATGTTCTCGGTGGCCCCGACGCTGGGGAAGTCCAGCCAGATCTGCGCGCCGCGCAGGTCCTCGGCTTCGGCCACGACCCGTCCGTGCTTGATCTCGGTGGTGGCGCCGAGCTTGCGCAGCCCCGCCTGGTGCATGTCGAGGGGACGCTGGCCGATGGCGTCGCCGCCGGGCAGGGGCACGACAGCGCGCCGGCAGCGCGCCACGAGCGGGCCGAGCACGCACACCGACGCCCGCAGCTTCGACACCGAGCGGTAGTCCGCCTCGGCGCCCAGCCCGGCCGGGACGTCGATGATGACCGTGTCGCCCTCGACGGTCACGGTGCAGCCGAGGCTGCGCAGCACGTCGGCCATGAGCGGCACGTCGAGGATCTCGGGGCAGTTGGTGATGGTGGTGGTGCCCTCGGCGAGCAGGGCGGCCGCCATCAGCTTCAGCACGCTGTTCTTCGCGCCGACCACGTCGACGGTGCCGACGAGGCGGGCGCCTCCGCGGATCGCGAAATGCTCTGCCACGCAGCCGACGCTAGCCCCTCGGCTCCGGGCGACCGCGGCGGACCCGGCTCGCGCGTCGCCTAGGCTCACGACCATGGCCGTGCACCTGACCAGGATCTACACCAAGACCGGCGACGACGGGACGACCGCGCTCGGCGACTTCTCCCGAGTCCGCAAGACCGACGTCCGCCTGGCGGCCTACGCCGACACGGACGAGGCGAACGCCGCGATCGGGGTGGCAGTCACCGTCGGCGGCTTGGCCGAGGAGGTCCTGGTCCCGCTGCGGCAGGTGCAGAACGACCTGTTCGACGTGGGCGCTGACCTGTGCGCGCCGATCGTCGACAACCTGGAGCACCAGCCGCTGCGGATCACCGAGGACTACATCACCCGGCTCGAGAACTGGTGCGACGAGTTCAACCCGCGCTTGCCGAAGCTGGACTCGTTCATCCTGCCGGGCGGCACCCCGGGTGCGGCGTACCTGCACGTCGCGCGCACGGTCACGCGGCGCGCGGAGCGCAGCGTGTGGGCGCTGCTGGAGACCGATCCCGACCGCACCAACCCGCTGACCGCGAAGTACCTCAACCGGCTGTCGGACCTGCTGTTCATCCTCAGCCGCGTCGCCAACCCGGACGGCGACGTGCTGTGGCGGCCGGGCGGGCCGAGGTCCTGAAGCCTCAGCCGGCGCGCCGGTAGAACTCGACGTGCCCCGGTGGGGCCGCCTCCAGCCACGACAGGAACCCGGTCAGGACCTCGGACGTCATCGCCAGTTCGACGTCCTGACCGTCGACCCGGCAGTGCAGGACGTTCGCGGCGTCGGGGATCACGTACGCCTCCCCCTCGAACGGGGCGCGCCGCCCGACGATCTCCAGCCGGGTGCGGTCGAGCACCATCGACGGCCCGATCCGCAGCGATGTCAGCCGGTACCAGGCCAGCTCGTCGCCGCGGTACCGGCCGACCCCGAAGTGCCACCCCGCGGTGACGTCCCGTAGAACGCCGGCGGGGCGGCGGCGCAGACACGCGTCCACGCCACCGCCCCGCATGAGACGTACTCGCCGCACGGCGAGGTAGGTGAGACACAGACAGGCGAGCAGCAGCGCGATGCTGACAACGATCGCCGTCGGTCCCACCTCGCGGCTCCGACCTACTCGACGCCCGCGGCTTTGAGCCGGACATGGGCACGGGCGGCGGCCGCGGCGCCCTCCGGGTCCGACGTGTCGGCCCTCTGCAGCGCCGCCCGGGCCCGCTCCACGTCGATCTCGGTGCCGATCTCCGCCTGCTCGGCGAGGATCGTCACGCCGTCGTGCGTGATGTGCAGGAACCCGCCGTGCACGGCCACCAGCGTGGTGGAGCCGTCGACGCCGTCGATCCGTACGAGACCGGCCTCCTCCAGCTGCGCGAGCGTGGGCTCGTGCCCGGGGAGCACACCGATCTCACCCACTGTGGTGCGGGCGGAGACGAACTTCCCCTCGCCCGACCAGATCCGCCGCTCGACGGCGACGAGCTCGACCTGCATCGTCGCCAAGGCTCAGCTCTCCTCGAGCTTCTTGCGGTTCTTCTCGAGGTCGTCGAGACCACCGCAGAGGAAGAACGCCTGCTCCGGGTAGTGGTCGAACTCACCCTTGGCGATCTTGTCGAACGCCTCGATGGTCTCCTTGAGCGGGACCGTCGACCCCGGCTGGCCGGTGAACTGCTCGGCGACCAGCAGGTTCTGCGACAGGAACCGCTCGATCCGCCGGGCCCGGGCCACCGTCTGGCGGTCCTCCTCGGAGAGCTCGTCGATGCCGAGGATGGCGATGATGTCCTGCAGGTCGGCGTAGCGCTGCAGGATCCGCTTGACCTCGTTGGCGACCCGGAAGTGCTCCTCGCCGATGTACTGCGGGTCGAGGATCCGGGAGGTGGAGGTCAGCGGGTCCACCGCCGGGTAGATGCCCTTCTGCGAGATCGGGCGGGAGAGCTCGGTCGTCGCGTCCAGGTGGGCGAACGTCGTGGCCGGCGCCGGGTCGGTGTAGTCGTCGGCGGGCACGTAGATCGCCTGCATCGAGGTGATCGAGCGTCCACGGGTCGAGGTGATCCGCTCCTGCAGCTCACCCATCTCGTCGGCCAGGGTCGGCTGGTAACCCACGGCCGACGGCATGCGGCCGAGCAGCGTGGAGACCTCCGAACCGGCCTGGGTGAACCGGAAGATGTTGTCGATGAACAGCAGCACGTCCTGGCCCTGCACGTCGCGGAAGTACTCCGCCATCGTCAGGGCGGACAGGGCGACGCGCATACGGGTGCCCGGCGGCTCGTCCATCTGACCGAAGACGAGCGCGGTGTCCTTGATGACGCCCGACTCGGTCATCTCCGTGATGAGGTCGTTGCCCTCACGGGTGCGCTCACCGACGCCGGCGAACACCGACGTACCACCGAAGTTCTTGGCGACGCGGGTGATCATCTCCTGGATGAGCACCGTCTTGCCGACGCCGGCGCCGCCGAACAGGCCGATCTTGCCGCCCTGCACGTACGGGGTGAGCAGGTCGATGACCTTGATGCCGGTCTCCAGCATCTCGGTCTTGCCCTCGAGCTGGTCGAAGCTCGGCGCCTTGCGGTGGATGCTCCACCGATCGCCGGTGAACTCCAGCTCGGGCTTGTCCAGGCAGTCGCCGAGCGCGTTGAACACGTGCCCCTTGACCTGGTCGCCGACCGGGACGGAGATCGGCCGGCCGGTGTCGGTGACCTCCTGGCCGCGGACCACGCCGTCGGTGGGCTGCATCGAGATGGTGCGCACCACGTTGTCACCGAGGTGCTGGGCGACCTCGAGGGTCAGCTTCTTGGCGAGGGCGCCGAAGGTGACCTGCAGCGTGAGCGCGTTGTAGAGCGAGGGCACGGCGTCGCGCGGGAACTCGACGTCGATGACGGGGCCGGTGACCCGAACGACGCGCCCGGTGTTGGTCGAGATGTCGGCGGTGGCGGTCATCACTCACTCCCTGCACTGACGAGAGCGTCGGCGCCACCGACGATCTCACTGATCTCCTGGGTGATCTGCGCCTGACGGGCCTGGTTGGACTCCAGCGTCAAGGTGCGGATCAGCTCGTTCGCGTTGTCCGTCGCGGCCTTCATCGCACGCTGCCGGTTGGCCGACTCCGACGCTGCAGACTCCAGCAGCGCCGCGAACAGTCGCGAGCCGACGTACTTGGGCAGCAGTGCGTCGAAGAGTGCATCCGCGTCCGGCTCGAAAGCGTAGAGCGATCGCAGCCCGTGCGACAGCGCAGGCGGAGGCTCCGAGCCGTCCGTTTCGACGTACTCGATCTCCATCGGAGCCATTCGGCGCGCCTGGGGAACCTGAGTAACCATGTTCTTGAACGACGTGTACACCAGATGCAGCTCGTCGACGCCCTGGACGACGCCCACACCCGGGACCTCGACGGATTCCTCGTCGCTCCCGGCCATGAACGCCGAGACCAGGGTACGAGCGACCTCGGCGGCGTGCTCGTAGCGGGGCTCCTCGGAGAAGCCGGTCCACTGGGCGGCGATCGGGCGGCGGCGGAACTTGTAGTACGCCACGCCCTTCTTACCGATCACGTAGACGACCGGCTCCTTGCCCTGCTCGCGCAGCAGCGAGTGCAGCTGCTCCGCTTCCTTGAGCACGTTGACGTTGTACCCGCCGCACTGGCCGCGGTCGCTGGTCACGACCAGCACGGCCGCCCGCTTCGGCTCCTCCCGCTCGACGAGCAGCGGGTGGTCGAGCGCGGCATTGGCGGCCAGCTCGGAGAGCACCGTGGTGATCTGCTCGGCGTACGGCCGCGAGGCTTCGACGCGGGCTCGCGCCTTGGTGATCTTCGACGCGGCGATGAGCTCCATCGCCCGCGTGATCTTCTTGATGTTCTGCGTCGACCTGATCCGCCGACGCAGAACCCGGATCTGTGCCGCCATGCTGCAGCCCTCAGCTCTTCTTCGGAGCCGGCTTGTTGACCTTCACCGACTCCTGCTCGACCTCGTCCTCGTCGAGCGGCTTGGCCTGCTCCTGCGGCACCACGGAGGAGCCGTCCGAGGCCGTGAAGCCCTTCTTGAACTCGGCGACGATCCGCTCGAGCCGCTCCACGTTGTCGTCGGAGAGCAGACCCGTGTCGCGGATCTCGGTGAGCACGCCCTCCTCGTGGCGGCGCAGGTGGTCGAGGAACTCCTTCTCGAACCGGCTCACGTCGGCGACCGGCACCGAGTCGAGCTTGCCGGTGGTGCCCAGCCAGATCGCGACGACCTGCTCCTCCACCGGCATCGGCTGGTACTGCGGCTGCTTGAGCAGCTCGACGAGCCGCTGGCCGCGGTTCAGGGCGCGGGCGGAGGCCTCGTCGAGGTCGGAGCCGAAGGCCGCGAACGCCTCCAGCTCGCGGTACTGCGACAGGTCCAGACGCAGCGAGCCGGACACCGACCGCATCGCCTTCACCTGCGCGGCGCCACCGACCCGGGAGACCGAGATACCGACGTTGATGGCCGGCCGCACGCCCTGGTTGAACAGGTCGGACTCGAGGAAGACCTGGCCGTCGGTGATGGAGATGACGTTCGTCGGGATGTACGCCGACACGTCGTTGGCCTTGGTCTCGATGATCGGCAGACCGGTCATCGAGCCGCCGCCCATCTCGTCGGACAGCTTCGCGCAGCGCTCCAGCAGCCGGGAGTGCAGGTAGAAGACGTCACCCGGGTACGCCTCGCGCCCCGGCGGGCGGCGCAGCAGCAGCGAGATCGCACGGTAAGCCTCGGCCTGCTTGGACAGGTCGTCGAAGATGATCAGGACGTGCTTGCCCTGGTACATCCAGTGCTGGCCGATGGCCGAGCCGGTGTACGGCGCGATCCACTTGAAGCCGGCCGGGTCGGAGGCCGGGGCGGCGACGATCGTCGTGTACTCCATCGCGCCCGCGTCCTCGAGCGCCTGGCGGACACCGGCGATCGTGGAGCCCTTCTGGCCGACCGCGACGTAGATGCAGCGGACCTGCTTCTTCGGGTCGCCGCTCGCCCAGTTCTCCTTCTGGTTGATGATCGTGTCGACGCAGATCGCGGTCTTACCGGTCTTGCGGTCGCCGATGATCAGCTGGCGCTGGCCGCGACCGATCGGGGTCATCGAGTCGATGGCCTTGATGCCGGTCTGCAGCGGCTCGAACACCGACTGCCGCTGCATCACGGTCGCGGCCTGCAGCTCGAGGACGCGCCGCTCGGTGGACTCGATCTCGCCGAGCCCGTCGATCGGCCGGCCCATCGGGTCCACCACGCGCCCGAGGAAGCCGTCCCCGACCGGCACCGAGAGGATGTTGCCGGTCCGGCGGACCTGCTGCCCCTCCTCCAGGCCGCCGTACTCGCCGAGGATGACCGCACCGATCTCGCGCTGGTCGAGGTTCAGGGCGACCCCGAGCACACCGCCCTCGAACTCGAGCAGCTCGTTGGTCATCGCGGACGGAAGGCCGGTGACGTGCGCGATGCCATCAGCGGTATCGCTGATCAGACCGACCTCGTCGCGGGTGGTGTCGGACTCCAGCGACGCGACGTAGCTGGAGATCGCGCTCCGGATCTCCTCCGGGGAGATCGTCAGCTCTGTCATGGCTTTCCGTCTTTCCTCTCTCAGGGCTGCTGGTGGTGGCGCGGATCTCAGGTGGGCAGGTTCCGCCGGGCGGCCGCGAGCTTGGCCGCCAGGCTGCCGTCGATCAGCTCGTCGCCGATGGTGATGACGAGCCCGCCGAGCAGGCTCGGGTCGAGCTCGACCTGCAGGGAGATGGCCCGGCCGTACATGCGACCGAGCACCGCGACGAGCCGCGCCTCCTGCTGCTCGGTCAGCGCCACCGGGGTGACGACCTTGGCCACGGAGCGCTTCCGGCGCGCGGCGGCCTCCTCGGCCAGTTCGGCGGCGACGTCGTCGAGCCGGCGGCCGCGCGGCGTGCGCACCGCCTCGGCGAGCAGCGCGTACGTCACGTCGGAGACCTTGGCCGACGAGCCGGTGCCGAGCGTCGCCTGCAGCAGCCCCACCCGGCCCTCTGCGGGCGCGGTGATGTCGGCGAGCAGGGCCGCGAACTGCGGCTCCCGCTCGAGGATCCGGCTGAAGCGGAAGAGCTCGTCCTCGACGTCGTCGAGGTTGCCCTGCTTCTCCGCCACGGCCAGGATCGCGCGCCGGGCGAGCACCTCTGCGGCGTCGACGAGGTCACCGGGTCGCGACCACGTCGCCGAGGCGAGCTGCTCGACCAGCTCCACCGTCTGGGCGGCCTGCTTGCCGCCCAGCAGCTGCCGGACCAGGCCGGCCCGTGCCTGCGCGGGCGCCGACGGGTCGCCGAGGTGCCTGCGCAGCTGCCCGTTGGCGTCGAGCAGTCGCACGACGGCGAACAGCTCGACGCCGATCGTCCCGATCTGTTCGGCGGTCGCGGCGTCGGCGACGGCGTCGAGCCGGTCACCGACGGAGCCGAGCGCCTCTCGGCTCGCCGCCTGCAGCAGCACCGCCATCAGTTCGCCTTCGCAGGTGCGTCGCGCTCGAGCTCGTCGAGGAACGCGTCGATCGTCGCCGAACGCTTCGCGTCATCGGCCAGAGCCTGGCCGAGGAGCCGCTCGGCCAGCTGGACCGACAGCCCGCCGACCTCGGCGCGCAGCTGACGCACGACCGCGTCGCGGCTCGCCGCCAGCTGCTCCTCACCACGGGCCCGGATCCGAGCGACCTCGGCCTCCGCCTCGGCGCGGGCCTCAGCCTTGATCTGGGCGCCCTCGGCGCGGGCGTCGTCGAGGATGCGGGCCCGCTCGGCGCGGGCTCCGGCCATCTGCTCCTCGTACTGCGCCTTGAGCTTCTCGGCTTCCGCCTTCGTCTCCTCCGCGCGCTTCAGTCCGCCTTCGATCTCCTCGACGCGCTGCTCGTAGAGCGCCTCGAAGCGGGGCACGGCGTACTTCCACAGCACGAACAGCAGCAGCGCGAACGCGATCAGGCCGACGATGAGCTCGCCGGGCAGCGGCAGGATCGGGAGGGGCTCCTCGGCCGCGAGGATCGAACTGTGCACCGTGGTTCCTTCCGTCAGGTATCGGCGTGTCGCTCAGCCGCGCCGGATCAGCCTGCGGAGGCGATGAAGAAGACGACCAGACCGATCAGCATGACCAGCTCGGCGAGGACGAAGGTCGTCCAGCCGATGGTCATCAGCATGCCGCGGGCCTCGGGCTGCCGGGCGGCGCCGTTGATGACGGCGGCCCAGATCAGACCCACACCGATGGCCGCCCCGATGGCGCTGGCGCCGTAGCCGATCGCGGCCAGACCCGGGTTGAGGTCGACTGCCTCGGCGGCCTGGGCGAGAACGAGAGTGCTCACTGTCGAGATTCCTTCCATTGATCCGCGCTGGGCGGTGTGCTGCGGGGAGTCGGGTCGGTGACCGGCAGGCCGGTCGGATCAGTGGTCGGTGGAAACGGCGGCTCCGATGTACACGGCGGCCAGCAGCGCGAAGACGTAGGCCTGGATGGTCATCACCAGCGCCTCCAGGAACGTGAACGCGATCGCACCGATGAAGGGGAAGGGCGCAGCCACGACCAGGCCGCCCCCGGCGTGGAGCAGGAACTCACCGCCGACGACGGCCAGCACCAGGACCAGGTGGCCGGCGAACATCGCGGCGAAGACTCGGAGCGCCAGCGAGATCGGCTGGAACACGAACTTCGTGAACAGCTCGATGATCACGATCAGCGGCGCGATGAAGGGAGGCACCCCCGGCGGCAGGGACGCGTGCTTGATGTAGCCCACGAAGCCGTGCTTGCGGATGCCCGCGTAGTGGTAGGTGATGTAGACGAAGACGGCCAACGCCAGCGGGAACCCGATCCGCGACATCGTCGGGAACTGGAAGACCGGGATGATCCCGAAGAAGTTGTTGACCAGGATGAAGCTGAACAGCCCGAGCACCAGCGGGATGAACGGCTTGAAGTCGTGCCCGATCTGGTCGCGGGCCATGTTGCGGGCGACGTTGTAGATGTACTCGAGCGCGAACTGGCCGCGGCCCGGTACGAGCGAGAGCTTGCGGGTGCCCAGCAGGAACACCGCGCCGACGATGATGGCCGCGAACACCAGCTGAACGACGGGCTTGGTGACCTCGCCGAAGATGGGCGGGTAGATGAAGGTGCCCACGCCCGGGGGCTCGAACTCCTCAGCGGCCCAGACCAACTCCACCAAAGGGTCTTCCTTCCGGTGCTCCGACCCAGCATCGACTGGCCGGCGATCGTGTCGAGACGGGGTCTCGTTCATGCCGATCGTCGACGACCGACGCAGTCGTAACATGGACGAAACATCAGTACTGGTCTGCGACCAGGCGCACCGTTGCTCGTCCACCTCGAAGCCGGGCGACGTCGACGGAGTTACGTTATCAGGCTGTTTCGGACACCCACTCAGCCCACCTCTACTGTTCGAGCTGGTAGAGCACCCGTTCGCCCCGACTACCGAGGGTCATGCCCCGGTCCCCCTCCGCTGTCGCCCGTAACGGGGGCGTCACCGGGCCAGCCGAACGACGAGCTTCCACTACCGGTCGTAGAAGTACTGGTAGACGCGGGTTCGGCGGGCGCGACAGCGTACGAGCGGAAGCGGTGGGCGGCCCACCCTTCCGCCGTCGTGGTGACGATCAGCACCACGATCGTGCCCACGGCGAGCGACGTCCGATCTACCCAGAGTGTTCCCGCGAGCGCGAAGAGCGCGATCAACATCGCCGCCATCTTCGTGATCGAGCTCGCGAATGAGGCTAGCATCACAGAACGTGGTTCCCCGGCAGCCGTGATCCACATGGCCGCCGTCGTGATGAGGGAGCCCCCGACCCCGATCACCACGGCGCACAGGGCCCCGACCAGCCCGGGAAGCCCCGACGTGATCCAGAACACGATCGCGATCACGACGCCCGTGGCCAGGCCGGACGCGATCGACGCCCGCGTCAGCGTCACGCTCAGCGCCCGCACGGATGCCTGCTGGCCCTCCGGGGCGTCGACCGGCAGCTCGCTGCTCATGCTCATCCACTCGTCCTCGGCCCGCCGCTGGGCAGCGGCAGGGTCGGCCCGGTCGGCGGATCGTCCGGGACCGTGGCCGGCGCGGTCACAGGCAGGGTCGCCGGCTCCGCCGCCCGCGGGTTCAACCGGCGCAGCCTGGGGATCGCGGTCGCGAGCACCGCGAAGACGATGCCGATGCCCAACGTCACCAGCACGAGCACCGGATCACCGATCACCGTGAGCGCGACGGAGCCGAACGCGAGCAGGCCAGCCCACAGGTAGATGAGCAGCACCGCCCGGCGCTGGCTGTGGCCGATCTCCAGCAGCCGGTGGTGCAGGTGCATCTTGTCGGGCGCGAACGGCGACAAGCCCTTGCGCGTGCGCCGCACGACGGCGAGCAGCAGGTCCAGCACCGGCACGAACACCACCGCGGCGAGCACGATGAGCGGCGAGAACAGCGCCAGCAGGTTGACCGAGCTACCGGTGGCGGCCGGGCTCTGCTTGCCCGACGCGATCGTCGTGGCGGCGGCGAGCATCACGCCGATGAGCATCGAGCCCGAGTCACCCATGAAGATCCGCGCCGGGCTGAAGTTGTGCGGCAGGAAACCCAGGCACGCTCCGGCCAGCAGCGCCGCGATGAGCGCCGGCGAGTAGACCGACGGGTCGTTCCCGGCGACGGCGACCAGGCTCAGCGCGTACAGACCGGTGGCGGTCGCGGCGATCGCGCCCACGCCGGCCGCGAGCCCGTCCAGCCCGTCGATGAAGTTCATGGCGTTGACCAGGGCCACCGTGAGCAGCACGGTGAGCAGCGCGCCCTGCTCCTGGCCCAGGCTCAGGTACTGCCCGTCCGGGCCGCCCCACGGCACCCACACGACCGTCCACTGCACGCCGAAGAACAGCAGCGCACCGGTCGCGGTGAGCTGGCCGGCGAACTTCGTCAGCGCGTCCAGCTCGTAGCGGTCGTCGATGATGCCGACGGCGCACAGCACGATCGCGGCCAGCACCGCACCCAGCACTTCCTGGGTGTTCGTGTCGAACGCCAGGCGCAGCGCCGGCAGCTGGTAGGCGATCGCGACCCCGGCGAGCACCCCGCCGAGCATCGCGATGCCGCCCCAGCGCGGGGTCGGCGTGGTGTGCACGTCGCGACCCCGCGGCCAGGCCACGGCGCCGGCCTTCAGCGCGAGCAGCCGCACTGCGCCGACCAGTAGGTACGTGATGACGGCAGCCGTCGACCCCGCCAGGAGGTACTCCTTGAACGGGATACCCATGACGGGTGCGCCGGGTCAGCCGCGCGGGTAAGCGGGCGCGCGCTCCACCAGCGCGGACACCTCCTCGGCAACCTTCGCGAGTTCGGCGTCGCCCGCCGCGGTGCCCTGCTCGGCCTTCACCGCGCGGGCCAGCAGCGACCCGATCTCGGCCATGTCGCTCTCCACCATGCCCTGCGTGGTCACGCTCGGCGAGCCCACGCGGATGCCCGACGGCTTCATCGGGGGCGCCGGGTCGTACGGGATCGCGTTCTTGTTGAGCGTGATGCGGGCGGCGTCGCAGCGGGCCTCCGCCTGGTCTCCGGTGACGCCGATGGGCCGCAGGTCGATCAGCGCCAGATGGGTGTCGGTGCCCCCGGAGACCGCGCGCATGCCCTCGGCCTCGAGCGCCTTCGTCAGCGCCTGCGCGTTCGCGATGACCTGCGCCGCGTAGGCCTTGTAGGCCGGCTGCGCGGCCTCCTTCAGCGCCACTGCCTTGGCCGCGATGCTGTGCATCAGCGGGCCGCCCTGCAGGAACGGGAAGACGGCCTTGTCCAGCGCCTGCGCGTGCTCGGCGCGGGAGAGGATCATGCCCCCGCGCGGGCCGCGCAGCACCTTGTGCGTCGTGGCCGTCACGACGTCGGCGAACGGCACTGGCGACGGGATCGCGCCACCGGCGACCAGGCCGATGAAGTGCGCGGCGTCGACCATGAGCTTGGCGCCCACCTCGTCGGCGATCTCGCGGAACGCGGCGAAGTCGATCAGCCGCGGGTACGCCGTGGCCCCGGCGATGATCATCTTCGGCCGGTGCTGGCGGGCCAGGTCACGCACCTGGTCGTAGTCGATGAGCTCGTCGTCCTCCCGGACGGTGTAGCTCACGGCGTTCCACCACTTGCCGGAGAAGTTGACCTTCGAACCGTGCGTGAGGTGGCCGCCCTGCTTGAGGTCCATCGCCAGCACGGTGTCGCCGGGCTGCGTGAACGCGGCGTACGCGGCGAGGTTGGCCGACGCGCCGGAGTGCGGCTGCAGGTTGGCGTGCTCGGCGCCGAACAGCTCCTTGGCGCGCTCGACACCCAGCACCTCGGCGCGGTCGATGACCTCGCACCCGCCGTAGTAGCGGCGTCCCGGGTAACCCTCGGCGTACTTGTTCGACAGCGTCGAACCGAGCGCCGCGAGCACCGCGGGGCTGGTGAGGTTCTCGCTGGCGATCAGCTGGAGTCCGCCGCGGAGGCGGTCCAGCTCGTCGAGCACGACCTCGGCGATCTCCGGGTCCTGCTGCTGAAGTGCGTCGAAGTCGGGTCCCCAGAACGGAGTGGCGTCGGCGGTCACGGCCCCCAACGGTACGCGCCTGCGTCCGGTGGGGTGACGACCGGTGGGGGACGTCGCAGCCGAACGGCGGTGGGAGCGACGAATCTCACGGGATGAGCGGGCCGAGGTAGGGGCAGGAGAGCCAGGTTCCCGCCAGCTCGTGGCGGGAACGGATCCGCTACCGGCGCGATCCGCCTCGACAGCGCCCCGGCCGCACTACCCCGGACCGTCCCCACCGCGCCTGACCGAGCACCACCGCACGGTGACCGCGGTGCAGACCCACACAGGTCGTCGACTCAAGAGTGCGCGAGCCGCGCTCTGCGACGGAGCAGAGCGCGATCAGCGCTGCCGCCCCGGACCGCAGAGCGCCGCTCTTGGTCGTGGACACCGATCTGGTACGGTCCGCGCGTGAGCGCCGGAGGGATCCGCGCCCGGGTGCGCGCCGAGCTGACCAAGGAGATCGCCGACGTCGCGCGCCGGCACCTGGCCGAGTCCGGCGCCGCCGGGCTCTCGCTGCGCGCCGTCGCCCGCGAGCTCGGCATGGCGTCGTCGGCCGTCTACCGCTACTTCCCCAGCCGCGACGACCTGCTCACCGCGCTCATCGTCGACGCCTACGACGCGATCGGCGCGGCCGCCGAGGCCGCCGATCGCGAAGCGGGCCCCGACCTGCGGGAACGTTGGCGCGCGGTGTGCTTCGCGGTGCGCGGGTGGGCGCTGGCGCACCCCCACGAGTGGGCGTTGGTGTACGGCTCCCCCGTGCCCGGTTACTCCGCGCCCCGCACCACGGTCCAGCCGGCGGCGCGGCTGCCCATGGTGATCATCGGGATCATCCGGGACGGGCTGGCCGCGGGCAGCATCACCGACCCCGCGGAGGGCACCGACGAGGTGCTGCATCCCGCGCTCGTCGAGGACGTCGGGCTGCCGATCGGCCCGGCCACCTCGCTCGGCTCGCGCGGGGTGCTCGTGTGGAGCTCGCTGATCGGGACGATCACGTTCGAGGTGTTCGGCCAGCTCACCAACGTCGTGCAGGACCGCGACCGCTACTTCGAGGTGACGATCGACCGGCTCGGCGCCCTGGTGGGGATCACCGAGCTCAGGCGAGCGCGACCTCGCGGCCGATCACCTCGGCCACCTGCTCCGCCGTGACGTCGCCGGTGCGCAGCAGCCGCGGCACGTCGCCGGTCAGATCCACGATCGTCGACGCGACCGGTTCGCCGGACGGGCCGCCGTCGAGGTACACGTCGACGAGGTCACCGAGCTGGGCGCGCGCCTCCTCCGCCGTCGACGCCGGGGGCTGCCCCGACACGTTCGCGCTGCTCACAGCCATCGGGCCGACGTCGCGCAGCAGCTCGAGGGCCACCGGGTGCAGCGGCATCCGCAGCATGACCGTGCCCTTGGTGCGGCCGAGGTCCCACGTCAGCGACGGGGCGTGCGGCAGCACCAGCGACAGCGGTCCCGGCCAGAACGCCTCGATGAGGTCGCGCGCGGTCTTGGGCACCCGGGCCACCAGCCCGTCGATCGTCGACCACGAGCCGACGAGCACCGGCACCGGCATGTCCGGGCCGCGCCGCTTGGCCGCCAGCAGCGCCGCCACCGCCGACGCGGAGAACGCGTCGCAGCCGACCCCGTACACGGTGTCGGTGGGCAGCACCACCAGCCGCCCCGCGCGCACGGTGCGAGCGGCGGCGGCGAGCCCGGCCGCCCGGGTGTCGGCGACGGCGCAGTCGTACGTCTCGGCCATGGGGCGAGCCTAGATCGGTCCAGGTCGTCAGGCCGTGAGCGGGGTGCGCCGCGCGGTGGCGAAGCGGGGCCTCCCCGCGAGGTCGAGGTGGTCCTCGACGTCGGTGAGCACCTTGCGCCTGCGCAGCAGGGCGGGCACCGCGTCGCCGTGCGTGTCGTCGTGCTCGATGCCCAGGTAGCCGCCGTGCCGCAGCAGTCCGGCAGCCGCGGTGACGACCGCCCGGACGATCTCCAGCCCGTCCGGGCCGCCGAACACCGCGTCCGGGGGGTCCCACGCGACCTCGGGCTGGACCGGGGTGCCGTCGGGGACGTACGGCGGGTTGGCGAGCACCAGGTCGACGCGCGCCTCCAGCTCGACGAGCAGATCGGGCCAGCGCACATCGGCGGCGTGCAGGGTGATCGGGGTGCGGCCCGCGGCCTCGTGCGCAGCGGCGTTGCGGCGGGCCCAGGTGAGCGCCGCAGGATCGGCCTCGACGGCGTGCACGACCGCGTCCGGGCGCGCCGCGGCCACGGCCAGCGCCAACGCCCCCGTGCCGGTGCACAGGTCGACGACGATCGGTGACGGCACGTCGGCGATGCGGGCCAGACCCCACTCGAGCAGCAGCTCCGTCTCCGGCCGGGGCACGAACACGCCCGGCCCGACGTCGACCGTGATCGGCCCGAACGGCGCCGATCCCATGATGTGCTGCAGCGGTTCCCGGGCCGCTCGCCGCTCGACCAGCCGGCGCAGCTGCTCGACGGTCGCGACGTCGACGAGCGGGGTGAGCATCAGCTTCGACCGCTCCGTCCCCACGACGTACGCGGCGAGCAGCTCCGCGTCCACCCGTGGTGAGGGCACGCCCGCGTCGGCGAGCAGCTCCTCGGCCTCGGCGATCGCCAGCCGCAGCGGCTGCTTGCTCATCAGTCCGGATCCTCCGACGTCACTGCTCACCCCTGCCGATCCCGACGACCGCATCGGTTCCAGCCCCCGCTGCAGCGCCTCCTCCTACCGCAGGGTCTACTGCAGCGCCTGGGCGCGGTCCGCGGCCGCCAGCGCGTCGAGGACGCCGTTGAGGTCGCCGTCCAGCACCGAGTCGAGGTTGTAGGCCTTGTAGCCGATGCGGTGGTCGGAGATGCGGTTCTCCGGGAAGTTGTACGTCCGGATGCGCTCGGACCGGTCGACCGTGCGGATCTGGGCCTTGCGCTCCTCCGACGCCGACGCGGCGGCCTCGGCTTCGGCCATCGCCTGCAGCCGCGCCTTGAGCACCTCCATCGCCCGCGCCTTGTTCTGGATCTGCGAACGCTCCTTCTGGCAGGTCACGACCGTGCCGGTGGGCAGGTGCGTGATCCGCACGGCGGAGTCGGTGGTGTTGACGCCCTGGCCGCCGTGGCCGGAGGCGCGGAAGACGTCGATGCGCAGGTCGTTCTCGTCGATCTCGATCGGCGAGTCCTCGCCGGTGTCCGGGTAGACGAGCACGCCGGCGGCGGAGGTGTGGATGCGGCCCTGCGACTCGGTGACCGGCACCCGCTGCACGCGGTGCACACCGCCCTCGAACTTCAACCGCGCCCACACGCCCTCGGGTTCATCGGGGCGCGACCGGATGACGAGGGTGGCGTCCTTCACGCCGCCGAGGTCGGAGGTGACGGTGTCGAGCACCTCCACGGTCCAGCCGCGGGCCTCGGCGTAGCGGGTGTACATGCGCATGAGGTCCGCCGCGAACAGCGCCGACTCCTCACCGCCCTCACCGGACTTGATCTCCATGATGAGGTCGTCGCCGTCGTGCGGGTCACGCGGGCGCATCAGCTCGGCGAGCCTGGTCTCCAGCGCGGGGATGCGCGCCGCGATCGCCTCGGCCTCCGCGGCGAACGCCGAGTCCTCGGCGGCCAGCTCACGGGCCGCGGCGAGGTCCTCGCGAGCCGCGGCGAGTGCCTTGGCCGCGCTGACGACCTGGCCGAGCTCGGCGTAGCGCCTGCCGAGCTTGCGGGCCCGGGCGGGGTCGGCGTGGACCGTGGGATCGGCGAGCTGCTCCTCGATCTCGGCGTGCTCCATGAGCAGCGCCTCGACGGACCGCTCCCCCGCTGTTCCCGTGGTCATCTCGCCTCCTCTCCCGTCCCCGGACACGACGACGGCGCCCACCAGGGTCTCGGTGGGCGCCGTCGGTGCAGCTACTTCTTCTTGCCGGCGCGCTTGCCGTAGCGGGCCTCGAAGCGGGCCACGCGCCCACCGGAGTCGAGGATCTTCTGCTTGCCGGTGTAGAACGGGTGGCACGCCGAGCAGATTTCGACGGTGATCACACCGCTCTTCTTGGTGCTGCGGGTCGTGAACTGGTTGCCGCAGTTGCAGGTCACCTGGGTGACCACGTAGTCGGGGTGGATACCGGAACGCACGTTGGGTCCTCTCGATGTGGCCGCCGGGTCCCTGAGCAGGGTGAACCGGAGCCGGTCCGTGTCATGCCATTGAACCACCGCGCCCTCCCCCGCGCTCACGGGGGAGGGCGACGGACGGCTCAGTCGAGCTCGCTACCGGGTGCGTTCTTCGCCACCTGCATCAGGAACTCGATGTTGGTGCGGGTCTTCTTCAGCTGGGTGAGCAGCAGGTCGATGGCCTGCTGGTCGTCCAGCGCGGCGAGCACTCGCCGCAGCTTCACCATGACCGCGTGCTCGTCCGGCGACATCAGCAGCTCGTCCTTGCGCGTGCCGGACTCGCTGACGTCGATGGCCGGGAACACCCGCTTCTCAGCGATCTTGCGGTCGAGGCGCAGCTCGGCGTTGCCGGTGCCCTTGAACTCCTCGAAGATCACCGTGTCCATCGTCGAGCCGGTCTCGACCAGCGCCGTCGCGAAGATGGTGAGCGAGCCACCGTCCTCGATGTTGCGCGCCGCGCCGAGGAACCGCTTCGGCGGGTACAGCGCCGTGGAGTCGACACCACCGGACAGGATCCGGCCCGACGCGGGCGCGGCCAGGTTGTAGGCGCGGCCGAGGCGGGTGATGTTGTCCAGCAGCACCACCACGTCGTGGCCCATCTCGACCAGGCGCTTCGCCCGCTCGATGGACAGCTCCGCGACCGTGGTGTGGTCGGACGGCGGCCGGTCGAACGTGGACGCGATGACCTCGCCCTTCACCGACCGCTGCATGTCGGTGACCTCCTCCGGCCGCTCGTCGACGAGCACGACCATGAGGTGGCATTCGGGGTTGTTCGTGGTGATCGCGTTCGCGATCGCCTGCAGGATCGTGGTCTTGCCGGCCTTCGGCGGCGACACGATCAGCGCCCGCTGGCCCTTGCCCACCGGCATGACCAGGTCGATCACGCGGTTGGTGAGCTTGTGCGGCTCGGTCTCCAGGCGCAGCCGCTCGTTCGGGTAGAGCGGCGTGAGCTTGTGGAACTCCGGCCGGTTGCGGGCGTCCTCCGGGTCCTGCCCGTTGATCGTGTCGACGCGGACGAGCGGGTTGAACTTCTGCCGGTTCTGCTCGCCCTCGCGGGGCTCGCGCACGGTGCCGGTGATGGCGTCCCCGCGGCGCAGCCCGTACTTGCGGACCATCGACATCGACACGTAGACGTCGGTCGGCCCGGCCAGGTAGCCGGTGGTCCGCACGAACGCGTAGTTGTCGAGGATGTCGACGATGCCGGCGACGGGCAGCAGCACGTCGCCGTCGCGGACCTCGATGTCGACGCCCGCCCCGCCGTTGCGCTCACGGTCACGGCCGCGGCGGCGGTCGCGGAAGCGGCGCCCGCGCCGGCCGCGGCCCTCACCCTCGTCGTCGTCCTCGTCCCGGACGACCCGGGTGTCGACCTGGCCACCACCCGGCTGAGGCGCCTGGCGGGCCCGGACGTCACGCCGTTCGGCCTGCTCGGCGCGCTGCTCGGCCGCCTTCTCCTCGAGCTTCTCGGCGACCTTCTCCGCGATGTCGTCGTCCACCGGCTTCTCCGGCGCGTCGGTCGCGGCGGCCGCGGCGACCGACGGAGCCTCGGTGGGCGCCTCGGTCACAGTCTCGGTGCGGCGGCGCCGCTGGCGCCGAGTGGTGGTCTCCGCCGGGGTCTCGGCCTCCGCGGCGGGCGCCTGCGCGGCCGGGGCCTCCGCAGGCGCCGGGGCGGACGCGTCGGCGGCCGGGGCCACGACGGCCGTGCCCGATCCGTTCGTGCTCGGTTCGGCGGCCGGCGCCGGGTCGGGCGCCCCAGCGGGCCGCGACGCGGCGCGCCGGCGGCGCGGGCGCGGCGCGGGCGCCTCGGCAGCCGCCTCGGTGCTCTTGTCGACGGCCGTGTCGGTGGCCGTGGCAGCGACCGTGTCGGTGGTCGTGCCGGCCTTGTCCGCGGACTTCTCCGCCTTCTCCGCCGGCTTGTCCGCGGCCTTTCCGGCCGGCTCCTCCGGCGCGCCGGCGGCCGCCTCGGCAGGAGCGGCGCCGTTGTCACCGGTGGCCGGCGCCGAGTCGGCGAGGGACAGCTGATCGGTCGACGCCGCCGCCGACTTGCGGGAGCGCGTCGAGGACTTCGTCGTCCTGGTGGACCGCGTGGACTTCGTCGCGGTGGCACCCTGTCGCTCCTTGATGGCGGCGATCAGCTCGCCCTTCCGCATGCCCGCGGTGTCGGGGATGTTCAGCTCTCCGGCCAGCGCCCGGAGCTCTGCCAGCACCATTCCGGTGAGGCCACCCCGCTTCTTGGGTGCTGCAGGCGCTGCCTCGGTGCTGACGAGATCGGTCTCGCTCAACGATTGTCCTTCCTGACCTACCGGGCTGGGGCCCGGGTCAGCGGATCTCATGCCTCGCGCCGGAGCGGTGTGCTCAGGCGCTTGCCGTTCGACGGATCGCGGGAGATGCGCCGCACCGGCGTGCTGGCCGGCGATCGCTTGCGTGTCCGACGGGAGAAGGCCGCTCGGACCGAATGCCCGTCGCGCACACCACGCGTGATGCGTGCGATTCCCCGGTTGATTCGAGCCCGGCTCGAGTGGCCACGCTGGAGACGCGTGGATCGCCGTTGCGCCTGTGAGGGTAGTCGGCCCGGATGCTGCGGGGCAACAACACCCCCTGCTACGCGTGTCAGCCGGTCTCGACGACCACGCCGGTGTCGTCCACGGCCAACGGCAGCTCGGTGAACCCGGTGAGGTCGATGCCCGCGGGCACGGTGCCGTCCTCGGTGAGCGCCAGCACGGTCGGCCCGGCGCCGGAGATGGCCGCCGGTACGCCGCGCGCCCGCAGCGCGTCGACCAGATCGGCCGACTCCGGGTACGCGGGCCTGCGGTAACCCTGGTGCAGCCGGTCCTCCGTGGCCGCCATCAGCAGTGCCGGACGCTGGGTGAAGGCGAGCACCGCGAGCGCGGTGCGGCTGCCGGTGAAGGCGGCGTCGACCAGCGGCACCCGCTCGGGCAGCAGCCCGCGCGTGGTGGACGTCAGCGACTCGCCTCCCGCGACGAGGGCCACCGGCCGGATCGACCGGTGAACCTCGAGTGATACAGCGTGGAACCGCTGCGCGGTATTCCCGGCGGTCTCCCACGCCACGACGAACCCACCGAACAGGCTCGCCGCCGCGTTGTCGGCGTGCCCCTCCATCCCGGCGGTGATCTGCAGCAGCGTGTCGCGCTCCGCGTCGAGGTCGCGACCGGCCAGCACGCACGCGGCGACCGCACCGGCGACGGCGGCGGCCGCGGAGCTGCCCAGCCCGCGCGAGTGCGGGATCGCGTTGCGGCAGCGCAGGGAGACTCCGGCGGGTACGGTGCCGTCCTCGGTGGCGCCGGTCGTGTGCCACGCGGTGCGCATCGCGCGGACGACCAGGTGGCGCTCATCGCACGGGACGCAGCCCGCGCCCTCCCCCTCGACCTCGACGCGGACGTCATCGGTGTCGAGCGCGGTCACCTCGACCTCGTCGTAGAGGGTGAGGGCGAGACCCAGCGAGTCGAAGCCCGGCCCGAGGTTGGCCGAGGACGCCGGCACCCGCACCAGCACCTCGCGCGGCGTACCCATCAGAGGAGGTCCAGCGCCGCCGCGACCGCTGCCGGGTCGATCGGCACCACCTGGGGTTCACCGGCGTTGAGCAGCGCGGTGTCGGGGTCCTTCAGCCCGTGGCCGGTGACGGTGCACACGACCAGCGAGCCGCGCGGCAGCGACCCGTCGGCAGCCGACTGGAGCAGCCCCGCCACGCTCGCGGCGGACGCGGGCTCGACGAACACGGCCTCCCGGGAAGCCAGCAGCCGGTAGGCCGCGAGGATCTCGTCGTCGGTGACGGCCTTGAACTGGCCGTTCGACTCGTCGCGCGCGGCCACAGCGCCCTTCCACGAGGCGGGATCGCCGATGCGGATGGCGGTGGCGATGGTCTCCGGGTCGCGCACGGGCGCGCCGTGCACGAGCGGCGCGGCGCCCGCGGCCTGGTAGCCGAACATCCGCGGGGTGGCGCTGATCACCCCGTCTTCCAGGTAGCGCCGGTAGCCCTGCCAGTACGCGGTGATGTTGCCGGCGTTGCCCACCGGCAGGCAGTGCACGTCGGGTGCGCGGCCCAGCACGTCGCAGATCTCGTACGACGCGCTCGCCTGCCCGGCGATGCGGGTCGGGTTCACCGAGTTGACCAGCGCCGCCGCCGGGTACTCCGCGGCGGTCTTGCGGGCCAGCTCCAGGCAGTCGTCGAAGTTGCCCTGGACCTGCACGATCCGCGCGCCGTGCATGACGGCCTGGGCGAGCTTACCGAGCGCGATCTTGCCCTGGGGCACGAGCACCGCGCAGGTCATGCCCGCACGCGCCGCGTACGCCGCGGCCGAGGCCGAGGTGTTGCCGGTGGAGGCGCAGATGACGCCCTGCGCGCCGGCGGCCTTCGCCGCGGTGACCGCCACCGTCATGCCGCGGTCCTTGAACGACCCGGTCGGGTTGGCCCCGTCGACCTTGAGGTACACCTCGCAGCCGGTCAGCTCCGACAGGTGCGGCGCCGGCAGCAGCGGGGTGCCGCCCTCCCCCAGCGTCACGATCTCCCACCCGTCCTCGACGGGCATCCGCGACCGGTACGCCTCGATGACCCCGGGCCACCGCGCCGCCGGCGGAGCGGGGGCGTTCGTGCTCGTCATGTCGTGTCCTCCCGAACGCCTGCGGTGCGGCTCCCGCGGAGAACGCCCGCGGCGCTCATGCCGTCACGCCCTTCCTGCCCAGGTCCTCGACCCGGAGCACGCTCTCCACCCCGCGCACGGCGTCGAGACCGGCCAGCCTGTCCACGGTGGCGGCCAGCGCCTCGCCGGGCGCGGCGTGGGTGACCACCACCAGCCGCGCGGACCCGTCCGTGCTGCCGTCGCCGGTCTGGCGCACCGCAGCGATGCTCACCCCGTGCCGGGCGAACTCGCCGGCGATCGAGGCCAGCACACCCGCGCGGTCGGCGACGTCGAGGCTGACGTGGTAGCGGGTCGGCACCGCGCCGATCGGCAGGATCGGCAGGCTCGCGTAGGCGGACTCGCGCGAGCCGCGGCCACCGAGCACCCGGTTGCGGGCCACCGCGACGAGGTCGCCGAGCACGGCGCTCGCAGTCGGCGCCCCGCCGGCGCCCTGCCCGTAGAACATGAGCTGGCCGGCCGCCTCCGCCTCGACGAAGACCGCGTTGAACGCGCCGTCCACGGCCGCGAGCGGGTGCGTGGCCGGGATCATCGCCGGGTAGACCCGCGCCGACACCGACTCGGTGTCGGCGCCCGGGATCCGCTCGCAGATCGCCAGGAGCTTGATCACGCAGCCCATCTCGCGGGCCGCGGCGATATCGGCCGCGGTGACGTTCCTGATGCCCTCGCAGTAGACGTCGGCCGAGGTCACGCGGGTGTGGAAGGCCAGGGAGGCCAGGATCGCCGCCTTGGACGCCGCGTCGTAGCCGTCGACGTCGGCGCTCGGGTCGGCCTCGGCGTAGCCGAGCCGGGTGGCCTCCTCCAGCGCGTCGGCGTAGCCGGCGCCGGTGGCCGTCATGGCGGACAGGATGAAGTTCGTCGTGCCGTTGACGATGCCGGCCACCCGCGAGATGCGGTCGCCGACCAGCGACTCGCGCAGCGGCCGCAGCAGCGGGATCGCGCCGGCGACAGCGGCCTCGTAGTACAGGTCAGCACCCGAGGCGTCGGCGGCCTCGGCGAGCGTCGCGGCGTCCTCTGCGAGCAGCGCCTTGTTGGCCGTGACGACCGACTTGCCGGCCTTCAGCGCCTCCAGCAGCAGCGAGCGGGCGGGCTCGATGCCGCCGATCACCTCCACCACGACGTCCACGTCGTCGCGCGTCACGAGCGTCGACGAGTCCGTGGTCAGCAGCTCGCCCAGCTCGGGGTGCTTGTGCGGACGGCGCACCGCCACCCCGACGAGCTCCACGGGGGCACCGACGCGGGCGGCGAGCTCGTCGGCCTGCTCGCGCAGCAGCCGCACCACCTCGGCACCGACGGTGCCGCAGCCCAGCATGGCCACGCGGACCGCGCTCATGCGTTCACCTCAAGTCTGAACTGGTCCTCGATCGTCTCCCGGCGCAGCAGCACCCGGGCCGCCCCGTCGCGGACGGCGACCACCGCGGGCCGCGGCAGCCGGTTGTACGAGCTGGCCATGGCGTAGCAGTAGGCGCCGGTCGCAGCCACCGCGAGCAGGTCGCCGGGCGCCAGATCGGCGGGCAGCCAGCAGTCTCGCACCACGATGTCGCCGCTCTCGCAGTGCTTGCCCACCACGCGCGAGAGCACCGCCTCGCCGGTGCCGTCCAGCTCGGACGAGCGCGACACCAGCCGGCAGTCGTACACCGCGTCGTAGAGGGCGGTGCGGATGTTGTCGCTCATCCCGCCGTCGACGCTGACGTAGCGGCGGCTGCCGTTCGCCAGCGGCACGTCCTTGAGCGTGCCGACCGTGTACACGGTGATCGTGCCGGGGCCGGCGATCGCCCGACCCGGCTCGACCGCGATGGCGGGCGGCTCCAGACCCGCGGCGGCGCACTCGCGCTTGACGATGGCGCGCAGCTCCTCCGCCAGCGGCACCACGTCGAGCGGGGTCTCGTCGGCGCGGTAGGCGATGCCGAACCCGCCGCCCAGGTCGAGCGTGGTGAGCGCGGTCAGCTCCTCGGCACCGTGCTCGCGGTGCAGCTGGGCGAGGAAGCGCACGACGCGGTGCGCGGCGACCTCGAAGCCCTCGGTGTCGAAGATCTGGCTGCCGATGTGGCTGTGCAGGCCCACCAGCTCCAGCCCGTCGGCGGCGAGCACCCGGCGCACCGCCTCGGCCGCGGCGCTCTGCTCACCGCCCGCGATGGAGAAGCCGAACTTCTGGTCCTCGTGCGCGGTGGCGATGAACTCGTGGGTGTGCGCCTCCACACCGACGGTGAGCCGCACCATGACCGGGGTGACGACGCGGTGCTCGCGCGAGATCGCGTCCAGTCGCACGATCTCGGCGAACGAGTCGAGCACCACCCGCCCCACGCCGGCCTCGACCGCCGCGGTGAGCTCCTCCGTCGACTTGTTGTTGCCGTGCATCGCGATCCGCTCGGCGGGGAAGCCGGCGCGCAGCGCAACAGCCAGCTCGCCGCCGCTGCAGACGTCGAGCGACAGACCCTCGGCGGCCACCCAGCGCGCCACCTCGGTGCACAGGAAGGCCTTGGCCGCGTAGTGCACGGACTCCGCACCGAAGGCGGCGGCGAACTCGGCAGCGCGGGCGCGGAAGTCGGCCTCGTCGACCACGAACAGCGGGCTGCCGTAGCGCTCCACCAGGTCCCGCACGTCGACGCCGGCGACGCGCAGAGCGCCGTCCGGGCCGCGGCGGGCGTTGCGCGGCCACACCGACGGGGCGAGCTCGTCGAGCCCGGCGGCGTCGACCGGCCGCGGACCGGCCGTCTCCGGCGGGGCGTGGATGCCGGCGTGCAGCGGTCCGGCGGGATGTGCCAGCACCATCGCTACATCCGCTCCGGTGCGCTGACCCCGAGCAGCTCCAGCCCGTTCGCCAGCACCTGGCGGGCCGCGGCGCACAGCGCCAACCGGGCACGGTGCAGCTCGGTGATCTCCTCGTCGCCCATCGGCAGCACGCGGCACGAGTCGTAGAACTTGTGGTAGGCGCTGGCCAGCGACTCCAGGTAGCGGGCGACCCGGTGCGGCTCGCGCAGCTCCGCCGCGGCCTTCACCACGTCGGGGAACTCGCCGATCGTGCGGATCAGGTCCCCCTCACGCGGGTGCGTGAGCAGCCCGTACTCCGTGCCCGGCGTGACGCCCATGTCGGCGGCGTTGCGCTGCAGCGACGCCAGCCGCGCGTGCGCGTACTGCACGTAGAAGACCGGGTTGTCGTTGGTGCGCTTCGACCACAGGTCCAGGTCGATGTCCAGGGTGGAGTCGACCGACGAGCGCACCAGCGCGTACCGGGCCGCGTCCACGCCGACCGCGTCGACCAGGTCGTCGAGGGTGAGCACGGTACCCGCCCGCTTGCTCATCCGCACCGGCTGCCCGTTGCGCAGCAGGTTGACCATCTGGCCGATCAGCACCTCGACGGTGTCGGCCGGGTCGCCGAACGCCACCGCGACCGCCCGCAGCCGGGCGATGTAGCCGTGGTGGTCGGCGCCGAGCATGTAGATCAGCTTCTCGAAGCCGCGGGCGCGCTTGTCGAGGTAGTAGGCGATGTCACCAGCGATGTAGGCCGGCGCGCCGTCGCTCTTGATGACGACGCGGTCCTTGTCGTCGCCCTGCGCGGTGGAGCGCAGCCACCAGGCCCCGTCCTTCTCGTAGAGGGCGCCGCTCTCCTTCAGCCGTGTGATGGCCGCCTCGACGGCGCCGGCGTCGTGCAGCGACTTCTCGGAGAAGAAGACGTCGAAGTGGGTGCCGAACGCGTCGAGGCTCGCCTTGATCTCGGCGACCATCGCGGCCACGCCCAGCTCCTTGAACCGCTCGTGGCGCTCCTCCTCGGGCAGGTCGGCGATGCCCGGCTCCTGCTCCAGCAGCCGCTGGGCGATCTCGCCGATGTAGGCGCCGCCGTAGCCGTTCTCCGGGGTCGGCTCCCCCTTCACGGCCGCGACCAGGGACTCGGCGAACCGGTCGATCTGCGCGCCCGCGTCGTTGACGTAGTACTCGCGGGTGATGTCGGCGCCGCGGGCGGCCATCACCCGGCCCAGCGCGTCACCGACCGAGGCCCAGCGGGCGCCGCCGAGGTGGATCGGTCCGGTCGGGTTCGCGGAGACGAACTCCAGGTTGATCCGCTGCCCGGCCAGCTCGGTGCCGTGCCCGAACTCGTCGCCCGCGGCCAGCACCTCGGCGATGATGCCGCCCTGCGCGTCGGCGGCCAGCCGGAGGTTGATGAACCCGGGCCCCGCCACCTCGGCCGAAGCGATCCCGTCGCGGGTGGCGAGAGCGTCGGCGAGCCACTGCGCGAGGTCCCGCGGCGCGACGCCGGCCTTCTTCGCCGTGCGCAGCGCCACGTTCGTCGCGTAGTCGCCGTGCTCGGGGTTGCGGGGTCGCTCCACACCGACGTCGTCCGGCAGCGCGGCGGGGTCGAGCCCGCGCGCGGTGAGGACGTCGACAGCAGCGGTCCGTACCAGGTCGGCGAGCAGGGCGGGGGTCACCGGTCGAGTCTAGAAGGTGGGCCCGATGTGACCCCGGACACCGGTTGGGTGCGCTCAGGAGGCGCTCATCCGACTCTCAGGCGCCCTTCCTACACTGGCCCGCGTTCACCAGGCGCCGTCGGTGGCGACGGCCGCATACAGGGACGGTTCATGGCCAGCGGCAAGACATCGAAGGCAGCACGTCGCAACACGCCGGCACCCCTCAAGAAGAACAGCTTCCCGTGGGGAACCGTCACGGCCGTCGTGGTACTGGTGGCGATGATCGCGGTCATCGGCACCTACGTCGCGGTGCGGTCGAACGAGCAGCAGGCCAGGGCCGAGGCGCTCGCGCCGTTCACCCCGACCGCGCAGAACCCGGACCCGTCCAGGGCGATCCCGGGCATCGTCATCAAGGAGTACCCCGGCGGCAGCCACGTCGGGCCGGACGAGCAGGTCGCCTACACCGAGAGCCCGCCGTTCGGCGGCACGCACGACCAGGTGTGGGCGGCGTGCAACGGCGTCGTCTACGACACGCCGGTGCGCAGCGAGAACCTGGTCCACTCGCTGGAGCACGGCGCGGTGTGGATCGCCTACCACCCGGACCGCGTCAGCGGTGAGGCGCTGGAGACGCTCAAGTCGAAGGTCACGGTGCCGTACACGGTGATGTCGCCCTACCCGGACCTCGACCGGCCGATCTCGCTGCAGTCCTGGGGCCACCAGCTCAAGCTGGACGACGCGAACGACCCGCGGATCGACCAGTTCATCGCCGCGCTGCGGCTCAACCCGAACACCCACCCCGAGCCGAACGCCAGCTGCCAGGAGACGACGCTGTTCGACCAGCACAACCCGCCGCCGTACCAGCCGGCGCCCACTCCGGGCACCCCGGGCGCGCGGGCCGAGGACGAGAGCGTCGACCCGAGCCGGCCGATGCAGACCGGGTGAGCAGGCCGTGACGACCACCGAACCCGGCACCGCCGAGGAGCCGGGCCGCGCCGGACCGTCGCGCACCCAGCGGTTGGTCATGGGCGGCGCGGTGCTGCTGACCGTGCTGCTCGTCGGCGTGATCATCGGGATGCTCGTCCGGCTGCCCGGCCAGCCCCCGGCCCCGCCGGCCTACGACTCCGTCGACGTCGGGTTCGCGCAGGACATGTCCATCCACCACACGCAGGCCGTGCAGATGGCCGCGTGGGAGCGCGACCACACCACCGACCCGGTGCTGCGGCTGCTGGCCACCGACATCGAGGACACCCAGCACGGCCAGGTCGGGCGCATGCTCGGCTGGCTCGAGCTGTGGGGCGCCCCCACGATGCCGCTGTCCGGCCGCTACATGACGTGGATGGCCGACGCACCCGGCCACGACCACAGGGAGCCCGGCTCGTCCGAGCCCGGCGTGACCCAGATGCCCGGCATGGCCACGGCGGAGGAGCTGCGTCGGCTGCGCGAGTCGACCGGCCCCGAGATGGACGTGCTCTGGCTGCAGCTGATGCTGCGCCACCACGAGGGCGGCGCCCCGATGCTCGCGTACGCCGCCGACCACGCCCAGACCCCGCAGGTCCGCAACCTCGCCGCGCAGATGCTCGCAGCTCAGACAGCCGAGTCGGAGTACCTCCGCGAGCTGCTCGCCCAACGAGGGGGGACGCCGTTGCCGCTCTGATCCGGGCATGCGGTAACCTGGTTTCAGCACGGCCCCCGTAGCTCAGGGGATAGAGCACCGCCCTCCGGAGGCGGGAGCATAGGTTCGAATCCTATCGGGGGCGCAACTTCTCCACGCGCAACTTCTCCACGCGCGGTTTCGCTGCTGCAGGGTTCGCGCTCGGTGATCCCGGGCAGGAACGCCGGTTCTCCTGCCGGGGTTTCCGGCGTGGAAACGGCTCCTGCCATCCCGTTGCCGCAGCGCCGGACCAGGTCGTGATCGCTTCCAGAGCACCCGCTCCCACGGTTCCGACCGGGCGCACGACGCGATCTCGGAAGCGAGACCTACCCTCGCCCCGTGGCCGATCCGAGCGCGGCGAGTCACCCGCCGCAGCGTGCCGGCGCGAGGTCCGCGAGGAGCTGGGCATCGACCGGTCACCGCGCCGGCTCCTCGCCGTCGACTGGGCGCCCAGCGACGGCGACGGCGACAAGCTCCTCTTCCTCTTCGCGTGCGCACCCGTCGATCCCGCGACGATCCGCGTCGACGGCGCTGAGGTCGACGAGTGGCGCTGGGTGGCCCTCGCCGACCTCGACGACTACGTGATCGACCGCCTCGCGCGCCGGATCCGCTCGGTCGCGGACGGTCACGCCTACCTGGAGCACGGCCTCAGCGCGCTCTGACTCGATCCCAGCCTCGACCCCAGCCTCGACCCCAGCGTCGGCCCCGGCCTCAACCCCGCACGGCGTCGATCCCCGCCCCGTCACTGCGCGGCGCGGCCGCCCCCTCTTTCGTCGCCACCCACGACGCCAGCAGCTTCAGCGCGTCGTGGGACGGGCTGTTCGGCAGTGCCGCGGTCGTGCTTGCTGGCCACCGCGGGCAGCTCGGCGGCCATGAGCACCACCGTCGACGGGCTGCGCCGCAACGGCGAGCTCGTCGTCATCGGCGCCGACGCGGAGCCGATCCAGGTCGCCCCGCGCCCGCTCATCGCCGCCAGCCGAACCATCCACGGCCACCCGTCCGGCACGGCCCGCGACGTCGAGGAGACGATGCGCTTGGCAGCCCTCACCGGCGTCCGCCCGATCGTCGAGACCCGCCCGCTGGACGAGGTCGGCTCCGCCTTCGAGCGGATGCTGTCCGGCAAGGCCCGCTACCGGATGGTCCGCACCACCGGCCGGTGATCACCGGCAGTGGATCCGGTGTCATTCGACGTCGACTCCGAAGTCGCGAGCCAGACCCGCTAGTCCGTCGCGGTACCCCTGCCCGACCGCGCGGATCCTCCAGGCGCCGTTGCGCCGGTAGACCTCGGCACAGATCAGCGCGGTGTCGACCGTGGCCGTCGGCGTGAACCGGAAGCCCCGGCCACCGGAGACGCTCGCGGTCACGACGAGGTCCGCGACCTGGCCGAAGACCCCGCCGTCCACGCTGACGGCGATCACGACCTTGGCCACGGCGGGATCGATCCGGCCGAGGTCCAGCTCGAGCGAGTCCGACACCACCGACCCGTCGTCGGACTTTCCGCCGTGGACGACCGCGCCGTCGGCGGACACCTCCTGGTTGTAGAACACGAAATCGGCGTCGGAACGCACCTTGCCGTCCGGGCCGAGCAGCAACGCCGAGACATCGAGGTCGAGCTCACACTTCCGCCACCCGACCTGGACGGACAGCTCATCGCCGCCGATCCCGGCGTTCTGGCCTGCGCGGAGCGGCTCGAACCGCGGAGCTGCCCGGCCTTCATCCGGAACCGGCGGAGCGTCCGCAACCGGGTCCCGCCACCCCTGCGGCGCCTCGATGCGCGCCTCGATCCCAGCGTGTTCCTTCAACAGGTAGAGCAGATTGGCCCCGTCCAGGAGCTCGATCGGTTTGTTCTTCGCGAAGTCGAAGGACGCTCTCCCGTAGCCGCTCGTCGTGACCAGGATGCCCTTGGACGCGCCTTCGTTCTGCAGGGTGCCGTACAGGTCGCGCACCGCTGACACGCCGACCGTGTGCTTGTAGCGCTTCGCCTGGATGACGACCTTCCCGCCCATGATCGGCCGGGGGTCGAAGGCGACGCAGTCGACGCCCCCGTCCCGCGAGGGCCGGGTCTGCCGCGTGTCGAGCCCCCATGCGCGAGAACAGGTTCTGGATGAGGCCCTCGAACTCCGTCGGCGTCATCTCCATGAGGTTGGGCCGCTCATCGAGCCCGGAGAGCACATCGGTCTCTTCGATGAACCGCGGATCGACCATGTCGAACTCCAGAACCGGGCGCACCGGCGCCAGTTCGGTCGGGTTCCGCGACACGCCCGCACCGAGGTTCTGCAGGCACACCACGGGATCGACCCGCGACAGATCGAGCTCCGCGAAGGCCGAGCGCGTCGTCCGCACCGAGACGAGGCACGGCCGGATCTGCTTGCCCGTGGCCGGATCGACCGTGGTCACCAGCCCGTTGAAGACGACCGTCTCCACGTGACCGAGCCGATCGGCCTCGAAGACCTCGTGGATCACTCGGAGGGTCGTCTGCGCGATGACGCTCGCGTACTGCTCCTTCACCTCCGCCGCGGGGCGAGCGGTCTCCGTGATCGTGTCGGACGATTTCACATAGCGATAAGCCTTGACCTTCGGGACGACATCGAGTGTCGGGAGGTCGTACTCCACCACCAGCTGGTGCGAATCCGGCACGTACGCGAGCCGCCAGTGCTGCGGAAACCCGTCGGGAAACGGGCTGGCGTTGAAGACGAGGTCCAGGTAGGTGACCACTGCCTGCGGCTCACCGGCTGCGAGATCCCGGTGAAGGGCCTGCACCTCCTGATCGCGCCGTCGGTTCTCCTCCTCGGCGGCCTTCAGCTGGGCCAACCGTTGACGTTCCCGCTCGGCGTGCTGCGCCAGCGCCTGCTCGTACCGCCACCGTGCGGCCCGCACCTGCTCCTCGTACTTGCTACCACCACCGAGCAAACGGGTGATGCCCCGCGGAGGCTCGGGCATGAAGGCGGCCTCGACCGGTGGCGGCTCCGGCTGAAGCAGCCGGCTCACGTCGACCGGCTGCTTCAGCTGATTCAGATCGAAGTAGTCGTCGACGTCCAACGTGGCGGCGAGAACGCCGTCCAGAGCAGCGCGTCTCGCTGCCAACTCGTCGTTCATGGCGGCGACCTGGGCGGCCCGCGACTCGGCGTAGAGACGCTTCCGCTCGCGCTCACTCGCCGCGATCGCCCGCTCGTACTCCGCACGAGCCCGCAGAGCAGCGCGCTGAGCCTCCGCCTGCGCGCGGAGACGGGCCGCTTCCGCGCGCGCCGCCTCGCGCTGCATCCGGGCGATCGACGCCATGAGTCCCCGACGACGGGCCATTCCGAGTCCTCGCGCTCCGTACCGCTGTGATCACTCTCGAAGTACGTATCAGTACGTATGTCGACCACTCCGCGCCGTTACTCCGCGCACGTTCCGCCGCCCCACCACCGGGTGGTCCCGGCGCGAGGCCGGGCGGTAGCGGGAGGGACGTGGTAGGCGTAACCCGATGACGGATCAGCCGACGCCCCCGCGCCGTCGCAGAAGCCGTCGCAGAGGCCGTCGTATCGCGGCCGTCGCGGCCGCCGTCGTGGTCGTGCTGCTCGGCCTGCTGCTCGGCGGCTACGCCCACCGCAACGTCACCGGGCCGCGCCGCGAGCTGGACGCCGTCGCCGAGGCCGGGTTCCGCGAACAGCGCGCAGCGGTGGACGGCTGCGTGCTCACCTACGCCGAGGGCCCGGACAACGGGCCGCCGCTGGTCCTGATCCACGGCCAGGGCAGCCGGTGGCAAGACCACGCGCGGGTCCTGCCGGAGCTGGCGAAGGACCACCACGTGTTCGCCGTCGACGTCCCGGGGCACGGCGGTTCCGACCGGCTCCCGCCTGACCGCTACACGAACGTCGCCGTCGGCGACCTGCTCGCCGGGTTCGTGCGCCAGGTCGTGGGCGGGCCGACGATCGTGGCCGGGCACTCGTCGGGCGGGCTGCTCGCGCTGCACATCGCAGCGGCGCATCCCGACCTGGTCTCGGGGCTGTTCCTGGAAGACCCGCCGCTGTTCTCCTCGGAGATGCCCCGGCTGATCACCACCTACGGCGGAACGATGCTGCTGCACGCCGACCGTTTCCTCGCCGCCGGGCGGCCGGGCGACGACTTCCAGTTGTACATGCTGCAGCACGGCAACTACTTCGAGCTGTTCGGCCCGCTCGCCGGCCCGATCACCGACGACGCGGTCGACCGCGCCCGGGACCGCCCCGGCGAGCCGGTCCGGGCGTGGTACCTGCCGAGCGAGGTCACCGTCTTCTTCGACGGCCTCGTGCGCTACGACCCAGCATTCGGCGCCGCCTGGGTGCGCGACGGCGGGCGCTGGTACGCCGGCTTCGACACCGAGGCGGCCCTGACGGCCGTCCGAGTGCCGACCACTGTGCTGCACACGAACTACTTCGAGGCCACCGAAGGCACCGCCTACGACGGCGCGGGGCGGCTGCGGGCGGCCATGGACTCCGCCGACGTGAGCCGGGCCCTGGACCTGCTGCCGTCCGGAACCCGGCTGGTCCAGGTCGCATCCGGCCACCTCGCGCACTACGAGCGGCCGCAGGAGTATCTCGACGCCCTCCGCGGACTGTCCGGCCGGATCACCACCACCGGGTGATCACACTCGCACATCTGCACAAGTACACAAGTCTTGAAGTGATGTGCGCGACCTGCCTATCCTGCCCCGGCATCGTGCTGGGAGAGGGGACGGACAGTGCACATCGCCGAGGGGTACCTGCCACCGCTGCACGCCGCAGCGTGGACCGTAGCCGCAGCCCCGTTCGTCGTGCACGGTGCGCGCGCGGTCGTGCGGCGGGTGCGGGAGGACCCGGACTCGAAGCTGCTGCTCGGCGCGGCCGGCGCGTTCAGCTTCGTGCTATCCGCCCTGAAGATCCCCTCGGTGACCGGCTCGTGCTCGCACCCGACGGGCACCGGGCTCGGGGCCGTGCTGTTCCGACCACCCGTGATGGCGCTGCTGGGCACGATCGTGCTGTTCTTCCAGGCCGTGCTGCTGGCGCACGGCGGGCTCACCACACTGGGCGCGAACGTGTTCTCGATGGCGATCGTCGGACCGTGGGTCGCCTACGGCGTCTACCGGCTGACCCGCAAGGCCGGCGGCGGCCTCGGCCTGGGCGTGTTCCTCGCCGCCGCGCTCGGTGATCTCGCCACCTACTGCGTGACCAGCGTGCAGCTCGGTCTCGCCTTCCCCGACCCGGTGTCGGGCACCGGCGGCGCCGTCGTCAAGTTCCTGTCGATCTTCGCCGTGACCCAGATCCCGCTCGCGATCAGCGAGGGCCTGCTCACGGTGCTGATCGTGCGCCTGCTGGTCCGCGTCAGCCCGGACGACCTGGCACGGTTGGGCATCCGCACCCGCACGAGTGAGGAGGTGGCCGCGTGAGCCGGTCGACGCTGGTGAACTGGCTGCTCGTCGCTGCCGTGTTGGTCCTCGTCGCCGTTCCCGTGCTGTTCGTCAACGGCGCGTTCGAAGGCGCCGACGGCCAGGCCGAGGAGGCGATCACGCAGACGCACCCGGACTACGAGCCGTGGTTCTCCCCGATCTACGAGCCGCCGTCAGGGGAGATCGAGTCGGGCCTGTTCGCGCTGCAGGCCGCCATCGGCGCCGGACTGCTCGGCTACTACTTCGGGGTCGCCCGCACCAAGCGGCGCCTCGCCGCGCGGGCGGATCAGCGCACCGACGGATCCGACGCGCCCTGATGCTCGCGCTGGACGCCGGCGCGTACGCGAGCCGCTGGCGGCACCGGCATCCCGGGGAGAAAGCGCTGCTCTCGCTCGGCCTGCTCGTCGTGACCGTCGCGCTGCCGCCGTGGCCGGGTGCGCTGTTCTGCGGTGTCGCCGCCCTCGCCCTGCTGCTGGGGCCCGCGCGGGTCGGCGCCCGGATCGTCTGGCGCGTGGTGCGGATCCCGCTCGGGTTCATCCTGGCCGGAGCGGTCCCGCTGCTGGTCGCAGTGGGCGGGGACCCCTGGCTCGCGCTCGATCCCGCCGGGCTGCGGCCCGCCGCCGAGCTCGTCGGCCGCGCGATCGCCGCGCTGCTGTGCCTGGTCCTGTTCGCGGCGACCACCCCACTGGCCGACGTGGTGCCGCGGCTGCACCGGCTCGGTGTCCCGCCCGCCGTCACCGAGATCGCGGGCATCGTCTACCGCCTGCTCTTCCAACTGCTGGAGTCGGTGCGCGTGGTGCGGGAGGCCCAGGCGATCCGGCTCGGTTTCCGCACGTGGCGCACCACCTACCGGTCACTGGCCGGACAGGGCGCGGCGATCTTCGTGCGGGCCTTCGACCGGGCCCGTCGGCTCGAGCAGGGCCTGGCCGCCCGCGGGTACGACGGCGAGCTGCGGGTGCAGGTCGCCGCCCAGCCCGTTTCCCGCGCCTTCGTGGCCGCGACGCTGGTCCTGCTCGCCGGGATCGTCGCCCTCACCCTCCTGGTGGTGCGCGCGTGATCGATCCACCGATCCTCGAGGGCCGCGGGCTGCGGCACGGCTACGACCGCAGCCGCCCACCCGTGCTCGACGGCGCCGACGTCGTCATCCACCCGGGCCGCCGCACCGCGGTGCTCGGCCCCAACGGCGGTGGCAAGACGACCCTGTTCCGGCTGCTCATCGGCCTGATCGAACCGTGGTCGGGCACCGTGCTCCTCGACGGCGAACCGGTCCGCCGCACCCGCTCGGAGCTGACCCGCCTGCGCCAGCACGTCCAGCTCGTCCTGCAGGACCCCGACGACCAGCTGTTCGCCGCCGACGTCGCCCAGGACATCTCGTTCGGTCCGCTGAACCTCGGCCTGCCCGCCGCCGAGGTGTCGGCCCGAGTTGCCGACGCGCTCGCCGCGCTGGAGATCACCGACCTCGCCGACCGCCCCACCCACCTGCTGTCGTTCGGCCAGCGCAAGCGGGTCGCGATCGCCGGCGCAGTGGCGATGCGCCCGCGCCTGCTCATCCTCGACGAGCCGACCGCGGGCCTCGATCCCGCAGGCGTCGAGGCGCTCATCGCCACCCTGGACACGCTCCACGCCTCCGGCACCTCCGTCGTCCTGTCCACCCACGACGTCGACCTCGCCTACCGCTGGGCCGACGAGGTCGCGGTGGTCGCCCAGGGCCGGGTCCGCCAGTCGTCGACCGCGCAGCTGCTCGCCGACGAGTCCCTCCTCGCCGCCGCCCGGCTCGGTCCGGCGTGGGGCCCTGCGGTGGAGCGCCTGCTGCAGGGGCTGGGCATCGACGCCCGCCCACGCACCGCCGCCGAGCTGAACGAGCTGCTGACCCGGGTCGAGGTGCGCTGGCAGCCGGGGTTACCAGCGGAAACCCCTTAAGTCGCACTTGAATCACGGCGAACTTCGACATCCCCCTCCCCAGCCCGGCCGGGGTCGGTGTGACGGCCGTGCGCGACGGGCGACCACTTCGTGGTCAACGGGCGCACGTACTGGCCGTCGTCGGCGGGCTGGGACGAGCGCGGGGTCAACGCCGACACGCTGATCGTGCGCACCGACCCGGACAAGGGCGGCACCGAGGGGCTGTCCGCCTTGATCCTCGAGCGCGACACCCCGGGCGTGACGTACCGGCACGTCGACAAGATCGGGCACCGGCTGGCTTCCAACGCCGAGATCGTGTTCGAGGACGCCCGCATCACCGTGGCCAACCTGCTGCCGGGCGCCGTCGGCCACGGCGACCTGGTGATCAACCGCAACTTCGCCTGGTCGGGACCGATCGCGGAGATCGCGGCGGTCGGCATGGCCCGCGCCGCCTACGAGATGGCGCTGGAGTTCGCCCGCACCAACACCGCAGGAGCGCTGAAGCCGATCATCGAGTTCCAGAACGTCGGCTACGTCCTCGGCGACGTCGCGGCGAAGATCGAGACGGGCCCTACTTCTCGTGGCGGGCGCCCGACTACCTGGACAAGCACGACCAGCACGCCGAGCTGGTCGGGGCCATGGACAAGATCCAGGTCACCGAGATGATGTTCGACTGCGTCTACAAGTGCATGCAGATCGTGGGCGTGAACAGCCTGGAGACGCAGGCCGGCTTCGGCAAGATCCTGCGGGAAGCGGCCGTCCTGCCGATCTACGACGGCGGCAACATGGGCATGCAGCGCCGCCGGGTGCACGGCATCCTCGCCGATCCGCAGTTCAACCCGCGGGCGCTCATGGAGGACGAGTACGTCAAGTTCGAGAAGCGCCACGAGGCCATCGACACGGTCGTCGCCTGACGGGAGGGGTCCGTGGCTCGCCCGCTCACCTCGCCGAGACCAGGACAGGTACCGTTCTGCGAAGGTCCAGCGAGACGGGCGGCAGCATGAAGCACACGAGCCATGCGGACTACGCCTTGCGCGTGCTCCTCTACCTGCAGGTGGCGTCCGGTCGCCGGGCATCGGTGGGCGAGATCGCCGACGCGCACCGCGTCTCGCGCAATCACCTCGACAAGGTCGTCCACCGTCTGGCCGGCGCCGGTCTGGTGGAGACGATCCGCGGCCGCGGCGGTGGTGTCCGGCTGACCCGAGATCCCTCGACGATCACCGTCGGCGACGTCATGCGCGCGATGGAGAGCGACTACGCCGTCGTCGAGTGCCTCGGCCCGGCCCGCTTCTGCCGCGTGGCCGGGGTCTGCGGCGCGCGGGACGTGTTCGCCCGCGCGCTCGACGCCTACTTCGCCGTCCTCGACGAGGCGACCCTCGAGGACATCGCCGACAACGACCAGGGCCTTCGCGGAGCGCTCGGCCTCGCCGGGATCGCCGGGGCCTGACGCACCGCGTTCACGGAGGGAACGCCGTGGCCGTCGACTTCGACCTCACGCCCGCCCAGCGGGCGGTGAAGCGCCGTGCCCGCGAGTTCGCCCACGACGTGCTGCGTCCCGCCGCCGAGGCGGCCGACGCCCTGCCCGATCCGCAGCAGGCGTTCTGCGCGATGAAGCCGGTCTACCGCCAGGCACAGCCCGACCGCCGGCATCCAGCTCCTCGCCGAACACGACCGCACGCGCGGTGAGTACGTCCTGGAACGGCGAGAAGCACTGGCCCTGCAACGCGGGTGGGTGGGACCTCCGGGGCGCCGACGTCTCCCTCTGCATCGTGCGCACCGACCGCACCCGCGGCGCCCAGGGCGCGCTGAGCGCGATCCTCGCCGAGCGCGGCACCGCAGGCATCGAGTTCGAGGTCATCGACAAGCTGGCCCACCAGACCTGCCAGACGTCACGATGACCTTCCGCGACGCCCGCGTCCCCGAGCACGATCTGCTCGCCCCGGGCGACGGCGACCTGCTGATCAACCGCACCTTCACCTGGTCCGGCCCGATCGCCGCATCGCAGCCGTCGGCCTCGCCCGCGGCGCCTACGAGTTCACGCTCACGTGGTCGAAGACCTTCACCGGCGGCGGCGCGAGCCCGATCATCCACCACCAGGCCGTCGGCAACCTCCTCGCCGACGTCGCCGCCCGCATCGAGGCGGGCCGCTACTCCTGCTGGAAGGCCGCCCACTACCTCGAGACCCACCCCGGCCAGGGCCACGCTCTCGGCGCGAGGAACAAGACCTTCTGCAGCGAGCTCATGCAGAGCGTCGTCACCGACGCATGCGCATCGTCGGCGTCAACGCCCTGGACCGGAAGTTCCCGATGGCCACGTTCTACCGCGAGGCTGCTGTCTTCCCCCGCTACGACGCCGGCAACCTCGCCATGCAGCGCCGCCGCGCGTGGGGCGTCATGGCGGACCGCGCCTTCACCCCCGACGTCTTCGCCGACAACGCCCCGCTCCCCGTCACCCGCGCCATGGAGGGCTGCGGAACGACGACGGACGCGGACGTGCTCGGCCGCACCGTCGGGGCGGCGCCGGACCACCTGATCGACCACTGAGCGCGGGGACCGGTCGCGGTGCCGGATCGGCACGTCCGGATCCGCGCGGTCGCGATGATGCGTCTTCGGCTCGTCATCGTCGTCGCGGCCCGGGCGGACCGGGCTGCAGCCCGAACCACCCTATCCACCCGGCCAGATCCCCGGACGACACCCGCCCACACCCCCACCGAACCACCTACCCTCCCTTGGTGATCAACCCGAGCAGCACCCCCGGGATCCGCAGCGCCGCGTTCCGGCTCATGCTCACCACCACCGCTCTGAGCTTCAGCAGCTACTCCCTGCTCCTCCCGGTGGTCCCGCTGTGGGCCGAACGCGGCGGTTCCGGCGCCCTCGGCTCCGGCGCCACCACCGCCGTGCTGATGGCGACCACGGTGGGGACCCAGCTGGCGGTCCCCTGGTTGTTGGCCCGCGTCGGCCACCGCTGGGTGCTGGCGGCCGGCGCGCTCCTGCTCGGTCTGCCCTCCCCGTTCTTCACCCCCTCCCCGGATCTGGCGCCGGTGCTGGTCCTCTCCGGGATCCGCGGGATCGGGTTCGGCCTGGTCACCGTCGCCGGCAGCGCCTTGATCGCCGAACTCGTCCCCCGCGAGCAGCACGGCCGCGCCACGGGCTACTACGGCCTCGCGGTCGGCCTCCCGCAGATCGCCCTGTACGGCGGCGGGGTCGCGATGGCCGACGCGTTCGGGTTCCCCGCGGTGTTCCTCGTCGCGGGACTGGCCCCGGTCCTGGGTGCGCTGGCCGTGCCGGGGATCCGCGGCGCGCGCCGCCGGGTGCCGAGCCGCACCAGGAGTCCCCGGCCTCCGGTCCGCTCGTCCGCCGCCCCGCTCGTGGCCATGCTGACCTGCGCCGTCGCCCAGGGCGGGATCATCACGTTCCTCCCCCTCGCCGTCCCCGGCGGCGGCCTGGTCGTCCCGGCGGCGCTCCTCGCGACCGCCGCGGGCGCCATGCTCGGCCGCCTGGCGGGCGGCGAGCTGGTCGACCGGCTCGGCTGGGGCGGGCGGTTGCTCGTCCCCGGCATGCTGCTGGCCGCCGCCGGCCTGGCTGCAGAGGTGCTCGGCGGTGACGTGCTCGTCGTCGCGGGCGCTGCAGTCGTCGGCTTCGGCTTCGGGATCGTGCAGAACGACTCCCTCACCACCCTCTTCACCGCGTTCGGCGCCGCGGGCTACGGCGTGGCGAGCGCGCTGTGGAACATCGCGTTCGACGCCGGCACCGGGGTGGGCGCCCTCGGCATCGGTGCGGTGGCCGACGGCTTCGGCTACCCAGCGGGGTTCGCCTCCGCGGCCGCGCTGCTGGGCGTCGGTGTGGTGGTGGCGCTGCTCGTGCCCGCGCGACGCACCCGAGCCGGTCGTGTGCCAGGCTCACGATCATGACCGCGCCGATGCACGTGCCGCGCTTCTTCGTCCGCCAGCGGATCACGTTGATGGTGAACCGGTACGAGATCCACGCGGCGAACCCGGACGGCACCGAGGGCGCCCTGCTGGCCTTCGCCGAGCAGAAGCGGATGAAGCTGAAGGAGGAGGTGATCTTCTACACCGACGACACCAAGACCCGCCCGGTGTTCTCCTTCAAGGCGCGCCAGCGGCTGGACGTCCACGCCGAGCACGACGTCCGCGACGAGCACGGCAACCCGATCGGCTGGTTCAAGAAGGACTTCGGCGCGAGCCTGCTGCGTTCCACCTGGCACCTGTCCGGTCCCGGGTTCGAGGCGATCGGGCAGGAACGCCGCCCGGTGATCGCGGTACTGCGGCGGGTGTGGGACGTCATCCCGTACCTCGGCGAGGTCTGGGTGCCGTTCGTCTTCCACTTCGACTTCACCGACGAGGAGTCCGGCCGGCCGGTGCTGGTGAGCGAGCGGAAGAAGTCCGTCCGCGATCGCTACGACGTCACCGTGCCCGATCCGCGCGTCGACTTCCGGCTGGCCGCGGCCATGGCGGTGGCGCTGGACGCGCTGCAGTCGCGCTGATCAGGCCAGCAGCGCGGAGGCTTCCTCCCACATCGACGTCACGACCTCGGCCGCGGGCACGGCGCGGGCCAGCCCGGCGCTCTGCCCCGCCCAGAAGCTGACCGGGTCGACCTTGCCCGGGTCGCCCCGCCGGTACCGGGCGACGAGCCGCCCTTGGTGCGGGTACGGAGCGGGGCGCGGCGCGTCCGGGGCTTCCCACGCGGCCACGTACGACGTGCGGACGGCCCGGCCCAGCCGCCCCGAGTACGCCCGGGTCGGCGTGGTGCCCTCCGGGTCGAGATCGGCCAGCGCCGCAGACCAGCGCTCGGGGATCCCGGCCTCGGGCGTGCGCAGCAGCGCGGTGCCGACCTGCACAGCGCTGGCCCCGAGGACGAGCGCGGCGGCGACCCCGCGGCCGTCCGCGATGCCGCCCGCCGCGATGACCGGCACGTCCAGCCGATCGGCCAACCGCGGGATCAGCGCGAACAGCCCGATGACGGTCGACTCGGCGCTCGCCGGGTCGATCACGCCGCGGTGCCCGCCCGCCTCCATGCCCTGCGCGACCACCGCGTCCGCACCGGCGTCCTGCGCGGCGAGCGCGTCGTCGAGGTTGGTGGCCACGGCGAACCAGGCGATCCCGCCGTTGTGCACCCGCTGCACGAACCCGGCATCGAACCGCCCCATGATCGACGACACGATGGTCGGCCGCGCGGCGAGCATCGCCTCGCACTGCTCGGCGAAGTCCGGGCCGGACGGCGGCTCCGGTCCCGGTTCCGCCATCCCCGCCAAGAACCGGGCGGCCGCGGCGGTGCGGTCCGGGTCGTCGTGGGGCGGATCGGGGATCCAGATGTTGAGCTGGACCGGGCCGTCGCTCCCGTCCCGGAAGCGCCGCATCCACTCCGCGATCTGCTCCGGCCCGTCGAGGACGACCCCGGCGGCCCCCATCCCGCCGGCCTGCGCGACCGCGATGGCCAGCTCCGGCGGGCACGCCCCGGCCATCGGCGCCGCGAGGATCGGCACCCGCAACCCGTAGCGCGCGCAGAACCCGTCGACCCGCTCCCGCACACCCATCGTCGGACCGTAGCCCCGCCGGTCGAGATCACGCCACGGCCGCGGGTTAGCGTCCGGGAGTGGACGACCGACGCGAACGGTTCCTGACCGGTGTGCGGCTCGGGCTCGGACCGGCCGCGGCGACGGTGCCGCTGGGCATGACCTTCGGCGCCTTCGCCGTCTCCACCGGATGGGGCTCGTGGGCACCGATCGTCGCCTCGGCGCTGGTGTTCGCCGGGTCCGCCCAGTTCGCGGCGGCCACGGTGCTGGCCGCGGGCGGTGGCGGGCTGTTCGCCGTGGTCGCCGGTGTCCTGATGAACGCCCGGTTCGTTCCGATGGGGCTCGCGCTGGGTCCGTGGCTGCGCGGTGGCCGGGTACGCCGGGCGCTCGAGGCACTGGCGACGGTGGACGCCTCCTGGGCCGCGGCGCACGTGGGCGGCGGCCGGTTCGACCGGCTGCGGCTGTTCGGTGCGACGCTGCCGCAGTACCCGGCGTGGGTGGGCGGGACGGCGCTCGGCGTGCTCGCCGCACCCTCCCCCGAGGTGATCACCGCGTTCGGTCTCGACGTGATCTTCCCGGCGTTCTTCCTGACCCTGCTGATCGACGAGCTGCGCGGGGCCCGTACCGCGCGCCGGATGGCCAGCGCAGCGCTCGGAGCGCTGATCACCGGCGTGCTGCTGCTGGTGGCCCCGGTCGGCGTAGCACTGCTCGGCGCGGCGGGTGCCGCGGTCGTGACCGGGATGCCCGCTGAGGCGGAGTCGGAGGAGCGATGAGCACGATCTGGGGGGTCGTCCTCGGTCTGACCGTCGTCTGCGCGGCCACGAAGATGGCCGGGCCCGCGCTGCTCGGCGACCGCGAGCTGCCCGCACCAGCCCGGCGCATGGTCGTGATGCTGGCGCCGGCCATGCTCGCCGGGCTCGTCGTCACCCAGCTCGCCGGCGACGGTTGGACGGGGTTGGAGCTGGGAATGCTCGCCGGGGTCGCGGCCGCCGGCGCGGCCCGGCTGCTGCGGGTGCCGACGCTGGCGGCGCTGGTGCTGGGGGCGGCCGTCGCGGCGCTGGTCCGGGCGGTGATGGGATGATCTACCGCGTGGCCGGGTCGCCGTCGAGCAGCGCGTCCAGGTGCGCGGGCAGCGCGTCGAGCAGCCGCGGCAGGCTCAGCACCGTGAGGAAGCCGATCATCGGCTCGAGGCCCGTGCTGCCCGTCGGGACGACGAAGACGTCCCGGCCCTCCTTCGCGGCCCTGGTCGCCGCGTAGCTCGGGTTGGCCCTGACCTTCGGCTCCTGCTCGGAGTCGAACATCACCCAGATCAGCGCGTCGGCGTCGATCAGGTCGGCGCGCTCGAAGCTGATCGGCGTGCTGAACTGCCCACCGGCCAGCGCGTCGATCTCCGGGTTCACGGTGAAGCCGAGCTCGGTGAGCAGGCGGCCGCGCTGGTCCTCGGTGGAGTAGGCGTACCACTGGTCGGAGAACTGGTTCGCGACGAGCGCGGTCTTCCCGGCGTACTCCGGGTGCGCCGCCTTGACCTCGGCGATCTTGTCCTTGACCTCCTTGACCAGCACGGCGGCCTCGGCGGGCTTGCCGAGGGCCGTGCCGACGATCTCGGTCTGGGTGTCCCACGGGATCCCGTAGTTCGGCACCCCGGCCGGCGGCACGACGGTCGGCGCGATCGCGCTGAGCTTCTCGTAGTCACCCTGCTCCAGCCCCGCGTACAGGGCCAGGATGAGGTCCGGCGCGAGCGCGGCGACCCGCTCGAAGTCCACCGTCTGCGACACCGGCAGCACAGTGGGCAGCGGCGCGCCGCCCAGCTTCTCCGCGGCCCACGGGAACAGGGCGCCCGGCTGGTCGCCGTACCACTCGGAGGTGCCGACGGGCACGGTGCCCAGCGCGATGACGGCGTCCTGGTCGGTGTAGCCCAGGGTCACCACGCGCTGCGGCTTCGCCGGGATCGTGGTGCTGCCGTACTTGTGCTCGATCGTGACGGGGAAGGCGCCGTCGCCACCGGTGTCCGGGGCGGTCCCGCTCGACGTCGGCCCGCCGCCGCAGGCGGCGAGGAGGAACATCGCGACGGCAGCGAACGCGCCGAGCACAGCGCGGCCACCAGAACGGGACGACATGGACCCACCTCCCCAGATCTGGAGGTGAGCCTAACCTGACCGACGAACGGCCGAGCGCGGGTGGTCAGTCACGTACGCCGCTCGGCCGTGCGCGCGCATGTTTAACCGATTTCTTGCCTTTGCAAGCGGACGCCCTAACCGCTGCGTCCGTAACGTCGGGATCGGGCTCGACGACCGATCGCCGCGGAGGTGAGCAGATGCACGGCATCCGCGCGGCGCTGTCCGGCACCGCGTCCGCGGCCGGCTTCGGTCTGCTCACCTGGACCGTCGGGCACGTGCTCACCCTGGTCGGGTTCGCGCACATCCACCCCGGCTTCGTCGTCCACTACCACGGCTGGACGGGACCGCTGGTGATCGCGGTGCTGATGCTCGCGGTCACGTCCGCGGTCGCGGTGAGCAGCGCGGTGCAGCAGCCGCCGGCGCGTGCGTCCCGCAGGCTCGCCGCCGCCCAGGGCGCGCTGGCGCCCGCGGTGTTCGTCGGGGTCGAGTTCGCCGAGTACCTGGCCGGCCTGCACGAGGCGCCGCCCGCGGCGCTGCTGATCATCGGATCGCTCGTGCACGCCGCGATCGGGGCGGCGTCGCCTGCACTGTGGGCGGTGTGCCTGAGCTTGGTGCGGCGCGAGGAGAGCACCCTGTTCCGGGGGCTGCGCCCGGCCGGCCGGACCGCGGCGCAGGGCGCCCGGCAGGTGTGGGCGACGGCGTGGGAGGAGCAGCCGTGGGGCAGCCGGGGTCCCCCGGTGGGACGAGCGGTGCGCGTTCCCGTCGTCTGACGACGGCCGACCCACGTCCGTCCAGCGCCCACCGGCGCCCACGCCCTCCCGGGGATCACCATGACCAGAGCCAAGCCCGTCAACCCGTTGGTGCGCTTCGTCAAGCGCACCCTGCGCCGCGCCATCGCCAACGCCGCACCCGGCGCCGAGTCCGGGGTGCACATCGACCCGCTGACCACCCCCGTCGACCAGCTGCCGCCGAAGCTGGGCACGGCCCTGCACGCGACGCCGGAGATGCGCACGTTCCGGCGCGTGCTGCAGCTCGACGACCGCGACGTGCGCGAGTCCGTGCTCGACGACCTCGCCACCTACTACGACATCTCCCCGGAGGAGGCGCGGCGGCGCGCGCTGCACTGGGAGGAGGAGAGCCTCAAGGAGTGGACGGCCGTTGACGGCTCGTCCTCCGACGAGGCCCGCGTGACCTTCTACCGCACCCAGCAGTCGTGGAGCTTCGACCTGCTGTGGTGGGCCTACCTGCAGGCCGAGGGCTACGCGGACCCGGCCAGCGTGCTCGCCTACCGCTGGCTGCAGCAGTACTCACCGGGCCGGCGCCATCTCGACTTCGGCTCCGGCGTGGGCGTGACCAGTCAGCTGTTCATCGAGGGCGGCTGGACGTCGACGCTCGCCGATCTCTCCTCGACCCTGCTGGACTTCGCGCAGTTCCGGCTGCAGCGGCGTGGTCAGAAGGCCGACTTCATCGATCTCGCCGAGAGCGGGCTGCCGGCCGGGGAGTTCGACGCGATCACCGCGATCGACACGCTCGGCCACGTCCCGGACCTGTACGCGACGGCGGTGCAGCTGCACGCGGCCCTCGCCCGCGGCGGACACCTGATCGCGAACATCGACATCCGGGAGGAGAGCGCGGCCACGGTCTGGCACCTGCACGACGACGACCTGCGGGCGGAGTACGACCTGCGCCGCGCCGGGTTCGTGCCGGTCGCGAGCCTCGGCTACGGGCTGACGGCGTACCGCAAGGCCGCCGACGGCCAGGCCCGCACGCTGCTGCGGAACACCCGCGACTGGCTGGTGCTGGTCAGCCCGCCGCGCCGGGCGGCACGCGCGATCACCCGGCCGGTGCTGCGGATCCTCGCCCGGCGCATGGGCCGTTGACCGCTCACACCAGCAGGGTGAACGCCACGGCCGCGCCGATCGCCGTGACCGCGCGGACGTGGTTGGCGACGGTCCAGCGCGGCCGGTAGGCGCGCCAGGCCGCAGCACCGCCGCCGGCCGCCCGGTCGAGCGCCTCGTTGAGCGGCACGTTGACGACGACGGTGGTCGCGAACGTGCCCAGCACGTAGAGCGCGGCACCGGCCCAGGCGAGCGGCTGCCCCGGTGCGGTCACGACCACGGCGACGCCGATCAACGCGGTGCCGAGGAACACGCCGAGGAACACCGGCGCGAGGATCACGCGGTTGATCGTCCGCATCACCGCGACGGCGTGCTCGGCGGGCTGCCGGTCGAGCGCAGCCATGATCGTCGTGGAGAAGACCAGGAAGACGCCGCCGACGACGGCCGAGCCGACGGCGGCGGGCAGCGCCAGCAGCGAGGCGAGGACCATGCACCGAGCCTCGCCCGCCGACAGCGCGACGGGGAATGCAAATCGGTCGCAGATCCATCATCGAGCGTCTACGTTCGGGCGGATGAGGGGGATCGCACGCTTCAAGGACCTCTGCCTGGACGCCGGCGACGCACCGGGGATGGCCCGGTTCTGGGCGGCCGTGCTGGGGCTCGGCCCGGCGACCGACGAGGGCGGCCCGTGGCGCATCGGCGGCCCGACGCCGCAGCACACGGTGTGGGTCGACCCGGTGCCCGATCCGCACGCGGAGAAGCGGCTGCACCTGGACGTGCACTGCGCATCGATCGACGAGCTGGTGGCGCTCGGCGCGGCCGTCCGCCGGGAGCTGCCCCGCTGGACGATCATGACCGATCCGGAGGGCGGCGAGTTCTGCGCGTTCGTCCGCGCCGATCCCCCGCCGCAGCGGCTGTACGAGCTCGTGCTCGACGCGACCGATCCGGTGGAGCTGGGGCGCTGGTGGGCCGGCGTGCTCGGCGCGGGCCGGATCGAGGAGGAGACCGACGCGGACGGGGTCTCGGTCGGGCTCGCGGACGTGCCGGGAGCACCGTTCGAGTGGTTCGTGATCGGCGAGAGCGACGCGCCGAAGCGGCGCAAGAACCGGGTCCACATCGACGTGTCGGTCGATCCGGGCGGGGTCGCCGCACTCGTCGAGGCGGGCGCCGCGGTGCTGCGTGAACCTGGTCACGACGCGCCGTGGACGGTGCTCGCCGACCCGGAGGGGAACGAGTTCTGCGCGTTCGAGACGAGCCCCGGCCGATTCCGCCGAGTGGAGCAACGAGACTGCCGTTCATCGCGCGCCACGCCACGGTCGGCCGATCAAGTCGGCCGCGGACGGGCATCGCGGCCGGAGGTTGCTTAGGTTCTCTCTCGGATCCATGACGGCACGGTCACGGAATGGACACGGGCGCTCCCCAGCCCGCCGGCACCCCCGAGCCGGGCGTCCAACCGCGCCGTCGATCCGGAAGGTAGGTCGTGGCTCGGCATCGCTCCCCAGGGGGCCGAGGCACGTACCCCGTCCCGCCGGCGAACGTCCCCGGTCGCCACTCCCTGGACGGTGGTGCGCGCACCTCGGTCACCGAACTGCTCCGCTCCGCGTCGGCAGTGGCCGTCCTCGACCGCCCGGAGGAGGCGAACACCTCGTCCGAGGCGGACGCCGAGACGCCGCTCGCCACCATCCCTCCACCCCGCCGCAGCGGCATCGTGCGGCTGCCAACACCGCGCCCCGCCACGGAGGTGATCGATCTCCGCCACGTCGACACACCGTCGACGGAGGAGCTCGAGGCGCTGCTCCTGGACCTCCCCGCGGACGGTCCGGGGCCGGCCGGGCTCGTGGAACCGCCGTCCGCTCCCACTGCCGAGCCGCCCGCGGCGCGGCCCGACCAGGACAGCCGGGCGCGCCGGATCAGCACGATCGCGATGGCCCTCACCGGCGGCGTGATGTCGGTCGTCGCAGCCACGGTGCCGGCCGACGCAATCGCCGGTGCGGGTGCCGCGGCCGCCTTGACCGCGGGCTCCGCCGAGTCCACCGCGGCCGACGGCTCCGTCGCCGACGCGACGCCCGCGGTCGACGAGCTGCCGCCGGTCGCCGACGTCGCCGCGATCACCTCGTCGATCACCGCAGCGCACCAGCAGGTCACCGAGCAGGTCGCCGCCGCGGAGGCGGGCCTGGAGCAGGCCCGGCAGAAGGCCGAGGCCGAGAAGAAGGCCGCCGAGGAGAAGGCAGCTCAGGAGAAGGCGGCGCAGGAGAAGGCGGAGGCCGAGAAGAAGAGGGCGGCCGCCGTGTCGGCGCTGCGCGACTGCGGTCTCAACGAGTCCGGTCTCGGCGCGGTGAAGCCGCACGTCCGCACTGCCGCGCAGCTGCTCGGCTGCAGGTTCGGCAAGCCGACGATGTACGGCGTCGGCGGCCGCAGCGGCACGTCCGACCACCCGGGCGGCAAGGCCGTCGACTTCATGGTCGACCGCGCGACCGGCGACGCGCTCGCGGCCTGCGCGCTGCGCAACAAGGACGCGCTCGGCATCACGTACGTGATCTGGCGCCAGCGGATCAACTACGGCAAGGGCTGGCAGCCGATGGAGGACCGCGGCAGCGTCACCGCGAACCACTACGACCACGTGCACATCTCCTTCGGCAACTCCGGTTCGGCCACGTCGCTGCAGGGATGCGGCTGACCCGATGAGGCCGTTCGGCGCAGCGAAGCGCGCGCTGGTCTCACGTAACGTGTTAGATCGTGCACGTAACGTGACGATCTCGGTAGTGTCTCTGCGCGTACCGACCCGGCTCCCCGACGGACCCGGGCCGCCTGGCCCACCGGGTGCTCCCCAGCCGGTCGTCCGCCCGGGTCGTGCGCAGAGAAGAGGCACGTCGTGTCCCGGCACCGCTCCCCCGGCGGGCGCCACCGGAACACGACCCGGCCGGTCGCCGTCGACCCGGTCCAGGTCGCGTCCCGCGCCCGCAGCGCGCCTCGGCACCGCGCGGCGTCCGCGGCGCACCACGGCATGGGCGCCGCCGCAGCAGGCGGTGCACTGGCCGCGCTGGCCCCTGCGCTGCTCGTCGGCACTCTCGACACGGCCGACGCGCGCACCTCGCTGGCCCTGACCGCCGGCCAGGACCGGGCGGAGGCGCAGCTGCCCCCGATCCGCGACGCGCAGGGCCGCCGGATCGTGCCCAGCATCGCCCCGGTGACCGTGACCGGAGCAGCGGACGTCTCGCCCGAGCCGCAGCAGGCCACCGTCTCGTCGCTGATCAAGGCCGCGGGCCTGGAGGAGGCCGCCCGCGCGGCGCAGGAGGCGGCACGCTGCGACGTGCGGCTGCCGCGCCTGGGCCGGGTGAAGCCGCACGTCGACGACGCCGCCCGGTTCGTCGCGTGCCTCTACGACCACCGCGAGGTCCTCGGGGTGGGCGGCCGGGGCCGGGTGTCCGACCACCCGCGCGGGCTGGCCGTCGACTTCATGACGCGCGGCGAGAAGGGCGACCGCATCGCCCGCTGTCTGCTGAAGAACCAGGACGAGCTCGGCGTCTCGTACGTGATCTGGAAGCAGCGGATCAACTACGGCGACGGCTGGGAGCCGATGGAGGACCGCGGCAGCGACACGGAGAACCACTTCGACCACGTGCACGTGTCGTTCCAGCCGCGCCCGGGCAGCGGCGACCCCGATCCGACCGTCTGCAGCTGACCTGCTCGTCCGCTCCCGGCGAACACCGCACGCCAGGGGTGAACCCGGCCCCGCGCGGCGGCCGGCGGACCTACGGTCGGGCGCCATGCACCGCACCACACCCGACATCGAGCGCTTCCCCGCGCCACCGTCCGCACCGCCTGCCCTGCTGCCGGTCGGCGCACCGCAGTGGCGACCCGGCGACGCGTCCGACGCCGCCGTCAGCGAGCAACTGCTGGCCGAGCGCGTCATCGTCGTCTCCGGCGAGCTGGACGACGCAGCCGCCCACCGGCTCATCTCGCGCCTGCTGCTGCTCGACGCGATCGACCGCAGCGACATCTCGCTGCACGTGACCGGCTCCGGCGGCACCGCGCCCGCCGCGCTGGCCGTGCGGGACGTGCTGGCCCACGTCCGCTCCGACGTCGCGACGTGGGCGATCGGCATCGTCTCCGGCGCGATGCAGGTGCTGCTCACCGCGGGCACCCGAGGCAAGCGCCACGCCCTGCCGCACGCCCGCATCCAGCTGCGTCGCCCCTCCCTCGGCGCGCCGGGCGCGCTCGGCGGCGCCGGCCGCCTCCAGGACGAGCTGCGAGCGGAGCTGACCGCCCTCACGGCCGCCGACGCCGGACGACCGGTCGCCGATCTCTCGACCGATCTCGACGCCGGCCGCTGGCTCACCGCGGAGGAGGCGCGCGCGTACGGCCTGGTCGACCGGGTCGGGCGGGACACCGGGTAGCCGCGGCACCATGGAGTCGATACCGCTAACGTGAGCCCCGTCACGACCGTTCTGCATCGATGGAGTACACGCATGCGCGTCGGCGTCCTCACCGGGGGCGGGGACTGCCCCGGCCTCAACGCGGTCATCCGGGCCATCGTCCGCAAGGGCGTGCCCGCGTACGGCTACCAGTTCGTCGGGTTCCGCGACGGGTGGCGCGGTCCGCTCGAGGCGTTGACGAGGCCCCTCGACATCCCCGCCGTCCGCGGCCTGCTCCCGCGCGGCGGCACGATCCTCGGCTCGTCGCGCACCAACCCGTTCGCCATCGAGGACGGCGTCGAGCGGATCAAGCGGAACCTGCAGAACCTCGGCATCGACGCCCTCATCGCGATCGGTGGCGAGGACACCCTCGGGGTCGCCACCGAGCTGGGCGAGATGGGCGTGAACGTGGTCGGCGTGCCCAAGACCATCGACAACGACCTGGCGGGCACCGACTACACCTTCGGCTTCGACACCGCGGTCTCGATCGCGACCGAGGCCATCGACCGTCTCCACACCACCGCCGAGTCGCACCACCGCGCCCTCATCGTCGAGGTCATGGGCCGCCACGCCGGCTGGATCGCCCTGCACGCCGGCATGGCGGGCGGCGCGAACGCGATCCTCATCCCCGAGGTCAGGTTCGACATCGACCAGGTCTGCAAGTGGGTCGAGGACCGCTTCCGACTCGACTACGCCCCGATCATCGTCGTCGCCGAGGGCGCCCAGCCCAAGGACGGCCAGGCCGTCCTCGCCAGCAACGAGAAGGACGCCTTCGGCCACGTCCGCCTCGGCGGCATCGGCGACTACCTCGCCAAGGAGATCGAGGCCCGCACCGGCAAGGAGGCCCGCACCACCGTCCTCGGCCACGTCCAGCGCGGCGGTACCCCGACCGCCCGCGACCGCTGGCTCGCCACCCGCTTCGGCCTCCACGCCATCGACGCCGTCCACGAGGGCAAGTGGGGCCACATGGTCGCCCTCCGCGGCACCGACATCGTCCTGGTCCCCCTCACCGAGGCCACGAAACAGCTCAAGACCGTCGACCCCAGCCTCTACGCCGAGGCCGAGATCTTCTTCGGCTGACCAGCCACCATCCCGGCCCCCGGAGGCGCGGACTCCGGGGGCCGCTGCGTGCGCCGCCGGCTCAGCGCGGGGTTGCAGGGAAGTGGGTTCTCCCGCCATTCCTGGCAGGAGAGAAGCTCCTACGGACGTGATTCCACCGGCCTCGCCCCGGGCAGCGCGCTCCGAACTGCGCCTCACCGCACCGGGCCGCGCACCACCGGGAGGTGGCCACCGTGCTCGCGCGCGTCGACGACGGCGGAGGCGGCGCGCAGCGCCCGAGGGACGAGGGCGCGAGCCCCGCGCGAGCGACGACTCACCAGGCCGCGAGCACCGATCCGGTGCAGAGCCGCCGTCGGCGTGAGGAGCGCGCGAGCCGCGCTCTGCGCCGACGGAGCAGAGCGCAGTCGACCCAGCTCACGGCCCCTACCCGGCCGCTGCAGCCGCAGCCCGCTTCTCCCGCCAAGCCCGGTACCGCCGATACCCCCGCCGCACCTTGGCCCAGAGCAGGACGAGCAGGACGATCCCGAGCATCAAGAGGGCGGCGGCAACGGCGAGCGCCACTTCCGGCGCCAGGACAGCAGCGGTGGTCACCCCGGCGACGGCGACGTCTTCCCCCACGCTGACCCCGACGTTCGTGACGGGCTCGGGCGAGGTGTTGACGATGAGCCGCAACCCGCCTTTGACCAGGTGCGAGATCAGCGCCGCCGCCCCACCGGAAGCAGCCAGGATCGCCTGCGTCAGCTCGGGCGCATCGGGCGCCGCGAGCAGTCCGATGACGACTCCGACGGTCGGCCGGATGGCGGTGGAGACAGCGTCCCACAGGGAATCGACGTACGGGATCTTGTCGGTGACGAACTCGAGCAGGTAGAGCACGCCGGCGACGATCAGGACATCCGTCCGTGTGAAGGCCTCGGGGACCTCCTCGACCCCGGCGAACCGCCCCACGAGCCCCAGCATCAGGACACACAGGTAGGCGTTGACCCCACTGGCCCACCCGCTAGCCAGCACCGCCGGCAGCAGCTCCATCCCCATTTGCCCAGGCTAGCGCCGCTCATGCCCACGGATCGGTGATCTCGCGCAGCGCCATCAGAGCGTCCCGGAGCTGCGCCATGCGCTCCGGACCCAGGTGCGCCCGCCACTCCTCCTCCACCTCCGCGACGATCTTCGCTGCGAACTCCGCCGCTTCGGCGCCGCGCGGGGCGATCCGCACCAGCCGGGCCCGCCCGTCGGCGGGATCGGGGACCCGCTCGACGTACCCCTGCTTCTCGAGCTGCTCGACGAGGAATCCCGCGGTCTGCTTGGTGACGCCCGCCTGTTCGGCCAGCTCGGAGGTGCGGCTGCCGTCGGGGGCGATGCGTTGGAAGAGCCGCGCCTGGGCCGGGGTGATGTCGTGTCCCGCATCGGCCAGCGCCGCGAAGACGCGCTGCTCCATGGCCCGGTAGGGGATGTAGAGCAGGAGCCCGGTGTTGAGGTCCACCCCTTGACGATAGTACGAGAGACTGACTTAATTGGTCAGAGACTCTTACTACATGGGGGCGCGATGGACGCCGACACGATCTGGGCCTCGGTCGCCGCCGAACGCCGCTACCTGGCCGATCTCCTCGAGGGCCGGGCCGACGAGGAGTGGGAGCGTCCGTCGCTCTGCACCGAGTGGCGCGTCCGTGACGTCGTGGCGCACGTCGCCATGACCCCTCAGCCGCCGGGCCCGCGGCAGCTGCTCGTCGGCGCGGTGCGGCACCGGTTCGACTTCGACGGGCTCAACCGCGACATGGCGCGGGCATGGGCAGCCGCGCGCACGGGCGCGCAGCTGGTCGACGAGCTGCGCCGCTACGCGGACCTGCGGCGCAAGCCGTTCGTGACGACCCTGGAGAACCTGTTGTTCGACACGGTCGTGCACGTGCAGGACGTGGCGATCCCGTTCGGGATCGAGCACACGGTGCCCGCGCCGGTCTCGACGGCCGCGCTCGACCGGGTGTGGGCGATGGGCTGGCCGTTCCACGCCCGCCGCAGGCTGGCTGGACTGCGGCTGGTCGCCACCGACACGGGCTGGACCGCCGGCGAGGGCCCGGCGGAGGTGCGCGGACCCGCGCTGGCGCTGCTGCTCACGATGACCGGCCGCCCCGCCGCGCACGCCGGTCTGGACGGGCCGGGCGCGGCGGAGCTGGCGAGCCGGTAGCCGTCAGACGATGCCCTGGCGGGTCGCGGTGTAGACGATCTCCGTCCGGCGGCGCACCTCGAGTTTGTCGCGCAGGTTTCGAACGTGGAACTTGACTGTTGCCTCGCTGATCATGAGCCGGCGGCCGATCTCGCGGTTGGACATGCCCACGGCGAGCAGCCGCAGGACCTGGTTCTCCCGCTCGGTCAGCGACGCACCGGCGAACCCGCGCGGCGCGGGCTCGCTCTTGGTCGCCGGGTCCGCCGGCACGAGCTCGGTGACCGGCGCGGCCGGCGTGGTGGGGGCGTCGAAGACGCTCTCCCCGCGCAGCAGCGCGTGCGCGGCGCGCTGGATCTCCGCGGTGTCGGCGGTCTTGCGCAGGTAGCCGTGCACGCCGATGCGCAGCGCCCGCATCATCAGCGCCCGGTCCCGGCGCGCCGTGAGGACCAGCACCCGCACCCCGCGGTGGCGCTCCAGCACGAGCCGGGCGAGGTCGATGCCGGCTCCTTCGCGACCGAGGTCGAGATCGACGATCAGCAGGTCGGGAGGACAGCGATCGGCCACGACCAGCGCGTCCCGCGGGGTCGCGGCCTCGCCGACCACCGACAGCAGCGGATCACCCGCGAAGAGCTGACGCAGCCCATAGCGCACGATCGCCGAGTCGTCCACCACCAATACCCGAGCCGTACGGCGCGCAGCACTGGTCGGCGGTTGGTCCAGAACGGAGGTCCGACCGCCCAGAACGATGTCCGTGGTCACACGTCCTCCCAGGTCTCGAGCGTCGATGCTGGTCGGAGCGTAAGTTGGTCTACGTTGCGCACACGTTGCACGACCCGCCGCGAAGGTTGCCCCGTCTTTCCGGCTGGGTGATGATGATCCGACCCGGGGCAGTGCAGTTTCGGAGCGCCTAGATGACCAATGACGGTGAGCGGGACCCGATCGCGCGTGCTCGTGCCCTCAGCGCCACCTACGATTCCGTCCTCGCAGGTGACAGGGCAGCGACCCCACCGCGACCGCTGGTGTCGGCGTCGTGGCAGCGCAGTCTGGCCGCGCACGTCGACCCGGACAAGGGCCTGCCGCCGGTGGTCGTACCGGAGTCGGAGATCCCGGAGCTGCGCAAGGCGCATCCACTCAACGAGGTGATGCCGCTGCTGCGCAGCACCCTCGTGAGCATCGCCGACGAGGCGATGCACGTCATGCTCGTCACGGACGCCAACGGTGTGATCCTGTGGCGCGAGGGCGCCTCGTCCCTGCTGCACACCGCCGACGACTCCGGGTTGTGCCCCGGCTACCGCGTCTCCGAGGACGCGATCGGCACCAACGCGATGGGCACCACGATCGCCGTCGACGCGCCGGTCGCGATCCACTCCGCCGAACACCTGGTGCGCACGTTCCACCGCTGGACCTGCGCGGCCGCCCCCGTCCACGATCCGGACACCGGCGCCATCCTCGGCGCGATCGACATCAGCGGGCCGCTGCACACGGTCCACCCGGCGATGATGCAGCTGGTGTCGGCCACCGCCCAGCTCGCCGAGCACCAGCTGCGGGTGCGCCTGGCCATCGCCGACGAGCGGCTGCGCGTGCGCAACATGCCGCACCTGCGCAACGTCAACGGCGCCGGCGCGCTCCTGAGCCCGAGCGGGCGCATCATCGCGGGCGAGCCCTACGACGGGTGGCCCGCGCGGATCGAGGTGCCCCCCGGCGCCGACCGCGTGCAGCTGCCGGACGGTCGCGAGATGGTCGTCGAGCGGCTCGCCGAGGGCTACCTGCTCTACCAGCCGAAGTCGTCGTCCGCGAGCACGCGCAAGCGCAGCGCGCTGACCCTGCGGTTCATGGGCGAGGGCGCGCCCAGCGTCGTCGTCGACGGCAAGGTGGTGCCGCTGACCCTGCGGCCCGCCGAACTGCTCACCGCGCTCGCGCTGCACCGCGAGGGGCTCACCGCGGAGCGGCTGGCGCTCTCGCTCTACGGCGAGGACGGCAACCCCACCACGGTGCGCGGCGAGATCCTGCGGCTGCGCGGGCTGATCGGGGCGCACGTGCTGCGCACCCGCCCGTACCGACTGGACGCCACCGTCGACTCCGACTTCGACGTCGTGCGCCGCGCCCTGCGCGAGGGCCGCACTCTGGACGCTCTGCGGGCCTGCGCTGGGGAGCTGCTGCCGCGCTCCGACGCGCCGGAGATCCGCGAGCTGCGTGACGAGATCACCGCCAACCTCCGGCAGGCCGTGCTGGCCAGCGACGATCCCGAGGTGCTCGCCGAGTACTGCGCGCACGCGCTGGGCCGCGACGACCTGGAGGCGCACGAGATCGCCCTCGATCTGCTGCCGGGCAGCGATCCGCGCCGCCCGCAGATCGAGGCGCGGTGCCGGGTGCTGACCGACGAGCTGTAGGGCGGAGGCCCGAGCCGGCACCCGGCGGCCGGCTGCTACTCGACCGTGACGCTCTTGGCGAGGTTGCGCGGCTTGTCCACGTCGCGATCGAGCGCGACGGCCGCGTGGTAGGCGAGCAGCTGCAGCGGGATCGACAGCAGGATCGGGTCGAGCTCCGGCTCGTTGCGCGGCACGACGATCGTGCGGTCCGCCAGCTCGGTGGGCAGCTCGCGGTGCGCCACCGCGATCACCGGGCCCTTGCGCGCCTTGATCTCCGACAGCGTCGAGGTGTTCTTGTCCAGCAGCTCGTCGTCGGGGACGAGCGCGACCGTCGGCATCTCCGGGCTGATCAGCGCCAGCGGACCGTGCTTCAGCTCGGCCGACGGGTAGGCCTCCGCGTGCACGTAGGAGACCTCCTTCAGCTTCTGCGCGCCCTCCCGGGCCACCGGCCAGCCGCGGCGGCGGCCGACGTACATCACGCTGGAGGCCTGCGCCAGCTCCTTGGCGATCTCGGCGATGTGCGCCTCGTTCTGCAGGATCTCGCTGACCTGGTCGGGCAGTCGCTGCAGCCCGGTGATGATGCGGCGGCCGTCGCTGGGCGACAGGTCGCGCATGCGGCCGAAGTGCAGCGCGAGCAGCACGAACGCCACGACCGTCGAGGTGAACGACTTGGTGGCCGCGACCGACATCTCCGGGCCGGCGTGCAGGTAGATGCCGCCGTCGACCTGGCGGGCGATCGTCGAGCCGACGACGTTGACGATGCCGATGACCCGCCCGCCCTTGCGCTGCAGCTCCTGGACGGCGGCGAGCGTGTCGATCGTCTCGCCGCTCTGGCTGACCGCGACGTAGAGGGTGTCGGGCTCGACGACCGGGTTGCGGTAGCGGAACTCCGAGGCGGGCTCGGCGCTGGCGGGCACGCGGGCGAGGTCCTCGATCAGCTGGGCACCCAGCTCGCCCGCGTAGCAGGCGGAGCCGCAGCCGAGGATCTTCACCCGCTTGATCTCGCGCGCCTCCCGCACGGTGAGGTTGAGCCCGCCGAGGTGCGCGGTGTCGAAGCGCTCGTCGAGCCGGCCGGACAGCGCGCGGGCGATCGTGCGCGGCTGCTCGTTGATCTCCTTGATCAGGAAGTGCGCGTTGTCGCCGATCTCGGCGCCGACGACGTCCCAGTCGATCGTGGACGGGCTCTTCGCCGTGGAGCGGTCGTCGAGGGTGAAGGTGCGGTAGCCGGTCGCGGTCAGCGTGGCCAGCTCGCCGTCGTCGAGGTAGACGACCTGGCGGGTGTAGCCGACGAGCGCGGCGACGTCGGAGGCGACGAACATCTCCTTCTCACCGATGCCCAGCAGCACCGGGCTGCCGTTGCGGGCCACGACGAGCCGGTCGGGGTGCTCGGCGTCGAGCACGGCCAGCCCGTACGCGCCGACGACCTGGCGCAGCGCGGCCCGCACGGCCTCCTCGAGGGTCGTGGCGCCGTCGGCGAACGCGGCCGCGACGAGGTGCGCGACGGTCTCGGTGTCGGTCTGCGAGGTGAACTCGACCCCGTCCGCGACGAGCTTCGCGCGCAGCTCGTCGGCGTTCTCGATGATCCCGTTGTGGACCACCGCGATGCGGCCGGCCATGTCGGTGTGCGGGTGCGCGTTCTCCGGCGTCGGCTCACCGTGGGTGGCCCAGCGGGTGTGCCCGATGCCCGGGGAGCCCTTGAAGCGCGCGGGGAGATCGGCGGCGAGGTCGGCGACCCGGCCGGAGACCTTGCGGACCTTCAACCCACCGCGGGAGGCGACGGCGACCCCTGCCGAGTCGTAGCCGCGGTACTCCAACCGGCCGAGGCCCTCGATCAGGATCGGTGCCGCGTCCTGCGAGCCGACGTATCCGACGATGCCGCACATGCATTTCCTCCGAGGGTCGAGGGTCGAGCCGGGTCGTGGATCAGCCGTACACGATGCGCCGCAGCTGCCGCGGTGACAGCTCCGGCGGGGCGAACCGCCGCTGCGCCAGCTCCGCGCCGAGCGCGCGGAAGATCTGGTCGTTGGTGTGCCCGCTGCGCTGGAGCTCGCGGTGCCGGCGGCGCACGTAGTCCCGCACCGGCTCGGCGAAGTACGCCACGACCTCGTCGACGACTCGTGCGGCCTCTCCCGGGCTCAGCGGGGTGGTGCGCGTCAGGTGCTCGACCAGATCGGCGTACAGACCGCGGGGCACGCAACGACTGTGCACCCTTGGACCCCGAAACGCCAAATTCCTGCCCGAAATCGGGCAGAACATGCCCGTGAGCAGGAGTTAAGCAGTACCCCGGGCACGGAGCCTCCCCCTGAAGGGCCAGGACACTCCACCTGACGGGCCAGTACGCAGTGCGCGCGAGTCGCGGATCCCGTGGCGGCGAGTTGCAGGAATCACGTCGGCGAATCGCGGATCCGGTGACGGCGAGTCGCGCGTTCGGGGCCGCCGAGACGCGGACTCCGTGACGCGCGGCCAGCCCGAGCGGGCTATGCCGGCGGGCGCACCCGCCGGGCGCGGATCGCGGCCGTGCCACCGAACCGGTCGATCACCTCGGCCAGCAGGGCCCGGGCGTCCGCGAGGCGCTCCGCCCCGTAGGCGTCCGCCAGCTCGGCGTCGAGCCGGGCGCGCAGGCGGCGGGCCGCGGCGACGGCGGCTTCGCCGGTCCCGGTCAGCTGCAGCCGGCGGGCCCGGGCGTCCCCCGGCACCGGCGCTCGGACGAGCAGGCCGCGGCGCTCCATGTCGGCGACGGTCTTGGACGCCGCCTGCTGGGTCACCCCCATCCGCCGCGCCAGCTCGGTGATCGACAGTGGTTCGGCGAGCACGTGCTGGATCACCACAGCGTCGGAGAACCGCAGGTCGGGCAGCCCCTCGGCGACGAGGCGGCGCTGCAGCTCGTCGGCCATCACCCAGCCGGCGAACAGCGCGAGCAGTGACAGCTCCAGCTCAGCGACCCTATGATGCACAACCATGGTTGTGGATTCTACGGACGGCGTGCTCGACGGCTTCGTGCGCGTCGCGCACCGCATCGTCTGGTGCACCCTCGCCACGGTCGACGGGCGCGGCCGCCCGCGCTCCCGCGTCGTGCACCCGGTCTGGGAGCGCACGAGCGACGGACTGACCGGCTGGGTCTACACGCGCCCGGCCAGCCCGAAGATCGCTCACCTGCGGCGCACTCCGTACGTCTCCTGCTCGTACTGGGACCCGCAGCAGGAGGTCGCCGTCGCCGAGTGCGCGGCCGACGTGACCGATGATCCGGCCGTGCGAGAGCACGTGTGGGCGCTGGCCACCGGCCTGCCCGAGCCGCTCGGGTTCGATCCGCGGATCATGGGCGTCACCGACGTCACCGACCCGGGCGTGGTGATCCTGCGGCTCACCCCGTGGCGGCTAGCGACCGGCGGCGCGGTCTGGCGACGCAGCACCGCCGCCTGATCAGGCGGCTTCCGGCTCCAGGCTCCCGGCCGCCCACAACCGCGCGTACACCCCGCCCTGCGCGAGCAGCTCGTCGTGCGTGCCCAGCTCGACGATCCGGCCGGCGTCGAGCACCGCGATGCGGTCGGCACGGGCGGCCGTGGCCAGCCGGTGCGCGACCACGAACGCGGTCCGCCGGGCCAGCAGCTTGTCGCCGGCCGCGAGCACGGCGGCCTCGGTCGCCGGGTCGAGCGCCGCGGTGGCCTCGTCGAACAGCAGGATGTCCGGATCGGCCAGCTCCGCGCGGGCCAGTGCGATCAGCTGCCGCTGCCCCGCCGAGAGCCCCTGGCCGCGCTCGCCGACGGGCTGGCGGAACCCGTGCGGCAAGCTGCGCACCAGCTCGTACGCCCCGACCGCGCGCGCGGCGGCCTCGATCTCCGCCTGGGACGCGTCCGGGCGGGCGTAGGCGATGTTGGTCGCGACGTCGCCGGTGAACAGGTGCGGCTCCTGCGGCACGATGCCCAGCCGGCGCCGGTAGTCGGCCAGGCGCCACCGCCGCACGTCGACCCCGTCGACGAACACCTGCCCCTCCCCGGCGTCGTAGAACCGGGCGAGCAGCTTCACCAGCGTCGACTTGCCCGCGCCGGTGGCCCCGACCAGCGCGATCGTCTCCCCGGGCGCGACGGTGAGCGACACGTCGTGCAGCGCGGGCGGCGCGTCCGGCGCGTACCGGAACGTCACGTTGCGCAGCTCGACCGCGCCCGTCAGCCGCTCCGGCACCGCCACCTGCTCTCCGTCCGGCACGTCCGGCACCGACGACGGGGTGCGCAGCAGCTCGCCGATGCGGGTGAGCCCGATGCGGGCCTGCTGGTAGCCGTCGAAGACCTGCGACAGCTGCTGCACCGGCGCGAAGAACATCGCGAGGTAGAGCAGGAACGCGGTGAGCACACCGGGCGAGAGGTCCCCGGCCGCCACGCGCGCGGCCCCGACGGCCAGCACCGACAGCTGCGCGACGTCGGAGAGCAGCGCCGCGAACGGGAAGTACGTGGCGACCAGCCGCTGGGCGCGGATGCGGGAGCGCCGGTAGGCGTCGCTGCGCCGGGCGAACCGGTCGGCCGCCCGCTCCTCGTGCACGTACGCCTGCGCCACCCGCACGCCGGTGACGTTCTCCTGCATGTCGGCGTTGACGATGCTGACCTTCTCGCGGGCCTCCGCGTACGCGCGCGAGGCGGAGCGGCGGAACAGCACCGTCGCCACGATCAGCACGGGCACGGTGGCGAGCGCGACCAGCGCGAGCTCGACGTCGGTGAGCAGCAGCGCCACCGCCACCCCGACGACGGTCATCAGGCTCACCACGGCCTGCGCCAGCCCGGTCTGCAGGAACGTCGACAGCGCGTCGACGTCGGTGGTCATCCGGGTCATGATCCGACCGGACAGCTCGCGCTCGTAGTAGTCGAGCCCCAGCCGCTGCAGGTGCGCGTAGCTGCGCACCCGCAGCAGGTACAGCAGGCTCTCCCCGGTCCGGGCGGCCAGCACGGTCTGCGCCGCGACGAAGAACCAGTCCGCCGCGACGATCCCGATCGCCAGCAGTGCGGCGACCAGCAGCACCTGCTCAGAGCCGGCGGTGATGCCGCCGTCGACGGCGAAGCGGGCGACCGAGGGGAACGCGAGCGAGGCCAGCGCGTCGAGGGCGACCATCGCCAGCGCCCCGACGAACACCCACCGCACCGGCCGCAGCAGCCGGGCCAGCCGGAACCCCGGGTCCGGCGCGGTCGGATCGCCCCCGCGCAGCCGCGGCTCCTCGGTGGCGGGCGGCAGTTCCGCGACCCGGCGCAGCAGCTCGGGCGACGCCGGCATCGACGCCGCGGCCGTCATCGCCGACGGCGGCCCGCCGCGCACCGCCGCATCGGCCGTCCGGGCCGCCCCGACGCCCGCGAACCCGGATTCCCCCACCTGCGGCCACAGCTCGTCGCTGATCCCGGTCGCGACCGGCGCCGGGCCCGCGGCGGTGACGGTGATGCCCATCAGCTCGCGGAACAGTGCGCTGCGCGCGGTGAGCTCGGCCTCCGTGCCGACGTCGACGATCCGCCCGTCGTCCAGCACCGCGATCCGGTCGGCAAGTGCGAGCGTGGAGCGCCGGTGCGCGACCAGGATCGTGGTGCGCCCGGCGGTCAGCTCGCGCAGCGTGTCGAGGATGGCCGCCTCGGTGGCGGTGTCGACCGCGGACGTGGCGTCGTCGAGCAGCAGCACCCTGGGATCGGTGAGCACCGCCCTGGCCAGCGCGATCCGCTGCCGCTGCCCGCCGGACAGGGTCAGCCCGCGCTCCCCGACGAGGGTGTCGTAGCCCTGCGGCAGCGACTCGACGAACTCGTCGACCCGGGCGGCGGCCGCGGCGGCGCGCACCTCCTCGTCGGTGGCGTCGGGTCGGCCGTAGGCGATGTTGGCCCGGATCGTGTCGGAGAACAGGAACGCCTCCTCGAACACCACCCCGAGCTGGCGGCGCAGCTCCTGCAGCCGCAGCCGGGGCAGCGGCACCCCGCCCAGGCGCAGCTCGCCCTCCTGCGGGTCGTAGAACCGCGGCAGCAGCAGCGCCACCGTCGACTTGCCGGACCCGGCCGGCCCGACCAGCGCCAGCGTCTCCCCCGGCTCGACGCGCAGCGACACGTCGGACAGCACGGGCTCGCTGCGGCTGTAGCCGAACGTCACGTGGTCCAGCTCGACCGACAGCGGCCCCTCCGGCAGCGGCAGCGGGTCGGCGGGGTCGACGACCTCGGGCTGGGAGTCCTGCAGCTCGTAGACGCGCTCCGCGGCGGCCCGGGTCAGCTGCGCGGTCACCACGAGCGAGCCGAGCAGCCGCGCGGGCCCGGCCAGCTGGGCGACGTAGGTGACGAACGCCAGGAACGTGCCGATGCTGATCTGCCCCCGCAGCGCCAGCCAGCCGCCGAGGCCGATCACCCCGACCTGCCCGACCATCGGCAGCAGCTGCAGGGTCGGGTTGAGCCGGGCGGTGAGCCAGGCCGCGCGCATGCGCTCCGCGTAGAGCCGCCGCGCGCGCTTCTCCAGGGCGGCGACCTCACGCACCTCCTGCCCGAAGCCCTTCACCACCCGGACGCCGGTGACGGTCTCCTCGACGTGCTGGGCGATGTCGGCGGCCCGCTGCTGCGCCGACCACGTGGCCGGGAACAGCCGCCGCCGCGACCGCGCCACCAGCCAGGCCGCGAGCGGGAAGAGCACCACCGTGAACAGCGTCAGCAGCGGCGACAGCCACAGCATCGCGCCCACCGACACCACGGCCAGCACCAGCGAGCCGATCGACAGCGGCGTGATCATCAGCAGGCCCTGGACCTGCTGGACATCGGTGTTGGCGCGCGAGACGACCTGCCCGGTGCGCAGCGCGTCCTGCTTCTCGCCGTCCAGCCGGGCGACCGCGGCGAACACCGCTCGGCGCATGTCGTGCTGCACGTCCAGCGCCAGCTTGCCGCCGAGGTAGCGGCGCAGGAACGCCGCGCCGAACCGCACGACGGCCAGCACCGCGAACGCGACCACGACGGGGCCGAGCAGCTCGGTGGAGCCCGCGACCGCCTCGTCGACGGCGACCCGGGTGAGCAGCGGCCCGATCGCGTCCAGCCCGACCCCGAGGATCGACGCGGCCAGCGCGCCGAACATGACGGCCCGGTGCTGCAGACACGCGCGCAGCAGCCGGCGGATCCAGCCCAGCTCGGAATCGGGACGACGCACGGGCTCCACGGTAAGCCGTTCCGCCGACGGAGATCGCCGCACGCCGTCCGGCGCAGCTGGTGGGCTGGCACGATGAGCCGCATGTCGGCGGACCGGGAGTTCTGGGACGAGCGGTGGTCGCTCGCCCTGCACGCGCCCGGGCAGGCGCTCACCCGCCGCCCGCCGCACGCGTACCTGACCGAGGCGGTGCGCGATCTTCCACCCGGCCGGGCCCTCGACGCCGGCTGCGGCGACGGCGCCGACGCGCTCTGGCTCGCCGCCCGCGGCTGGCGGGTGACCGCGCTCGACTTCTCCCCCGCCGCGCTGACCCACGCCAGGGCGAACGCGGACGCGGCCGGCCCGGCGGTGGCGGCGCGCGTGTCCTGGCTCGAGGCCGACCTGCGGACCTGGCAGCCCCCGGCCGGTGCGTTCGACCTGGTCATCTGCCTGTACGTGCAGGTCGCGGGCTCCACGCCGGACGTGCTCGCGCGGATCGCCTCCGGTGTCGCCCCCGGCGGCACGCTGCTCGTGGTCGGCCACCACGCCCTGGGCACGGCCGACGAGCGGCCGCAGGCCTCCGTCGCCGACGCCGTGACCACGCTCGATCCCCGGGAGTGGGAGCTCGTCGTCGCCGAGGACCGGCTGCGGGCGAACGGCACCGGCCTCGACGCGGTGATCAACGCCCGCCGCACGGCCTGACCTCGCAGGTCCTGCCGCCGTTCGCCCCTGCCGCGGAAGGCGGGCTCTCGGTTAGCATCCGCCGATCAGCTGCAGTGACGCAGATCTCACGGGGGAGAGGGACCGCATGACGGACCAGACCGACTTCGCCTCGATCGTCGCGGACATCGCCCGGGAACGCCCTGACGACATCGCGTTGACGTACTACGACCGGTCGTGGACGTGGGCGCAGTTCGTCGAGCGGATCCAGCGCAACGCCGCCGCCCAGCGCGCCGCCGGTCTGCAGCCCGGTGACCGGGTGGCCGTGCTGGACCTCAACCACCCGTCGTGCCTGGAGACCACGCTGGCGTGCGCGCAGGTCGGCACGGCGAACGCCATCGTGAACTTCCGCCTGGCCCCGCCCGAGATCATCTACGTGATCAACGACGCGCAGGCGAAGATCCTGTTCGTCGGCCCGGAGTTCGCCGGCGCCGTCGCGCAGATCCGGGAGAAGATCCCGACGGTGCAGACGGTCGTGCACGTCGGCGGGGAGAACGACGAGTACGAGGCCTGGCTGGCCGCGCACGAGCCGGACCCCGAGCACTACCCGGCCCGGCCCGACGACTGCTTCGTGCAGCTCTACACGTCGGGCACGACCGGCTTCCCGAAGGGCGCGCTGCTCACCCACCGCGGGATGCTCAGCCACGCCCGCAACGTCGCCACCGACTTCGAACTGGGCCCCGAGTCGCGGGTGCAGGTGGCGATGCCGCTGTTCCACGTCGGCGGCACCAGCTACGCGCTGCTGACGCTCGCCCAGGGCGCCCGCATCTCGATGCTGCGCGTGCCCGACCCGGTCGCCGTGTGGGACATGCTGGAGCGCGAGCGCATCACCCACACGTTCCTGGTCCCGGCGCTGCTCGCGACGATGATGCAGGTGCCCGACGCCGAGGAGCGCGACGTGAGTGCGCTGCAGGCGCTCTCGTACGGGGCCTCACCCATGCCGCTGCCGGTGCTGCGGCAGTGCCTGAAGGTCTTCCCCGGGAAGATGCACCAGGTCTACGGCATGACCGAGGCGTGCGGCGTGGTGTCCTCGCTGGGTCCGGAGGACCACGACGAGAGCCCGGAGAAGGCGCACCGGCTGCTGTCGGCCGGCAAACCGATCCACGGCGTCGAGATGGAGGTGCGCGATCCCGCGACCGGCGAGCCCGTGCCGGTCGGCTCGCCCGGCGAGATCTGGGTGCGCACCGAGCAGCTGATGGCCGGCTACTGGCAGAAGCCCGACGCCACCGAGTCCGCGATCACCCCGGACGGCTGGCTGCGCAGCGGCGACGGCGGCTACATGGACGCCGACGGCTACTTCTACGTCACCGACCGGATCAAGGACATGATCATCAGCGGTGGGGAGAACATCTACCCCGCCGAGATCGAGCGGGTGCTGGTCGAGCACCCGACGGTCGCCGACGTCGCCGTCATCGGCGTGCCGGACGACAAGTGGGGCGAGGTGCCGAAGGCGATCGTCGTCCCGGCGCCGGGGCAGACCGTCGATCCCGACGAGCTGATCGCCTACAGCCGCGAGCACCTGGCGTCGTTCAAGTGCCCCAAGTCGGTGGAGATCATCGACGAGCTGCCGCGCAACCCCTCGGGCAAGGTGCTGAAGAAGGACCTGCGCGCGAAGTACTGGGAAGGCCGCGAGCGCCAGGTCGTCTGACCACCGGCCCCCGCGGCCCTCCCCAGGCTCAGCCGGGCAGCCCCACGAGCTCCGCGAGGCGCGCGCGGTGGCTGCCCGGCGCGCCGAGGGCCAGCTGGTCCGCCTTCGCCCGCTTCAGGTAGAGGTGGGCGGGGTGCTCCCAGGTCATGCCGATGCCGCCGTGCAGCTGGATGGCCTCCTCGGCGGCGGTCACAGCCAGCTCGCCGCAGAACGACGCCGCAACCGCCGTCGCGACCGGCACGTCCGGGTCGTCCGCGGCGAGCGCGGCCGCGGCGTGCCGGGCGGCCGCCACCCCGTTGTCGACAGCGATGGCGAGGTCGGCGAGCCGGTGCTTGATCGCCTGGAAGCCGCCGACGACGCGGCCGAACTGCCGGCGCACCTTCAGGTAGGCGACGGTCTCCGCCAGGCACCAACGGGCCAGCCCGACCTGCTCCGAGGCGAGCAGCGCCGCCCCGGCCCGCAGGCCGGCCCGCACCGCCGGCTCGGCGTCGGCGACGACGAGCTCACCCGCGGCGCCGTCGAACGCGACGTCGGCGAGCTGGCGACTCATGTCCAGGCTCACCACCGGAGCGATCCGGGCGTGCTCGGCCGGTACCGCGTACAGGCCGCCTCCGGCGGGCACGAGCAGGACATCGGCCTCCAGCGCCCCGGCGACGCTCGTGACAGCGCCGGTGATCCGCCCGTCGGCGGTGAGGTCGAGCGCCGGCAACGGGGCGTCCGGCCCGGTGGTCAGCGGGACGGCCAGCGCGGCCACCCGCTCCCCAGCGGCCAGCTCCCCCAGCAGAGCGGCGCCGGTGCCCGCCACCGCGGTGGTGGCGATGACCGCGCTGGTCAGGAACGGCACCGGGGCCACCGCCCGGCCCAGCTCCTCCAGCACGACCGCCGCCTCCCGCGCGGACGCACCCGCTCCGCCCGCGGCCTCCGGCACGAGCAGCCCGGCCAGGCCCAGCTCGACGGCGACGGTCTTCCACAGCCCCGGCACCGCGCTGCGGTCGCCGTCGTACATCGCGATCACCGCGGCCGGGGTGCAGCGGTCGGCGAGCGCGCCGCGGACCGTGGCCCGCAGGTCCTCCTCGACCTCCGAGTACAGCAGGTCCAGCTCGCTCACCGCTGCAGCTCCTTCCACGGGACGTCCTTGTCCACCCGCGGCTCGGGCGGCAGGCCGAGCACCCGTTCGGCGACGATGTTGCGCAGGACCTCGCTGGTGCCGCCCTCGATCGAGTTGCCCTTGGCGCGCAGGTAGCGGTAACCGTGGTCGCGGCCGGTCATGTCCACCTGCTCGGGCCGCACCATCGTCCAGTCCGAGTAGCGCAGCCCGTCCTCGCCGCGCAGCTCCAGCTCCAGCGCCGACAGCTGCTGGTTGATCCGCGCGAACGTCACCTTCGTCGCCGCGCCCTCCGGGCCGGGCTGGCCCTGGGCGAGCTTCTGCCGCAGCCGGATCCCGGTCAGCCGGGCCACCTCGGCCTCCACCCACAGTCGCAGCAGTCGGTCGTGCAGCTCCGGGGTGCGCTTCTCCGGCAGGCTGCGCCACGCCTCGACGACCTTGCCGATCATGCCGCTCTCCCGGGGTGCGGCCCGGCCGCCGATCGCCACGCGCTCGTTGTTCAGCGTCGCGGTGGCGACCCGCCAGCCCTGCCCCACCTCGCCGATCCGGTACGCGTCCGGGATGCGCACGTCGGTCAGGAAGACCTCGTTGAACTCGGCCTCCCCGGTGATCTGGCGCAGCGGCCGCACGTCGACGCCCGGGTCGGTCATGTCGCACACGAAGTACGTCAGCCCGGCGTGCTTCGGCTTGTCGGGATCGGTGCGGGCCACCAGGATCGCGAACCGGGCGTTGTGCGCCGACGAGGTCCACACCTTCTGCCCGTTGACGATCCACTCGTCGCCGTCGCGGACCGCGCGGGTGGCGAGGTTGGCCAGGTCGGAGCCGGCGCCGGGCTCGCTGAACAGCTGGCACCAGATCTCCTCGCCCGTCCACAGCGGACGCAGGAAGCGGCGCTTCTGCTCCTCGGTGCCGAAGGCGAGGATCGTCGGCGCGGCCATGCCGAGCCCGATCACGTTGCGACGGGGCGCGTTGTCCGGCGCCCCGGCCGCCGCGAACGCCGCGTCGACCTCGGACTGCCGCGCGGCCGGCAGCCCGAGCCCGCCGTGGCCCTCCGGGAACCACACCCACGCCAGGCCGGCGTCGTAGCGGGCGCGGAGGAACTCCAGCCGGTCCGTGGTGGCCGGATCGTGCTCGGCGAGGAACCGCTCGACCACGGCCGCGAGATCCACGCCGGGGTCGACCTCACCCACCGCGCTCCTCCCGGGCGCGGCGCTGACGGCGCAGCTCGGCCCGCCCCAGCGAGTTCTTGTGCACCTCGTCGGGCCCGTCGGCGAACCGCAGCGTGCGGTTGTGCGCGTAGGCGTAGGCGAGGGGGAAGTCCTGCGAGAGCCCGCCGCCGCCGTGGACCTGGATGGCCTTGTCGAGGATCCACTCGACGGTCGCCGGAGTGGCGATCTTGATGGCCTGGATCTCGGTGTGGGCGCCCTTGTTGCCGACGGTGTCCATCAGCCACGCGGTCTTGAGCACCAGCAGGCGCAGCTGCTCGATCCGCACCCGCGCCTCGGCGATCCACTCCCGGATCACGCCCTGATCGGCCAGCGGCTTGCCGAACGCGACCCGCTCGTCGGCCCGGGCGCACATCAGCTCCAGGGCCCGCTCGGCGGCGCCGATCGCGCGCATGCAGTGGTGGATGCGGCCGGGACCGAGCCGGGCCTGCGCGATGGCGAACCCGTCGCCCTCCTGCCCGATCAGGTTGCTCACCGGCACCCGGACGTCGGTGAAGGTCAGCTCGGCGTGCCCGCCGTGCTCGTGGTCGTCGTAGCCGAGGACGTGCATCGCGCGCTTGACCTCGACGCCCGGGGTGTCCCGCGGCACCAGGACCATCGACTGCTGGCGGTGCCGATCGGCCGACGGATCGGTCTTGCCCATGACGATGAAGATCCGCGCGTTCGGGTTCATCGCCCCGGTGATCCACCACTTGCGGCCGTTGATGACGTACTCGTCGCCGTCGCGCTCGATGCGGGTGGAGATGTTCGTGGCGTCGGACGAGGCCACATCCGGCTCGGTCATCGCGAAGGACGAGCGGATCTCGCCCTCCAGGAGCGGCTCCAGCCACTCCTTGCGCTGGGCCTCGGTGCCGAACAGCGACAGCACCTCCATGTTCCCGGTGTCCGGCGCCGCGCAGTTCAGCGCGGGCGGGGCCAGGTGGATGCTGCGCCCGGTGATCTCGGCCAGCGGGGCGTACTGCAGGTTGGTCAGCCCGGCGCCGTGCTCGCCCGGCAGGAACAGGTTCCACAGCCCGCGCCGGCGGGCCTCGGCCCGCAGCTCCTGCAGCACCGGCGCCGAGTCCCACGCCCAGCGGTTCGGCAGCTGCTCCAGCTGCTCCTCGAACACGGGTTCGGCCGGGTAGACGTAGTTGTCCATGAACTCGAGCAGCGACTCGCGCAGCTCGTTCGTGCGGGCGTCGAAGGCGAAATCCATCGAAACTCCTCGATCGGTGTTCCCGGGCGCGGACTGCGCCGTCCGCGGTCCGGGCCCCCCGTCCTGTTCTGCGAGCGGCTCAGCGGGACGGCACAGAGGGTGGGCACGAATAGGGTCGACGACACGGGGTGGCTCAGAGCCTGTCCGCTTCGAGCCGCCGCTGCAGCTTGTTCATACCGGCGAGCCAGCGGTCGGTGTCGGTGGCGCGGGTGGCGTAGTACTTGGCGACCTCGGGGTGCGGCAGGATCAGGAACCGGTCGTCCTGCAGCGCCTGCCACACGGTCTCGGCGACGTCCTGCGGGGTGAGCGCGGTGTCGTGGGAGAGCAGCTCGCGCAGCGGCCCGGTCTCCTCCAGCATCTTCGTCTGCACCCCCTGCGGGCAGATCGCCTGAACGATGATCCCGCGGTGGCGGTAGGTGGCCGAGAGCCACTCCGCGAACGCGACCGCGCCGTGCTTGGTCACCGAGTACGCGGGCGCCTCCAGCATCGTGAGCAGCCCGGCCGCGGAGGCCGTGACGACGAACCGGCCGCTGCCGCGCTCCAGCCACTCGGGCACGAGCAACCGGGCAGCGCGCACGTGCGCGAGCACGTTGACCTCGAGCGACGCCGTCCAGTCCGCCTCGCTCATGTCCAGGCCGAAGCCTCGGGCGATGCCGGCGTTGGCGAACCACACGTCGATCGCGCCGAGGTGCTCGCGAGCCGACTCGACCAGCGCCGCGACCCCGGCCTCGGCCGCCGCGTCACCGGGCACGGGGACCCCGCCGATCGCGGCGGCGACCTCCGAGACCGCCGCCGCGTCCAGGTCGTTGACGACGACCCGGGCGCCCTCGGCGGCCATCCGCGTCGCGAGCGCCCGGCCGATGCCGCGACCCGCACCCGTGATCACGACCCCCTTGCCGCGCACCACGTCGGAGCCGGCCATCACACACCGCCCGTCAGCGTCACACCGCCGTCGACGACGATCGTCTGGCCGGTCATCCAGCCCGCGTCGGGCGAGAGCAGGAACGCCACCACGCTGCCGACGTCGTCGGGCACGCCGAGCCGCTTGAGCGGGTAGACCGACGCCACCTCCTCCTCGCGGCCCTCGTAGAGCTTGGTGGCGAAGCGGGTCTTCACCACGGCCGGGGCGACCGCGTTGACGCGGACGTCCGGGCCGAGCTCCACGGCCAGCTCCTGGGTGAGGTAGGCGAGCATCGCCTTGCTGGCGCCGTACATGCCGATGCCGGGCGCCGGCCGCTGCCCGGCCACCGACGAGACGTTGACGACCGCGCCGCCGTGCTCGCCCATCCACGCGCGGTGGACGTGCTGCACCCACGACAGCGCCGCCAGGCAGTTGACCTCGACGATCTTGCGCGCCGCGTCGAGGTCCAGCTCGAGCAGCGGCCCGTAGACGGGGTTGATGCCGGTGTTGTTCACCAGTAGGTCGGCGCTGCCGAACGCCTCGATCGCCAGCTTGACGACTTCGGCCTGGTGCGCGGTGTCCGCGGCGTTGCCCGCTACGCCCAACGCGTGCTCAGCGCCGCCGAGGGCCGCGACGGCGTCGTCGAGCGCCTCCTGCTTGCGCGCGGTGATCACGACGCGGGCACCCTCGTCGACCAGCCGCTGCGCGATCGCGAGGCCGATGCCGCGGCTGGCACCGGTGACGATCGCCGTGCGCCCGGTGAACCGGCCCGTCACGAGAGCCGCTCCAGGATCATCGCCATGCCCTGACCGCCGCCGACGCACATGGTCTCCAGGCCGATCTGCTTGTCGTGCCACTGCAGCGAGTGGATCAGCGTGCTGGTGATCCGGGCGCCGGTCATGCCGAACGGGTGGCCGACGGCGATCGCGCCGCCGTTCACGTTCAGCTTCTCCTCGGGGATGCCCAGCTCCCGCGCGGAACCGATCACCTGGACGGCGAACGCCTCGTTGATCTCGACCAGGTCGATGTCGTCGATGGTCATTCCGGCGCGCTTGAGCGCCTGGCGGGTGGCGTCCACCGGGCCGAGCCCCATGATCTCCGGCGAGAGCCCGCTGACCCCGGTGGCGACGATCCGCGCCAGCGGGGTGATCCCCAGCTCGGCGGCCTTGCGGTCGGACATCACGATCACCGCGGCGGCACCGTCGTTGAGCGGGCAGCAGTTGCCGGCGGTCACGGTGCCGTCGGGGCGGAACGCGGGCTTCAGCTGGGAGACCGCCTCCAGAGTGGTGCCCGGCCGCGGGCCGTCATCGGCGGAGACGACCGTGCCGTCGGGCAGCGTGACCGGGGTGATGTCGCGGGCCCAGAACCCGTCGGCGATCGCCTTCTCGGCGAGGTTCTGGCTGCGCACGCCGAACTCGTCCTGCTCGCGGCGGGTGATGCCGGTGGCCTGCGCGACGTTCTCCGCGGTCTGGCCCATCGCGATGTAGACGTCGGGCAGCTCGCCGTCGGCGCGCGGGTCGCTCCACGTGCCCTCGCCCGCGGCCAGCGCGGCGGTGCGCGCCTTGGCGTCGTCGAAGATCGGGTTCTCGGTGCCGGGCAGCCCGTCGGCGGCGCCCTTCCCGTACCGGCTGACGGTCTCGACGCCGGCGGAGATGAACACGTCGCCCTCGCCGGCCTTGATCGCGTGCATCGCCATGCGGGTGGTCTGCAGGCTCGACGAGCAGTACCGGTTCACGGTCACGCCGGGCAGGTGGTCCATGCCGGCCATGACGGCGACGACGCGCGCCAGGTTGTGGCCCTGCTCGCCCGCGGGCTGCGCGCAGCCGAGCATGAGGTCGTCGATCTCGCGGCGGTCGAGCTGAGGAACCTGCGCCAGGGCCGCCTCGACCATCTGCAGGGTGAGGTCGTCGGGGCGCATCTCCTTCAGCGAGCCCTTGTTCGCGCGGCCTATCGGCGAGCGGGCTACGGCGACGATCACGGCTTCGGGCATCGGCGACCTCCTGGGGTTACTAAGCGCTTGCTTAGGATCGTAGACTCCTACGCTTGGCAGCGGAAGGAGGCCCGGTCCCCGGACCGATGAGCGGCATCACAGATGCAGAACGGAGCACCGTGACCAGCACCCAGGACCGGTCGCGCAGCGACGAGACCCGGGCCAAGCTGCTCGACGCCGCGACGACCGCGTTCGCCGAGCGGGGGTTCCACGCCACGACGACCCGCGACATCGCGGCCGCCGCCGGCATGAGCCCCGCCGCGGTGTACGTCCACCACCGCTCCAAGGAGGAGCTGCTCTACCTGATCTCGCGCCGGGGCCACGAGAACACGCTCGCCATCATCCGCGCCGCGGTCGCCGACGTCACCGACCCGCCCGGCCGGCTCGCCGCGGCCGTGCGCGCGTTCGCCGCCGACCACGCCCGGGCCCACACGATGGCCCGCGTCGTCAACTACGAGCTCGGCGCGCTGGACCCCGAGCACCGCGCCGAGATCCTCGAGCTGCGCCGGGCCATCTCGCGGGAGGTGAAGGCGCTCGTGCAGGCCGGCGTCGACAGCGGCGACTTCGACGTCCCGGACGTCGACATGGCCGCCCGCGCCCTGCTCTCCCTGGGCATCGACATCGCCCGCTGGTACCGCACCGACGGCCCGTCCACCCCCGAGGAGATCGGCGAGGGTTACGCCGGGCTCGCGCTGCGGATCGTCGGTCACCGCGGCTGAGCCTCGCGCACCGCCGGGCGGCGTGCCCGTAGGCTCGTCGCCAGACCGACGGACAAGCCGAGAGGAGGGCCGGGGCCCGTTCGCCGCGGGCCCTGGACTGCCGGTGCCCGAGCAGCAGAACAGCCTCGCCGCGAGCTGGATCGGCCGCGTGCTGGCCGGGCACCGCATCGAGGCGCTGATCGGCGAGGGCGGCATGGGCATGGTCTTCCGGGCCACCCACCTGCGGCTGCGCCGCCAGGTCGCGCTCAAGCTGCTGCCCGCCCGGCTGGCCGCCGACGACGACTTCCGCCGCCGGTTCGAGCGCGAGGCCGCGATCGCCGCGAGCCTGGAGCACCCGAACATCGTCCCGATCTACGACGCCGGGCACGTCGACGGCAACCTCTACCTGTCGATGCGCTACATCGACGGCGAGGACCTCAGCGCCGTGCTGCGCCGCGGAGGCCCGCTGCCGGTGGAACGGGTGTGCGCGCTGCTCGGCCCGGTCGCCGACGCCCTCGACGCCGTCCACGAGGCCGGGCTCGTCCACCGCGACGTCAAGCCGGGCAACATCCTCGTCGCCGCGAACGCCCGCCGCGGCGAGCAGGTCTACCTGTGCGACTTCGGCATCGCGAAGGCGTCGGCGGGCGACCACGACATCACCTCGGCCGGACAGTACATGGGCACCGCGCAGTACTCCTCGCCCGAGCAGATCGAGGGCAAGTGGCTCGACGGCCGCTCCGACCAGTACGGGCTGGCCTGCCTGGCGTACCGGTGCCTGACCGGCGAGGTGCCCTACCCGCGCACGGCCACGCACGCGGTGATCTTCGCGCACCTGACCGCCGAACCTCCGCGGGTCACGGCGCTGCGCCCCGACCTGCCGCCCGCCGTCGACGCGGCGGTGGCGAAGGGCGCCGCCAAGCAGCCCGACCACCGCTTCCCCACCTGCACGGCGTTCATCGAAGCCCTGCGCGCGGCGGTGATCCCGCCCCGACCCCAGCCACGACCGCGGCCCCAGCCGCATCCCCGCCCACGGCCGCACCCGGCTCCCGCGCCCGGGCACGCCCCGCCCGCGCCGCGGCCCGCCCCCGGCGGGCAGCCGCGCCGGGTCCTGCCGCCCACCCTGCCGCTGACCGAGCCGGTCGCACCGGTGCCCGCGCCTGCCCCGGCGCCCGAACCCGTCCCGGCACCGCCCGCCGCACCCACACCCGGGCCCACCCCCGCGCCTACGCCGGACCCGGTCCCGGACCCCGCACCGGCCCCCGGACCGTCGGCCGTCCCGACCCCGCTCGAGGTCCGCGCCGCCCGCGGCGAGAACGACCCGTCCGTCACGATCACGTGGACCCCGGGCGGCCCCGAGGAGTTCGAGTACAAGATCAGCCGCCGCACCCCGGACGGCCGCTGGCGGGTCGTCGGCCGCACGACGCACACGGCGATCGTGGACGGTGCGGTCCCGCCCGGCGCTCCGATCCCGGAGTACGAGATCGTCGCCCGCCTCGGCGACCGGTTCTCGGAGCCGGTCGTGTCGACCGCCGTGGAGCCGGTCGAGGACAGCGAAGAGACCGGCGACTCCGGCTTCCCACCCGTCCGGCACCTGGCCGTCGCGTCCGCCGACACGCTCGTCTTCGACTGGCCCGACGGGATCACCGAGGCGATGGTCGTGGTGCGCGGCGACCGACCCCCGACCAGCCCGGACGATCCCGCCGCCACTCGCTGGAAGATCACCAACATGCGCTACCAGCTCGACGGCGGCCTGCGCATCCCGGCGTCGGTGCCGCGCCCCTGCCACGTCGCAGTGGCGTCGTGCCAGCGGGACGGCGGCGCGCTCGTCGTCGCGCCCGCTTTCGACCGCACCGCGCGCGCCGTGCTGCCCTGAACCCGACCCGGAAACGGGCGCAGCTGTCCGGACAATTCATTCCGCGTCCCAGACGCCGTGCGGCTCTCGTCACTCTCTGCCGCCACCGTTGACAATTTCGAGCGAATCGACCTACCTTGCTGAACGGTCCAGACACATGCGGTGACTCAGCGAGCAGATCGGTGACGGAGATGCACACGGATTCGTGGACGGTTGAGTGGAACCGGCACGGCCGGTCCACCTCGTCCACCCGTCGCCACGTCGACCTGCTGCGCGTCAACAGCGCCCTCTGTCGCTCCTGACCCGCCCACCCTTCTCGCGGCCGGCCCGGCGCGCCGGCCGGCGCAGTCCTGTCCTGCTGCCCGGGGAATCGCGACGCTCACGATTTCCGGGGCACTCCTGTGCGCGCACAACAATTTCCGGTGACGCGTTCCACCGTTCTGCGCGCCGGTGCCACACCCCTCACGAAGGATTCGCTCGATGCCAGCGAAACGTCTCATCCTGAACCTGTTCGAGATGAACTGCGTCAGCCACATCACCCACGGGCTGTGGCGGCTGCCGAACAACAACCGCGAGCGCTTCAACGACATCGAGTACTGGCTCGAGCTCGCCCGCCTGCTGGACGACGGCGGGTTCGACGCGGTCTTCCTCGCCGACGTCGTCGGCACCTACGACACCTTCCGCGGCTCGGCCGACACCGCGATCCGCCAGGGGTTGCAGATCCCCAACAACGACCCGGCGATGGTCGTACCGGCGATGGCCGCGGTGACCAAGCACCTGGGCTTCGGCATCACCTTCTCCACCACGTACGAGCCGCCGTTCGCGTGGGCGCGGCGCGCCTCCACCCTCGACCACCTCACCAAGGGCCGGGTCGGCTGGAACATCGTCACCTCGTACCTGCCGAACGCAGCGCGCAACCACGGCCTGTCCGGCGAGATCGAGCACGACGACCGCTTCGAGATCGCCGACGAGTACCTCGACGTGCTCTACAAGCTGTGGGAGGGCTCCTGGGACGACGACGCGATCGTCGCCGACCGCGAGAACAACGTCTTCGCCGATCCGGCGAAGATCCGCCCGATCGACCACAAGGGCACCTACTTCGCGGTCGAGGGCCCGCACCTGCCCTCCCCCAGCCGCCAGCGCACGCCGGTGCTGTTCACCGCGACCTCGTCCCCGGCCGGTACGGCCTTCGCCGGCAAGCACGCCGAGGTCGTGTTCACCGGCGGCCCGACCGAGGAGCACCTGCGCCGGCTGGCGGACCGGCTCAAGCAGTCCGCGGTGGACAACGGCCGCGAGCGCGCCGACCTCAAGGTCATCACCACCGGCGGCGTCATCGTCGCCCCGACCGAGGCCGAGGCACGCGAGAAGCTCGCCTACTACCAGAAGTGGACCGACCGCGAGGGCTACCTCGCCCACGCCGGCTTGCCGTGGGACCCCACCGCGTACCCGCCGGACCTGCCGCTGGCGGAGGTGCCCGATCTCGCCGAGGGCCGCTCGGGCCGCTACAACCAGATCAAGCCCGAGCAGACCGTGGGCGAGTACCTCGCCGGCTTCGGCGACCTGCAGCGCCGCCCGCTGTTCGTGGCGGGCGACCCCGAGCACTGCGCCGACGAGATCGAGCGCTGGCTCGACGAGCTCGACATCGACGGCATCAACCTCCTGCAGTACCACACCTTCGACACCGCGAAGGACTTCATCGAGCTGGTCGCGCCCGAGCTGCAGGCCCGCGGCCGGCTGCGCACCAGCTACGACGAGGACGAGTCGCTGCGTCACCGCATCTTCGGCGCCGGTGACCGGCTGCCCGACCGGCACTACGGCGCCCGCTACCGCGGTGGCAGGAACCTGCCCGCCCACTCCCCCGCGAAGGACCCCTCATGACCAGACCCCGCCCGTTCCGCCGCGCCGGCGTCGCCGGACTCGGACTCGCCCTCGCGGGTTCGGTGCTGGCGGCCTGCGCCGGCGGTCCCTCCGCCGGCAGCGGCACCCGCATCGAGGGCGGCACGCTCACCTACGCCCACGTGCAGGAGCCGCCGTGCATCTTCGGCGGCTGGATCCAGCAGGCCTACATCTCCCGCCAAGTGCTCGACAACCTGGTCACCCTCGACACGGACGGCTCGATCAAGCCGTGGCTGGCCACGTCGTGGGAGGTGTCGCCGGACGGGCTGACCTACACGTTCACCCTCAAGGAGGGCGTGAAGTTCACCGACGGCACCCCGCTGGACGCCGAGGCGGTGGCGTTCAACTTCGACCAGTGGATGACCACGCAGCTCAACGGCACCGCGAAGGTCTCCCTCGACCCGTACTACCGCGCGGCCGAGGTGATCGACCCCACGCACGTGGCGATCCGCCTCAACGCCCCCTACCCGCAGTTCCTCACCCTGATCACCCAGGGCTACTTCGGTATCCAGTCGCCGACCGCGCTGCGCACCCGCAGCCAGGCGGAGAACTGCGAGAAGCCGATCGGCTCGGGCGCGTTCGTGGTCGAGGAGTGGCGCAAGGGCCAGGAGGTCGTGTTCAAGAAGAACCCGAACTACACCTCGTGGCCGGCCACCGCCAAGCACGAGGGCCCGGCCTACATCGACGAGCTGCGCTGGAAGTTCGTGCCCGACCCGCTGTCCCGCTACGCCTCGCTCACCACCGGGCAGAGCGACGTCGTCTACGAGATCCCGACGGTCCACTGGAAGGACGCGCAGGAGAAGTTCGAGACGACGATCCGCTACATCACGCCCGGCAAGCCGATCTCGTTCTACATCAACACCGCGGCCGGGGTGTTCACCGACAAGCTGGTCCGCCAGGCGTTCGCCCACGGCGCCGACCGCAAGGGCGCGGTGGAGGCCGGTTTCCACGGCGTCATCCCGTACGAGGGCAACCCGGCGATGAGCCGATCGACGCCCGACTACAACGCCGATCTCGCCGACGCGTACCCGTTCGACCAAGCCAAGGCGAACGCGTTGCTCGACCAGGCGGGCTGGACCGGGCCGCGCACCCCGGAGGGCATCCGCACCAAGGACGGTCGGCCGCTGACGGTGCGGATCATCTACGGCGCAGGCTCCTTCATCACCGCCGAGGGCGCCACGGTGCTGCAGGCGCTGCAGGAGCAGTGGAAGCAGGTCGGCTTCGGCGTCGAGCTGATCCCGCTCACCCGCGCCGAGCTGAACAGCGGCCGCTTCTCCGACCCGACCACCTACGACGCGTGGCCGTCGTACTGGACCAGCCCGAGCCCGGCGATCCTGTGGATCGTCTGGCGGCCGACCACGCCGGAGAAGCCGAACGGCAACAACCGGTCGTTCTACAACAACCCGGAGCTCGCGCGGATCATCGACGAGGCCAACACCTCGACCGACCCCGAGCGCGCGTCGCAGCTGTACCGCCAGGCTCAGCAGATCATCTCCGACAACGCCGCCGGCATCGGCCTGTACACCCAGAACACCCTCGTCGCTGCCGCGAACCGGGTGAAGGACTTCTGGCTGGAGCACAGCCAGGGCGAGCCGGTGTTCTCCGACGTCTACCTGGTCCAGTGAGCACGGCGGTGAGTACGGCGGCGCCGGCCCCGGCAGCCCGGCTGCGCCGCATCGCGGGCAAGCTGCTCTCGGCGGTGCTGGTGCTGCTCGTGGCCGCGTCGATCACGTTCTTCGTGCAGCTGCTGCTGCCCGGCGACCGCGCGACGGTGATCCTCAACATCCGCAACGGCCGCGACCAGCAGTGGCCCGCCGAGGAGATCGCCGCGATCAACCACCAGTTCGGTTTCGACCGGCCGCTGATCGTGCAGTACCTGGACTACCTGGCCGGGCTGCTGCGCGGCGATCTCGGCACGTCGTACACGGAGTTCCGGCCGGTCACCGCGGTGATCGGCGCGCAGCTCCTACCGACCGTGGTGCTGACGGTGGGCGCGCTGGTCGTCGCCTGGCTCATCGCGGTCACGGTCACGCTGCTCACCGTGCGGCGCGGCCGGATCCTCGGCGGCATCGGGGCGGCGTTCGAGGCGTTCACCGCGAGCCTGCCGCACTACTGGGTCGGGATGCTGCTGCTGGTCGCGTTCGCCGTGCAGATCCCGATCTTCCCGGTGATCGGCGGCGACACCCCGGCCGGCACGGTGCTGCCGGTCCTCACGCTCGCCGTGCCGCTGTCCGGCTTCCTCGGGCAGGTGCTGCGCGAGGAGTTCCACAAGGTGCTCGACCAGCCGTTCATCACCACTGCCCGCACCCGCGGCATGAGCGATGCCGCGGTGCGGCTGCGGCACGCCCTGCGCCACGCCGTGCTGCCCGGGATCACCCTGTCCGGCTGGGCGCTGGGGGCGCTCGTCTCCGGCTCGGTGATCGCGGAGAGCATCTACGGCCGGCCGGGCATCGGCCAGGTGCTCGTCACCGCGGTGAACAACCGCGACGTCCCCACGGTGGCCGGGATCGTGCTGGTGGTCGCGGCGGTCTACATCGTCGCGAACGTGCTGGTCGACCTCGCCTACACCCTCGTCGATCCGAGGTTGCGCATCTCATGACCGTCCTCGCCCGCAGCAGCTCCGTCGCGCTCGGCCGGCTGCCGCGTCCCGGCACCGTCCTGGCCGGCGGGTTCGTCGCGCTGGTCGTGCTGGCCGCGGTGGCCCCGGGCCTGCTCACCAGCGACACCCCGACCCAGATCGATCTGACCAACGCGCTCGCCCCGCCGTCGTGGGAGCACCCGTTCGGCACCGACGAGGCCGGCCGCGACCTGCTCACCCGGGTGATCCACGGGACCGGCCTCTCGCTCGGCATCGGCCTCGGTGCCACCGGCGTGTCGATGGCGCTGGCGATCGTGCTCGGCGCGGCCGCGGCACTGGCCGGCGGCGTGGTCGACACCCTGATCACCCGGCTCCTCGAGGTGACCTTCGCGTTCCCGTCGCTGCTGGCCGCCCTGCTGATCGTCGCGGTGTTCGGGCCGTCGGTCACCACGTCGATCGTCGCCGTCGGCGTCGGCTCGATGCCCGGCTACGCCCGCATGGTTCGCGGGCAGGTGCTGGCGGTGAAGGAGTCCGGCTACATCGAGGCGGCGCACGCGCTCGGGCACCGCCCGTGGCGGGTGTTCCGCCAGCACCTGCTGCCCAACGCGATGCGACCGCTGGTGGCCGTCGTGACCCTCGGCGTCGGCCAGTCGATCGTCTGGGCGTCCAGCCTGGCGTTCCTCGGGCTCGGCGTGCCGCCGCCCAGCCCGGAGTGGGGCGCGCTGCTCGACGCCGGCCGCGGCTACATCACCACCTCGTGGTGGCTCGCGATCATGCCCGGGCTGGTGATCGTGCTGTTCGCGGTCGCCGTGACGTCCCTGGGCCGCACCCTGCAACAGCGACTGGAAGGAGCGGCGCGATGACCGCCGGCACCACCGGGATCGCCGCACCGGCACCCGCCACCGAGATCCCGGCTCCGCTCGTGCGGGTCGAGGGGCTGCGGATCCGCTTCGGCGCGCGGGAGGTGGTGCGCGGGGTGTCGTTCACCGTCGAGCCCGGCCGCTGCCTCGCGATCGTCGGCGAGTCCGGCTCCGGCAAATCGGTCACCGCGCGCACCCTCGTCGGGCTGACCGGGCACGGCGCCGAGGTCACGGCCGAGCGCATCGAGTTCGCCGGCCACGACCTGCAGCGGCTGGGTGAGCGCGCGTGGCGGTCCATCCGCGGCCGCGAGATCGGCTACGTCCTGCAGGACGCGCTGGTCTCGCTGGACCAGCTGCGCCGCGTCGGCGACGAGGTGGCCGAGCCGCTGCGGGTGCACAAGCGCGGCACCCGGGCCGAGCGCGCGGCCGCGGCCGTCGAGCTGCTCGCCGCCGTCGGCGTACCGGAACCGCAGGTCCGCGCCCGCCAGCGGCCCTACGAGCTGTCCGGCGGGCTGCGCCAGCGCGCGCTCATCGCCTCGGCGATCGCGCTCGACCCACCCCTGCTGATCGCCGACGAGCCCACCACCGCGCTCGACGTGTCCGTGCAGGCCCAGGTGCTCGACCTGCTCGCCGAGGCGAAGGAGCGGGGCCGCGCGCTGATCATGATCAGCCACGACCTGTCCGTCGTGGCGCGCATGGCCGATCACGTCGCCGTCATGCGGCAGGGCGAGATCGTCGAACAGGGCCCGGCCGAGCAGGTGCTGCACCGGCCGCAGCACCCGTACACGCGAGCGCTGCTCGACGCGGTGCCGTCCGAGCACACCCGCGGGCAGCGGCTCGTCCGGCCCGCCGCGGGGCAGCCGGTGGTGCGGCGGGAGCGCGCGCCGATCGACCGCAGCCGCCCCGTCCTCGACGCGCGCGGACTCACCAAGGTCTACACCGGGCCCGACGAGGTGGTCCGCACCGTCGTCGACGACGTGTCGTTCCAGCTCTACCCCGGCGAGACGCTCGGCATCGTCGGCGAGTCCGGTTCGGGCAAGACCACCACCGCCCGCATGGCGTTGGCCCTGCTGGAGCCGACGGCCGGTGAGGTGCTGCTGCACGGTGAACCGTGGACGGCGCTGACCCGGGCACAGCGGCGCAGCCGACGCCGCCGGATCGGCGTGGTCTACCAGGACCCGCTCAGCTCGTTCGATCCGCGCTGGTCGGTGGGCAGGCTGCTGGTGGACGCCCTGTCCACCGGCCCGCGCCCGCCCGCGTCGGCCGAGGAGGCCAGGGCGCGCACCGTGCGGCTGCTCGACCAGGTCGGGCTGAGCCCCGAGCGGTTCGACGCCGCCCCGCTGCGGCTGTCCGGTGGAGAGCGCCAGCGCGTCGCGATCGCCCGCGCGCTCGCCCCGGAACCGGAGGTCATCGTCTGCGACGAACCCGTGTCCGCGCTGGACGTGTCGATCCAGGCCCAAGTGCTCGACCTGCTCACCGACCTGCAGGACGAGCTGGGGGTGAGCTACCTGTTCATCTCCCACGACCTCGGCGTCATCCACCACATGAGCGACCGGATCCTCGTGATGAAGGACGGCAGGGTCGTCGAGCAGGGCGACGCCGACGAGGTGTTCGAGCGGCCGCAGCACCCCTACACGCAGCAGCTGCTCACCGCGCTCCCCCGGTTGGCGGCGGCATGACCACCGACGCGCAGCTCGACGCCCGGTTCGGGCCGGTCTTCGCCCGCATCGCGGCGGGTGCACTGGAGCGGGAGGCGCAGCGGCGGCTGCCGTTCGAGGAGGTGAAGTGGCTGCGGGAGGCCGGGTTCGGCCGGATCCGCGTCCCGGTGGAGCACGGCGGATTCGGCGCGACCCTGCCGCAGTTCTTCCGCGAGCTCATCGCGCTGGCCCGCGCCGACTCGAACCTGCCGCAGCTCTGGCGCGGGCACATCGGCTTCGTCGAGTCCCGGCTCGGCCACTCCGATCCCGGTGTCCGCGAGCGCTGGCTGCGCCGGATCGCCGAGGGGATCATCGTCGGCAACGCGCAGAGCGAGGAGACCAGCCCGTCGTTCTGGCGGAACGCGACCACGGTCCGCCGGGTCGGCGACGGCTGGCGGCTCGACGGGCGCAAGTCCTACTCGACCGGGTCGATCTTCGCCGACTGGATCCTCACCACCGCCACCGTCGACGCCGAGCACAGCGCGACCGTGCTCGTGCCGGCCGCGGCGCCCGGGGTGCAGCTGATCGACGACTGGGACGGCTTCGGCCAACGCCTCACCGGCAGCGGCACCACGGTCTTCGAGGACGTGCCGATCGCCGGCGAGGACGTGGAGCCGTACGAGAACGGCGCGGCCCGCCCGTCGACGCTGGTGGCGATCTACCAGCTCGTGCACCTGGCGACGCTGGCGGGCATCGCCCAGGCCGCCGTCGCCGACACGGTCGCCTTCGTGTCGCAGCGCACCCGCAACCTCGCCAACCCGGCCCAGCCGCGGCCCCGGTTCGATCCGCAGGTGCAGCAGGTCGTGGGCAGGCTGCAGAGCAAGGCGTTCGCCGCCACGGCGACCGCGCTGGCCGCCGTCGACGTCCTGGAGCAGGAACCGGGCGACGCAGCGGACGCCGCCGTGTTCGCTGCGCAGACCGCGGTGATCGAGCTGGTCCTCGGCCTCACCAGCGAGCTGTTCGAGGTGGGTGGCGCGTCCGCGGTGACCGAGCGGTTCCGCCTCGACCGGCACTGGCGCAACGCCCGCACGCTCGCCTCGCACAACCCGGCGATCGTCCGCCAGACGATCGTCGGCGACCACCTCCTCAACGGCACCTCGCCGACGAGCTGGGCCCGGCGCACGTGGGAAGCCGTTCAGGAGGGCAGGTAGGTTCGTAGGCCCGGCCGCACCCGCCCGCGAGGAGACTGCACGTGCCCGAACCCGAGGTCCTCGATCCGCCAGGTGCGCTGCGCGAGCGCCTCGCCGCGGGCAGCGGGGAGTTCCTGTTCTTCGCCGTGACCCCACCGCGGCTGGCGACCCCTCCCGAGCAGGCCCAGCAGATCGCCGACGTCACGATGGACCGGCTGCGTCCGCTGGACCTCGACGGGCTCCTGCTCTACGACATCGACGACGAGAGCGATCGGACCGACCAGGAGCGGCCCTTCCCGTTCCTGCCGACGATGGACCCGGCCGACTTCCTCGAGCGCCACCTGACCTCCTGGCCGACGCCGGCGATCGTCTACCGGGTCGTCGGGAAGCACGCCGAGCCCGAGCTGACGCGGTGGCTCTCCGCGCAGGATCCCGACCGCGTCCTGTCGGTCTTCGTGGGCGCCTCCTCGAGCGACCAGCCGGTGGCGACGTCGCTGCGCCGGGCCCAGCAGCTGCGGGCTGCCGTCGCGCCGCACCTGGGGCTCGGTGGCGTCGCGATCCCGGAGCGACACACCCGCCGCGGCGACGAGCACGCGCGCCTGCTCGCCAAGCAGGCCGCGGGGTGCTCCTTCTTCGTCACCCAGATCGTCCACGACGTCGGCGCGGCGAAGAACCTGGTCTCCGACTACGTGCACGCCTGCGCCGAGCGCGAGGTCGCACCGGCCCCGGTGGTGTTCACCCTCACCGTGGTGGGTTCGCCGAAGACGCTGGAGTTCCTGCAGTGGCTCGGCGTCGACGTGCCCCGGTGGATGCGCAACGACCTGCTGCGGTCCGAGGACCTGCTCGCCGAGTCCTTCGCGCAGGCGCGCGCGACCGCGCTCGACCTCGTCGCGTACTGCCGGCGGCTCGGCGTGCCGTTCGGGGTGAACGTCGAGAGCATCTCCAACCGGCGGGCGGAGATCGACGCGGCCGTGGAGCTCGCGGCGACGCTGGGCGGAGAACTGCGCCGGCCACTGGGTCGCCGCCGCGCCGCGATCACGGCCGACGAGCCTGCCTGAGCCCTCCCGGACGACGAACGCCCCGGCCCACCGCGGAAGCGGCGGACCGGGGCGTCGTGGTGGTGGGTGCGCGTCAGCCCGACGTCAGCGCAGGTCGAACCGGTCGAGCTCCATGACCTTGACCCAGGCCTTCACGAAGTCGCGCACGAACTTCTCCTTCGCGTCGTCGGCCGAGTAGACCTCGACGATGCCGCGCAGGACGGAGTTCGAGTTGAAGACCAGGTCGGCCGCGGTGGCGGTGCGGACGACCTTGCCGTCGGCGTCGCGGCCCTCGTAGACGCCCTCCTCCTCGGAGGTGCTCCACTCGATCGACAGGTCGAGCAGGTTGCGGAAGAAGTCCTGCGAGAGGACGCCGACCCGGTCGGTGAAGACGCCGTGCTCGGTGCCGCCGGTGTTGGCGCCCAGCACGCGCAGACCACCGATGAGGACGGTCATCTCCTTCGCCGTCAGGTCGAGCATGCTGGCGCGGTCGACCAGCAGCACCTCGGGCTGGGCCTTGCTGCCGGGGCGGATCCAGTTGCGGAACCCGTCGGCGGTCGGCTCCAGGTACTTGAACGTCTCCGGGTCGGTCTGCTCCTGCGTCGCGTCGGTCCGGCCGGGGTGGAACGGCACGGTGATCGGCACGCCCGCGTCGGCGGCGGCCTTCTCGACCGCGGCCGAACCGGCCAGCACGATCGTGTCGGCCAGCGAGACCGGCTTGCCGAACGCCTTGCGGATCTCGTCGAGCTTGGCGACGACCTCCTGCGTCCCGGCGTTGACCGGCCAGCTCACCTGCGGCTCGAGGCGGATGCGGGCACCGTTGGCGCCACCGCGCTTGTCGGTGTTGCGGTACGACGCGGCCGACGACCAGGCGGTGTGCACCAGCTGCGAGACGGTCAGGCCGGAGGCCAGGATCTGCTTCTTCAGCTCTTCCGCGTCGGCCTCGGAAATCAGCTCGTGGTCCACCGGCGGCAGCGGGTCCTGCCAGAGCTGGACCTCCTCGGGCACCCACGGGCCGATGTAGCGCGACACCGGGCCCATGTCGCGGTGCAGCAGCTTGAACCACGCCCGGCGGTAGGTCTCCTCGAACTCCTCCGGGTGGTCACGGAAGCGCTCGGAGATCTTGCGGAAGCCCGGGTCCTTGATGAGCGCGATGTCGGTCGTCGCCATCATCGGCGGGTTCTTCTTGCCCGGGATGTGCGCGTCCGGCACCAGCTCCTGGGCCTCGGGGTTCTTCGGCTGCCACTGCTTGGCGCCGGCCGGGCTGGTGGTCAGCTCCCAGTCGTACTTGAACAGGGTGTCGAAGAAGCTGTGGTCCCACGTGGTCGGCGTGGGCGTCCAGGCGCCCTCCAGACCCGAGGTGATCGTGTCTGCGCCCTTGCCGGTGCCGTACTCGCTCTTCCAGCCGAGGCCGTTGCCGTGCACCGGGCAGCCCTCCGGCTCCGGACCGACGAGCGACGGGTCACCTGCTCCGTGCGCCTTGCCGAACGTGTGGCCACCGGCGATCAGCGCGACGGTCTCCTCGTCGCTCATCGCCATGCGCCCGAACGTGATGCGGATGTCGTGCGCGGCCGCGAGCGGGTCGGCCGAGCCGCGCGGGCCCTCCGGGTTGACGTAGATCAGGCCCATGGTGACCGCGCCGTAGGGCTCCTCGAGCTCCAGCGGACCGTCGCCCTGGTAGCGCTCGTCGCCGAGCCAGGTCTCCTCGGTACCCCAGTTGATCTCGTCGGGCTGCCAGACGTCCTCGCGGCCGAACGCGAAGCCGAACGTGCGGAAGCCCATGTCCTCGTGCGCCACGTTGCCGGCGAAGACCAGCAGGTCCGCCCAGGACAGGCTGCGGCCGTACTTCTGCTTGATCGGCAGGAGCAGCCGGCGCGCCTTGTCCAGGTTCGCGTTGTCCGGCCAGCTGTTCAGCGGCGCGAACCGCTGGGCGCCGTCACCGGCGCCGCCGCGGCCGTCGTGCTGGCGGTAGGTGCCGGCAGCGTGCCACGACATGCGGATGAACAGCGGGCCGTAGTGACCCCAGTCCGCGGGCCACCAGTCCTGCGAGGTGTGCATGACCTCGATGACGTCGCGCTTGAGCTGCTCGAAGTCGATCTGGGAGACGGCCTTGCGGTAGTCGAAGTCCTCGTCGGCGAGCGGGTCGCACTCCGGGGAGGTCTTCACCAGCGGGGACAGGTCGACCTGGTTGGGCCACCAGTCGCGGTTCGTGCGGGGCCGCCCGGTACCTTTGGACGTCGGGGCCGAGATGGCCGGGCTCATGCTGTCACTGCCACTCGCGGTCACGTTGTCGCTTTCAGGGGGCACGTCGGTTCCTTCCTTGGAAGACGGGCGCCGGTCGGGGTGGCCGGGCGCTTGGAGAGGTGTTCGTCCGGCCGGTCCGTGGGTCGCGGTCAGCGAGCCGCGGGCCGGGACTGGCAGTCGGGGCAGAGGCCCCAGTACACGACCTCGGCTTCGTCGATCGCGAAGCCGGCGTCGTCGGATGCGGTGAGGCAGGGCGCCTCACCGACGGCGCAGTCGACGTCGGCGACCACACCGCACGATCGGCACACGAGGTGGTGGTGGTTGTCCCCCACGCGCGCCTCGTAGCGGGCGACCGATCCCGCAGGCTGGATGCGCCGCACCAGCCCCGCCTCGTGCAGCGCGCGCAGGACGTCGTACACGGCCTGGTGCGACACCGAGCCGAGCCGGGACCGGGTGGCCGCGAGGAGCGTCTCGGTGTCCGCGTGGGGGTTCTCGTACACGGCAGCGAGCACCGCCTTGCGCGGGGCAGTGACGCGCAGCGAGGCGTCTCGCAGGAGACGCTCGATCTGCGACGGGCTCGGCACGCAACCATCAGACCACGAAACCTTGATTTGAACAAGTCAAGAAAACGGTCGAGAGTGATCTGTATCATGCCGAGCTCGCCGCGTCCACCCCTTCCGGGAGATCGATCCGTGATCGAGTTGGTGCCCGTCGGGCACGCCGAGTCACCCCTGGCGGATCCCGCCGATGCCCCCGAGCAGGGCGACGAGGGCGCCCCCGAGGCGGTGATCGTGATCGACCCCGCCTACGCCCGCGCCGTGGCGGACGTGCCCGCGGGCGCCGAACTCGTGGTGCTGAGCTGGCTGCACCTCGCCGATCGCGACGTGCTCGCCGTCCATCCCCGCGGTGCCGCCTCGCGACCGCTCACGGGGGTGTTCGCGACGCGCTCGCAGGACCGGCCCAACCCGATCGGGCTGCACCGCGTCCACGTCCTCGAGACGAACGGTCTGCGCCTGCGGGTGCGCGGATCGGAGGCCGTCGACGGCACCCCGGTGCTCGACCTGAAGATCGCCCGTTCCGGGGAACGCTGATCCGCCGACCGAAGCGGCGGACCGAACCGCTTGGCAGGCCCGCCGCGGGATGGTACGAACGTCCCCATGTACGGCGCCCCTCTCCTCGTGCGGCGTCGGCACGTCGACCACGGTCTGGTCCAGACGTGCGCGTGTCCGGGTTCCTGCTGACGACCCGGCCCTCTTCCACCTGCTGTTCCCGCACGCCCCGATGCGCGGCGCCCGTGCCGCGTGGGCGGCCACGTGCGGCGTCCGTTCCTGACCGGGCAGGCCCGGGCCGGTCGGCGCCGCCGATCCTGCACGCGATCCAGATCAAGAACGACGAAGAAGACGAAGAAGGAGACCCGTATGACCTCCACCGAGACCCCGACGGTCGACAACGGCGTGAACGTCGGCGCGCTGCTCGACGCGCGCAAGGCGCTCGCCGACGCGCCGGAGGCGGCCCAGTTCCAGTGGCGGGCCGAGACCGAGTGGATCAAGGGCACCCACTCCCGCGGCACCGTCCGCACGTTCCGCGGCCTCGGCGCCGAGCAGGAGCACGTCTCGACCTTCACCTTCGACGCCGACCACCCGGAGCAGTTCGCCGCGGAGGACCAGGGCGCCACCCCGGTCGAGATCGTCCTCGTCGGCCTGGGCGCCTGCCTGACCGCCGGCATCGCCTCGGTCGCCCAGCTGCGCAACATCCAGCTGCGCTCGGTCAAGGCCACCGTCACCGGCGAGCACGACATCCTCGGCATCCTCGGCGGCGACCCGGAGGTGCCGAACCGCTTCACGAGCATCAAGGTCCACTTCGACGTGGACGCCGACGCGACCCCGGACGAGATCGCCGCGCTGGTCGCGCAGTCGCAGAAGCGGTCGGCCGTCTACGACACGCTCACCAACCCGGTGCCGGTCTCCGTCGACGTGAACTGAGTTCCTCGATCATCGAGTCAAGGAGGAGGGAGTCCCCGTGCCACAGGTGACCAGCGTCGTCATCGGCGCCGGCCACAGCGGGCTGGCCGTGAGCAAGCACCTCACCGACCGCGGCATCGACCACGTCGTGCTCGAACGCGCCGAGGTGGCGAACTCGTGGCGGACCCAGCGCTGGGACTCCCTCCGCCTGCTCACCCCGAACTGGCTCAGCCGGCTGCCCGGCTACTCCTACCGCGGCGACGACCCGGACGGCTACATGACCGCTGCCGAGGTCACCGCCTACATCGAGGGCTACGCGAAGGAGATCGCCGCGCCGGTCCGGGCCGGCACCACCGTCACCGCGGTGCGCCGCACCGACGACGGCTACGTCGTCGAGACCGACCAGGACACCTGGCGCGCCCGCACCGTCGTCGTCGCCGCGGGTGGGGCGACCGTGCCGTCGCTGCCCGACGTGTTCGAGGCGGTGCCGGACGGCCTGGAGCACCGGGTGGCCGCGGGCTCCGGCGAGGAGGGCGTGCCGGCCTACCGCAACCCCGACGACCTGCCCGAGGGCGGCGTGCTGGTGGTGGGCCCGTCGGCGAGCGGCATCCAGATCGCGCACGAGGTGCAGGCCTCGGGGCGGCAGGTGACCCTCGCCGTCGGCGAGCACGTGCGGATGCCGCGCACCTACCGCGGCAAGGACGTGCTCTGGTGGATGGACGCGGCCGGCGTCTTCGACGACCGCTACGACGAGGTCCCGGACCTGGCCCGGGCCCGGGTGCTGCCGTCGATGCAGCTCGTCGGCACGCCGGAGCGGATCACCCTCGACCTGAACGCGCTCACCCGCGCGGGCGTGCGGCTGGTGGGCCGGCTGGCGGGCGTGCGCGACGGGGTGGCGCAGCTGTCCGGCTCGCTGTCCAACGTGGTCACGCTGGCCGATCTGAAGGTCAAGCGGCTGCTCAGGACGTTCGACGAGTGGGCGGAGACCGACGGGGCCGAGCTGACGAAGGACCTGCCGCCCGGCGAGCCGGTCGAGCCGACGATGCTGCCCGAGTCGGTGCCGCTGGAGCTGGACCTGCGCAGCGGCGAGATCCGCACGATCGTGTGGGCCACGGGCCTCAAGCCCGATCTGGGCTTCCTGACCGCGCTGGGCGACCTGCCGCTGTGGGACCGCAAGGGCCGCATCCGCCACGACGGCGGCGTGGTCACCGCGAGTCCCGGCCTGTACGTGATCGGGCTGCCGTTCCTGCGCCGCCGCAAGTCCACCCTGATCGACGGTGCCGCGGCGGACGCCGACGACATCGTCACGCACCTCGCGGGGTACCTGGCCGGTCCGGCTTGATCCCCAGCCCGGCCCTGCGGCGCACGGCGGCAGCGCGCTCGGCGGCCTCGGCGAGCACCGCGGCCTCGTCCACGCGGACGATCCGGCGATCCCGCAGGAGCCATTCGCCGTCGCAGAGGACCGACTCGACGTTCTCCGACTTCACCGCGGTGACGAGCCCGGACACCGGATCGGCTGCCGTCGCGAAGTTCGGGGTGCACGGATCGATGATCACCAGGTCGGCCCGCTTGCCCACCTCGATCGATCCGACGAGGTCGGCCATGCCCAGCGCGCGAGCACCGTCGATCGTGGCCATCCGCAGCACTGCGTCGGCGGGCAGCACCGTGGGGTCGCGCCGCAGACCCTTCTGGACGATCGCGGCCAGCCACATCTCGTCGAGCATGCTCATGCGGTTGTTCGACGGAGCGCCGTCGGTGCCCAGCCCGAGCAGAACGCCGGCGTCGAGCATGTCGGCGATCCGCGGGGTGCCGAGGATCTTCAGGTTGGACGCGGCGTTGTGCGACACCGGGCAGCCGCGCTCGGCGAGCAGCGCGATCTCCTCGTCGTCCACCCAGACGGCGTGCACGGCGAGCAGGGCCGGGCTCAGCGCGCCGAGCCGGTCGAGATGGCGGACGGTGGTCGTTCCGCGGGTGGTGCGGGTGTGCTCGTTCTCCTCGGGGATCTCCGCGACGTGCATCTGCACGGTGGTGCCGAGCGCGCGAGCCCGCTCCATCGTCGCGGTGATCAGCTCATCAGTGGCGTTGAAGATCGTGCGCAGCGTGTAGGAGAACCGCATGCGGCCGCGGCCGTGCCAGCGTTCGGCCAGCTCGTCCTGTGCGGCGAGCACCTCGGCGGTGGTCTCGCGGTCCCCGGGCGGGCGGCCCTCGCCGGAGTCCATCGAGCTGCGCCCGAGCAGGGCCCGGATACCGGCCGCGGTGAGCCCGCGGGCCATCCCGTCGACGTGCCGGCCACCGGGATCGGCGATCAGCGTGGTGCCGCTGCGGATCTGCTCGATCGCGCAGACCAGCGCGGAGATCTCCGAGTCGGCCTCGGTGAGCGCCAGCTCGTAGGGCCAGATCCGCTCGTGCAGCCAGGTGAGCAGGCCGACGTCGTCGCCGAGGCCGCGGCCGAGCTGCTGGCTGGTGTGGCAGTGGGTGTTGACCAGCGCGGGGATGACCATCCGGCCGGGCGTGGTCACGACCTCGCCGGCGGGTTCTGCGGTCGGGTCCGGCCCCAGGTGGGTCACCGCACCGGCGGTGACCTCGACGTACCCGGTGAAGGGCGCAGATGTCACGGGCACCACCAGGGCCGGCCCGATCCGCAGATCCGTCACGACGGCGCCTCCGCGGGCGTCAGGCGACCTTCTCGAACAGGGCGGCCAGCCCCTGCCCACCGCCGATGCACATCGTCTCCAGCCCGTACCGGGCGTCCCGGCGGACCATCTCGCGGGCCAGCGTGGCCAGGATCCGGCCGCCGGTCGCGCCCACCGGGTGCCCCAGCGAGATCCCCGACCCGTGCACGTTGAGCCGTTCGAAGTCGGACTCGGCGAACTTCCACTCCCGCGTCACCGCCAGCACCTGCGCGGCGAACGCCTCGTTCAGCTCGATCAGGTCCACGTCGGCCAGCGACAACCCGGCGCGGTCGAGCACCTTGGCCGTGGCCGGGACCGGGCCGATGCCCATCGTCGCCGGCGGCACCCCGGCCACCGCCCACGACACCAACCGCACCAGCGGCCGCAGCCCGAGCTCCTCGGCCTTCTCGCGGCTGGTGACGATGCAGATCGCGGCGCCGTCGTTCTGGCCGCTGGCGTTGCCGGCGGTGACCGTCGCCTCCGGGTCGTCCTTGCCGAGCACCGGGCGCAGCTTGGCGAGGACCTCGAGGCTGGTGTCGGGACGGATGTGCTCGTCGCGGTCCACCACGGTGTCGCCCTTGCGGCCCCGCACGGTCACCGGGACGATCTCCTCGTCGAACACCCCGGCCGCCTGGGCCGCCGCGGCCCGCTGGTGGGAGCGCACCGCCAGCTCGTCCTGCTCGGTGCGGGAGATCTTGTACTCCCGCCGCAGGTTCTCCGCGGTCTCCAGCATCCCACCGGGCACCGGGTAGTTCTTGCCGCCCGCGGTCGTGCGGCCACGGGCCAGCGAGTCGTGCAGCAGCACTCCCGGCCCGCCGCGGGCGCCCCACCGCATGGCCGTGGTGTAGAACGGCGCGTTCGACATCGACTCGGCGCCACCGGCGAGCACGAGCTCGGCGGCACCGGAGGACACGGACATGGCGGCGTTGACGACGGCCTGCAGCCCCGACCCGCAGCGGCGGTCGATCTGCGAGCCCGGCACCGAGATCGGCAGGCCGGCGTCGAGGGCGGCGACGCGGCCGATGGCCGGGGCCTCCATCGTCGGGTAGCAGTTGCCCAGGACCACGTCGTCGACCGCGTCGACCGGCAGGCCGGTGCGCTCGATCACCGCACGCACCACCGTCGCGGCCAGCTCGTGCGCCGGAACGTCCTTCAACGAACCCCCGAACCCGCCGACCGGGGTCCGCAGGGGCTCGCAGATCACCGCATCACGCATGCACTGCTCCTCGCTCGTCGATCGCCACACGGTAGGGCGCGGTCGTGTGCGCCTGCACCCACTCCAGGTCATGATCCTCGGCGATCTCGACCAGCTCGAGACCGTCGGGCGTCACGCGGAAGGTGGCCGCCTCCGTGACCACGAGGTCGACCGGCCGCTGCGCGGTGAGCGGGAACGTCGCCTCCGACACGATCTTCGCGGCGCCGTCCTTGGCGGTGTGCGTCGTCGCGACGATCACGGTGCGCGCGCCGACCAGCAGGTCCATCGCGCCCCCGACGCCGAGCACCGGCCGGCCCGGGATCGCCCAGTTCGCGATCCGGCCCTGCGCGTCGATCTGCAGGGCGCCGAGCACCGCGATCTCCACCCGCCCGCTGCGGATCATCCCGAACGACGCCGAGCTGGAGAAGTACGAGGCACCCGGCCGCGCAGTGACCGGCTGCTTGCCGGCGTGGACGAGGTCGGGATCGACCTCGTCCGGCGCCGGGGTCGGTCCGACGCCGAGCAACCCGTTCTCCGTCTGCAGATAGGCGTGGTCGAGCGGGAGGTGGTCGGCGACCAGCGTCGGGATGCCGATGCCGAGGTTGACCACGGCACCGCGCGGGATGTGCGGTGCGACCCGGGCTGCGATGCGCTGCTGGACGCTCATCGGGCCGCCGCCTTCCCGCTCAGCACGACGGTCGTCACGTACGGGTGCGGCGTCACGATCTCCTCCGGGTCCAGTGCCCCCACCGGCACGACCTCGTCGACCTCGGCGATCACGACGTCGGCGGCGGTGGCCATGTCGGGGTTGAAGTTGCGCGCGGTCTTCGAGTAGACGAGGTTGCCCAGCTCGTCGGCGGCGCGGGCGCGGACGAGCGCGACATCGGCGCGCAGCGACTCGTAGAACAGGTGCGGCTCGCCGCGGATGATCCGCTCCTCGCGGCCCCCGGCGAGCGCCGTGCCCCACGCGGTGCGGGTGTAGAAGCCGCCGATGCCGGCCCCGCCGGCCCGGATGGCCTCGGCGAGCGTGCCCTGCGGCAGCAGCTCCACCTCCAGCCGCCCCTCCTGGTAGGCGGCGACGACGTCCGGGTTGCTGGTGAAGAACGACCCGATCGCCTTGCGCACGCGACCTTCGAGCAGCAGCCGGCCGAGTCCGCGGCCGGGCTCGCCGAGGTTGTTGCTGATGATCGTCAGATCGCGGGCGCCGGGATGCTCGAGCAACCCCTCGATGAGCGTCAGCGGCGCGCCGACCAGGCCGAATCCGCCCACCATGAGGGTGGCACCCGGCCGCACCGCCTCCAGAGCGGCGGCGACGCTCGGCAGCGGAACGGGTGGGGAAGCCAGGGTCATGGGATCAGCACACCGCGATCCCTCTCAGATGTCCAACATCCGTTTCATCGGATCGCATATGTTCTCGATATAGTTTGCCGTGCGCTACCGCCGCCTGCAGTACTTCGTCGCCGTCGCGGAGGAGCTGTCGTTCACCCGCGCCGCCGAGCGGCTGCACATGGCCCAGCCGCCGCTGTCGCAGCAGATCGTCCTGCTGGAGAAGGAGCTCGGGGTCGCGCTGTTCGACCGGTCCCGGCGCAACATCCGCCTCACCCCGGCCGGCGCGGCGTTCCTGCCGGAGGCCCGGCGCCTGCTCGCCGATCTCGACGACACCGTCCGCATGATCCGCCGCGTCGCCGAGGGCTCGGTCGGACGGTTGTCCGTCGGACTCGTCCCGTCGGCCGCCGACTGGCACCTGCCGGACGTCCTGCGCGCCTTCCGCGCCGACCACCCCGACGTCGAACTCGTCCTGCGCGAGCTGCCCCCCGACCCGCTGCTCGAGGCGGTGACCGCGGGCCGGTTCGACCTGGGGATCATGTACCGCCCCGTCTCCTCGGACGGCCTCGTGGAGCTGCTGCTCGCCAGCGATGAACTGGTGCTGGCGCTGCCGACCGACCACCCGGCCGCGGAGAACCACGGCCCCGTCTCCCTCGCCGCGGTCGCCGGTGAGCCGTTCGTCATGCCCGAGCAGCACGACGTCCCAGGACTGCACTCCGCGATCAGCGGGGCGTTCGCCGACGCGGGCATCGTGCCGCGGATCGCCCAGCGCGGAGTGTGGCTGATCCAGACCGTCCTAGCGCTCGTGGCCGCGGGGATCGGCCTGGCGCTGGTTCCGGCGCCGGTGGCGCTGCACGGGCGGCCCGGCGTGGCGTTCCGGCCACTGCGAGGAGTGCAGCGGCGGGCGGAGCTGGTGGCGGTGTGGCGGCCGGAACCCGTTGTCGCCACCCGGGACGCGCTGGTGGGGTTGCTGCGGCGCTTCGGATCCGACTCATGACGCTCGCTGTCCAGCGGTTGCGTTCCGTACGCGCGTTGGCGGCGTGGTTGCTCTCCGTAGCGCGCGCCCGTAGGGCGTGTGGATCGGACGAAGAGCGTGGTCGCCGTGACGGTCCCTCGACGGAGAACTCCTGCTGACACCACCACCGCCGGTTGACTCCTGGCCGGTTGACTCCTGGGTCATCGACCTGCGCCCACCCGCTTGCCCCGTGAAGCGAACAGACACGTGTTCGAAAGAGATCTTCGAGCAGCGGTGCGCCGCCGCCCGGCACGGCCGGCACGTGCGGGTGCGGCCGTCGAAGGAACCCGGCATGGCTGACCTCGTGGCGCATCTGCCCGCCGAGCAGCCCATCGCCTGCGCCGCCGCGCTGCGCAGAGCCGTCGAGGACGAGTGGGGTGCGGCCTGAACCGGTGCACCGCGGGATCGGCGAGATCATGGCCACCCCTCGTGCAGCGCGTCACCGGACAGACCACGGCGAAGGACCTCGCGTTCGCGGTCACGCTCCTGGTGCCGTTCGAGGCCCTGCTCACCGAGAACAGCCGGCCACCCGCGGAGATCCCCGGCTACGGGCCAGTGCCGCTCGCGCTCTTGACGGACAGCGCCGGCCGCAAGACCTACCGGCGGATCATCACCCGCGACGGCATCGTCATCGGCGGCGACTCCATCCAGCGGTCGTTCCCGCGGTGCTCACCGACTTGATCACAGTGCGGGAGGGCGGCCGCTGCGCCGCTCCGTACTGCGCCGCCCCGGTCACACCTCGACCACGTCACACCCTGGCGCAACGGCGGACCCACCGACTACGCCAACGGCACAGGCCTGTGCGAATTCCACAACTACCTCAAGGAGATCCGCGACCACCGCACCAGCCACCCGGTGAACAGAGCACCGCGAACACACCCGCCGGGACGCATACGCAGCCCGCATCAGGACCGTTCCACGCGGCCCGCCCGCTCGGACACGGAGCCGGGTTGACCCAGCCCGCCACGTGATGAACAGCGCGCGGTGAATGACCACGGTGGCCACGGGGATTCGAGAAATCCTCGATCTGCGGGCACGCGCTACGGAAAGCAACCGAGCCGCCGGCGCGCGTGCGGAACGGGACCCGACGTCACACGGGATGACGACGAGGCAGATCCACCACCGCACGCAGCCCACCGTCGGAGCGCGGTTCGAGGGTGAGCGTCCCGTCGTGCGCCGCGGCGGTACGGCTCACGATCGCCAGTCCGAGACCGGTCCCGTTCCCACCGTCGCGCACCCGAGCATCGCCGCGCTGGAACGGCTCGGTGAGCGTGACGACCAGCTCAGGAGACAGCACCGGGCCGGAGTTCTCGACCACGAGCGTGACCCGCTCCCGCCCGCCGATGGTGCGGACGTGCACCCAACCGTCCTCGGGGAGGTTGTGGACGATCGCGTTGTGGACCAGGTTGGTCGCCATCTGCCGGAGGAGGGCGGGCTCGCCCGCGGTCGGTGCAGCGACACCGCTGGTCTCGATGCGGACGCCGCGCTCGTCCGCCAGCGGGATCAAGGTCTCGGTAGCCTCTTCGGCGAGCAGGGAGAGATCAGCAGGTCGGCGGTCGACGGGATCCTGGTCCGCGCGGCTCAGCAGGAGCAGGGCCTCGGTGAGGTCGATCGCGCGGCGGTTCACCTCGTGGAGGCGCTCGATCACCTCGTCTCCGGCGCGGTCGGGGTCCTTGAGGGCGGCGTCGAGCATGCTCTGGGTGATCGCGAGGGGGGTGCGCAGCTCGTGTGAGGCGTTGGCCGCGAAGCGCCGCTGCTCGTCGACGTGCGCTTCGAGGCGGGCGAGCATCGCGTCGAAGGCGTCGGCCAGCTCGCGGAACTCGTCGTCGCGGTCCGCCATGCCGATCCGGTGGGCGAGGGAGCCCTCGGCCGCCATGCGGGTCGCCTCGGTGATGCGGGCCAGCGGAGCGAGCATCCGCCCGGCCAGCAGCCAGCCGCCCACCAGGCCGAACACCAGCAGGAACACCAGCACGACAGCGGCCGCGGTGCCGAAGACGGCCGGGCCGAAGTTCGCCGGGTCGACGACGCGCGGGATGTTGTCCCAGCGCGGTGCGAGCATCCGCAGCGGGTAGTCGCGCAGGAGGAACACCCAGGCAGCGGCGAGCAGGAGGACGCCGGCGAGCACCAGGAACGCGGCGTAGCTCAGGGTGAGCTTGAGGCGGACGCTCACGTCAGGCCCCGGCCGCGGGCACGTCGATGCGGTAGCCCACCCCGGGCACGGTCGCGATCAGCCACGGCTCCCCCAGCCGCTTGCGCAGGCCCGAGACCGTGATCCGCACAGCGTTGGTGAACGGGTCGGCGTTCGCGTCCCACGCCCGTTCGAGCAACTCCTCGGCACTCACCACGCCGCCCTCGGCCTCGACGAGCACCTGCAGCACCGCGAACTGCTTGCGGGTGAGCGGCACGTAGCGGCCGTCCCGGTGCACCTCGCGGCGGAACGGGTCGAGCCGCAGCCCGCCGATCTCCCGCACAGGCGGGCGGTGGTGCGCGCGGCGCCGGTCCAGAGCGCGCAGGCGCAGCACCAGCTCCTGCAGCGCGAACGGCTTGGTCAGGTAGTCGTCGGCGCCGAGACCGAAGCCCGACGCCTTGTCGTCGAGCCGGTCCGCGGCGGTGAGCATGAGGATCGGCACGCCGCTCCCCGACGCGACGATGCTGCGGGCCACGTCGTCGCCGGACGGACCGGGGATGTCGCGGTCGAGGACGGCGATGTCGTAGGAGTTGACGCTCAGCATCTCCAGCGCGGTGTCGCCGTCGCCTGCGACGTCGGCGGCGATCGCCTCGCGGCGCAACCCGTCGCGGATCGCTTCGGCCATGTAGCGCTCGTCCTCGACGACCAACACCCGCACCCGGCCGATGCTACGAGGCGCAGCGTCTCGCGGACGTATCGGAAACCGCGTACGGTCCGGCAACCCGTGACCGCCTTGGGTCCGGGATCATGGCCACCGACCCGATCCCGGCCGCCAGCACGCGCAACCTCACCAAGACCTACGGACCCGTGTGCGCGCTGCGCGGCGTCGACCTCGATCTCCCCGCCGGCCGGTTCACCGCGATCATGGGCCCGAGCGGCTCGGGCAAATCGACGCTCGTGCACTGCCTGGCCGGGCTGGAGCAGGCCGGCGGCGGCACGGTGACCGTGGCGGGCACGGAACTGAGCACGCTCGACGACGACGCGCTCACCGCGTTCCGCCGCGAGCACATCGGCTTCGTCTTCCAAGCGTTCAACCTGCTGCCGATGCTCACCGCCGAGCAGAACGTCGCGCTGCCGCTGGAACTGGGCGGACGCAGGCTCGACGCCGCAGCGCGGGAACGCATCCGTGACCTCGCCGAGGTGCTCGGGGTCGCCGATCGGCTCGGGCACCGACCCGCGGAGCTGTCCGGCGGGGAGCAGCAGCGGATCGCGATCGCCCGTGCCCTGGTCACCGAGCCGGACCTGCTCATCGCCGACGAGCCAACCGGAAACCTCGACAGCGTCACGTCCGCCGAGGTGCTCGACCACCTGAGGCGCACCACGGACGAGCTGGACCGGACCGTCGTGATGGTCACCCACGACCCGGAGGCCGCCAGGTACGCCGACCGCGTCGTGATCCTGGAGGACGGGCGGATCGCCTGATGCGTACGGTCCTCCTCGTCTCCCTGCACGCGCACGGGCGCCGGTACGCCGCAGCGGGCATCGCGGTCATCGTCTCGGTCGCCTTCATCGTCGTGATCGGTGTACTCACCGCCGGGGCCCGCGCCGGGCTCGTGGCGAGCAGCGGCGCGCCCTACCGCGACGCCGACGTCGTGGTGGACGCCGATCCCGAGAACAGCGATCCCTCCGGCCGGCCCTACCCGGACGTGCTCGACAGCGCGGCCGCCGTCGCCCTCGTCGAGCGGCTCGGCGAGGACGCGTCCCCGCTCGGTCGGGTGCTGCTGCCGGCGCGGCGAGCCGACGGCACCCCGCTCGACCACGGCACCCTGCGCGGGGAGACGACGGTCGGGCCGATCGCGGGCGGTGATGCGCTGCGCTGGCAGACGCTCATCACCGGCCGGTTCCCCACCGGACCCGGCGAGGCCGTCGTGCACGTGTGGGACGCCGACTCCGCCGATCTCGCCGTCGGCGACCGGGTGCGGGTCGGCGAGGGGACCGCGGCAGTCGACCTGGTCGTCGTCGGGCTCGTGGAGTCGCCGTCCACCTGGAGCCAGGCCTCGTTCTACGTCACCTGGCCGCAGTACCTGCACTGGCGTGACCAGCCCACCTGGCACGTCGGCAGCGTCGCGGTCCGGGGCGATCCCGGGCCGCTCCCCGCCGGCGTGCTGGCCACCCCGGCGCAGGTGTACGTCGAGGAGAACCTCGCCCGGCTCACCGGCGGCACCGACGCGACGGCACTGATGCTGCTGCTGTTCGCCGCCGTCGCGGTGGTCGTGTCGGGGCTGGTCGTCGCCACCACGTTCGCGGCCGTGTTCGCGCAGCGCCGGCGGGAGATCGCGCTGCTGCGCTGCGTCGGCGCGACCCGCCGGCAAGTGCTGGGAGCGGTCTGCCGCGAGGCGCTCGTGCTCGGCGTGCTCGCCTCGCTGGCCGGGACGGTGGCCGGTGCCGGGCTCGGCTACGGCCTGATCGCCGTGCTCCCCTCCATGGACGTGCCCGCACCGCCGGTGCCGTGGCTGCTGGGCGGGTTCGCCGTCGGCGTGCTGGTCACGCTGGTGGCCTCGGCGCCGCCGGCCTGGAACGCGGCGCGGGTGCACCCGCTCGTCGCGCTGCGCCAGGGCAGCACCGACGACCGGGGTCCGGCCGGCGGAAGCGCAGGTGGCCTGCTGGTCGCCGGCGGAACCGTCCTGCTCGCGCAGGCGATGGCGGGGAGCGACCGGATCGTCCTCGTCGTCGGCGGCGCGGCCGTGTTCGGCGGCGTCCTGCTGCTCGGTCCCGTGCTGATCCCCCCGGCGATCCGAGCCGCCGGTGCACTGCTCGGCCGCCGGGGCCGGCTCGCGACGGCGAACGCGGTGCGCCATCCGCGCCGGACAGCCACCACGACCGCCGCACTGCTCATCGGCGTCACGCTCACGGCGGCCGTGCTCACCGGCTCGGCGACGTGGCGGACGGCGATCGGCGAGCACCGCGACACCCAGCTGCCGATCGACGTGGCGATCACCTCGGCCGACGCACCGCTCCCCGACGAGCTCCTCGACCAGGTGCGAGCCACACCCGGCGTTGCCGACGCGATCGCCGTGACGGGCACGGTGGCGCAGCTGCCCGGCTGGGCCGACCCGATCCCGGTGGTCGCCGCCCCTGACGCGGCCAGGGTCGCCCGCGACGGCGGGGCGTTCGCCCGGGTCCCGCCGGGCACGATCGTGATCGACGAGGACGCCTTCCGCGGCCCCCGGCACGAGCTGTCCCTCCGCCCCGGTGACCCGGTCGCGGTGGCCGCGGGTGAGAGTCGGGTCGACCTGGAGGTCGTGCTGCTCGGCGGCTGGGGCAGCGCCGCGGTCGTGGCCCCGGAGACCCTCGCCCGGCTCACCGGCTCCCCCGAGCCGCGGGTCCTCTGGGTCCGCGCCGGCGACGACGCCGATCCGCTTCAGCTCGTCGACGCGTTGGACGACCTCGCCGACGCGGCGGGAGCGCGGATCGAGGACCACCTGCAGGCCCGCACCGCAGGCGAGCGCGAGTTCGCCGTCCTCACGTGGTCGGTGCTCGGCCTGCTCAGCGTCTCCGTGGCCATCGCGCTGATCGGGATCGGCAACACGGTGAGCCTGTCCGTGCTCGAACGCGACGGGGAGCACGCGCTGCTGCGCGCCATCGGGCTCACCCGCCGCGGGCTGCGCCGGATGATCGCGACCGAGGCCGCGCTGATGGCGGTCGTGGCAGCCGTGCTCGGCACCGCGCTCGGCGTCGCGTTCGCGTGGGTCGCCCACGTGACGGTGGTGCTGCCGATCCTCTCCCGCGCGAGCCTGCAGGTACCCTGGCCCGCGCTCGCCGCCGTCGTCCTCGGGATCGGACTCGCCGCGCTGATCGCCGGGATCGTCCCGGTGCATCGGACCGCCCGGTAGGTTCGCGCTCCTCCGATCCGGGAGGGCGGCGATGCCCGACACGTTCACCCCCTACGGGGCGACCCACTGGACCGTCCTGGCCGTGATCGTCATCGGCGCGGTGCTGCTCGTGCTCCTGGGCAGACGGATCCGGGACACCCATGCCGGTGCCGTGTTCTCCCGCGGGTTCGCCGTCGTGCTCATCGGATGGGCGCTCGCGATGCAGGTGCACCGGATGCTGCCCGGGAACTGGGACGTCGCGTCGTCGCTGCCCCTGCACTTCTCCGACCTGACCTGGATGACCGCCGCGTACACGCTGTGGACGCAGCGGCGGTGGTCGTTCGCGCTCACCTACTACTGGGGTCTCACCCTGAACCCGCAGGCCATGCTCACCCCGGCGCTGGACGCCCCCGACTTCCCGGACCTCGCGTTCATCGACTTCTGGGTGCTGCACACGCTGGCGGTGTGGGCGGCGGTGTTCCTCACCTGGGGCCTGGGGATGCGGCCGGACTGGCGCAGCGTCGCGACCGCCGTCACCGCCACCGTGGCATGGGGGCTGGGGCTGCTCGGGTTCAACGCGCTGGCCGGCACGAACTACGGGTTCGTCACCGCCGAGCCGGAGAACCCGTCCCTGCTCGACCTGCTGGGCGACTGGCCCTGGTACCTGGCCGCCGGCTCGCCCTCGTCACCATCGGGTGGGCCCTGATCACGTGGCCGTGGACGAGGCGCGGAAAAGCGGTGGGCACCGTGTCCCCGCATCGCTACCGTGGCGGCGACCGCGATTCGACCGCAGGGAGGTGAACCCGTGACCGCAGCACGCAGCAGGGTGCTCCCTCTGCCCCGGTCGGGCGGCTGAGGAGACGTCGCCGGGAGCGCCCGCCACGAGAGGCGCTCCCGAGAGGCGACACCCCATGGACTCACCCACGAACTCCCTGCCCGCAGACGCCCGGCGCGCGGTGATCACCCGCGTCGGCGACGACACCTGGCGAGCACTGGCCGGCGACCGCGAGATCGGCCGCGGCGAGGCGACCCGGCGCGGCGGCCGGACCTTCCTGGCCGTCGACGCCTGGCACGTCGCGGTGTTCGACGGGCTCGCGGCCGCGATGCTCGCGGCGCTGCCGCGTCCCCTGCACACCCTCGCCGACGGCGGCGACCACGACACGATCGCCGCGTGGCGGCGCGCCGGCCTGACCGTCGCGCGGCGCGAATGGCTCTACGCGCTACCCGTCGGAGCCCGACCCGATGCGCCCCGCCGGACGGCGTCGTGGTGCTGCCCGTCGGCGCCGCCGACCCGGCCCGCCTCCAGGCGGCCTGCGACGAGATCCGGGCCGAGATCGATGCCGAGACCGGCTGGGCCGCGATGCCGGTGGACATGCCGCCCGCCCCACCCGGTGCGCCGGCGGACCCGGGCCGGTACGCGGTTGCGGCCGGTCCTGATCGCTACGAGGCGATCGCCCGCGTCACCGTGCGCCGCAGGCACGCCCGGATCGGCCTCGTCGCGGTGCGCGCCGACCGGCGCCGCCGCGGCATCGGCCGGGCGCTGCTCCTCGCCGTCCTCGCCGACCTGCGCCGTGCCGGGATCGAGGCCGCGTCCGCCGACGTCGACGAGGCGAATCCCGCCGCGACGGCGCTCGCCGAGAGCGTCGGCGGCCGACGGGTGAGCAGCCTCGTCGAGCTGGTGGCGCGATGAGCCGGCAGACGGGCGGCATCGAGGTCCACGGCACCGTCGTGGAGGCCCTGCCCGACGCGATGTTCCTGGTCGAGCTGGACAACGGGCACCGGGTGCTCGCGCACCTCGCCGGGAAGCTGCGCACGCACTACATCAGGATCGTCCTGCTGGACCGGGTGCTCGTGCAGATCAGCCCGTACGACCTGTCCCGGGGGCGGATCCTGTTCCGCTACCCGGGTGGGGCCGTGACCGGGAGGTGATCTGCGCCGGGCCACCGGCTCGTCAGTGGCCGGACATCCCACCGTCCACGGCGAGCGTGCTGCCGGTGATGTAGCTCGACGCCGGTGAGGCCAGGAAGACCACGGCGGCGTCGAGCTCGTGCTGCTCACCGAAGCGGGCCAGCGGGCTGCGGGTGGCGATGAACGCGTCGAGCGGTCCCCGCGGCACGTCCGCGGTGATCTCGCTGTGGAAGTAGCCGGGGGCGATCGCGTTGACCCGGATGCCCCGCCGGCCGGCCCACTGCTGGGACAGGTCGCGGGTGAGCCCGATCAGCCCGGCCTTCGACGACGCGTACGCCGCCTGCGGTGCGTACGAGGCGATCAGCCCGAGCGTGCTGGCGATGTTGACGATGCTCGATCCGGGCTGCATCACCCGCGCGCACGCCTGCGCCATCCAGTAGGCGCCTTCGAGGTTCACCTCCAGCACCTGCCGGAACTGGTCGGGCGTCTCGCGCAGCGCCGGCACCGCGGTGCCCAGCCCGGCGTTGTTGATCAGCACGTCGACGTGGCCGTACTCGGCCATCGCGGCCTCGACGAGCGCGGTGCAGCTGTCCGGGTCGGACACGTCGAGCTGCTGGGCGAGCGCCTTCCGCCCGACGGCGCGCACCTTCTCCGCGGTCTCCTCGAGCCGGTCGACGCGGCGGGCACCGAGGACGAGATCGGCGCCGGCGTGCGCCAGCGCGACCGCGAACCCGGCGCCCAGGCCCGAGCTCGCCCCGGTGACGATCGCGACCTTGCCGTCGAGCCGGAACAGATCCAGTACGGGATTCACCAGCCACCTCCGAGCACCTTGCGACCGGCGGCCGCCAGCGGCGGCGGGGCCTCGCCGACGGTGGCGAACCCTTCCCCGCGGGTGTCGCCGTCGACGTAGCGGCGATGGATGCCCTCGGCGATCACGGCGAGCTTGAAGTAGGCCAGGCCGAGGTGGAAGCTCATCTCCCCCACGTCCCGGCCCGACGCGGCGCGGTAGCGCTCGACGATCTCCCGCCGGTCCGGCATCCGCGGGCTGGTCGAGGCCGCCGATCCGCCGAGCACCGAGGAGAACGCCGGGTCGCTGTAGACCACGTGCATGGCCAGGTCGGCGAGCGGGTCGCCGAGTGTGGCCATCTCCCAGTCGACGACCGCGCGCACCACCGCGGGATCGTCCGGGTCGACGATCGTGTTGTCGATGCGGAAGTCGCCGTGCACGATCGCCGCGCCGCTCTCGGCGGGGCAGCGCTCCTGCAGCTCGGTGTGCAGCGCCTCGAGGTCCGGCAGGTGACGTGTGCGCACCCGCTCCCACTGGCCGTACCAGCGGCGGATCTGCCGGGCGAGGTAACCCGCCGGCTTGCCGAACTCGGCGAGCCCCACCTCGGCGGGATCGATCGCGTGCAGCGCCGCGAGCGTGTCGACGAGCGCCATCGCGCAGGCACGCACCTGCTCGTCGGTGTACGGCGCGAGGTCGTCCTCGGTGCGCAGGACGGCGCCCGGCACGAACTCGACGATCGCGCACTGCACGCCCGTCACCGACGGATCGAGCAGCCCGACCGGCCTGGCCACCGGAACCGGCGTGCCGTGCAGGGCGGCCACGACGCGGTACTCGCGGGCCATGTCGTGCGCGGACGGGGTGAGCATGCCCAGCGGCGGGCGGCGCAGCACCCAGCTGGATCGGCCGTCGGTGAGCCGGTAGGTCAGGTTCGACTTGCCGCCCGACACCAGCTCGGCGTCCAGCTGCCCGGCGAAGCCCTCGACGTGCTCGGCGAACCACCGCTCCAGCGCGTCGAGGTCGAGGCCCTCGATCCGCTGCGCGCTCACGCCTTCTCCCCGGTGGTCGCCGCGACGTGGCGGCCGACGACGCGGCGGGCGATCGACCAGCGGTGCGTCTCCGACGGCCCGTCGTAGATGCGGAACGGGCGCACCTCGCGCAGGAACCGACCCAGCAGCACGTCGCCGGACACGCCGAGCGACCCGCACAGCTGCAGTGCCCGGTCGACCACCCGGAACACCGCCTCCGAGGTGAACGTCTTGGCCACCGACACCGACGTGCCCGCGGTCTGGCCCTGGTCGAGCTCCCAGCAGGCCTGCATGATCAGCGCGCGGGAGGCCCGGATGTCGATCTCGTTGTCGGCGATCATCTGCTGCGCCATGCCCAGGTCGGCCAGGCGCGAACCGAAGACGTGCCGCTTCGCCGCCCAGCCGACGGCGATGTCCTGCGCTCGCCGCGCGATGCCCAGCCAGCGCATGCAGTGCGTCATGCGGGCCGGACCGAGCCGCACCTGCGCGTAGCGGTAGCCCTGGTCGACTTCGCCGAGCACCGCCTCGTCGCCGACGACGCAGTTGTCGAAGGTGACCTCGAGGTGGCCTGCGTACAGCGACTCGTCGAGGGTCGGGATGTGCCGGCCGATGTGCATGCCCGGGTTGTCGGCGTCGACCAGGAACATCGTGGCGCCGCCGCGGTCGCCCGGCTCGCCTGCGGTGCGGGCCATGACGATCGCGAACGCCGCCCCGTCGGCACCGGTGATGAACCACTTCTTGCCGTCGATGCGCCAGCCGCCCGGCACCCGCGTGGCCCGGGTCCGCAGCGCGTCGGGATCGGAGCCTGCGCCCGGCGCGGGCTCGGTCATCGCGAAGCACGACCGGATCTCGCCGGCCGCCAGCGGTGCGAGGTAGCGCCGCTTCTGCTCCTCGGTCGCGATCACCTCGAGCATGTGCATGTTGCCTTCATCGGGCGCAGCGATGTTGAGCGCGAGCGGGCCGAGCAGCGAGTAGCCCGCCTCCTCGAACACGACCGCCCGGCCGCGCATGTCGAGCCCGTGCCCGCCGTACTCCGGCGAGACGTGCGGTGCGAACACCCCGGCCTCCCGCGCGGCGGACTGCAGCTGGACCCGCACCTCCTCGGAGGGCACGACGCCGCCGTGCTCCTCCTCGATCGGGATCACCACCTCGCGCACGAACTGCGCCGTCCGCTCCGCAAGCTTCGCGACCTCGGGCTCCGCTGCCAGGTCGACCGCCACCTCGCACCTCCAGGCTAATAGTCAGTAGCCTCATCATGCATGGAGCGGCCTGGGACGACGCAAGGACAGCCGAAGAGCATCACATCCGTCGCGCTAATCTCAGTTAGCGGTTGACGGCATCGGAGGACCATGGCAGCGACGACGGGCGAGCGCGCCCTCGCCATCCGTTCCGCCGCGCTCGACCTGTTCGTGCAGCGCGGGTACGAGGCGACGACGATGGCCGACATCGGCGCGGCCGTCGGCATCCGCGGCCCCAGCCTGTACAAGCACGTGGCGTCGAAGCAGGAGCTGCTCGCCGGGATCATCGACGAGACGATGCGCGAGCTGCTGGCCGCCAACGCGGCCGCGCTCGCCGGCGCCACCGACCCCACCGAGCGGCTGCGCCGCGCCGTCGACGCCCACGTCCGCTACCACGCCCGGCACCGCCGCGAGGCGTTCATCGGCACCCGCGAGCTGCGCAGCCTCGTCGAGCCGCACCGCTCCGCCGCCCTCGCCCAGCGCGCCGAGTACGCGGGCCGCTTCGTCGACCTCATCGCCGAGGGCGTCGGGGCGGGCGCCTTCCACACCCACTCCCCCACGCTCGCCGCCTACGCGATCCTCGACCTCGGCATGGGCGTGGCGGTGTGGTTCCGGGAGAACGGGCAGTTCAGCGAGAACGAGGTGGCGTGGCACCACACCGAGATCGCGCTGCGGATCGTGGGGGCGAAGACGGCGCCCGGTCAGTGATCCGGGAACCGGCTCATCTGCCGGCCAGCACCCTGATCGGCGAACCGGCTCGGAAGGCCTTCACGTCCTCGACGATGTGGTCGTAGAAGACCCGCATCGTCTCCTCGGTGACGTAGCCGAGGTGCGGGGTGAGCACGGTGTTCGGCAGGGAGCGGAGCGGGTCGTCCGCGGGGAGCGGCTCGCGGTCGTAGACGTCGAGGGCGGCGCCGGCGATCCGCCCTCCCCGGAGGGCGTCGATCAGCGCGGCCGTGTCGACCAGCGGTCCGCGGGAGGTGTTCACCAGGACCGCGTCGGGCCGCATGCGGTCGAGGTCGGCGCGTCCGATCAGCCCGCGGGTGCGCCGGCTGAGGACCATGTGGATCGTCACCACGTGGGACGTCGCGAACAGCTCCGCCTTCGAGGCGAGCCGGACGGCGTGCTCGGCGCAGCGCCCTGCGGTCAGGTTGGGGCTCCAGGCCTGCACCTCCATCCCGAAGGCCGCGCCGATCCGCGCCACGGCAGCGCCGAGCCGGCCCAGCCCGACGACGCCGAGCGTCTTGCCCGCCACCCCGCGGCCCACCGTGTGCTGCCAGCCACCGGCGCGCATCGCCGCGTCCTCGGCCGGGATGTTGCGCAGCAGCGCGAGGATCAGCCCCCAGGTCAGCTCGGCGGTCGGCGAGGCGACCCCGCCAGTGCCGCACACGGTGACACCGAGCTCCGCGGCCGCCCCCGTGTCGATGGCCGCGTTGACCATCCCGGTGGTGACCAGCAGCCGCAGGTTCGGCAGCTGCTCGAGCACCTCGCGGGGGAACGCGGTGCGCTCCCGCATCGCGACGACGACGTCCGCGTCGATCAGGGCGTCGATCAGCTCGCGGCCCTCGACGTGGGTGCGGAGCGGAGTCACGGTGACGTCGTCCCCGAGCTCCGACCAGCGCCCCGTCCGCAGGGCGATCCCCTGGTAGTCGTCGAGCACCACGATGCGCATCCGAGCCCTCCGATCGCCGAAGACCGCGTCCGGATCGGAGTTCCCGCGCCCGCACCAGTGCGAGGGCGGTCCTCACCGCGATCTCGCGCTCGCATTCTGGCGGATCCGGCGCCGCGCCCGTACCCGTGGGTCCACCGACCGGCGGACCCTTGGCCACCCGGTCTCTCGGCTGATCGACCGATCCCTCTTCCGAGCGTGTCCGGCCACATTCGTCGTGGGCGGACAAACGCCCCGCAACTGCCGCCGGAACGGCGGCCCCATCACCGGAAAAGGGAGTTCGACATGCGTAGGTTCCTCATCGTGGCCGGAATCATCGGTACGGCCGCGGTCGGCCTGGCCGGCACCGCCGCCGCGAGCGACACGAACGCCGTGATCACCCGGCCCACCTCGGCGTACAGCAGCCCGTCGATGGTGACGGCGCCCGTCATGAGCCTGGAGCCGGGCACGCACGCCCTGGCCCAGTGCTTCACCGAGGGCCAGCAGGTGCGAGGCAATTCCACGTGGTTCCGCATCGCGAAGAGCGGCGACAGCGGATTCGTCCCCCGGGACACGGTCTCCGGTGAGCTGACCGGTCTCCGGCACTGCTGAACCTGCGGCAGCCCACAACGAGAGGAGGAGATCGGGGACGCGCCGGCCGGCGCCCTGGCGCAGTGTCCGGTCGCCGCCCCCGGCCACCGCCCGGACACGGGCACCTTCTCACCGCTCAGGCGGTGGGCGAGCGCGGCTCAGGGGTGGGGCGGGTGGGGATCGAACCCACGACCTGACGGATTATGAGTCCGCTGCTCTGACCGCTGAGCTACCGCCCCGGACCCGGACGGACCCTACCTGAGGGCTGAGGGCCCACCGCGGGCCGGGATGGTGTCCGTCACTTGACGAGCGGGGCGAGCGCCTTCGCCGCGAGGGCGACGTTGCCGGGCTCGAAGCCGGTCGCCGGGAGGTTGATGATGATCCCGTCGATGCCGGTGTCGAGGATCTTCTCCTTGATGCTGGCGGCCACCTCGTCGGGGGTGCCGACGAACTGGCGAGCGACGGCGGCCCGGACCTGCGGCAGGTCCGCATCGGGATCGATGCCGACGCGGCGGAGGAACTCCTTCTGCTTCTCCCGGGCGCGGGCGCTGTCCTCGTCGACGACCACGGTGGCGAGGAAGCTGGTCTCCAGCGTGCTGCGGTCGCGGCCGGCCTCGGCGCAGCGCTGCTCGAGGGCCTCGAGCTTGCGCGGCAGGTCGTCGGGCGCGCAGATGATGTTGAGGTGCTGCGCGTAGCGGGCGGCGAGGGCGAAGGCCTTCTTCTCGCCCGCGCCGCCCAACAGGATCGGCAGGTCGTCGCGCAGCCGAGGTTCGTTCATGGCGTTCTCGGTGCGGTACCACCGCCCTTCGACGGTCGGGCGCTGGCCGCGCAGCATCGGCTCGATGATCGACAGCGCCTCCTCGAGCCGGGCGAACCGGTCGGTGAAGGTGCCGAACTCGAACCCGAGCTGGCGGTGCTCCAGCTCGTACCAGCCGGCCCCGATGCCGAGCACGGCCCGCCCGCCGCTGACGACGTCGAGCGTGGTCACGGTCTTCGCCAGCATCGCGGGGTTCCGATAGGTGTTGCCGGTGACCAGTGCCGACAACTGCACCCGCGACGTGGCCGTGGCCAGCGCGGACAGCGTCGAGTAGCACTCGAGCATCGGCTGGTCGGGCGTGCCGAGCAGGGGCAGCTGGTAGAAGTGGTCCATCACGAACACCGCGTCGAACCCGGCGTCCTCGGCCTCCCGGGCCTGGGCGATGACGGTCGGGAACAGCTCGGCGACCGGTGTTCCGTAGGAGAAGTCGGGGATCTGGTAACCGAGTCGGATGCTCACGCTCGGCGACGCTAGGTCTTCGAGCGCGCTCGAACGCAAGGCTCAGCTGAAGATCCCCGAGTAGGCGTTCAGCGCGGGCTGCCCACCGAGGTGCGCGTACAGGACGGTGGAGTCGGCGCCGATGTCACCGCGCTCGACCAGGCCGATCAACCCGGCCATCGACTTGCCCTCGTACACCGGGTCGATGATCATGCCCTCCAGCCGGGCGGAGAGCCGGATCGCCGCGATCGTGGACTCGACGGGGATGCCGTAGCGCTCCCCCGCCCAGCCCTCCAGCACGGTGATCTCGTCGTCGCGCAGGTCCCGCTCCAGACCGATGAGCTTCGCGGTGTGCCGGGCGATGCGCGCGACCTGCTCACGGGTCTGCTCGATGGTGGCCGACGCGTCGATGCCGATCACCCGCCGCGGCCGGTCCTGCCCGGCGAACCCGGCGATCATCCCGGCGTGCGTCGAGCCGGTCACCGTGCAGACGACGATCGTGTCGAAGAAGATCCCCAGCTCGCGCTCCTGCTGCTCCACCTCGTCCGCCCAGTTGGCGAAGCCCAGCCCGCCGAGGGGGTGCTCCGATGCCCCCGCCGGGATCCCGTACGGGACGCCGCCGGCCGCGCGGACCTCCTCCATCGCCCGCTCCCACGAGCTCTTGATCCCGATGCCGAAGCCGGACGGATCGAGCCGCACGTCGGCGTCCATGATCCGGGAGAGCAGGATGTTGCCGACCTTGTCGTTGACGGCGTCGGGCCAGTCGACCCAGCGCTCCTGCACGAGGACGGCCTTCAGCCCCAGCTTGGCGGCGACCGCGGCGACCTGACGGGTGTGGTTGGACTGGTAACCGCCGATGGACACCAACGTGTCCGCGCCCGAGGCCAGCACGTCGGGGATGATGTACTCCAGCTTGCGGGTCTTGTTGCCGCCGAAGGCGAGCCCGGAGTTGCAGTCCTCCCGCTTCGCCCAGATCGTCGGGCCGCCCAGGTGCTGTGACAGCCGCTCCAGCGGGTGGATCGGGCTCGGCCCGAACATCAACGGGTAGCGCGGGAAGTCGTCGAGGGACACGGGGGTGCTCCAATCGGAGACGGGGCAGTGGAGGACGTGGTGGAGGATGTGGGGTATGCCGGTTCCCGCCGCAGCGGCGTCCGCGCAGCGCCAGCTCCTGCGCGACAGCGTGTTCCACCGGATCCGCGACGCGATCATCGACGGCACGCTGGAGCCCGGTGAGCGGCTGCTCGACGCCGAGCTCGGCGCGTGGCTCGGGGTGAGCCGCACCCCCATCCGCGAGGCACTGGCCAGGTTGGAGGCCGCCGGCCTGGTCGAGACCAAGCCCGGCCGCTACACGATCGTCAGCCCGATCGACCCGCGCACCGTCCGCGACGCCCAGGCGGTGACGGCGGCGATGCACGAGTTGGCAGTGCGGGTGGCCGTCCCGGCGCTGACCGACGCCGACCTGGCCGCGATGCGCGAGGCCAACGAGAGGTTCGCCGCCGCGCTCGCCGCCGGTGACGTGGTCGCCGCCATCGCCGCCGACGACGCCTTCCACGGGGTCCCCGTGGAACGCGCCGGCAACGCCGCGGTGCGGGCCGTGCTCGACCAGTACACGCCCGTGCTGCGGCGGGTCGAACGGATCCGGTTCGCCTCCCTCGTCGGTCGGGAATCGGTCGCGCAGCACGCCAGGATCGTCGAGTTCGCCGCAGCGGGTGACGCCGAAGGAGCCGCGCTGGAGGCGCGCCGGAACTGGACGACCCTCTCGGTGCACGCGGAGGGCTGACCACCGCACCAGGGCCGGGGGTCACCCGTACCGCAGTGCGATATGCAAAATATCGCAGTCCGGTGAGTCGCGGTCAAGGGCGGAAACTCGATGGACCCCGGTGGGCGCGGCGGCCGAGGATGAACGGCCCTCCCGACGACCCCAAGGGGTGACCCATGTCCATCACGGCTGCCCCGACCGGCGCCACGATGGCAGAACCCGACCCGACGATCCGCCCGGCCGACCGCCGGCGCGCCGCGCTCCGCCTCGCCCTGCGCTCCTACCTCGGCGAGCTGGCCCGCCACCGATGGCTCACCGTCGGTGCGCTCCTGCTACCCGCACTGGCCAACATCGGCATCTTCTACCTGCCGCCGCTCGTCGTCGCCGGCCTGGTCACCGACCTGTCCGTCGGTCGGACCGACTCCACGCTCCCCGCCGTCGCGCTGTTCGCCGGCGCGATGCTCTGCGGTGAGGCGCTCTACCGGCTCGGCATGCACTGCCTCATCCGGGTGGACGCGTACGGCATCGAGTCGCTCTACGTCCGCGGCATGGACGCGCTGCTGGCCAAGGACGCGGCGTTCTTCCACGAGAACTTCGCCGGATCGCTGACCAAGCGCGTGCTGAGCTACGCCGCGCAGTTCGAGGGCTTCGTCGACACGCTCGTCTTCAACGTCACCTCGAAGCTGGTGCCGCTGGCGTTCGCCGCCGTCGTGCTCTGGCAGTACGACCCGCTGCTCGTCGGGGTGCTGGCCGGAACGCTGGTCATCGCCGCCGTCCTGCTGGTGCCGCTGATCCGGCGCCGCCAGGTGCTCGTCGACGCCCGCGAGGCGTCGCTGGCCCGGGTGTCCGGGCACGTGTCGGACACGCTGTCCAACATGGACGCGGTCCGCGCGCACGCCGCCGAGCTGCGCGAGGCCGCGGAGCACCGCCGCCGGGTGGCCGCCAACCGTGCGCTGGCGATGCGCTCGTGGGACTACTCGAACCTGTGCATCGACGTGGTGGTCGCACCGCTGTCAGTGCTGGTCAACGGGCTCGGCCTGATGCTCGCGATCGGCGTGGCCACCCGCCCCGGCGGGCCGGGCGTCGCGGCGGTCGTCGTGGTCGTCGCCTACTTCCTGCAGGCCGCCGGCATCCTCTTCGAGTTCAACCAGACCTACCGCAACCTGGAGCGCAGCACGACGGAGGCGGCGCAGTTCGCCGAACTGCTGCTCGACGAGCCGGAGATCGTCGACGCGCCCGACCCCGAACCGCTGCGCCCGACGGATGCCGCCGTCGGCTTCGACCGGGTCCGCTTCACCCACTCCGGCCAGGACCGCCCGCTCTTCGACGGGCTCGACCTGGTGATCGGCGACGGCGAGCGGGTCGGCCTGGTCGGCCGCTCCGGCGGCGGCAAGACGACGATGCTGCGGCTGCTGCTGCGGCTGACGGACGTGCAGGGTGGGCGGATCCTCGTCGGCGGCCAGGACGTGCGCCGGCTGACCCAGGCCGACCTGCGCAGCCGCATCGCCTACGTGCCCCAGGACCCGGTGATGTTCCACCGCACGCTCGGCGAGAACATCGCGTTCGGCCGCCCGGACGCCACCGCGGAGGAGATCCGCGCCGCCGCGGCCGCTGCGCACGTCCTCGACTTCGCCGAGGCGCTGCCGGACGGCTTCGACACCCTGGTCGGCGAGCGCGGGGTGAAGCTGTCCGGCGGGCAGCGGCAGCGGGTGGCGATCGCCCGCGCGATCCTGCGCAACGCCGCCATCCTGCTGCTCGACGAGGCGACCAGCGCGCTCGACTCGGAGAGCGAGGCGCTCATCCAGGAAGCGCTGCACCGGCTGATGCGCGACCGCACGACGATCGCGATCGCGCACCGGCTGTCCACCGTCGCCGGCATGGACCGGCTGGTCGTGGTCGAGCAGGGCCGCATCGTCGAGCAGGGCACGCACGCGGAGCTGCTCGCGGCGGGCGGGCAGTACGCGGCGTTGTGGGAGCGTCAGTCCGGCGGGTTCCTGACCGGCTGAGGACGTTGCTCGGCCGCCCGGGATCCGCGGATCACCGGGCGGCCGGTGTCGCCGGGTGGTCCTGTGCGTCAGCTGCGCGCGGCGGCGAGCCGCTTGCGGGCGTCCTGGGCAGCACCCTCGGCCTGCTGGGCGATCTCGTGCCCCACGGCGCTCGCGCGCACGGCGAGGTCGTGGCCGAGCCTGGCGGCTTGAGTGCCGACCTGGTCGAGCACGTGCGGAGCCTGCTTCTCGAGCTGGCGGCGCTTCTTCTGCGCGGCCTTCTCCCACGCCGCACGCCTCGTCGCCGCCGCCTTCGCCCACTCGGCGGCGCGCCGCTCGGCCTGCTTCTCCAGGCGGGCGCGCTTCTTCTCGGCCTTCTTCCGCAGTGCGGCGGCCCGCTTCTCGGCGCGCTTGCGGGCCTTCCCGGCCCGCGCGACCCACTCGTCGGAGACATCGCCGCCGACCCGGACGAGCTCCGCGCCGGCCTTCGTCGCCCGGTCGGAGAGCGCGGCAGCCGCCCCGGAGCCGAGCCCGGTCAGTCCGGCGGCGATCCCGGCGGCGCGTTCCTTGGCTCGTTCGGGGGCGGCCCGATCTGGGGCCTGCGCGCCGGTCAAGCGCTGAGCGACCACGTCGCCCGCCTCGCTCAGCGTGGTGACGGCGGATTCGGCGGCTCGGCGGCCGCGCCAGCCCAGCGACGGCTTGCCCGCGGTGTCCGCCGCGGCGATGAGCAGCCCGCCGAGCAGGCTCACGTTCTTGAAGAACTGGACCTGCTGGGCCGCACGGGCCTGCGGGTCGGTCTCCTCCCAGAACCGGTGCGCGGCCAGCGTCGTCGGCACGATCGACGCGGCGAGCGCGGTGGCCGCCAGGCGCGGCGCCTTGCCGAGTGCCAGCATCGTCCCGGCCACGACCTTCACCGCGGCATCGGCCTTGACCAGCGTCTCGTCGCTCGGCCGCTGGTCGACCGGCGCGGCCTGGACCGCGCGGTCGACGGCGGGCGAGACCGCTTCGAGCAGTGGCCGCGCAGCCTCGACGTGACCGGCCGGGTTGCGCAGGGCGTTGATCCCGCCGGAGATGAAGATCGCCGCGAGCATGGGTCGGGCAACTCGACGCAAGAGCATGGCCACTCGGTTCCCGCCTCCGCCGGGCACCAAACCCCCGATCGGAGCCCGCGACGATCGGCTCGGCGGACGGCCCGGCTTGATCGATCCAAACGGGGTGGCATCATGCGAACGTGGCAGGCGCAGCGGCAGGTCCCAGGACGGCGATCGGGCTCGACGTCGGCGGTACGAAGATCGCCGGCGCCGTGGTCGACGAGAACGGCACCGTCCTCGCGGAGCGGACGGAGCCGACCCCGGCCGAGTCCGACGCCGTGGCGGTCACCGCGGTGCTGGAGCGCCTGATCGAGCAGCTGCGCGCGGAGCACCCCGAGGTCAGCGCGATCGGTGTCGGCGCCGCCGGCATCGTGCAGTGGCCCGCCGGGGTGCTGCTGTGGGCGCCCAACAACGCCTACCGGGACTGGCCGGTGCGTGAGCAGCTGGAGAAGCTCACCGGCCTGCCTGTGCGGGTCGACAACGACGCCAACGTCGCCGCGCTCGCCGAGGCCCGCCTGGGCGAGCCGTACCGGAACATGGTGCTGATCACCGTGGGCACCGGCATCGGCGGCGGTCTGGTGTTCGACGACCGCATCTACCGCGGCCCCACCGGCATGGGTGCCGAGCTGGGCCACATCGTGCTCAACCCGGACGGGCCGCGGTGCGGCTGCGGCAACCACGGCTGCTTCGAGGCGTACGCGTCGGGCACGGCGCTGGGCCGGATGGCCCGCGAGGCCGCCGAGGACGACCCGGACGGGCTCATCGCGCGGCTGGGCCGGCAGACCGGGAAGGTCACCGGGCGCACCGTCGTGGAGGCGGTGGAGCAGGGCGACGAGACCGCGCGCTCCCTGTTCTTCCGCCTGGGCCGCTGGCTCGGCGTCGGCATCGCCTCGCTGGCGAACATCTTCGAGGTGGAGGCGGTGGTCGTCGGCGGCGGGCTGGTCGAGACGGGCGAGCTGCTGCTCGGCCCGGCGCGGATCGCCGCCCGCGAGTACGCCTACGCCCCCACTGCGCGCGGCGTCGCGCCGATCGTGCCGGCGAACTTCGGCGCCGCGGCCGGCAAGATCGGGGCCGCGCTGCTCGCGCTCGACGGCGACTGACCACCCCTCGGTAGGGTGTCGCCGATGTCGCTCGTCCTGGGTCCGATACTGCGGCACGTCGGCGAGACGACCGCGCTCGTGTGGGTGCAGACGAGCCGGCCGACCACCGTGCAGGTGCTCGACGCGACCGCGCGCACCGTCGAGATCGCCGGCCACCACTTCGCGCTCGTGCCGCTCACCGGGCTCACCCCCGACACCCGCACCCCGTACTCGGTGGAGCTGGACGGTGAACAGGTGTGGCCGCCCGCGACCAGCCCGTTCCCGCCGAGCGTGATCCCGACGCGCGGACCGGCGACGGCGGGACGGGCGCAGATCGTCTTCGGCTCCTGCCGCTACGGCAAGGTCGACGATCGCGCGTTCGCCCGCCGGCTGGGCATCGATGCGCTCGACGCGTTCGCCGCGCGCATGGCCCGCGGGCCGGTCGAGGAGTGGCCGGAGGCGCTGCTGCTGCTCGGCGACCAGGTCTACGCCGACGAGCTGACCCCGCAGCACCGCCGCCGGCTCGCCGCCCGCACCGACCGGAACCCGGACTGGCCCGACGACGAGATCGTCGGGTTCGACGAGTACGTCGGCCTCTACGTCGCCGCGTGGAGCGATCCGGAGATCCGCTGGATCATGTCGACCGTCCCCACGGCGATGATCTTCGACGATCACGACGTGCGCGACGACTGGAACACCTCAGCGGCCTGGCGCGCGGAGATCCGGCGCAAGCCCTGGTGGCGCACCCGGATCCGCTCAGCGCTGGCGTCCTACTGGGTGTTCCAGCACCTCGGCAACCTCTCCCCCGACCAGCTGGCCGCAGACCGGGACTGGCAGGCCGTGCTCACCCACGACGGCGACGCGTGGCCGATCGTCGAGGCGCTGGCCGACCGCGCCGACGCGGAGACCGGCGGCGCGAAGGACGTGCGGTTCAGCTTCCGCTGGGACGTCGGCCGCACCCGCATCGTCATGATCGACTCGCGCAACGGCCGGATCCTCGACGGCCGCCGCGAGATGCTCGGTGACGACGAGTTCCGCTGGGTCGAGGAGCAGGTCCGCGCGTCGGGCGAGGTCGACCACCTGGTGCTGGGGACGTCGCTGCCGTGGCTGATGCCACCTGCGATCGCCGAGCTGGAGACGGCCAACGAGATCTCGGCGCACCGCCCCGGCCGACGCGGCCGGCTGGCCGAGAAGGTCCGCCAGGCCGCCGACCTGGAGCACTGGCCGGCGTTCCGGGCCTCGTTCGACCGGCTCACGGCGCTCGTCGCGCGAGCGGCGTCGAGCGGGGTGGCGTCGGTGTCGGTGGTCTCCGGCGACGTCCACGACAGCTACGCGGCGGCGGCGCAGCTGGCCGACGCGTCCCCCGGGGCGGCACCCGTGCACCAGCTGGTGTGCTCCCCGGTGCACAACGTGCTCGACTGGTTCGTACCACCGTTCTTCCGGGCCGCGTGGTCCCGCGTCGCCACCCGGCTCGCCGACCTGTGGGCGAGCCGCGCCGGCGCCCCGCCGAAGCGCGTGACCTGGCGCAAGCTCGCCGGCCCGTTCTTCGGCAACACCATCGCCACCCTGCGCCTGGACGGCCGCACCGCCGTCGCCGTGTTCGAACAACCGCTCAGTGCGGCTTCGCTCGTCGAACGGTCCCGATTGGAGCTGACCCCGTGACCATCACCGATCCCGGCCCGATCGCCGGCCAGACCGTCGTGCTGCGCCCCGCCACCGCCGACCACGTCCGGACGTTCCTGGACATCCTGCGGCACAAGGAGATCGCCACCTGGTGGGGCGGCTACGACCTCGAACGCGTCCGCCGCGAGCTGCTGGGCCCGAACTGCTACGCCATCGAGCTGGCCGGCGAGGTCGCGGGCCTGATCATCTACCGCGAGGAGCTCGACCCCGACCACAAGCACGCCGCGCTCGACATCGCGCTGCACCCGGACTACCAGAACCAGGGCCTGGGCAGCGACGCGCTGCGCGCGCTGTCGCAGTGGCTGTTCGCGCGCGGCCACCACCGCGTCACGATCGACCCGGGCGCGGACAACGACCGCGCGGTGCGCAGCTGCATGCGGGCCGGGTTCCGCAAGGTCGGCGTGATGCGCCGGTACGAGCGCGGCGCCGACGGCACCTGGCACGACTGCGTGCTGATGGAGCTGCTCGACGACGACCTGACCCGCGTCTAGCCGTGCTCCGGCGGCTCCGCCAGCGCGGCGAGGCCGCCGACCAGCAGGTCCAGCCCGAACCGGAAGCGCTGCTTGTCGTCCCCGGTGGTGAGCTGGCCGGCCAGCGCCGCCGTCACCGGGAACCGGTCGGCGGGCAGCCCTGCGAAGTAGCGCTGGTAGCGCCGGTAGAAGGCGGGATCCTTGGCCGCGTCCTCGCGCGTGGCGTCCTCGACGGCTCGAAAGGTGACGAAGCCGCCGACCACGTCGACCGCCCAGGCCACGGCGTGGTCGGGCACCCCGCCCATGCGCAGCAGCGTCATCGTGATCTCCGACAGGCGCATGGAGTTCGGGCCGACCGGGATGTGCCCGATGGCGAACCGGGCGATGTCGCCGTAGCGCAGCATCGTGGCGTGCGAGTCGGTCCACAGCTGCGTGACCTGTTCGCGCCAGCGCGCCGGATCCGGCTCCGGTAGCGGGATCTCGCCGACCACCTCGTCGAAGAGCAGCTCGAGCAGTTCCTCCTTGTTCGCGACGTGCGCGTACAGCGACGCCGCGCCGGTGTTCAGCTCGGCGGCGATCCGCCGCATCGACAGGGCGTCCATGCCCTCCTCGCGCACCACCCGCAGCCCGGCCTCGATCACCGCGGCGCGGGACAGGCCGTGCCGGCGCATCGGCTTGCGGGGGGTCCACCAGTCCGGCTCAGTCGGGTCGCGGTCGGTCACGCCCTGAGGATAGGCCTGACCGAACGACGTTCGCCAACGAACACCGTTTGACACGCTTACGGAGCCGTAGTAGAACACCGTTCGCCAACGAACACTGTTCGAGATCGGAGTGGTCATGACCGGCACCCCCGTTCCCGCGGCGCCGCCCGGTGCCGCAACCGCTTACCGATGGCGATGGCTCGCCCTCGCCGCGATCCTCGGCGCGGAGGTGATGGACCTGCTCGACGCCACGGTGGTCGGTGTCGCCGCGCCGTCCATCCGTGCCGACCTCGGCGGCGACGGCGCGACGATCCAGTGGATCGCCGCCGGCTACACGCTCGCGTTCGCCGTCGGGCTCATCACCGGCGGCCGACTCGGCGACCTGTACGGCCGCCGGCGCATGTTCCTGGTCGGGCTGGCCGGGTTCGTCGCGGCGTCCGCGCTCTGCGGCTTCGCCGCCTCACCGGAGATGCTGATCACCAGCCGCGTTCTGCAGGGCCTGTTCGGCGCCCTGCTGATCCCGCAGGGCTTCGGGATCATGAAGTCGATGTTCCCGCCGGCGGAGCTGCCGAAGGCGTTCGGCGCCTACGGGCCGGTGATGGGGCTCGCCGCCGTCGCCGGGCCCGTCGTTGCCGGCGTCCTCATCGCCTGGAACCCGGCCGACGCCGGCTGGCGCACCGTGTTCCTGCTGAACGTGCCGCTCGGCCTCGCCGCGTTCGCGCTGGCCGCGGCGATCCTGCCGGAGTCGCGAGCCGCCGGTAGCCCGCGGCCGGACCCGATGGGCTTCGTGCTGGTCAGCCTCGGCCTCACACTGCTGATCTTCCCGCTCGTCGAGGGCCGCGAGCTGGGCTGGCCCGGCTGGACGTTCGCGATGATGGTCGCCGCGGTGCCGGTGCTCGCGCTGTTCGCCGTGCACCAGGTGCGTCGGTCGAGGGCCGGCCGGGCGCCGCTGGTCGAGCCAGGGCTGTTCCGCATCCGCGCCTACACCGGTGGCCTCGTGCTGGGGCTGGTGCTGTTCGGCTCGCTGACCGGGCTCGTGTTCGCGCTCGGCCTGCACCTGCAGCTCTCCCTCGGCTTCACCCCGCTGGAGGCCGGGCTGACGCAGGCGCCGTGGGCGCTGGGCATCGCGATCGGCGCGACGGTGGCCGGGGCCTGGCTGGCGCAGAAGCTGGGCCGGGCGTGCATCCAGCTCGGCGCCGCGATCGCGGTCGCCGGGATCCTCGGCACCGCCGCCGCGCTCGTCGCGGCCGGTCCCGCCGTGAGCGGCTGGGCGCTGGCCCCGGCGCTGCTCGTCACGGGCGTCGGGATCGGCCTGGCCATGACACCGTTCTTCGACATCACCCTGGCCGGGGTGGAGCTGGACATGGTCGGCTCCGCGTCCGGGGTGCTCAACGCCGACCAGCAGCTCGGCGCCACCGCGGGCACGGCCGTGCTGGGCACGGTGTTCTTCGGGCTGCTCGAAGCGGGTCAGGTCACGGCGTCGGTGACGGTGGTGCTCGGGCTGACCGCGGTGCTCATGCTGGTGGTCGTGGGGCTGGCGCGGCTGCTGCCGCCGAAGCCGCGGCCGGACCTGGTGCACGCCGGGTGAGCTCCGGGCCGCGGCTCACCGTCAGGCGAAGTCCGTGTGGTCCAGCCAGCGCTTCCACACCTCGGCGTCGCCGAGGACCTCCACCCCGTCGACCGTGCGCCGCAGCGCCGCCAGCAGCAGGTCCGCCGCCGTCCCCCGGACGGCGGCGTCGGCCTTCTCGTGGCCGTGTTCCCACACCACCCCGCTCGGGGTCCCGCGCAGCACCCACTCCCCGTCCTCGCCGAGGCCGTCGTCGGTGGCGTGCAGGTGCAGCGTCGCCCCGTCCGGCAGCGGGCTCTCCGGGCGGGAGGCGACGATGTCGAACCACTCCGACAGCCCGTCGGCGGCCAGCTCCGGCGCGATCTCGAACGGCCGGCCGAGGGCGAGCGCGGCATCTGCGCGGTGCACGGTCTGCTCGTGCAGCCTGCGGCGGATCCACCAGGCCGCGGGCTTCGGGCCGGTGAAGGTCCAGACCTCGGTGCCGCCCCCGACCTCGGCGACCGCGTCGAGGATGGCCTGCGCCCCGCCGCGCACCCACTCCCGCTCGGCGTCGAGGTCGGCCGGCTGTTCACCGCCGGGCACTGTGCGCGGATCGACGCGCTCGGTAGCGCGGGTGCGGATGATCGTCGCCGCCCAGCGGTCGCCGCGGGCGATGTGCGCCGCGAGCTTGCGGATCGTCCAGCCGGGGCAGGTCGGCACGGGCACGGTGTGGTCGGCGCCGTGGACGAGGTCGGCGAGCGCGGCGTTCTCGGACAGCAGCAATGCGGAGTAGTCCACGCCCGCAACCTAGTGATCCGACCTGCCGCACGGGAACCTCGCATCCCGCGCCGCGCGTGATCGTCCGGTTCACCCCGGGTGATTGACACTGCACGGGATCGGGTAGGAACTCGCCATGCGGCGAGACGCACGGGAGTGGACGGTCCCCGGCTCGTTCCGCGCACTGCTGTGGTGGCCCCCGGTCTCGCTGATGATCGGCATCGTGGCCCCGGACGCGGCAGTGGTCGCGATCATCGTTGCCGGGTTCGTGCTCGCACTGACCGGCGTGCTGGTGCACGCGCTCGGCGCCCGCCTGCGGCGCAGACCCGCCGCCTCGACACCGCGGCCGCGTCCGGCCGAGCCCGCCGAGTTCGACGCCGCGGCCTGACCTGGCCTTCTTCCCGGAGCTTCCCCGGGTCACCTGCACGTCTGGCGTGTGACGTCAGCGCTATCTCTTGCAGGTCCGATACTAGGAAGTCAAACTAACTTGCATGGCCGAGCTCCACGTGCCCGTGCATCCCGTCCGCTTCGTCACCGCCGCGAGCCTCTTCGACGGCCACGACGCGGCGATCAACATCATGCGGCGCCTGCTGCAGCGCCAAGGGGCCGAGGTGATCCACCTCGGGCACAACCGCTCGGTCGACGAGGTGGTCACCGCCGCCATCCAGGAGGATGTGCAGGGCGTGGCCGTCTCCTCGTACCAGGGCGGGCACGTCGAGTACTTCACCTACCTGGTCGAGCTGCTGCGCGAGCGCGGCGCCGCCCACATCAAGGTCTACGGCGGGGGCGGCGGCGTCATCGTCCCCAAGGAGATCGAGCTGCTGCACTCCCGCGGCGTCGCGCGGATCTTCTCGCCGGAGGACGGCCAGCGCCTGGGTCTGCCGGCCATGGTCAACGTGATGATCCGCGAGTGCGACGTCGACCTCGCGCAGACCCCGCCGAGCTCGTTCGACGGCCTCTACACCGGCGAGCCGACCACGCTCTCCCGCGCCCTCACCCTCGCCGAGGCCGGCCGGCTGCCCGCCGACCTGGACCTCACCCCGCGGCGCAAGGTCCCCGTCCTCGGCATCACCGGCACCGGCGGCTCCGGTAAGTCGTCGCTCACCGACGAACTGGTGCGCCGCTTCCGGCTCGACCTGGAGGACAAGCTCAAGATCGCGATCCTGGCGGTCGACCCGACCCGGCGACGGGGCGGCGGGGCGCTGCTCGGCGACCGGATCCGCATGAACGCGCTCGGCGAGAACGTGTTCTTCCGGTCCATGGCCACCCGCGGCAACGAGGGCGGCGTGCCCCAGCACCTCGGCGACGCCCTCGCCGTGCTCAAGGCCGCCGACTTCGACCTGATCATCGTCGAGACGCCCGGGATCGGGCAGGGCGACGCGGGCATCGTGCCGTTCGTCGACCACTCGCTCTACGTGATGACGCCCGAGTTCGGCGCCGCATCGCAGCTCGAGAAGATCGACATGCTCGACTTCGCCGACGCCGTGGCGATCAACAAGTTCGAGCGGCAGGGCGCCGAGGACGCGCTGCGCGACGTCAGCCGCCAGCTGGTCCGCAACCGCGACGCGTTCGGGCAGAGCTGGCAGGACATGCCGGTCTTCGGCACCAGCGCCGCCCGCTTCAACGACGACGGCGTCACGGCGCTCTACCACTTCCTGCGCGACCTGCTGCTGGGCGAGGGGATCCAGGGCCGGTTGCCCAAGGTCGACACCAAGACCTCGTCGGTGCACACCTCGGTGATCCCGCCGGAGCGCGTGCGCTACCTGTCCGAGATCGCCGAGACCGTCCGCCGCTACCACGCGGAGACCGAGAAGGCCGTCGAGGCCGCCCGCAAGCGCCAGCACCTGCGCACCGCCCGCGACCTGGTCGGTGACTCCGCCGCCCGCGCCGAGCTCGAGGCGAAGCTGGCCGAGGTCGAGGAGGAGCTGCCGGCCGACTGCCGCGAGCTGCTCGACACCTGGCCGAATGTCGTCGAGGCCTACAGCGGTGACGAGATGGTGGTGAAGGTCCGCGACAAGGAGCTGCGCACCAGGCTCACCCGCGAGACCCTCTCCGGCAACAAGGTGCCCCGCGTCGCGCTGCCGACCCACACCGAGGACGCCGACCTGCTGCGGTTCCTGCGCAAGGAGAACCTGCCGGGCCGCTTCCCGTTCACCGCGGGCGTGTTCCCGTTCAAGCGGGAGGGCGAGGACCCGGCCCGCATGTTCGCCGGTGAGGGCGACGCGTTCCGCACCAACCGCCGGTTCAAGATCCTCTCGGAGTTCTCCGAGGCCAAGCGCCTGTCCACGGCGTTCGACTCGGTCACCCTCTACGGCCGCGACCCCGACACCCGCCCGGACATCTACGGCAAGATCGGCACCTCCGGCGTCTCGATCGCGACGCTCGACGACATGAAGGAGCTCTACAAGGGCTTCGACCTCACCGCGCCGACCACGTCGGTGTCGATGACGATCAACGGCCCGGCACCGACGATCCTCGCGTTCTTCCTCAACACCGCCGTCGACCAGGCGATCGACCGGTTCCGCGAGGAGGAGGGGCGCGAGCCCGACGCCGCCGAGCGCGAGGAGATCGAGGCGCGGGTGTTCGCCAACGTGCGCGGCACCGTGCAGGCCGACATCCTCAAGGAGGACCAGGGCCAGAACACCTGCATCTTCTCCACCGAGTTCTCCCTGCGGATGATGGCGGACATCCAGGAGTGGTTCATCCGCCACAAGGTCCGCAACTTCTACTCGGTCTCCATCTCCGGCTACCACATCGCCGAAGCCGGGGCGAACCCGATCAGCCAGCTCGCGTTCACGCTCGCCAACGGGTTCACCTACGTCGAGTCGTACCTGGCCCGCGGCATGCACATCGACGACTTCGCGCCCAACCTGTCGTTCTTCTTCTCCAATGGCATGGACGCGGAGTACTCGGTGATCGGCCGGGTCGCGCGGCGGATCTGGGCCATCGCGATGCGCGACAAGTACGGGGCGAACGAGCGCTCGCAGAAGCTCAAGTACCACGTGCAGACGTCGGGCCGCTCCCTGCACGCCCAGGAGATGGCCTTCAACGACATCCGCACCACGCTGCAGGCGCTCTGCGCGCTCTACGACAACGCCAACTCGCTGCACACCAACGCCTACGACGAGGCCGTCACCACCCCCACCGAGGAATCGGTGCGCCGCGCCCTCGCGATCCAGCTGATCATCAACCGCGAGTGGGGCCTGTCGATGAACGAGAACCCGCTGCAGGGCTCGTTCATCATCGAGGAGCTGACCGACCTCGTCGAGGAGGCCGTCCTCGCCGAGTTCGACCGCCTGACCGCCCGCGGTGGCGTGCTCGGCGCGATGGAGACCGGCTACCAGCGCGGGAAGATCCAGGACGAGTCCCTGCTGTACGAGCACCGCAAGCACGACGGCTCGCTGCCGATCATCGGGGTCAACACCTTCCGCAACCCGAACGGCGACCCCATCCCGGAGGAGATCGAGCTGGCTCGGGCGACCGAGGAGGAGAAGCAGAGCCAGCTCCAGCGGCTCCAGGACTTCCACGCGCGGCACTCCAGCGAGGCCAAGGAGGCGCTGCGGCGGCTGCAGGAGGTCGCGACCGGTGAGGGGAACGTGTTCGACGAGCTGATGAAGGCGGCGCGGGTGTGTTCGCTCGGGCAGCTCACGGAAGCGTTCTTCGAGGTCGGGGGCCAGTACCGACGGAACATGTAGGGGTCCGGCGGCCCGGGGCGATGCCCCGGGCCGCCGACTCGGCGCGAGTCGCGGTTCTCGTGACGCGGTCGGACCACCGCTCGAGGCGCGTCCTCCCGCTCACCCACCGGCCGGGCGAGCGGGCGACGGGGTCCGGGGCGGGGCGCCTACCGGGGTGCCCGGGGGTAGCTGACGAGCACGCCGTCGAGGACGAGGGCGACGCGGCCGGTCGGGTCGGTCGCGAGGGCCGCGACGGTGCCGTCCGCGGTGGCGATGCGGGCTTCACCCGTGTGCGGGTCGTAACGGCCGACGGCGCTGCGCGCGACGACGAGGGGATGGCCGCCGGCCGGCACGAACGCCCGGAAGCTGCGGCCGCCGAGGACGTCGTCGTCGGTGCGCCAGAGCTGGCCGCCGGTGGCGGCGTCGAGGCCGCGGAAACCGGAGCGGTCGCCGATCTCGGTGCGGACGGCGTCGAGGACCACGCCGTCGGCGAGGATCGTGGCGGAGTGGTCGCCGGTGCCGCGGCTGGGAGCGGTCCACCGGGTCGTGCCGGCACGGTCGATCGCGACGAGCTGGCCCGCGCGGCGCAGGAGCGTGAGGTCGGTGTCGGCGGCCACGGCTTCGGCGTCCGGGACGGGTGGCGCGAGTTGCGCGCCGTCGGAGACGGCGTAGCTCGCGCCGGTGTCAGCCACGATGCGGCCGCCTGCCGGGAGGAGGCGGGTCGCCGTGGCCGGGACCTCCCAGGCGACGGCGCCGGTCGTCGCGTCGACGGCGGTCAGCGCGCCCTGCCGGGCCAGGACCGCCCGATCCCCCACCGTGACGAGCGGGCTCGTCGGCCACGCCGACGCGCCGCGCTCGCGGCACCAGCGGTCGGTCCCGGTGGCGGCGTCGAGGCCGAAGATGCGGAGGCGGTCGGTGGTGGTGGCACCGACGACGCGGTTCCCGGACACGGCGATGGTCGCGGTCTCGCCGGGCACGGCGACGCTCCACAGCAGTGCTCCGGTTCGCGGGTGGCGGGCCGACAGCACCGCCCCGGCGAGGAGGACGTCGGCGTCCGGCGTCGCGGCGAGCGCGTCGACGTCGCCGACGGGGGTGGCGTGCGCGGGAGGGGCGGCCCCGAGGGCGGCCAGGTCGGGTGGCCGGGTCTCGCCGGTGGCGGGGACAGGTGGCACGTCGTCGAGCGTGCAACCACCGCGGGTGGCGACGGCGGCGACGATGCCACCGGCCAGCACGAGGACGGCCAGGACGACGAGGGGGACGCGCGAGCGCACGGACAGGACAGTACGGCCGTGGGGTCGGGAACGGCCGGCGGCGCACGGGACGCCTCGGCCACGAACCGGGAAATCCGGACGAAGACGACGAGCCGGTCACGGGGGAACGCTCACGTCCGCGTAGGATGTGCCGCCGGATCCGCGCACCAGCACGCACAAGGGGGTGGTCTGGCCCGCCCCGATCACGGGCCAGACCACCGCGACGACGCACCGTCGGCCGCACCGACTGGTATCCATGCCCCGCCACCACGGGGAACGAGTCCGAACGCGAAGGGGTACGCCGTCGTGGCAGAAGGCACCCGACCGGCTCGCACCCGTCCCGCCCGGTCCGAGACCCGACGGCGCGTGCTCGACGCGGCGTTCGCCGTGTTCGGCGAGCGCGGGATCGCCGCCTCGTCGATCAGCGAGGTCGCCGAGGCCGCGGGCATGACCAAGGGCGCGGTCTACTCCAACTTCGCCAGCAAGGACGATCTCGTGCTCGCGCTCATGGAGGAGCACGCCATGGCGCGGCTGACCGGGGCGCTGGCCGAGATCACCGAGGCACCCGATCCGTACGCGGCGATCACCGAGGCAGCCGCGGTGCTGGTGCGCGCCATGCGCGTCGACGCGGCATGGCACCGGATCCTCGCGGAGTACTTCGCGTTGTCCCACCACGACCCGGAGCGGAGGGCGGCGCTGCGACAGCGCCGCCGAGAGGCGCGCGGCGCCGTCGCCCGCGGCCTCGTGCGGCTGTCCGAGCAGACGGGCCTGCGGCTGCCGCTGCCCGTCGACGAGCTCGCGGTCGTGCTGTTCGCACTGAGCAACGGGCTGGCCGTCGAGTCCGGGATCGATCCACCGGCCGTGCCCGATGAGCTGTTCGGGAAGGTGCTGCTCCTGCTGGCCGGAGCTCCGGAGGTGCGTCAGGGCGCCGCGGGCAGCGGCCGCACGCCGAGCGCGAGCACCAGCGTCGCGACCAGCAGCGCCGCGATGTAGGCCGCGGTCGCCGGCCAGGCGCCCGCGTCGTAGGCGAGCCCGCCGACGGTGCCGACGATGCTGCTGCCGGCGTAGGTGCCGAACAGGTACTGGGCGGAGGCGATCGCGGGCCTGCCGTCGGGCAGGAGCACGGCGCGCCGGCTCACCCACGAGCTGGCCACCGTGTGCGCGGCGAAGAACCCGACCGTCATCACCAGCAACCCCAGCAGCATCACGGCCAGCACGTCCGGCACGCTCACGACGGCGCCCACGACGGCGATCAGCGCGGCACCGCACAGCACCGGGCGGCGACCCACCCGGTCGGCCAGCCTGCCCGCCGCCGTCGACGTCCACGAGCCGAGGAGGTAGGCGAGGAACACCAGGCCCGCGACGCTCGCCGGCAGCGAGAACGGCGGTGCGATGAGGCGGAAACCGAGGTAGTTGAAGACCGTCGCGAACGTGCCCATCATCAGGAACCCGATCAGGAACAGGCGCATCAGCGCCGGATCGGCGAGGTGCCGCCGCAGTGGCGCACCGAGCTCGCGCAGCCGGCCGCCGCCACCGTCCGGGGCGAGCTGCGGCGGCAGCGCGAGCCGGAACCCGATCGTGCACAGCAACGCCGTCGCACCGATCGCGGCGAGACCGAGCCGCCAGCCGCTCAGATCGGCGATGGTGCCGGCGATCAACCGTCCGGAGAGCCCGCCGATCGTGTTGCCCGCGATGAGCATGCCCACGGCACCGGAGAGGTGCCGCGGGGCGACCTCGGCGGTCACGTGCGCGACCGCCAGCGCGGGCAGCACCGCGATCGTCACGCCCTGCAGCGCCCGCAGGGCGATGAGCACGCCGAGCGTCGGCGCGAGCGGGGTGACCAGCGCCAGCACCGCCGAGACCGCCGTCGCCACCGTCATCGTCCGGGTCCGGCCCCAGCGCTCCGCGACGGCCGACAGGGGAATGATCGCCAGCGCGATCGCACCCGTGGTGGCCGACATCGCCAAGCTGGCCGTCGCCGGGGACACGGCGAAGTCCGCCGCGATGGCGGGCAGCAGCGCCTGCACCGCGTAGATGAGCGCGTAGATCGCCACTCCCGAGCACCACATCGCGATGCCGAGCCTGCGGTAACCGACGGAGCCCCGCTCATGTCCCTCGACGATGGTTGTCATCGACAACTGACGTTAGGTCCCCGCCGGCTGATGCGTCCAATGCATGTTCGGTCCACCACCGATGCAAGCCTGCATCGTCCGGGCGATGATGTGGCGGTGGACGATGCCGACATCCTGGCCGCGACCGCGCCGCGCCTGGCCCGCTTCCTGGCCGTCGCGCACGCCGAGCACGTCACCCGTGCCGCCCGCGACGCCGCCGTCCCGCAGTCCACGCTCTCCCGCAGCATCGCCCGCCTGGAGGCCGAACTCGGAGTGGAGCTGTTCGTCCGCTCCGGGCGCACGATGCGGCTCAGCCGAGCCGGCCGGATCCTGCTGCGGTACGCCGAACGGGCCGCCGCCGAGATCGTGGCGGGCGTGCAGGAGATCCGCGGCGAGGCCGATCCGGTGCGCGGCCGGGTCGGGTTCGCGTTCCTCGCTGCGCTCGGCGGTGTCGACGTGCCCCGGCTCCTGCGGGAGTTCCGCGCAGCGCACCCGCACGCGCGCTGCGACCTGGTCCAGGGCGCGCACGCGATCCTCATGGAGCGGCTGCGCGCCGGCGACGTCGACCTGGCGCTGACCTCCCCCGCGCCGGACGACGTCGGCGTCGAGATCGAGCTGCTCGACGAGGACCCGCTCTACCTCGTCGTGCCCGCCGGACACCGGTTCGCCGACCGGACCTCGGTCGACCTCGCCGAGGCCGCCGACGAGCCGTTCATCGGGTTCCTGCCCGGGTACGGGCTGCGCGCCGCACTGGACCGGCACGCGCGGCGGGCCGGGTTCCGGCCGCGCATGGTGTTCGAGGGCGGCGACGGCGAGATCGTGCGCGGGCTCGTCAGCGCCGGGCTCGGCGTCGCGCTGCTGCCGGCGGCCGCCCACCCGACGCACGACGACATCGTCGAGGTGCCCGTGCCCGGCGCGTTCCGGGCGATCGCGCTGGTCACCGCCGCGGGCCGGACGCTGTCCCCGCCGGCGGCGGCGCTGCGGCAGATCGTGCGCGCCCACTACCGGGCGGGGTAGCTGCGGTCGAGCCGCACCGCCGTGAACGCCGTCTCGCGCCGCAGCCGGAAGCCGAGCGACTCGTAGAGGCGGATCGCCGGTGCGTTCGCCGCGCCCGTGTGCAGGAACGGCAGCTCCCCGCGGGCCCGGATGGTCGCGGCGACGGCGAGGGTCAGCCGCCCCGCCAGGCCCTGACCGCGGTGCGCGGGATCGGTGCACACGGCGCTGATCTCCGCCCAGCCGCCGGGGCGCATCCGCTCCCCCGCCATCGCGACGAGCGCGCCGCCGCGCCGGATGCCGTAGTAGGTGCCGAGGGTGTGGGTGCGCTTCTCGAACGGTCCGGGCCGGGTGCGGCGCACCAGGTCGAGCATCTCCGGCACGTCGGCCTCGGTGAGCACGACCGCCTCCGGGTCGGGAGCACCGGCGACGGCGGATCCGTCGAGCTGCACGCCCGGGATCGACTCGAGCACCCGCCAGCCCGCGGGCGGCCGGTGCACCGGCCCGGTCAGCACGATCGTCGTCGGGCCGACGAGGTCGGCCAGCGCCGCCCACGCCGCGTCGTCGGCGTCCGCGGGCAGCGCGGCGAACGGCGACACGTCGGCGGGGTAGCGGACGGCTGAGCCGGCGCGCTCCGCGATGTCGGCCTGCGGGCCCGTCAGCGCCGACCAGACCGGGTTGTCCAGCGGATGGGTGCTCACGACAGAGCAGAACGATCAGCACCGCCCGGCATTCCCGGACCCGGTGACACCGGCGTCCGCGGCGGCCCGGTCCGCTCGCCGTACTGTTCTCCCATGGCCGATGTCATCGCCGAACTCGTCGACGACGAGCAGCGGCCCGTGCCGGTGCCCACCGAGGTCCGCCGGGTCGTGTCGATCGTGCCGTCGCTCACCGAGGCGGTCGCGGCGAGCGCACCCGGTCTGCTCGTCGGCGCGACGAACTGGTGCACCCATCCCGCTGACCTGGACGTGGCGCGGATCGGCGGCACGAAGAACCCCGACGTCGAGGCGATCGTCGAGCTGAAGCCCGATCTGGTGCTGGCCAACCAGGAGGAGAACCGCCGCCCCGATCTGGACGCGCTGCGCGCCGCCGGGCTCGCGGTGTGGGTCACCGACATCCGCACCCTCGACGGAGCGTTCACCTCGCTGGCGCGGATGCTCGCCGCGTGCCGGCTCGGCAAGCCCGCGTGGCTGGTGGAAGCTGAGCGGGCCTGGGCGGCGCTGCCCGATCCGGCGACGCGGCGGCGTGCGGTGGTGCCGATCTGGCGCAAGCCGTGGATGGCGGTCGGCTCGGACACGTTCACCGGGTCCGTGCTGACCCGCCTCGGTGTCGACAACGTCCTCGCCGACTCCCCGGAGCGCTATCCGCGCTTCGATCCCGCGGAGCTGCCCCCGCACGACCTGGTCGTGCTGCCCGACGAGCCGTACCGGTTCACCGCCGACGACGGCCCGCAGTTCTTCTCCGCTCCGGCCCGGTTGGTCAGCGGCCGTCTGCTGACCTGGTACGGACCGAGCCTGGTCGAGGCGGCAGCGGTGCTGCCCGCCGCCCTGGCATGAGCGCCGATCCACCGCTGCTCCTGGTGCTCGACCTGCTCGGAGTGGCGGTGTTCGCCGCGTCCGGTGCGCTCGCGGCCGTGTACGCGAAGCTCGACGTCTTCGGCGTGGTCGTGCTGGCCGCGGTGACCGCGCTCGGCGGCGGGGTGCTGCGCGACATCCTGCTGGGCATCAACCCGCCGACGACGCTGCAGGACTGGACGTTCCTGTCGGTGCCCGCCGTGGTGGGGCTGCTGGTGTTCCGCTGGCACCCCGCGGTGGCTCGGCTGCAGCGCGCGGTGCAGCTCGCCGACGCGTTCGGCTTGGCCTTGTTCGTCACGACCGGGACGGCGACGGCCTTCTCCGTCGGCGCCCCCGGGGTCACGGCGGTCCTGGTCGGCATGATCACCGGCATCGGCGGCGGTGTGCTGCGCGACGTGCTGCTGCGCGAGATCCCCACCGTGCTGCGGCGGGAGATCTACGCGCTGGCGGCCCTGCTCGGCGCCGTCGTGGTGGTCATCGGGCACGAGCTGGGCCTGCCGTCGTTCCCGGTCGCGCTGGTCGGGGCCCTCCTCGTCGCGGCGGTGCGGGTGCTCGCGCTGTGGCGGCACTGGAACGCGCCGGTCCCTCGCTGATCAAGCCGTGACGGCGGCCTTCGCGAGCTCGCGCCCGACCTCGTCGGCGCGCTGGTGCGCATCGGCGAGCCGCTGGGCGGCGAGCGGACGCAGCGGCTCCATGGCCGGGTTGTGCTCGGCAAGGGTCAGCTCGGTGTCGACGAGGGTGACGTCGGCGCCCATGACCTCGGCGAAGATCCGCATGAGGTAGGGCGTGGTGTAGTCCCAGCCCTCACGGGGAGTGCCGGGCCCGTACCCGCCGCCACGGGCGACGACCAGCGCCAGCGGGCGACCGGTCAGCGCCGCCGTGCCGGGCGCGAAGCGGGCGTCGGCGAGCAGCAGGTCGATCCAGGTCTTCAGGTGGGCCGAGACGCCGTAGTTGTACAGCGGCGCCCCGACGACGATCAGGTCGGCGGCGAGGACCTCGTCGGCCACCGCGGCGGCGAGCGCGAGCGCGGCCCGCTGGGTCGGGGTGCGCTGCGCCTCGTCGGTCTGCGCGGCGGCCACCGCGTTCGACCACGCGGGCGTCGGGATCGGGTCGACGGCCAGGTCGCGGCGCACCACCGTCCCGCCGGGGTTCGCGGCGAGCCAGCTGCTCTGCAGCGTGTCGCCGATCGCGCGGGTCACCGAGGCGTCCGCGCGGATGCTCGTGTCGATGCGCAGGAGGGTGGACATCCAGTGCTCCGTCCGTCGAATTCTTTCTGCGTGCGAGTAGATGTTCTATCGCACAGAAGATTGTGTCAACAGAACTTCCGCAGACGCCGTAGACTGAGGCAATGACCACACCGCAGCAGCTGGAGGCCGATCTCGGCTGGGCGCTGCTCGCGGTGCTGCGCACCTACCGGCAGCTGTCGGAGGCGAGGCTCACCGACCTGCCGGGCGGCCCGCGCGGCTACCACGTCCTGGCCACCGCCGCGCTCGGCGACCCGCCCAGCCAGCTCGCGATGGCCCGCAAGCTGGGCGTCGACCGCACGGTGATGACCTACCTGCTCGACGACCTGGAGGCCGCCGGGCTCATCGAGCGCCGCCCTGATCCCGCCGATCGGCGGGCCCGGCGGATCACCGTCACCCCGGCCGGCAACGAGCGGCTGTGCGCCGTCCAGCGGTCCCTGCGCGAAGCCGAGGAGGCGCTGCTCGCCCCGCTCGCCCCCGAGGACCGCCGAGTGCTGCGGGACCTGCTGCACCGGCTGGCGGTCGGCCTGCAGGCCGGGCCAGGGCCGGGCGTCTGCGTCGAGATGCACCAGCTCACCGACCCCGGCCCCGCCGCGGAGCCCTGCTGACTCACCGCTGCGGACTCACCGCTGCGGGTCAGCCCTGCGCCGCCGCGCGGCGGCGCAGGTAGTCCCGCTCCGGCAGGCTCGCCGTACGCCGGGCTGCCTCCTCGTACTGCGCCTTCGCCCCGGCGAGGTCGCCGGCCATCTCCAGCAGGTGCGCGCGCACCGCGGTCAGCCGGTGGTGCCGCGCGACGCGCGGGTCGGCGTCGAGCGGCTCCAGCAGCGCGAGCCCGGCTCGTGGCCCTTCCACCTTCGCGACGGCGACCGCGCGGTTGAGCGTCACCATCGGGTTCGGGGCGAGCGCGTCGAGGATGCGGTAGAGGATCGCGATCTGCGCCCAGTCCGTTCCGGCGTCGTCGGGCGCCTCGGCGTGCACCGCCGCGATCGCGGCCTGCAGCTGGTACGGGCCGAGCGGGGCGGTCGCGAGCGCCCGGCTCACCAGGTCGACGCCCTCCGCGATGAGCTCGCGGTCCCACAACGAGCGGTCCTGGTCGGCGAGCGGCACCAGCCGGCCGGCCGCATCGGTGCGGGCGCGGCTGCGCGCCTGGGTCAGCAGCATGAGGGCGAGCAGGCCGGCGACCTCGCCGTCGTCCGGCAGGGCGCGGGCCACCGCGCGGGCCAGCCGGATCGCCTCCGCCGCGAGCTCCGGGCGCTGCAGATCCTTCCCCGAGGTGGCCGTGTAGCCCTCGTTGAAGATCAGGTAGAGCACGTGCAGCACGGCCGGCAGCCGCTCCCGGCGCGCCTCGCCCTCCGGCAGCGCGAACCCGCCGGGCACGTCCTTGAGGGTCTTCTTCGCCCGGCTGATCCGCTGGGCCATCGTCGCCTCGGGCACGAGGAACGCCGCCGCGATCTCCGCCGTCGTCAGGCCGCCCACCGCCCGCAGCGACAGCGCCACCTGCGACGGGACCGTCAGCTTCGGGTGGCAGCACATCAAGAGCAGCGTGAGCGAGTCGTCGATCGCGGGTTCGATCTCGTCCGGCGGCGGGGCGACGGGCCCGGTGCCGAACGCCGGATCGGCGAGGGCGTGCTCGGCCTCGCGGCGGCGGCGGGCGCTCTCGCTGCGCCACTCGTCGGTGAGTCGCCGGGTGGCGACCGTGAGCAGCCAGCTGCGGGGCTGAGCGGGCAGACCGTCGCGCGGCCACTGCTGCGCGGCTGCGAGCAGGGCTTCCTGGACGGCGTCCTCGCAGTGGTCGAACTGGCCGTACCGGCGGACGAGCACGCCGAGGACCTGCGGCGCCAGGTCGCGCAGCAGGTCCCCGGTGGCCGGGCTGGTCACATGTCCGCTCCGTGGCTGAACATGACGGCGCGCACCTCGACGCCCATGCCCTCGATGCCGGCGTCGGGGATCATGGCGGCCAGTTCGAGGGCGCGCTCCTCGTTCTCGACGTCGATCAGGTAGTAGCCGCCCAGGTACTCCTTCGCCTCCAGGTACGGGCCGTCGGTGACGACGCGTTCGCCGTCGCGGGTGCGGACGACCTTGCTGGTGGAGGGATCGGCAAGGGCCTGGGTGACGATCAGCTCGCCGGAGGCCCTGATCTTCTCGATGAACTCCTGGTGGCCCTTGCCGATGGCGTCCATGACGTCCGGGGGCAGGGAGTTCAGGAGCTCGGGGTTGTTGTGCATGATCAGCAGGTACTTCATCGTTCGTCCTTCCCTGGGCTCCGGGGTGGGGCCCGTGACGGGGTCGGAGCCGTGGGTGGGAGTTCGACAGTAACGGGCGGGGTGGGGAGCGGCGTTCCGGCGACCCCGCTCCACCGCGCGGCGGCGGTGCGCGAGGATGCGCTGGTGACGGGTGAGCGGTTCGGCAGGTACGTGCTGGTCGACCTGCTGGGCCGCGGGGGCATGGGTGAGGTGTGGCGGGCCCGCGACACCGCCACGGGGCAGACGGTCGCGGTGAAGCGGTTGGCGGCGGGGCTGGCGGGCGAGCCGGCGTTCGCGGCGCGGTTCCGTCGGGAGTGCGCGGTGGCGGCGCGGCTGTCGGATCCGCACATCGTGCCGGTGCTGGACGTCGGGGAGATCGACGGGCGGCTGTACCTGACGATGCCGTGCGTCGAGGGGGCGGATCTGGCGCAGCTGTTGGTTCAGGAGGGGCCGCTGCCGCCCGAACGGGCGGTGCACGTGATCACGCAGGTGGCGGCGGCACTGGACGCGGCGCACCGGGCGGGGTTGGTGCATCGGGACGTGAAGCCGTCGAACGTGCTCGTCACGCCGGACGGGCGGGCGTACCTGACGGACTTCGGGATCGCGCGCGGTGGGGACGACACGGCGGTGACGACGGCCGGGGCGACGGTCGGGACGCTCGCGTACATGGCGCCCGAGCGGTTCGACGATGCGCCGCTGAACGCGCTGGTCGACGTGTACGCGCTGGCCTGCGTGCTGCACGAGGCGCTGACGGCGCAGAAGCCGTTCCCGGTGACCGGGCCGGTGCCGATGATGTCGGCGCACCTGATGCAGCCGCCGCCGCGGCCGTCGCTGCTGCGGCCGGGGGTCCCGCCGGCGCTGGACGACGTGGTCGCGCGCGGGATGGCGAAGGACCCGGCGCAGCGGCACCCGACAGCGGGGGCGCTGGCCGCGCACGCGCAGGCCGCGCTGGGCGCTGCACCGGGGATGCCGACACCGCCGGTTCCGGGTGCGGAGGCGGCGCCGGGAAGACGCCGGGCGGTGCGGTGGATCGCCGCTGCCGCCGGGGCTGCGGTGGTGGTGGCTGCTGCGGCGACGGTGGTGGTCGTCGCGCCCTGGCGAGGAAGCGGCGGGGTGGCGCAGCTGCCGCCGGGGACCGCGACCGCCACGACGGCGGTCCCGCCGACCACGGCGGTCCCGCCGACCACGGCGGCGCCGACGTCGGCGGCGCCGGTGGGGCCGGTGGCGCCGGTGGGGCCGGTGACGATCGCGATGCGGCAGCCGACGAGCCTGGTCGCGGCGGCGGACGGGCGGACCGCGTTCGGGGTCGACGACACCGGCGTGACGCGGATCGACCTGGTCACGGCGACGGCGACGCCGCTCGCGGCGGTGCCCGGGTACGCGGCCGCGCTCACCCCCGACGGGACCCGGCTGCTGGTGCTCACCCAGGACGGTGATCTGACGGTGCTGTCGACCGCGGACGGGGCGGTGCTGGCCGACGCGGACGTCGGGTCGGTGGCGGACGGGCTGAGCGTGTCCGCCGACGGGCGCTGGGCGTACGTCGCGACGCTGTCGACGGTGGCCGTCGTCGACGTGGCCACCGCGCGGATCGTGCACCGGGCGAGCGTCGGCAACTCCCCCACGGGCACGGCCGCGGGGCTGGATGCGGTGTACGCGTCGTGGGTGGAGCTGCAGCACGGCGGCGGGCAGCTGCTGGTGGCCGATCCGGCGACGGCGGCGGTCACGGACCGGATCCCGGTCGGGGACTACCCGCTCGACGTGGCCGTCGCCGGAGCACGGGTGCTCGTCCGGGACCGGCCTGCGGTGTGGGTGGTCGATCCGCGCAGCGGCACGGTGACGCAGGTGCGCGGCGTGGCGGGTCCGCTCGCCGTCGCGGCCGCCCCGGACGGCAGCCGCGCCTACGCGTTGACCAGCGGGGCGGTCGCGGTGATCGACCCCGACTCGGCGACGGTCGTCGCGTCGATCACCGCGCCGGGGGCCCGCGCCGCCGACGTGCCCGGGAGCCCGGGGGCGCTCGCCGTCACCGGCACCGCGTTGGTGGTGGGCACCGGTGACGGCGTGCTGGTCCTCCCCCGCTGAGCCGCCGGATCAGTTCGCCGGGCCGCCGGCCTCGACCGGTGCGCCGTGCTGCAGGCGCAGGAACTCCAGGTGCCGCTCGTACTGGTCGAGCACGTCGTCGATGAGCTGCGTGTGGGTGTAGCCCATGACGTCGTAGCCCTGGCCGCCCTCGTCGAGGTGCACCTCGAGCCGGACGTAGGTCTCCTGCCCCACGATCGCCGGGCCGTAGGCGGGCAGCGGCAGCTCCTGCGGCCAGATGCAGTAGCGGAACGGGTGCTCGGGATCGCCGGTCGGCGCCTTCAGCTCGACGTAGGTGATCCCGTCCTGCTCCAGCAGCTCGGCCTCGGCGTCCTCGACGCCCTGCTGCTGCAGCTCGGCTGCGACCTCCCGCAGCGCGGGCAGCGCCGTCTCCACGAGGTACTCGCGGCCGCGCTCCGGGCTCGGGTGGGCGAGCGCTCTGGTCAGGCGTCGGCGCCACGAGCCCGGACTCGGTTGGGTGCCGTCGATGCTGCGGCCGGACAGCAGCCGCGGCAGCATGCGTTCCAGGCTGCTCGCGCGATGGGCCTCCACGCGCAGCGCCCTGAACAGCCCGATCATCACCGCGACCAGCACGAACGCGAACGGCAGGCCCATGATGACCGTGGCGAACTGCAGCGCGAAGATGCCGTCGACGGACAGGATCGCGAGCGTCAGCGCACCGGTCGCCAGCGCCCAGAAGATCCGCAGGCCGGCCCGGCCGTCCTCGTGGACCGTGCGCAGGTGCGAGGACAGGTTCGCCATCACCAGCGCGCCGGAGTCGGCCGACGTCACGTAGAACAGCAGGCCGACCAGCGTGGCCAGCCCGGCGACGAAGGTGAACGCCGGGTACTCGGCGAGCAGCGCGTAGAAGCCGCCCTCCGGGCTGGCCGAGGCGGTCTCGGCGAACTGGGTGTTGCCGGAGCGGATCAGCTCGATCGCCGCGTTCCCGTAGATGGTGATCCACATGACGATGTAGCTGAACGGGATCACCAGGCAACCGGCGACGAACTCGCGGATCGTCCGCCCGCGCGAGATGCGGGCCAGGAACAGCCCGACGAACGACGCCCAGGCCACCCACCACGCCCAGAAGAACAGCGTCCACAGGCTCATCCAGTCGCCGGTGTCCTCGTAGGCGAAGGTCTGCATCGTCATCGCGGGGAACCGCTGCACGAAGTCGCCGATGTTGAGCACGGCGGCGTTGAGCAGGTACGACGTGCGACCGGTGACGAGGATGTAGACGGCGAGCAGGACCGCGAGCAGCACGTTCGCCTGCGAGAGCAGCTTGATGCCCCGGTCGACGCCGGACACCGCCGAAACGGTGGCGACACCGACGCCGACGACGAGCAGCGCGGCCTGCACCGCGAGCCCCTGCGGCAGCCCGAACAGCAGGTCCAGGCCCACGTTCAGGCCGACGACCGCGATGCCGAGCGAGGTGGCGATGCCGAAGATCGTGCCCAGCACGGCGGCGATGTCGACCGAGTGCCCGATGGCGCCGTCGACCCGCTTGCCGATCAGCGGGTAGAGCGCTGAGCGCACGGCCAGCGGCAGGTTCATGCGGTAGGCGAAGTACCCCATCGCCATGCCCATCAGCGCGTACATGCCCCAGCCGCTGATGCCGTAGTGGAACAGCGCCCACACCGTGGCCTCGCGGGCCGCCTCCACCGTCTGCCCGGGCCCGCTCGGCGGGGTCAGGTACTGAACGGCGGGCTCGTAGACGGCGAAGAACATCAGGTCGGTGCCGATGCCGGCGGCGAAGAGCATCGCCGCCCAGGTGGCCGTGCTGAACGCCGGTCGGGAGTGCTCGGGGCCGAGCCGGATCTTGCCGTAGCGGGAGATCGCGATCCCGATCACGAACACGAGGATCGCGGTGGCGAGGGCGACGTAGTACCAGCCGAACCACGTCGACACCCAGCCGACGACCGCGCCGAGCACCTCCTGGGCGTTGGTCGGGGCGAGGAACGCCCACAGGGTGACGACGGCGGTGCCGATCGCCGCCCCGATGAAGACCACCCACTTCACGGGTGGGAGGCCGGCCGGGGCGGCCGGGCCCGAGCCGTTGGTCGACATCGTGGGGTCGGCGGTGCTCATCGCGCGCCTCCGGACTGGTCGACGAGGGCGTTGCGGGGATCCCCCGGCGGGTAGAGCGGGGTGTTGTCGCGGTAGCGGTAGTACGGGACCTCGAGCGGGGCGAGCGGCTCGTTGCCGAGGATGATGTCGGCGGCCTTCTCAGCCAGCATGACCACCGGGGCGTAGATGTTGCCGTTGGTCACGTACGGCATCACCGAGGCGTCGACGACGCGCAGGCCGTCCACGCCGTGCACGCGCATGGTCAGCGGATCGACCACGCTCATCTCGTCGGTGCCCATCTTGGCGGTGCACGACGGGTGCAGCGCGGTCTCGGCGTCCCGCGCGACCCAGTCCAGGATCTCCTGGTCGGTCTCGACGCTCGGCCCCGGCGAGATCTCGCCGGCGTCGAACGCGGCGAAGGCCGGCTGGCCGAGGATGTGCCGGGCGGCGCGGATGATCTCGATCCACTCGCGGCGGTCGTTCTCCGTCGACAGGTAGTTGAACCGCAGGGCCGGGTGCTTGCGCGGGTCCGTCGAGGTGATCTTGAGGGTGCCGCGCACGTCGGAGTACATCGGGCCGATGTGCACCTGGTAGCCGTGCTCGGCGGCGGGCCGGCTGCCGTCGTAGCGGATGGCGATCGGCAGGAAGTGGAACATCGTGTTCGGGTAGTCCACCCGGTCGTTGCTGCGGATGAACCCGCCCGCCTCGAAGTGGTTGGACGCGCCGACGCCGCTGCGCAGGAACAGCCACTCCGCGCCGATGCGCGGCTTGTGCCGGTGCTTGAGCCACGGGGCGATCGACACCGGCTGCTTGCAGGCGTGCTGGAGGTAGACCTCCAGGTGGTCCTGCAGGTTCTCCCCCACGCCCGGCAGGTCCGCGATGACCTTGATGCCCAGCTGCTCGAGCTCGCTCGCGCTGCCGATGCCGGCCAGCTGCAGCAGCTGCGGGGAGTTGATCGCGCCGCCGCACAGGATGACCTCGCCCGCCTCCACGGTGCGCCGCAACCGCCCGCCGCGCAGGTACTCCACGCCGACGACGCGGTTGCCGCGGGTGCGCAGCCCGGTGACGAACGACAGCGTGTGCACGGTGAGGTTCTTGCGGTTCCTCACCGGGTGCAGGTAGGCGCGCGCCGCGCTCCACCGCCTGCCCCGCTTGACGTTGCGGTCGAACTTGCCGAAGCCTTCCTGGCGGTAGCCGTTCACGTCGTCGGTGAGCGGGTAGCCGGCCTGCTGGACGGCTTCGAAGAACGCCCCGAACAGCGGGCTGGTCGCCGGCCCCCGCTCCAGGTGCAGCGGCCCTGACCCGCCGCGCCACAGGTCGGCGCCCGCGGTGCAGGTCTCCATCCGCTTGAAGTAGGGCAGGCAGTGGGCGTAGTCCCAGGTCTGCATGCCCTCGTCGGCACCCCAGCGCTGGTAGTCCAGCGGGTTGCCCCGCTGGAAGATCATGCCGTTGATGCTGCTGGAGCCGCCGAGCACCTTGCCGCGGGCGTGGTAGATGCGCCGCCCGTTCATGAACGGCTCGGGCTCGGACTCGTAGCGCCAGTCGTAGAGCGGGTTGCCGATCGGGTACGGCAGCGCGGCCGGCATGTGGATGAACGGGTCGATGCGCCAGTCGCTGCGACCAGCCTCCAGCACCAGCACGCTGGTCGACGGATCGACCGACAGCCGGTTCGCCAGCACGCACCCGGCGGAGCCCCCGCCCACGATCACGATGTCGTACCTGTCGCTCATGCTCGGGCCTTCCGCTGGTCCGACCCGGTGCGTGCTGTGGAACTCATGGTGGGCCTCTCGGTCGATCGGCTACGGGGTCACCCCTCGAACCACCCCGCCGGTTCCGGCGCGGTGTTGTGCCACACGTGCTTGTGCTCCTGGTACTCGGCCAGCCCGGTCGGGCCCAGCTCACGTCCGTTCCCGGACCGCCCCATGCCGCCCCACTCGGCACCGGGCACGTACGGGTGGTAGTCGTTGATCCACACCGTGCCGTGCCGCAGCGCGGACGCCACGCGGTGCGCCCGCGCCTGGTCGGCGGTCCACACCGCCCCGGCCAGCCCGTAGTGGGTGTCGTTGGCCAGCGCGATCGCCTCGTCCTCGGTGGTGAAGCGCTCGACGGTGAGGATCGGGCCGAACGTCTCCTCGCGCACGACGCGCATGTCGCGGGTGACGTCGGCGAACACGGTGGGCCGGTAGAAGAAGCCGTCCTTGAGCGCGGGATCGTCCGGGCGCCGCCCGCCGCAGACCAGCCGGGCGCCCTCGGCCAGCGCCGATGCGACGTAGTCCTCGATCTTGGCCAGCTGCGCGGCCGACACCAGCGGCCCGCACTCGCTGGCTGGGTCCAGCCCGTTGCCCAGGCGGATCCGCTCGGCGCGGCGGGCGATCTCGGCGACCAGTTCGTCGTGCAGCGCGTCCTCGACGATCAGCCGCGCGCCGGCCGAGCAGACCTGCCCGGAGTGCAGGAACGCTGCGGTGATCGCCCAGTCGGCGGCCAGGTCGAGCGGGGTGTCGGCGAAGACGACGTTGGGGTTCTTGCCGCCCAGCTCCACGGCGACTCGCTTCACCGTGGTGGCCGAGGCGCGGATGATCGCCTGCCCGGTGGCGAGCCCGCCGGTGAAGCTGACCATGTCGACGTCGTCGTGCTCGGTGAGCGGGGCACCGACCGTCGGCCCGTCGCCGAGCACGAGGTTGACCACCCCCTCCGGCACGCCGGCCTCCTCCAGCAGGTGCACCAGCATGATCGAGGTGAGCGGGGTGACCTCGCTCGGCTTGATCACGCAGGTGTTGCCGGCCGCCAGGCAGGGCGCGACCTTCCACGACAGCTGCAGCAGCGGGTAGTTCCACGGCGTGATGAGCGCGCAGACCCCGACCGGGACCGGCACCACCCGCGACACGACGTGCGCCAGCCCCACGTCGACGATCCGGCCGGCCTCCTTGTCGGCCAGGTCGGCGTAGTAGCGGAACACCGCGGTGACGTCGTCGACGTCGATGCGGCTCTCCTTGAGCGTCTTGCCGGTGTCCAGCGTCTCGACGCGCGCGATCTCCTCCTTGTCGCGCACGAGCAGCTCCGCGACCCGCCGCAGCAGCGCTGCCCGCTCCGCGACCGGGGTGGTCGGCCACGGGCCGGTGTCGAACGCGGTGCGCGCGGCGGCCACCGCGCGGATCACGTCGTCGGGGCCCGCCTGGTCGATCGTGGCGACGACGCTGCCGTCGAACGGGTTGTGGACGTCCACCGCGCCGCCCGAGCCGCTCGTCCAGGTGCCCCCGACGAACAGGCTGGGCCGCTGCGGTGGTCCGACGCTGGGCATGAGCGCATCGTCCTCACGGGACGCCGCACGTCAAGTCATGTCCCACCAATTGCCGCGTATGGTTGCGCCATGGGCAACACGGCCGGCCGTGCGGGCGGTGTGCAGTCCGTCGACCGCGCCATCAGCGTCCTGGAGATCCTGGCCCGCAAGGGCGAAGCCGGCGTCACGGAAGTGGCCGCGGAGATCGCCGTCCACAAGTCGACCGCGTTCCGGTTGCTCGGTGCGCTGGAGAACCGCGGGCTGGTCGAGCAGTCCGCCCAGCGCGGCAAGTACCGCCTCGGGTTCGGGCTGATCCCGCTCGCCGGCGCCGTCACCGACAACCTCGACGTCACCCGGCAGGGCCGCGCCGTGTGCGCCGAGCTGGCCGCCGAGGTGGGCGAGACCGTCAACGTCGCGGTGCTGCAGGAGCACTGGGCGGTCAACGTCGACCAGGCCCGCGGGCCGTCGACGGTGGCCACCCACAACTGGATCGGCAAGCTCACCCCGCTGCACTGCACCGCCAGCGGGAAGGTGCTGCTCGCCGCCGTCGGGCCGGCGCAGCGGTCCGCGCTGCTCGCCGCGTCCGGTGTGCCGCGGCACACCCCGCGCACGATCGTCGACCGCGCCCGGCTGGAGGCCGAGCTGGCCCGGGTGGTCCAGCGCGGCTGCGCCACCGCCGTCGAGGAGTACGAGGTCGGGCTGAACGCGCTGGCGGCGCCGGTGCTCGACCGGTCCGGCGAGGTGATCGCCGCGGTGTCGGTGTCGGGGCCGTCCTACCGGCTCGACGAGCGGCGCCTGGAGGCCTGCCTCGAACCGCTGCTGGCCGCGACCAAGGAGATCAGCCGCCGGATGGGCTGGTTCGCGGGCTGAACCGCCGAACGAGCCATCCGCTGAACGGACTCCGGAACAGCGACAGAGGGTCGCGTCTCGGTCACGATCTCTGTTCACGAGTGGCGTGCGTCACGGCGAGAGGTGACGATCCGAGGGGGGCGGGTGGTCCGGTGTTGCCCCGAACGCCCGGAGAGTCGGAGGAGAACGCATGCCTCGTCCACGATGGACGCTGCCGCTGCGGCGGCGCGGACCGGCCGTGCTCGCCGCGGTCGTCCTGCTCGGCACGCTCGCGGGATGTGGGGGCGGACAGTCCGGTCCGCCCGTTCTGACCTGGTACATCAACCCGGACTCCGGCGGGCAGAAGGAGATCGCCGAGCGGTGCACGGCCGCAGCGGGCGGCGAGTACCGGATCGCGATCTCGGTCCTGCCCCGGGAGGCCTCTGAGCAGCGCCAGCAGCTGGTGCGCCGGCTGGCGGCCGGGGACGACTCGATCGACCTGATGAGCCTGGACCCGCCGTACATCCCGGAGTTCTCGCAGGCGGGCTTCCTGGCGCCGGTGCCGGACGACGTCGCGCGGCGGGTCACCGACGGCGTCGCCGCCAGCGCCGTGGAGGGCGCGACCTGGAACGGGAAGCTGGTGGCGGTGCCGTTCTGGGCCAACACGCAGCTGCTCTGGTACAAGAAGTCGGTCGCCGAGCGCGCCGGGCTGGACATGTCCCAGCCGGTCACGTGGGACCAGCTGATCGAGGCGGCGAAGTCGCAGAACACCACGATCGCCGTGCAGGGCCGGCGGGCGGAGTCGCTGGTCGTGTGGCTCAACGCGCTCATCGAGTCCGCGGGCGGCGCGGTGATCACCGGCAACGCCGACAAGCCGCAGGAGATCCAGCTCGGGCTGGACTCGCCGCAGTCGCAGCGGGCGTCGGAGGTGATGGCCGAGGTCGCGACGAGCGGGGTCGCCGGACCGGCGTTCACCACCTCCGGCGAGGACCAGAACGCCGCCGCGTTCGAGTCCGGCGCCGCGTCGTTCATGGTCAACTGGCCGTTCGTGTGGAGCCGCGCCGAGAGCGGCGTCGAGGACGGCACGCTGGACAAGGCCGTCATCGACGACTTCGGGTGGGCCCTCTACCCGCGCGTCGACGCCGACAAGCCCGCCGCCCCGCCCTACGGCGGGATCAACCTGGGCATCAGCTCGACGAGCAACCACCCCGACCTGGCCTACAAGGCCGCCGAGTGCATCGTCTCGGCGGACAACCAGAAGTACTACTTCGTCAGCAACGGCAACCCCGCGTCGAAGCTGTCGGTCTACACCGATCCCGAGGTGCTGGCGGACTTCCCGATGGCCCCGGTGATCGCGCAGTCGCTGCAGCTCGCGAAGCCGCGGCCGCAGACCGCGTACTACAGCGAGGTCTCGGGCAGCCTGCAGCGCGTCTACCACCCACCGACGGACGTGAACAGCGGCACCGGACCGGCTGCCGCCGAGCTCATCCGATCCGTCCTCGCCGGGGAGGAACTGCTGTGACCACGACGACCCCGCCCGCGGCGCCGGAGGCGGACACCCGCACGACCGGCGCGCACCGCACGCGCAACGGCGCCAGCGACCGCGCGAAGGCCGAGCGCAGGCTCGGCTGGCTGCTCGCCGGTCCGGCGTTCGCGGTGATGCTGCTGGTCACCGCCTACCCGATCCTGCAGGCGGTGTGGGACTCGCTGTTCTCCTACCGGCTCACCGACCCGGCCAACCGGGAGTTCGTGGGGCTGGGCAACTACTGGGTCGTGCTCACCGACGCCCTGTGGTGGCAGTCGTTCGCCGTCACCGCGCTGATCACGATCATCACGGTCGCGGTCGAGCTGGTGCTCGGCTTCGCGCTGGCGCTGGTGATGCTCAAGGCGCTGCGGGGGCTGCGACCGATCCTGCGGGCGGCGATCCTGCTGCCCTACGCGATCATCACGGTCGTCTCGGCGTTCGCCTGGCAGTTCGCGTTCGACCTGACCTCGGGCTTCGTCAACAGCTGGTTCTCCTGGCTGCCGGGCATCTCGGCGGACACCGACTGGTTCGGCGGGTTCGGCTCGTCGCTGTTCGTGATCTGCCTGGCCGAGATCTGGAAGACCACCCCGTTCATCTCGCTGCTGCTGCTCGCCGGGCTCGCGCAGGTGCCCGACGTGCTGCAGGAGGCCGCTCAGGTCGACGGCGCCACGTGGTGGCAGCGGCTGTGGCGGGTCACGATCCCGAACATGAAGGCGGCGATCATGGTGGCGCTGCTGTTCCGCACGCTCGACGCCTTCCGGATCTTCGACAGCGTGTTCGTCATGACCGCCGGCGCCAACGGCACCGAGACGGTCTCGTTCCTGGCCTATCGCCAGACGATCTCGAGGTTGGAGATCGGGATGGGCTCGGCGGTGTCGGTGCTGCTGTTCCTGTCGGTGGTGATCATCGCCTTCGGGTTCATCAAGCTGTTCAAGGTCGACCTGTCGCAGGCTCGGGGGGACAAGTAGATGTCAACGATGTCGACGCGCGAGAAGACGTGGTGGATCATCGCGGGAATCGCGATCGTCATCTACGCGCTGTTCCCGATCGCGTGGATCGTCTCGCTGTCGCTCAAGGCGCCGGCCGACATCTCCAACGGCCAGTTCCTGCCGACGATCTTCACGTGGGAGAACTACGAGCTGATCCTGGCCGGTGACGCGGCAGAGCTGTTCCTGCCGGCGCTGGTCAACTCGTTCGGGATCTGCCTGATCGCGACGGCGCTGGCCTGCATCCTGTCGATGTTCGCGGCGTACGCGATCGCCCGCCTGGACTTCCCGGGCAAGAAGATCATCCTGTCCACGGCGCTCGCGGTGGCGATCTTCCCGGTGATCTCGATCGTCACGCCGCTGTTCAACCTCTGGCGCCAGATCGGGCTCTACGACACCTGGCCGGGCCTGATCATCCCGTACCTGTCGCTGACCCTGCCCATCTCCATCTGGACGATGTCGGCGTTCTTCCGGGAGATCCCGTGGGAGATGGAGCAGGCGGCGCAGGTGGACGGCGCCACCAGCTGGCAGGCGTTCCGCAAGGTGATCGTTCCGCTCGCGGCCCCGGGGGTGTTCACCACCGCGATCATCGCCTTCTTCCTGGCGTGGAACGACTTCGTCTACGGGATCTCGCTGACCTCCACCTCGGCGGCGCGACCCGTTCCCGCGGCGCTCGGGTTGTTCTCCGGCGCGTCGCAGTTCGAGGACCCGACCGGCGCGATCGCGGCCGCCGCCGTGATCGTGACGATTCCGGTCATCATCCTGGTCCTGCTCTTCCAGCGGCGCATCGTCGCCGGTCTGACCAACGGTGCGGTGAAGGGGTAGTCGGCAATGGCTTCGGTCGAGATGCGCAACATCGTGAAGAAGTACGGGGACGGCTACCCCGCGGTGAACGACGTGAGCCTGGACATCGCCGACGGCGAGTTCATGATCCTCGTCGGGCCGTCGGGGTGCGGGAAGTCCACGCTGCTGCGGATGGTCGTCGGGTTGGAGGACATCACCTCCGGCGACATGATCATCGGCGGTAAGCGGGTCAACGACCTGGCCCCGCGCGAGCGCAACCTGGCGATGGTGTTCCAGAACTACGCGCTCTACCCGCACCTGACCGTCTTCGAGAACATCGCGTTCCCGCTGCGCCTGCAGAAGGTGCCGGACGACGAGGTGCGCCGCCGCGTCAACGAGGCCGCCGAGGTGCTGGAGCTGAAGGAGCACCTGGAGCGCAAGCCGGCCAACCTCTCCGGTGGTCAGCGCCAGCGCGTCGCCATGGGCCGTGCGATCGTCCGCGACGCCGAGGTGTTCCTGTTCGACGAGCCGCTGTCGAACCTCGACGCGAAGCTGCGCGGCCAGATGCGCACGGAGATCGCCCGGCTGCAGCGGCGGCTGGGCATCACCACCATCTACGTCACCCACGACCAGACCGAGGCCATGACCCTCGGCGACCGGGTGTGCGTGCTGCGCAAGGGCGTGGTCCAGCAGGTCGCGTCGCCGCGGGAGCTCTACGAGCAGCCGGCCAACCTGTTCGTCGCCGGGTTCATCGGCTCACCGCCGATGAACTTCCTGCCGGCGAGCGTCTCGGGCGGACGCGTCCGCTTCCCGTTCGGCGAGTTCACGCTGGACGAGCGCCGCGCCGCCGCCGTCGGCGACCGCGACCTGGTGCTCGTCGGTGTCCGCCCGGAGTACTTCGAGGACGCCAAGCTGGTGGACGACGCCAAGCGCGACCGCGGCATCACGTTCACCGCGCGCGTGGACGTCACCGAGTGGCTCGGCGACGCACAGTTCGCCTACATCCCGTTCGAGGCGCCCGAGGAGATCGTCAACCAGCTGCGCGACCTGTCCCGGGAGTTGGACTCCGACCAGCTGCGCACCCAGGCCGTCGTGTCCATCGACGCGTCGAGCCGCATGCGGGAGGGCCACGAGGCGGAGTTCTGGATGGACACCCGCAAGGTGCACGTGTTCGACCCGAAGACCGGGGAGAACCTCACCCGCGACGCGGAGGCCGGTGCCGAGCTCACCCGCATGGCCGCGGAGGAGCGGGAGGCACAGGTCGCCGAGGCGCGCGGCGCGGCCGCGGCGGCGAGCTGACCCGTCTCACGGGCGGGGCAGCGGCCGTGCTGCCCCGCTCGTGACGCCGCCGAGCACGACGGCACCCACCACCACGAGCAGCGAGGTGAGGATGCCGAACTGCTGGCCGAGCGGACCGATCAGCGGCGGCCCGGCCAGGAACGCGACGTAACCGATCGAGCTCACCGCCGAGACCCGGGGGGCTGCCCGCTCCGGGTCGTCGGCGGCTGCGCTCATCCCGACCGGGAAGCCCAGCGAGGCCCCCAGCCCCCACAGCAGGGTCCCGGCGAGCACGACCGGCAGCGGTCCGCCGAACAGCACCAGCAGCAGGCCGGCCAGGGCCAGCACGGCGGTCGCGCGCAGCACGGCGACCCGGCCGAACCGGTCGAGCAGGGCGCCGCCGACGAAGCGCCCGGTGGTCATCGCGGTCACGAAGCAGCCGAACGCGACGGCCCCGACCGCCTCCGTGGCGCCGTGCCCGTCGACGAGCGCGACGGCGATCCAGTCGTTGGCCGCGCCCTCGGTGAGGGCGAAGCCGAGCACCATCAGCCCGACGAGCACGGTGCGCGGCTCGCGCCAGGCGTCCCGTACGCCGAACCGGGGCCGGGGCTCGGCGGACCCGGTGTGCTGAGGTGCGGCGAGGAAGCAGCGGGTGGCGGCCCCGACCAGCACCGGCCCGGCGAGCCCGACCGCTGCCAGCTGCGCGGCGAGCGGCACGTCCAGTGCGGCGGTGACCGTGGACACGCCGGCGCCGCTGACCGTGCCGATGGAGAACGCGGCGTGCAGGCGCGGCATGAGCGAGCGGCCGAGCCGCCGTTCGACGTCGGCGCCCTCGACGTTCATCGCGACGTCCCAGACGCCGGTGCCGAGCCCGACGAAGAGCAGCGCGGCCGCGGCCAGCCACACGGCGGTCGTGGCGAGGGCGAGCGCGGCCAGCACCTGGCCCAGCCCGACCAGGACCGCCCCGCCGAGCACGGTGCGGGCGGGCCCGAACCGGGCCACGACCGGGCCCGCCGTGGGCAGGCTCGCGACCGACGAGGCGGAGACGCACAGCAGGAGCAGACCCAGCTCGGCCGTGTTCAGGCCGAGATCGTCCCGGGCGGCGGGCAGCCGGGCGAGCAGCGCGGCCAGCGCGACCCCGGAGGTCCAGAACGCGATCACGACGGCGGTGCGCGCCCGCAGCAGCGCCGGGTCCGCGGCCGTGCCCGTGCTCGTGGTCATCGACCGCCTCCCCATCGAATCGATTCGACACTCGCTCGTCCGACGGTACGGGAGCGCCGTCGTCCGCTTCAAGCCGGTTCGCGACTACGGTGCGGGGCATGGCCGGCCGTCCCACCCTCGCCGCCGTCGCGGCTGCCGCCGGTGTGTCCCCGTCCACCGCGTCGCTGGCGTTCTCCGGCAGCAGCCGCGTCGCACCGCACACCCGTGACCGGGTCCTCGCCGCCGCGCAGCGGCTCGGCTACCCCGGCCCCGACCCGGTCGCCGCGTCGCTGCGCCGCGGTCGCACCGGCGTGATCGGCGCGTTCATCGGCGAACGGCTGCTCTACGCCTTCCGCGATCCGCACGCGATCACCCTGCTCGACGGCATCAGCGAGGTGCTCGGCGCGCACGGCGCCGGCCTGCTGCTGCTCGCCGGCGACGCCGGGCGGCCGTCGGCCGAGCAGATCGCGCGGCTGCCGCTGGACGCCGCCGTCTTCGCCACCTGCGGGCTGGAGGACGATCCGGCGATCCCGCTGCTGCGCCGCCGCGGCGTACCGCTCGTCGGCGTGGAGGGGCCCGTCGGGACCGACGTGCTGATCGACATCGACGACTTCGGCGGCTCCCGCGAGCTGGCCCGCCACGTGCACGACCTCGGCCACCGTCGGGTCGAGGTCATCGCGATGCCGCTGCGGCTCGACGGCACCACCGGCCCGGTCAGCGGGGCCCGCCGCGCCCGCACCCACTACCGGGACGTGCGCCGGCGGCTGGCGGGTGTCGAGGACGTGTTCGGCTCGGTGCCCATCCACGAGACCGCCAGCAACTCGGTCGCCGACGGCCTGGCCGCAGGCCGCGCGGTGCTCGGCGTCCCGGCCGAGCGGCGGCCCACCGCGGTGATCGCGCAGAGCGACGTCCTCGCCGCGGGGGTGCTGCAGGCGGCGGCCGAGCTGGGGCTGCGGGTGCCCGAGGACGTGTCGATCACCGGGTTCGACGGCGCGGACCTGCACTGGCTGGGCGACACCCGGCTGACCACCGTCGAGCAGCCCACCGCGGAGAAGGGCCGGGCCGCGGCCCGGGCGGCGATGGCGCTGGTGGCGGGCGACCGGCCGCAGGACGTGCTGCTGCCGATCTCGCTGCGGATCGGCACGACGACGGGGCCGGCGCCGCGCGGAGCGAACGGTCACCGGTGACCGCTGCGGCTACGCTGGACCGGTGACCGAGACGGCGGCCGAGGCGGCGGCAGAGGTGGTAGAGGCACCGCCGCGCCCCCGCGGCAGGCGCGAGGAGCGCACGGCCACCAGCCGTGCGCGCATCCTCGACGCCGCGGTGGCCTGTCTCGTCGAGGAGGGCTACGCCGGCGCCACCACCCTGCGCATCCAGGCGCGGGCCGGGGTGTCGCGCGGGCGGCTGCTGCACCACTTCCCCTCGCGCGACCAGCTGCTCGTCGCGGCGTCGAAGCACCTGGCCACCGAGCGGCTGCGCAACACCGGTCCCGGCCCGGAGTGCGACCTGCCGCTGCCGGAACGCATCGACGTGGCGATCGAGCGGCTGTGGGCGACGTTCTCCGAGCCGCTGTTCTGGGCCGCGGTGGAGCTGTGGACGGCCGCGCGCACCAACGAGGACCTGCGCGCCGCGCTCCTGCCGCAGGAGCGCGAGGTCGGCGCGTACGTCCGCGAGTCGATGGCGCGCTCGTTCGGCCCGGAGGCGGCGGCGCACCCGAACTTCCCGCTGGTCCGCGACCTGATCTTCACCAGCATGCGCGGCGTCGGACTCGGGTACGCGCTCGACCACCGCGATCCGCGCACCGACCCGCACCTGGCCCAGTGGAAGCAGCTCGCGCGGATGCTGCTGCTGGACCAGGATCGGGCGCATGACTGAACCGGCGCCCGGCGCCATCGACCCCGCCGCACCCCCGAGCGGACCGGGCTGCTCCGACTGCGACGCCGTCGGCGGCTGGTGGGTGCACCTGCGCCGGTGCGCGGCGTGCGGCCACGTCGGCTGCTGCGACTCCTCACCCGGACAGCACGCCACCGCGCACTACCGCAGCACGGGCCACCCCGTCGTGCAGAGCTTCGAGCCCGGCGAGGACTGGTTCTGGGACTACGCCGCCGGCACGAGCACGTCCGGGCCGGAGCTGGCGCCGCCGACGAGCCGCCCGGCCGACCAGCCCGTGCCCGGACCGGCCGGGCGGGTGCCCGCGGACTGGCGCAGCCACGTCCACTGACCGGGACCGGCCCCGGCCTCATCCCCGCGCGCCCACCAGCCGCTCCGCGCTCCACGTGTTGCGGATCCGCTCCGCCGGCACCCCGCACGCCGCGGCCCGCTCGGCGCCGTTGCGCAGCCAGTCCAGCTGGCCGGGCGCGTGCGCGTCGGTGTCGATCGTGAACTCGCAGCCCGCGTCGAGGGCCTGGCTGAGCAGTCGCTTGGGCGGGTCGAGCCGCTCCGGTCGCGAGTTGATCTCCACGGCGACGCCGTTGGCCGCGCACGCGGCGAACACCTGGGCGGCGTCGAACTGCGACTCGGGGCGCTTGCGGTTGCCGGTCACCATCCGGCCGGTGCAGTGGCCCAGCACGTCGACCAGCGGGTTGTCGATCGCACGCAGCATCCGCCGGGTCATCTCGGGCGCGGCCATGCGCAGCTTCGAGTGCACCGACGCCACGACGACGTCGAGCTCGGCGAGCAGCCCGGGGTCCTGGTCGAGGGTGCCGTCCTCGTTGATGTCGACCTCGATGCCGGTGAGCACGCGGAAACCGGCCAGCTCGCTGTTCAGCCCCGCGATCTGCTCCAGCTGGGCCCGCAGCCGCTGCGCCGACAGCCCGTTCGCGACGGTCAGCCGCGGCGAGTGATCGGTGATCACCAGGTACTCGTGGCCGAGCGCGCGGGCGGTGTCGACCATCTCCCGCAGCGGCGAGCCGCCGTCGGAGGCGTCGGTGTGGCTGTGGCAGTCGCCGCGCAGCGCGCCGAGCAGCTGCTGGACGGGCGGATCGAGCGGCTCCGGCGGCGTGTCCTCCAACCGCTTCAGGTACGCGGGCACCGCGCCGGTGAGCGACTCGACGACGCACTTCGCGGTCACTTCGCCGACGCCCTTGATCCGCACCAGCTCGCCGGCGAGGGCGGCCCGGATCAGCTCGTCGCGGTCGAGGCCCTCGAGCGCGTTGGCCGCGCCGCGGAACGCCCGCACCCGGTACGTGGACTCGCGCGCCCGTTCCAGCAGGAACGCGATGCGGCGCAGATCGGCGACCGGGTCACGAGGCTCGCTCACGCGCCGATCGTGGCACAGACCTCAGCGCAGCCAGCGGAGCAGCTCCGACCGGGACGCCGCCGTCCACAGCCCCGGAAGCTGCGCCTCGACCGCCGCCGCCCGCGCCTCGGCGCGGCCGTGCAGCACCCCGAACGCGAACCCGTTCTCGTTCTCCACGTGCGCGAGCGCGCCGAGGCTGCGCAGGGTGGCGCGGGCGACGACGGTGTCCTGGTGCTCGCCGATCGCCTGCTGGATCCGTTCCACGGCCCGGGCGTGCCGCTTCGCCGGTCTCCCGACGGCCGGGCGGGCGACCTCGGCGACGTAGCGCAGCCGCTTGCCCGCCTTCCGCGCCGCGTGCAGCGCTGCCGCGCGCCGCTCGGGAGACAGCTCGGGATCGAGCGCGTGCGCGACACGCGCGGCGAACCGCCGCTCCTGCTCCGCGACGTGCCGCGGCAGCTCCTTCTTCGCCGACCGGCCCGCGCGTCCGCGCAGCGGCGGATCGGCGACCAGCCGGTCGAGCCGTTCGCGCAGCTGCGCGTACTCGGGACCGTCGAGCACGGCGAGCGCGGCCGCGGCCGCCTCGCTCTCGATCCGGGCGAAGTAGCGGGTGGCGACCGCCGACGCAGCACCCAGCCGCAGCTCGTCGGGCAGCTCGGCGAGCTCGCGCAGTACCCGCTCGCGCTGCACCTCGGCGTCTCGCGCCGGGCCCAGCTCCCGGCTGAGCGCGCGCAGCCCGGCGACGAGCGGATCGGTCTGCGCGCGGTCGAGCAGCCGCCGGTACCCCCGCAGGGCGCTGCGCATCCGCCGCGCCGCCACCCGCAGCCGGTGCACGCCGTCCGGCTCGCCGCGGCGCACCCGCAGGTCGGCGGCTGCGAGGCGGCCGTTCTGCTCGGCGAGGTAGGCGACGAGCGCCCCACCGGCCGTCTTCCGCTTCGGACGCGAACCGCAGGGGGCCGGCCGCAGCAGCCGGGCCAGCTCCGCCTCCCCGCACGGTGCCGCCGGCCGCAGCCCGGCCGCGGTGGCCCGATCGGCGAGTGCGCCGCGCAGCGCTGCGGGCGCGTCGATCGTCACCTCGGTCCACGCCTTCACCTCGGTGCTGCGCCCCAGCGTGGACAGCGTCACGCGGTCGTGGACGACGGTGGCCAGCCGCGCGCCCGAGGCGTCGAGCAGCCGGTGCACCACCCGGATCGTGCGCACTCGGCCCACCGGCCGCAGCGGACGGCCCCGGGCCGCGCCGCGGACCAGGTCGGAGATCCCGTCGGGCACCGGGAGCCGGCCGCGCGGCGCGTCGACGTCCACGGGCACCCGCAGCGGGCCCCCGTCGCCCGGGGTGCGCAGCTCCCAGCTGGCCGGGGCGTCGCCGCGCAGCACGGCGAGGGTGATCCCGGCCGCGGCCAGCCGCAGATCGGCCGTGTCGTAGCGCTCGATCTCCAGTACCCGTTGCGGCGCGACCTCGTCCCGGTGCACCTCGCGGACCTCGATCGCGGGCGGGGCGCCCGCGCGGGCAGGACCGCGGAAGGTGAGGGGCGCGGCGGACGGCGGCAGGTCGGTCCTGGAGCTCACGCTCCCGGGTGCCCGTTCGGGCGTCCGCTCAATCGCGGGGCAGTCGGGCCTTCTGCACCTTGCCCATGTCGTTGCGCGGCAGCGCGTCGACGAAGCGCACCTCGCGGGGCCGCTTGTGCGGGGCCAGCAACCTCGCCACGTGGTCGATCAGCTCCTGGGGCGCGGGCGGCTGCCCGTCGGCGACGACGTAGGCGACGACGCGCTCGCCGAGGTCCTCGTCCGGCACGCCGATCACGGCGGCCTCGGCGACGGCGGGATGCTCCAGCAGGGCGTTCTCGATCTCCCCGGCACCGATCTTGTAGCCACCGGACTTGATCAAGTCGGTGGCGCTGCGCCCCACCAGCGCGAGCTGGCCGGACTCGGTCCAGCGGGCGACGTCACCGGTGCTGAACCACTCCTCGGGATCGCGCGGGGGCCGGTTGAGGTAACCGTCGAAGAGCGTCGGCCCGCGGACCTCCACGATGCCCAGGTCGGGCGAGTCGGGGATCGGTGCGAGCCGCAGCTCGGTACCCGGCAGCGGGCGCCCGACCGTGCCCGGCTCCGGATCGTCCTCGACGCGGGCGGCGGTGAGGATGAGGGTCTCGGTGAGCCCGTAGCGCTCGCGCACGGCCAGACCGGTGGTGGCCTTGATGCGGGCGTGGTCGACGGCGGTGAGCGCTGCCGAGCCGGAGATCAACAGGCGGGCGCGCCCGATCGCCGCCGCGGCCTCGGGATCGCGTTCCAGCTGGTCGGCCAGTCGGTGGTACTGGGTGGGCACCCCGAAGACGAGCGTCGCTCCGCTGGCCGCCAGGGAGGTGGCGTCGAGGGTGCCCAGGTGGTGCAGCCGGCCGCCGCGGCGCAGCGGGCCGAGCACGCCGAGCACCAACCCGTGCACGTGGAACAGCGGCAGCGCGTGCGCGAGCAGGTCCTCGGCGCTCCACGCCCACGCCTCGGCGAGCCCGTCGAGGTTCGCGGCGACCGCGCGCCGCGACAGCACCGCCCCCTTGGGCGCCCCGGTGGTGCCGGACGTGTAGATCACCAGCGCGGTCGTGCTGTCCGGCACGCCCGCGGCGGGGCGCGGTGCGCGGGCGTCGACGTCGACGTCGAGCCGGGCCAGCCCGGCGTACCCGGCGGGCAGCTCGGTGCCCGGCGCCGTGAGCACCAGCTCGGGTGCGGAGTCGCCGAGGACGTGCGACAGCTCCCGCTCCCCCAGCTTCGGGTTGAGCGGCACGATCGGCACGCCGGCGTGCACGGCGGCGGCCACCGCGACCGCGGTGTGCAGGCTCGGGGTGGCGTGCACGGCCACCCGGGACCGCCCGGCGAGCTCACCCGCGAGCGCCCCGACGGCGCCGGCGAGCTCGGGGTAGGTCAGTTCGCGGTCGCCGAAGCGCAGCGCGGGCCGGGCGGGCGGATCGTTCAGGACGGGCAGGAGCACGCCACCATCCTCACCCACGGCCCGCTGCGTCAGGCGACCACCTTGCCCGGATTGAGGATGTTGTGCGGATCGAGCGCCTGCTTGACCGCGCGCTGCATCGCCAGCACGCCCTCACCCAGCTCGCGAGCCATCCCCGGCATCTTCAGCAGGCCGACCCCGTGCTCACCGGTGACGGTGCCGCCCAGCTCGATCGCCGCCGAGACGATGTCGTCGAACGCGGCCTGGGCGCGCCGGCGGGCGTCGTCGTCGCCGTGCGGGGTGAGCAGCAGCGGGTGCAGGTTGCCGTCGCCGGCGTGCGCGACGGTGGCGATCTGCACGTCGCGCTGCTGCCCGATCGCGACGATCCGCTCGATCATCTCGGCGAGCCGCTGCCGCGGCAGGCACACGTCCTCGGTCAGCATGGCCTGGCCGAGCTGCTCCAGCGCGGGGTAGGCGAGGCGGCGGGCGTCGAACAGCGCCTCGGCCTCGACCGGGTCGGTCGACTGCATCGCCTCCGTCGCCCCGGCCGCGGTGAACTCCGCGAGGATCGCGTCGGCCTCCTGCGCCGCGGCGGGCTCGGGCAGGTCGGTCTGGGCGAGCAGGAGCGCCGCGGACTCGTCGGGCAGCCCGGCGTGCTTCCAGGCGTTGACGGCCTGCAGGCAGAACCGGTCGATCAGCTCGAACGCCGCCGGTTGCAGACCGGCCGCGGTCACCCGGGAGACGGCGTCACCGGCCGCGGCGAGCGTGGCGAAGAACCCGACGACCGTGCGCGGCTGCGTGGTGCGCAGCGGGCGCAGCTTGACGGTGACCTCGGTGATGATCCCGAGCGTGCCCTCGGAGCCGACCATGAGCCCGACCAGGTCGTAGCCCGCCACTCCCTTCGCGGTGCGCCGCCCGATCCGCAGCACCTCGCCCGCGGCGGTGACGATCTCCAGCGCGAGCACGTAGTCGCGGGTGACGCCGTACTTCACGCAGCACAGCCCACCCGCGTTGGTGGCGACGTTGCCGCCGATGGTCGACCAGGGCGCGCTCGCCGGATCCGGCGGGTACCACAGGCCCTGCTCGGCGGCGGCCGCGCGCAGCACGTCGTTGACCACGCCCGGCTGCACGACGGCGAGCCGCTCGGCGGCGTTGATCTCGCGGATCTCGGTCATCCGCTCGGTGGACAGCACCACGCAGCCGGCGACGGCGTTGGCCCCGCCGGAGAGCCCGGTGCCCGCACCGCGCGGCACGATCGGCACCCGGTACCGGGCGCAGACCCCCACCACGGCCGCCACCTCGGCGGTCGACTCCGGCCGCACGACCGCGATCGCGTCCCCGTAGGGCGCCCACTCCGCCTCGTCGTGCAGATAGCTGCGGACCGTGTCGGGATCGGTGAGGACGCGGCGGGGAGGGAGGGCGTCCGTGAGCTCGGCGAGCACGACTTCGGGCACGACCGTGGTCATGCCGGGAACGCTAGCCGCGGGAGAGCCGCTCGGCGAGGGTCTTGCCCAGCAGCGATCCCGAGCGCCACGCGGTCTCGATGCGGCTGCTGCCCCACCCGTCGCCCGCGACGCCGACGCCGTCGCCGGTCAGCAGGAACGGTTCGGCCCGCTCCCCGACGGGAGCGGCGTGCGGCCAGTGGTGGGCGTGCACCGCGACCGGCTCCGGCACGCCGAGCAGCTCCCGCACGGCCGCGACGACCGCGTCCGGAGCGCCGCCGGTGGCGTGCGCGACCAGCACCGGGGCACCGTCGCCGCGGCGATCGCCGTCGTCGGCGATGGAGGTGAGCAGCGGGTGGCGGTTGACGAAGGCGGCGGGGAACGGCGACCACTCCCGGCGGGCGAAGCGCATGGCGACCGCGAGCACCGGCCGCCACCGCCGGTCACGCAGGGCCGGGAGATCGGCCAGGGCGAGCGCCTGCGGGTCGGGCATCGCCAGCACGACCGCGTCGGCCCGCTCGCCGTCGACCACCGGGCCCGGGCCGACGGACCGCACGGCGCGGCCGAGCCGGACGTCGAGGCCCTCGGCGAGGTCGGCGACGAGGCTCGCCAGCCCGCCAGGGGCGGCCCAGCGCATCGGCCCGGGTGCGGCGATACGGGTGCCGCCCTCGAAGACGTCGAGGGTGTCGGTCCACGGCCGGGCGAGCCCGCGCCGCCGCCAGCGGTCGGCGACCGCGGCGAACCCCTCGTCGCGGACGGTGAAGTAGGCCGCGCCGAGGTCGACGGGCCGCCCGTCCAGTTCAGGTGCGGACATGCGCCCGCCGACGCGATCGGCGCGCTCGCGGACCTGCACGGAGACGCCCGCGTCGGCGAGCGCGCGGGCGCAGGCGATGCCGGCGATCCCGGCCCCGATGACGACGACGTGCACGAGCCGAAGTTACCGAAAGTAAGTTAGACTCCGCACGTGGAGACCAGAGCGCCCCGACGCCGGCTCAGCCGCGCCGAGCGCGAGCGGCAGATCCTCGACGCCGCCGTCCGGGTGTTCAGCGAGCGGGGGTTCCAGCAGGCGTCGATGGACGCCGTGGCGAAGCTCGTCGGAGTCACCAAGCCGGTGCTCTACAGCCACTTCGGCTCGAAGGACGGGCTGCTGCTGGCGTGCATCGCCCGGGCCCGCGCCGAGCTGCTGGAGGTCACCTCCGCCGCGGTCGCGTCCGCCACGAGCGCCGAGGACGCGCTGCGCCGCGGCACGCGCGCGTTCTTCGACTACCTCGACTCGCAGGGCCCGGCGTGGATGCTGCTCTACACCGAGGCCGACACCGGTTCCGGCCAGCAGGGGCTGGAAGAGATCCGCCAGCAGCAGGTCGACTTCATCGTGGGGCTGCTGGCGGCGGCCCGGCCGGACGTCGAGCAGCAGCGGGTCGAGGGCTGGGCGCAGATCATCGTCGGGGCCACCGAGCGGCTGGCGCTGTGGCGGGCCCGCTCGGGCGGGACGGTCAGCGCCGAACAGGCCACCGAGTACCTGATGGACCTCGCCTGGACGGGCCTCGAACGGGGGCAGGCAGAATCGGGGTCGTGACCACCACTGCCCCGCGACTGCTCCAGGTGCGCCGCAGTGTCCGCGTGACCCCGCGCATGGTGCGGGTCACCCTCGGGGGCGAGGAGCTCGCCGGGTTCAGTGGATCCGGGCCCGACCGGCGCATCAAGATGTTCTTCCCCGTGCCCGGGCAGGAACGCCCGGCCGTGCCGCGGGCGAGCACCGGGGGCCCCGTGTGGCCCGCCGGGGAGCCGCGCCCGGTGATCCGCACGTACACGGTGCGCCGCTTCGATCCCCAGGCCGGCGAGCTCGACGTCGACTTCGTGCTGCACGAGGGCCACGGCCCGGCCGCCGCGTGGGCGCGCGACGCGAAACCCGGCGCGTGGGTCGGCGTCTCCGAACCCGGTGGCCGCTACGAGCCCGACCCCACCGCGGACTTCCACGTCGTCATCGGCGACGAGACCGCGCTGCCCGCCGTCGCCACCGTGCTGGAGGCGCTGCCCGAGGGGGTCCCCGCCCTGGCGGTCCTCGAGGTCGCCGACGCCGCGGAGGAGCAGGAGCTGCCCGGCAAGGCCGAGATCACCTGGGTGCACCGGGGCGACGCAGCGCCGGGTGCCCCGCTCGCCGAGGCCGTGCGGTCGGCGACCTTCCCGGACGGGCGCGGCCAGGTGTGGCTGTCCGGTGAATCGGGCTGCGTCCGAGACCTGCGCAAGCACCTCATCGACGAGCGCGGCTTCGACCGGCGCGCGGTGTACGCGACGGGGTACTGGCGCGCACGGTGATCTTCCTCCGGCGGGCAGCTCGGCGCCGGCGCCGAGGCAACGAACGGCACTCTCGTCCACTCGGGGTGGACGAGAGTGCCGTTCGTTGCTTCAGGGCCCACTAGGAGCGGCGCTGAGCCCTCCGGTTAGGAGGTGGGCGCCGGCACCATCCGCGTACCCTTCTGCACCCACCCCACCGGCACCCCGGTCTCCGGGATCGGGCAGCCCCGCAGCGGCATGAGTGTGCCGTCGGGGCAGCGCACCGGTCTCGGCAGGGCCTTCGTGATCTGCGGCAGGAGCGCCGGCGCGGAGGACTTGGCCGCTGCCGTCGTGGTCGGCACCGACTGCGGAGCGGGCTGCGGAGCGGACTGCGGAGCGGGTGAGCTCGGCGGGCTCACCGCCGGCGCAGGAGCCGGTGCCGGGCTCTCGGGTCCACCCTCGGTGGCCGTCGGCGGCGTCGCCGACGGGGCGGGCCCGGCCGCCGGCGGCGCTGCGGGGAGCTGCCCGGCGTCCGGCAGCGGCTCCGCGCTGGTCACCGTCTCGAGCACGGGATCGAGCACCGGATCCAGCGCGGTCGGCGACGGTGTGCTGCTCGCCTCCGGGGTCGGGCCGCCCGGCCGCTCCGCCGGGCCGCCCTCGGTGCTCGGCCGCGGTCGATCACCGTCCTGCGGGCACGGAACGGCGGTCCCGGCCACGACGCCCTCCACCGTGCACCGCGGCTCGTTCGGCCGCAGCGTGCACCGGCCGTCGTCGGTCCGCTGCTCGTCGCGGCAGTGCGGCGGCCGCGGGCAGCGGTCCCGTTCGTGCGCGGCCCGGTCCGTCGCGACGGTCTCGGCCGTGCAGAACGTGAGCGGGGCGCGGCAGCGGCCCTCGCCGTCGCGGTGCTCGCCGCGCGCGCACTTCTTGCGGGGCTTGTGCTTGTCCTCGTCCTTGCCCTTGCCCTCGTCCTTGCCGTGCTCGTCGCCGTGCTTCTCCCGGGCGACGGGCGCGGGCTCCTCGTCGTCCTCGGAGTCGGCGTAGTCGTCGTGGGTGAAGCCCTGCCAGGGCTCACCGACGTACTCGGGCTCCCACTCCTCCTCCTCCACGTACACGGCCGGGGTGAGCGGGTTGCCGCAGGCGCAGCGCACCCGCGGTGCGCCGGTTTCGTCGACCAGCACTGCCGTGCCCGCCTGCAGCACCGACTGCACGGCCGCGACCCGGCCGTCGACGAACCGGTGGTTGGTGACCTGCATGTCGTCGCCCAGCAGCGCCGGGGTCAGCTCGGCGATGTAGTCGGGGATCTGCTCCACCGCGACCGTGGTGCCGCCGCTCCACTGCAGCGTCGGGTCTGCGTTCAGCGCCGCCACCCAGGCCTGCGCGGCCTCGGGGTGGGTCATCAGGTAGTCGGACAGCGTGCCGGGATCGCAGGTGCCCTGGTCGCCGGTGCCCGCCATCTCGGGGACGGTGTCGTCGGCCGGGTCGAGCAGCGACGGGACGAACGGATCGGCGCCGACCGCGTCGGCCGGCTCCAGGTAGACGGGCGTGGCCTGCGCCGAGCGCGCGGTCAGGACGGCGACCCCGAACAGGCTCGCCACCAGGCTGAGAGCCACCAGGACGGCGATCGCCGCCCGATTGCGTTGCGCTACCTCGGCCATGCGCAGGCCACCCCCACGTGGTAACTCGATCGTGGGGAACATCTGTCCGGGTGGCCGTTGTGTTACAGGCCACTCGTCCGGCTACAGCCCGAGCAGCTCGACGATGATCTCGTTCATGATCTCGGTGGTGCCGCCGCCGATGCCGAGGATGCGCGCGTCGCGGTAGTGCCGCTCCACCTCGTGCTCGCGCATGTAACCCATCCCGCCGAGCTGAACGCACTCGTGCACCACGTGCTCGCACGCTGCGACGGCGGTGTTCTTCGCCATCGCGGTCTCCATGAGCTGGCCGCCCTCGGCCACCCAGCGGGCGGCCACCGTGCGGGTGGAGGTGCGCGCGACGCCGATCATCTCCGCCATCCGGTGCTCGACGACCTGGCGGGAGGCGAGCGGGCGGCCGAACGTCTCGCGGTCGCGGATCCACTGCATCGTCAGGTCGACGCAGCGCTGCGCGGTGGCGTAGGCCTGCACGGCCGGCGAGAGCCGCTCGGCCTGGAACTGCTGCGCGATCTGCCCGAACCCGACCGTGGCGTACGTCGGCGCGGTGCGGCCCCAGCTGCCCTCGGCCCCGACGAGGTTGCCGACCGGTACCCGCACGTCCACGTAGGAGAGCTCGGCGGTGTCGGAGCAGAGCCAGCCCATCTCGTCGAGCTTGCGGCCGACCGCGAACCCCGGCCTGCCCTTCTCGACGACGAGCAGCGAGATCCCGCCGTGACCGGGCCCGCCGGTGCGCACGGCCGTGGTGACGGAGTCGGCCCGCGCACCCGAGGTGATGGAGAGCTCGGCACCGTCGACGACGTAGTCGTCGCCGTCGCGGCGGGCCCGCGTGGTGATGCCGGCGACGTCGGAATCCCCGCCGGGCTCGGTGATGGCGAGCGCGCCGATGCCTCCCCGGCGAGCGTGGGCCGCACGAAGCGGTCGATGAGGTCGGCGTTGCCGCTCGCCACGTTGGGGGACGGCGATGCCGTGCGTGAGCAGGGCTGCGACCACGCCTCCGGAGCCGCCGGACAGCAGGATCTGCTCGGCCACGACGAACCCGTCGATCGGGTCGCCGCCGCTCCCGCCGACCTCCTCCGGGAAGCCCGCGCCGAGCAGGCCCACCTCGGCCGTCTCCTGGTGCAGCTGCCGCGGCACCTCACCGACCCGTTCCCGCTCGGCCAGGTGCGGGACGACCTCGCGGGTGGTGAAGTCGGCGACCAGCTCGCGCAGGGCCTGCCGCTCGTCGGTGAGCCAGGGATCGGTCGTCACGGCTGCGCCTCCACGAGGACGTGGCCGTTCTTGCGGGTGACCCGCACCCGGGTGCCGACGATCTCCCGCAGCTCGCCCGCCCGGTACAGCGACAGCGCGCGGGCCGCGTCGGGATCGCCGGGCGGGGTGCAGCCCGCGATGCGGGAGCCGTCGGCGAGCCGCGCGACCAGGAACCCCTGCTTCGGCGCGCCGTCGCGGCTGTGCTCGACGGTCGCGGCCTCCACGGTGACCTCGGCGATGTCGGGCACCGGCACCAGCGGCGGCGCGACCCCGGTGACGGTGCGCGGCTGCGGGTCGCCGCGGTAGACCACCGGGTCCCGGGACAGCAGCAGCGCGTGCTGGTGGGTGAGGTAACCGCCGTTGCCGTGCACGAGCGCCCGGCCGCCGCCGGCGCGCAGCCGTTGGGTGACCGCGACCAGCGCGTGCAGCGTGTAGGTCGACAGCGGACCGCCGAACGCGTTGTGCCCGCCGGTGACCCCGGCGACGGCGGCGACCGGCAGCCCCAGGTGCTCCGCGACCAGCTCCGGGACGATCGGGAAGCAGCTGTACACGTCGACGACCTCGAGCCGGGTCGCGTCGACGCCGGCCGCAGTGCGGTCGAGCGCGTCCGCGAGCGCCGCCGAGGTGGCGAACGACGGGCGAGCCAGCACGTCCGCGGTGTCCCTGGCCCCGGCGCCGCCCTCCACGTACACGATGCGGTCCTCGGGCACCCCGTGGGCGCGGGCGGCCGCGAGCGAGGTGACGACGACGGCCGCGGCCTGGTCGACGAACGGCATCGCGTTCTGCGCGAGCGTGTACGGCTCGCACACCATGCGGTTGCCGGGGCCGGGCTCGGCGATCTCCGCCGCGCTGCGCACCGTCGGGTTCCAGGCCACCGGGTTGGTCGCTGCGACCTCGGTGAACGCTGCGCACAGCCCGGCGGAGCGGGCGATCGAGGCCGCCGGGCTCAGCCCGGCCGCGTGCCGATGGGCGGAGTGGAACAGCGGGTAGACCCGCGCCGGGAGCACGATCCCGGCCGCCTGCATGGCGGGGCTGCCGAGCTCGTCGGGATCGAACGCCGGCGGCCCGCCGGGCTCGGTGCTCCACCCGGCGTCGACCGGGTCGACGCCCGCGGCGCGCAGCGCGTTCAGCGACGCCATCGCCTCGCCACCGGCGATCACCGCGACCCGTGATTCACCGCAGGCGATGCGCGCCGCCGCCTGCTCGAGCAGCGCTGCGGGCCAGTGCCCGCCGACCGTCGTGTCACCGGTGTGCGCCGGCCGCGCCCCGACATGCGCCCCTATGCGTCCGGCCAGGTCAGCGTACGCCCAGCTGGTGGTGCGGACGGTGGTGATCGTGTCGGCGGCGGCGAGCAGGCCGGGGGCGCCCGCGTCGGCAGCGGCCGCGTCGACGGCCGCCAGCACCAGCTCGGCGGGCTCACGAGCTGCGGAGACCTCCCGGGCGCGGTTGCCGAGGACCTGCCCGGCCCCGACCAGCACGGGTGTGCGCTCGTTCGTCACGCCCGTGACGTTACCGCCGAGTAGCTCGCCCGCGCGGTCACGACGAGGCTCCGCGATTCGGACACTATTGAGTTTTACTATCAGTTGACATCTCCTTTCGGATAGATCTAACTTTCATCCGGCGCCAGTCGGCACACCGCAACGTCGCGAAAGGCCGGGAAACACATGAGTGCAGAGCAGAGGCTGGCCGGTCGGGTGGCGATCGTGACCGGGGCCGGCAGCGGGATCGGACGCGCCGAGGCGATCTCCCTCGCCCGGGCGGGCGCGGCCGTGGCCGTCAACTCGGTCGGCACCGACGAAGCCGGTCGCTCCACCGCCGACGTCGTCGTCGCCGAGATCGAGGCCGAGGGCGGCCGGGCCGTCGCGGTCCGGGAGGACCTGCGCGATCCCGCAGCCCCGCGCGCGATCGTGGACGCCGCGCTCGACGCGTTCGGCCGGCTCGACATCTTGGTCAACAACGCCGCAACCGCGCACGTCAGCCCGATCGACGAGGTCACCGACGAGCGCTGGGCCGAGGTGCTCGACGTGAGCCTCACCGCCACGTTCCGGCTGATCCGGCACGCCGCACCGGTCTTCCGCCGCCAGCGCCGCGGCGTGATCGTCAACACCGGGTCGGAGTCCGGCCTCGGGCACGCCTACATGAGCGCCTACGCCGCTGCGAAGGAGGCGGTGATCGGCCTGACCCGCTCGGTCGCCCGCGAGCTCGGACCGGACGGCGTGCGCTGCAACGCCGTCCGACCCCGCGCGCTGGGCACGAAGATGGGCGAGCGCTACCGCGCGGAGATGGCACCCTACTTCGACCGGTGGGCCCGGCTCGGCCCGCTGCGCGTCGGGGTCCGGGCCGGCATCGGCGGGGCCGGTGACGCGTGGAGCGTCGCGCCGCTCGTCGTCTGGCTGTGCACCGACGCCGCGAGCAACGTGAACGGGTGCACGTTCGCGGTGGAGGGCGACACGGTGGGCCTGTGGTCCGAACCCGAGCTGCGCTCGGTCGCGTGCCGGGCCGGTGGCTGGGACCTCGATGCGCTCGACCAGGTCATGCCGGCCTCGGTGACGCTCGGCCTCGAGGACCGGTTCGCGCCGCAGGCCGCGGAGGTGCCCGCCCCGGCCTGACCCGGCTACCCATCGGCCGGGACCTCCGTGTCGAGCCACTCGACGACCGGGGTCGCCGCCCGCCACGCCCCGGCGACGCGGGCGAGCGGCTCGTGGGTGGACAGCCACGGCCCCGCCGGCCAGGCCGCACCGATCCGCAGCGCGCGGCGGGCCAGCAGTTGCGCGCGCGGGTGATCGCGCGGACAGCCGCGCGGCACCGCCGCCTGGGCGGGCGCCGGGTCCAGCCACAGCCCGGCCTCCTCCGCCCGGACCAGCGCGGCGACCAGCTGCTCCCCCGCCGGCCCGGCGACGGCCTCCCGATAGCGGCGCAGCGCAGCACCGGCGAAGGCGAACCGGCCGACCGTCACCGCCAGCCCCGCCGCCGAGAGCACGAACGACCGCTCGGTGCCGCCCGCGGTGCGGGCCACGCCGCCGGTGTCGGTGCGGTAGGGCGGCACGGTCGGGTGGAAGCGGCGGTTGCGGTGCGGCCGGAGCACCCGCACCGGCCCGAACTCGGCGGTCAGCGCCCCGGCCAGGGCGACCGTGGGCGGTCGTACGCCTGCGTCGTAGCGGTGCCGCTGGGCGGTCCAGAACTCGGCCGTGTTGTCGGCCGCGATCTCGCGCAGGAAGACGACGGCGTCGGTGGGCCAACCGGTGAACACGCTGGTGGTGGGCATCGAAACTCCTTCCGTGGACGGTCGGGGCTTTGACGGGGTCGAGGGCGCGACGGTTCCCGGTTGCTGAGGGGATCTCGGTCCGATCGGGCGCTTTCACAGCCGGCGCACAGGTTCCGCCCAGCCGGGCCACAGCGACCTGCGGGATGGTCTCGGCCGTGGTGGTGAGCGAGCAGGGCCCGTCGCTGCAGCGCGCCTCCGGCGGCGGCCCCGTGCGGGTGCTGGTGGTCGACGACGAGGCGACGCTGTCGGACCTCCTCGCGATGGCGCTGCGCTACGAGGGCTGGGAGGTGCGCACCGCGGGCGACGGGGCCTCGGCGGTGCGGATCGCGCGCGAGCTGCGCCCCGACGCCGTCGTCCTCGACGTGATGCTGCCCGACTTCGACGGGTTGGAGGTGCTGCGCCGGATGCGGGAGGACAGCCCGCACCTTCCGGTGCTGTTCCTCACCGCGAAGGACTCGGTCGAGGACCGGGTCGCGGGCCTGACGGCGGGCGGAGACGACTACGTCACCAAGCCGTTCAGCCTGGAGGAGCTGGTGGCGCGGCTGCGCGGGCTCATGCGCCGCTCGGGGATGGCGGCTGCGGCGCGGGCGAGCTCGGAGCTCGTCGTGGGCGATCTCGTGCTCGACGAGGACAGCCACGAGGTCCGCCGCGGCGACGACCTCATCGAGCTGACCGCCACGGAGTTCGAGCTGCTGCGCTTCCTGATGCGCAACCCGCGGCGGGTGCTGTCGAAGGCGCAGATCCTCGACCGGGTGTGGCACTACGACTTCGGCGGCCACTCCAACGTCGTCGAGCTCTACATCTCCTACCTGCGCAAGAAGATCGACGCGGGCCGGGAGCCGATGATCCACACGGTGCGCGGCGCGGGCTACGTGCTGAAGGCAGCGGGCTGACGGCATGAGGTTGTGGCCGCGGACGCTGACGGCGCGGCTGGTGGCGGTCGTGCTGCTGCTGCTCGCCGTCGCGGCCGCGGTCATCGCCGTGGCGACCACGCTGAACCTGCGCGGGTTCCTCGTCCAGCAGCTCGACGGGGACCTGCGGGCCGCGCAGCGGTTCGAGCTGCTGCCCCCGCCGCCGGGCGCTGAACCCGGTCCCCGGCTGACCGACACGCTCACCGCGCTGATCAGCGGCGGTCGGGTCGTCTGGGTGCGGGTGCAGGCCCGCGACGGCACGGCCGACCCGCTGGACCCGGCCATCGCGGACACGCTGCTGACCCTCACTCCCGGCGACCCGCCGCGCAGCGTCGACCTCGGCATCACCGGCGTCTACCGGGTGGTGGCGACCCAGGCCGGGGACGGCGTCCGGGTGGTCGGGTTGTCGGAGGCGCGGGTGCAGGCGACCGTGGCCCAGCTGGTCCGCGATGAGCTGACGGTCTCGGCGTTCGTGCTGCTCGGCGCGGGCGCACTGGGGTTGGTGCTGGTGCGCCGCGAGCTGCGGCCGCTGCAGCGGGTGGCGGCCACGGCCGCCCGGGTGAGCGCACTGCCGCTGGACCGCGGCGAGGTGGAACTGGCGGAGCGGGTGCCGGTGACCGATCCCGCGACCGAGGTCGGCAAGGTCGGGACCGCACTGAACCGGATGCTCGACCACGTCGGCTCGGCGCTGGAGTCGCGGCAGCAGAGCGAGACCCGGCTGCGGCAGTTCATCGCCGACGCCAGCCACGAACTGCGGACTCCGCTCGCGGCGATCCGCGGCTACGCCGAGCTGACCCGCCGAGCCCGGCTCAGCCCGGACGCGGCGTACTCGGTGAGCCGGATCTCCTCGCAGACCGAGCGGATGACCACCCTCGTCGAGGACCTGCTGCTGCTCGCCCGGCTCGACTCGGGCCGGCCGCTGGAGCGAGCGCCGGTCGACCTGACCCGGCTGGTCCTCGACACCGTCGACGACGCGCACGCGGCCGGGCCCCACCACCGCTGGCAGCTCGATCTGCCCGAGGAGCCGGTCGTCGTGACCGGCGATGCCTCCCGGCTCACCCAGGTGCTGGTGAACCTGCTGGCCAACGCCCGCACCCACACCCCGCCGGGCACGGCGGTCACCGTTGCGCTGGCCGCGACCGAGGACGAGGTGCACGTGTCCGTCCTCGACGAGGGGCCGGGGATCCCGCCGGAGCTGCAACCGCACGTGTTCGAGCGGTTCGCGCGCGGCTCGCAGTCGCGCTCGCGCGAGCACGGCAGCACCGGGCTCGGGCTCGCGATCGTCCGCGCGGTCGTGGCCGCGCACGCCGGCCGGGTGGAGCTCTCCAGCCGGCCGGGGCGCACCGAGTTCCGGGTGACCCTCCCCCGGCGAACTGAGGACAGGCTAAGTTCACTCACATGATGTGGCGTCGTGGAACGCTGGCTCCCCTCCTCGTCGCGCTGACCGCGCTGCTGGTCGCGTGCTCGTCGCCCGCCGCACCTGCCCCGCCGGCAGCGGCCGACGACGGGTTCCCGGTGACGATCACCCATGCGTACGGCGAGACAGTGGTGCCCGCCCGGCCGCAGCGGGTCGTCGCGCTCGGCTACGGCGACATCGCGATCGCCCACGCCGTCGGCGCGCCGCTCGTCGGGGCGCTGCAGAACAACACGGGTGACCCGAACCTCCCGTACGTCCAGCCGCCGCTGCCCGCAGACGTGCTGGGCATCGAGTTCGCCGACACCGTGAACCTGGAGGAGGTGGCGAGCTACCGGCCGGACCTGATCCTCGGCGTGACCTCCCCGGTCATCCTCGACCAGCAGACCTACGAGCAGCTCTCCGCCATCGCACCCACCGTCGTGTACGCAGAGGAGCTGTTCGGCGCGTCGATGCAGGACGACGCCCGCCAGATCGGCCGGGCGCTCGGCGCCGAGGAGCAGGTGGAGGAGCTGATCACCGCGGCCGAGTCGCGCATCGCGCAGGTGCGCGGCGAGCTGCCCGGGCTGGAGGGCAAGACGTACCTGTTCGGCCAGGCCCGCGGCGAGGTGCTGCCGATGGTGGTCGGCGAGCAGAACCTGTCGACGGTGTTCATGCGCTCGCTGGGGCTGCGGGTGCCGGACGAGTTCGCGAACGCCCCGGCCAACTCCGTGCTGGCGCCCGGCACCGTCGGCGTCAGCTACGAGCAGGTCGGGATGCTGGACGGGGCCGACGCACTGTTCATGACCTTCGCCGGCCCAGGAGACCGCGAGCAGTTCGAGGGCAACGCGCTGGTCCAGCAGCTGCGCCCGGTCCGCGAGGGCACCTACCTGCCACTGACGCTCGACCAGGCGGTGGCGCTGCAGGCGCCGAACGTCGTGAACGTCGACTGGCTCCTGGAGCAGCTGCGACCGACGCTGGAGAAGGTCGCCGCCGAGCGATGAGCCACCTGCAGGGCGAGCCGGAGTGGATCACCACCGCGGACGGTCGTCAGCTCTACACGATGGTCCTGCCCGGGCCCGGCGAGGACGCGCCGACGGTCGTGTTCGAGGCCGGGTCCGGCAGCTCCCGCTCCTACTGGGCGCTGGTGCAGCCCGCGGTCGGGCAGCGCACCCGCGCGATCGTCTACGACCGGTCCGGGCTGGGACGCAGCGCGCCCGACCCGGTCTCCCGGACCCTCTCCCGCATGGCCGACGATCTCAGCACCGTCCTCGACCACGCGGGCCCCGGACCGTTCGTGCTGGTCGGGCACAGCGCGGGCGGTCCGGTGGTCCGGCTGGCGGCCGCGCGGGCGCCGGAGCGGATCGCCGGGCTCGTGCTCGTCGACCCGACTGACGAGGCCGCGCCCACGCTGTTCTCCCCCGCGTTCCGGCGGGCCGAGCGGACCGGGCTGCGCGTGCAGCTGCTGCTCGCCCGCGCCGGGCTGCTGCAGCACGCCCACCGATCGCTGCGCAAGCAGCTGCCCGCCGACGCCCGTCGCGACATCGACGCCGAGGGCTTCACCCCGGGCGCCGTGCGCACGATGCAGGAGCAGGCGAAGACCTTCCTCGACGAGCTGGCCGCGTTCCGCGAGCACCCGCCGGAGCTGGGCGGCATCCCGGTGACCGTCATCTCCGGGGCGCGGGCGGGGACCATGCCGCGGACGTTCCGCAGGGAGTTCACCGCCGCGCACGCGGAGCGGGCTCGGCGGTCGGTGCGCGGGCGGCACGTCGTCGCCCCGTACTCGGCGCACGACGTACCGATCACCGAGCCGCACGTGGTGATCGGGGAGATCCTGCGGCTCTGCGGATTGTCGTCAGGCTGACCCGATGTGACGGTCTCTGCATCGAGAACGAAGGCGTGGCGACTTCGAATCGATTCAGTTCGCCACAAGTTCGTCCTCGACGCGCCCAGGTCCGGCCTCCACGGGTGCTTCCCGACGTGTGCGCGCCCCCGACCAGGGGCAGGATGGCGCCGTGGCCGATTCGCTCCTGGGCGCGGTGGGCACCGTCGTCGAGAAGACCGCCGTCTCCGCGCGGGCCCTGGTGGAGCTGGTCCGCTCCGGCGTGATCCGCCCGATCCGCCCGGACCGCCTCCCCGGCATCGGCGCGGGCCTGCTGCGCTACGGCCTCACCCTCCCCGCCGGGTACGCGGCCGGCGCGGCTCGCCACCCCGACCGCACCGCGATCGTCGACGACGCCGGCTGGGTCAGCTACGCCGAGGTGGACCGGCGCACCGACCGGCTGGCCCGAGCACTGGCGGATCTCGGGATCACCGCGGGTGACCGGGTCGGGGTGCTGTGCCGCAACCACCGCGGCGCGATCGAGGCGCAGGTGGCGATCGCCAAGATCGGCGCCGACGTCGTGCTGCTCAACACCGGCCTCCCAGCCGCCCAGATCGCCACCGTGGCTGCGGAGCAGCGGATGCGGATGGTGATCGCCGACGCCGAGTTCACCGACCGGCTCACCGCCCTCCCCGACGACGCGATCGTGGTCGCCTGGCACGACGGACCGGCCGGGCACCCGACGCTGGACGAGCTGATCGCCCGCGACGGCCGAGGCGGCCCACCGCTCTTCCCCGGCGAGAGCCGCACGATCGTGCTGACCTCCGGCACCACCGGCCCGCCGAAGGGCGCCCGCCGGCCCCGGCCCAGCGGGCTCGCCCCGATCGCGGCCGTTCTCTCGGCCATCCCGCTCAAGGAAGGCGCGCCCGCCTACATCGCGGCCCCGCTGCTGCACACCTGGGGCAACGCCGCGCTGCTGCTGGCCGTCCTGCACGGCGCTCCGGTCGTGCTGACCCGGAGGTTCGACGCCGATTCCGCATTGGAGCTGGTCGAGGAGCAGCGCTGCGACGCGGTGTTCGCCGTGCCGGTGATGCTGCAGCGCTGGCTCGACCTGCCGCTCGACCGGCTCGGCTCCGCCTGGCGGGAGCACCGCCCGCGCATCGTCGCGGTCAGCGGATCAGCACTGCCCGCAGCGGTCGCCACCGCGTTCATGGACCGCTTCGGCGACGTCCTCTACAACCTCTACGGCTCGACCGAGGTGTCCTGGGTGTCGATCGCCGGTCCCGCCGACCTGCGCGCCGCCCCGGGCACCGCGGGTCGCGCCCCCGTCGGCACCCGCCTGGTGATCCTCGACGAACACGACCGGCCGGTACCCCCGGGCGTGGAGGGCAGGGTGTTCGTCGCCAACGACATGCCGTTCGAGGGCTACACCCGCGAGAGCGTCGACGTCGAGCGGTACGGGGACCTGCTCGGCACCGGCGACGTCGGCCGGCTCGACGAGGAGGGGAGGCTGCACCTCACCGGCCGGGCCGACGACATGATCGTCAGCGGCGGGGAGAACGTGCACCCCGGGCCGGTGGAGGAGCTGCTGCTGGCCCGCCCCGAGGTGCGCGAGGCCGCCGTCGTCGGGGTCGCGGACGAGGCGTTCGGGCAGGCGCTGGCCGCGTACGTCGTGCTGGCCGACGGCGCTGCGGTCACGAGCGACGACGTCCGCAGCTGGGTGCGCGCGGAGCTGTCCCGGTTCGCGGTCCCCCGGGACGTGCACTTCGTGACCGAGCTGCCGCGCAACGCGACGGGCAAGGTCGTGAAGCCGGATCTGACCGGAAGAAGTGAGTCATGACCCCTTCGCGTTAAGTAAGGCTAGGCTAGACTCACGGAATGGCGGATCTCACCTCCCGGTGCGCGATCCTCGCGCGCTCGGAGCCGGTCGCGGGCACCGCGCCCGTCGCCTCGGGCTGGGTCTGCGTCGAGCAGCGCGGCGCGTGGCCGCGCAGCGTCGACGACCACCCCGATCCGAAGATCCGCGCCCTGCACGCGCGCGCGGCGGAGGCCGGCTGGAAACTGCTGCTCATCCGCCGCCCCGGGCGCACCGAGCCCGGCCCGACCCGGGTGCTGCTGGCCGACACCTCCCCGGCCGCCCCGCGGCTGACCACGCTCACCATCGACGGCCCGGACGGGCTCGCCGCGATCGTCCCCGGCCGGACCGTCGGCGACGACTACCCCGGCGGCGTGCTGCTCGTCTGCACCCACGGCCGCCGCGACCGCTGCTGCGCGCTCGACGGACGCGCGCTCGCCGCGGCCGTCCGCAGCATCGGCGAGCCCGACGTGTGGGAGTGCAGCCACCTCGGCGGGCACCGGTTCGCCCCCACCGCGCTCGTCCTGCCCACCGGTTACCTCTACGGACGCATCGACGTGGCGGGCGCCGTGGCCGCCGGCAAGGCCGCCGGGCTCGGCGAGGTGGAGCTCGGCCGCTGCCGCGGCCGCTCGGCATGGTCGCCCGCCGGCCAGGTCGCGGAGCTGGCCGTGCGGGAGCTGACCGGGCTGCGCGACGCCGCAGCGCTCACCGTCGCCCCCGGTGACGGCCCCGAGGTCCTCGTCACCGCCGGCGACGGCACCCGCTGGTCGGTCCCGGTGCGCAGGACGACCGGACCGGCCCGGCCCGCGTCGTGCGGAACTGACCCGACCCCGGTGACGAGCTGGCACGCCGGGACACCCGTTCGGCTCCACTGATCACGCCGGTCCGCGCACCGCCGCCAGCACCTCCGGCCCCCCGCCGCTCCAACCGGCGGGCCGCGCTGCGGCTCCACCACCACGCCGCGCCGATCCCGCTCGCGATCCCGACCGGGGCCGCGACCCACGTCGCCGCGGGCACCAGCCCGGCCACCAACGCGCCTCGGCACCGGTCAGGTCGAGCACTCCCAGCAGCTCGTCGGCGCGCTGCGCGGCGGTCGCGCGGTCCAGGCCGCGCAGGCGCGCCGAGTAGGTCAGCAGCTCACGCCCGGTCAGCCGCTCGGGCAGCGCCGGCCCGTCGGGCAGCACCCCGGTGATCGCCTTCGCCCGCACCGGGTCGGTCCACACGTCGTGCCCGAAGATCCGGGCGGTGCCCGCGTCGGGGCGCAGGAGCCCGACCGCCATCGAGAGCGCCGTGGTCTCGCCGGCGCCGATCGGCCCCACCAGCCCGAAGAACGAGCCGCTCGGCACCGCGAACGACAGCGCGCCGCGACCGCGATCGTCCCGCCGAACCACTTGCTCATCCGTCGCGGGCCAGTGCTGTGCCCACCCCCGATCACCGTCCCCTCCCCCGGGGCACCCCGCGGTACCCGCCGAGGCGTCGAGGGTCGGGCAGGTGCCGGGCACCGCACGATCGACGGGACGGTCAGGTCGTCGGTCGCGCCGGGGGAGGGCTTCCTCACCGTTCCGGCACAGGGGTCAGCGCCTGCGGGTGCCGAACAGCCCGCGGGTGATCTCCCGGCCCAGCGCGCTCGCGGCCGAGCGCAGGAACGACTTCACCACCGGCGAGCCCAGCACCTCGGCGATGACGTTCGGCTCCGGCTTCTCCTGCCGCGGCGCGGGCGGGGGCGGCGGCGCGTCGACGGGCGCCGGCGCCGGGGGCGGGGCCTCGGCGATCTTCGCGGTGAGCTTCTCGTAGGCCGACTCGCGGTCGATCGTCTGGCCGTACTTCGCGTAGAGCGGGGACGCCTTCGCCGCCGCGGAGACCTCCTCGGGCGGGATCGCCGCCATCAGCGAGCGGGGCGCGCGCATCCGCGCCCACGCGACCGGGGTGGGTGCGCCGCGCTCGGACAGCACGGTGACGATCGCCTCACCGGTGCCGAGCGTGGTGAGCGCCTCCTCCAGGTCGTAGTGCTTGGTGGTCGGGTAGGTCTTGACGGTCTTGGCCAGCGCCGCCTGGTCCTCGGGCGTGAAGGCGCGCAGGGCGTGCTGGATGCGGGCACCCAGCTGGGACAGCACCGAGTTGGGGATGTCGGTGGGCAGCTGGGTGCAGAAGAACACCCCGACGCCCTTCGAACGGATCAGCTTCACCGTCTGCTCGATGCGCTCCCGGAACGCCTTCGAGGCGCCGTTGAACAGCAGGTGCGCCTCGTCGAAGAAGAAGACCAGCTTGGGCTTGTCGAGGTCACCCGCCTCCGGGAGCGTCTCGTACAGCTCGGCGAGCAGCCACATGAGGAAGGTCGAGAACAGCCGCGGGTTGCCCGCCTGGTCGGCCAGCTCCAGCAGCGAGATGACGCCCTTGCCGTCGACCACCCGCATCAGGTCGGCCGGGTCGAACTCCGGCTCGCCGAAGAAGTCCTCGCCGCCCGCGGCCTCGAGGTTCACCAGCGCCCGCAGGATCACCCCCGCGGTGGCCGCGGAGACCCCGCCGATGCCCTTCAGATCGGCCTTGCCCTCGTCGCTGAGCAGGTGCTGGATGACCGCGCGCAGGTCCTTCGTGTCGAGCAGCGGCAGGCCCTGCTTGTCGGCCCAGTGGAAGATCAGCCCGAGCGTCGACTCCTGGGTGTCGTTGAGGTCCAGCACCTTCGACAGCAGGATCGGCCCGAACTGGGTGAGCGTCGCCCGGATCGGGATCGCGCTGCTCGAGCCGCCCAGCGTCAAGAACTCCACGGGGTACCCGGTGGGCTGCCAGTCGTCGCCGGTGTCGGCGGCCCGCGCCTGGATCTTCGGCCCGGGCTCCCCCGGCCGCGCCATACCGGACAGGTCGCTCTTCACGTCCGCGAGCAGCACCGGGACCCCGGCGTCCGACAGCTGCTCGGCGAGCCCCTGCAGCGTCTTCGTCTTGCCGGTACCGGTGGCACCGGCCACCAGCCCGTGCCGGTTCAGCGTCGCGAACGGGATGCGCACCCTCGCGGTGGGATCGACGGTGCCGTCGATCACGACCGTGCCGAGCTCGAGCGCCTCCCCCTCGGTCGCGTAGCCGGCGGCGATCTCCTGGGCAGCGGTGTTCCCCACGGCGCCGCAGCGTAGCGCCACACCCCCTCCGGCGTGCCGCAACCCGCCCGACCAGCGGGTCTGGGGCTACTGTGGGCCGTTGTGAACGACCGCATCGTGTGGATCGACTGCGAGATGACCGGGCTCGACCTGACCAAGGACGCGCTCGTCGAGATCGCGGTGCTCGTGACCGACGGCGACCTGAAGGTCCTGGGCGACGGCGTCGACGTGGTGATCCACGCGCCGGACGAGGTGCTCGCCGGGATGCCCGACGTGGTCCGGGAGATGCACGAGAAGTCCGGCCTGACCGAGGCCGTGCGCGCCTCCACCATCGACCTGGCCACCGCCCAGCAGATGGTGATGAGCTACGTGCGCAAGTGGGTGCCGGAGCCGAAGATCGCCCCGCTCGCCGGGAACTCGATCGCGACCGACCGCGGCTTCATCGCCCGCGACATGCCGGAGCTGGACAACCACCTGCACTACCGGATGATCGACGTCAGCTCGGTGAAGGAGCTGTGCCGACGCTGGTTCCCGCGCGTGTTCTACGCCAAGCCGGAGAAGGGCCTCGCCCACCGCGCCCTCGCCGACATCGAGGAGTCCATCCGCGAGCTCGCCTACTACCGCGCCACCCTGTTCGTTCCCCCGCCCGGCCCCACGTCCGAGGAGGCCCAGGCGGTGGCCGCACGCCTGATGCAGCAGCAGTGACCACCCGTCGTCCGACCGCGCGACGCGGCACGCTAAGCTAGACGGGCGCCCGGTGCTCCGGGGGCATGGTGGGTGTAGCTCAGCTGGTAGAGCACCTGGTTGTGGTCCAGGGAGTCGCGGGTTCAAGTCCCGTCACTCACCCCATGTCGCGGCTGACCCCCGCTGCACGGGCCGGAAACAGCGTCTGTTAACGTTGTTCCAGCGCCCAGGCAGTTGGGGGCGCAACGACAGAAGAAGCGCCGTTAGCTCAATTGGCAGAGCAGCTGACTCTTAATCAGCGGGTTCGGGGTTCGAGTCCCTGACGGCGCACCATATCCACAGGCCGGAGCTTTGTCGCTACTGGCCTGTTGTTCGTTTCGGGAGTTCCACTCGTCCACTCCACGCCAAGTCTCCTGGAGCGTGCGCCACGGCTCGGTGCCGTTGCCTCACCATCTCGACGAACGCGATGGGCCGCTGAGTGGCTCCGGCGCGTGCATGACCACGACGGCGTCACCGGCGGTTTCTCGATCGGGCCGAAATGCTGAGACCGGACTCACGTGTCCGCGACGCGGCCGAGCTCTGGTCGCCACGATCAGGGCGCGCCGAAGGGTCTCCGCGCTCGGCCCACAGCAGATGGGTGACCCCGATCGTCCCGCCCTGCCTGGGTGAGCTTCGTCTCAGATGGCCACATGACCCGGGGGTGTGGCGTCCTCGCCGACGGTGACGGCCCGGGTCTCGAGGTCGGGGTGCTGCACCAACGCTTCGATCAGCGTCGCGGATCCGCCGACGCACCGCCAATCGTCGTCCCACAGCGTGGAGACCAACCACGAACGATCGACGGGGAACAGCAGTTCGGGCAGCGCGCCGTGCCACGGTGTCGCGTCGGCGTCGCGGCGCCAGGTGAGGGCTTCTTCAGGGCCGGCTTCGAGTAGGACGTAGGGCCATCCCGCGTAGACGGTGACCCGCGGGGCATCGGGACGCACGACATCCGCGGCGCCGGTGTCGAGGTAGCCCAGCCACCACGGCTGCGCAGCCGTGTTCGCCGAGATGACCTCGATCAGCGCCTCGTCGGCCCGTCTCCGCACCGTCTCGTCGTCGGGGATGACGACCGTCGCGTAGCGAGCGAAGAGCGGTGGGATCGCCGACGTGATCGTCACGCCGACGCTGGTCGCAGCCGTGATCCACGCGATCTCGTCGCGACCCCCGATCCGCGGTGTTCGTGGCACCGGCCCATTCTGGAGCGGCCCGGTCTGCACCGGCGAGACCCGGACCGCACGGAAGCACACGCACGACCGCCTCGCGCCTGAGGGACGACGCGCCTGGCCCGTTGGCCGTTTCGGTGGCTTCGTTGCGGCGCTCACTGGTCGAGCATCACGGCGCGATCAGCCTTCTGCGCGGTGACGGCGGTCATCCGCCCCAGATGTCCTCCAGGAAGCGGTCCGAGCCGCGCAGCCCCGCGAGCCACGCGTCCGCATCGGCTTGCCCCGTGCCGGTCCGGTCGCGGAAGACGTCCGTCAGCGCGGCGCGCACGCCGGGGGCCATCGTCGCGGCGTTGCCGCACACGAAGACCGGGGCGCCCTGCTGCAAGAGCCCCCACACCGTTTCCGCGCGGTCGCGGATCGCGTCCTGGACGTAACGCCGCCGGTCACCGGCCCGGGAGTACGCGTACTCCACGTCGACGATGTCGGACCAGCTCTCCAGCTCGTCCCCGTACAGCTGGTCGATGGCCGGGCCGCGGCAGCCCGCGAACAGCAGCGAGCGGGAGACGGGTGCGCCCTGCGCCCGCTGCGCCGCGCGTTCCTGCAGGAACCCGCGGAACGGGGCGAGCCCGGTGCCGGCCCCGATCATGATCATCGGGATGTGCGGGTTCTCCGGCGGCCGGAACGGGATCGACGGCTCGCGGACGAACACGAACGCCGTGCCCAGCTCAGGCAGGGCAGCGAGGTGGCCGGAGCAGACCCCGGTGAAGGTCCCCACGCCCGATCGCGCCGGTGCGCGCAGCACCCCGGCCGTGATCGTGCAGGTGCCGGCGTCGACCAGCGGCGAGGACGAGATCGAGTAGTACCGCGGCCGCAGCGGCGGCAGCATGTCGAGGAACTCGGCGAACGGGAGCGCGCAGGTCGGGAACTCCTCGAGCAGGTCGAGCACTGAGCGGTTCGGCTCGCCGACGTGCACGGCGTAGTCGTCGCCGGCCAGCGCCTCCAGCTCGGGCCGCACGTCGGGCGGGGCGTACCGCGCCAGCGCCTCGATGTCGGACCGGGTCGCCGTGTCCTGCAGTTCGACGCAGCTGCCCAGCACTCCCAACAGCGGCGCGGGCTCGTCGACGGGCAGATGGGTGAACACCCCGCCGTTCGGGATGATCGTCGCGTACTGGCCGGCATCGAGGCCGAAGCGCACGATGACCCGGCGGATCATGTCGATGCCGTTGCGCGGCAGAACGCCGAGGTGGTCGCCTGCGCGGTAGGTGAGGTCCTCGGGCAGCTCGATCGTCAGGTGGCGCACGGAGCGCTCCGGCGGCTTGCCGTTCTGGCTCGGCATCAGCTCGACGTTGGACCGGATGCGGGCCGGGCGGGCCCGGTAGGAGAGGACGACCGGGTTCGTGGTCTGCCGGTTGGCCAGCGTCACCGCGAGCCGCGGGCCGGTGTCGATCCGCTCTCCCACCTCCGCGGGCAGCTCGAGCGCCGCGGCGAGCGAGGCCCAGAGCCCCTCGCGCCAGGCGCGGTAGGCGGCGTCGGTGTCCCCGCGAGCGTCGGCCGCACCGCGCGGGTGCACCCGCCGGCCCCCGGTCGCCTCCAGCCGCTCGTCGAGCAGGATCGGTACGGCCTGGTACGTCGACGCCCACTCCGTGCTGCCGCAGCCGAACACGGTGTACGCCGTGCCCGGCACGGCCGGGTCGCCGCAGATCCACCGGCAGAACCCGGCCGCGTTGTCGGGCGGGGTGCCGTTGTACGAGGAGCTGACGACGATCGCGGCCCCGCCCTCGGGCAGGTCGCCGACGTGGTCGTCGAGCGCGCCGAGGGTCACGGCGAACCCGCGGTCGCCTCCCTCCGCGGCCAACGTCGTGGCGATCGCCTCGGCGGTGCCGAGGTTGGACCCGAACAGGACAGCGAGGGGCGTGCCGTGCCGGGCGACCTCCGGTGTCGGCGCCGGTGCACTCGCCGCTGCAGGTGCCGGGACTTCGGCCCGGCGGAGCGTGCGCCCGCGCGGCCGGACCTGGATGTGGAAGTCCTCCGGCTTGACGGTGAGCGTCATCTTCGTGCGCAGCTGGTAGTCGCGGCTGTCGATCAGCTCGAACCGCTGCAGCAGCGTGGCCAGCACCAGCACCGCCTCCTGCAGCGCGAACTGGCGCCCGATGCAGGCCCGCTGCCCGGTGCCGAACGGCTTGTACGCGTGGGGCGGGAGCGCGGCGATCCGCTCCGCTGCCATGTGGTCGGGATCGAAGCGGTCGGCGTCGGGCCCCCAGGCGGCCGGGTCGCGGTGCAGAGCGGGGATCAGCACGCTGACCGGCGTGCCGGCGGGTACCCGGTACCCGCCGAGCACGGTGTCGGCCAGCGGATGGCGGGTGAACGCCGGCGCGGTCGGCCACAGCCGCAGCGACTCGTCGAGCACCTGGCGCACGTACGTCATCCGCTGGATCTGCTCGAACGTCGGCTCGGCGCGGTCGCCGAGCACCTCGTCGACCTCCGCCTTCGCCCGCTCGGTCGCCGCGGGCTCCTTGAGCAGGTAGTTGATCGCGAACGACAGCAGGCCCGACGTCGTCTCGTGCCCGGCGATCAGGAACGTGATGCACTGTGCGCGGATGTTGTCGTCCGGCAGCCGCTCACCGGTCCGCGAGTCGACCCCGGTGAGCATCCGGCCCAGCAGATCGGACGTGTCGGCGGTGTCACCCTGTGCCCTGCGCTCCGCGATCAGCCCGTCGACCAGGCCGTTCATGAACGCCAGGTCTTCCTCGGCCTGCCGCTGCGCGCGGATCCGCAACCGCGCCGCGATCTTCGGCTGGCGCGCCCGGGTCTGCGCCTCCAGCAGGGTCCGCACCATCGCGTCGACGAACGGGTGCGGTGTCTCGCGGTAGAACGAGTTGAACCGGTAGCCGAAGCCGCACAGCGCGATCGTGTCGAGGGTCAGCCGGGTCATGTCGGCCGGGACGTCGACCTCCTCACCGGGGTTGACGCGCTCCCACTTGGTGGCGAGCTGCTCGGCCAGATCGATCATCTTGGGCAGGTAGTCGCGCATCGAGGGCAGGCTGAACGGCGACATGAGGATGTTGTGGGCGCGCGCCCACAGCGGGTCACCCGTCTCCGCGGTGAACAGCCCGGCACCGCTGCCGCCGATGTTGGACAGGCCACCGCCGACGTGCTTGTCCCAGCGCTCGTCGTCGCACACCTCGGCGACGAGCTCCGCGCTCGAGACGATCAGCCTCGACCCCTGCGGCAGCGACAACCGGTAGACGGGGCCGTACTGCTCGGCCAGCTGGACGAGGCCGCCGATCGGGTCCTGGGTGTCGACGTCGAAGACGTTGCCGAGGACCGGCAACCCGCGCGGGCCGGGGACGTCGTCGAGCGCGAGCGTCATGGTGCCCCTCCTGGGCCGTGGTCCGGGCGGGCCGGTCGGCGCACCAGCAGCAGGACGCTCCCCAGGAGCACCCAGGCGGGGAACACCAGCAGGACCGCTGGAAGGAAGGTGGTGCTGACCAGCAGGAAGAACGCGACGAGGTAGCTGACGGCGGCCAGTGGTCGCCCCAGCACGCCCGCGCCGCGGGCCAGCCCCGTGGTCGTGATGATGTACATGCCGGCGGCCCGCACCGCGTAGACGAAGACCATCGTGTAGCCGACGGCGGCGAGCGCGCGGGCGGTGTCGGGCGTCGGCGGCGGCGCGCCGGAGAACCGGCTCAGCAGCGCGACACCGCCGGCGGCCGCGGTGCCCGCGAAGAGCAGCGCCACGAACAGCACGCCGGAGGCGAGGTGCAGCCAGGCCGGGATCGCCGTCGTCGGTGCCAGCGCCTGCAGGTAGGTCCGGGTGGCGATCATGTGCCACAGACAGGCGATGCCGGCGAACGGCACGATGTACAGGCCGACCGCGACGAGCAGGCTCTGCGCGCCGGAGGCGTAGAACGCGGTGTAGGCCGCGTCCGGGTCGTCGAGCCCGGGCCCCTGCTGGACGAGCACGAGCGCCGCGGTGAACAACAGCGCGAAGAGCACGCCGGAAGCACCGGCAGCGCGCGCGAGAGCGGACACCGGCGTGTCGAGATCTGGCCGTTCCGTGGAGACCGCCATGGCCGCTCCTGCACGCCCGAAGTGAGCGTCCCTTGGTAGACCCGCTGGGGAGGCCGGTCAAGGAACCCGCTCGGAGTTGGGCCGCATGCGGTCCGACCCGCCGCCGCCCGGCTCAACCGCCGGTGGGCGGTCGAGCGGTGGCAGGCTTGCGCCCGGCCCTACAGGGCGCCGGCGAGGCGGGCGGCGTGGACGGCGGCGGTGCGGGTGTGCACACCGAGCTTGCGCATCGCCGTCCGCAGGTAGCACCGGACCGTCTCCGGGCTGAGGCAGAGGCGGGCGGCGATCTCCACGTTCCGGGCCCCGATGGCGACGAGGCGCAGGACGTCGATCTCGCGGGGCGTCAAGCGGACGTCGGACCTGCCGGTCCCGCGGGGCCGGGCGATGGCCGTGTGGATCGCCTGCAACCGGGCGCGGAGTGCGGGATCGGCGGTCTCGTCGATCAGCCGGGCCAGGTCGTCGAGGGCGGCAGCGACCGGGTCGTCCGCCTCCGCGGGTTCCGGTTGCTGCATCCGTTCCACGTCCTTCGCGAGCTGGTCGGCGACGACCTCGGTCAGCCGCATGGCCCGGTCGCCGATCGGCTGGTCGCTCCGGTCTGCCGCGTAGAGCACGCCGTGGACCGTGCCGCGCACGATCACGGGAACGGCGAGGACCCCGGTCAGCCGCTCCTGGTCGACGACGACGCGGTCGTACTCGTGCGTGATGGTGGTGGCGGTGGCGTAGTGGTCGACCCGTCCCGGGGCTTCCCGGCTGAGCACGGCGCCGCCCAGCCCGGTACCACGCGGGACGGTGAGGTTCCGCAAACCGTTCCCCTTGGTGCCGACCAGGCGGGTGAGGACGAGGTCGCGGCCTCGCGAGCTGGGCCGGGTGACGCCACCGAAGACCACGGGCAGCCCGGTCAGGTGGCGCACGCTCCGCAGCCGCTCGGGGAGCAGCCGGTCGATCGTGTCGGCCAGGGCGACACCGTTGTCCACGCAGTCCTCCGCTCACACGTCAGCCAGCGCCGACCTGCGTCGGCATCGTGGCCGACGCCGAGGTCATCGAACACCCCTCAACGGGGGTACCACAACAGGCGAACACCGCGGACGCCCGCGACCGCGGACTCCACCGCAGACACAGCCCCGCACCGGCCCGGGGCTCGCGGACCGGTGCGGCGCGTGGTGGGAGGGCGCGTCAGGAGGCGATCGCCGGGTCCTCGACCTTCGCGACGTCGACGAGGTTGTCGGAGTACACCCCGGCCTTGCCGAGCGTGTTGTGCTCACCCGAGGTGATCACGTTGACCGTGTTGCCGGACGCCTTGTTCTGCCAGTGGCCGACGTTGGCCATGACGACGCCCTTGATCACGATGTCCGCGACGACCGCGGGGCCGGTGAACGAGCCGCGGTCGTTGAACACCTTGACGACGTCGCCGGTGGCGATGCCGCGCTCGGCGGCGTCGTCCGGGTGGATCCAGACGCGCTGCTCGCCCTGGACCTCCTGCTTGTCGGAGGCGTTGCCGTACTGGCTGTTGAGGAACGCGTGCGGCTTCGGCGAGACGATGTTGAGCGGGTACTTCTTGGCCAGCCCCGGGTTCGTGTCGGGCGACTCCAGCGGCGGTACGTAGTCGGGCAACGGGTCGATCGGCTCGCCGGGCTGGAACTCGTCGTACATCGACCGCCAGACGGGCACGACGAAGTTGCCGCGCTCGGCGAGGCTCGACTTGAACTCGCACTTGCCGGACGGGGTCGGGAAGTTGCCTTCCTTGTGCGGCGCCCGCTCGTGGGGCAGGCCGACGTTGAGCCGCGCCCAGCCGGTCTCCTTGAGCGAGTCGTAGGTGATGCCCTTGAGCGCGGGGTGGTTCCAGTCGTGGAAGTCCCGCAGCATCTCCTCGTCGGTGCGGTCCCAGTAGTCGTCGGTGAAGCCCATCGTCTTCGCCAGGCGGCGGAACAGCTCCGAGTTGGGCACGCACTCCCCCGGCGGTTCGATCGCCGGCTGGTTGAGCGAGATGTAGAGGTGCCCCCAGGTCACCATGATGTCGAGCTGCTCGGCCTGCATCGTGGCTGGCAGGACGAGGTCGGCGAACCGCGCGGTGTCGGTGATGAAGTGCTCGCTGACGACCGTGAACAGGTCCTCCCGCATGAGCCCGGCCATGGTCTTGGCCTGCTCGGGGCCCTGGGAGACCGGGTTGGAGTTGTAGACGAACAGCGACTTGATCGGCGGGTCGAGCGCCAGCTCGCCGGTCAGCGCCCGGCCCAGCTCCAGCTCGTTGACGACCCGGGTGCCCTCGGGGATCCACTCGGGTTTGCAGATCTTGTCGAAGAGGGTCGGGAACTCCCAGATCGGCATCTCCATCGTGCCGCCGCCGACGTACCGCCACGCCCCGACCAGCGCGGGCAGGCAGGTGATGGCGCGGATGGCCTGGCCGCCGCCGCGGCTGCGCTCGATCGCGACGCCCTGGCGGATCGCGGCCGGCTGGGTGGTCGCGTACTCGCGGGCGAGCTTGCGGACGTCGTCGGCGGGGACGCCGGTGATCTCCTCGACCCGCTCCGGCGGGTACTTCGCCGCGCGCTCGGCGAGCTCCTCGTAGCCCACCGTGTACTTCTCGACGTAGTCGGTGTCGACCAGCCCCTGCGCGATGATCTCGTGGATCATGCCCATGGCCAGCGCGCCGTCCGTGCCCGGGCGGATCGGGATGTGCCAGTCCGCCTGCCGCGCGGTGCGGGTGCGGACCGGATCGATGACGACGATCGTGGCGCCGTTCTCCTTCCGGGCCTTGAGCAGGAACGGCCAGCCGTGCAGGTTCGTGCTGGTCATGTTCATGCCCCAGACGATGATGTACGTCGAGTAGGCCATGGACTCGATGTCCAGCCCACCCGTGGGCCCCACCGTCATGTGCCACGCCGTCGACGAGCCGGACTCGCAGTAGGTCTTCTCCGCGACCGTGGCACCCAACCGGTTGAAGAACGCGTCGCCCGAGGTCAGCCCGTTGAGCACGCCCTGGTGCCCCAGGTAGGCGTGCGGCATGATCGCCTGCGGACCGTACACGTCGATGATCTCCGTCCAGCGCTGCTTGATCTCGGCGAGCGCCTCGTCCCAGGTGATGCGGACGAACTCCCCCGCACCCTTCGGGCCCACGCGCCGCAGCGGGTGGAGGACGCGGTCGGCCTGGTAGTGGTGCTCCGGGAAGTTCTTCAGCTTGACGCAGAGCCCGCCCTTGGTCATGGGGTGGTCCGGGTCGCCCTTGACGTCGACCAGCTTGCCGTCGACGACGTGGTACAGCATCGCGCAGGTGTCCGGGCAGTCGTGCGGACACGCGCCTCGGACGATCTTGAGTTCGCGGCCGGTGGTGGGGCCGGCCTCGGGAGCGAGCGTCATCGGGAGACCTCCAGGGGACTGGTACGGAATCGATCGCCGGATCCGCTCGGCGGCGGGATGCAGTCAAGTCACGCAGTCCACCATTTCCCCGGCGTGACAAAAAGGTAACCCCAGGTAAATTGGGCGCAGCCATCTGCAGATGCAGATGCGACATGAAAAAGCAATGTTCACCCGTGTTTCACCGAGACGAAACCGCAGTTCAGCGACTTGCTCTCGATCTTTCTCCCGACTAGGTCTAGATTTGCAGGTGTCTCGGAAGGACGTCAAACGGCTATGGTCCCCCGGTCTGGTCCACTCGAAATGAAAGAGCAGGCGATGACGACGCAGACCTCCGAGTACGCACGTTCCTCGATCAACGCCGAGGAGTGGGAGCCGTTCGTGGTCGGTGGCCAGGCCATCGGCGAGGTCCACTGGATCCGGACGGAGGGCGCCGAGGGCGCCACGCTCAACGTCGGCCTGTGGCGGTCGGACCCGCAGAGCTTCCCCTACCCGTTCAACGCGGACGAGACGATCCACGTCCTGGAGGGGGAGCTCGTCATCGACCTGGTCGAGAGCGGCGAGGAGGTCGTGCTGCGCCCGGGCGACATCGCCTCGTTCACGAAGGGCACCAAGTCCACCTGGACGGTCACCAGCCCGTTCAAGAAGCTCTTCGTCATCAGCGGCTGATCGCGAAGGCCTTCCGTGACCGATGCAGCGGACGCGGTCCGCGCCGACCCGGTGGCCGAGGCGTTCCGGTCCTGGCTGCGCGGGTGCGCGCGGGCGGGCTGGGCGCCCGATGCGGTCGTGGAGACGGTCGGGGTGCGGCAGGCGCACGGCCGGGTGACGGCAGGCCCGGTCGTCGCGCGGTGGCCGGTGCCCGTGCACGACGAGACCGCGTACGACGAGACCATGCCGTCACCGATCGGCGACGACGTGCGGACCGGGTCCGCGGTGCTGCCCGGCGGGCACCGCATCCGCCCGGTCGACGTCGCCGCGCTCGCCGCGGCCGGGCACGTGAGCATCACCGTGCGCAGGCGGCCCCGGGTAGCGATCGTCCCGACCGGTGACGAGGTCCGGCCGTTCGGCGGCACACCCCGGCCCAGCGAGGTGCTCGACACGAACTCCCTCATGCTGGAGGGGCTCCTCGCCGAGGCGGGCTGCGAACCGTGGCCGCTGCCGGTCGTGCCGGACCGCCCGGACGCCCTCGCCGCCGCGCTGTCCGACGCCGCGCCCACGGCTGATCTGGTGCTGGTCGTCGCCGGGTCGCGCACCGCTCGCGACGCCCACCTCCGCGCGGTGATCGCGCAGCTCGGACAGGTCGCCGTGCACAGGGTCGCGATGCGCCCCGGCAGGCCGGTCGTCCTCGGCGTCCTCGGCGGCGGCGCGCCCGAGCACGACCCCGTGCGGCCGGCGATGCCGCCCGTCCCGGTCGTCGGCGTCCCCGGGTACCCGGCGTCCGTCGAACGGGTGTTCCGCGGGTTCGTCGCCCCGCTGCTGCACCGCATCCTGGGGGTGCCGCCGCCCGCCCGGCATCCCGTGCCCGCCCGGCTGGCGGCGCCCGTGCGGTCCACGGCGACGCTCGACGAGCACGTGCGGGTCCGGGTCGCGACGGTCACCGACCCCGGGACCGCCGCCCCGCACCTGCTCGCGGTGCCCCTGCCGCGCGGCGCGGGCGCCCTCACCGCGCTCATCCGGGCGGAGGCGCTGCTGCACGTGCCCGTCGGTGTGGACCGGCTGGCCGCCGGGGCCGCCGTGCAGCTCCTGACCGTCCCGGGTGCGGCATTCGCCACGAGCACCACCGTGCTCGCCGGGCCGTCCTCTCCCGCGGTCGACGCCCTCGTCGACGCCCACCGCGCCGACACCGCCGACTGCGTCCTGCACCGCACCGAACTCGGTGAGGACGAGGCGCTCTCCGCGCTCGCCGCGGGACTCTGCCACGCCGCGGTGGCCGCGCTCCCCCTCGGCGCTGCCTACCCCGACGCCGCGCAGCGTCTGGCCGACCGGCTCGGCGCGATCACCGCCCTGGAGGTCGCACGCTCGGACCGGGTGGACGTGCTGGTCGTGCCGGCCGCAGCGTTCGACAGCGCCCCCGTCGTGAGGCTGCGCTGCACCCTGAGCTCGATGGCCTTCCGGCGGCGGCTGCGCGACCTGCGCGGGTACTCCGGCCGCACCAGTGGCCGCGAGACCTGGCACGCACCCGGCACCGCACTCGAACCGGCGAACGGAGGCCCCCGATGTGCTACACGGTGAAGTCCATCGACGACGTCCGCAGACTCGTCATCGCGACCCGGGGTCTGTCCGGGCTGTCGGACGCGCCGACCTTGATCGACAAGGCGTGTCGGCGGATGTTCGAGCTGGTCGGCGCCGACATGGTGGCCGTCGCGCTCTACGACGGCGCGGACACCCTCGTCGTGGGGGCGTCGGAGGGGCTGGAGATCGACCTGAGCGGGATCCGCCTGCCGCGCGGCTGCGGGCTGGGCTGGCGGGCGCTGCAGCGGTCGATGCCGACCACCACCGGCAACTGCGCAGCCGACGCCGAGCACCTCGACGACCTCGTCGAGGCCGTCATCCCCGAGGACATCCGCGGGCTGGCCGCCGTGCCGCTGACGTTCAACGATCTCTGGCTCGGCGTCCTCTACGCCGGCACGCGCGGGCGCCGGGTCTCCCCGCGGACCACGCTGCTCATGAACGAGTTCGGCGCCTCACTGGCCCCGCTGCTGGTCACAGCCGTGCGCGCGGATCACGCGGAGCGACTGGCCGTCGAGGAAGAGCGCCAGCGCATCGCCCAGCAGCTGCACGACACCGCGGGCCAGCTGCTGTTCCAGATCTCCATGTCCGCCAAGGAGATCCAGCAGTGCGCCCGCGACGATCCCGAGACGGCGGTGGAGGCCGCGCGGTCCATCGAGACCGCGGCCGCCGAGGCGTCGACGTACCTGCGGGAGGCGATGCACAGCCTCATGCCCGCCGACGAAGCCCTGCCGGTCACGATGCGCCGCGACGTCGCCGTCTTCTCGAACCGGACCGGCATCACCACTGAACTGGTCACCCTCGGCACGCCGCGGCACGCGGGCGCCGAGGTCGAAGGCGTGGTGCTGTCGGCGTTGCGGGAGGGCCTGCACAACGTCGAGAAGCACGCAGGCGCGCGGGCCGTGCTCGTGTCGCTGGCCTACCAGTCCCACCAGCTCTCGCTGGCCATCGAGGACGACGGCAAAGGCCTGCCGCCCGACTTCGACCTCAACCCCGTCCCCGGCAGGGAGGCCGGGCTGGGCATCCCCGGGCTGCTGCAGCGCGTGACCGGTGCTGGCGGGGTACTGCGGATCGGCAACAACGACGACGGCGGCACGAGCCTGCGCGTCACCCTCCCGCTGGTGGCGTGCGCATGACCGCCTCGATCGTCGAGCCGCGCGCGGCCACCGTACTGATCGCCGACGACCATCCGCTGGTCGCGCACGGCATCGACCGCGTGCTCACCACCGCGCGGTCCGAGTTCACGGTGGTCGGGGCCTGCTACACAGGGCGGGAGACGCTGGCCGTCGCGGCGGAGCGGCAGCCGGACCTGGTGCTGCTCGACGTCCGCCTCGGCGACATGAACGGCGCCGACGTCTGCCGGCGACTGGGCACGGAGGTGCCGCGGGCGAAGGTCGTCATGCTCACCGCGTTCGACGACACCGAGATCCTCCGCCGCTGTCTGGAGGCCGGCGCCGCGGGGGTGCTGCTCAAGGGCTCGCTCGATCTCGACCTCACGCAGGCGCTCCGGGATGTCCGCGACGGGAAGATGGTGATCGATGCCGGGGTGGCCCGATCCCTGGAGACCGCGGGCGAGATCCTCGCGCCCGGCGGCACGACGGTGCCGCAGCTACGGCCGCGCGAGCTGGAGGTGCTGCGGCTCATGGCGGCGGGGATGACCACCCGTGACATCGCGGCCGAGCTGGACCTGAGCATCAACACCATCCGCACCTACACCCAGGCGCTGATGACCAAGCTGGGCGCGCACACCCGGGTGCAGGCGATCGTGTTCGCGCAGCAGCTGCAGATGATCTGAGGCTGCGGTTCCGGCGCTGAGGGCGTCCGCGTCGAGAACGACGTCGTTGCGGATCGGATCGTTTCCAGATCACAGCGACGTCGTTCTCGACGCGGACTCGTCCCTGAGGGTGAGGGCGACGTCGACCGCGACGACGCCCTGCCCGCGCGGCAGCACCAGCACCGGGTTGAGGTCCAGCTCGGTCACCTGGCCCGCGCGCACCGCCGGGACGGCCGCGAGGTCGACGACGAGCCGGACCAGGGCGTCCACGTCACCGGGCGGGCGGCCGCGGTAACCGTCGAGCAGCGGGAAGAGCGCGAGGGACTCGATCGCGGCCCGGGCCGCGGTCTCGTCGATCGGCGGGACCAGCAGGCGGACGTCCTTGAGCAGCTCGGCGTGCACCCCACCGGCGCCGACCATGATCACCGGGCCGGCGGCCGGATCGTGGAGGACACCGACGGCGGCCTCCACGACCGCGGCGATCATCGGCTCGACGAGCAGCCCGTCGATCTCCCCCACCACCGGCGCGGCGAGCATCCGCCGCGCCGCCGCGCGCAGGGCGTCGTCGTCGGCGATGCCCACCTCGACCAGACCCAGCTCGGTCTTGTGGGCAACGCTCGGAGCGGACAGCTTCAGCACGACCGGGTAGCCGATCTCGCGGGCGCGCGCGACCGCCTCCTCGGGGTCAGCCGCGAGGAGCGAACGGACGACCGGGAGGCCCCAGCCGGTGAGGATCTGCTTCCCCTGGTGCTCGGACTGCCGACCCGCACCCGGCGGCTGGACCGCGGGTACCGGCTCGGCGGCGGGCGGCGGTGTCCAGCGTTCGTGCCGGACCAGGCCGGCGAGCGCGCGGATGCAGGCCGTGGTGTCGTCGAAGGCGGGGACGCCGTGCGCGGCGAACCGCTCGACCATCCCCCGCTGCCCCGCGACCCAGCAGACCATCACGAGCTTGGTCGTGCGGCGCTGGAAGTCGACGACGTCGGCCAGGATCTGGTCGAGGTCGTAGTACTCGCCGAGGATGCCCAGCGCGACGACCACGACGTCGGTGCCCGGGTCCTGCTCGAGCGCGGCCAGCGCGTTGCGGACCAGCTCCGGGCGGGTCAGCAGCTGGGCGGTGATGTCGACGGGGTTCTGGACCGCGGCGAACGCCGGCAGGCCGGCCCGTAGCTGCGCGAGCGTGCGCTCGGAGAAGCGGGCGAGCTGCAGACCGTGCGCTTCGGCCTCGTCGGCGAGCAGCACCCCGAGGCCGCCGGAGTTCGTCACGAGCGCGACGCGGCCCTCGCCGACCGGGCGCGGCCGGGCGAACAGCCGCACCAGCTCGCTCATCTCCCGCGGATCCCTGGCGCGGACGATGCCGTGCCTGGCGAGGAACGCGTCGACCACGGCGTCCTCCTGGGCGAGCGCGCCGGTGTGCGAGCCCGCGGCCCGACTGCCTGAGGCGGTCCGGCCCGCCTTGAGCGCGAGCACCGTCTTCCCCGCGCGGGCGGCCTCCGCCGCGGCCTCGGCGAGGACGGCGGTGTTGCCGAGGTGCTCCAGGTAGATCTGCACCGTCCGCACGTCGGGATCGGCGACGACACCGCGGAGCAGGTCGGCGACCGTGAGGTCCGTCTCGTTGCCGGTGGCCGCCCAGTAGCGCACGCCGTCGACGAACGGCTGGGCCAGCTGCGCGAGCACAGCTCCCATCGCACCGCTCTGGCTGAGCACCGCGACGCTGCCGTCGGTGAGGCCGGTGGACCGGCTGAACGTCGACGAGAACGACGCGACCATGCGGGCACCGAGGTTGGCCACGCCCTGGCAGTTCGGGCCCACCACCCGGATACCGGTCTCGCGGCACGCAGCGCGCAGCTCCGCCTCCAGGCTGCGGCCCTGCGGGGTGCCGGTCTCGCCGAACCCGGAGCTCACCACGACCGCCACGCGCACCCCGTGCCGCCCGAGCGCGGCCACCGTCGAGGGCACGTGCGCTGCCGGGGTGGCGACGACCGCGAGATCGATCCCTGTGGGTAGCTCGGCGACCGACGTGACCGACGGGCGCCCCTGCACCGGCCGTCCTGTGCGGCTGACCACGTGGACCTCGCCCGGGTAGCCACCGTCGGTGAGGTGGGCGAGGATCCGGCCGCCGATCTTCGTCGGATCGTCGGAGGCACCGATCAGCACGATCGACCGCGGCCGGAACAGCGCCTCGGCGATCTCCTGGGCCGGGGTGGTTTCGACGGTCATGACTCCTCCGTCCGATCGACCGCGCGGGCGGTCCCGGTCAGGACGACACCGCTCGCGGTCGTCGCCTCGATCGTCAGCTCGCCGGAGCCTGCGGGCGTGAGGTGCACGCGCAGGGTGTCGCCCACGAGCACAGGGCGACGGAAACGGACCACCACATCACCGGTGTCGTGCCAGTCGGGCCGGGCCTGCCGGATCGCCTCCTCGACGACGGCGAGCAGGTAGAGACCCTGCACGACCGGGCGGCCGAAGCGGGTGCGGGCGGCGAACTCCGGATCGGTGTGGATGCGACCGTCCCCGCCGCTGGCGACGCCGAAGTCGTCGAGGTCCTGCTGGGTGAACGTGCGGGTCACGACGGTGCTCATGGGCGGGCGAATCCCCAGAGGTAGGTGCTGGTGGAGGTGCAGACGATGCCGGCGTCGTCCGTGAAGACGGTCTCGAGGACGACCTGGCGGCGGGTGCCTTGTCTGCTCCGTACCGTGGTCTCGGCTTCGAGCACGGTGCCGACGGGGACCGCTCGCCTCACCTCGAGGCGTTGTTCCACGTGCACCGTTCCTTGTTCCAGGCGGCCGTTCAGGGCCCGGAACGTGGGGAGGAACGTGCAGTAGACCGCCGGCGAGACCGTGGTCCGTGGTTCGTCTGCCGTCCCGCACAGGCGGCCGTACTCGCGGACCAGGTCCTCGGTCAGGTGGAGCTCGGCTCGGAACGTGCGGCCCGGGGTCAGGGCGTCGAAGGGGATGTCCTCGAAGTGCTCGCCGGTTCGTTCCGTGAGGGGGCCCTGTCGGTGCACGGGATCATGGTGAGGGGTGGGGAGCGGGGTGGCGGTGTTCCATCTCGATACAGCGCGGGCGCGAGTCGTGCGTCCGGTGCGGCGAGTCCCGTGTTTCGTGCGGTGAGTTCTGCGGTTCGTCGCGCGAGTCTCGCGTCGGTGCCGCGAGTTCTGCGTTCGGACTGGGTAGTCGCGGGGCTCAGCCCCGGGTGAGCCGGGCCCGGGGTGCGCAGGGGAGGGTGGCCGGGTGCGCGGGGCTTGTCGGGTTGTGGGGGCGGTTGGGCCCGGGGCGCTGCCCCGCAACCCCGCCAGGGCGCTGCCTGGACCCGGTCCTCCCTCCGGTGGTGCCCGGGGAACGGCTCCACCGCTTCGCTCGGCCCCCGCTGTGCTGCTGTGCCCGCGATCGAGCGCGGACGGGGGGTGGGGTGATCCGGGCGGGAAGGCCACCCCCTCGCCGGGCCATGACAGGAGAGCCACGTTCCGGTACACCCTCACCGCCGAGCCGGCGTGGCTTCGGGCGAGCCCTCGGGCGTGCCGGAGATCGTCGGTGCCCGCCGCTACGTCCAGGACAGGAGAGCCGCGGCACCCGCCTCGTTGGATGAGGTCTTCGGTGGATCCGCGGTCGGCACCCAACACGCCGACGCGGCGGTGGCGCGACAGGACGAGAGGATGCTCGCCGCCGGCCACGCCCTGGTCGACGCCCTGATCGCGCGCGGGATCACCGATCCCGACGACGTCGAAGCCGAAGCCCTCCTCACCCCCACTCGCCGATCCCCGCGCCCGATCCCGGCTACAGCCCCATCCCGGTGACGCTGCCCACCGACGGCAACGCCACCACGACCATCCGCCGCGTCGTCACCACCGGCGTCGTGATCGGCGGACAGCTACACAGCCGCGGGTTCCGCAGACCCCTCACCACGATCACCACAACCCGCGACGCCGGCCGCTGCACCACCCCGCACGGCAACGCCCCCATCCACCCCATCGACCACCGCACCCGCCACGAAGACGAGGGCACGACCAGCCCACCAACGGCAACGGCTACCGCGCCTTCCACAACCGCGCAGAAGAAGTCGGCGTCACCGAACGACCGAGGAGGAAACGACGACCGGAACCCCGATCACCGCGAGCCGGGATCACGGGACTTCCTGCGCGGAGCGGCGCAGCTCCGCCATGAGCGCGAGCGCCGGCCTCGTCAGCGGGCGGGTGGCCGAGGTGGCGAGAGTGACCCTCCACGTCGGCTGCTCTCCTGTGACGGGGAGGACGACGAGGTCGGCGTCGTCGGGGATCGCGCTGGCGGGGAGGTAGCCGAGGACGTGGCCCTGGCGGACGAGGGAGACGGCCGTGGCGTAGTCGGGGACCTCGAGCGGGATGCGCCGGCTCAGGCCGTGGCGGTCGAAAGTGAGGTCGACGATCTCGCGGGTGCTCCAGCCCTCGGGGAAGTCGACGAAGTTCTCGTCGGCGATGTCGTCGAGGCGCACCGCTCGGGCGCCGGCGAGGGGATGGTCCGGGCCGCAGACGAGGTGGAGGGGCTCGGCCGCGAGGGTCTCGATGACGAGACCGGCCGGTGGGCGCCGCGGGAAGGAGACGACGGCCAGGTCGATCGTGCCTTCGAGGAGGGAGTGGACGTGGCCCCGCGAGCCGGCCATCGAGAACTGGACCCGGACCTGCACAGCCGGGTGGGCGCGGTGGAAGCGACCGAGGACGCCGACCACGTCGACACCCGGGGTCGAGTGCATGCTGCCCAGCACGACCGAGCCGTGCAGCTCACCGTGCTGGGCGGCGACGGCGTCGTGCGCGGCTCGGGCGGCGGCGAGGGCAGCGCGGGCGTTCGGCAGCATCGCCGCGCCGGCGTCGGACAGGCGGACGTGCCGACTGTCGCGGACGAAGAGCTGGGCGCCGACCTCCCGCTCCAGGGCGCGGATCGCCGTGGAGACGCCCGACTGGACGACCCGCAACCGGCGGGCGGCCTTCGTGAAGCTCAGCTCCTCAGCGACCGCGACGAAGTAGGCGAGTTGACGCAGCTCCACCCGACCAATCTAGATGAGTGATAGCAGCGTGCAGAAACATTCGTTGGACGCGATCGATCCGGTGGCGGAGCGTGGACGTCGACAGTGCTCTGACGGGAGTGCTCTGACGGGAGAGGAACCTTCGGTGACCACTTCAGCCTCGACGGTCCCGGACGAGGCGGTCGGCGGATCGCGCTCGCACGACCGGGGCTTCTGGATCGTCGCCTTCACGTTCGCGGTGACGATGGCGTTCTCGGCCGTGCCCGCGCCGCTCTACGTGCTCTACCAGGCAGAGCAGGGCTTCGGTCCGTTCACCACGACGATCATCTTCGCGGTGTACGCGGTCGGTGTGCTCGCCAGTCTCTTCCTCGCGGGCCACGTCTCCGACTGGGTGGGCCGCCGACGGATCCTGGTGCCGGCGGTGCTCGTGAACATCCTCGCGGGGTTGATCTTCCTCGAGTGGACGTCGGTGCCCGCGCTGCTCGTCGCCCGGTTCGTGTCGGGGGTCAGCGTCGGGATGCTGACGGCGACGGCGACGGCGCACCTGGCGGAGCTGCACATGGCCGCGCGGCCGGGCTCGGGGCGCACCCGGGTGGACGTCGTCGCGACAGCGGCGAACCTGGGCGGCATCGGCGTCGGCGCGCTCGTCGCGGGCGTGCTCGCGCAGTACGTGACCGCACCCCTGCACGTGCCGTACCTGGTGTTCCAGGTGCTGCTGGTGATCGCCGCGCTCGGGCTGACGCTCGTGCCCGAGACCGTCGAACCGTGGCGGATGGAGTACCGGCCGCAGAAGGTCACCGTGCCGCGGGAGGGCCGGGGCCGCTACTTCGCGGCCTCTGCGGCGGTGCTGGTGTACTTCGCGGTGTTCGGCCTGTTCACCTCGCTCTCGCCGGCGTTCCTCGCCGGTGTGCTGCACCAGGACTCGCACGCGCTGGCCGGCGGGGCCACGTTCGTGGTGTTCGCCGGGGCGGCGCTCGCGCAGATCCTGCTGTCGCGGTCGCCGGCGCGCCACCAGGCCAGCTTCGGCCTGACCGCCCTCGTGCTCGGGCTCGTGCTCGTGACGGTCGCGGTCCAGCTGCCCGATCTCCCGCTCTTCCTCATCGGCGGGGTGATCGCGGGCAGCGGCGCGGGCGCGGGCTTCAAGACGGCCATGGGCATCGTGCTCTCGGTGAGCAGGCCGCAGGCCCGTGGTGAGGCGCTCGCCGGCCTGTTCCTCGCCGCCTACGTCGGGCTGTCCGTGCCCGTGCTCGGCCTCGGACTCGCCGTGCAGCTGGTGCCGGTGCAGGCCGCGCTGATCGGGTTCACGGCGGTGCTGCTGGTGATCCTCGCGGTGATCGGCCGGCGCCTGGTCACCGCGGCGCGCTGAGCGCCGGCGGGTAGGGTCGGGCCCGCACCGGTGATCGTGCGACGGACGGAGTGCGGGAAGGTGAACGGGGCTGGCAGCTCTGGGCCCACCGCGGCCGCGCTCGCCGCCCGGATCACCGGCCGCACGGCCACCCGCATCGCCGACGACATCCGCCGCGCCGTGGACAGCGGTGTCCTGCGCGCCGGGGTACGCATGCCCACCATCCGGGCGCTCGCGGCGGAGTTGCAGGTCAGCCCCACCACCGTGAGCGAGGCGTGGCACCAGCTGACGCGGGCAGGGGTGCTGCGCTCGGCCGGGCGGCGCGGGACGTTCGTCGTCCATCCGGGCGGGATGAGCCACCTGCACACCGCGAGCGGGGTGATCACCACGCACCTCGGCGACGGCGGGCCCGATCCGGCGCTGCTGCCGCCGCTCGACGAGGCGATCAACGCGGGGCTGCGCGCTCCTGGGCTGCACGCGCACGACTTCGCCTACCTCACGCCGGAGCTGCTGCGGGCGGTGCGGAGGACGTGGCCGTTCGAGCCGGAAGCGTGGACGTCGACCGAAGGTGGGTCGCACGCCAGCTTCCTCGCGATCAGCGTGCTGGCCGACCGCGGCGGGCCGATCGCGCTCGAGCAGCCGACCACCCCGCGGGTGCACACGCTGCTGCACCACCGGCGGGTGCCGGTGCTGGAGGTCCCGTGGGACGCGCACGGGCCTCAGCCGCAGGAGCTGCGGAAGGCGCTCGAGGCGGGCGCGACCGCGTTCGTGGTGCAGCTGCGCGGCCACGTGCCGACCGGCTTGCGGGTCACCGAGCGGCGCCTCGCCGAGATGGTCGCGGTGCTGAGGGACTTCCCCGACGTGATCGTGTTCGAGGACGACAACCTCGGGCCGCTGCTGCGCGACCCGGACCCGTCGATGGGGGCGGAGCTGCCCGGGCGCGTGCTGAAGGTGCGCTCGTACACGCCGGCGTTCGGGCTGGACCTGCGGACCGGGGTGCTGGCCGGGCCGGAGCCGCTGATCAGGGCGGTCAACCTGGCCCGCGGCATGGCTGGGGTGTGGACCAGCCGGATCCTGCAGAACGCGCTCGCCCACCTGCTCACCGACCCGGTGACGGCCCGACACGTGGCTCGGGCCGGGCGGCGCTACCGGTCCCGCCGCGGGTCGCTCGTCTCCGCGCTCGCCCGCCACGGCGTGCACGTCGACGGCGAGGAGGGGCTGATCATCTGGGTGCCCGTGCACTCCGAGGAGGACGCGGTGGAGCGGCTCGCCTCCGTCGGGGTCGTCTCCGGGCCCGGCGCGCCGTGTTGGTTCGGCACCCCGCCGCGGCCCTACATCCGGGTGCCCACGAGCCTGCTGCCCGACGGCGGGGGTGCGCAGGTCAACCAGCTCGCCGAGGTGATCGCCGAGGTGGCCGACCCCGACGGGTCCGTCGCCTAGCCGCTCTCCCAGGCCTTCGCGAGCAGCTCGTACGAGCGCCGCCGCACCGCCGGATCGTGCGCCAGCGTCATGACGACCAGCTCGTCCGCCCCGGTGAGCGCGGCCAGCGACTGCAGGCGCGGCACGACCTCGTCGACGTCCCCGGCGAGGTGGATGCCGATGCGGTCGACGAGCAGCTCGTCGTCGGCGACGGTCCACGGGTGCGCGGCGACGGCGGCGTCGTCGGGGAACGGGGTGATCCCCTGCCCTGCCCGCTGCCGGCGCAGCCACTCCTTGCGCTGCGCCGCCGCTCGCTCCACGTCCTCCGGCGCGCCGACGAGCGCGTCGACGGAGACGGCGACGTAGGGCCGGTCCCGGTGCATCGACGGGCGGAACGCGGCCCGGTAGGCGGCGACCGCGTCCAGGACGTGGGCGGGGTTCATGTGGTAGTCGGCGCAGAACGCCAGCCCGTTCTCGCCGGCCACCCGTGCGCTCTCCCCGCCGGTGCTGCCGAGCAGCCACACCTCCAGCTCCTGCGCGCCGCCGGGCAGCGCGGGCATGGGCATGCCGTCCACGGTGTAGGTGTCGGCGAGGAACGCGAGGATCGCGCCGATCTGCTCCGGGTACGGGTCGGCGAGGGCCTCCCGCTGCTGCAGCAGCTCCCGGGCCGCGGCGAACCGAGCCGTGCCGGTGATCCTCTTCCGGTCGAACGGGGCCGGCAGGTACACGCCGCCCACGATGCGGGCGGTGCGCTGCTCGGCGCCCGGGTCGTCGGAGCTCGGCGCCCGGCCGCGGCCCGGGGACCGGCCGATGCCGAGGTCGATCCGGCCCGGGTGGAACGACGAGAGCGCGCAGAAGTCCTCGGCGATCGACAGCGCGGTGCGGTGCCCGGTGAGCACCGCACCGGAGCCGACGCGGATGTGCGAGGTGTTCGCGGCGACCGCGCCCATCGTGACGACGGGAGAGCAGGCGGCGAGCCCGGTGGTCAGGTGGTGCTCGGCGATCCAGTACCGCTTGTAGCCCGCCTGCTCGGCGACCTGCGCCAGCTCGACGACCCCGCGCAGGGTGTCGGCGGCCGTGCCCCCTTCGGGGATGCAGGCCAGGTCCAGCACCGACAGGGACACGCTCATCGCCGCACCTCTTCCACGGCCGCCGCGAGCCGGTCCACGGCCTCGCGCAGTGACGCCTCGGGCAGGTCGGAGAACCCGAGACGGATCCGGTCCCGGTGCTCGCCGCCGCCCGGCACGGCGAACGAGGTACCCCGGGAGAAGCTCGTCCCGTGCGCCGCCGCCGCGGCGTGCAGCGCGTCGAGATCGGGTGCGCCCTCGCGCAGCCGGGCCCACACGAAGAAGCCGCCGTCGGGCCGCTCGGCCTCCAGCACGTCGCCCAGCCGCTCGCGCAGGGCCGCGACCAGCGCGTTCGCCCGCAGGCCGTGCAGCTCGGCGAGCCGCTTGGTGGTCGCCTCGAACACCCCGGTCCCGTCGACCAGCCGCGCGATCGCGGCCTGGACCAGCGACGACGGGTGCTGGTCGGTGCGCGTCCGCAGCGCGACGACCGCCTCGACGAGCCACTCGGGCAGCACCAGCCAGCCCAGCCGCAGCCCCGGCCCGAGCGACTTGGCGAACGTCGACACCTTGACGACGCGCTCACTGGCGGCGGGCAGATCGGGCACGTCGGTGCCGGCGAACCGGCTGATCCGGTACGGGTTGTCGGACAGCACGACGAAGCCGTACCGCTCGGCCAGCTCGACCAGCCGGGTGCGCGCGTCCCCCGCGAGGACGGTGCCGGTCGGGTTCTGGAAGTCCGCGACCGTGTAGACGATCCGCGGCCGCAGCCCGTCGGCCAGTCGCCGCTCCAGGCGCTCCACGTCCAGCCCGGCCGGCCCGACGGGCACCGGCACGGGGCGGGCGTCGGCGAGTTGCAGCACGCGCAGCGTGGTCGGGTAGACGGGATCATCGACCACGATCTCCTCGCCCGGGTCGAGCAGCGCCTGCACGACGAGGGAGACGCCGTGCAGCCCGCCGTTGGTGACGACGATCCGCTCCGGTGTCACCCCCTCGCGGCCGGCGAGCCAGCCGCGCAACCGTTCGAGGCCGCGCGGATCGGAGTAGCGCAGCGCGGGTCCGCCCTCGGCGAGCACCTCGGCGGTGGCGGTGGCGAGCTCGGCGGCGGGCAGCGCGTCGGCGGCCGGGTTCCCGCCCAGGAGCGGGATGGAGTCGGGCACGCGGGGATCCAGCACGCCGGTGGACCGGACGGCGGCGGGCAGGCGGCGGGCGAGCGTCGACAGCCGGGGAGGTGCGGCCACGGAGGTTCCTTCCGATCAGCGGCGGGCGTACGCGCGGGCGACGCGGTTGACCGCGAGCACGGTGGCGACGACGACCGAGGTGGGCAGGACGGAGATCCACCAGGCGGTGGCGAGGTAGTTGCGGCCCGCGGCGACGAGGCTCCCCCACTCCGGTGTGGGCGGCACCGCGCCGAAGCCGAGGAAGCTCAGCGAGGACACGGCGAGCACCGCGGTGCCGATCTGCAGCCCGGCGACGGCGAGCACGGCACCGGCGGCGTTCGGCAGCACGTGCGACGTCAGCACGCGCAGCGTCCGCACGCCGCTGGCGGTGGCCGCCTCGACGTAGGGGGCCGTGCGGATGCGCACCACCTCGGCCCGGACCACGCGGGCGAACCCGGGGACGCTGCCGATGCCGACCGCCACCGCGATCTCGACGGTGCCGCGGCCGAGCGCGGCGAGCACGGCCAGGCACAGCAGCAGACCGGGGATGGCGAGCAGCACGTCGACCAGGCGCATGAGCAGGCTGTCCGCCCAGCCGCCGGCGTAGCCCGCGATCACGCCGACGATCGAGCCGATCAGCAGCCCGACCCCGACGGCGAGCAGCGTGGCCTGCAGCGACAGCGCGGTGCCGTGCACCACGCGGGTCCACAGGTCGCGGCCCACCTCGTCGGTGCCGAACCAGTGCCCGGGACCGGGCGGGAGCAACCGGGCGGCCGGATCGGCGCGCAGCGGGTCGCCGGAGGCGAACACCCCGGGCAGCAGCGCCCAGCCGAGCACCAGTGCGAGCGTCAGCAGCGCGACGACGAGTCCCGGCTGCGTGCGCAGCGCAGCGGCGCGGGCCGGGACGGAGCGGGCAGCGCGGTCGAGCAGGGCGTCAGGCACGGCGCCACCCCACCCTCGGGTCCAGCAGCGGATGAACCACGTCGACCAGCAGGTTGACCAGCACGAACACGATCGCGCCGGTGGTGACGAGGCCGAGCACGAGCGGGAGGTCCTGCGCGGTCACCGCGGAGACGACGATGCGCCCGAGGCCGGGGCGGGAGAACACCGTCTCCACGATGATCGAGCCGCCGAGCAGCTCACCGGTGAGGACGGCGGTCATCGTCAGCGCCGGCAGCAGCGCGTTCGGCAGCACGTGCGCCAGCCGGAGCCGCAGCCGGCCGACGCCCTTCGCGCGCGCCGTCGTCACGTACTCCTGGCTGCTCTGCGTGTGGATGCCGCTGATCAGCAGCTGCGCGATGACCGCGGCGATCGGCAGGCTCAGCGCGAGCACCGGCAGGATCAGCCCGCGGGGGCCGGCATCGCCGAACGCGGGCAGGAGCCCCCAGCGGAACGAGACGATCTGCAGCAGCACCAGCCCGACGCCGAACGTCGGGATCGCGATGCCCAGCGCGGGCAGCGACGTCAGGAACCGCTGCAGGGCCTGGAGGCGTCCGTCGGGCAGCAGCGTGGCCGCGAGCGAGAGCAGCAGGCCGAGCAGCGCACCGGCGACCAGCCCCGCCAGGGTCAGCGCCAGCGTGGGCGGGAAAGCCTCGGCGATGATGTCGACGACGGGGCGTCCGCTGCGCACCGACACCCCGAAATCGCCGGTGAGCGCACCGCCGAGCGCGCTGACGTACTGCAGCCAGAGCGGCCGGTCGAGGCCGAACCGGGCCCGGAACCGCTCCAGCGCGGCGGGATCGACGGTCGCCTCCGCGTCCCCGCCCGCCGCCATGATCTCGGCGGCGTCGCTGGGCAGCAGGTAGAGCAGGCCGAACGTGACCGTGTACGCGGCCCACAGCACCAGCACCGCCTGGGCCAGGCGGCGCCCGACGTACGGGATCATGGGGCGACGGACTCCCGCAGCAGTCGCTCCTTCAGCGTGGGGGCCTCGGCGGGCTGCTCGGGCAGCACCCCGCGGCGGCGCAGCGCCGGCACCACGGCCTCGGCGACCAGCGGCGCGACGAGCGCGGTGTGCGCCGGGCGCAGGATCACCCCGCGCACGTGGCTGTACCGATCGACGATGTGCTCGGCGAGCTCCTCGGGGGTGCCGACGAAACCGGCCTCCCCCGCGGTGCACCCGTCGAGGCGGGTCCGCAGCCGCGCCGCGTCGGCCGGAGTGGCGCCGAGCGTGACGACCAGCTCCGCGAGCTGGCCGGGCCCGTCGCCCAGGACGAGGTCGCCGTCGAGCCCGCTGCCCGCCCGGACCAGCGTGAGCGGCACCCCCTGCGGGGAGCGCGGCGTGATCGACGGCCCGGTGATCGAGAAGTACCGACCGGTGAAGTCCACGTGGTGGATCCGGTTGCGGTCCAGGTAGCGGCCGGTGGCGACGTCGCGGATCACCGCGTCCGGCTCCCAGCTCAGGCACAGCGCCCGCACCACTGCCAGGACGTCCTCGGTGTCCTCGGCCAGCTCGGCCTCCGGGCGGACCGGCACGCCGTGCAGCGCGGCTTCTGCCTCCCCGGCCGGTCCCAGCAGCCAGCCCGCGCGGCCGGCGCTGATGTGGTCGAGCGTGGCCAGCGCCGTCGCGACGTGGAACGGCTCGGTGTAGCCGGCGGCGGCCTGGGCGACCAGCCCGATCCGCCGGGTCGCCGGTGCCAGCCGGGCCAGCAGCACCGCTGGGTCGAGCCGCACCGACCCAGGCGGGGCGGTCGCCGGGTCCTCGGCGACGAGCAGGTCGACCCCGGCCGCGTCGGCGGCGGTCGCGAGCGCGCGCAGCGCCGCGGCGTCGGTCGGGGCGGGCCCCGGCACCCGCGCCGCACCCGGGTGCGCCCCGGGGCCGGGCAGGGCGATGCCCAGCACGAAGTCAGCCATCCCGCAGCTCCTTGGCGAAGCACACGCTGACGACCTCGTCGCCGGCGTACGGTCCGAACGGGGGGATCCTGGTCCAGCCCGAGGCCTCGTACAGCGCGATGGCTCCGGTCTGGCGGAATCCGGTCTGCAGCACGATCCGGTCGAGTCCGAGCCGCCGCGCGTGGTCCTCGATCGCGGCGACCAGCCACGACGCGAGCCCCTTGCGCCGGTGCTCCGGCAGCACCATCACGCGCTTGAGCTCGGTGAACTCGCCGACCCGCACGAGCGAGGCGGTGGCGACCGCGGGCCCGTCGCCCGCGGAGAGCGCCAGCGTGACGATCACGTCGTCCGCGCTGGGCGGCGACACCTTCTGCTGCGACAGGTCGTCGTCGGCGTAGAGGGGCATGACCTCGGCGCCCATCGCGGCACGCAGCGCGACGACGTCCGGGTCGTCCCAGTGCGCTTCGCGCGCGACGTAGCCCTCGGGCAGTCCGGCGAGGGCGGTCATGACGTCCACCGGTTCTTCGGGACCGGCACCCCGAGGTGCTCGCGCAGCGTCGTGCCTTCGTACTCGGTGCGGAACAGCTTGCGGTCCTGCAGCTCCGCCACCACGCGCTCGAAGAACAGCTCCAGCCCGCGCTGGTACGGCGGGATCACGACGAACCCGTCGGCGGCGTCGTGTTCGAACCACTCCTGCAGCCGGTCGGCGATCTGCTCGGCCGAGCCCGCGACCACGCCGTGACCGTAGGCGGCGGCCTCGTGGCGGATCAGCCGGCGCAGCGTCCACCGCTCCTCGACGGCCAGGCGGCGGAACACCGCGTACCGGCTGCGCCGCCGCTCGATCGAGACGACCTCGGGCAGCCGCTCCGGCGGGATCGGCTCGTCGAGGTCCAGCCCGGACAGGTCCGCGCCGCCGAGCTGGTCGGCGAGCCGGGCCAGGGCGGTCGGCTCGTCGATCAGGTCGAGCAGGCTCTCCTGCACCTCGTGGGCCGAGCGCGCGTCCTCGGCGACGATCGGGCAGATGCCGGGCATCACCGCGACCTCGTCCGGGCTGCGGCCGAAGCCCTCGGCGCGCCGGCGGATGTCCGTGCGGAACGCCACCGCGCCGTCGAGCTCCTGCTGCGCGGTGAACACCATGTCGGCGTGCCGGGAGGCGAGGTTGCGCCCGGCGTCGGAGGACCCGGCCTGCACGATCACCGGGCGCCCCTGCGGGGTGCGGGTGACGTTGAGCGGACCCGCCACCGCGAAGTGCTCGCCCTCGTGGTCGATCGAGTGGATCTTGCTGATGTCGGCGAACCGACCGGCCTCCCGGTCGTTCAGGACGGCGCCGGCCTCCCAGCTGTCCCACAGCTTCGTGACGACGTCGAGGAACTCCTCGGCGCGCGCGTAGCGCCCGGCGTGGTCCGGCCACGGGCGGCGGCCGAAGTTCTGCTCGCCGATGCTCGACGTCACCGCGTTCCAACCGACCCGGCCACCGGAGATGTGGTCCAGGGTCGCCACCTGGCGAGCCAGGTTGTACGGCTCGTGGAAGGTCGTGGACGCCGTGGCGATCAGCCCGATCCTGCTCGTCTCGCGCGCCAGCGCCGCGGTGAGCGTGAGCGGTTCGAAGAACAGGTACGGCGGTTGCACCGCCGCCAGCTCGCGGTTCGGCGAGGACAGGTCGGAGAGGAAGAAGGCGTCGAAGCAGGCGGCCTCGGTCGCCCGGGCCAGGTCGATCATGTACTCGACCGTGCCCCACTCCTCGCTGCGGCTGTCCGGGCGCCGCCACGCGCCCTGCGACGTCCCGGCGATGCCCGCGGACAGCGCCAAGTGCAGCCGGCGCGGTTCGCCGTCGCTCACTGCGCGGCCTTCCAGGCGTCGAAGAAGATCAGCCGCGACGACGACTCGTAGCGCACCCCGTCCACACCCGGCGCGACGGCGGTGACCTGCGCTAGCTCGTACACGGGGATGCCGTAGCCGCGCTCGAGGATCAGCTTCTGGGCCTGGGCGCCGAGCGCCTCACGGGCGGTGGCGTCGGCCGTGGACGCGAGCCCGTCGAGCAGCTCCTCCAGCTCGGGGTCGTCGACGCGGGCGGCGTTGGACGCCTTCGCCGAGAACGTCGTGCGCAGCACGTCCAGGTCGGGCCGGGTGAAGTTGCCGAAGCTGAGGTTGACCGCCGGGTCCTTCGCCGCGGTCACGTAGTCGGCGACGGAGAGCGGCCGCAGCACCAGCTCGATGCCCACGTCGCGCAGCTGCTGCTGCAGCAGCTCCAGCACGGTCTGGTTGGTCGCGACGCTGGAGAGGTAGATGACGTCGAGGGCGAGCCGCTGCCCGTCCCTGACCCGGATGCCGTCCGGGCCCGGCACCCAGCCGGCGGCGTCGAGCGCGGCCGCCGCCCCGGCCGGGTCGGCGGCCAGCAGGACGCTCTCGTCGACGTAGCCGGGGGTGGTGGCGGCGAGGATCGAGGTCGCCGGCTTGTGGCTGGCGCCGAGGACCGACGCCAGCTGCTGGCGGTCGACGGCCTTCTGCAGCGCGGTCCGCACCGCCGCGTCGGAGGCGAACGCCGAGGTGCCCTTGGCGAACAGCGTGTTGTCGACGCCGGGATTCGCGCGGGAGAGCACGGTCGCGCCACCGGAGGCGAGCAGCTGCTCGTCGACCGGCTGCACGTCGGTGATCACGTCGAGTTGGCCGGACTGCAGCGAGCCCGTGCGCACGCCGGACTCGGCGATCACGTTGAACTCGATGCGGTCCAGGTAGGCCTCACCGGCGTGCTCGCCCACCGCGCTCGGCCAGGCGTAACCGGGCCGCTTGGTCAGCGTGGTGGACACGTTCTGGGTGTAGGTGTCGAAGACGAACGGCCCGGACCCGATCACGTTCTGGGCCTGGCAGCGTTCCTCCGCAGACTTCTGCAGGGTCGACGGGGCGACGATCCCCAGCTGCACCACGGACGTGGCCTGCAGGAAGCCCGCGTTCGGCTCGGAGAACTCCACCCGCACCGTGCGGGGATCGACCGCGGTCGCGCCGGCGTAGCCCTTGAGGTAGCCGGTGACCAGCGACGTCGCCGCACCGAGGGTGACGACCTTGTCGAGGTTGTCCTTGACCACCTGCGCGTCCAGCGGGGTGCCGTCGGAGAACGTCACGCCCTCGCGCAGGTGGAAGGTGAACGTGCGGGCGTCGGGCGAGACCTCCCACGACTCGGCCAGCCACGGCGTGATCTCGCCGGTCTCCGGATCGAGGTCGGTCAGCCCGTTGACGACCTGCCGGGAGATGTTGATCGAGGCCGCGTTGCCGTTCTGCTGCGGGTCGAGGCAGACCGGGTCGGCCGCGAGACCGACGCGCAGCACACCGCCCGGCTGCGGAGCGCCGGAGGCGGTCGACGTCGCGGGACCCGCGGAACACGCCGCGACGAGGGCAGCGGCGGCGAACGCTGCCCCGGCGGTGAGGACGCGACCGGTGACGCGGCGGACGGGTGAGGTGGACATGGATCTCCCGGGACTGGTGTGGGCAAGCGGATCAGGGGGACGAGCGGCGAGGCTCAGACGGCGGCGCGCGAGCCGGGACACGCCTGCAGCCCGAGGTGCTCGCGCAGGGTGGCGCCGGTGTAGTCGGTGCGCAGCGCCCCGCGCTCCTGCAGCAGGGGAACGACCCGGTCGACGATCTCGTCGAACCCTCCCGGCATGAGGTGGGTGCCCAGCACGTAGCCGTCGCAGGCGCCGGTTGCGACGCGGTCGATCATCGCATCCGCCACCTCGGCCGGGGTGCCGACGAAGGTCGGGGCCGCGTACTCGGCGACCATCAGGCTGCGCAGGGTGTGCCCCTCCTCGGCGGCCCGCTCCCGCCAGCGGGCCACGACGGCCGCGGGGTCGGCCTTCGACTGGACGCGGCCCTGCAGCAGCGGGGTCTCCGGGCGGACCGGGTCGAAGTCCGGCAGCGGCCCGTCCGGGTCGAACCCGCTGAGGTCGCGACCCCACACCTGCTCGGCGAACGCCAGCGCCCGCTGCGGGCCGACCTGGGCGAACCCGATCTCACGGGCGCGTTCGGCCGCCTCCTCGGCGGTGTCGCCGAGGACGATCCGCGCGATCGGCAGGACCCGTAGGTCCCCCGGCTCGCGCCCGGCGGCGCGGGCGGCGCGGTCGACATCGGCGCGGAAGCTGATCGCGTCGGGCAGGGCGGAGTGGCGGGAGAAGATGATGTCCGCGACGCGGGCGCCGAAGGCCACGCCCTCCGCGGAGTCGCCGGCCTGGATGATCACCGGCTGGCCCTGCGGCGGAGGCGGGACCGACAGGACGCCGCGCACCGGGGCCAGCCCGTCCGCGCGGTCCACCGGGCCACCGGCCCACAGCGCGCGGCAGGCGTCGACGACGTCGCTCGCCCGGCGGTACCGGTCGCGGTAGTCGAGGTAGCCGCCCCGGCGGAAGTTCTCCCCGGTGAACGCGTCCGACGACGTCACGACGTTCCACGCGGCACGGCCACCGGAGAGGTGGTCCAGCGTGGCGAACGAGCGAGCGATGTCGACCGGGTCGGTGAAGGTCGTGTTGATCGTGACGGCCAGGCCGAGGTGCGTCGTGACGTCGGAGAGCGCCGACATCATCGTGAACGACTCCGGTCGCCCGGCGATGTCCAGCTCGAACAGCTGCCCGTTGCGCTCGCGCATGCGCAGGCCCTGACCGAGGAACAGGAAGTCGAACCTGCCCCGCTCGACGGTGCGCGCGATGTGCGCGAACGAGGAGAACGCCATCTGGTCGCCCGCACGGGGATCCCGCCAGGCCGTCGTGTGGTTCACGCCCTCCACGAACGCGGCGAGGTGCATCGGTCGGCGGAGCGGCGGCACGATCATGACCTCTTTTGTAACAGATATCCCTTCAGGACATCTCAGTTTGTAACAGACGGATGCTCGCGCGGACAAGCCGCGGCGCGCCACGTCACGCAGGACCGAGGCTCGCGGCGGCATCAGGGCAGGAGTCGGCGGAAGAACCCGGCATCACCCGGGCGGGCGATGATGCGCGCGGAGGGGCCTGCTGCGGTCAGGCCGGACAGAACGCGCTGCACACGCGCTGCAGGTCGACGTGACGACGGCAGACGAGCAGCAGTTCGCTCATGGCCGTGTCACCATCCCAGTCGACCGAGGGCGGGGCGTCGTGCATCGTCCGATCTCCCGCGCCGCATCGTCAAGCACGCGTGGGCGGCCTCACCCGGCGGCTGGACCGGCGCGAACGTGATCACTTCGGGAAATGTTGCTATCATGTGAAGAACCGTTGACTTATGGAGAAGGGCGGGGGATGTGATCCCGGAGCAGGAGGCCTTCGACGCGTTGGCCGATCCGACGCGTCGGGCGATCCTCGACCTCCTGGCGACCCACGACGAGTTGCCCGCGGGTGAGATCGCCGATCGCATCGGCCACGTGGGCCGCACCGCCGTCTCCAGCCACCTGCGCATCCTGCGCAAGTCCGGGCTGATCACCGAGCGCCGCGAGGGCCGCTACCGGTACCTGTCCCTGCAGCCGGACGGCCCGATGCGCGCCGCCGCTGCCTTCCTCCAGGGGCTGCTGGACTCGGCCCTTCCGTCGCCCCTTCCGTCGGGCACCGAGCCGGTGGTTGGATCGAACGGCGACGCAACGAGCGGGACGGCGGCGGAGGACAACCGCCAGACCGCTTAGTCGCCGCGCCCTGTCGGACGCCCTGCTGCGAGGTGAGGCATGCCCGAGCTCGTGCTGGCGGCGACGAAGGACCTGCCCCAGTCCGCCGAGGAGGTCTTCGCCCTCTTCGGCGCGCGCAGCGGCGCGAGCTGGCTGTTCGACGTGCAGTGCGACTCCCTGCGGCCGGGCACTCCGGTGACCCTGACCCTCCCCCACGGTTCCCTCGGCGAGACGCCGGTGCACCTGCTGGGCCGCATCCGGCGGGTGGTGCCGAACAAGCTCGTGGAGATCGTCCACGACCAGCCGTGGCCGGGCCTGCTGCAGATCCGCATCCGGGCACATCGGACCGGCGGCTCGTCGGTCAGCATCGTCGGGCACGTCGACGACCGGGCCCTGCGCTGGGTGATGCAGCGCCGCGGCTGGCCGCTCAGCACCCCCTGCACCGGCCACACCCACCGCATCGGCCTGCTGACCAGCAAGATCGGCTCGGCTGCGGTGTACGCGATCGCCACCGAGTACCTGGCCCAGCTGGCCGTCGAGGAGATCAACGCCGACGGCGGCATCGGCGGCCGGCCGATCGAGCTGATCGTCGGGGACGACGGCACCGACCCCGGCCGCGCCGCGCTGGAGGCCCGCCGGCTGCTCGCCGCCGGCTGCCGGGCGGTGATCGCCAGCGTGACGAGCGCGAGCTTCGCCGCGATCGAGCCGATCGTCGCCGGCGCGGGCCGCCCGCTCATCCACTCCGTCGTCAACGAGGGCGGCGCCGGCCCCGAACTGGTCCTGCGCTGGGGCGAACGCCCGCTGCACCAGGTCCGCACCGCCGCCCACGCCGTCATGAAGAACGCCGGGGGCAGGCGCTGGTACCTGCTCGGCAACGACTACCAGTGGCCGCACGGCGCGCACCGGGCCGCCACCCGGGTCCTCACCGCCGCCGGCTGCGAGATCACCCGCAACCGGTTCGTCCCGATCGGGACCGAGGACTTCGCGCCGCTGCTGGAGGACATCGAGCGCAGTGGCGCCGACTGCGTGCTCTCCACGCTGATCGGGGCCGACGAGGTCGCCTTCGAGCGGCAGGCCTGGGAGGGCGGGTACCGGCAGCGGTGGGAGACGCTCTCGCTCGTGCTGGACGAGTCCACCCGCGAACGCGTCGGTGACGCGGCCGCGCGCGGGATCTGGACGACGTTCGGCTACTTCGAGGAGCTCGACACCCCGGAGAACCGCGATCTCGTCGCTCGCTACCGGGAGCGCTACGGCGAGTGGGCGCCGCCGCTGTCGTCGCTGTCCGAATCCGTGTACGAGGCCGTGCTGCTCTACGCCGCCGCGGCGCGGCGGGAGCCGGACCCGTCCGGCATCGCCCAGGCGCTGCGCGCGGCCCGGGGGCGCATGCCGCGGGGGAACGTCGCCGCGCAGGGACCGCACGCGATGCGGCAGGACATGTACCTCGCCCGAGCGGTGGACGGCGGCTTCGCGATCATGACCGGATAGCGCCGGCCGCGCGGTGTGAACGAAGCCCGCCCCCGAGGGTGAACGAACGGCACTTTCGTCCACTCGAGGTGGACGAAAGTGCCGTTCGTCGCGCGGGAGGGTGTGGATGCGCGGCGGTGAACCTCACCTCCCCCGGCCCCTGGCCGCCACCGCACCGGGGCGGATGATCAGCTCCCGCAGCTCCTCCGGAGGATCGGCCCGGCCCGGTCCCCCGTCCTCCACCCACTCCACGATCCGCTCGTTCACCGCCGGGCTGAGCACCCGCCCGATCCACACCGGGCGGGTACCGCTGCGCCGATCGCGGGGCGTGGGTGACACCACGACGACGTTGCCCTCCTCGCAGGTCGCGAGGCACTCGACGGCACGGACCCTGGCGCGCTCGCCGAGCCGGCGCACGAGGTCGGCGAGCAGGGCGTGGTGATCGACGCCCGGGTGGACGCGGGCGTCCCCGCAGCAACAGCCTCGGCAGACCGCGACCGACACGCGGCCGCGGTCCGCCGAGGCGGCGGTGGCCGGTCGGTCAGGCATGTGCCCGACCCCGCGACGACGACCGGCAACACCGGGGATCCAGCCGGTGTCGGTCCATCGCCGTGGGCTCCGGCTCAGGACCGCACGGCCGGGTGGACCGCGACGGGCTCCAGATGCGGTCCATGGTGATCCTTGTTCGGCGGGTTGGCCAAGACCTCCGCGGTGCGCTCGTCCAGCGCCTCCGGCTCGACGATCCCTTCCTCGCCGAGCACGGATTCCAGCGCGGCGACGAAGTGCTCGTAGTAGGACCAGCTCGGATCGTCGAGATCGTGGGTGCGCTCCCACTCCCCGATCGAGGAGATCAGCGCCTGCTGCAGCTGCTTCCACTCGAACCGGCCCGCCCTGCACGCCGCGACCGCCAGCGCGAACGCCCGCAGCTGCCACGGCTCGTCGAAGCCGCGGTCGAGCGCGCGGTCGCCGCCGGGCAGCTGCGCGAGCAGCGCGTCGGCCGCCGCCCGGTCCTCGGCCGTGGGGCAGTGCTTCAGGCGGACCTTCGCCTCGGCGCTCACGCGACCGCCTTCGCCGGTTCGACGCCGATCATCGACTCGCGGGTGACGAGGGTGGCGAGCTCCTCCTCGCTCCACCCGTCGGTGCCCGCGGGGCGCTGCGGGAGGACGACGAAGCGCATCTCGGAGCTGGAGTCCCAGACCTTGATCTCCTTGCTCGGCGGGACCTCGAAGCCGAACTCCTCCTTGAGCAGCTGCCGGGGCTCACGCACCACGCGGGAGCGGTACTGCGGCTCCTTGAACCAGTTCGGCGGCAGCCCCAGCACCGGCCACGGGTAGCAGGAGCAGAGCGTGCACACGACGACGTGGTGGACCTCGTCGGTGTTCTCCACCCACATCATGTCCTCGCCCTGCAGGCCGCCGATGCCGAGCTCCTTGCAGGCCTCGGTGCCGTCGGCGAGCAGACGCTTCTTGAACTCCGGGTCGGTCCAGGCCTTCACGACGACCTTCGCGCCGAGGTGCGGGCCGACCTCGTTCTCGTAGATCTCGGCCATCCGGTCGATCATCGACGTGGTGAGGATGCCCTGTTCGATGAGCATCGACTCCAGGGCCTTGACCCGCGCCGTGATCTCCTTCTGGATCTCCTCGTCCGACTTGCGCAGGATGTTCTCGGTCATGCCGCGGCCGCCTTCGTGTCGACGAGCTCGATGTAGGGCTCCCAGCAGTCGTAGTAGACGCTGGAGTTCGGGTCCCCTTCCGGCCCCCACAGCTCCTGGGCCGTGAAGCGGACGGTGTAGAGGTGCTCGGGGCACTCGCCCAGGCCGTTGCCGGCGGTGTCCGGGTAGATGTACGCGCCGTGGTGCTTGACCACCGTCCCGGTCTTGCCGCGCACGTACCGCGCGCGCCGGGCGTGGCCCTTCGGGCTCGCGGTGGAGAACCGCACCACGTCGCCCTCCTTGAACTTGGGCGGTCGGTCGACCTCCCGGCTTGCGGGCAGCCCGCCGTAGACGGCCTGGTTGACGAACTCGATCAACTCCGGCTTCTGCTCGTGCTCGGGCAGCGGGGCGTCGGGGTTCTCCCGGTAGTACTGCGTGCGGCGCTCCAGCTCCTCGAGATCGATCTTGCCGGTGCGGACGCCGTGGTGGATGTAGGTGCGGATCCAGTGCCAGTAGTACGGCGACTCGAGGTACTCGGCCGGGTTCATCTGCTCGATGCCGAACCGGAACTCGTCCAGGCCCATGAAGCCGGCCCGGAACGTCGCCGGGAACATCGCGAACGCGACCTTCTCCCACTCGGCGCGGAAGACCGGTTCGTCCGCGGGCCGGTTGATCGGGCCCAGCCCATCGGTGCCGCCGACGTCGTACACGCCGTTCATGCGGAGCTCCTCTCAGCAGCGGGGGTCGGGAAGCCGCCGACGGCCTGTTCGAAGGCGTTCGCCACCTTCAGCACGGTGGCGTCGTCGAAGTGCTTGCCGACGATCATCAGGCCGACCGGGAGACCGTCGGCGAGGCCGGCCGGGACAGAGCAGGCCGGGTGCCCGGTGACGTCGAACGGTGCGGTGTTGGCCAGCATCTCCAGGCCCCTGGCGAGGATCTCCTCGACGGGCGCGTCCGGGCCGGGCAGCACGGTGGCGCGCATCGGCAGCGTCGGCATGACGAGCACGTCGTAGTTCGACAGCGCCGCGTCGTAGGCCGCGACCAGCTTCGGGGCGAGGTTGCGCGCCATCGCGTAGTGGCGCCCGTACTGGGTCGTGAGCGCGTAGCGGCCGGCGAGGGCGACGAGCTTGACCGTCTCGGAGAACTGCGCCGGGTCCTCCCGCCACTTGCGCCCGTAGTAGGCGATGAGCGACGGGTCGTAGTGGCCCTTCCAGTTCATGCCGTAGGCGTTGCCCTCGACCATCTGCCACAGGCCGCCCTCGGTGGCGATCACGTCCCAGATGGCCGTGGCGTGCAGGTGCCACGGGACCGAGACGTCCTCGACGGTGAAGCCGGCCTCGCGCAGTGTCCCGACAGCAGCGCGCACGGTGTCGTCGACCTCGGGCTCGGAGTTGGGGTGACCGAAGCCCTCCTGCAGGACGCCGATGCGCAGCCCGCTCACCGACTCGGCCAGCGCGCCGACGTAGTCCTGCACCTCGACGACGTCGGGCTGGCGCGGGTCGAGCCCGTCGCGGCCGGCGATCACCGACAGCATGAGCGCGGCGTCGGCGACGGTGCGGGTGATCGGGCCGAGGTGGTCGATCGACTGCTCGATCGGGAAGCCTCCGGTGTACGGCACCAGGCCGTGGGTCGGCTTGTGCCCGACGGTGCCGCAGTACGCCGACGGGATGCGGATCGACCCGCCCTGGTCACCGCCGATGGCCATGTCGACCTCGCCGGCGGCCACCAGCGCCCCGCTACCGCTCGAGGAACCACCCGCCGAGCGGCTCATGTCCCACGGGTTGTGCACGGGTCCCGGCTTGCTGGTGTGCGAGCCGCCGGAGAAGCACAGGTCCTCGCACACCGACTTGCCGGCGATGGTCGCGCCGGCGGCGAGCAGCCGGGACACGACGGTGGCGTCCTCGGCGGGGACGAAGCCCTCCAGGGTCCGCGATCCGTTCATCATCGGCACGCCGGCGACGGCGACGTTGTCCTTGACCGCGACCGTGCGGCCGGCGAGCGGCCCCTCCGAGGTTTCGGTGATCGAGGTCTGCACCGCCCACGCGCCGAGCTTGTCGTCCTCGGCGTCGGGGCGGGTCCACGAGCGCTGCGGCGGGGTGGGGGCCACCTCCGCGTACAGCTCTTCGACCTTGTTCCACGAGCCGAGCAGGCCGGTGACCGAGGCGTGGTAGGTCGGCAGATCACTCTCGGGGATCCCGAACCGACCCTCTGCGGCCATCCGGGCCACGGCGTCGGGATCGGGCATGTGGATCGACATCCAGTCCTCCCGGTGCGACGGGGCACGCGCACCATCCATGGCGCGCGTCACACCGGACGATCGAAGCGTCAACCGGTCGACATGTCAAGCATTCGCGACATATAGGGATCATGGACGGCGGCGGGCGCTGCCCCTACGGTGCCGGGACCGGGCCATGGGCCACGCGGGGAGCTGCGACCGTGTTGACCGACGTCGCCGAGGGAGTGCAGGTCCACCACAGCGAACTGCTGGCCGACAACACGACCGTCGTGCACGGCGCCGCCGGTGTGCTGCTCGTGGACCCGGGATCACCACGGCCGAACTGACCTGCCTGGCCGCCGACCTGCGCGCGGCCGGGCTGCCCGTCGTCGCGGGGTTCGCCACCCACCCGGACTGGGACCACGCGCTCTGGCACCCCGACCACGGCGACGCACCGCGCTACGGCACCGCCCGGTGCGCGGCCGAGCCGGCACAGCTGCGAGCGGACCCGGCCTGGGCGGACCACGTCGCCCAGGCCCTGCCGCCCGAGTTCGCCGACGAGCCCCTGCTCGACGGGTTCGGCCTGGTCACAGGGCTGGACGGCGACGCGGTCCCGTGGGACGGCCCGACGGTGCGGGTCGTCGAGCACCCGCGCACTCCCCCGGCCACGCTGCGCTGCTCGTCGAGGACCGCGGCGTGCTGATCGGCGGCGACATGCTCTCCGACGTGTTCCCGCCGATGCTCGACGTCGATGCGGGCGACGACCCGATCGCGGACTACCGGGCCGGGCTGGACCGGCTCGCGGGACTACTGGCCGCGGTCGAGATCGTCGTGCCGGGGCACGGATTCGTCGGGCGGGGCGAGGAGATCCGCGATCGCGTCGTCCGCGACCGCGCGTACCTGGACGCGCTGCAGGCCGGGCGCACCCCGCAGGATCCGCGGCTGGGTCCGGACGTCGCGCCCGGCTGGGAGTGGGTCAACGACGTGCACGAGAGCCAAGCCGCCGCGCTGGCCGGCCGGTTCCCCGGCCTCAGCTCCAGATCGTGACGTAGACGGGTGGGCGGAACCGCGACGGCGGGGTGCCCGCGCCCGGGGACCGCAGCAGCCGCATGGCCTCCGGGGTGCCGAGGAAGTGCCGCAGCGACCCGGCGCTCGGCGCGCGCCGATCGGCCGACTGCGTCGTCACGTACCAGGTGGCCTCCATCGGCAGCCCGGGCAGCTCGACGGGCTGCAGCTCGCGGCGGCGCATCTGGTGCACGGCCAGGTGCGCGATCGCCGGGGCCACCCCTCCCCCGCGCACCGCGGCCTCCCACGCCGCGGTCTGGTTCTGGAACACCGACAGCCGCTTCTCCGGCACACCCAGCATCCGCAGCAGCCGGCTGACGTCGCTCTCCGGGTCGGTCGCGGCCGGCTCGACCAGCCACGGCCAGTGCGCGGGCGGCCCGGCCAGCCGGTGCCCCGCCGCCACGAGCACGACGAGCTGAGCGCGGAAGATCGGGTCGGAGACCAGGTCGAGGCTGCGGTCGTCGTCGAGGCGGGGGCCGAGCGCGACGTCGGCGAGCCGCTGCGAGACCAGCGCCCGCATCTCGGCCGTGCTCGACACCCCCGACGACACCTCCACCTGCCCGGCGGAGCGGGTGGTGAACGCGTCGGCGAGCGGACCCGCGACGAACTCGACGATCGTGCTGGTCGCGACCAGCCGCAGCTGCTGGGCCGCACCCTTCGCCGAGCGCACCGCCTGTTCGGCCTCGGCGCCGAGCGAGACCATCTGCGCCGCGATCGCCAGGAGCCGGGTGCCGCCCGGGGTCAGCGCCATGCCCGAGCCGGACCGGACGACCAGCGGATCGTCGAGGTACTTGCGCAGGGCCGCGATCGCCTGCGACACAGCGGGCTCGCTCACGCCGAGCGCGCCGGCTGCGGCCTTGACCGAGCCCAGCCGCGCCACGAGCACGAAGGCGTTGAGCTGGGTCAGCGTCACGCGCAGGATTGTGCCGAACACCGGGCGTTCCGCTACTCGCCCGGCTAAGTGATCGCTTATCCGCAGGTTGCCGGTTCGCGGCGGGACCGGGAGCATCGGCGGTGCACGAGGCGGTGCGAAGAGGGAGGCGCCATGGGCGATCCGGTCGACGAGGCAGCAGGTGCTCTCCCGGTGCTGCGGGCGATCTGGGACGCCACCGGGCAGTCCGGGGTCGATCTCGACGATGCCCGTCCCCGGGGCAAGGTCTGCCGGAACATGAAGAACATCGGCTTCGGCGGCATCGGCACCGGCGGCGCAGCCGCGCTGGACTCCACCGCCGTGCCCGTCGGGGACGAGATGCGCCGGGCGTGGCGCGAAGTGCTGCGCCGCGAGGGGAAGCTGAACGAGTCGGCGCACGGCGTGGCCGACATCGTGGCGAAGACGGCAGCCGGTGGTGCGGACGGCGAGGCCGGCCGCGGGCACGACGGTCGCTGATCGGGTGAGCGCACCAGCCGGTGTCGCCGAGGTGACCGCGGCGCTGCGCCGCGCCGACTACCTGGCCGACCGCGGCCTCGCCACGGCCGTGCACGTCGCGTTGTCGCTGCACCGCCCGCTGCTGCTGGAGGGCGAGCCGGGCGTCGGCAAGACCGAGATCGCGAAGGTGCTCGCGGGGGTGCTCGACCGCGAGCTGATCCGCCTGCAGTGCTACGAGGGCATCGACACCGCGCAGGCGCTCTACGAGTGGGACTACGCGCGGCAGCTGCTGCACATCCGAGCGCTGTCCGAACGCGGGCTCGCCGACGACACCGCCGTCGACCGGCTCTTCGGACCGCGCTTCCTGCAGGAGCGGCCGCTGCTGCAGGCGGTGCGCGCAGGCGACAGAGCGGTGCTGCTGATCGACGAGATCGACCGGGCCGACGACGAGTTCGAGGCGTTCCTGCTGGAGCTGCTGTCGGACTTCCAGATCAGCATCCCCGAGGTGGGCACGATCGCGGCGGAGGCGCCGCCGATGGTGGTGCTGACCTCGAACCGGACCCGCGAGCTGCACGACGCGCTCAAGCGGCGCTGCCTCTACCACTGGATCGACTACCCGAGCCTGGAGCAGGAGGTGGAGATCGTCCTCGTGCGCCAGCCGCAGGTGTCCGAAGAGCTGGCGCGCACGGTGGTCGCCGCCGTGCAGCGGCTGCGGGAGATGGACCTGGCCAAGCCGCCCGGCGTCGCCGAGACCATCGACTGGGCGCGCACGCTGGACTTCCTCGGCGAGACCGCGCTGACCCCGGACGCGGCAGTGCTGACCCTCGGCTCGGTGCTCAAGGAGCGCGAGGACATCGAGCTGGCTCGCGACGCGATCGACGACATCGTCGGCTCGGGGTGAGCCGGTGACCGGCAGCAGCACGGACAGCACGCGCAGCACCGACAGCACGGACAGCACCGGCAGCGGCGTCGTGCGGATGCTGGTGGCGTTCGCCCGGGAGGTGCGCGCCGCCGGCGTCGCGGTGGGCGCGGGGGACATCGAGACCTGCTGCGCGGCGCTCGCCGGGCTCGATCCCACCGATCTGGTCGACCTGTACTGGGCCGGGCGCACCACGCTGGTGAAGCGGCGCGCCGACATCCCCGTCTACGACGAGGTGTTCCGTGTGTTCTTCCTCGGTGAGGCCCGCCCCGTCGAGGAACTGGTGCGCAAGCAGCTGCGCGCGGAGGGCAGCACGGAGAGCGTCGTCGACGTGCCCGCCACCGACCCGACGCAGCAGGAGGAACGGCCGGCGGAGACCGAGCTGGGGCTCGCCGCGTCAGCGGTGACGGCGCTGCGTACCACGTCGTTCGCCGCGTGCACGGAGGACGAGCTGGCGGTGCTGCGCCGGATGATGCGGCGGTTCCGGCTCACCCCGCCGCGGCGGCGCACCCGGCGCACCCGGCCGGCCCGCCGCGGCCACCGGCCCGATCCGCGCCGCACCGTGCGCCGCACGCTGCGGATGCACGGCGAACCGGTGCCGGTGCAGTGGCAGCAGCGGCGGGTGAAGATGCGTCCGCTGGTGCTGCTGCTCGACGTGTCCGGCTCGATGGCCGACTACTCGCGGGCGCTGCTGCAGTTCGCGCACACCGCGCGGCAGGCGACCCGGCGCGTGGAGGTGTTCTGCTTCGGCACCCGCTTGGCCCGCATCACGGTCGCGCTGCAGAGGCGCAGTCCGGACGCGGCGCTCGCCGAGGCCGCGCGGACCGTCGTCGACTGGGACGGCGGCACCCGGATCGGCGCCTGCCTCGACGAGTTCGCCCGGCACTGGGGACGGCGCGGCATGGCCCGCGGAGCGGTGCTCGTGATCTGCTCGGACGGGCTGGACCGGGGCAGCCCGCAGCTGCTGGAGACCGCGATGGAACGGCTCGACCGGCTGGCCCACACGATCGTCTGGTTGCATCCGCACCAGGGGGCGGGGCAGGGCACGGGACCGCGCGGCATGGGCATGATGGTCGCCGAGCCGTACATCGACCTCCTGCTGCCCGGCAACGACCTGGACAGCCTCGCCGAGTTCGCCGGTGTGCTACCGACCCTGAAGTAGAGGAGAGCTCGCTGATGCGCTGGAGCGTCGGGTTCGTCGCCGAGGGCGACCCCGCCACGGACGCCGTGGTCACGATGGACGAGGTCGTCGAGCTGGCCGACGCGGTCGCGCCGCTGAACGGGATCGCGACCGGCGGGAACAGCACCCGCTACGGGGCGCAGATCGTCGTCGAGGCCGAGACCCGGGAGGAGGCGATCGCCCGCGGCCGCGCCCAGTTCGATGCGGCCGTCGTCAAGGCGGGCCTGCCCGGCTACCCCGTGGTGCGCGAGGAGGCGATCAGCGAGTTCGAGGACATGATGGGGGAACCGTGATCCGGCTCGGTTCGCTCGCCGGGTACGCGTTCTCCGGCCCGCGGGTGCTCGGCGGCTGGACCCCGCCCGCCCGGCCCGGGGTCTACGCGATCCTCTACCGGCCCGACCCGGACCGGGAACGCTACGCCGTCACCTACGTCGGGCACGCCGACGATCTGTCCCGGGTCGGGTTCCCGTTCAAGCACCGCAAGGCGGCCAGCTGGATCCGCCGCGCCGGCTCGAAGTGGGACCTGCACGTCGCGTGGCTGGAGGTGCCGGGCGGGACCCGGGGGCACCGGGAGCAGATCGCGGCGGAGCTCATCGCGGTGTACCGGCCCTCGTGCAACGAGGAGCAGTACGAGAACGCGTGGCGGGCGGAGTGGATCGGGGAGTACTCGGCGGCGCCCAACACCGCTCCCCTGCCACCGCCGGAGACGGCCTGAGCAGGTCCCATCCGCGCCACCACGTCGCTCGACCGAGCACCACCGGGAGGCAGCCAGCGGCCGTCGACGAGTTGCGGAGGAGGCGCGCAGCGGCCCTCGGCGGAACGACGCGGGGCCGCGCGCACCGGAGGAGCAACTCGTCGACTCACCAGGCCGCGAGCCGCGATCCGGCGACGAAGGAGCCGGGCGCGATCAAGCACTGTGCCTCGGCGGGGAGTAGCCCACCGCTTCGTGGATGCGGGAGCGGCGCCTGCCCGACGCCGGGGTGGCGACCCGTGGCCGCTCCGGCGTCGGGGCGACCTTGCGCAGCGTCTCCTCCGCGAACCCGTACAGCAGCGGCAGCGCTCCGGCGACCGTGCCGCCGGTGCGGTTGACGTGCTGCAGGCCGGGCCGGATGGCACGGGCGTCGTCGGCGATCTTCGAGACGAGCCCGCTGCCCGCCTCCAGGGTCGAGGCGATCCGGCCGAGCAGGCTGCCCAGCCAGATCAGGAAGAACGCCAGCCCGGCGACGAGCACCAGGATCTCGCTGACGGTGATCCACACGAGTGCGGTCTCGGACATGGCTACGCCTTCGCCGCCGGGGTCGGGATCGAGTCGACGACCCGACCGAGGAACAGGTGGTGCTGCAGGCCTTCGGCGAGCACGAGGTCGAGCCCGTCGCCGGTCTGGGTGATGAGCACGGTGTCCTTGGTGTTCTCGCTGATGGCGGTGAGGGTGGCCGCGATGTCGTCGCAGGCGCGGTCGATCCGCTTCACGAACGCGACGAGCAGGCTCAGCAGCACGACGACCGCCACGATGACGACGGCGCCGAGCACCAGGATCACCGACCAGTAGGTGAGTTCGGCCTCGGAGAGCATCGGTCAGCCTCCCAGTCGTGCGCGGCCGCGCTGCAGGCCGGCGATGATCACGGTGGCGTGGTCGATGGTGGTGCGCAGTCCGGCCAGGCCCGCGGTGTGCTGGCGGGCCTTGCGCAGCGACGCGTCGAGCTGCTGCGCCTGGGTACCGATCTTGTGGGCGAGCACGAGGATCGGGACCACCAGCGCGACGACCACGACCACGACGACCAGCCCGATGGCGAGTCCGAGCGTCCAGCCGAAGGGAACCACGGCAGCCTCCTCAGACCGTCTCGCACCAGGCGCGCACCGGCGCCAGGTTGGCGTTCACGCTCGACACGACCGACGGCACCGGCGCGGTGCGGTCGACGACCGCGTCGACGCCGCCCTGCAGGGCGGCCAGCGTCTTGTGCACGTGCCGCAGGTGCAGGATCACCCGCAGCAGCCCGACCGCGACGAACGCGATGATCAGCGCGGCGAGCACGAGCGTCGTCCAGGCGACGAAGGGCATCGCGGTTCCTCCTACTTCGCGGGCAGCAGCGTGGCGACGCTGCCCGCGTACCGGGTGGCGCCGACGGCGATCTGGCGCACCGTGGCGTCGGTCTGGGCGAGCAGCTGCGGGGTGTCCTCGACCTCGCCGAGCAGGCGCACGCCGTCGACGAGGATGTCGTCGGCCGCGGCGCGGATCCGCTCCACGGCGGCCAGCAGGCGGTTGAGCAGGGCGATGACGACGACGAGCACCACGAGGAGCACGACGTTGCCGATCCACCAGAGAACCATGGGGGCTCCTCACCGATTGCGGTCGTAGGGCAGGAAGAACCGGGCGAACACCCGTTTCAGTGCGAGCAGCGCGGCGCGCAGGCCGATGGCGAACCCGCTGGCCGGGGCGGCAGCGCGCACGGCGGTGGCGGTGCCGCCGCGCACGGCGGTGGCGGTGCCGCCGCGCACGGCGGTGGCGGTGCCGCCGCGCCCGCCCGAGGTGATGCTGTGCTCCAGGCACTCGGCGAAGCTCGCCATCAGCACGCTGGTGACGTCGGCGATCATGCCGCGGCCGAACTGCGCCGCGGCGCCGGAGATCACCAGGTCCTGCACGACGTGCACCTTCGTCCGGCCGCCCGCGGGGGCGAGGGTCGCGGTGAGGGTCAGGTCCGCGGTGCCCTTGCCCTTGTCCTCGGCACCGGCGGCCTTCAGGACCAGCCGGTGGGCGGACTCGTCAGCCTCGACGATCCGGACCGTGCCGGAGAAGTTCAGCTTCACCGGGCCGAGCCGGGCCACCACCTTGCCCTCGTAGGTGCCGGCGCCGTCGTCGCCGACCAGCTCCGCGCCGGGCAGGCACGGCGCGATGCGGGGCACGTCGGTGAAGAACGTCCACACGTCGTCGATGCCGGCCGCGACCTCGAAGTCGTTGACGATCTCCATGTCAGCTCCGTCCCACCGGCGGGGCGCCGGACACGCTCTGCCGCGTCTGCAGCGCCGTCCACACGCGGTCGGGCAGCAGCGGCATGTCGATGTTGCGCACCCCGGCGTCGCCGATCGCGTCGATCACGGCGTTGACGAACGCGGCCGGCCCGCCGACCGCTGCGCACTCCCCCACGCCCTTGGCACCGATCGGGTGGTGCGGGCACGGCGTGACGACCTCGTGCAGCTCGAAGCCGGGGGTCTCCCACGCCGTCGGCAGCAGGTAGTCCATGTAGTTCGCGCCGATCATGTTGCCGTCGGCGTCGTAGGTCTGGAACTGCATGCTGGCCATGGCGTAGGCCTCGGTGAGCCCGCCCATGATCTGGCCCTCGACGATCATCGGGTTGATCCGCACGCCGCAGTCGTCGACGGCGACCACGCGCAGCACGTCCCACACCCCGGTCTCCGGGTCGACCTCGACCGTCACGATGTAGCAGGCGAACGGCCAGGTCAGGTTGGGCGGGTCGTAGTAGGCGGTGGCCTCGAGGCCGGGCTCCATCCCGTCCGGCATGTTCGAGTACGCGGCCATCGCGCACTCCTGGATGCTCGCCCCGCGCTCCGGCGCGCCGCGCACGTAGAACCGGCCGAGCTCCCACTCGACGTCCTCCTCGGACACCTCGAGCAGGTGCGCGGCGATCTTGCGCGCCTTGGCCCGGACCTTGCGGGCCGCCATCGACACCGCGGCCCCGGCCACCGGGGTGGACCGCGACGCGTAGGTACCCATGCCGTACGGGGCGGTGTCGGTGTCGCCCTCTTCGACGACGACGTCGTCGGCCGGGATGCCCAGCTCGTGCGCGACGATCTGCGCCCAGGTGGTCTCGTGGCCCTGGCCCTGGGTGCGCGCGCCGGTCCGCAGGATCGCCTTGCCGGTCAGGTGCACCCGCAGCTCGGCTGAGTCGAACATCTTGATGCCGAGGATGTCGTACTCGCGGCTGTTGCCGGCCCCGAGCGGCTCGGTCATCGTCGAGATTCCGATGCCGAGCAGCCGTCCCTTCTCGCGGGCCGCCGCCTGCTCGCGCCGGAACTCGTCGTAGCCGATCGCGTCCAGGCCGACCTGCAGGCACTTGTGGTACTGCCCGGAGTCGACGAGGAACCCGAACGGGGTGCGGGCGGGGAACGCGACGTCGCGGCGCAGGTTGATCCGCCGGAACTCGGCCTGGTCCATGCCCAGGTCGGTGGCGGCGGCCTGCATCATGCGTTCCTGGAAGAACATCGCCTCGGTGACCCGGAACGAGCACCGGTAGGCGACGCCGCCGGGGGCCTTGTTCGTGTAGTGGCCCTGCGCGGTGATGTAGCCGATGCCGATGTCGTAGCAGGCGAACGCCGAGTGCAGCAGGCCGACCTTGAACTTCGACGGCTGCGCGTCGGCGAAGAACGCGCCCTGGTCGGTGTCGGCGTGCATGCGGACGGCGAGGATCTTGCCGTCGCGGCGCAGCGCCATCTGCGCGTCGAGGTACATGTCCCGGCCGAACCCGGTGGAGATCAGGTTGCCGGTCTTGTCCTCGATCCACTTCACCGGGCGGCCGGTGAGGATCGACGCGAGGATCGCGTGCACGTAGCCCGGGTAGACCGGCACCTTGTTGCCGAAGCCGCCGCCGATGTCCGGCGAGACGATGCGGATCTGGTGCTCGGGCAGCTCCGCGATCAGCGCCACCGCGGCGCGCACGATGTGCGGGGCCTGGGTGGTCATGTAGACGGTGAGCTTGCCGGTGCCGGCGTCGAAGTCGGCGACGGCGCCGCAGCACTCGATCGGTGACGGGTGGCTGCGCGGGTAGTGCAGCTTCAGGCTCGACACGACGTCGGCCTCGGCGAACGCGCGCTCGGTGGCCTCGCGGTCACCGACCTCCCACCGGTAGCAGGTGTTGTCGGTCTGCCCCGGCTTGTCGTCGCGGATGATGGGCGCCCCCGGCGCGGCGGACTGCTCGGGGTTGACGATCGCCGGCAGCGGCTCGTAGTCGATCTCGACCGCGTCGCAGCCGTCCTTGGCGATGTACGGGTCGTCGGCGACGACGACCACCACCTCCTGGCCCTGGAAGCGGACCTTGTCGGTGGCCAGCACCGCCTGGGTGTCGTAGGAGAGCGTGGGCATCCAGGCGAGGTTGCGCTGGGCCATCATCTCGCCGGTGAGCACCAGCCGGACGCCCGGGATCTGCCACGCCTTGCTGGTGTCGATGCGCGTGATGCGGGCGTGCGCGAGCGGGCTGCGCACGATCTCCATGTAGAGCATCCCGGGCAGCTTGATGTCGTCGAGGTAGGTCCCGCGGCCCCGGACGAACCGCTGGTCCTCCACGCGCAGGCGGCTCGCTCCGAGCCCGCCGATCTTGACCTCGTCGAGGGCGGTCATCGCGCGTCCTCCTCTGCGGGCTGCGCGCCGCGCTGCTTGTCGGCGGCCCACAGCACCGCCTTGACGATGTTCTGGTAGCCGGTGCAGCGGCAGAGGTTGCCGGAGAGCGCCCAGCGGACGTCCTCCTCGGACGGGTCCGGCTCGCGGTCCAGCAGCGCCCGGGCGGCCATCATCATCCCGGGGGTGCAGAACCCGCACTGCAGGCCGTGCTCGCGGTGGAAGCCCTCCTGCACGGGATCCAGCTCGCTGGGCGTGCCCAACCCCTCCACCGTGGTGATCTCGTGGCCGTCGGCCTGGACGGCCAGCATGGTGCAGGACTTGATCGGGTTGCCGTCGTGGAGGACGGTGCACGCCCCGCAGTTGGTGGTGTCACAGCCGATGTGGGTGCCGCGCAGCGCCAGCCCCTCGCGCAGCAGGTGCACGAGCAGCAGCCGCGGCTCGACCTCGACCACCCGCGGGGTGCCGTTCACGGTCACCGTGATCCGGCGGGTGTCCGCGCTCGTCTCGGTGATCTCGACCGTCTTGGAGAAACTCATGCTGCCACGACCTCCCCGCGGGCGAGCCCGCGCCGCACGAACGTCGCCACGACGTGGCGCTTGTACTCGACGCTGCCCCGGTGGTCGGCCTGCGGCTGCGCCGCCTCGGCGGCCAGCCGGGCGGCCTGCTCGACCGTCTCCTCGGACAACGGCTTGCCGACCAGCACGTCCGCCGCGTCCGCGGCGTTGATCGTGGCCGGTCCGACGCCGGTGAGCGCGATGCCGGCGCGCACCACCCGGCCGCCGCTGTGCTCCAGCGACACGGCGACGCCGACGGTCGCGAAGTCGCCGACCCGGCGCTCCAGCTTCAGGTAGGTGCCGGTGCGCTGCCCGACCGGCGGCGGCACCACGGCCTCGTAGGCGAACTCGCCGGGCTGCAGCGCGTTCTGGAACGGGCCGACGACGAAGTCGGTCATCGCGATCGGCCGCTTGCCGCGCGGGCCCATCGCCACGATGTGCCCGCCGAGCGCCATGAGCACCGACGCCCAGTCACCCTGCGGGTCGGCGTGGCAGATGGAGCCGACCATCGTGCCGCGGCTGCGGACCATCGGGTCGGCGACCAGCGGGGCGGCCGCGGCCATCACCGGGTACTCGGCCGCGAGCAGCGCGGAGCGCTCCAGCGTGACGTGCCGGCAGAGAGCACCGACGCGCAGCGTGCCGTCGGGGTCCTCGGTGAGGTGGTCCAGCCCGGGCACACCGTTGATGTCGACGACGAGCTCGGGGGCGGCGAAGCGCAGCTTCAGCATCGGGACCAGGCTCTGCCCGCCGGCCAGCACCTTGGCGTCGTCGCCGTGGCGGGCCAGCAGGTCGAGCAGCTCCTGGATGCTGCGCGGCGCCTCGTAGGCGAACTTCGCGGGGTACATCAGGGCTGCCTCCGCTCGGGTGGTTCGGCCACGGCGACCGGGTGCGACTCGTCGGTGGGATCCGGGCGGCGCTCCTGGTGCGGGGGCCAGGGACCGGCCACGGGCTGGCCGGCGATCTTCAGGTACTCGGTGAGTTGCGTGAACGCCCAGATCGTGGGGCTGGTGCCACCGGTGCGGGGCGCGTTCTCGATCAGCTCGTACATGCGCGGGTTGCCCCGGCTGTGGCCGTCGGACTCGATGGGCATCGTTGCCTCTGCTCGCCTCGTCGGGATGTGGTGGGAGTGTGACGTGGCCGACATGCTGCCCGGGTGCAGCCGGCGCCTCCACTCGGCCTAAGCGAAGGCTTAACCGCCCGTTGCCTCGATCGTGTGACGGGGACCACCATGGTCGGCGAGACGGCACCAGGAGAGCAATGCAGCTTCCCGCGCACTTCGAGTACCAGCGCGCCCGCTCGGTCGAGCACGCGCTCGCACTGCTGAGCCGGCACGGACCCGAGGCCCGGCTGATCGCGGGTGGGCACAGCCTGATCCCGATGATGAAGCTGCGGCTCGCCCAGCCGGAGCTGCTGATCGACATCAACGAGGTCCCGGAGCTGGGCGGCATCGAGATCACCGAGGACGAGATCCGCATCGGGGCGCTGGTGCGCCACACCCAGCTGCTCGACTGCGCCGAGGTCGGGAGGTCGGCGCCGATGCTGCACGACGCCGAGCGGGTGATCGCCGATCCGCTGGTGCGCAACCGGGGCACGGTCGGCGGTTCGGTCTGCCAGGCCGATCCCTCGGAGGACCTGTCCGGCGCGTTCAGCGCGCTGCGGGCGGTCGCTGACATCGCCGGGCCCGCCGGCGAGCGGACCGTGCCGATGCGCGGGTTCTTCCACGGCCCGTACCAGACCGCCGTCGGGCCGGACGAACTGCTGCTGCGGCTGCGGGTGCCGCTGCCCGCGCCGGGGTTGCGCACCGGCAGCGCCTACCGGAAGGTGTCCCGCCGGGCGGGCGACTGGGCGGTGGGCGCGGCCGGCGCCGCCGTCACGCTGGCCCCGGACGGCACGGTCGCCGAGGTGGGCATCGGGCTGACCGCCCTCGGCGCCCGCGAGTTCGTCGCCACCGAGGCCGAGGACCTGCTGCGGGGGCAGCGCCCCACGCCGGAGGCGATCGACGCGGCCGGCCGGGCCGCCGCGCAGCACTGCGAACCGGTCGCCGACCAGCGCGGGCCCGTCGAGTACAAGCGCCACCTCGCGGGTGAGCTCACCCGCCGCGTCCTGCGGGACGCGCTCGCGCGCGCCGGGGGGAGGTAGGTGGAGATCACCGTCACCGTGAACGGCCGCACCCGCACCCGCGATGTGGAGCCGCGGCTGCTGCTCGTGCACCTGCTGCGCGACGAGCTGCGGCTGACCGGCACCCACTGGGGCTGCGACACGTCCAACTGCGGGGCGTGCGCGGTGTGGCTGGACGGGGTCCCGGTGAAGTCGTGCACGGTGCTCGCGGTGATGGCCGACGGCCACGAGATCCGCACCGTGGAGGGGTTGGAGGGCCCGCACGGGCTCGACCAGATCCAGATCTCGTTCGTCCAGTGCCACGGCCTGCAGTGCGGGTTCTGCACCCCGGGGATGCTGATGACCGCGCGCTGGCTGCTCGACCGCGTGCCCGACCCGACCGACGAGCAGATCCGCGAGGCGATCAGCGGGCAGACCTGCCGCTGCACCGGATACGAGAACATCGTGCGGGCCATCCGGCACGCTGCTGCGGCCGAGCGAGATGCCGCCGAGCGGGGTGCGCGATGACGCTCGTCGATCCGCGCCGCGACCCGGCCGCCGCCGCGCCCGTGCCGAACGGGTTCGGACCGATGCTGCGCAAGGAGGACGGTCGGTTCGTGCGCGGCCGCGGCCGGTTCGTCGACGACATCGATCTGCCCGGGATGCTGCACGGCGCGGTGCTGCGCAGCCCGTACGCGCACGCGCGGATCGTCTCGATCGACACCGGCGGCGCACTGGCCCACCCCAAGGTGCGGGCGGTGATCACCGGGGCGGACCTGGAGCGGCGCGGCATGGCGTGGCTGCCGACGCTCTCCCACGACGTGGCCGCCGTGCTGGCCACCGACAAGGTGCGCTACCAGGGGCAGGAGATCGCGTTCGTCGTCGCCGAGGACCGCTACTCCGCCCGCGACGCGCTCGCGCTGATCGACGTCGAGTACGAGCCGCTGGCCCCTGTCGTCGACGCCCGCCGGGCCCTCGACCCGGACGCGCCGCTGGTCCGCGACGAGGTGCCCGGCCGCGCCGACAACCACGTCTTCGACTGGGAGGCCGGGGACGCGGCCGCGACCGACGCCGCGTTCGCCGCCGCCGAGCACGTCAGCACGTGCGACCTGCTCTATCCGCGGGTGCACCCGGCCCCGCTGGAGACCTGCGGCATCGTCGCGGCGCTCGACCCGGTCACCGACCGGCTGGTCGTGCACTGCACCACGCAGGCCCCGCACGCGCACCGCACCCTCTACGCGACGCTGACCGGGATCCCCGAGCACCGCATCCGCATCGTCGCACCCGACATCGGCGGCGGATTCGGCAACAAGGTCGCGCTCTACCCCGGCTACCTGTGCGCGGTGTACGCAGCGACGATCACCGGGGCGCCGGTGAAGTGGACCGAGGACCGCTCCGAGAACCTGATGAGCACGTCGTTCGCCCGCGACTACCACATGCACGGCGAGATCGCGGCGACGAAGGACGGGCGCATCACCGGGCTGAGGGTGCGGGTGCTGGCCGATCACGGCGCGTTCAACGGCACGTCGCAGCCGTCGAAGTTCCCGGCGGGGTTCTTCCACATCTTCACCGGCTCGTACGCGATCCAGGCGGCGCACTGCCGGGTCACCGGTGTCTACACGAACAAGGCGCCGGGCGGGGTGGCCTACGCCTGCTCGTTCCGCATCACCGAGGCGTCGTACCTGGTGGAGCGGATGGTCGACGTGCTCGCGTTCGACCTGGGGCTGGACCCGGCGCAGGTGCGGCGGAAGAACCTGCTGCGCCCCGAGCAGTTCCCGTACCGCTGCGCCACCGGCTGGGTGTACGACTCCGGCGACTACCCGCGCGCGCTGGAGCAGGCGCTGGAGATGGCCGAGTACGCCGAGCTGCGCGCCGAGCAGGCGCAGCGGCGAGCGGAGTACGAGCGCACCGGCGAGGGCGCGCTGCTCGGCATCGGGCTGTCGACGTTCACCGAGGCGGTGGGCGCTGGCCCGAAGAAGCAGATGGACATCGGCGGGCTGGGCATGGCCGACGCCGCGGAGCTGTCCGTGCACCCGGACGGCACGGCCGAGCTGCGGCTGTCGTGCATGTCGCAGGGGCAGGGCCACGAGACGACGTTCGCCCAGATCATCGCGCACGAGCTGGGCATCTCCCCGTACGCGGTGAACGTCGTGCAGGGCGACACCGATCGCACCCCGTTCGGCCTGGGCACCTACGGGTCGCGCTCGACCCCGGTGTCCGGTGCCGCGGCGGCCACCGCGGCGCGGCGGGTGCGCGAACGGGCGAAGCTGGTGGCCGCGGCGATGCTGGAGATCTCCCCCGCCGACCTGGAGTGGGAGGCGGGGCGCTGGCAGGTCCGCGGCGATCCGGCGGCCGGGGCCTCGCTCGCCGAGATCGCCCGCGCCGCGCACGGCTCCCTGGAGCTGCCCGACGACCTGGAGGGGCAGCTGTCGGGCCGGTGCGTCTACAACCCGCCCAACCTGACGTTCCCGTTCGGCGCGTACGTGTGCGTCGTCGAGGTCGATCCCGGCACCGGGCAGGTGCGGGTGCGCCGGTTCGTCGCGGTCGACGACTGCGGCGTGCGGATCAACCCGACCGTCGTCGAGGGGCAGATCCACGGCGGGCTGGCCGACGGCATCGGGATGGCCTTGATGGAGGTGCTGGCCTTCGACACCGACGGCAACCACCTGGGCGCGTCGTTCATGGACTACTTGCTGCCCACGGCGCTCGAGTGCCCGTCGTGGGAGCTGGGGCAGACGGTGACCCCGTCGCCGCACCACCCGCTCGGGGCGAAGGGCATCGGCGAGTCCGCGACCGTCGGGGCGCCGGCCGCCGTCGTGAACGCGGTGCTCGACGCCATCGGGGTGCGGCACGCGGACATGCCCCTCACCCCCGCGCAGGTGTGGTCAGCCATGCGGGGCCGGCCGCTGCGCACCGACCTGGCGGTCAGATGACCGCCCGCGAAGAGCGATGAGGTGAGCGTGATGACTCGAGCAGACGTCTTGTCCCAGGTGGCCGCGCTGCGGACGAAGCGGGAGCCGTTCGTGCTGGCCACGGTGGTGCGGGCGGAGCGGCCGACCAGCGCGAAACCGGGCGACTGCGCGCTCGTGCTGGCCGACGGCACCGTCGACGGATTCGTGGGCGGGGCGTGCGCGGAGTCGACGGTGCGGCTGGAGAGCCTGCGGCTGCTCGCCGCCGGCGAGTCGGGACTGCTGCGGATCACCCCGCGGGCGGGCAGCGAGACCCTCGAGGAGGGAGTGCGCACGGTCGGCAACCCGTGCCTGTCCGGCGGCACCCTGGAGATCTTCCTGGAAGCGATGATCCCGCCCGCGCTGGTGCTCGTCCACGGCGAGGCGCCGGTGGCGCGGGCGCTGGTGCGCGTGGGCACCGCGCTCGACTGGGACGTGCGGACGGTGACCGACCCGGCTGCGCCGATCCCGGTCGACACCGCTGCGGTCGTCGTCGCCTCGCACGGGCGCGACGAGACACCGGTGCTCGCCGCCGCGCTGAAGGCCACCGTGCCGTACGTGGCGCTGGTGGCGAGCCGGCGCCGCGCCGAGGGGGTGCGGGCCGAGCTGGCCGCGCTCGGCGTTCCGCAGGAGGACCTCGACCGCGTGCACGCTCCGGCCGGGCTCGACATCGGTGCGCGCACCGCGCCGGAGATCGCGCTGAGCGTGTTCGCCGAGATCATCGGCGAGCGGCCGCGGGTCACCGGGCACGCGTGCGAGGCATCGCACGAGCACCACGCCACGGCGGAGCCCGAGGTGGCGATCGATCCGGTGTGCGGCATGCAGGTCGCGATCACCCCGACCGCGCTGTCCGCGCAGCACACCAGCGAGACCGTGTACTTCTGCGGCAGCGGCTGCCGGCGCGCGTTCCTCGACGACCCGGGCCGGTTCCGTTCGTGACCACCCCGTTCACCGACGTCGACGACCTGCGCGCCCGGCTGGACGCGCAGGACTACCTCGCCGACGACGCGCTGGCCACGGCGCTCTACCTGGCGGTGCGGTTGCGGCAGCCGCTGCTGCTGGAGGGCGAGCCCGGGGTCGGCAAGACGCACGCGGCCCGCGCGCTGGCGGCCGCGGCGGAGGCGCCGCTGCTGCGCGTGCAGTGCTACGAAGGGCTCACCGCGGCGGAGACGATCTACGAGTGGAACTACCCGCGGCAGCTGCTCGCCATCCGGGCGGCCGAGGCGCGGGGCACCCCGCTGGCGGACGCCGACCTGTTCACCGAGGAGTTCCTACTGGCCCGGCCGCTGCTGGCGGCGATCGACCATCCCGGCCCCGGACCGGCCGTCCTGCTCGTCGACGAGGTGGACCGGGCCGACGACGCCTTCGAGGCGTTCCTGTTCGAGGCGCTGGCCGAGCAGGCGGTCACGATCCCCGAACTGGGCACCCGGCGGGCACGGGTACCGCCGGTGGTGGTGCTGACCTCGAACCGCACCCGCGACCTCCACGACGCGCTCAAGCGGCGCTGCCTCTACCACTGGATCGCGCATCCCGACGCGTCGCGGGTGGCGCAGATCGTGGCGCGGCGGGTGCCCGGGGCGCAGGGCCCGCTCGCGGAGCGCGTCGCGGCCGTCGTCGAGCGGATGCGCGCGATGGCGCTGCAGAAGCCGCCCGGCGTCGCTGAGGCGGTGAGCTGGGCCGCGGCGCTCGACGCGCTCGGGGCGCGGGAGCTCGACGCGGGGGCCGCGGAACGGACGCTCGGCAGCGTGTGCAAGTACGCCGAGGACGTCGAGATGGTGCGGGCGGGGCTCGCGACGCTGCTCGGTCATGGCTGAGCAGCTGGCTTCGTTCGCCGCGCGGCTGGCGGGGGCCTGCCGGGCGGCCGGGCTGCCGGTGGGGCCGGACCGGGCGGCGCGGTTCGCGGCCGCGGTCGCAGCGGTGGAGCCGTCGACGGCCGAGCGGCTGCGGCACTGCGCGACGGCGACGCTGGCCTCGGCGCCGGAGCACGTCGCCGCGGTGCAGCGCGCGCTCGAGGAGGTGCTGGCCGGCGTGCCCGAGGTGCCCGCCGATCCGGCGGACGGGCGGCGGTCGCCCGCCCGGGCGGTCGACGGACCGGCGGGTGCACCGGCTCCGCCCGCCGGCCCACCGGTCGGCGGCGGAGCGGGTCCGGAGCAGGAGCACGGGCTGGTCGCGTCGGCGCGGGAACAGCTGGGCGGGCGCGACTTCGCCGAGCTGACCCCCGGCGAGCTGGCCGCGCTGGAGTCGGCGATGCGGGCGCTGCGGCTGGCGACGCCGCTGCGGCGGACCCGGCGCACCCGGCCCGCGGCGCGGGGCCGCGTCGACGTGCGGGCGTCGCTGAGGGCGGCGCGCAGCACGGGCGGGGACGCGCTCCGGCTGGTGCGGCGGGAACCGCGGCGCGAGCCGCGGCGACTGGTGGTGCTGTGCGACATCTCCGGGTCGATGTCGCCGTACGCGCGGGCGATGGTGCAGCTGCTGTACTGCGCGGCCGGTGGGATCGACGCCGAGGTGTTCACGTTCGCCACCCGGCTGACCCGGATCACCCCGGCGCTGGCCCGCACCAGCCCGGCGGAGGCGCTCGCCCGGGCCGGGGAGGCCGCGCCCGACTGGTCCGGCGGCACCCGCATCGGGGAGTCGCTGCGCGCGTTCAACGACACCGTCGGTGTCCGCGGCCTGGCCCGCGGCGCGGTGGTGCTGATCGTCTCGGACGGGTGGGACACCGGCGACCCGGCCGTCCTCGGTGCGCAGCTGGCCCGGCTGCGGCGGGTGGCGCACCGGATCGTGTGGGCCAACCCGCGGGCGCACCGGCCCGGCTTCGCCCCGCGCACCGGCGGCATGGCGGCGGCCAGGCCGCACTGCGACGCCGTCGTCGGGGTGAAGGACCTCGACTCGCTGCCCGAGCTGCTGGCCGCGCTCACCGGAACTGCGTCGAGAACGAGCTCATGGTGATCAACAGGGCTTTTCGATCACCACAGCCTCGTTCTCGACGGGGCGCATCCGGGAAACCGGGCGACGCGGCGTGCGCCGGAGTGGCTGGAGGAGCACCTGCGCGGCCACCGCGGTGCGCTCGTCGTCGTCTCCCACGACCGGTGGTTCCTGGAGCGGGTGGCGACCGCCCTGTGGGAGGTCGACGCAGAGCGGCGCACCGTGCAGCGCCACGGCGGCGGCTACGCCGGTTACCCCGCGGCGAAGGCCGCGGCGCGGCGGCAGTGGGAGGAGCGGTACGCGCGCTGGACGGAGGAGCTGGCCACGCAGCGCCAGCTCGCCCGCGTCGCCGCCCAGCGCTACGAGGCGGGCCCGCGCGGCAACACCGACCGCATCAACGGCCGCCACCAGCGCAGCGTCGAGAAGCAGATCTCGGCGCGGGTGGGGCACGCGAAGGAGCGGGTGCGCCGGCTGGAGGCCGAACCGGTCCCGCGGCCGCCGGAGCAGTTGCGGTTCACCGCCACCCTGCGCGCCGGCCGCACCCGTGGCGAGGTGCCGGAGACCCAGCTGCACGGCGTCCGCGTCGACGGGCGGCTCGCCGTGCGCGAGTCCTCCGTCGAGCCCGGCGAGCGGGTGCTCGTCACCGGGCCGAACGGGGCGGGAAAGACCACGCTCGTGCGGGTGATCGCCGGGGACCTCGAACCCGATGCGGGCCGGGTGGAGACCGCGGGGGTCGGGCACCGGCCGCCGGCCCCGACCGCTACGAACGGCCCTTTCGTCCACCTGGAGTGGACGAAAGGGCCGTTCGTTGCGCTATTCCTGCGGGAGCCCGGGGCGTCGATCACCACCGCCGTGAGCGCGTGCCCCACCGCCAGCGGGTGGTCGAACCTGCTGCGGGCTCGGCGGGCGTCAGAACGGCGCGTCGTCGTCGTCCGTCGCGACGGGCAGCCGCGCGAACGGGTCCCTGGTGTACGGCGCCGGTGCGGGTACCGCACCGTTGGTGCTGCCGGTCGTGGCGGGTGGCAGCTCCCCGGACGTCTCCGACAGTCGCGTCGCCCACGCGGGGAACGGGAACTCGACCGCCAGCGGCACCGGGATCTGCGGCTGCGAGACGAACATCGTCCCCGGTTTGGCGAGCACCGCGCGGGCCCGCTGCGCGGGCGGCAGGAACCCGTACTCGGGCCGGCCGGCCTCCGCCGGGTCGAGCCGCCCCACCACCTTCACCGATGAGTTCGACACGATCCGCCGCTCCACCTCGCTCGCGGTCTGCTGCGCCCCGATCAGGATGATGCCCAGCGACCGGCCGCGCTCGGCGATGTCGAGCAGCACCTCCTTGATCGGGCTCGAACCCTCCCGCGGGGCGTACTTGTTCAGCTCGTCGATCATCGTGAACAGCAGGCCCGCGCTGCCCGCGGCCTCCTTGCGCGCGGTCTCCGCGGCCAGCACCACACCGACGACGAACCGCTGCGCGCGCTCGGGGAGGTTGTGCAGGTCGACGACGGTGACCTGGCGGCCCTCCGTCGTGACCCGCCGCGAGGGCACGTCGGGCAGATCCCCGCGCACGAGGGTGCGCAGCGGCTTGACCGACGAGCGCAGCCGGCGCAGGAACGCGTTCACCGTGCCGGTGCCGGTGACCGGGCCCGCCCAGTCGCGGCGGGTCTCCTCGTCGAGCAGCTGGTCGGAGACGAACTCGACGAGATCGTCGTAGGTGCGCAGGATCCGCCCGCCGAGCTGCACGGCGCCGTCCCCGACGGGCGTGGCCTCGCGGCGCAGCCGGGCGGCGACCTGGTGGACGACCATCGTGTACTGGTTGCGCTCGTCCTCGGCGTCGGCGAACACGTACGGCAATAGCTCGCCGGTGCAGAACTCCGCGAGCGTCCACCAGAACGCCGACACCCCGCTCGGGCGGCCCGACACGTACGGGCGGCCCACCGGGTCGTCCGGCGTCGGCGGCGCGAAGAACCCCGCGGACGCGAACGGCTCGGCGGGCAGGCCCAGCCGGGCGTAGGCGGCGCGCAGGTCGTCGTCCAGGTGGACGTTGGGTTGATCGAGGAAGAGCAGGTCCTCGCCCTTCACGCTGAAGATCAGCGCCTTCGCGTTCACCGCCCGCTTCCCCAGCGCACCGCTGCGGAACAGCCCGTACAGCAGGAAGAGCGCGAAGCTGGTCTTGGTCGCGACCCCGGACACTCCGCTGATCGACACGTGCCCGCCGCGGGTGCCGTCGAGGAACTCCAGGTCGATGTAGACGGGCTCGCCGTCGCGCCCCATCCCGACGGGCACCTTACGGTCCATCGTGTCGAAGTACAGCGCCTGTGCGCGCTCATCACCGGCGGCGCGGTGCACGAACGCACCCGGCATCGGCGGCACATAGCACTCCGGTTCGACGCGGGTCGTGGTGACCTCGGCGATCTCCTGGACGTGCGCGGGCAGCACCCCGTCGGCGATGAGGAACACATCGGAGCCGAACGTGGCGCCCTCGTGCCGCGCGGTCACCTGGGTGACGACGCCGGACGTACGGACCCGGCCGAAGCCGGGTACGTCGCGTTCGGCCACCACCACGTCGTCGAGCTGCAGGTACTGGCCGGGCGCCAGAGCGACGCTCCACTCCAGCGGAGTGGCGTCCTCGGTCCCGACGACCCTCCCGACCGGTTCGGACACGCGGCGACGATAGGCCCGAACGGTCGACGCGCTCCGCAGGGGGTCGGTGAGACGCTGCCCCGTCCGACGCCGAGGAGGACGCCGTGACCATCCGCACCACCCCGTGGCCTGCTGGCACACCCTGCTGGGTCGACACGTCCGTTGACGACCTCGCCGCGGCCACCGCCTTCTACGGCCCGGTGATCGGCTGGACGTTCGTCGACAGCGGCGAGCAGTTCGGCCACTACACGCTCTGCCAGCACGACGGGCACGCCGCCGCCGCGATCACCCCGGTCCAGCCGGGCGCGCCCGGCCCTGCGCCGTGGACCGTCTACCTCGCCAGCGACGACGCCGCGGCCACCGCGGAACGGGTCACCGAGCACGGCGGCACGGTCGTCGTGGGACCGGAGCAGATCCCCGGCGTGGGCGTGATGGCCGTGGCCGTGGACCCGACAGGTGCGGCGTTCGGCATCTGGCAGGCGCGCGAGATGGTGGGCTTCGAGATCGCGGACGAACCCGGCGGCGTCGCGTGGACCGACGTGCGGGTCACCGACGTCGCCGCGGCGAAGGCGTTCTTCACCGCGGTGTTCGGGTGGACCTACCGACCGGTCGAGGGCGCCCCTACGGACTACGTCACAGTCCACCTCGGACCCGGCGGAGCCGCGGTCGGCGGGCTCGGCGGCATGACGGGCGCCCCGGAGGGCACGCCGTCGCACTGGCTCACGTACTTCTCGGTGGCCGATGTCGACGCCGCCGCCGAACGGCTCACGGCGCTCGGCGGCGAGACCCTCATGCCGGCCATCACCACGCCGTTCGGGCGGATGGGCGCCTACGCCGACCCCACCGGCGTCCCGTTCGCCCTCCACTCGGTCACGGGCTGACCCGGGTGAGCGCGGCGATGTCCGCCGCGGCCTGCGGGTAGCGGCGCTGCAGCGCGGCCCGCTCCCCGAGCGTGAACATCTCCCACTCGAACGGCGGCGCCGTGGTGGTGCCGACCAGCGACCAGTCCCCCGCCGGCCGGGAGCCCTGCCACGTCCCGGCCGGCACGACGATCTGGGGGCGCTGGCCGGCGGCGAGGTCCGGGCCGAGGACGGGCCGCTCGACCGATCCGTCCGGGTGCAGCAGGAGCATCGCCAGCGGTGCGCCCGCGTAGTGGTGGTAGATCTCGGCGGCGGTGAGCACGTGCAGCGCCGAGAAGTCGGGGGACTCGAGCAGGAAGTAGATGGCCGACGAGTGGGCGTCGGCGTAGGTGCGCCGGAACAGACCGCCCTCCTCGGGCAGCGGTTCCAGGCCGAGCAGCTCGACGATCTCGCGCGCGGTCATCGCGCCCACCCCGACACCGCCGACACCCCGGCGTCGACGACCAGGTCGTGCCCGCTGATGCAGCGTGCCATCGGGGACGCGAGGAACACGCAGGCGTCCCCGACGGCCTGCGGGGTGATCAGCTCGCCGAGCGGTGCGGCGGCCCGCCACCGCGCCACCCCCGACGGCCACTGCTCCTCGATCCCCGGCCGCGTGACCAGGCCCGGCGACACGCTGTTGACCCGGATCCGCGTTCCGTACTCGACGGCGGCGGCCCGGGCGAGCATCACGGTCGCGGCCTTCGCGGCGGCGTAGTGGGCGTGCCCGCGCTCCGGCCGGCTGCCCTCGATCGACGCGACGAGCGTGATCGAGCCGCCGTCGGGCAACGCGGGCGCGGCGGCCTGCAGGGTGGCGAAGGTCCCGGTCGCGTCGGCGTCGAGCACCGCGCGCCAGTCCGCGACCGACATCCCGGGCAGGTCCGCGACCGGCTGGATCCCCGCGGCCGCGACGACGTGCTCGAGCCCGCCGAGCCGCTCCCGGCAGCCGTCGACGAGCGCGGCGCAGGCGCCGGGATCGCGCACGTCCCCCGCGAGCGCGACGGCCCGCCCACCGGCGGCGGTGAGCTCGGCGACGAGCGCCTCGGCCCGGTCCGCCCCGGTCCCGTACGCGACGCCCACTGCGGCTCCGGCGGCGGCGAAGCGACGGGCGATCCCGGCGCCCACGCCGCCGGACGCGCCGGTCACCAGCACCACAGTGCCCCCGAGATCGGGGAGGGCGGGATCACGCACGCCGCACAGTCTGCCCGGCGAGGCGGACCGGGGCAGCGGGCCTGCCCGACTTCTACGAACGGCACTCTCGTGAGTACCACTGCTCACGAAGGTGCCGTTCGTAGGAATCCGGGCAGCCCTCAGCGGGCCACCTGCTCCTGCGCCCGGTACCCCCGCGGCTGCGGGAACCCGCTGCCGCCGCGGAACTCCCGCAGCATCGCCACGCACCCCTCGGTGTCCAGCGCCGCCTCGGGGCTGTCGATGCGGCAGTACGAGAACGCCGTGCCGGCCACCCACGTGGCGAGGCCGTGGTCGCTCAGCGCGGCTGCCCGGACCGCGCTGGGCAGCCGGGGTCCGGGGCGCTGGAAGTCGCCGAACAGCACCGCGGCGCTCCCGGCCCGCGCGACGGCGGCAAGCACCTCCGCGAGTGGGACGGCGGCGGCGCCCTCCACGAGCACGACGTCGAAGCGGCCGGGCGGCAGCGCGGCGGCCGCAGCCACCGTGGTGGCGAGGACCGCGGCCCGTTCGATGATCTCCACCCGGGCGCGGGCCCGCTGCTGCGCGGCCCGCACGGCCAGCGCGTGGTGCTCGGCGCTGAGCCGGCCGAGCGCAGCGGCCGAGCTGGGCCGGCGCCGGCGCAGCCGCAGCAGTCGTTCGTACCGGGCCGGTAGTCCGTCGCGTTCGGCGGCGGCGACCAGCTCGCGATCGGCGTCGGTGGGGGCACCGCGCAGGCGGGCGGCCTCGGCCCGCGCGGCCAGCTCCTCCGCGTACGCCTCGGCGCGGACGAGCTGCGTGGCGGCGGCGAGGACCTCGTTGTGGGCGTCGACGAGCCGGGCGTCGATCGCCGCGAGATCGGCTGCGGTCACCGTGCCCGCCACCGATCGGGCCTGCAGCAGCTCCCACTGCACAGCGCTGCGCCGCTCGGCGGTCTCCCGCTCGGCCTTCGCGAGGTCGCGGTCGGCCACCTCGGCCTCGCGGCGGCGCCACACCCGGTCCAACCAGTTGTCGGCGCGCCGCCGGGCCCAGTGCCGCGCCACAGCCTGCTCCGTGCGGCGCCGGCGCAGCTCGCGCTCGAGCCGGCGCAGCTCCTCCTCCAGCACGTCGATGCGAGCGAGCGCAGCGCGCGCGTCGGCGAGCTCGTCCCGTTCCCGCAGGATCGCCGCCCGGGCCGAGACCGCCAGGTTGTGCCGGGTGGCGGCGGTGCGCACCACGGCTGCGGCCGCCCGCCTGCGCGGCTCCAGCTCGGCGAGCTCCTGCTCGGCGGCGACCCGCCGGGCGGCGCGCTGGTAGGCGTCGTCGTCGTAGCCGGCGAGCTGGGCGGTGAGCTGCGTGATCTCGGGGTCCTGCCCGGCGAACGTCGCGAGCTGGTGTCCGACGACGGCCCGGCGGCGATCCTCGACAGTGGTCTCGCGGGCGGCGAGGAGATCGAGCGCCACCCGCTCGTCGTCAGCCACCGGCGGGTGCGCCGGGCCTACCCGCACGACCTGCCCCGGCTCCGGTTCGAGCGCGGTCACGAGCGCGGCGACGGCGGCGTCCACCACCGCGTCGGTGGCCCCGAGCAGCAGCACCCGGCGCCGGGCGCGCGCGAGATCGGCGGCCGCGCCCACCACGACGGCCGTGGTGCGCGGCCCGGCCGGGCCCCACACCAGGCGCAGCCCGGGTGTGCGGCAGGCGCGGTAGGCCTCGGCCTGCTCGATCGACAACCCGCCCGGGTACGGGATCGAGGGATCCGGCGGCCCGGCGAGCCGCTGCAGGACGAGATCGGTGGCCAGCGAAGCGGGGACGGTCCGCAGCAGCGCGGCGTGCAGCGCATCGACCGGGCGGGTGATGTCGGCCCACACGCTCCGTGCGTCCGCGGGGAGCCCGGCCGGCACCCGCAGCAGCAGGTGCCCGCGCTCGTCCCGGCGCACCTCGTCGACGAGGTACGCGCCGGGCCGCTCCGGCCCGTCCGGCCCGGCGAGCCACCACTCGCCGGCGACCACACCCGGGTCGGGCAGCTCCAACCAGCCGGGACCGCCCGCCGGGCCGGCCTCCCCCAAGCAGGCCCAGCGCTGGGCGATCGGGAACGGAGTGGGGAACGCGTCGATCCACCGCTGTACCGCATCGGCCGCACCAGCAGTCCATTCGGCAGGCATCTGGCTCCCCCGAGAAGTCGCACCCGCACCCCGATCGAAGTAAACCAGGAATGACCGGACGATCACAGAGCGCACACAGCGGGCTGCGGGCGCAAGCCCACGATGGGGTGGACGTCGCACCCACCACCGGAGGGCTGGATTCGGTTACACGGCGGAAACCCCTGCGAAGCGTGCCGTTCCTAGTTTTCCGGTGGCCGTACCCCGAACGCGAACCCAGGAGCGTGACCATGCAGCTGCCCCGCACGCCGCACCTCACCAGGCGCGACGTCCTCCGCTTCGCCGGTCTCGGCGCCGTCGGCCTGGCGGCCGTCGCCTGCGGTGGCGGGAGCGGCGGTGCGCCCGCGAGTGGAGGGGCCACCGGGACGGCCGCGGCCGGACAGTTCGGCGAGCTGGCCGTCCAGCTGTCGTGGATCAAGAACTTCGAGTTCGCCGGCGAGTACTTCGCCGACTCCAAGGGCTACTTCACGGAGGCCGGCTTCTCGTCGGTCGACCTCGTCGCCGGCCCGGTGGCGAGCGCCGAGGCGCAGGTCATCCAGAAGAACGTGCACGTCGGCCTGTCCGCCCCCGACGCCACCGCGCGCTACATCGTCGAGCAGGGTGCGCCGATCACGATCATCGGCGCCACGTACCAGAAGAACCCGTTCTGCATCCTCTCGATCGAGGAGGGCACACCGATCCGCACCGTCGGCGACCTGGTGGGCAAGACGCTCGGCATCCAGGCCGGCACCAACCAGTCGATCTTCGCCGGCCTGCTCGCCGCCAACGGCATCGACCCGGCCTCGGTCAACCAGGTCGTCGTGCAGTACGACCCCGCGCCGCTGACCGAGAAGAAGGTCGACGGCTTCATGTCGTTCCTGACCAACGAGCCGTTCCTGGTGAAGCACAAGGGCTTCACGCCCGTGACACTGCCGTTCGCGGACAACGGGCTGCCGTTCGTGTCCGAGACGTTCGTCGTGCTGCAGGAGACGATCGACACGCAGCGCGAGATGCTCAAGGCGTTCCTGAAGGCCGAGATCCGCGGCTGGACCGACGCCGTGCGCGACCCGGAGGGCGCGGCGAAGCTCGCGGTGGAGGTGTACGGCAAGGACCAGAACCTCGACCTGGCCAGCGAGATCGAGCAGGCCACGGCGCAGGTCGACCTGGTCCGCAGCCCCGACACCGACGCCAACGGGCTGTTCACGATCACCGAGGAGCTCCAGGACCGCGGGATCGCCGCACTGGGCGCGATCGGCATCACGATCACCAAGGAGGAGCTGTTCGACATGTCGCTGCTCGACGAGGTCTACGCCGAGAACCCGGAGCTGAAGGCCGCTGCGCAGTGACGGGAGCCGCGGCCACCGCGTCCCCGCAGACCGAGCCGACCGCCGCGACGGGGATCGACATCCGGGGACTCGCCAAGCAGTACGTCCTGGGTCGGCGCCGGGTCGACGCGCTCGCCGGGGTCGATCTCGGCACGGCGCGCAACTCGTTCCTGTCGCTGATCGGGCCGTCCGGCTGCGGCAAGTCGACCGTGCTGCGCATCCTCGCCGGCCTGGACGAACCCACCGCGGGCACGGTGACGATCAACGGCCGGCCGGCCCGGGAGATCCAGCGCGATCACCAGCTCGGCATCGCCTTCCAGGAGGCCGCGCTGCTGCCGTGGCGCACGGTGACCGGCAACATCCGGCTGCCGCTGGAGGTCGCCGGCATCGCGCCCGAGCCGGGGCTGATCGAGGGGCTGATCGAGCTGGTCGGGCTGACCGGGTTCGAGAAGGCGAAGCCCGCGCAGCTGTCCGGCGGTATGCGCCAGCGCGTGGCGATCGCGCGCTGCCTGGTCGTGCAGCCCACCGTGATGCTGCTCGACGAGCCGTTCGGGGCGCTGGACGACATGACCCGCCAGCGGCTGAACGTGGAGCTGCAGCGCATCTGGACGGAGCGACCGGCCACCACGCTGCTGGTCACGCACGGCATCTCCGAGGCGGTGTTCCTCTCCGACGTCGTGGCGGTGATGAGCCCGCGGCCGGGCCGGATCGCCGAGGTCGTACCGATCGACCTGCCGCGCCCGCGCACCCCTGACCTGATGCGCACGCCCGAGTTCCACGCCTACGTCGACCGGATCTCGGAGATCCTCTTCGGACGCGGAGCGGGGACGGGATGACCTCACGGCTGGGCGGGCTCGCCGGCGTCGCGGTGCTGCTCGCACTGTGGTGGATCGCGTCGCTGGTGCTGTTCCAGGGCAGCGGGGTCATACCGACCCCGCCGTCGGTGTTCGGCGAGTTCCTCGACGGCGAGCTGTGGGCGGGCACCCTGCGCAACACGGCGGCGACCGTGGTGTCGGCGGCGCAGGGCTACGCGTGGGGCACCGCCGCCGCGATCGCGCTGGCGGTGCTCGTGCTGCTGGTGCCGCGGCTGGACGCGCTGGTCAACCAGGTCGCGATCCTCACCTACTGCGTGCCGCTGGTCGCGATCGGCCCGGTGATCGTCATCATCGCGGGCCGCGGCTCGTCCGGCGCGTCGGTGGTGCTCGCGGCGATGAGCTGCTTCTTCACCACAGTCGTCGGCTGCCTGGTCGGGCTGCGGGCCGCGCCGCGGGCGAGCGTCGACGTGGTCCGCGCCTACGGCGGCACCGGCTGGACGGTGCTGCGCAAGGTGCGGGTGGTCGCGGCGCTGCCGAGCCTGTTCGCGGCGCTGCGGATCGCCGCCCCGGCCGCGTTCCTGGGCGCGATCCTCGCTGAGTACCTGGGTAGCGGCGGGGATTCCACGCTCGGCAAGGCGCTGATCGCCGCGCAGGCCCAGGCCGACGCACCGCTGCTGTGGTACCTGGCGTTCGTCAGCGCAGCCGTGTCCGGCCTGTGGTACCTGCTGGTCGGGCTGGTCGCGCGGCTGGTGACACCGTGGGCGGCCGGTTCCCCGGCGACGACGGGGGCGGCATGACGACCTCCGACACCACCACGACGGCTCCCGAGACCGACGCCGCCGTCCGCACCGTCGCACCCGCTTCGGTCGCCGCCGCCGTGCTGCACCGGGCCGGGCGGGCGGTGCTGACGATCCTCGTCGCGATCGTCGTGCTCACCCTGCTGTGGACGGCGCTGCTGGCCGTCTTCCAGGTCTCGACGTTCGTCGGCAAGTCGCCGTGGGACGTGTGGCAGTACCTGTTCGTCGACCAGCCCCCGCGCGGGGTGCGACCGGCGTCGCTCACGGCGGAGGCGGCGCGGGCGGAGTCGTTCTCCGCGCTGGCCACCACACTGGGCAACGCCGCGATCGGGTTCGTCTCCGGCATGGTGGCGGCCACCGTGATCGCGATCGGGATGGTGTCGTGGCGGCCGTTCGAGTTCGCGTTCCTGCCGATCGCGATCGCGCTGCGGTCGGTGCCGCTGGTCGCGATGGCGCCGCTCCTGCTGCTGATCTTCGGGCAGGGCACGCTGTCGATCGCGGTGATCGCCGGGATCGTGGTGCTGTTCCCGGCGCTGGTGAACATCGTCGTCGGCCTCACCGGCGCGCCGCAGCAGGCGATCGACGTCGTGCGGGTCAACGGCGGTTCGGCGGCGCGGGCGCTGCTGGTGGTGCGCATCCCGGCGGCGCTGCCGCAGTTCCTCGCCTCCGCCCGGATCTCGGTGCCCGGCGCGATCGTCGGCGCGATGCTCGCCGAGTGGCTCGTCGGCTTCGAGGGCATGGGCGGGGTGCTGTCGTACTACAACGGCACCGGAAACTACGGGGGCGTGTGGACGATCGTGGCCCTCGCGGTCGTCGTGTCGATCGTGCTCTACGAGCTGATGACGATCGTGGAGGCGGCCCTGCTGGCCCGCTGGGGCCCGGAGGCGGGGCTCGCCCGGTAGCGGATCGCGTTCCTCACCGCCGGGCGTCGCGCCAGGCGATCCACTCCTTCAGCAGGCCCAGGTCGTAGTCCGGGCCGTCCTGGCCGACGGTGAACAGCGTCGCGCCCGCCTCGACGAGCGCGTCGCCGATCTCGTCCGGCGAGCGCTGCACACCCACCGAGCGCTCGATCTCGGCCGGGTCGCGGCCCATGTCGGCGCAGTGCTGGTCGAGGATCGCGCTCTTGCGCGTGAACGTCTCGAGATCGCCGAACGCGTGCCAGATGTTCGCGTGCTCGGCGGTGCAGCGCAGGGTCTTCTTCTCCCCGCCGCCACCGATGAGGATCGGAATGTCGCGGGTCGGGGGCGGGTTGAGCTCGGCCCACCGCGCCGTGATGCGCGGCAGCGCCTGCGCGAGATCGGCCAGCCGCGAACCGGGCGTGCCGAAGTCGTAGCCGTACTCGTCGTAGTCGCGCTGGAACCAGCCGGCGCCGATGCCCAGGATCAGCCGCCCGCCGGACATGTGGTCGACGGTGCGCGCCATGTCGGCCAGCAGGTCCGGGTTGCGGTAGCTGTTGCAGGTGACCAGAGCCCCGATCTCGACGCGGCTGGTGGCCTCCGCCCAGGCGCCGAGCATCGTCCAGCACTCGAAGTGCTTGCCGTCGGGGTCGCCGGAGAGCGGGTAGAAGTGGTCCCAGTTGAAGACGATGTCGGTCCCGGCCTCCTCGGCCGCCGCGACCGTGCGCCGGATGTCGGCGTAATCGGCGTGCTGCGGCTGGAGCTGCAGGCCGATGCGGATCGGACGGGTCATACCGTGATCGTTCCACCGCAGCGGCCGCGGCGCGCGGCGAGCATCAGCCGGCCGCGGGCACGGGCGCGAGCACCTTGGCGGCGGTGCGCAGCAGCGCGGTCGGTTGGTTGGTCAGTCCGACGGCGCCGAGTCGAGTCGCCTCCTGCACCCGCTCGGGCGTGGCGTGGTGGACGTAGAACAGGCACGGCAGGTGGTGACCGGCGGCGCGAGCCGCCTCCAGCAGCGCGAAGCCGGCGTTCGGGTCGGGGCCGAGCTGCAGGTCGGTGACCATCAGGTCGAACGGCCGCGACGCCAGCGTCGCGAGCGCCTCGTCGGCGCTGGTGCGCACGACCACCGAGATGCCCAGCGCAGCGAGCATCGCGTGCTCGTAGCGGCTGTTGTCGGGGCGTTCGTCGACCCACAGCACCGTGCGGCCCAGCATGCCGCCCACGCTCGCGGCCTCCTCGGCGGCGGCGCGCGACTCGCGCACGACCCGGGCGGCCTCGTCGGGCGTGGTGCCCGCGTCCCGGGCGACGGTCGCGGCGACCACGGCCGCCTCGGCCTCGGTGGTCAGCGTCGCGGTGATGCCGGCGGGCGGGCTCGTGGTGTCCCGGCGCCCGGAGATCAGCCGTTCCAGGGGTCGGCGGAGCGCGAAGAACGCCACCAGTACGACCAGCGGCCACACGATCGTGCCGATCAGCCCGCCGATGGCGTCGATCACCGACGCGGTCGGATTGGGTGCCATGCCCACTCCTCGTGCAGTTGTCGTCACAGAACGCAACGACGAGGAGGCGCTGAGGTCACCCCGCAGCCCGCGTCGAGGACGACGCCGACATGATCAACAGGGCGGTTCGACCGCGGTGCCGACGCTGTCGCCGGAGTACCTGCTCGCTGCAGTGCCTACTCCGCATCCTCAGCTACTCCGCATCCTCAGCTACTCCGCATCCTCGCGGACCGTGTGCACAGCCGCCTCCTCCGCGGAGGCGGCACCACCGGAGATGCCTTCGTCGCGGGCGTAGAGCTCCTCGTCGTCGACGAAGGCTCCACCGGTGGCCGCGAGCCGGCCGGAGCGCTCCTCTCCCACCTCGTCGTCGAGCAGCTCACCGTCGGTGTCGCCGGTGTCGCCGAGCCGCTCCCCCGTCTCGGGATCCACGTCGCGGTCCCCCGCCTCCTCGGCCGCGTCGGGCAGTTCCCGGGCGAGGCGCTCCTCGATCGGCTCGCCCTCACGTTCCTCGCGCGCCGTCGTGCCCCAGTCGTCGACCGCGTACGGACGCTCGGGCGGCGACCAGCCCTCGTCGAGGACGTCGAACCGCTCCCCCTCACGGCCGCGCTCCACCAGGGTGTCCGCGGGATCGAACTGGGCGTCCTGATCCAGCTGGTCGAGGTCGTCGCCTTCGTCCGGGTCGGTCATGCGCGGCAACGGTAGCCGCGCGCGGCCCGGCCCGCACGTCAAACACCGGTGACGAGCTGGTGCCCCGCCCAGGTCGCGACGACGACCGCGACGCACACGACCAGCGTCAGCAGCGCAGCCGGCCACGCCGCCCGGCGCAGCACGATCCGCCGCACGGTCAGCGCGAGTCCGCCGAGTCCCGTGGCCGCGGCGAGCACCAGCCCGGTCACCACCGCGGCGACCGCCGCACCCGCGGAGCAGCGCGGCGGTGCGCACGGCCCGAACGCCAACAGGAAGACCCCGCCCAGCACCGCGGTGGCGACGACGGCGGCCGCCAGGACGAGGAGCGCCGCCGACGCGAGGGCATCGGCGGCGCGGATCGGTCTGCGGTCGGGCTCAGGCGACGTTGACCCCGTAGTCGCGCGCGATGCCCGCCAGCCCGGAGGCGTAGCCCTGCCCGACCGCGCGGAACTTCCAGTCGCCGCCGTGCCGGTAGACCTCGCCGAACACCATCGCGGTCTCGGTGGAGGCGTCCTCGGTGAGGTCGAAGCGGGCGATCTCGGCGCCGTTGACCTCGTTCACGATGCGGATGTAGGCGTTCTGCACCTGGCCGAAGTTCTGCCCGCGAGCATCGGCGTCGTAGATGCTGACCGGGAAGACGATCTTCGCCACGTTCGGCGCCATCGCCTCCAGGTTGACCTTGATGACCTCGTCGTCGCCCTCGCCCTCACCGGTGAGGTTGTCGCCGGTGTGCTCGACGGTGCCGTCCGGGCTGGTGAGGTTGTTGAAGAAGACGAAGTGGCTGTCGGAGAGCACCTTGCCGTTCTCGCCGAGCATGATCGCCGACGCGTCGAGGTCGTAGTCGGCGCCCGTGGTGGTGCGCACGTCCCAGCCGAGCCCCACGAGGATCCGAGTGAGACCCGGAGCCTCCTTGCTCAGGCTGACGTTCCCGCCCTTGACCAGGGTGACGCTCACGGGCTGGTTCCCCCTTCGAAGATCGCCGAACTGTGTCGACGCCCACCCTATCGGTGGCTGTGACGCGAAGCTCACCGCGACTCCTCTTCGGACACTGTCCAGAGTGATAATCTGGAGTCATTCCAGAGAAGGGGAGCGTGAGATGACCACAACGAGCATTCCCGCCACCGTCGGCACCGACCTGCAGGACACCCTCGTCGAGCTGACCGACCTCCACCTGCAGGCCAAGCAGCTGCACTGGAACGTCAAGGGCCGGCACTTCCGCAACGTGCACCTGCACCTCGACGAGTTGACCTCGATCGCGCGGGAGGCCGCCGACACCGTCGCCGAGCGCGCCGTCACCATCGGGTTCCCCCCGGACGCGCGCGCCATGACCGTGGCGAAGAACAGCCCGCTGCCCGACGCCGTCGAGGGCAGGATCACCGACGCGGCCGCCGTCGACCACGTCGTCGCACTGCTGACGGTGATCACCGACCGGCTGCGGGAGCGGATCGTCCGCATCGCCGACATGGACCCGGTCAGCCAGGACATGCTGATCGGCGTGGCGACGGACCTGGAGAAGCAGCTGTGGATGTTCAGCGCCCAGCAGGGCTGAGCCCGGCCGAGGCGCTGCGGTCACGCGGCCTGCGGGCCACCCGCCCGCGGGTCGCGGTTCTGGAAGCACTGGCCGATCTGGGCCCGCACCGCTCCGCTGAGGAGGTGCGGGCCCGCATCGCGGAAGGGCCGGATCCGCTGCCCCGCTCCAGCGTGTACGGAGTACTGGAGGCGCTGGTCGGAGCCGGCCTGGTCATGACGGCCGACGCCGGCCCGGGCCGGATGCTCTACGAGCTCGCCAGCCGCTGGCACCACCACTTCGTGTGCCGGATCTGCGGCCGGGTCACCGACGTCGAGTGCGCCGGCGACGGCAAGCCCTGCCTGAGCCCGGTGGGCGACGTGGGCTCGGTCGACGAGGCCCAGGTGATCTTCCGCGGGATCTGCACGTCCTGCGCGTCAGCTGCGCGGGCGCAGTCGGACCCGGGGCAGCTCCGGCGCGGGTAGGGGCGGCGCCGGGTGGTCGACGGTGCCGAAGCGACCGTGCGGATCGCCGCCGTCGACCACGTCGGCCTGCCACTCGCGGCGGAACCGCTCGATCTCGTCGTGGCTGCGGCCCACGAAGTTCCACCACATCACGATCTGCTCCCCGAGCGGCACCCCGCCGAGGAGCAGCCCCCGCACCGGGGTGTCCGCGGAGACGACCAGCTCGCGGGCTCCGGTGCCCACCACCCCGTGCGACGACGGCGGGACGGGCACGCCCTGCACCCGCGCCGCCCCCGCGTCGACCAGGAAGCCGTGCTCGAACGCCGGATCGACCGGTACCCGCACCGTCGCCCCGGCCGGCACATCGAGCTGCGCCCCGAGCAGCGGAGAGAACGTCGTCACCGCGGCACGCTGCCCGGCCAGCTCGCCGACGAACACCCGCAGCGTCGCCGGCCCGAGCGCGATCGCCTCCGGCTCGGCGTGCTCGAAGAACGGCGCGATCCACCGGTGCGCGTCCGGCAGCGCCACCCACAGCTGCACGCCGTGCAGCGCGGCGGCCGCGGCCGTGGACGTCTCGGTGTGCGCGATCCCGCGCCCCGCCGTCATGAGGTTGACCTGCCCGGGCCGCACCAGCGCCCTGGCCCCGGTGGAGTCGCGGTGCTCGATCTCGCCCGCGTAGAGCCAGCTCACCGTCTGCAGCCCGGTGTGCGGGTGCGGCGGTAGATCCATCGCCGTGGCGTCCGGCGTCGGACCGTAGGCGTCGGCGAAGCACCACGCCCCGACGAGGGTGCGCCCGCGCTGCGGCAACGTGCGGTGCACCGTGAGCGCCCGGGCCCCACCGAGCGGCACGTCCCGGGCCGCCAGCACCTCGATCCCCTGCCGGGTCGCCGTCATCAGCCCATGCTAGGCCGCCCCGGGACGCGAACAGGCGGAATCCGCGCGGCGCATGTCGAAGCCGTTGATCAGGGATGCCAGGATGCCAGCGGCGAAGGGGCTTCGGATGGAGTTGGCGGCGATCTTCCCTCTGGTCCAGGCGGAGGGCTGGGTCCGACACCTGTCGGTGCCGCTGTTCACCGGCGTCATCGGGTGGATCACGAACTGGACCGGCGTGTGGATGCTCTTCTACCCGATCCGGTTCAAGGGCGTCCGCGTCCCGGGCCTGAAGACGCTCTCCCACCTCCTGCCGCGCAAGGTGCTCGAGGTGCCGCTCGGCCTCACCCAGGGGAAGATCGGCTGGCAGGGGATCATCCCGTCGCGCGCGGCGAAGATGGGCAGCATCGCCGTCGACAAGGGCCTGACGAAGCTCGGCACCCCCACCGAGTTCTACGAGCAGCTCGACCCGAACGCGATCGCCGAGCACATCCTCGCGACGTCGCGGGCGGAGATCGACTCGATCGTCGACCGGCTGATGCGCACCCACTACCCGGTGCTGTGGGCGAACGTGCCGGCCGGCGTGCGCGCCGCGATCCACGCGCGGGTGGAGGCCCAGTTGCCGCGGATAGTCTACGACCTCACCCGGGAGATCGGCGAGCACATCGACCAGCTCCTCGACATCAAGCTGATGGTCATCGGCCACATGGAGCAGGACCCGACGCTCGCCAACATGATCTTCCAGGAGATGGGCCGCCGGGAGCTGAAGCTGATCGTCCACCTGGGCTTCGTGTTCGGGTTCCTGCTGGGCATCCCGCTGCTGCTGCTCACCCTCGCCTACCCGCGGTGGTGGGTCGTCCCGCTGTGCGGCGCGCTCATCGGCTGCACCACGAACTGGCTGGCCATCGCCGTGATCTTCGAACCGGTGCGGCCGGTGAAGCTGGGGCTGTTCACGCTGCAGGGGCTCTTCCTCCGGAGGCAGCGCCAGGTCGCCGACGTGTGGGCGGGGATCATCGCCGAGCGCATCGTCTCGCTGAACAACATCGGGTACGAGCTGTTCCACGGCCCGCGCGGGGACCGCACCCGAAAGATGATCGAGAACCTCATGCGGCCGTTCGTCGACCGCGCTGTCGGGATGGCCCGCGTGCCGGTGAGGGCGGCGATCGGCGCCCGGGCGTACGACTCGATGGCGCAGCGGGTGGTCAGCGAGGCCGCCGCGGTCGCCAGCGCCTCGTTCCTCGACGCGGAGTTCAACGCGAGGCAGAGCGAACGCATCCGTAACCTGGTGGCGGAGAAGACCCGCTCGATGCCGCCGTCCGACTTCGCCGAGATGCTGCGCTCGGCGATCAAGGAGGACGAGTGGCTGCTCATCCTCCACGGCGCGGCGCTGGGCGTCTTCGCCGGGTTCGCGCACTTGATCGTCTTCGGAGTCTGAGATGAACCGAGCGGACACGAACGGGCAACCCGTCGGGCAGCGGCGGGGAGTGCTCGGCCGGACGGTCGGTGCGCTCGGCGACGCCCTGGGCACCGCGATCGGGGGCCCGCTCGGGGACACCGTCAGCTCCACGGTCGACCGCACGGTGGGCGCCGCCGTCGACGCCGTGGAATCCGCGCTGCCGGCCGGGACCGTCGACCGGTTGGAGGCCACCCCGATCGGGTCCGTCGTGCGGGCGGTGCCCGACATCGCGAAGGTCACCGGTGAGCTCCTGCGGCGGACGAACCGGGTCGCGATCAGCACCTCACTGCACCTGGGCGGCATCGTCGTACGGGGGGCGATCGACGGCCGGTCCGCGGACGTCGTGGTCGAGCAGCTCAACGCCGAGGCCAGGGCCACCCTGCGCGAGCTGCTGGGCGTGGGCGAAGGGTCCGACCCGCTGCCGACGCCGCTGCGCGAGCGCATCGGGCGCACCGGCCGCGACACGCAGATCGGCCTGCCGGAGCGGCTGCACGCGCTGCTCGACGCGTCGGCCGACGTCACCTGCTCCGATGACGGCCATCCCGCCTACGTGCGGTTGCTCTCCGAGCTCTCCCCCGACGAGGCCCGCATCCTGCGGCTGTTCGCCGAGCGCGGCCCGCAGCCGTCGGTGGACGTGCGCACCAAGCGACCGTTCGGCATCGGGTCGCAGCTGGTGGCGCGGGGCATCACGATGATCGGCCGGTACGCCGGGTGCACCCACGTCGACCGGGTGCCCGCGTACCTGAACAACATGTTCCGGCTCGGCCTGATCTGGTTCTCCCGCGAGCCCGTCCCGGACCAGTCCGTCTACGACGTGCTGGAGGTGCAGGAGGAGGTCGAGGCGGCGCTGAAGCGGGCCGGGAACGGGGTCACCGTGCGGCGCAGCATCGAACTGACCGCCTTCGGCGCCAACCTCTGCGCGGTGTGCGGGCTGTTGCCCATGGAGCAGAGCACCACCGGCGCCACTCGGGAGACCGTTCACCAACTGCCACCACCCGACGAGCACTGACCACCACATGATGCAGGGTCGATGACCCGTTCGGATCAACGACGTAACGCCGAGATACGACCGAGCGACGTAACTCCCGAGTTTGCCCACGTCCATCGCCCGATCGGGGCGAGGACACGAGCGTGTCGGGGGACGCCATGAACGGGGCGATCGACGCCGTACGCGTGCTGATGGAGGAGCCACGCGCTCCCGCTGCGTTCCTCGCCGTGATCGTGCTGATCACCGTCGCGTCGCTCGTCGCGCACCGGGTCCGCACCGCACGCCGGCTGCGGGCCGTCGGGACGACCGCCCGCCGACCGTGGCCGCCCGCGGTGCGCGCACCGGAGCCGGTCGCCGCACCCGTCGCGCAGGTGCGGCTGCGGGCCGTGCCGGAGCCTTCCGACAGCGGCGGCGAGCCCATCGGCACACTGCTGCTGACGGTGACCCCGGACGGCCCGGTCGCGGCCACCCTCCCCGCCGACCTGCTCGGCCTGGAACCCGGGTTGGGGATGCGGGTGCGCCGGGCCGACCTGGAGCTGGACGCCCTCGTCGCCGCCCTGCCCGACGAGGCCGCCATCACCCTCGACGACCTCACCGCCGCGCCCGCCGACGCGGACCGCAACGCCCGCTTCCGCGCCGCCGTCGACACCACCCGGCCGCTGCTGCCGTGCGCGGTGATCCTCACCGGACCGGACGCCGCCGCGCCCGTCGTCGCGCTCGGGACGCTGGCGCTGCGGCCGCTGCTCGCCGAGGAGCCGCTGCTCGCCTCCCTGCTGGCCGGGGCGGTCGCCACCGGGGCCGACGACATCGACCGCAGCGCGTTCGCCACCGCGCTGCTCGCCTCCGTCCGAGCGCGGCCGATCAGCACCCTCGTCGACCTCGACGGGCTGGTGACCGACGATCCGTGGCTCGCGGCGAACCGCGCCGAACTGCGCGTCCAGTACGCGAGCTTCCTCGGCAACCAGGCCCGCAGCGCCTGAGCCCTGGCCGCGAGTCGTGGATTCCAGGCCGGCGGGTTGCGGCTTCCGCGGCACCGAGCCGCGGAGCTGGTGACGGCGCCCGGAAGGCGGCAACCCGCCCGGTCGGGCCATCTCGCCGACCCGGTCCGGGCAACTCGCCGACCCGGTCCGGGCAACTCACCGACCCGGTCCGGGCAACTCGGCGGCGCGGTCCGGGCAACTCGGCGGCGCGGTCCGGGCAACTCGGCGCGCGGAATCCACGACTGGCCGTCACCGAACCCGCAACTCGCCGGCCTGGAAACCACGACTCGCGGCGCTACCGGCGGCGCCGCTTCCTCGCCAGCGCCACGAGTCCGGCGACCGCCGCGCCGGTGGCCAGCGCGAACGCCCAGCCCGGCACCCCGGTCCCGAACTGCGGCACGGCACCGGGCACCGCGGGTTCCTCGTCGAGCAGCGTGACCGTGCCCGCGTCGCCGTCCACCCGGACGCGGGCGCCGTCGGGGATGCGCTTGGTCGCGACGCCGGTGCCGAGCACCGCCGGGATGCCGTACTCGCGGGCGACGATCGAGCTGTGCGACAGCGGCCCGCCGATGTCGGTGACCACCGCCGACGCCATCGCGAACAGCGGGGTCCAGGCCGGCGTGGTGATGCCGGCGACGAGAACGTCGCCGGGTTGCATGCGGCCGAAGTCGGCCGGACCGGACAGCACCCGGGCGGGTGCTGTCACGCTCCCGCCGCTCGCCCCGGTCCCGGTCAGGACGGCGCCGGTCTGCTCGTCGGGGTTCGCCGGGAGGAACGCCTCGAACCGGTCCATCAGCGTGCCCTGCGGCAGCGTCTGCGGCGGTGTGGCGCGACGCTGCCCGCGCCAGATCTCCTTCCGCCGCGCCACCTCGCCCTGCCGCGGCCGGCCGGTGAGCAGCTCGTCCTGCCGCAACCAGAACACGTCGTCGATCTCGTCGATCACCCCCGCGGCGACGCAGCGACGGCCCAGCTCGCGCAGCACCCGGCGCAGCTGCGGCCAGGCCAGGCCGATGTCGGCGAGCGCGTCCTCGCGCAGCGGCGCGACGCACTGGGCCCAGCCGAGCAGCTTCGTGAACGCGGCCCGGCGGAGCGGGTCGAGCCGGGCCACGACCTGCGCGGTCAGCTCGTCGCGGCGCCGCGCCGAGCGGGCCTGTCGCTCCCGCGGATCGGTGCCGTCCCCGCGCAGGTAGAACCGCAGAGTCTCCAGCAGCGGCGCAGGATCGTCGGCCGGCACGGCGGTGGCGAAGTCCAACGTGTAGGTCGTGTGCCCGTACGCATCCAGGTGCGCCTGGAACCGGGCCCACCACTCGTCCCCGTCCGGCCCGGGCGGCAGATCCTCGGGTCCGCTGGTGAGCAGCGCCTCGGCGATCTCGGGCCGTGAGCGGGTCCACACCGCGAGGTCGTACAGCGAGGTCTCGGCGCGGATCGGGGCGCTGTCGAAGCCGAGCAGCAGCGTCGTGGCGGGCGGGTCGTCCGGCCGGCGGACCAGCGCGTCGTAGAACCGGGCCAGCGCCAGCTCGCTCGACGCCGCTTGCGGGATGATCGTCTGCACCGCCGTGTAGTACTCGGTGCCCGCGTCGAGCAGCCGGATCGCCGAGTCGAGCAGCTCGGCATCGGAGAGATCGGGCAGCGACCGCGCCGACTCCTCCGCGACGATCCGCCGGTACCGCGGGTGCGCCACGTCGCGCCAGCGGGCCGGCCCGGCCCCGACGAGCGCACGCACCGCACGCACGCTCTGCAGGATCAGCTTGCGCATCAGCGGACGCGGGTAGCGGTAGTAGGCGTAGCCGTTGATCGTGGGTAGGGAGATCTCCCCGTCCTGCACGGCGTCGTCGCCGAAGGACTCGCGCATCAGCTTCGGCAGGGTCCGGCCCACCGAGGCGTCGACGAGCTCGGCGAACAGCGGGGTCAGCGGATCGGGCAGCTGCTCGACGATGCTCGCGCGCACGTAGATCGCGTCGTCGGGAACCGGCCACTCCGTCGGGACCGGCCCCGCCGGCTCGGGCAGCGCGGTGATCGGGCGCGACTGCACGATCGCGAACTCCCCGCCCGCGCGCGCCCACTCGATGTCCTGCGGCGCCCCGAAGTGCGCGGCGATCGCGGCACCGAGCCGGGCCAGCTCGATCGCCGCGGCGTCGTCCAGCACAGCGGCGGTGCGGCGCGGCCCGGTCAGCTCCTCCTCGCGGGTGCCGTCGTCCGTCGCGACGGTGATGACGCGCTTCTCCGCGGTGGTGCGCGAGCGCACCTTCCCCTCGGCCGGATCGACGACGAGATCGTCGGGCGTGACCGTGCCGCTGACCACCGCCTCACCGAGACCCCACGCCGCCGACACGACGGTCTCGGTGCGTCGCCCGTTCACTGGGTTCGCGGTGCACACGACGCCGGCCGCGTCGGCGGGAACCATCCGCTGCACGACGACGGCCAGCGCGACCGCGGCCGGGGCGATGCCGAGCCGGGCGCGGTAGGCCATCGCGCGGGCCGTCCACAGCGAGGCCCAGCAGCGCTGCACCGCCGTGGACAGGTCGTCCGCGCGGACGTTGAGGTAGGTGTCCTGCTGACCGGCGAAGCTGGCGTCGGCGAGATCCTCCGCGGTGGCCGACGACCGCACGGCGAACGGGCCCAGCCCCAGCTCCGCGACCGCGGCGGCGATCTCCTCCGCGATCCGCTCGGGCAGCGCGACGGACTCGATCAGCCCGCGGATCCGGGCGGACGCCGCCTCGATGTCGGGATCAGCAGCCAGCGCGAGCAGCCGGTCCCCGATCCCCGACTCGGTGACGAACGCCCGGTGCGCCGCGGTGGTCAGCACGAACCCGGGCGGCACCGGGAACCCGCCGCGGACCAGCTCCCCCAGGTTGGCACCCTTGCCACCGGCGAGCTCCACGTCGTCGCGGCCCAGCTCGGCGATGCGGCGGACCAGCGCCGCGGAACCAGCGTCCATGCACCCGCATTCTTCGCCCGCGAGACCACCGGTGCACAAGCCGACTTGTGACCCACGACACACGATGGGAGGCTGCAGGGTTCGGGCATCCCCCGCCCGGGACGGAGGCAACCCGATGGCCGTTCCCGAGCCGCGCAACTTCCTCCAGCCCTGCCTGCTCCTGCTGCTGCGGGAGCGGGCCGACCACGGCTACGAGCTGGTCTCCCGGCTGAGGCCCATGCACGACACCGAGAGCGACTCGGGCGGGGTCTACCGGGCGCTGCGGGCGCTGGAGCAGCGCGGATTCGTCCGGTCGGAATGGTGCACGTCGGGCTCGGGACCGGCGCGGCGCACATACCACCTCACGGTGGACGGTGCGGCGCACCTCGACGAGCAGGTCGCCGAGCTGGAGCAGATGCACGAGGCGCTGCACCGGTTCCTGGACCGCTACGCGCGCTGCACGAGCGAGCGGACCGCGCGCGGAGAGGCGGGCTGACCCTCACCCCAGCGTCCGCAACCAGGCCACCCACTCGGCCATCCCGTCCCCGCGCGTGGCCGAGACCTCCACCACCGGCACCCCGGGCCGGGCCCGCCGGGCGTACTCCACGCACCGCGCGACGTCGAAGTCGACGTAGGGCAGCAGGTCGACCTTGTTGACCAGCAGCAGATCGGCGGTGCGGAACATGTGCGGGTACTTGAGGGGCTTGTCCGTGCCCTCGGTCACCGACATGATCACCACCCGGGCCCGTTCCCCCAGGTCGAACAGAGCCGGGCAGACGAGGTTGCCCACGTTCTCGACGAACAGCAGCGCGCCCGGCTCCGGGGCCAGCTCGCGCAGTCCGGTGGCGACCATGTCGGCGTCCAGGTGGCATCCCGCGCCGGTGTTGATCTGCAGCGCGCGCACCCCGGTGGCGGTGATCCGCTCGGTGTCGAGCACCGTCTCCTGGTCACCCTCCAGCACCACGACGGGCCGCACCCCGACCAGCTCCCGCACGGTCCGCTCCAGCAGCGTGGTCTTCCCCGAGCCCGGGGAGCTCATCAGGTTGACCGCGACGATCCCCTGCTCGGCGAACGCGGCCCGGTTGCGGGCGGCCAGCAGGTCGTTGGCGGCCAGCAGGTCCGCCTCCAGATCGACGGTGTGGGTGTGCCCGTGGCCGTGGCCCGGCTCCGTCACCCGGGTCCCGCCGCATCCGCAGGTCGCGCACATCCCGTCCCCTCCTCCGACCGGTAGCCGACGTCCCGGATCCGCAGCTGCTGCCCACCGCTCACCGCGACGTCGGCGCTGCCGCACGCGCACAGCGGCAGGACCTCGTCGGTGACGAACGCGCGGCCGCAGCTGCGACAGCGCGCGTCCCCGAACGGTTCGTCGATCTCCAACGCGGCGCCCTCCAGCGTCGTCCCCGGCGTGACCAGCTCGAACGCGAAACGCACCGCGTCGGGCACCACCCCGGACAGCTTCCCGATCTCCAGCCGCACCCGGTGCACGCGCGCGGCACCGAGCCGGCCGACGATCGTGCCGACGATCGACTGCGTGATGGCCATCTCGTGCATCAGCCGCGCCCGAACGCGTCGTCCACGCCGGTCACCCAGCCCAGGGACGCCGTGGCCACTCGCTCGTCGATCTTCTCCAGGGCGAACCCCATGTGGATCAGCACCCAGTCACCGACGGCCAGGTCGAGCGGCGCGTCCGGCCCGTCGCGCAGCAGCCCGACGTTGATCGCGCGCGACACCCCCTCCACGGTCACGAGGGCGAGATCGGGATGGCCGGCCGCGAGCTCGACCACCTCGCCGGGGATGCCCAGGCACATGCGTGCCCCCTACATCCGGCTCATCTCGCGGTAGCGGCTGATCTCGGCGCGCGAAGCGACGATCAGGCCCACCGCCACGGCGAGCGCGAGGGTGAGCAGGATCAGCAGCACGGTCTTCATGGAAGACTCCCTCCGGGGACGGCGGATTCCAGCAGCAGCGCGACCAGCTCATCGGCGGCGACCAACGCGGGTTCGACGGCCGCGGCGACCGGTGGGGACAGGCCGATACCGTCCTCGAGGTCGGCGGGTTCGCACCCGAGCACCAGCACCCGCCCGACCGACCGCTCGACGCCGGTGGCCGCGGCGAGGTCGTGCAGCAGGCCGAGGACGACGTCGGGGCGCATGTCGTGCGCGTCCAGCATCCCGGGTGCTCCGTCGATCAGGTCGTGCTCGATCCGGTGCAGGGTGCCGGGCGGGCTGCCGCGCTGCACCGCGTCGACGAGCAGCAGGCCCGCGTAGCCGTCCAGGAGCCGGTGGGCCAGGTGCACTCCGCGGATCCCGACGTCCTCGACCTCGACCCCGGCCGGAAGCCCGCCCCGGGCGAGCAGCCGGTGCACGACCTCCACCCCGAACCCGTCGTCCGAGCGCAGGATGTTCCCCACGCCCGCCACGAGGACGCGCACCGGCGACGAGGACGACCTCGGTGTGGTCGGATCGCCCTGTTGATCACGGTGACGCCGGGCTCGACGGGGCTCTTCTGCCGCGGGCTCCAGCTCCTCCGGCCGGAAGTACCGGAACCGACCGTGCGCCAGCTGCAGCTCGGCCGCCGGGTCTCCGTCGATCGAGACGGCCACGTGCGTCCCGCCGTCGACGTCGTGGACAACGGCCTGGACGGTCGCGCGCAACCCGGCGAGGAACGCGTCCTGCGCGTCCGCCGATGGGCGCGGCCGCAGCACCACCGCGCTCCCCCGCGCCACCGGCACCCCGCCGACCAGCGCGGAGTCGGTCGCCGGGTCGGCTGAGGCATCCGCGTCCTGGTCCCACCACGGGGTGGCCCCCGCCGGGGCGGCGCCGGGATCATCATACCCGGCCCGGGCCGGGTACGGGGGCGCCTCACCGGCTGCAGGAGCGACGGCGCGCAGGGTGCGGATCGCGCCGTGCAGCCGCTCCAGGTACTCCGGCGGCAGCGCATCGACGGCGTCGACGATCGCCGCCGCCCGTGGATCGGTCGCACGGGCCTCGGCCTTCTCGGCGTCCGTCAGCACCATCGTGCGCAGCGTCAGCAGCTCGTCGTTCTCGGTCCCGTCGAACAGCTCGATGCCCGATTCGGGCGCGATGGCCGCGTGGTCGGCGAGGATGATCGGCGCGGAGAGCAGCAGGTCGGATCGGCCCTCAGTTCCGGCGAGCGCCGGCCACAGGTGCTCGCTGCGGCACTGCGCGACGAACCCGCGTGCCCACTCCGGGGGATCCGTCGGCGACACGAACGCGCCCGGGTCGGCGGCGAGCAGCACGTGGGTGCCGATCAAGGCGGCCCGCAGCGCCTCGTCCCGGCTCGCCCCGGGGGCCGCGATGGCGGTGTTGCGGACATCGATCCGCAGCTTCAGCACGTCGTACGGGCCGGGCAACTCCTCGGCCCGGACGGCGACGCGCGCCGTGAGCGGCCACCGCGTCCGGGTCACGTCCCCGTCGACGCGCTCCGCTGCGTCGACGACGATCCCGAACTCCGCACCGGCGAGCAGCTGCGACCGGGTGAACGTCGCGTCGGCCTGCCCTGGAGTCCCCTCGTCGTACGGTTCCCCGCGCCCGGTCCGCCGCTCCAGGTGCAGCCAGCGCACCCGCACGTGCAGCTCGCCGCGCAGCTCCACCAGGCACTCGGTGCGGTTGGCCGACGCCTCGCCCGACTCGGTGCCGTACCCCTGCGGCATCAGCACACCCCACTGCCAGCGCACCCGGTTCTTCTGCGCCGACGCCCGGTACGGGTACAGCAGGTAGCCCTCGTGGAGCACCGCGTCCGCGACGGCGGCGACCTCGGCGAACCGGTCAGCCATCACCCGCCTCCTTCAGCAGGCGCTCCAGGGCGTCGTCCCAGGTGGGCAGGGTGTGCGCGGAGCGGTAGGCGCTCAAGCGGTCGAGCGTGTCCCGGCGCAGGCGCACCCAGCCGCCACCGGGGTGGAACGCGTCCATCGCCGCCCGCCACACCCCCACCGGCAACCCGTGTGCGGCCTCCTCGTGCCACGGCACCAGCCCCACCTGCACCCCGGCGTCGCCCGCGTAGAACAGCGTGCCGGAGAACAGCAGCAGGAGCGGGATCTCGCCGTCGTCGAGCGAGTGCAGGTAGCGGGCGGCGGCGATGTCCAGGTCGTAGGTGAGCGGCACGGTCACCGGCACCGTCACCGACCCGACGAACGACGGCGTCAGCACCGGCACGGTCGCCAGCTGCAGCGGCTGCAGCGTCTCCCCCCAGCGCTCGGGCTCGCCGAACAGATCGGCCAGCCGCGCGGTCTCGGCCGCGCTGTACCGCCGCGGCCGCGGATCGATCCGCAGCTGCACCCGCAGCGCCGCGGTGTGCACGCGCCGTCCCGTCCCGTCGCCGACGCGCAGATCGAGCGTGATCGCCGGACCGGCCGAGCGGGTGTCGGCCCGCGACCCCACGCACGCGAACGTCAGCACGGCCGGGCCCGCCCTCCCAGCTCGGCGAACAGGTCGTCGATCGCGGCCCACGCCTCCTGCCCGCCGTCGAACCCCCGCCAGTGCAGCCGCACCAGTCCGACGAGCCGGTAGCAGGCGTCGATCGGCACGAGCAGGCACGTCCGCGGCTCCCGCCGCACCAGCAGCGCCTCGACGTCGGGCACCAGCTGCGCCGCCAGCCCGCTCGCGCCGATGCCGTCCGCCCACGCGGTCAGCGTCAACTCGCTCTCGGTGGCCCCGGCCGGGCTCGGATAACACGCGACCACAGCGCCGCGCACCGAGTTGTGCAGGAAGAACGCCAGCCCGACGGGGATCTGCAGCGCGTCCCACTGCGCGTCGGTGAGGGTGGACCCCGGGTCGGTGAGCACGCGGTCGGGGACGCGGGCGTACCCGCCCCCACCGGCGCCGGGGTTGTCGAACAGCACCCCGCACGGCCCGCACGTGCACAGCAGCCGCCGCTGCGCCACCTGCACCAGGTGCGGGTGCTCGGGCGGCAGCGGGGTCGCGCACAGCTCGCACCGCAGTTCGACCTCCGCCGGGACGGGATCGGTGACGAGGAACCGGCGCAGTGCCCTCACGACGGTGCCCTCACGACGGTGCTCCACGACGGTGCCCTCACGGTGGCCGAACGCCGATCTGCAGCAGCGGCGGCTCGGCGGCGCGCTCGACGAACGCTGTCCCCACCGCGTCCGGGGCCGCCGCGGTCACCTCCTCGTCGACGATCTCCCGCACGGTCGCGGTGCCGCACCCGGCGGCGGGCAGCGCCACCCGGACCGTGCCGTCGACGTCGATGCCGAGCAGCTCCACCTCGGCTCCGTGGGCACCGAGGCGGCGCCGCGCGGTCGCCACCGCGTGCTCGACCCGGGTGCGCAGCGGCACCGGATGCAGGTCGTGCAGGGCCAGCAGCCCGCCGACGAGCGGGTCGGCGGCGAGCCGGTGAACGAGCCCGTCCCCGGCCGCGGCCCGCACGATCGCGACGGCCTGCTCCAGTCCGGTGCCGTAGAACCGCAGGAGCAGCCGCACGAGGTCCTCGCCGACCGGGCGGACCCGGGGACCGAGCCGGTCGAGGGCTTCCTCGATGCGTTCGGCGACGACAACCGGGTCGAGCGGGTCAGCCGGCATTCAGGCCGCCCGGCGTGTGCGTGGTGTGGATCGCGCGGCCGTCGCCGAGGTACATGTGCACGCCGCAGGGAAGGCAGGGATCGAAGCTGCGGACCGCCCGCATGATGTCGATGCCCTTGAACTTCTCCCGCGGGTTCTCCTCGAAGATCGGGGTGTTCTGCACGGCGTCCTCGTACGGGCCGGGCGTGCCGTAGACGTCGCGGACGCTGCCGTTCCACGGCGTCGGCGGGTACGGGTGGTAGTTCGCGATCTTGCCGCCGCGGATCACCATGTGGTGCGACAGCACCCCGCGCACCGCCTCGGTGAACCCGCAGCTGATCGCTTCGTCGGGGACGGTGAACTTCTCCCAGGTCTTCGTGTTGCCGGCCCGCACCTCGGCCAGCGCCTTCTCGATGGAGTGCAGCGCGACACCCGCGGAGTAGGCCTGGAAGTAGGTGCGGGCGCGGTTGCGCTCGATGGCGTTGGAGAGCGGTCGGCCCTGCTCGTCGACCGGGGGCCGCCACTCGAAGCTCACCTCGGGCTTGAGCGCGGTGCGCGGCAGGTTGATCTCGACGCTGTGCCCCGTCGCCTTGACGAAGCCGCAGTCGACCAGGCCGGACAACGCCGTCGACCACAGCCGGGCGAGCGGGCCGCCGCCGGTGTCCAGTGCGAGGTGATCGGTGCCGTCGAACCAGCGCGGCGACATCGTCCAGGAGTACTTGTCGTCGAAGTCGCGCTTCTGCGGATCGGGGATCGTGTGCTGGTTCCACGGGTGCCGCTGGTCGACCGGGTTGCCCAGCGGATCGTGGGTCACGAACACCTCCTGGTCGACCCAATCGCGGTAGAACGAGTGGCCGAGCAGGATGCGGATGCCGAGGTTGATCTCGGTGAGGTCGTTGGTGACGAGCCGGCCGTCCACGACGACGCCCGGGGTCACGAACATCTTGCGCCCCCAGTGGGTCATGTTGCGGTAGGTGAAGTCGCAGTGATCGGGGTCGTTCAGCGAGCCCCAGCACCCGAGCAGCACCCGCCGCCTGCCGACCTCCTCGTACCCCGGGATCGCCTCGTACATGAAGTCGAAGAGATCGTCGTGCATCGGCACGACCTTCTTCATGAACTCCACGTACCGCATGAGGCGGGCGTAGTAGTCGGTGAACAGCTGGATGGTCGCGTGCGTGCCGACCCCGCCGGGGTACAGCGTCGACGGGTGGACGTGCCGGCCCTCCATCAGGCAGAACATCTCCCGCGTGTACCGGCTGACCTGCAGCGCCTCGCGGTAGAAGTCCCCGCTGAACGGGTTGAGCGCGCGCATGATGTCGCCGATGCGGCGGTATCCGTGCTCGGCCGCGTGCGGGCTCTCGGTGCGGTTGGCGAGCTCGAGGACCCCGGGGTTGGTCTCCGCGATCATCTTCTCGCAGTAGTCCACCCCGACCAGGTTCTCCTGGAAGATGTTGTGGTCGAACATGTACTCGGCGGCCTCGCCGAGGTTGATGATCCATTCCCCCAGGTGCGGCGGCCGCACCCCGTAGGCCATGTTCTGGTTGTAGACCGAGCAGGTGGCGTGGTTGTCGCCGCAGATCCCGCAGATGCGGCTGGTGATGAAGTGCGCGTCGCGGGGGTCCTTGCCCTTCATGAAGATCGAGTAGCCGCGGAAGATCGACGAGGTCGAATGGCACTCGGCGACGCGGCCGGTCCCGAAGTCGATCTTCGTGTAGATCCCGAGGCTGCCCACGATCCGGGTGATCGGGTCCCAGGACATCTCGGTGAGGCCGGTGGACTGCGGGTCGGTCCCCGAGTGCTTCGGCTGTGTGGTCGTCACGGTGTCCTCACCAGACCTTCGCGTAGCCGGTCGTGAGCTCACGGCCCTTGCGGCGCCACTTCGGCTCTGTGTCGAGCTTCTTCTCGGTGATCCTGCGGAGCCTGCGGACGACGCTCCCGTAGGACCTGCTGGCGACGCTGGACACGAGGCTGCCGGGCGGGGCGTCCATGAACGGCATGAACTTGTCCGGGAAGCCCGGCATGGTGCAGCCGATGCAGATCCCGCCGACGTTCGGGCAGCCACCGACACCGTTGATCCAGCCGCGCTTGGGCACATTGCACTTCACGACCGGCCCCCAACAGCCCAGCTTCACCAGGCACTGCGGCGAGCCGTACTCCTCGGCGAAGTCGCCCTGCTCGTAGTAGCCGCCGCGGTCGCAGCCCTCGTGCACGGTCTTGCCGAACAGCCACGTCGGGCGCAGCGCCTCGTCGAGCGGGATCATCGGCGCGGCGCCGGTGGCCTGGTAGAGCAGGTAGAGGATCGTCTCGGCCAGGTTGTCGGGATGCGTCGGGCAGCCCGGCACGCACACGATCGGGATGCCGGCCTTCGACCGCCAGTCCCAGCCCAGGTAGTCGGGCACGCCCATGGCGCCGGTCGGGTTGCCGGCCATGGCGTGGATGCCGCCGTAGGTGGCGCACGTGCCGACGGCGAGGACGGCCAGCGCCTTGGGGGCGAGCCGGTCGAGCCACTCGCTCGTGGTCATCGGCTGGCCGGTCTCGGGGTTGTTGCCGAACCCGCACCAGTAGCCCTCCGGCTTGATCGCCTCGTTCGGGATCGAGCCCTCGACGACGAGCACGAACGGCTCCAGCTCCCCGCGCTCGGCCTTGAAGAACCACTCGATGAAGTCGTCGGCGCCGCCGACCGGCCCGTTCTCGAAGTCGATCAGCGGCCAGTGGACCGCGATCTTCGGCAGGCCCGGCAGGGCACCCAGCGCGATCTCCTCGATGCTCGGCTGGGTGGCCGCGGTGAGCGCGACGGAGTCGCCGTCGCAGGACAGCCCGGCGTTGATCCAGAGGATGTGGACGGGGGCCTCTGCGGCGGGACCCACCCCGCCGGCTGCGCCCTGGGTGTCGGTCGGTGCGGACATCGGTACGCCCCTCATGGCGCCGCGGCGGGCGCACGGATCGGCGGGTGTGGTGGCCGTCACTGTTGTAGTACCGGTCGGCCGCCAGGACTAAGTGCCGCCGACAGCTATCGGACGCCCGCCTCCCCCGACCGGTCTCCGCCGCGTCCGGACCCGGGTGAGGCAGAGGTGACCGTCCGGGTACTGGGCGAAACCGCTCGTCACCTCTACGGTTCGCTCCATGACTGAGCCTCCGCAACCACCACCAGGCCAGTGGGGCGGCCAGCCCCCAGGTCCACCGCAGGGAGGGGGCGCGCCCTACGGCGGACCGCCTCAGGGCGCGCCGCCCGGGTACGGCCAGCAGCAGCCCCCGCCGTACGGCAACCAGTACGGCGATCCGCAGCAGTACGGGAGCCCGCAGCAGTACGGCGGCCAGCAGCACGGCTACTCGCCGTACCCGGCGAACGGCGACCAGTCGGGCTACGGCCCCGGCCACGGCACGCCGGTCGAGCGGCCGGCGGACGTCGAGACCTCGTTCAAGCTGTGGATCGCGTCGGTGATCGTCGGCCTGATCAGCTCCGTGATCGCCTTCATCCAGATGCCGGCGATGATCGACGCGGCGATCGCCGCCCAGCCGCTGCCGACCGGACTCAGCGAGAGCGACCTGCGGTTCGGCATCCAGATCGGCATCGTGGTCGGCATCGTCGTCGGACTCATCTTCCTCGCTCTCTACCTGCTCTTCGTGTTCAAGATGCGGGCCGGGCGGAACTGGGCGCGGATCGTGCTGACCGTTCTCGGCGCCCTCTCGGTCCTGTTCACGCTGATCTCGTTCGGATCCGTGATCCAGCAGTTCTCTGCGGGTGCACTCGGCGCCGTCTCGGCGATCCTGACGATCGGGCAGCTGCTGCTGATCATCGCCGCGATCGTCTTCATGTGGCGCCCGGCGGCCGCCGCGTACTTCAGCCAGAGCCGCGCGGTGCGGTGAGCGGCGCGGCTCCACCGCGCACCTGCACTCCTCGATCCTTCGTCTCGATCCTTCGTCGGCCGCTGGGGCCCGCAGCGGCCGACCCGTGCTCCGCCGCCCGTGCTGGCGACGAGCGTTCTCCAACTGGCCTCGGCGCCCCGTCCGCAGCACCGCGGGCACCCGGACCGACGTCCTCCTCGATCGTCGTCATACCGGTGACGACGCCGTGCACCTGCTCCGCGACCACACCGGCGTCCTGATCGACCGCACCGGATCGCTCCGCCCGCGAGAGCCACCCGGCGATCGGCGATCCCCGGCCCCGCCGGGCCGTGCCCGGCCTACCCGGAAGTGCAGGTTCCGCCCGCTCACGCGGCGCAACGTTGCGCACCGCGTGGTACGGGCGAGCCTCACCGGGCGGACTGCACCGCGCGGCGGCCGATCTCGCGATCGCGAACGCGAGCACTCGTCGGGGCGGCGCGGGCGGACAGGTCGCGAGCCGGCTCCCTCCAAGACGGCCGGCAAGCGGAAACACGTCCTTGACGACTAGGTGTAGTGACTCAGGACGTTGTTGTCAGTGCTCGACGGCGTGTCGGCTTGAACGAGGGGAGGGCCTCCGGGCGAGGTGGGTGTGTCTGAGGCACCTACTTCGAACCCAGGAGGCCCTCCATGGCGCACCGTAACGCCCGCACCACGGTCTATGCCCGCCGGCTGATGGTGCAGCGTCATCTGGCCGGTTGGTCGCAGGCGCGCATCGCCGAGCAGCTGGGGGTCTCTCGGCCAACGGTGAGCAAGTGGATCGGCCGGTACCGGGCCGAAGGCGAGGCCGGGCTGGAAGATCGTTCCTCGCGGCCTGAACCGTCCTGGGTTCGCGAGAGGCTGAGGTTCAGGCCACCTCGCCCCGTTGGGCGATGGTGTCACTATACATGACTTCCCACTCTATGGGTGT
>NZ_FRAP01000001.1 GCF_900142365.1 Pseudonocardia thermophila | reverse complement strand
ACCCCTCCCACTCCGTCCGCCCCGGCTCATTCACATGCACATGCGAATCCACCAGACCAGGCAGCAACACCTCATCCGCACCCAGCACCACCTCGGGTGCGGTGACCGGTGCGTCCACGGGCAGGACGGCGGCGATCCGCTCCCCGTCGATCACGACGGCGGCGGGGCGCTCGGTCCCGGCCACGACGGCGCGCTGCGCGCGCACGACGACGGTGGGGGACATGCGGGAATCTCCGTTCGCGGGCACGGCAGTAACCACCGCACGGCGGGCGTGCGGCGGAACGCCGGGGGTGGACCGGTTCAGGTGCCGGTGATGTGCTCCGGCCGGATCGGTACCCGGCGCAGGGCCTTTCCGGTCGCGGCCCGGACGGCGGCAGCGACGGCGGGGCCGGACGAGATCGTCGGTGGCTCGCCCACGCCGCGCACACCGTAAGGGGCGTGCGGATCGGCGTACTCGAGCACCTCGATCTGCATCGGTGGCATGTCGAGGATCGTCGGGATCAGGTAGTCGGTGAACGACGGGTTCCGGACGTGGCCGTCGGTCACCACGATCTCCTCCATCAGCGCCAGGCCCATCCCCTGCGCGCTGCCGCCCTGGATCTGGCCGACGACGGCGTCCGGGTTGATCGCCTTGCCCACGTCCTGCGCGGTGTCGAGGGCGACCACCTTCACCAGGCCCAGCTCCACGTCCACGTCCACGACCGCGCGGTGGGCGGAGAACGCGTACTGCACGTGCGCGTCGCCCTGCCCGGTCTCCGGGTCGATCGGCCGGGTGGGCCGGTGGCGCCGCTCCACGGTCTCCTCGACCGCATCGTCGCCGAGCACCTCGACGAGCGTGGCGACGACCTCTCCCGACGTCGCGACGATCTTGTCGCCGTCGAGGCGCAGGCCGGTCTGGCCGCACCGCTGTCCGGCGCGGGCGAGCACGGTGGTCCGCACGGCCTCGCAGGCGGCCTTCACCGCACCGCCGGTCACGTACGTCTGCCGGGACGCCGACGTGGAGCCGCCGGAGCCGACCGTGGTGTCCTTCGGGTGCACGACGACCCTCTCGACGCCCAACTCGGTCCGGGCGATCTGCTGCTCGACGGCGATGAGGCCCTGCCCGACCTCCGCGGCGGCGGTGTGCACGGTGACGACCGGCTCGCCGCCGGACATCTCCAGCCGCACCCGCGCGGTCGAGTAGTCGTCGAAGCCCTCGGAGAAGCCGACGTTCTTGTAGGTGACGGCGTAGCCGATGCCGCGCACGACGCCCTCGCCGTGGGTGGTGTTGGAGACGCCGCCGGGCAGCTCGCGGAGATCGGTGCTGGTGCGCTCCGGGGGCAGCGGCAGGTCCCGCACGGTGCGGATCAGCTCGGCCACCGGCGCCGCGGAGTCGATCAGCTGGCCGGTGATGTTGCGGTCGCCCTCGCGCATCCCGTTCAGCGCGCGGATCTCCACCTCGTCGAGGCCGACGGCCTCGGCCAGCTCGTCCATCAGCGCCTCGTGCGCGAACGCGGCCTGCACGCAGCCGAAGCCGCGCATGGCCCCGCACGGCGGGTTGTTCGTGTACACCCCGCGGGCGGTCACGTGCACGCTCGGGAAGTCGTACGGGCCGAGGCCCAGCGTGCCGCCGTTGCCGACGACCGCGCCCGTCGAGGACGCGTAGGCGCCGCCGTCGAACAGGATGTCGGCCTTGCCGTAGACCAGGCGGCCGTCGGGCTGCGCACCGAACTCGTAGCGCAGCCACGCCGGGTGGCGGTGGACGTGGCCGTAGAACGACTCCTCGCGGGAGTAGCACATCTTCACCGGCTTGCCGGTGCGCAGGGCGAGCAGGCAGGCGTGGACGTGCATCGACAGGTCCTCGCGGCCGCCGAACGCGCCACCGACCCCGGCCAGGGTGAGCCGCACCTTCTCCGGGGGCAGCCCGAGCACCCGGCACACCTGGGCCTGGTCGACGTGCAGCCACTGCGTGGCCACGTACAGATCGACGCCGCCGTCCTCGGCCGGCACCGCGAGGCCGGACTCCGGGCCGAGGAAGGCCTGGTCCTGCATGCCGACCTCGAACTCCAGCGAGACCACCACCGGCGCCGTCGGGGACGCGTCGCCGCGGCGGATCGTCACCTCGCGCACGAGGTTGCCCTGCTCGTGCACCTGCGGCGCGTCGGGATCGAGCGCGCGGCGCGGATCGGTGAGCGCAGGCAGCTCCTCGTAGGTGACGACGATCTTCTTCGCCGCCCGCCGCGCGGTCTCCGGGTGATCGGCGGCGACCAGCGCGACCGGCTCGCCCTCGTAGCGGACGATGTCGCGGGCCAGCGCCGGGGTGTCCAGGTGCTCCAGTCCGACGGCGTTCTCACCGGGGACGTCGTCGGCGGTCAGCACCGCGTACACGCCGGGCGTCGCCAGCGCCTCCGTGGTGTCGATGCCGAGGATGCGGGCGTGCGGGTGCGGGCTGCGCAGCGTCACGCCCCAGCACATGTCCTCGTGCCACAGGTCGGACGAGTAGGCGAACTGGCCGGTCACCTTCAGCGTGCCGTCCGGGCGCAGCGGGCTGTCGCCGACGCGGCCGCCGCCCGTCTTCGCTCCGGGGATCGAGTCGGTGCTCGTCATGGCGTCTTCTCCAGCAGACGGCGGTGCACGGCGGTGCACTCGCGGGCGATCGCATCGGTGTCGACGGTGACCACGCGGTTCTGCTCGACGACGGGCCGGCCGTCCACGAGCAGCAGCTGCAGCGGGGGAGGGGCGCCGAGGACCAGCGCGGCGACCGGGTCGTGGACGTCGGCGTGGCCCAGCCCGTCGATCCGCCACAGCGCCAGGTCGGCGAGCTTGCCCGGCTCGATCGAGCCGATCTCGCCGGCGCGGCCCAGCACGGCAGCACCGCCGATGGTGGCCAGCTCCAGCCCGTCTCGGACCGACAGCGCGGTCGGGCCGCCCACGGCGCGGGCGAACAGCACGGCGTGGCGGGCCTCCTCCAGGAGGCTGCCGGCCTCGTTGCTGGCCGCGCCGTCGACGCCGAGCCCGACGCGGGCGCCGGCGTCGCGCAGGTCGCGGGTGCGCGCGATGCCGGCGCCTAGCCGTGCGTTCGACGACGGGCAGTGCGCCACCCCGGTGCGGGTGTCGCCGATCAGCTTCACGGCGTCGTCGGCGAGGTGGATGGCGTGGGCGAACCACACGTCTTCACCGGTCCAGCCGAGCCGCTCGACGTACTCCACGGGCGTGCAGCCGAACTTCTCGCGGCAGAAGTCCTCCTCGTCGAGGGTCTCGGCGAGGTGGGTGTGCAGCAGCACGCCGCGGTCGCGGGCCAGCTCGGCGGAGGCGCGCATCAGATCGCCGGTCACCGAGAACGGCGAGCACGGGGCGAGCGCGACCCGCACCAGCGCGTCCGGCGAAGGATCGTGCCATCGGTCGATCGCCACCTGCGACGCGGCCAGGACCGCGTCGATGTCCTCGGTGACGTGGTCGGGCGGTAGCCCGCCCTTGCTCTGCCCGAGGTCCATCGACCCGCGGGTGGCGTGGAAGCGCAGGCCCACCTCCTGCGCGGCGCGGATGCCGGCGCCGAGCACGTCCCCGCCGTCGCGGGGGAACAGGTAGTGGTGGTCGCTCGCGGTGGTGCAGCCGGTGAGCGCCAGTTGGGCCAGCGCCCCGGACGCCGAGGTGTGCACCGCGTGCTCGTCGAGCCCGGCCCAGACCGGGTAGAGCGCGGTGAGCCACTCGAACAGCGTGTTGTCCACGGCCAGCCCGCGGGTGACCCACTGGAACAGGTGGTTGTGGGTGTTCACGAAGCCCGGGGTGAGCAGGCAGCCGCGGCCGTCGACGACCGTGCGGCCGCTGCGGTCCGGGGCGGGTCCGGCACCGACGGCGGTGATCCGGTTGCCGTCGACGACCACGTGCCCGTCCGGGTACTCCTCGCCGGTCACGCTGACGACGTACGCGCCCTCGATCACGTAGCCGCTCATCGCAGTGCCTCCGCGGCCGCGCGGACGGCGTCCATGATCTTCTCGTAGCCGGTGCAGCGGCACAGGTTCCCGGCCAGCGCCTCGCGGATCTCCGGGTCGCTCGGGTCCGGGTTGCGCTGCAGCAGGTCGTGCGTGGAGACGATCAGACCGGGCGTGCAGAACCCGCACTGCACCGCGCCCTTCTCGAGGAACGCCTGCTGCACCGGGTGCAGCGCGGTCTCGTCGCCGGAGCCCTCGGGGGCCAGGCCCTCGACGGTGGTGACCTCGCGGCCGTGCGCCTGTCCCGCGGGGACCAGGCACGCGCACACCGGCACCCCCTCGAGGTAGACGGTGCACGAGCCGCATTCGCCCTGCTCACAGGCGTTCTTCGCGCCCGGCAGGCCCATCCGCTCGCGCAGCGCGTAGAGCAGGCTCTCACCCGGCCAGACGTCGTCGACGTCGTGGCGGGTGCCGTTCACGGTCAGCTGGATCCGCATCAGGCAGCCCTCCGGTCCTCGCTGCGGAAGTCGTCCCATGCCCAGGTGGCGGCGCGGCGCGCCATCACCGAGAGCGAGTGCAGGCGGTACGCGGCGCTGCCGCGCACGTCGTCGATGGGGGAGGCGGCGTCGCGGACCTTGCGGCCGAACTCGACGGCCAGCCCCTCCGGCAGCGGGCCGCGGCTCTCCCACAGCCCGGCGGCGTCGATCTCCCCGGCCAGGAACACGGCGGCGTCCGGCGCGGTGCGCGGGGTGGGTGCGGCCGAGCCGATGCCGGTGCCGATCGCCTTGCGCTGCGGCTGCAGCGCGATCGCGAACGCGGCCACCGCGATCACCATGGCGTTGCGGGTGCCGATCTTGCAGAACTGCTGCGGCCCGGTGGCCCGCGGGATCAGCACGGCGGCGATGAGCTCGTCAGGGGCGAGCGCGTTGCGCTTGGGCCCGGTGTAGAACTCGGCCGCAGGGACCTCGCGGCTGCCGCGCACCGAGGCGACCTCGACGACGGCGTCGCAGGCCAGGAGCGGCGGGTGGCTGTCGCCGGCGGGGGAGGCCGCGCCCAGGTTGCCGCCGACGGTGCCGCGGTTGCGGATCTGCGGCGACCCGACGGTGCGGGCGGCCATCGCCAGGCCCGGCAGCTCGTCGCGCAGCTCGGCGATGATCCGGCTGTAGGTGACACCGGCCCCCAGGCGGATCCGCCCGTCGTCGGTCCGCCCCCATTCGCTCAGCTCGGGTACGCGGGTCAGGTCCAGCAGCGCGCGTGGGCGCCGCCGGTCGAAGTTGATCTCGACCATGACGTCGGTGCCGCCCGCCACCGGAACGGCGTCGGGCTGCTCGGCCTTGGCCGCGAGGGCGTCTGCCCAGGTGGTCGGCGCCAGGAAGTCCATGCCAGGAAGTAGACCGCCCCCGTGAGACGGAAAGAAGTCGCTGGCGTCACGAAGAGAGCTCCTGGATCGCCCGATGGGGTTGTACGTTCCTCCAATGCTGTTGCGCGAGCTCGTCGGGAACCCGCGGCTGGGGCTGCGGGTCCTGCACGGCGACGAGGCGGCGCTGGAGCGGTCGGTGCGCTGGGTCTACACGACCGACCTGATCGATCCGTCGCGCTACCTGTCCGGCGGTGAGCTGGTGATCAGCGGCCTGGTGTGGCGGACCTCGCCCGCGGAGAGCGAGCGGTTCGTCGCCGCCGTGGCGGGGGCGGGTGCGGCGGCGCTGGCCGCCGGGGAGGCCGTGTTCGGCGGGGTTCCCGACGACGTCGTGGAGGCTTGCCGCCGGCACGACCTGCCGCTGATCGCGGTGCCCGAGGAGACGTCGTTCTCGGACGTCACCGAGCTGGTCGTCGGCGCGGTGGCCGCCGCGCGCGGGACCGGCTGGCGCTCACCCTGAGCCGGCAGCGGGAGCTGCTCACCGCCGTCGCGAGCGGGCTAGGGCTGGAGGACGTCGTGGCCGGGATCGCCGCGTCGGCCGGGCGCGGCTGCCGGGTGCTCACCGCGACCGGGCGGGAAGTGGCGGCGTCGGCCCCGGTGCCCCTCCCGGTGCTCGAGCGGATGGTGACCACGTTCCTCACCGCCGTGCGCCTGCCCGCGGTCACCCGCGTCGACGGGGCGGCGTACTCGGTGTTCGCGGTGGGCCCGGCGTCGGAGCAGCGGATGACGTCGTGGTTCGTGGCCGTCGACGGCGCCTACCCGGACTGGGACGCGGAGACCTCCGACGCCGTGAGCGGCCTGGTGGCGATCGCCGCCCTGGACCGCGCCCGCCGCGGGGAAGGCCTGCGGGTCGCCCGCGACATCGCCGACGACGCCATCGAGCTGATCGCCACCGGCGGCGGCGACCGCCCGGAGACCGCCGTCCGGCTGCGCCAGGCCGGGCTCGACCCGACGGGTCCGCTGGTGGTGGCCGTCGCGGCGTTCGTCGACCGCCCGGACCTCGTCGAGGCGGCCCGCGCGATCCTCGTCGACGCGGCCTCCCACGTGACGCCGGGGGACCACCCACCCGTGGTCGGCGTGCGGGACGGGGTGGCCGTCGCCGTGTTCCCCGGCGATCCCGCCGCCTTCGCCGTCGCGCTGCGCCGCCTCGAACCGGCGCTGGGGGCGTTGCGGCTCACCGTGGGCACGAGCGTCCCGTACGGTCCGGCGGCGCTGTCAGGCGCGATGCAGGAAGCCCGGCACGCCCGGGACCTGGCCCGGATGCGCGAGGGCGCCCTCCCCGTCGTCACCGGGGCGGAACTGACCTCCCACGTCGCCCTGCTCGCCGCGGTGCCGGACGACATGCGCCGCGCCTTCGCCGCCCGGGTCCTCGCCCCGGTGCTGGACTACGACGACCGCACCGGGGCGGGGCTGATGGTGACGCTGGAGGCGTTCCTGGACTGCTCGGGGTCGTGGAGCCGGGTGGCGGAGCGGTTGCACCTGCACGTCAACACGGTGCGGTACCGGATCGGGCGGGTGGAGGAGTTGACCGGGCGGGACCTGGGGCGGTTCGCGGACCGGGTGGACCTGTTCCTGGCGCTGCGGTCGCTGTGAGCGGGTGGGCCCTGACGCAACGAACGGCACTTTCGTCCACCCAGAGTGGACGAAAGTGCCGTTCGTTGCCTGAGGGCCAGCTTCCGCGAACCCGGGATCCGTCAGTCCCGCGTGACCGTCGCTTCGATCAGCCCGTACGGCCGGTCCGCCGCGTAGAACACCTCGCCCGGGTTCTCCAGCCCGAACGGCGAGAGATCGACGAGGAAGTGGTGCTTGTTCGGGGCCTGCAGGGAGATCTCCGCGATGCTCGTGTGCGCCTCCAGCACCGCCTTGCCCATCTCCCACAGCGTCTGCTGCAGGGCGAGGGAGTGGACGTCGGCGAAGCGGTCGATGAGGATCCGCCGCACGTCGGTCCGGGTCTTGTCCCACTCCACGTCGGTGGACGTGTAGCGCCAGCGGGCCACGAGGGAGGTGGCCATGATCCGGTCGTGGGTCTCCTCCAGGGTGGTGTAGCGGTCCTTGAGGAACCCGGCGAACTCCGAACCGGTCGACTTGAGGATCACCAGGTCCTTCACCCCGGACGTGACGACCTCGCCGGCGGCGTCGACGACCACCTCGGTCGTGCGGACCTCGGGACCGGTGCGCACCCACGTGTGGTCGTGGTCCTGCGCTCGCTGCCAGCCCAGCTCGTCGATGGTGATCGTGGCGGCGCGGACGGGCTCGACGTCCTCGACGAAGTGGCGGGCCAGTGCGAGGCCGAAGTCCTCGATCTCGTGCAGGCCGCGCTCCTTGGCGAACGCGTAGCAGGTGTTCTTCTGGGTGTCGGTCGGCAGGACGTTCGCCTGGTCGCCGACGAGGTGCGCGTCGGCGAAGTCGCCGCGCAGCGCCGTGGTGATGGTGACGTCGCGGATCTCGTGCCGCGACGTCTCGCGGTAGATGCGGACGAGGCGGTTCTCCGCCTTCCCGTACTGGTTGGCTCCGAGGACGATGCCCATGGGTGTGCTCCTGTCAGTGCGTGCCGAACGCCCGCGTGCGGGCGGTCATGATCGGGTTGGCCTCGGCGACGAGGTCGGAGAACCGGTGATTCGCGATCTTGGCGATCTCGATGAGCGCGGCGGCGTGCTCTTGGGTGGGTGAATTCTCCAACCGCCGAAGACCCTCGTGGAGGAGGGCCTCCCGGCCGGCGGCGTCCCGCACGCAGACGATCAGCGGGATGCCGAACCGCTCCCGGTAGGCCGAGGCGAGGCGGGCGAACTCGGTCCGCGACTCCTCGTCGAGGTGGATGAGCCCGGCGGAGGCCTGGTCGCGGCGCGAGTCCTCGCCGGTCGTGCCGTCGGCCACCGCGTCGCAGCCGAGATCGGGGTAGGCCTGCATCAGGGCGCGCTGCTCGGTGTCGGGTGCGGCGAACAGCGCCTCCTGGAACGCCGCGCGCAGGGCGTTGATGTCGGTGAACGGCCTGCGGTCGTAGGCGCGGGCGACGATCGGGCTGTCCCCCTGGAACAGCCTGCCGAAGGTCTCGACGAATTCCTCGCGGCTCATCTTGTTCACCTGGTCGAGCCGCACGGTCGGCTCGCCGGGCGCGCCCGCGACGGCCGGGCCGAAGTCCTTGCCGATGTGGTGGAAGACGATGTTGAGCAGGATCGCGGTGATGCTGCCCAGCGTGATGCCGGAGCCGAAGATGATCTGCGCCCACTCCGGCACGGCCTTGGCCACGTCCGGCTGGACGGTCACGAACAGCGCCAGTCCGATACTGGACGCCACGATCACGACGTTGCGGTGGTCGTGGAAGTCCACCCGCGACAGCGTCTGGAACCCGACGACCGCCACGGTGGCGAACATGGCCAGCGCGGCCCCGCCGAGCACCGGGTGCGGGATGCCGGCCACGATCGCGCCGGCCTTGGGCACCAGCCCGATCAGGATCATGATCACGCCGGCGGCCGCGACGACGTAGCGGCTCTTCACCCTGGTCAGCCGCACGAGGCCGACGTTCTCGGCGAAGCAGGTGTAGGGGAACGAGTTGAAGACGCCGCCGATCGTGGTGGCCAGGCCATCGGCGCGCAGGGCCCGGGCCACGTCCTCGCTGCCGACGCGCTTGTCGACGATCTCGCCGGTCGCGAAGACGTCACCGGTGGTCTCCACGGCCGTGATCAGCATGACGACGATCATCGAGATGATCGCGGCGAGGCTGAACTGCGGCCAGCCGAACCAGAACGGTGTGGTCACCCCGAACCAGTCGGAATCGGCGACCGAGTCGAAGTGTGCGTCGGCGAGCAGCCAGGCCACCAGCGTGCCGAGCACCAGGCCGATCAGGACGGCGACGGTGGCCATGAAGCCGCGGAACACCCGCTGGATGAGCACGATCACCGCGAGCGTGCCCAGCGCGTAGGCGAGGTTGCGGGGATCGGTGGGCTGCGGATCGCTGCCGCCGCCGACCGCGTCGAGCGCGGCGACCGGCAGCAGCGCGATGCCGATGATCGTGATCACCGAGCCGGTGACGACCGGCGGGAAGAACCGGATCAGCTTGCCGAACACCGGCGCGATGAAGAACGTGACCAGACCCGCGACGATCACTGCGCCGTAGATCACCAGCAGGCCGTCGGTGCCGCCCCCGGCGGCGAGCCCGATGGCGATCATCGGCGACACCGCGGTGAACGTGACGCCCTGCAGCAGGGGCAGCCGCACACCGATCTTCCAGAACCCGACGGACTGGATGATCGAGGCGATGCCGCAGGTGAACAGGTCGGCGTTGATCAGGTGGATCAGGTCGCGCTCGGACAGGCCGATGGCGCCGGCCAGCAGGATCGGCACGATGACCGCGCCGGCGTAGAACGCGAGCACGTGCTGGAACCCGTAGACGGCGAGCTTGCCCACGGGCAGCATCTCGTCGACGGGGTGGGGACGGCGAGTGGTGGATCCGCGCACGGGGCACCTCTTCGTGGCTGGATGGGGATCCAGGTCACCATCCCGGATGACACCGGACCAGGCCATTCGCAACACCGACGAAGGCGCCGCCGTTCGCGCCGCGCACGTTTGGAGGATCCGACGAACGCTCTGTTACGGGGCGGGAAACCGGACCTCGTTGCGGTCGATCTTCGCGTGCGCCGCCGCGACCGGGTCGATCCCGCACACGTCCGCGAACCGCAGCAGGTACAGCAGGACATCCGCCAGCTCGTCGGTCACCCGGAACCGCAGCCCGTCGTCCCACACCGCCGGGTCGGCCTCGGCGTCGGTGCGCCACTGCAGCTCCGCGACCAGCTCCCCGACCTCCCCGGTCAGTGCCATGAGCAGGTTGCGCGGCGTGTGGTACGGCTCCCAGTCCCGGGCGGCCGCGAACTCCCGCAGCCGGGGGATCAGGTCGTCGAAGGCCCGGCTCACGAGCCTTCGGCGCCGGTCACCGCCACGAGCCCGGCCGCCTCGATCCCCGCCACGGCCGCGGCCTCGTCGTGCAGCGAGAGATCACCGGTCACACCGACCGCGCCGAGCAGCGTGCCCTCGCGGTCGCGCACGAACACCCCGCCGGGCACCGAGACGAACTTCCCGCCGGCGAGCGTGGTCACGGTCGTGAAGAACTCCGGGGCCTCCGCGGCCCGCTCGGCGATCGCCCGGTTGGTCATGCCCAGCCCGAGCACGCCGTACGCCTTCGCGACGGCCAGGTCGGGCCGCAGGAAGCCGGACCCGTCCTGGCGGGCCAGCGCCACGATCGCACCGCCCGGGTCGAGCACGGCCACGGTCAGCGGGTTGTAGCCCTGCTCCGCGCCGTACGCCAGTGCCGCATCGATGATCGTCCGGGCCTGCTCCAAGGTGATGCTCACGATCATGCACCCTATCGCCCCGGCAGTCTGACGACCGTGACGAAGAAGTCGTCGATCTGGCGGATCACCTCCATGAACCGGGTGAAGTCCACCGGCTTGGTGACGTAGGCGTTGGCGTGCAGGTCGTAGCTGCGCAGGATGTCCTCCTCGGCCGCCGACGTGGTGAGCACGACCACCGGGATCGAGCGCAGGCCGGCGTCGGACTTGACCGCCGCGAGCACCTCCCGCCCGTTCACCCGCGGCAGGTTCAGGTCCAGCAGGATCAGCCCCGGCCGGGGCGCGTCGGCGTACTCGCCCTCCTTGCGCAGGAACCGCAGCGCCTCGGCGCCGTCGGTCACGACGTGCAGCGGGTTGCGGATCTTGTGGTGCTCGAACGCCTCCTGCGTCATGAGCACGTCGCCCGGGTCGTCCTCGACGAGCAGGACGTGGACGTGGTCGGTCATGGGGTCTCCGTGGTCATGGGGTCTCCGTGGTCATGGGGTCTGCGGGGTCGGGTCGGGCGGCACGGGCAGAGTGAAGCGGAACGTGGCGCCGGGTGCGCCGGGATCGGGGTCGAGCCAGATGCGGCCGCCGTGGAACTCGACGATCTTGCGGCACATGGCCAGCCCGATGCCGGTCCCGGGGTAGCTGTCGCGGGAGTGCAGCCGCTGGAAGATGACGAAGATCTTGTCGGCGAACTCGGGATCGACGCCGATCCCGTTGTCGCTGACCGAGAACTCCCACACCTCGCCGTCGCGCCGCGCGCCGACGTGCACCCGCGGCGGGTCCTCGCCGTGGAACTTCAGCGCGTTGCCGACGAGGTTCTGCAGCACGGTGGTGAGCAGGCTCCGCTCGCCCACGACCTCGGGCAGCGGGTCGTGGGTGACGACGGCACCGGTGCGCTCGATCGCGTCGGCGAGGTTGCGCTCGGCGTGGGCGAGCAGCTCCTCGGCCGAGACCCTGGCCCAGCTCGTGCGGTCGGTGGTGCGGCCGACGCGGGAGAACGCGAGCAGGTCGTTGATCAGCGCGCTCATCCGCCGAGCCCCGTCGACGGCGAAGCCGATGTACTGGTCGGCGCGCTCGTCGAGCTGCCCGGCGTAGCGCTTGGCGAGCAGCTCGCAGAACGAGGAGACCTTCCGCAGCGGCTCCTGCAGGTCGTGGCTGGCGACGTAGGCGAACTGCTCCAGGTCGGAGTTGGAGCGGGCCAGCTCGGCGGCCTGCGCGTCGAGCTGCTCGTTGAGCTGCTGCACGGTCTGCAGCTCGCCGTGGATGCGTCGGCGCATCGCGTCGACCGCGGTGCCGAGCTGCTCCAGCTCGCGGGGCCCCTCGACCGCCACCGGCCGGTCGAACTCGCCGCGTTCAACCGCCTTGACCGCGCCCTCGAACGACCGGATCGGCCGCAGGATCACCTGCCGCGCCCACGCCCACGTGCCGGCGAACAGCGCGACCAGCAGGGCGGCGATCACCGCGCCCATGACGGCCATGCCGGTGATCGCCGCGTCCAGCTCCGCCGCGCCGGCCGCCCGCTCGGCGTGCAGCGTGGTGAGCAGCGCGGCGACCGCCTCGCGCAGGGCGTCGAAGAGCACCTTGCCGGTGCCGGCGTCGACGGACTCGCCACCGGTGTCGACGGCCGCCATCGTGGGCTCGGCGTACCCGCGCTGCCAGGCATCTGCCCGCTGCAGGACCGTGTCCAGCTCGGCGAGCGGCTCGTCGGACAGCAGCTGCCGCAGCTCCGCGACCACCTGCTCCTGGGTCGCCCGCCCGTCGCGGTACGGCGCGGCGAACTCCGGGTCGCGGGTGACGACGTAGCCGCGCACCCCGATCTCCTGGTTGAGCAGCGCCGCGCGCAACTGCTGGGCGACGATCAGCGCCGGCCCGGTGCGGTCGATCAGCGAGTCGCGGGCGGCGTCGAGCCGCACCAGCGCCAGCACGCCCAGCATCCCGGTGACCAGCATCCCGACGACGCCGAGCACCGCGACGATCGTGAACCAGCGGCGCAGCGACCAGTGCTCTCGCCGCGGCGGACCTGCGCTCACCGGGCGCCCGCCGGGTGGCTGAGCAGCACGACGGCGATGTCGTCGTTCTGGGCGTACGTGCACCCGGCGACCTTCGCCAGCACCTCGTCGACGACCTCCCCGAGATCGGCCCGGTCGGTCAGCGGGCCCGCCGGCAGCAGCTCGCACAGCCCGTCGACCCACAGCAGGTCGCCCTCCGCGCCCGCGCGGGCCTCGATCAACCCGTCCGTGTAGAGCAGCAGGTCCCAGCGCGGCCCCAGCGGCACCTCGATCGGCTCCCAGCAGTGCCCGGCGGCGACGCCGAGCGGCAGCTGCGGGCTGAACTCCAGCTCGCCCCAGCTACCGTCGCCGCGCCGCAGCACGACGGGCGGGTGCCCGGCCGACCACAGCAGCGCCGAGGCCCGGTCGGGCGCGACCCGCACCATCGTGGCGGTCGCGAACAGGTACGGCTGGTGCCGCTCGTTGACCAGCACCTCGTGCAGCGTCGGCAGGATCCGGTCGGCGGGGTGCCCGGCCAGCACGAGCGTGCGCCACGCGATGCGCAGTGCGACGCCGAGCGCTGCCTCGTCCGGGCCGTGTCCGCACACGTCGCCCACGATCACCCAGATCGCGTCGTCGCCGACCTGGACCGCGTCGTAGAAGTCGCCACCGAGCAGCAACCGGGCCCCGCCGGGCAGGTAGCGGGCCGCGTAGCCGATCTCGGACGGGCGCAGCAGCGGGGCGGGCAGCAGCCCGCGCGAGAGCCGCAGGTTCTCCGCGGCGAGCAGGTTGGCCTGCGCCAGCTCGCGGGCGATCAGGTCGGCCCGGTGGCGGTGCACGGCGTACCGCACCGCCCGCTCCAGCATCGACCCGTCGATGTTGCCCTTGACCAGGTAGTCCTGCGCCCCGGCGGCGACCGCGGCGAGGCCGTTCTCCCGATCGCCGAACCCGGTGAGCACGACGACCGCCCCCGCACCGCGTTCGCGCATCCGCACCAGCCCGTCGAGCCCGGTGCTGTCGGGCAGTGCGAGGTCGAGCAGCACGCAGTCGATCTGCGGCGACCACACGGTCTCGGCCTCGGCGAGGGAGCGGGCGCGGACCAGCTCCACCGGCTGACCGGCGTCGGTCAGCAGCTCGTGGACGAGCAGGGCGTCGCCCTCGTCGTCCTCCACGAGCAGCACCCGCAGCGGGGTCTGCTCGCTCTCCGTCTCGGCGCTCATGGGTCGGTCTCGCTCTTCTCGGACGGCACGGTGGGGGAACCCGCCCGATGCTGTGTCGGCTCGCTGCTGAACCGGCCCGGTCACATCGGCCCGCGCCCGCGCCGGCCTCGTCGACCTTGCGCGACCTCGGGCACCTCGCAACCTATCAGCGAAGCGCCGGTGGAGGGGTCACACGCCCGCCGGATCGCCCGCCCCGGTCGGATCGAGCGGGGTCGGGGGCGGGATGAGCGCACTGCCACCACCGCCGCCGCGGCCGGTCTCCTCGACCGTCACCTGCACGGTGCTGCCCGGCGGCACCGTCGTGCCGGCCAGCGGCTGCTGCCCGGTGACCGCACCCTCCCGGACCGGCCCGGTGATCGGGTCCAGCGCGATCCCCGACAGGGCCGCGAGCCGGGTCGCGTCGGCGAAGTCGAGCCCGACCAAGGCCGGGACCAGCACCTTCTCCGGTTCCTGCACGGCGTCCTCCTCCCGCCCGCCCCTGCGGCGGTGCATCAGGGGTACCCGCTCTCCGCGCGACCCTCACCAGATGGTCAGCTCGGGCTTACCCCCGGGTGCCCAAGCGGTGGCCGGCGCGGCGATTACGGCCGGGGCCCGCGCGGACGAGGCTTTCCGCCATGACCACCGCCGTCCAGGACCGCACCGCCGAGTACCCGGCCACGCTGCCGCTGCCGGTACCGATGACGCAGCCCGCCCAGCTTCCCGAGACGCTGCAGCTGCCGGTGCCGGTGTCGTTCCCGGAACCGGCGGACTGGCAGACCCCGGCCTTCGCGCCCATCCACCTGCCCCGGCCCGCCGCCGGTGGCCGGGCCGCCCGCGCGATCAAGCGCGGCATCGACGTCGCCGGCGCCCTGATCGGGCTGCTGCTGGCGCTGCCGGTGCTGCTCGTGGCGGCGCTGGCGGTGCGCATCGAGGGCGGCCCCGGCGTGATCTTCCGCCAGCAGCGGGTCGGTCAGTACGGTCGCCTGTTCACCCTCTACAAGCTGCGTTCGCTCAAGCCCGCTGGTGACGAGGGTGATGTCTGCTGGAACATCGACCACGACTCCCGGCTCGGCCCGGTGGGCCGGTTCATCCGCCGCACGAGCATCGACGAGCTGCCGCAGCTGGTGAACGTGCTCAAGGGCGACATGAGCCTGGTCGGGCCCCGCCCGGAGCGCCCGTACTACGTGGCGAAGTTCTCCCGGGAGGTCCCCGGCTACGCCGACCGCCACCGCGTGCCCGTGGGCTTGACCGGGCTGGCCGTCGTGAAGGGGCTGCGCGGCGACACCTCGATCGCCGAGCGTGCCCGGGTCGACAACTCCTACGCCGACGACTGGTCGCTGTGGCTGGACCTGGTCGTGCTCGTCCGGACCGCGATCTACCTGGTCAAGCACTGATCAGGCGGGCGAGGGTCCGCGACTGCTGCCATGATGGCCCCCTCGGAACGTGATGACGAGGGGACGGGTTCTGATGGTTCAGGCCCGGGAGATGCGCGCACGGCTCGTGGAGGAGGCGATCCGGCTCGTCGACGAGCACGGTGCCGACGGGTTGCACGTGCGCAGGCTCGCCGCGGCGGTGGGGACCTCCACGATGGCGGTCTACACCCACTTCTCGGGGATGCCGGGCCTCCTCTGCGAGGTGCGGGCCGAGGGCTTCCGACGGCTGGCGACGGCGCTGGGCGCGATCCCGCGCACCGCCGACCCGGTCGCAGATCTCGTGACCGAGGCGCTCACCTACCGGCAGGTCGCGCTCGACGGACCGCACGTGTTCGCGCTGGCGTTCAGCGCGGCCGCTCCGGACCTGCGCGAGCCGGGCCGCGCAGCGTTCGAGCTGCTGCGCGGCCTCGTCGGCCGCGCGATCGACGCCGGTCGGTTCCCGCGGGTCGACGCCGGGTCGGCGGCCGCGCAGCTGTGGGCCGCCCACCACGGCGTCGTCATGCTCGAGCTGTCGGGGATCCTGCCGGCCGCGCCGCGCAGCGCCGTCGACACCGTGGTGGTGCCGCAGACCGTGCACCTGGCGATCGGCTTCGGCGACGACCCGGCAGCCGCCCACCGATCGGCCGAGGTGGGCGCGGCGAACTGGCAACGGATGAGGGCGGGCGACGGGGCGCGCGCCCTCACACCTGGGGCGTGATCGTGCTCAGCGCCTTCGACTCCTTGACAGCGGTCGCGAGGTCCGCCAGCGCCGCCCCGTGCGCCGCGGCCAGCGCCGCGCTGTCGGCGTTGAGCTGGGTGCGGCTCTCGTAGGCCGAGTGGTCGAAGTACAGGCCGGGGGAGAGGACCTGCACGGCGAAGAAGCCGGCCAGCACGTTGCGCAGGTCGTTGACGGCCAGGAAGTGGTGCCCGCTCGCGCCGGTGATCACGGTCGCCGCGACGGTGCCGCGCAGCGGGTCGGTCTTCTCGCCCCACTTGCCGCGCTCGGTGCGCTCCAGCAGGTCCTTGAGCAGCGCGCTGTAGGTGGCGCGGAATACCGGGCTGCCGAACACGACGGCGTCGGCCTCCGCCATGGCCGCCACCGCCTCCTCGGTGGTCACCTGCGAGAGTTCCAGCACCGCGGTGCTCTCGGCGCCGGCGCCCGCCAGCACGGCGTTGATCGCCGTCGTGGTGCGGCCTCCGGCCTCGGGGCCACCCGAGATCCCGATGATCGACAGGGTCATCGCTGCATCGCCTCCGGTCCGGCGGCGACCGTGTACTGGCCGCGGTAGTAGAGCAGGGGAAGGCGCGTCTCGTCGGCGCCGAGATCGAGCACCTTGCCGATGACGATCGTGTGGTCGCCGCCGTCGTGCTCGGCCCACAGCTCGCAGTCGATCCAGGCCGCCACACCGTCCAGGAGGGGCGAGCCGAAGGGGCTGGGCCGCCAGGCGACACCGGCGAACTTGTCGACGCCGGAGCGGGCGAACCCGATGCTCAAGTCCTGGTGCTCGACGGCCAGCACGTTCACGCAGAACTTGCCGACCTCACGGATGCGCGGCCAGGTCTTCGACGTGCGCGCGGGCGCGAAGCTGACCAACGGCGGATCGAGCGAGAGCGATGTGAACGACTGGCACGTGAAGCCGAGCGGTCCGTCCGGTCCGGCCGCGGTCACGACCACGATCCCGGTGACGAAATGGCCGAGGACCTCACGCATCATCGACGGCGACACGGGCCCGGGCGGAGCGCTTCCCGTCATGCGACTGACCCTATGGCCGGGCGAGCGCGATCACCACTCCGTGGTGGCAGTTGCCACACGCGTGTCGCAGAGATCGACTGCGGCGTCGCCCGGTCGTGCGGCTGTCGGGGCGCGACACGCGAACCGCTCACCCCAGGTTGCCGCACGAACACGCAGAGCTACCCATACCATTGTCCGGCCGGTACGGGGGGCGTGGGAGCCCGACCCCGGAGCCGGTGCACCACGGGAGGGCCGCCGCTGCCGGCGGTGGCCCTCCTCGCCGCCGGCGAGGCGAGCAGCTCAGCTGGCGTAGGCGCGCAGCCGGTCGGCGCGCTCGCCGATCCGCAGCTTCGCCATGACCTCGCGCTCGATCTGCCGCACCCGCTCGCGGGACAACCCGAACTGGCGGCCGATCTGGTCGAGCGTGCGCGGCTGGCCGTCGTCGAGGCCGTAGCGCATGCGGATCACCATCTGCTCGCGCTCCTCGAGCGTGTTGAGGACGCGGCGCAGATCCTCGTGCAGCATCCGCGAGATCACCGCGTTCTCGGCGTCGGCCGCCTCGCCGTCCTCGATGAAGTCGCCGAGCGGGGCCTCCTCGTCCGACCCGACCGGCATGTCCAGGCTCACCGGGTCCCGGGCGTGGTCGAGCAGGTCGGCGATCTTCTCCTCGGGGATACCGGACTCGGCGGCCAGCTCCTCGTGCGTCGCGTCGCGGCCGAGCTTCTGGTGCAGGTCGCGCTTGATCCGGGCGAGCTTGTTGACCTGCTCCACGAGGTGGACGGGCAGGCGGATGGTGCGCGCCTGGTCGGCCATGCCGCGGGTGATGGCCTGGCGGATCCACCACGTGGCGTAGGTCGAGAACTTGAAGCCCTTGGTGTAGTCGAACTTCTCCACGGCCCGGATCAGGCCGAGGTTGCCCTCCTGGATCAGGTCCAGCAGCGGCATGCCGCGACCGGTGTAGCGCTTGGCCAGCGACACGACGAGGCGCAGGTTCGCCTCCAGGAGGTGGTTACGGGCCAGGTTCCCGTCGCGCACGATCGCGCGCAGGTCCTTGGCGTACGCGGGGTCCAGCTCGCGACCCTCCGCGGCGGCCGTGTCCAGCACGTGCTTCGCGAACACACCGGCCTCGATGCGCTTCGCCAGCTCGACCTCCTGCTCCGCGGTCAGCAGAGCGGTCTTGCCGATCCCGTTCAGGTAGACGCGGACCAGGTCGGCCGCGGGGCTCTGGGCGTCGAGATCGTCGGCCGTCACCTCGGCACGACCGAAGTCGACGGACTCGCTGGCGAAGTCGAGGTCGGACTCGGTACGCTGAGCAGGAATGCTGGGGCTAGCCGTCCGGGTGGGCCGGTCGGTCTGAGTGATGGTCATGTGGCTGCGATCCTCCCCTGGCTAGCTCGGTGGGCGTGGCGGTGGCGGCCGCCTGGAACACCGGGCTGTCATGGGGTAGAACGCGGGTGTTCCGCGGATCGTTCCCGTACCCCCCATGAGCGTGTCCGTGCTCTCAGTCGCCCCTCAGTTACTCGTCGGTGGGGATCCACCTGGGGTTACTCGCGGGTTACCCACCTGTGACGCGGCGAACCCTGAGCCGTCTGGTCGATGGGTCGCCGCGGGGCGGAGTACCGCCATGATGGGCACATGTCTCCGGGGTTGTTGACGCAGCTGCTCGACCGGCTCGACCCCGGTGGCGTGCTCGAGGCCGCGGGGGCGGCCGCGGCGGCGGCCCTGACCAAGCCGGCCTCGGTCGCCCGTGAACTCGGCGTGCTGGCCGGCGGCAGCGTGGCGGCGCTCGCCGCGGCCGCCGTCCGCGGGCTGGGCGGCGACGCCGACGGACCCGTCGAGCTGCCGCGCGACAAGCGCCACGCCGACCCGGCCTGGGAGGAGAACCCGTTCTGCTTCCTGCTCCGCCAGGAGCACGCGCTGCTGACCCGGGCGCTGGAGGCGGTCGCCGCCGATCTGGACCTGCCGCCGGGTACTCGCGCGAAGGTCGACTTCCTCCTGACGCAGGTGATCGCGGCCGCCGATCCGGCGCACTGGCCGCTGACCAACCCGGTCGTGCTGCGCCGCGCCGTCGACACCGGCGGGCGGTCCCTGCTGCGCGGTGCCCGCAACGCCGTGCGCGACCTGCTCATCGAGGGCGGTCCGCGGCAGGTGGCGGCCGAGCGGTTCACCGTCGGCGAGGACCTCGCCGCCACCCCGGGCGCCGTCGTGCACCGCAACCGGCTCGTCGAGCTGATCCAGTACGCGCCGCAGACCGATCGCGTGCACGCCGTGCCGATGCTGTTCTCGCCGCCCTGGATCAACAAGTACTACGTCATGGACCTCGCGCCGGGGCGCAGCCTCGTCGAGCGCGCGGTCCGGTCCGGCCACACCGTGTTCATGCTCAGCTACCGCAACCCGGGCCCGGAGCTGGCCGGGCTCACGATGAGCGACTACCTCACGGAGGGCGTGCTCGCCGCGCTGGACGTCATCGGCGACATCACCGGCAGCGACCGCATCGACCTGGTGGGGCTCTGCCTGGGCGGCACGATGGCCACCGCGGCCGCCGCGTGGTGCGCCGCGGCCGGCACCCAGCGGGTGCACTCGCTCACCCTGCTCAACACGCTGCTCGACTACTCCGAGCCCGGTGTGCTGGGGGTGTTCACCGATGCCGCGGCCGTAGAGCGGCTCGACCGCATCATGTCGGCCACCGGCTACCTACCCGGCGAGCTGATGAAGGCGACCTTCGACGTGCTGCGGCCCGCCGACCTCGTCTGGGGGCCGATCGTCACCGGGTGGCTGCTGGGGGAGGACCCGCCGGCGTTCGACATGCTCGCCTGGAACGCCGACTCCACCCGCATGCCGGCCACGATGCAGCTGGAGTACCTGCGCGAGCTCTACGTGCACAACCGGTTCGCCGAGGGCACGTTCACCCTCGCCGGGCACCGGCTCGACCTCGGCGCGGTCGACGTGCCGGCCTACGTGGTCGCTGCGCAGGACGACCACATCGCCCCGTGGACGTCCGTCTACGCGGGCGCGCGCCGGCTCGGCGGGCCGCTGCGGTTCGTGCTGTCGAGCTCCGGGCACATCGCCGGCGTCGTCAACCCACCGTCGCCGCGCGCCTGGCACCGCGCCGGGGACGGCCCGCTGCCGGCCGATCCGCTCACCTGGCGGGCAGACGTCGCGGCCACGCAGACGACGTGGTGGGACGACTGGACGCCGTGGGCGGCTGGGCGGGCAGGCGACCTGCGCGAGCCGCCGCCCATCGGCAGTGCCGCCCACCCCGTCCTCGACGACGCACCGGGCCGCTACGTCCGGGAGTCCTGACCCCGCCTTCGGCGACCGGAGATGATGGAGGCATGAGTGCTGCCCGCGACGACCTCGCCGACGACGCCGGGGAGGACCCCCCGGCGTCGTCGTGGGCGGGTCAGATCAACATGCTGGGTCAGTTCATCCGGACCCAGCGGCAGCTGGCGAAGCTGTCGTTGCGCGAGATGGCGGCGATGACCCAGGTGTCGAACGCCTACCTCAGCCAGATCGAACGCGGCCTCCATCAGCCGTCGCTGAAGGTCCTGCAGGCGATCGCCGACGCGCTCCAGCTGTCGACCGAGCAGCTGCTGGCCCAGGCGGGCTGGAACACCGGACGCAACGGCAAGGCCGGCTCCGACGCCCCCAGCACCGAGGACGTCATCCGCGCCGACCCGCGGCTGACCCCCGAGCAACGCACGGCCCTGATCAGCGTCTACCGCAGCTTCGTGGGGGAGTCCTCCGACTGAGGAGGGATCACACCTCGACCAGTACGGTGAACGGCCCGTCGTTGACCGACTCCACCGCCATCGACGCGCCGAACACCCCGGTGGCCACGGTGGCGCCCCGCGCGCGCAGGGCCGCCACCGTGGCGTCGACGAGCGGACGCGCCGCCTCCGGCGGCGCCGCGTCGCTCCACGACGGACGGCGGCCCTTGCGCGTGGCGCCGTACAGCGTGAACTGACTGACCACCAGCAGCGGGGCACCGGTGTCCGCGCACGAGCGCTCGTCGCGCAGGATGCGCAGCTCGTGCAGCTTGCGGGCCATCGTCTCGGCCTGCTGGGCGGTGTCGTCGCGGTGCACGCCGAGCAGCACCAGGAGCCCCGGCTCGTCGATCGCGCCGACGATCTCGCCGTCCACGGTGACCGACGCGCGGGTCACCCTCGCCACGACCGCTCTCATGCCGGCACCAGCACCCCGTGCCGCACCAGTTCCCGCACCGCCGGGAGCGCCTCGGCCACGACCGCGTCGGTCGGCCGGTCGTGGGCGAACGCCAGCAGCCCCACGACGTCGCCGAGCGGCATCTGCCCGCGGCAGCCCGCCAGCAGCGCCGCGCCCAGCTCGTCCACCTCGTGCCGCCAGCGCGGCCCGTCGGTGCGGACCACCGCCGCGCCGGTCTGCGTCCAGCCCTCCTCGCCGGGCTCAGCACACCGCTCCAGCACCACACCCGGCGCGATGGTCACCCGCGCACCGAGCAGGTCCGCGTCGGTCGGGTGGGCGCGCAGCCAGTCGACCCGGTCCAGCCAACCCTCCACCTCCGGGCCCAGCGGGTCGTCCACCGCGCCCTGCAAGTCCTCGACGACGACCGTGCCCGGACCGTGCTCGGGCACCCGCAGCGTGATCACGCCGAAGCCGACGGCCTCCACGTCGGCCGACTCCAGCCAGTCCAGCCACTCGCCCGCCTGCGCGCGGGTCGCGGGCGCGGCCGGGTCGAGGCCGGCGTCGCGCTGCCAGATGCCCACGTGCATGGCGGGATCGGCGACCTCGCGCTGCAGGATCCACGCGTCGACGCCGTCGGGCAGCCACGACGTCACCCGCTCCGGCCAGTCCTGGCCGCGCACGTGCAGCCACGAGCCGAGCAGCTGCGCCACCCCGCCGGGCGTGAGGTGGCGCGGGAGATCGCCCAGCAGCGCGGCCAGCGCGTCGTCGCCGGCGGCGCCCGAGTCGCGGTAGACCAGGTCGATCCGCGGCGGGCCGGGCACGAACGGCGGGTTGGACACGATCCGGTCGAACCGGCGCCCGGCCACCGGGGCCAGCCACGGTCCCTCCAGCAGCTCGACGTCCACACCGGAGAGGGCGAACGTGGCCCGCGCGGCGGCCAGCGCCCGGGGCGCCACGTCGGTGCCGGTGACGCGCCGGGCGTGGGCGGAGGCGTGCAGCGCCTGCACACCGCAGCCGGTGCCCAGGTCCAGCGCCGTCTCGGCCGGGGTGCGCACCGTCGCCGCGGCGAGCGTGATCGACGCGGCGCCGACCCCGGTGACGTGGTCGCGGTCCTGCCGGCGCAGGTCCAGGTCCGACACCACCCACCAGGGCGGCCCGTCCTGCTCGGCGTACGGGCGCACGTCCAGCGCAGCGCGCCAGCCGTCGCCGTCGCGGGTGATCAGGCCGGCCGCGGCGGCGTCGGCGGGGGAGCAGGGGGCCAGCGCCGCGGTGACGGCGGCGTCCGGCTCGGTGCCGCCGAGCAGCAGCATGCGCACCAGGACCCCCAGCTCGCCGCCGTCTGCGGTGGTGCGGTGCGCCGGTTCGGGTTCGCCCCGGCCGAGTGCGGCGTGCGCGGTCTCACCGAGGAGCCTGCGCACCCCGTCGGTCGTGTAGCCGCACCTCAGGAACCCGGTGCGCAGGGCGTCGGCCACGGCGGGAGAAAGATCGGGAACCACGTGTGCAGTCTTGCGCACCTTCTCGTCTGGCATCATTCGACAGGTGCCGCTGTCACTGAGCCAGGACGCCGAGGCCGACGCGCTGCTCGACCGCGACCCCCTCGCGCTGCTGCTCGGCATGCTGCTCGACCAGCAGATCTCCATGGAGCACGCGTTCTGGGCGCCGTCCGAGCTGGCGGCGCGGCTCGGTGTCGACCGGCTCGACGCCGCTGCGATCGCCCAGCACGATCCCGACGACCTGATCGCGGTCTTCGCCCGGCCGCGGGCCCTGCACCGCTACCCGAAGTCGATGGCGGGGCGCGTCCAGGCGCTGTGCGCGGCGATCGTCGAGCACTACGACGGCGACGTCACCCGGATCTGGTCCGACGTGCCCGACGGGTCCGAGCTCTACAAGCGGCTGGTGGCACTGCCGGGGTTCGGGCCGCAGAAAGCGAAGATCTTCGTCGCGCTGCTGGGCAAGCAGCGCGGGATCACTCCGCCGGGCTGGCGGGAGGCCGCGGGCGACTACGGGCGCGAGGGCGTCTTCATGTCGATCGCCGACGTGGTCGACGCCGAATCGCTGCGGAAGGTCCGCGAGTTCAAGCAGGCCGCGAAGGCGGCGGCCAAGGCCGACAAGAGGTAGGCGCGCGGTGCACAGGGTCCCGGAGTCCCGGCGAGACCTGCGGGTGATCGATCCCGACCAGGTGTGCGACGCCTCGGCCGTGATCTCCGACGCTGCGCAGGTGCGGCACGCGGCCGCCGTCCTCGACGGGCTGGGCGACCCCAACCGGCTGTCGATCCTGCTGGCCCTGCACCACGCCGGGGACCTGTGCGTCTCCGATCTCGCCGTGGCGGTGGGGATGAGCGACAGCGCCGTCTCCCACGCGCTGCGGCTGCTGCGGGCGCTGGGCATGGTGGAGGCGCACCGGCAGGGCCGGCTGGTCCGCTACCGGATCGACGGCGAGTTCACCCGCAAGCTGCTCGACGTGATCAGCGAGAGCGTCGTGGGCGACGACGTCGAGCTGCACGCCCACCCGCACTCGCACGCCCGCTCACCGGCTTCCGGGTCCGCGCGCGAAGCCCACGCCTGAGTGGCACGATGGACCGGTGACTGACGGACGCGGCATCGAGGATCCAGTACTCATCACTGATGCCGCGCGCTCGTACGAGGACGAGCTCGCGATCCGCAAGCGCCGCTACAAGGTCATGATGGCGATGCGGGTCCCGTTCATGATCGCGGCGGCCGCCTTCTACCAGACCCCGTGGCTCGCGGTTGCCCTGATCGTGCTGTCGATCCCCCTACCGTGGTGCGCGGTACTCATCGCCAACGACCGGCTGCCGAAGAAGAAGGAGAAGCCGAACCGGTACCGCCCGGAGCGGCCCGAGCTGGAGTCGCGGGAGCACCCGGTCATCGAGGCGGAGCCGTTCGACGGGGGGCCGATCGACGGGCAGCCGATCGACGGGGAGCGGATCGGGACGGAGAAGCCGGAGCAGGCGGGCGGGCGCCCGCCTTCGTGACGGCCCGCGCGGCGGCCGTGCAGCCGGAGCGCAGCGCCTCCTCCGGCCCGGCGCCGGCGAGCCACGCCGCCAGCAGCCCGGCGTCGAACGCGTCACCGGCCCCCGTGGCGTCGACGACGTCGACGCGCGGGGCCGGCACCGACCAGCGGCCGCGGGCGTCGGCCCAGTGCGCGCCGTCCGGCCCGGCGGTCCACGCCACCGCGCCGACGGTGGTGAGCACGGCGTCGATCCCGCCGAGCGCGGCCAGCTCCGCGGCGTTGGGCAGCAGCAGGTCCACGCCCTCGACCAACTCCAGGAACCCGGGATCGAGAGCGGGCGCGGCCTGCGGGTCCACCGACACCGTGGCGCCCACCCGGCGGGCGCCGGCGATCGCTTCGAGCCCGGCCGGCCGCGACGACGGGTCCAGCAGCACGTAGCCGGAGACGTGGACGTGCCCGGTCCCGGCCGGGTCCGGCAGGTCGGCGGGGGAGAGCGCCGCGGCGGCGCCCCGGTCGGACAGCAGCGTGCGGTCACCGTCGGCCGCCAGCGCGACGACCGTCGCCGTCGGCAGCGCAGGGTCCACGGCCGCCGCCGTCGTCACCCCGGCCGCGGCCAGCTCGGCGATCGCCGCCCGGCCGGCCGCGTCGTCGCCCACCCGCGCGACCAGCGTCACCGCCACCCCGAGCGCGGCGAGCCAAGTCGCGGTGTTCGCGCCGGCGCCGCCGGGAAGCGTGCGGATCGTCGCCGGGACGTCGGCGCCGGCGACGATCGGTGCCCGGGGCCGGACCAGTACGTCGACGGCGACGTCGCCGACGACCGTCACGGACCTCACGGGGCGGCGAGCGCCGCCGCGACCCGGGCGGCCAGCTCCGTGTTCGCCTTCACCAGCGCGACGTTCGTGGCGAGGCTGGCCCCTCCGCTGGCGGTGTGGAAGTGCTCGAGCAGGGCGGGCGTGACGTCCTTGCCGGTGATGCCGCGCTCCGCGACGAGCGCGAGCCCCTCCGCGAGCAGCCGGTCGTGCAGCTCGGCGTCGAGCTCGGCGAACTGCGGGACGGGCTGGGCCAGCACCATCCCGGAGGGGGCGAGCCGCCGGTGCGCGACCCAGACGGCGGCGGCCTGCTGCGGCGTGTCGACCCGCCACGGCACCGGGTGGCCGGAGTCGCGGCGGTAGAAGCCGGGGAAGGCGTCGGTGCCGTAGCCGAGCACGGGCACCGAGCGGGTCTCCAGCACCTCCAGGGTGGCCGCGACGTCGAGGATCGACTTCACGCCCGAGCACACCACCAGCACCGGTGTGCCGCTCAGGGCGGCGAGGTCGGCCGAGACGTCCCAGGTGTCCCGGGCGCCGCGGTGCACCCCGCCCAGGCCGCCGGTGGCGAACACGCTGATCCCGGCCGCCGCGGCCAGCGTCGCCGTCGCGGCCACCGTCGTCGCGCCGTCGATGCCGAGGCCGACGGCCACCCCGAGATCCCGGGCGGAGAGCTTCGCCATCGGCGCCGAGCAGACCCGGTCCAGCTCGGCCGCGGTGAGCCCGATCCGCGGGACCCCGTCCAGGACGGCGATCGTCGCCGGGACCCCGCCGTGGGCGCGCACGAGCTCCTCCAGTTCGGCGGCCGCCTCCCGGTTGGCGGGTGCTGGGAGGCCGTGGGCGAGCAGTGTGCTCTCCAGCGCCACGATCGGCCGCCCGGTGGCGAGCGCATCGGTGACGTCGGGGGAGCACGTGAGCGGGGGAGTGATCGGCATGGCACCTCGGTCCGACTGGGGCGACGACCCGGAGTGTTGCATCATGGTGGGCATGACCACGCAGGTGCTGCTGGACACCGACACGAGTCCCGACGCGACCGACTCGACGGGCAACGACAGCCCGAGGATGTTCCACTACGTGCGCAAGTCGAAGATCGCGGAGAGCGCCGTGCTCGGCAGCCTGGTGGTCGCCCTGTGCGGCGAGACGTTCCCGGTCACGCGGGCGCCCAAGCCGGGCTCGCCGGTGTGCCCGGAGTGCAAGAAGATCTACGAGTCCCTCCCGCCGGGCGGCGACTCATGAGCGGCCGGCCGGACGCGCCCGGGCCCCGGGCGGTCGTGCCGGCCGGAGCGCGGGCCGTCCGCGGGTGGCTCTACGACACGTTCGTCGCCGGGCTGACCGCGCAGTGGTACCGCGTGGTGCTCGATCGATTGCCCGACGGTGCGCGCATGCTCGACGTCGGCATCGGGACCGGCGCGGCCCTGGCGCGCTGCGCGGAGACGGTCGAGCGGAAGGACCTGCACGTCGTCGGGCTGGACATCGATCCCGACTACCTGCAGCGGTGCCGCCGTGAGTTGGCCAGGGCCGGGCTCGCGCACCGGGTGAAGCCGCTGCTGCAGTCGGTGTACGACCACGCCGGCGGCCCGTACGACGCGGTGTACTTCAGCGCCAGCTTGATGCTGCTGCCCGATCCGGCGGGCGCGATCGCGCACGTCGCGCGGCTGCTCGCACCCGGGGGCCGGGTGTACGCGACGCAGACGTTCCACCACCGGCGCTCACGCCTGCTGGAGTGGGGCAAGCCCGTGCTGCGCCACGTCACCACGATCGACTTCGGCCACGTCACGTACGAGCCGGAGTTCCGGGCGGCGTTCGCCGCAGCGGGGGTGCCGCTGGTCGAGCTGTCGGTGATCCGGGGCGGCCGGTTCCAGTCCTACCGCCTGGCCGTGGCGGAACCGGGGGCGCTCGCCCGCAGCGCCTGAGCAGCCCGTCGGCACCATCCGGCCAGGGCCGTGACCCGGGCCGTGACCAGGGCCGTTCGGCCGCTACCACGCGGCCCCGATCGGCCGTGGACACGGGGCTCGATCCCGGGGCCACCGGCCCCGGGTTAACCTCGTTCCGCCCACTCCGCCCCCACCGTCGGGATCGCCCGGATCAGACGTCGAGCGAGTCAGGGAGACGCGTGTCCCAGGCAGTCCAGATCGCGCAGTCAGGTCCGAGCGGGGGCCGTCCGCTGCGCGCGTGGCAGCGCGCGGCACTGGCGCGGTACCTCGCCTCCTCCCCGCAGGACTTCCTCGCCGTGGCGACGCCCGGAGCCGGTAAGACGACGTTCGCGCTGCGGGTGGCGAGCGAGCTGCTGGCCGACCGGGTCGTGTCCAACGTGACCGTCGTGGCGCCCACCGAGCACCTCAAGCACCAGTGGGCGCAGGCCGCAGCGCAGGTCGGCATCGCGATCGATCCCGATTTCCGCAACTCCACCGGGGCCACGTCCAGCGACTACACCGGCATCGCGGTCACCTACGCCGGTGTGGCGTCGCACCCGCTGCTGCACCGGGCGCGCACGGAGAACCGGCGCACACTGGTGATCCTCGACGAGGTCCACCACGCCGGGGACGCGCGGTCGTGGGGCGAGGCGATCCGGGAGGCGTTCGAGCCCGCGACCCGCAGGCTCTGCCTGACCGGTACCCCGTTCCGCAGCGACGACAACCCGATCCCGTTCGTCGAGTACGTCCCGGACGCCGACGGCACCCTGCGCAGCCGCGCCGACCACTCCTACGGCTACGCCGACGCGCTGGCCGACGGCGTGGTCCGCCCGGTCGTGTTCATCTCGTACTCGGGCGTGTCGAGCTGGCGGACCAGCGCGGGGGAGGAGTTCACCGCGCGGCTGGGCGAGCCGATGACCGCCGAGCAGACCGCGCGGGCCTGGCGCACCGCGCTGGACCCGGGCGGCGAGTGGATCCCGGCGGTGCTGTCCGCGGCCGACCGGCGCCTGACCGCCCACCGCAACGGCGGCATGGAGGACGCCGGCGGTCTGGTGATCGCCTCCGACCAGACGACGGCGCGCGCGTACGCGTCGATCCTGGCCGACATCACCGGCACGCAGCCCGCGCTGGTGCTCTCCGACGAGCCCGGCGCCTCGGCGCGGATCGAGCGCTTCTCGGAGTCCGACGAGCGCTGGATGGTCGCCGTGCGCATGGTGTCGGAGGGCGTGGACGTGCCGCGGCTGGCCGTCGGCGTCTACGCCACCAGCGCGTCCACCCCGCTGTTCTTCGCGCAGGCGATCGGACGGTTCGTGCGGTCGCGGCGGCCCGGTGAGACGGCGTCGGTCTTCCTGCCCAGCGTTCCGGTGCTGCTGGGGCTGGCGAGCGAGCTGGAGGCGCAGCGCGACCACGTGCTCGGGAAGCCGCACCGCGCGTCGGAGAACTGGGACGACGAGCTGCTCGCCGCCGCCCAGCGCCGCCAGGACGAGCCGGGCGAGGAGGACAAGTCGTTCACCGCGCTCGGCGCGCAGGCCGAGCTGGACCAGGTGATCTTCGACGGGACGTCGTTCTCCGCCGACGAGGAGGACTACATCGGCCTGCCGGGGCTGCTCGAGCCCGACCAGGTGCGGTTGCTGCTCAGCAAACGGCAGCAGGAGTGGCTCTCGCGCGAGAAGAAGAAGGCCCCCGAGCCGAAGGAGGAGCCGCCGCCGAGGCCGGAGCAGCGGGCCGGCATGTCGGTGCGGGAGCGGATCGCCGCGCTGCGCCGCGAGCTCAACACGCTCGTGGCGCTGGAGCACCACCGCACGAAGAAGCCGCACGGGGTGATCCACAACGAGCTGCGCGCGAAGTGCGGTGGCCCGCCGACCGCCATGGCGACGATCGAGCAGCTCGAGGAGCGCATCGCGACGCTGCGGTCCTGGCGCTGACCCCTCGGTCAGGTCGCTCGATCAGGTCCGATCACGCCGCAGCGCCTCAGCGTCATCCTCTGCGTCGATCCTTCGATGAGGTCGATCCCTCGATGAGTACGACGACGGGGCGGGACTCGTGGAGAGCGCCCGCCCCGTCTCACGTCGTCCGTCTCCGGTCAGCCGTTCAAGACCTGCGCCTGCATCTCCTTGAGCTTCTCGGCGTGGGCTCGCCCGTGGTGGCCGCAGAAGAGCAGCTCTCCACCGGACGGGAGCACGGCCCGAACCTTCGCAGCGGCCCCGCAGCGGTCGCAGCGGTCGGCAAGGGTCAGCTCCGGCCGGGTCAGGGTTCCAGGCTGCATAGCGGTCTCCCTCTCCATCGGGTACGGGACGCGAGCCCCGCACCACCCTGTGACGACCGCTTCCGCGGTACGTCGCACTCTCCCAGACGTCAGACACCCCTGCACGTGTTCCCGGGGCGCGTCGCGACAACCATCACGTTTGCCGAGATCGCTTCGAGTGCCACCCACCCCGGATCCGGGCTTGCCCAGTTCAGCAGCGAGGTGACGACCCCGATGACCGTTTGCAGATTCAGTTGGCTTCCGTTGACTACGGACGAATCATGCGTGGCCCCGGTGAGGGACCGCAAGGCGTGACGTGTTAACAGTGGTCACCATGCCTCCCGCCGCCGATTACGCAGAGCAACCGGAATGGCGGGGCTGACGAGTCGTGCGGCAAGCCGGGTCCCGGCTCCCGCCCTCTTCGTCGCGGGTGCCGTCTCGATGTACGTCGGGGCGGCGCTCGCGGTGGGACTGTTCGACCGGTTGTCGCCGACTGTGGTCGCGGTGTTACGCGTCGTGTCCGCCGGGCTGGTGCTTCTGGTGATCGTCCGACCGGGCCGGGAGGCGTGGCGCTGGCCCGCGGTGCGCGGCGCTGCCGCCTACGGGCTCGCCACCGCGCTGATGAACATCGCGTTCTACGAGGCGATCGCGCGGTTGCCGCTGGGCACCGCGGTGGCGCTGGAGTTCGTCGGGCCGATCGTCGTCGCGGCCGCCGCGAGCCGGCGCGCGCGCGATCTCGCGGCCGTCGTGCTGGCCGCCGCGGGCGTGGTGATGATCGCCGACGTGCAGTGGGCCGCGAGCGCGTCCGGATTCGTGTGGGCCCTGGTCGCGGCGGGTATGTGGGCCGCGTACATCGTGCTCGGCAAGCGCGTCGCGATGGCCGGGGACGGCTTCTCCGGCATGGCCGTCGGGTTCACCGTGGCCGCGGTCCTGCTCTCCCCGTTGATCGTGATCGGCGGCCCGGAGGGGCTCGCCCCGCTGGCTTCCCCGACGGTGTTGGTGATCGCCGCCGGCGTCGGGGTGCTGTCCAGCCTGCTGCCGTACATGTTCGACCAGATCGTGCTGCGCCGGGTGGGCCGGGGCCGGTTCGCCGTCCTGCTGGCGCTCCTGCCGGCCACCGCCACCGTGATCGGGTTGGTCGCGCTCGGTCAGATGCCCGGCCCGCTGGAGGCCGTCGGTATCGCGGCCGTCGTGGTTGCGGTCGCCCTCCGCTCGCGGGAGGGGGACGAGAGCGACGGCTCCGGGCCGGGCGGGATCACCGGTGGCGAGCCCCTCGAGGGCCGATCGTGATTCGTCACGGAGAGTGAGTAACGCCGGCGTCGGCGGAGAGTGTTCTTCACTACATCAGCCGGGGGATCCGGGTGACGTTCGGCTGAACAATCCACGCACGGTGTTCGGATGTGGTGTTCGCCACGTCGTCGATCGGCCGGCGCGGCACCCTTGATCGACGGGGGCGACAACAAACCCCGGCCTATGTGATCGAACTGTTACCGTTATGCACAGACTTGCTCGATTCAGTATGCTTGGCGCCACGCGCTTCGGCGGCATACGTTGCCGCTCGCAACATTTACCCGGATCGCGGGTGTCCCCGACGCTGTGGAAGGAAGACACATGCGGCTCAAGAAGACTGCGCTCGCAGTGGCGGGGCTGGGCATGGCCCTCGCCCTCGCCGCCTGCGGCCAGAACGCGGCTCCGTCGGGCGGTGCAGCTCCCTCGGGAGCCGCGGCGCCGGCCGGCGGGACGAAGGTCGGCGTGATCCTCCCGGAGACCGACAGCTCCGCCCGCTGGGAAGGCTTCGACAAGCCCCTGCTCACCGCCGCGATGCAGGCCGAGGGCCTCGACGCCGACGTCCAGAACGCCCAGGGCGACGTCCAGAAGTTCTCCACCCTCGCCGACGGCATGATCGCCAGCGGGGTGAAGGTCCTGGTCATCGCCTCCATCGACAGCGAGTCGGGCGCTGCGGTGGCGGCGAAGGCCAAGGCGCAGGGCATCCCGGTCATCGACTACGACCGGCTCAACCTCGGCGGCTCCAGCGACTACTACGTGTCGTTCGACAACGTGAGGGTCGGCGAGCTGCAGGGCACCGGGCTCAAGGACGCGCTGGCCGGCAAGCCGGGCGCGCAGGTGATCGAGATCGAGGGCGCCCCGACCGACAACAACGCGACGCTGTTCTACAACGGGCAGCAGAACATCCTGAAGCCGCTCTACGACAACGGCGCGCTGAAGCTGGTGCGCAGCCAGCCGATCGAGAAGTGGGACAACCAGATCGGCGGGCAGACCTTCGAGCAGATCCTCACCGGCAACGGCGGCAAGGTCGACGGCGTCGTCGCCGCCAACGACGGGCTCGCCGGCGCCATCATCACGGTGCTGCAGAAGTACGGGCTCAACGGGCAGGTCCCGGTGACCGGCCAGGACGCCACCCCGGACGGTCTGCAGGCCATCCTGCGCGGCGACCAGTACATGACCGTGTTCAAGGAGATCCGCCTGGAGGCGGAGGCGACCGCCAAGCTCGCCGCCGCGCTCGCCGAGGGCGACACCGCCGCCGCGGACGCGATCGCCACCGCGACCACCGACGACCCCACGGGCAACCGCAAGGTCAAGTCGGTGCTGCTGACCCCGGTCCTGATCACCAAGGACAACGTCAAGACCGTCGTCGACGCCGGTCAGGTGAAGGCGTCGGAGATCTGCGTGGCCGAGACCCAGGCCGCGTGCGCGGAGCTGGGCATCAGCTGACCCGTCCGTCCGAGACCCGGTGCGGGCGCGTCGCGGCCCCGACGCGCCCGCACCGACCGCAGATCCCAGACCCAGATGTGAGATCCCGGGAGAATCAGGCCGTGACCCAACCGATCCTCGCCCTGCGCGGGGTGAACAAGAGCTTCGGCGCCGTCCAGGTGCTGCACGACGTGGACTTCACGGTGCGCGCCGGCGAGGTCACCGCGCTGGTGGGTGACAACGGTGCGGGCAAGTCCACCCTGGTCAAGTGCGTCGCCGGCATCCACCCGGTGGACCGCGGGGAGATCTTCTTCGACGGCGAGCCGGTGCACATCACCTCGCCGACCGATGCGGCGAAGCTCGGCATCGAGGTCGTCTACCAGGACCTCGCCCTGGCCGACAACCTCGACATCGTCCAGAACATGTTCCTCGGCCGCGAGCGCGGCAACCCCTGGATGCTCGACGAGGCCGAGATGGAGCAGGCCGCGCGGCGCACCCTCGCCTCGCTGTCGGTCCGCACCGTCACCTCGGTGCGCATGCCGGTGTCGGCCCTGTCCGGCGGGCAGCGCCAGACCGTCGCCATCGCCAAGGCGGTGCTGTGGGACTCGAAGGTGATCATGCTCGACGAGCCCACGGCCGCCCTCGGCGTCGCGCAGACCCGCCAGGTGCTCGACCTGGTGCGCCGGCTCGCCGAGCAGGGCCTCGGCGTCGTGCTGATCAGCCACAACATGGCCGACGTGTTCGAGGTGTCCGACCGGATCGCCACCCTCTACCTGGGCCGGATGGTCGCCGACGTCGCGACGAAGGACGTCACCCACTCCCAGGTCGTCGAACTGATCACGGCGGGTCGCTCCGGCGAGCTCGGCCTCGCCCGGCCCGAGGCGGTGACGATCTGATGGCCGAGCTCAAGCAACCGGTGACCGAGAAGCCGCTGCCGGAGGGGAGCGCGGAGAAGGCCTCGCCCGCGTCGCTGCGCGCGGAGGACTTCGGCATCGACACCACGGCCCGCACCACCCGCGAGGCCGTCCGCGACTACGTGCGCAATCTGCGCAACGGCGAGCTGGGCGCGCTGCCCGCGCTGGCCGGCCTGCTCGTGCTGTTCGTGCTGTTCTGGATCCTCGACACCTTCCTCCCGCAGGGCAGCGGCGGCACGTTCATCAGCCTCGGCAACCTCGCCAACCTGCTCCAGCAGGGCGCGGGGCCGACCATCATCGCGATGGGCCTGGTGTTCGTGCTGCTCACCGGCGAGATCGACCTGGCCGCCGGGACCGCGTCCGGGGTGACCGCCGCGGTGATGGCGCTGCACTTCGTGCGCGACGGCAACCTGCTCGGCTCCCTCGGCTGGCCGGTGTTCATCCTGTTCGCGCTGGTCGTGGTCGTCGCGATCGTGCTCGCACTGGTGGTGCGGATCTGGGTCGCGGCGGTGTTCTGCGCGATCGCGCTGGTCCTGCTGCTCATCGGGTTCCCGCCGAACGCCTGGCTGGAGATGCTGTTCGCGATCACCGTCGGCGTCGTGCTCGGCACGATCTCGGGGTTCCTCGTCGCCGAGCTCGGGATGCCGTCGTTCGTGGCCACGCTGGCGCTGTTCATCGCCTGGCAGGGAGTGCTGCTGCAGTTCATCGGCGAGGGCGGCACGCTCGGCCTGCGCGATCCGGTGATCTTCGCCGTCGCCAACGGCAACCTCTCCACCCTCGGCAGCTGGCTGCTGTTCGTCGTCGCCGCGGGCGGCTACGCGTTCGTGCTGCTCAACCGGCAGCGCTCACGGCGGCGGCTCGGCCTGGTCGCCCAGCCCACCGGGTTGGTGCTCGCCAAAGTGACCGCGGTCGTCGTGCTCGGTGCGATCGCCACCGCGCTGCTCACCGTGAACCGCTCGCCCGGCGCCATCGAGATCTCCGGTGTGCCCTACGTCGTGCCGATCGTGCTGGCCCTGCTGGTCGTCGGCACCTACGTGCTCGACCGCACCAAGTTCGGTCGGCACGTCTACGCCGTCGGCGGCAACCGCGAGGCAGCCCGCCGCGCCGGCATCGACGTGGTGCGCATCCGCGCGGCCGTGTTCATGATCTCCACGGCGATGGCCGCGATCGGCGCGATCGTCTACTCGTCCAAGGTCGGTTCGGTCTCCCCCACCGCGGGCGGCGGCAACACGCTGCTGTTCGCCGTCGGCGCGGCGGTCATCGGCGGCACGTCGCTCTTCGGCGGCCGCGGCCGGATCAGCAACGCCGTCATCGGCGGTGCGGTGCTCGCGACGGTGCAGAACGGACTGGGCCTGCTGAAGCAACCCTCGGCCGTCGTGTTCATCGTCACGGGGCTCGTTCTGCTGCTGGCGGCCGCGGTCGACGTAGCATCCCGGCGCCGATCGGCGACGGCGACCCGCTGAGCCCGTCGCGGAGGGAAAGCGAGGTGGCTCACCCATGAGCCGGGCCTGGGGGGCCAACGGGGTGCCTGCTCTGTCCTCAGGTGCCCGCCCGGACGAGGTGCGCCGCCACAACCGAGCCGCCCTCCTGCGGCGTTTGCACGTCGCGGGGCCGTGCACGCGGGCCACCCTGGCCGCCGAGCTCGGGCTGAACCGCAGCACCATCAAGGCGGTCGTGGACGGGCTCGCCGAGTCCGGCGTCGTCACCGAGGCCGTCCCGGTGCAGCGCAGCGGCGCCGGTCGGCCCTCGCTGATGGTGATCCCCGATCCCGAAGCCGCGGCCGTGCTCGCCGTCGACATCCGCGTCGAACAGGTCGCGATGGCGCTGGTCGGGATCGGCGGGCAGATCCTGGGCCGGCACAGCTGGAACCTGCACCGCGCCACCCGCACCCCCGGCGAGGTGATCACCCACATCGCCGAGTCCGCGCAGCTGCTCGTCGAGGAGGTGGCGGTCCCCGCCAGGGGGGTGGGGGTGTCGGTGCCCGGCGTCGTCCGCCGCGCCGACGGCTGGGTGCACGAGGCACCCAACCTCGGATGGCGCGACGTCGCGCTGGGAGAGCGGCTCGGCGCTGTCCTCAAGCTGCCGGTGCAGGTCGCCAACGACGCCGAGCTCGGCGCGCTCGCCGAGCACGTGCGCGGCAACGCCCGCGAGCTCACCGACATCGTCTACATCTCCGCCGAGCGCGGTGTCGGCGGCGGCGTGATCTCCGGCGGCGCGCCGCTGCGCGGCACCCGCGGCTACGTCGGCGAGCTGGGGCACATCCCGGTCCGCCCGGACGGCCGGCCGTGCTACTGCGGTTCGCGCGGGTGCTGGGAGACCGAGGTCGGGGAGGCGGCGCTGTGCCGGGCGCTGGGTCTGCCCGAGTCCTCCGCCCGCGGCGTGATCGTCGCCGAGCTGCGCTCGCTCGCCGCCAACCCGATGCCCGGCCCGCTCGACGAGTACGTCGAGTGGCTGATCGCGGGCCTCGTCGGCGTCGTGAACATGATGGCGCCGGAGATGGTCGTGCTCGGCGACCTGTTCACCGCACTGCCGGGGCCGGTGGTCGACCACGTCCGCCGGCAGGTGCACGAGCGCAGCCTGGTCAGCCGCGCCATCGGCGGCACCCGGATCGAGATCAGCCCGCTCGGCCGCGACGCGAAGCTGGTCGGGGCGGCAGAGCTGGCGTTCGAGCCGGTGCTCGGTGCCGTTTGAGCAGTGCCGTTTGAGCAGTGCCGTTTGAGCAGTGCCGTGCGACGGCGGGATCAGGCGCGGGTCACATCGAGCTCGACGGTGTTACCGTCGATCCGCACGACGCCGATGCGCAGCCCGCCCATCACGACGGCGGACCCCGCGGGCACGACCTGCTCGGCGCCGAGCACCGACAGCGCCACGCCGCGCTGGCCGATCGGGCCGACGTGCAGGGTGCGGTCCCGGTTGCCCAGCGAGATGTCGATGCTCTTCTCCCCGGTGACGGTGGCCGAGCAGCGCACGGCGTTGCACGAGGTCGTCGAGACCGAGCAGCCGGACAGCGCGAGGACGGCGGCGGCGAGCAGTGACGCGAGAACGGATGCGGGACGCACGGGGAACTCCTGACGCTGGGACATGACCCCGTCAGCGTCGCCTCCCGCGCCGGGCCGGCGCACCGGTGCGGACATGTGGATCTCGGGTGCGGTCAACACCACGCCGTCGGTGCGGGTTTCCGGGGTAGGGTCGGGGCGACCCGCGGGAACCTCACGCTCCGAGGCTGAGATGGCGGCAGGATCGGCCGCCGACCGTTCGCACCTGACCCGGTTAGCACCGGCGTAGGGAGGACCGTCGATGAGACGCACGTTCGCCGTCCTGCTCACCGCTGCCCTGGCGCTCGTCCTCGCCGCGTGCGGGGGATCACCGGCCTCGTCCGAGCCAGGGCCGGCGCAGATCCGGGTGGCGCTGGACTGGACGCCCAACACCAACCACACCGGGCTGTACGTCGCCCAGCAGCGCGGCTGGTTCCGCGAGGCGGGCCTCGACGTGCAGTTCCTGCCGTTCGGCCAGGTCTCTCCGGAGACGCTCGTGTCGTCCGGCTCGGCCGAGTTCGGCATCTCCTTCCAGGACACGTTCACCTTCGCCAAGGCAGCGGGCGCCGACGCCGTCTCCGTGCTGGCCGTGATGCAGCACTGGGGGAGCGCGATCGGGGTGCGGGGCGATCGCACCGACATCACCTCGCCGCGCGATCTCGACGGGAAGGTGTACGGCGGCTTCGGCAGCCCGAGCGAGGTGCCGAAGATGCGATCGGTGATCCAGGCGGCCGGTGGCCGCGGTGAGTTCGAGTCGGTCGTGCTCGGCACCAGTGCCTACGAGGCGGTGCAGTCCGGCGAGGCCGACTTCACCGAGCCGTTCATGGCGTGGGAGGGCATCGAAGCCGAGCTGGCCGGCCGCCCGTTCACGACGTTCGACTACCGCGACTTCGGCATCCCCGACGCGTACAACGTGATCATCATCGGTAACGCGCCGTGGCTGGCTGACCACCCCGATCTCGCGCGCGCGTTCGTGCAGGCCGCGCAGCGCGGCTACCAGCTCGCCGCCGATGACGCCGCGGCCGGGGCACAGGCGCTCATCGACGCCAACCCGGACCTCGCGTCCGCGGCCGAACTGGTGCGGCGCAGCCAGGAGGTGCTGTCCGCCGGCTACCTGAAGGACGACGACGGGGTCGTCGGCACGCAGACGCTGGAGCGCTGGGCGGGCTACTCGGGCTGGGTGTTCGACCAGGGCGTGCTCACCGGCCCGGACGGCGCACCGCTCGCCACCAGGCCGGACTTCGCGACCTGGTTCACCGACGGGTACCTCGCGCCGTGACCGCCACCCCGCCGCGCACCGCCGAGCCACGCCCTGCCCCGGTGGCTGCGCCGCCCGACGCAGCCACCCGGGCGCGGCGGTCGTCGTGGCGCCGCGCCTGGCCCGCGGTGGTCCTGGTCGCGGTGCTGCTGGTCGTCTGGCAGGTCTACGTCGACGTCTCCGGCATCAAGCCGCAGCTGCTGCCGTCGCCGCTGCGGGTGCTGGAGCAGGGCTGGGCGCACCGCGACCAGCTGTGGGCCAACACCGTGCCGACGCTGCAGGTCACACTCGTCGGGTTCGGCGCCTCGCTGGCGGTCGCCTGGGCGCTGGCGATCGCAGCGGACTTCGTGCCGTGGATCCGCCGCGCGCTCACCCCGCTGCTGGTCGCGTCGCAGACGGTGCCGATCATCGCGATCGCCCCGCTGATGATCATCTGGTTCGGCTTCGGCATGCTGCCGAAGGTGCTGGTCATCGCGCTGGTGACGTTCTTCCCGGTGGCGGTGGGGCTCATCGAGGGGTTCGCCGCCACCGACAAGGCCGCCACCGACCTGCTGCGCAGCATGGGCGCCTCGCGGTGGGACCAGTTCCGCTACGTCCGGCTGCCCGGCGCGCTGCCGAGGTTCTTCACCGCGCTGCGCATCGGGATCACCTACGCCGTCACCGGCGCGGTGTTCGCCGAGTACGTGGGGGCCACCGCCGGGCTGGGCATCTACATGAGCATCCAGAAGAACGCATTCCGCACCGACCTGGTGCTCGCCGCGGTCGGGGTGACCGCGGTGCTCTCGGTCGCCCTGTTCGGGCTCACCTACGTGGTGGAGCGCCTGGTGATCCCGTGGAGCCGCCGTGGCTGAACTGGTGCACGTGCGGCTCGACGACGTCCGCAAGGGCTTCCCCGGCACCGGCCCGGTGCTCGACGGGGTGTCGCTGGAGGTCGCACCGGGGGAGTTCGTCGCGGTCGTCGGGCCCAGCGGGTGCGGCAAGTCGACGCTGTTCACGGTGCTGGGCGGGCTGGAGCCGCCGGACTCCGGGCGGGTGCTCGTCGACGGGCGGGACGCGACCGGCGCCACCGCGCCGTTCGCCTACATGCCTCAGCAGGACCTGCTGTTCCCGTGGCGGACCGTGCTGGACAACACCGCACTCGGGCTGGAGGTCGCGGGCGTCTCGCGGGCCGAGGCGCGCAAGCGGGCGGGGGAGTTGTTCGAGCCGTTCGGGCTCGCCGGGTTCGAGCGCTCCCGGCCGGGGGAGCTGTCGGGCGGGATGCGCCAGCGCGCGGCGCTGCTGCGCACGGTGGTGCTGGACCGGCCGGTGCTGCTGCTCGACGAGCCGTTCGGTGCGCTGGACTCACTGACCCGAGCGGACATGCAGGCGTGGCTCGACGGCGTGCGCGCCACGTTCGACCGCAGCATCGTCATGATCACCCACGACCTGCGGGAGGCGGTCTACCTCGCCGACCGGGTGCTGGTCCTGGGGCCGCGGCCCACGCGGGTCATCGCCGAGGTCGTGGTGGACCTCCCGCGCCCGCGCGTGCCCGACGTCGTGACCACGCCGGCGTTCACCGCGCTGGAGGAGCGGGTCCACCACGCGCTGCGCTCGGCGATGCGCGGCCCGGTCACCCGCGCTCAGCGGGCGGGCGGATCCGGGCTGGGCCGGTGAGCGTCGGCCGGCCGCGGTCGCGATGCCCGCACGCGGACGGGTGACCGTTCGTCCGCCACCGCGCGGCGGACACCGGGATGCCGCGCGCCGACACGGTGCGGGATGGGGTGCGAGGTGCGGGAGTGGATCGCCGGCCCGGAGGGGTAGCCCGGCTCCGCGCTGCGCGCCGTGCGCACCCCGGACGTTCACCGCTGCGGCGGAGCAGGTCCGCCACGGGCTGCGCTCGACGGGTGCGCGGACGGGCTACAGGTACCACCCACGCGGAGATGGGTGGCAGAACCGATGGCCTTCCCGGCCCTTCGGGCCCATCATGGAGGTCCGCAGGCCGGCGGAGGTGACCGGACATGGCGACCATCGACCCGCGGCCCGACGACGAGCCGCGCCCCCTCGACGAGCGCGAACAGAAGCTGCTCCAGGAGATCGGTGAGGGGCTCGCCGCGCGCTATCCACGCCTCGAGACCCGGCTCATCCCGCCCCGCTCGATCGTCGTCGACCGGGTGGTGGCGGCGCTGGCGGTCCTCGTGATCCTCGCGGTGCTGCTGCCGTTCGCCTGGTTCGCGGTGGTGCTGCTCTTCGCGGCGACCGCGCTGCCGCTGCTGCTCACGGTGCCCGAACCGGGGCCGGAGCAGGAGCAGGAGCCGGGCGACGACGAGGGCATCCCGCCCGCCGGGTACCCGGGGTTCTGACGGGCTCCCGGTGTCACGCCGGGACGGGGCGGTGGATGCCGAGCCGCTCCGGGTGGTGCACGTCGGCGAGATCGGCGCGCAGCGCCTCGGTCTCGGGGTGGGTGGGTCCGAGCAGGGCGCTGGAGTCCTCGATCGCGCGCTCCAGCATCGAGATGGCGCGCGTGGTGCGCCCGGCCACCGCGAGGCAGGCGCCCGTGGCGGCGCGCAGCGCGATCGTCGAGCGGTGCCGGGCACCCAGCACCTGCTCGGCGTCGGCGAGCGCGTCCTCCAGCAGCGCCGTCGCGGAACGCATGTCCCCGGTGGCGGCGATGGCCAGGCCCGCGCCCATGCGCGTGGTCAGCGTGTCGGGGTGGGCGGCGCCGAGGATGCGCCGGCGCGCCGCCTCCACCTCGGCGTACAGCGCGATCGCGTCCTCCCACCGCTCGGCGAGCCGGTACGCGGTGGCGAGCGCGTCGCGGGCGGTGAGCGTCTCGGGGTGGTCGTTGCCGTAGGCGCGGATGCGGTCGGTCACGGAGGTCTCGAGCACCGCGATGCCCTCGGCGCCGCGACCGGCCGCGACCAGGGCCACGCCCAGGTTGCCGGTCACCGTGAGCGACGCCGGGTGGTGCGCTCCGAACAGCTGCTCGCACTCGGCACGCACTTGGAGCAGAACGGCCGCTGCGCGGTCCGGGCGGTCCTCGGCGAAGTACGCCGCCGCCTCGGCGTTCTGGTCGGCGAGCAGGGCGAGGTGCTGCAACTCGACCTCACGGTCCTTCCGGCCTGCCCACCACGCCATCGGATGATCCTCCCGTCCTTCGGTCGACATCAGGAAAACTACCCTGCGTGTTCGACGTGGCGACGTGCGGGCGGTCACGGCGCCACGAACGGGTGACCTTGCGCGCTGGGCTGCCGCGTCGGTCACCGAGGGTGTGACCGGCGCCGCATCGCGAGCCGCCGGGCGATGAACGGTGCGCCGAGCGGTCCGGCATAGGCTCTCCGGCCGTGGTGGTGACCCGCAACGCGCGCAAGCACGGCGTCACCGTCGACCAGATGCGGGCGGTCCTCGACGCCCCGCTGTGCTCGGTCGAGCAGGGCCAGACGGTGCTGCACATCGGGGTCACCGACGAACGGGACCTGCTGGAGATCGTGGTGGCCCCGGGCCCGCCGCTGACGGTGGTGCACGCGATGCGGCTGCGGCCGGGCAACTACCGGTACCTGCAGCAGCTCGGGGCAGCGGCCGGCGGGGCGGTCGCCGAGCCGGTCTGAGGCGCGAGCTCGAGACGCGGTGGTCGTGCGGCGGGCGTGACGAAGCTGGCCGGGGGGGGAGCTCCTGCAGGCGCGATCCGCGTCGCGGCAGCCGCGCGCCCTGCCGAGTCGGCCGCGCCGACTGCATCGATGTGCCGACGTCGAGCGCGTACCCGCCGCGCGGCAGCGCGGGGTCGAGCTGCACCACGCTGTCGGTCGGGCGACCGGTCGAGCCGCGCAGGTCCCACGCCGCCCCGGAGGCGTCCTCGGCGGGCCGGCGCCGGCGCAGCGCGGCCGGGATCAGGCCGGATCGGTGGCGGCCACCCCGTCCACCGGCGGGGCGGCGTGCCCCGGACGAGGCGCGCCGCGGGTGGCAGGGCACGGCGCCCGTGGCAGGATGATCATCCATCCCGGCGGCGACCACCGCCGAGGCCGAGGAGCCGGACCTTCCGGGCATTGTTTGCGGAATCGCGACGCGAGGCGCCTGCAGTCCGCATTACCCCCGAGGTAGGTTCGCCTCGTTCGGACGTTGCCAGTGCCGGCTCCAGGAGGTCCTCCGTGCGCGAGTACAGCGTTCCCGCCACCTTCGAGGTCGCGGCCGACGAGAATCTCGTGGCCGCCGTCTACACGAACGCGCGGGTGGCTCCCGGCAGCGTCGGGGTCCGCAGGCGTGACGCGGCGAAGCAGTGGCACGACATGACCTACGCCGAGTTCGCGAAGGAGGTCACGGACGTCGCGCGCGGGCTGATCGCCTCCGGGGTCAAGCCCGGTGACCGGGTCGCCCTGCTCTCGCACACCCGCTACGAGTGGACCCTGTTCGACTACGCGATACTCGCCGTCGGCGGGATCACCGTGCCGATCTACGAGACCTCGTCGGCCGACCAGATCAGCTGGATCCTCTCCGACTCCGGCGCGGTGGGCATCATCGTCGAGAACGCCGGACACATGGAGCGACTCGACCAGGTGAAAGCGGCGCTCGGCTCGCTGCCGCAGGTGTGGCAGATCGACGCCGGTGTGGTCGACGAGCTCAAGGCCAAGGGCGCCGAGGTGCCCGAGGACCAGGTCCACGAGCGGCGCTCGGCGGTCGGCGCCGACGACCTCGCCACGCTGATCTACACCTCCGGCACGACGGGCCGGCCGAAGGGCTGCGAGCTGACCCACCGCAACCTGCTCAGCGAGATCAAGAGCGTCGCGACGATCCTGCCGACGCTGCTGCAGGAAGGCGGCTCGGTGCTGCTGTTCCTGCCGCTCGCCCACGTGTTCGGCAAGGTCATCCAGTGCGGGGCCGTGTACAAGCGCACGGTCATCGGGCACACGCCCGACATCGCGGAGCTGGTCGACGACCTGCAGTCGTTCAAGCCGACCTTCCTGCTGGCCGTGCCGCGGGTGTTCGAGAAGGTCTACAACGCTGCCCGGCAGAAGGCCCACGACGAGGGCAAGGGCAAGATCTTCGACACCGCCACCGACGTCGCGATCGCGTGGAGCCGCGCGCAGGACTCCGGCGGGCCGAGCCTCGGGCTGCGGCTCAAGCACGCGCTGTTCGACAAGCTCGTCTACGCGAAGCTGCGGGCCGTCACCGGCGGTCGGGTCGTCGCGGCGGTCTCCGGCAGCGCACCGCTCGGCGAGCGGCTCGGCCACTACTTCCGCGGGATCGGGCTGCCGGTGCTGGAGGGCTACGGGCTCACCGAGACCTCCGCGGGCGTCACCGTCAACACCCTCGACGCGCAGCGCGTCGGCAGCGTGGGGCGGCCGGTGCCCGGCCACGCGGTCCGCATCGCCGACGACGGGGAGATCTTGCTCAAGGGCCCCATCGTGTTCCGCGGCTACTGGAACAACGAGGCTGCCACGAAGGAGGCCTTCACCGACGACTGGTTCCACTCCGGCGACATCGGCGAGCTCGACGACGCCGGTTTCCTCTACATCACCGGCCGCAAGAAGGAGCTCATCGTCACCGCGGGCGGCAAGAACGTCGCCCCGGCCGTGCTGGAGGACCGCCTCCGCTCGCACGTGATCATCAGCCAGGCGATGGTGGTGGGCGACAACAAGCCGTTCATCGGCGCGGTCATCACGATCGACCAGGAGGCGCTGCCCCGGTTCCTGCGCAACGCCGGCCGGCCCGAGGACACCCCGCTCGCCGAGCTCGTCGACGACCCGCTGCTGCGCGCCGAGGTGCAGAAGGCCGTCGACGACGCGAACTCGCAGGTGTCGCGCGCCGAGCAGATCCGCGAGTTCCGCATCCTCCCGGTCGACTTCACCGAAGAGGGGGGCGAGATGACCCCATCGATGAAGGTGAAGCGGGCCGTCGTCGCGAAGAAGTACGCCGAGGCGATCGAGTCGATCTACGCCAAGCCGAAGAAGTAGCGGGCAGCCGTCACGCCGGGGCCGGCGAGGTGTAGCGGGCCCGCAGCTTGTGCTTCTGCAGCTTGCCGGTCTCGGTGCGCGGCAGGTCGTCGGTGAAGTCGATGCTGCGTGGGATCTTGTAGCCGGCGATGCGGGCGCGCAGGAACTCCAGCAGCTCGGCCTCCAGCTCGGGCCCTGGCTCGACGTCCGGCGCGGGCTGCACCACGGCCTTGACCTGCTCGCCCATGTCCGGGTCGGGGATGCCGATCACAGCCAGGTCGAGCACGGCCGGGTGCAGGGCGAGCGCGTTCTCGATCTCCTGCGGGTAGAGGTTCACCCCGCCTGAGATGATCATGAACGACTGCCGGTCGGTGAGGAACAGGAAGCCGTCTTCGTCGACGTAGCCGACGTCGCCGGTGGTGGCCCAGGTCGGGTGGTCCGGGTGGGCCGCCGCGGCGGTCTTCTCGGGATCGTTGTGGTAGGCGAACGGGAACTGATCGCGCTCGAAGTACACCAGTCCGACCTCGCCGGGCGGCAGCTCCTGCCCGTCGTCGCCGCAGACGTGCAGCACGCCGAGCAGCGACCGGCCCACCGATCCCGGCTTCTGCTGCCAGGTGGGCGAGTCGATCACGGTGAGCCCGATGGACTCCGTCGCGGCGTAGTACTCGTGCAGGATCGGGCCCCACCAGTCGATCATCCGCTGCTTGACCTCGACCGGGCACGGCGCCGCGGCGTGCACGGCCACCCGGTGCGAGGACAGATCGTGGGCTGTGCGGACCTCGTCGGGCAGCTTCAGCATCCGCACGAACATCGTCGGCACCCACTGGCTGTGCGTGACGCGGTAGCGCTCGATCGCGGCCAGGGCGGCGGCCGCGTCGAACCGCGGCATCACCACGACGGTGCCGCCCACCTGGTGGATCATCCCGCCGAAGCGCAGCGGGGCGGCGTGGTAGAGCGGGGCGGGGGAGAGGTAGACGGTGTCGGCGGCGAAGCCGTAGAGCGGGCCGAACAGGCTGAGCAGCAGGTCGCCGCCCTCGGTCACCGACACCCCGGGCAGCGGCGCCTTCACACCCTTCGGCCGGCCGGTGGTGCCGGAGCTGTAGAGCATGTCCCGGCCGCGCGGCTGCTCGGGCAGCGGTTCGGGGGAGGCCGCGGCGAGCGCGGCCTCGTAGTCGTCGTGGCCCGGCGGCAGGTCGTCGGCCGGGTCGGTGCAGAACGCCAGCCGCAGCCCGACGCCGGGGGTCGCGTCGTGGACGACGGTGGCCGTCTCGGCGAGCCCCGTGGAGACGACCAGCGCCTTCGCCCCGCAGTCGTCGACGATGTAGGTCACCTCGTCGGGGTGCAGCCGGAAGTTGATCGCGGTCAGGTACAGCCCGCTGCGCATGGCCGCCCAGTACACCTCGTAGGTGCGCAGGGAGTTCTCCGCCAGGAGCGCGACGTTGTCCCCGGGGCGCAGGCCGGCGTCCCACAGCGCCCGCGACAGCCGCACCGAGCGCTCCTCGAGCTGGGCGTAGGTGAGCGCGGCGCCGGTGTCGGACATGACGACCGCGGGCTTGTCGGGGGTGAGGGCGGCGAACTTCCCTGGATACACGGCGGCTCCTCGCGCGTCGTCGGGCCGGGAGCACTCCATCCTGCTCGGGCCGCGCCGGACCGGTCAACGCCGGACGGTCAACACTGACTCCTTCAACGGGGTCAGGGGCTGCCGATCGCGGCGCGCACCCGGTCGGCGATGAGCGGCGCCATCGTGGTCGCGTAGGTCGCCGTGAGGTGGTTGTCGTCGAGGTAGACCAGCACGTTACCGATGACGGCCGGGCAGCGGTCCGGCGTGCAGACCGCGTCGGCGATGTCGAGGAACGAGACCGTCGGCGGCACACCCTCGGCGCGGACCCACGGCGGCTCCGGCGCGTACAGGTCAGCGCGGTCGGCGCCGCACACGGACGGATCCTCGGAGTTGCGGGCCACGCAGTCGGGCATCGACTCGTCGAAGCGCGGGTTGTCGCGCAGCGCGAGCACCGGGATGCCGAGGTCGGCCAGTCGCCGCCACTGCTCGACGAAGCCGGCCGGGGTGTGCTCGGTCAGGCCGACCCGGACCGTGCGGGTCGCGAGCGTGACCACGACGTCCGGGCGCAGCGCGGCGATCTCGTCGAACGCCGCGGCCAGCCAGGCCACGCAGTCGGCGTCGTCGGGATCGTTCTCCGAGACGGTGGAGAACGGGCAGGCTCCGCGGACGATGTCGGTGAGCTCCCAGTTCTCCGCGTCGGCGATCGGGCCCAGCGCCGCGGAGAGCTGCTGGGCGTGCGAGTCGCCGACCACCACCACGCGCCGCGCCGGCGGCTCCTGCGCGCCCGGGCGGGGCCGGGTGCACAGGTCCTGCGGGAAGCCCTGCAGCGGCCGGCAGTTCCAGCGCTCGATCCGCTCCCAGTCCTCGTGCACCGACACCAGCGGCGGCACCGGTGGCACGCCCTCCCACGCGGCGGGGTCGATGGAGGTGTCGGCGAGGGCGAGCGCGCCGGGGTGGGTGGGGGCCCCGGCCGCGCCGGACGGGCGGTCGGCGAGCATCGCCGCGGCCTGCCACGCCACCGTCGCGACCAGGACGGCGGCGGTGGCGACCGCGGGGATCCGCAGGCCGCCGCGGCGGGCGGCGGGCTCCTCGACGAACCGGTGGGTGAAGGCTGCGGCGACGACCGCGGCCGCGACGATCGCGAGGCCGGTCGGCAGGTCGGCGAACGTGCCGCCGGTGACCGCCATGACCATGATCAGGATCGGCCAGTGCCACAGGTAGATCGCGTAGCTGCGGTCGCCGATCCAGCGGGCCACCGGGTTGGTGAGCAGCCGATCCACCCCGAGCCGGCTGCCGGTGGCACCCGCGGCGAGCACGAGCGCGGTGCACGTGACCGGCCACAGCGCGATCCAACCGGGGAACGTCGAGGCGACCGGCAGCAGCGCACCGCAGGCCACCAGGCCGAGCACGCCCGCCCAGCCGGCCGCGATCCGCAGCTTCCACGCCAGCACCAGCCGGTCCAGGTGCAGTGCGAGCAGGCCGCCGACCGCGAACTCCCACAACCGGGTCGTCGTGTGGAAGTAGGCCAGCGGCTGGTTGTCGGCGGTCTGGCCGATCGAGAACAGCAGCGACGCCGCGCCGAGCCAGAGCAGCGCGAGCGTCACCCGACCGCGGATCAGCTCGGTCCGCCGCCCGCAGGCCAGCGCGATCACCGCCACCAACAGCGGGAACAGGAAGAAGACCTGGCCCTGGATGGCGAGCGACCAGAAGTGCTGCACGACGCTCGTGGCCTGCGAGCGGGCTTCGTAGTCGACGGCGTCGGCGGCGAGCTGCCAGTTCTCGGCGAACAGCGCCGCCGCAGCCACCTCGCGCACGGTCTGGCTCCACCGCCCGGCCGGCAGCAGCCACATCCCGGCCGCGACAACGGCCACGAGCACCACGGACGCGGCGGGCACGAGCCGGGCCAGCGTGCGCGTCCAGCGGGCCCGCAGGTTCAGCCGGCCCTGCTCGGCAGCGCGGACCAGCCCGCCGGTCAGCAGGAACCCGGTGAGGACGAAGAAGACGTCGACACCGCCGGAGACGCGCCCGATCCACACGTGGTAGACGACGATGAGGAACACCGCGACCGCGCGCAGGCCCTGTACCTCAGGACGGTGCCGCGCGGCCAGCGAAGGGGGAGCGGCCTGCCACTGCACCGGTCGACGCATCGCGCCGGATCCTATCCATGCCCGGGTCGGGGGCTTGCGCCGCGGCCCGTGATCGCCGTCGAGCCGTACTGGCCGTCGTCGTCCGCGCATTTCAGGCACCATCGAGGCAACGCCCGCCCACGAGAGACTGACGAGGTGCCCGTGCCCGACAACGACCGACCCGGCGGCTTCGGTCCGCTGGACGACATGGTCGAGCGCCTGCTCGGCAACCTCACCGAGAACCTCGGGGAGGCGTTCCGCCCGTTCACCGACCCCGACTTCACCGCACCCACGGGGGAGGAGCCGGAGCAGGCCGCGCCGCAGCGCGGTGCCCGCACCCCGCGGCTGGACCGGTTCGGCACCGACCTGACCGCCCGGGCCGCCCGCGGCGGGCTCGACCCGGTCATCGGTCGCGACGCGGAGATCGAGCAGGTCCTGGAGGTCCTGGCCCGCCGGACCAAGAACAACCCGGTGCTGATCGGGGATCCCGGCGTGGGCAAGACGGCGATCGTGGAGGGCATCGCGCAGCGCATCGCCGAGGGCAGCGTGCCGCAGCAGCTGCGCGGCGTGCGCGTCGTGTCGGTGGACGTCGGCGCGATGGTCGCGGGCACGAAGTACCGCGGCGAGTTCGAGCAGCGGCTCACCTCGATCATCGACGAGGTCGTCCGGGCGAAGCGGGGCGTCGTGCTGTTCATCGACGAGGTGCACGCCATCGTCGGGGCCGGCTCGGCGGAGGGCGCCCCGATGGACGCCGCGACCCTGCTCAAGCCGGCGCTGGCCCGCGGCGACCTGCAACTGATCGGTGCCACCACCCCCGGTGAGTACCGCAAGCACATCGAGAAGGACGCCGCACTGGAACGGCGGCTGGAGCCGGTGCGGATCGCGCCGCCGACCGTCGAGGGCACCATCGAGATCCTGCGCGGCCTGCGCGCCCGCTACGAGGAGCACCACGACGTCCTCATCGGCGACGACGCGCTCACCGCGGCCGCGACCCTGTCCGATCGCTACCTGACCGACCGGTTCCTGCCCGACAAGGCGATCGACCTGCTCGACCGCGCCGCCGCCCGCGCCCGCATCAGCGTGCCCACCGACCCGGCCGCCCGCGCCTCCCTGCTGGAGCAGCTGCGCCGCGCCCGCGACGTCGCCGTCGACGCCGAGGACTACGAGCGCGCGATGGAGCTGACCCGCGAGATCGAGGCGGCGGAGGCCCCGCCGCCGAGCGGGCCACCGCTGATCACGGCGAACGACGTCGCCGCTGTCGTGGCCCGCAGCACCGGCATCCCGGTCACCGAGCTGACCCGCGCCGAGCGGGACAAGCTGCTCGACCTGGAGCGGCTGCTGCACCGGCGGGTCGTCGGGCAGGACGAGGCGGTCACCGCGGTCGCCGACGCCGTCCGTGCCGGCCGGGCGGGGCTCTCCTCACCGAACCGGCCCGTCGGGTCGTTCCTGTTCATCGGGCCGACCGGGGTCGGCAAGACGGAGCTGGCCCGTGCGCTGGCCGAGGTGCTGTTCGGCTCGCCCGACGCGCTGCTGCGGTTCGACATGAGCGAGTACGCCGACCGCGGCTCCGCGATGCGGCTGGTCGGGGCACCACCCGGCCACATCGGGTTCGACGAGCCGGGGCAGCTCACCGAGGCCGTTCGCCGGTCCCCGTACGCGGTGCTGCTGCTCGACGAGATCGAGAAGGCGCACCTGGAGGTCACCAACACCCTCCTGCAGGTGCTCGACGCGGGCCGGCTCACCGACGCGCACGGCCGCACCGTCGACTTCACGAACACCGTCGTGATCATGACCAGCAACCTGGGGGTCGAGCTGCTGCCCGGGGTGTTCCGGGCGGAGTTCCGGGCCCGGATCGACGAGGTGGTGCAGTTCCACCCGCTGGGCCCCGACGAGCTGCGCGCCATCGCCCGACTGCTGCTCGCCGAGACCGTCGAGCGGGTGCGGAAGCAGGGCATCGAACTGGACGTGCGCGACGCCGCCGTGGCGTGGTTCGCCGAGCACGGCACGCAGCCGGAGCTGGGTGCGCGGCCCCTGCGGCGCACGATCGCCCGGGAGCTGGACCGGAGGCTGTCGCGGATGATCATCGCCGGCGAGCTGGGGCACGGGAGTCGGGCGCGCGTCGACGTGGAGGAGGGGAACCTGATGGTGATCCCCGGGGGGCCGGTGCTGCGGAAGGGGTGACGATCGGGTCGGGTCCGCGGATCCGAGGCGCTGCCCCTGGATCCCGCCCCACCCACCCGGGCGCAACGAACGGTCCTTTCGTCCACTCCGAGTGCACGAAAGGGCCGCTCGTTGCCTCCTCCGCTGTGTGTTGGGGGCGGCCTGTGCTGGCGGTGTGGCGGACACGGGCAGGAGGCCCTGACCCTCCCAGTTGTCGGCCTCCTGCCCGTGACCTCGAGCGGCTCACCCGCCGTGGGTGGCCGCCGTCCCGTAGTCGGTGTACTGGTACGGGTTGTCGAGGATCGAGGTCTCCGGGACGTCGGGGTGCATGCCCTTGATCCACGCCTCGTCGCCGAGGGTCGAGCGCAGGTACTCGACGGTCTCCGCGACCAGCGCCCGCGCGTCGGCGAGGTCGGCGCCGACCAGCCTGCCGCGCGCTTCACGATCCGCCCGTTGACCAGGACGGTGTGCACGTCGCCGCGCTGCGCTTGGAGAGCGACGTGCCCGTAGGGGTGCAGGATCGGGAAGGAGACGGGGGAGTCGTCGTTGCGCAGCAGCACGATGTCGGCCTTCTTGCCGCGTTCGAGGCTGCCCAGCTCGTGGTCGCGGCCGAGGGCTTTCGCGCCGCCGCGGGTGGCCCAGTCGACGACGTGCTCGGCGCGCAGCTTGTGCGCGGTGATGGTCTCGCCGCGGGCGTGCGCCTCCAGGTGCTCGCGGGAGCGGTCGGCGCCCAGCGTGCTGCGCATGGCGGAGAACAGGTCACCGCTCCACCACACGCTGGTGTCCATCGAGAGCGAGACCGGGATGCCGTAGTTGCGCAGTGCCCAGGTGGGCGGGTAGCCCTGACCCGCGCTCTGCTCGCTCTCCGTGGACACCGACACCGAGCCGCCGCTGGCGGCGATGCGGTGGTAGGAGTCGGGGGAGAGCGTCGCCGCGTGCACGAAGATGCTCGACTCGTTCAGGAACCCGGCCTCGTGGGCGAGCCGGATGCCGTCGTCGTTGGTCGCGCCCCAGACACCGGCGTGCGTGGTGACGGCGACGCCCAGCTCGCGCGCCACCTCGTAGGCGGCCCGCTCCGGGAACTCCGGGTCCCCGGTCACGTCGAACGCCATCTGGAAGCCGAGCATGTCGTCGCGGGCCTCGATGATGCGCTTGGCGAACGCCGTGAAGTCCGGCGAGGTCGCCCACTCCCACGGCGCCTGCTGGATGTTGCCGTAGGCGAGGACGAACCGGCCGGGCACCGAGCGCAGCGCGTCGACCGCCGCCTCGGCGTGCAGCGGGGTCTGCAGCCCGTGCGACCAGTCCACGCAGGTCGTGACGCCGGCGTCGATCGCCTCCAGCGCTGCGAGCAGGTTGCCGGCGCGGATGTCCTGCGGGCGGAAGTGCTTACCGGACTCGAGGTAGTACCAGACGAAGTACTGCGTCAGCGTCCAGTCGGCGCCGTAGCCGCGCATCGCCGTCTGCCACATGTGCCGGTGCGTGTCGATCATGCCGGGCATGACGATGCCGCCGCGCGCGTCGATCTCCTCGGTGCCTTCGGGCACCTCGAGTCGCGATCCCACCTCCGCGATGCGGTCACCCACGACGAGCACGTCCCCCTCGGGGAGCACCGTGTGCGCATCGTCCATCGTGAGCACCAGGCCGCCGCGCAGCACCACCGGACGTCCGGACTCGCGCATGGGTCACCCTCCGGGAGAAGATCGGACCACTGTCCGCCTGACGGTCAACGGGTCGGGTAGCAGACTCTCGACTGCGGTACGGTCCCTGTCAAGGGGCGGCGTCGGCCGCCGGTCGGCGGGAAGGGAAGTCGATGCCGCGAGAAGGGACCGGACCGGATTTCATCGAGGCGCTCGCCCGCGGGCTCGAGGTGATCACCGCCTTCCGCCCCGGCCGGCCCACGATGACGCTGGCCGAGGTGGCCGCGGCCACCGGGCTCGCCCGCCCCACGGCCCGGCGGATCCTGCTCACGCTCGCCGAACTCGGCTACGTCCGCACCGGTGAGGGCGGGTTCGCGCTCACCCCGCGGGTGCTCGATCTGGGTGTGGCCTACACCCGGTCGCTCGGTCTGTGGGAGGTCGCCCGCCCGCACATGGAACGACTGGTCGCGCGCACGAACGAGTCGTGCTCGATCGCCCAGCTCGACGGCTCCGACGTGGTCTACGTGGCCCGCGTGTCCGTGCCGAAGATCGTGGCGCTGGCCGTGCAGATCGGCACCCGGTTCCCCGCGATCGCCACCTCGCTGGGCAAGGTCCAGCTCGCCGCGCTGGAGCCGGAGGAGGTCGACCGGATCCTCGCCGAGCCGTCCCGGTCGGGCCTGGTGCCGGCACGGGTGCTGACCAAGCAGGAGCGCGATGCCGAGCTGCGCGACGTCCGTGCTCGCGGCTGGGCGCTCACCGACCAGGAGCTGGCCCCGGGGATCCGCTCGGTGGCCGCCCCGCTGCGCGACGGCAGCGGCCGGGTCATCGCCGGCATCAACGTCAACACGCACGCCGCCGAGACCCCCGTCGAGAAACTGCTCGACGAGTACCTGCCGCTGCTCCTGCAGACCGCGGGCGAGATCAGCGCGGACTTCGCGCGGCTGGAGACGGTTCCGCACGTGACCGTCGCGTCGTAGCATCACCCAACAACGGACAACTGTCCGTGCAGCGAACGCAAGGAGTGCAATGACTTCCGGGGGACCGCTGTCCGGTGTCCTCGTCGCCGACTTCTCCCGCGTACTGGCCGGCCCCTACGCGACGATGTTGCTCGCGGACATGGGCGCCGACGTGGTGAAGGTCGAGTCCCCGCAGGGCGACGAGACGCGCACCTGGATCCCGCCCGCCCGCGGCACGACCTCGACGTACTACCTGTCGATCAACCGCGGGAAGCGGTCGATCGCGCTGGACCTGCGCGACGAGGGCGATCGCGCGCTCGCCCGCGAGCTGGCCCGCCGCGCGGACGTCGTGATCCAGAACCTCAAGCCGGGCGGCATGGCCCGGTTCGGGCTCGACTACGAGTCGGTGCGCGCCGCGAACCCGGGGGTCGTCTACGCCTCGATCAGCGGGTTCGGCTCGACCGGTGGCGCCCACGTCCCCGGCTACGACCTGATGGTGCAGGCCATGTCCGGGCTGATGAGCCTCACCGGCGAGCCGGACGGCCCGCCGTACCGGGCCGGGATCTCGGTGTTCGACGTCATGGCCGGCAAGGACGCCGCGATCGGCATCCTGGCCGCCCTGCGCCACCGCGATGCCACCGGTGAGGGCCAGCACATCGAGATCGAGCTGTTGTCGTCGGCGCTGTCCGGGCTGGTCAACCACAGCTCGGCCTACGTCGCCGGCGGCGTGGTGCCCTACCGGATGGGCAACGCGCACCCCAGCGTCTACCCGTACGAGCCGCTGCCCACCGCCGACCGCGACCTCATCGTCGCCGCCGCCAACGACGGGCAGTTCCGCAGGCTGTGCGAGGTGCTGGGGGTGCCCGAGCTGGCCGACGATCCCCGGTTCCGGCACAACGCCGACCGCACCGCCCACCGCGACGAGCTGCGACCGCTGCTGGTGAAGGCGCTCTCCGCGCGCGGGGCGGAGGAGTGGTTCGAGCTGCTCGTGGCCGCCGGGGTGCCGGCCGGCCCGATCAACACCATCGACGGCGGCTTCGCGGCCGCGGAGAAGTTCGGGCTCGAACCCGTCGTGCAGGTCGGGGAGGGTGAGCGGGCCGTGCCCATGGTGCGCAACCCGATCACGTTCTCGGCTACCCCGCCCCGCTACCACCTCCCACCGCCTGAGCTGGACGAACACGGGGAAGAACTGCGGGCCTGGCTGGAGGCGTCCCATGACTGACCCCGCACTCGATCCGGCGGCGCCGTACCCGACCGCGCTGGGCGCGTCCGACCTGAAGACGATCACCCTGCTGGGCCAGGACCTCGCCACCGACGTCATGGGCAACGTCGGGTTCGGTGAGCTGGCGTTCTGGCTCGCCACCCAGCAGCGGCCCACCCCCGGCCAGGTCCGGGTGTTCGAGGCCGTGCTGGCCGCACTCGCCGACCACGGGTTCACCCCCACCGCACTCGCGGCCCGGCTGACGTACCTGTCCGCCCCGGACTCCATCCAGGGCGCGCTCGCCGCCGGGTTGCTCGGCGGCGGCTCCCGGTTCCTCGGCGTCACCGAGGACTGCGGCAGGTTCCTGCACGAGGTGCTGCGCGACCGGGACCCGCTGCCCAGCGACGACGACGGCTGGGACGCGCTCGCGCTGGAGGTCGTCGAGGAACGACGGGCCGCGGGAGCGTTCGTGCCGGGCCTCGGCCATCCCGTGCACAAGGAGGGTGATCCGCGCACCCGGCGGCTGTTCGCCATCGCGGAGGAGGAGGGTCTGGTCGGGCCGCACCTGACGCTGTTCGCCGCGATCGGCCGGGTCCATCCGCAGGTGCTGGGCCGCACACTGCCGCTCAACGGCGCCGGCGTGTGCGGCGCCGCCCTGGCCGATCTCGGCCTGCCGATCCCGCTGCTGCGCGGCTTCGCCCTGCTCGCCCGCACCGCCGGGCTGATCGGGCAGCTCGCCGAGGAGATGCGCCGCCCGGTGGCCCGCCGCATCTACGAGACGGTGGACCGCGCCGCCACCCCGGTACCCCCGCAACCCTGGACGTGAGGGGCCGCCCGTGATCCCCGCAGCGGTAGTGCACGTGCCCGGCGAGCCACCCGTCGCCGCCACCGCCCCGCCGCCGGAGCCCGGTCCCGGCGAGCTGCTCATCGCCGTCACCGCCGCCCCGATCACCCCGCTCGACCGGCTCTGCGCCTCCGGCACCTCCTACTTCGGCCCGCCCGAGGTGCCGTACGTGCCCGGCGTGCAGGGCGTGGGCGTGGTCGAACGGGGCACCGACCGGATCCCGCCCGGCACGCCCGTCTGGTTCGCCACCACCGCCGGCATGGCCCCCGGCCACGGCAGCATGCGGGCCCGCGCCTGCGCCACCGAGGACGACGTCGTCCCGCTGCCCGCCGGCGTCGATCCGGTGCTGTTCGCCGCGCTCGGCCTGTCCGCCGTCGCCGCGGAGGTGGCGATGACCTGGCGCGGCGGGCTCACCCCGGGCGAGCACGTGCTCGTGCTGGGCGCCGGTGGGGTCGTCGGGCAGTCCGCCGTTCAGCTGGCCCGGTTCGCCGGTGCCCGCCGGGTCGTCGCCGCCGCCCGCTCGCAGGCTGCTCGGGAGCGGGCGCTGCGACTGGGTGCCGACGCCGTCGCGCCGCTGCCGGACGGACCGGCCGACGTCGCCGACGTGGCCGACGCCCTGCGCGCCGCCTGCGGCGAGCCGGTCGATCTCGTGCTGGACCCGGTGTTCGGGGTTGCGGCCGCGGCCGCGCTGCGGGTGCTGCGGCCCGGCGGCCGGCTGGTCAACCTCGGCAGCGCCGCCGGCGAGACCGCGCCGCTGGACTCTGCGACGCTGCGCAGCAAGTCCCTGCACGTCCGCGGCTACACCAACAACGAGCTGACCGTCCCGCTGCGGGCCGGCGCGGTCCGCAAGATCGCCGAGCTGGTCGCGGCCGGCCGGCTCACCGCCGAACACGAACGAGCCCCGCTCGGCGCCGTCACCGATGCGTGGACGGCGCCCGTCCGGACAGTGCTGGTGCCGGGATGACCCCCACCGCGCCGGCGACGACGAGGTCGCTGCCCCTGCTGCCGACCATGCTGGTCGGCAGCTACCCCCAGCCGGACTGGCTCATCGACCGCCGCCGGCTGGCGAGCCGCCTGCCGCCCCGGGTGCGCGCGCGGGAGCTGTGGCGGCCCGCGCCCGAACACCTCGCGCAGGCCCAGGACGACGCGACCGAGCTGGCGATCCGCGCCCAGGAACGCGCCGGCCTCGACGTCGTCACCGACGGCGAGGTCCGCCGCGAGTCCTACTCCAACCACTTCGCCGCCGCCCTGGAGGGACTCGACCTCGACCACCCGGGCACGGTGATCGGCCGCGCCGGAACCCCCACGCAGGTGCCGCGCGTCGTCGGCCCGCTGGGCCGCCCGGCCCCCGTGCAGGTGCGCGACCTGCAGTTCCTGCGCAGCCGCACCGACCGTGCCGTCAAGATCACCGTCCCCGGCCCGTTCACGATGACCCAGCTCTCGGCCGACGAGCACTACGGCGATCCCGAGGCGCTCGCGATGGCCTACGCGGAACTGGTCAACGCCGAGGTCCACGACCTGTTCGCGGCGGGCGCCGGCATCGTGCAGATCGACGAACCGTACCTGCAGGCCCGCCCGGACGCCGCCCGCGCCTACGGGCTGTCCGCCGTGACCGCCGCGTTGAGCGGGATCACCGGCACCACCGCGGTGCACCTGTGCTTCGGCTACGCCGCACTCGTGAACGAGCGGCCGTCCGGCTACTCGTTCCTCGCCGAGCTCGCCGACTGCCCGGCCGACCAGATCTCGATCGAGACCGCCCAGTCCCGGCTCGATCTCGGCGTCCTGGCCGACCTGGCCGGCAAGACCGTCGTGCTCGGGGTGATCGACCTGTCCGATCCCGCGGTCGAACCCGTCGACGTCGTCGCGGACCGGGTGCGCCGCGCGTTCCGCCACACCGCGCCGGCGCACCTGGCGCTCGCCCCGGACTGCGGGATGAAGTACCTGCCGCGGGCGTCCGCGGAGGGGAAGATGCGCGCCATGGCAGGGGCCGCGGCCCTGCTGCGCACAGAACTCGACCTCGTACCAGGAGATCCGGCACTGGAGGACAGCTGATGCAGCTCGCCACCGAGGACAACATCACCGAACTGGCGGTCGAGCGGTGGGGTAGCGCCCATGATCCGCGACTGGCGCAGATCATGCGCTCGCTGGTGCGGCACTTGCACGAGTTCGTCCGCGAGGTCCGCCTCACCGAGGACGAGTGGATGGCCGCCATGCGCTGGCTGACCGCCGTCGGCCAGATCAGCGACGAGAAGCGCGAGGAGTTCATCCTCGCCTCCGACGTGCTCGGCATCTCGATGCTCGTCGTGCAGCTCAACCACGAGTTCGACCCGCGCGCCACCCCCGCCACCGTGCTCGGCCCGTTCCACATCGACGGCTCGCCCGAGCTGGAGAACGGCGCCGACATGGCCGCGGGCATCTCCGGCACGCCGCTGTTCGTGCACGGCACCGTCCGCGGGCTGGACGGCGAACCGGTCGCCGGGGCGCTGCTCGACGTCTGGCAGGCCGACGACGAGGGCATGTACGAGGCCCAGCTGGACGTGGCCGAGGCGCGGCTGCGCGCCAAGTACACCACCGGCCCGGACGGCCGCTACTGCGTGCGCACGATCGCCCCGTTCGGCTACAGCATCCCGGTCGACGGCCCGGTCGGGGAGCTGATCGCGCAGACCTCGATCAGCCACTTCCGCCCGGCCCACGTGCACTTCATCGTGTCCGCACCCGGCTACGAGGAGTTGGTGACGCACCTCTTCCGGCAGGGCGCGAAGTACCTGGACAACGACGTCGTGTTCGGGGTGCGGCCCGAGCTGATCGTGCCGTTCGAGGAGCGCCCCGCCGGACCGACGCCCGACGGGGGCTCCTGCGACGAGCCGTGGCTGGAGGCCCGCTACGACTTCGTGCTGCAGCCGGCCGAGAGCTGATCAGTCGATCTCGTAGACGATTTCGACGGTCACCGACAGCCGCTGGGTGCCGGGCGAGATCGGCACGGCCTGCTCCGCTGCGGACGGGAACGGGGTGGGCGGCTGCCCGCCCGCCGAGGTCTCGGTGATCGAGCGGATCGCGCCCAGGTCGACCCCGGCCGCCTCGGCGAGCTGACGGGCCTGCTCCTGCGCCTTGTGCACCGCGTCCGCCCGGGCCCGGGCGAGCAGCGCCGAGCTGTCGTCGATGGCGAACGACAGCGACTGCACTCGCACCGCGTCCCCGACGGTCCGCGCCGCGGCGTCGATGATCCCGCCCGCCGCGGCGATGTCGCGGATGGTCACCGTGACCTGGTTGGTGACCTCGTAGCCGGTGATCCGCCCGGCGTTGTCGAACGTCGGGTCGACGGAGAGCCGGCTGGTCCGCACGTCGGCCTCGGCGACCCCGCGGGCGGTGAGCTGTTCGCGCAGCGCGGTGGACCGGGTGTTGTTCTCGTCGAGCGCGCTCTGGGCGTTCGACGCCCGGGTGGTGACCGCGAGATCGACCGTGGCCTTGTCGGGGGTCCCGGTCACCTCGCCCACCCCGCGCGCGGTGATCCCGACCGGGGCCGCCTGCACGGTCGCGTTCTGCGGCTGCTGCGCGCAGCCGGCCAGCACCAGCGCGGCCCCGGCGAGCCCCGCCGCCACCACCGCACCCCGCCACGATCGGCGCATCGTCTCGTCTCCCTCGTCGTCGGTCCGCGCGTACCGGACGGATCGAGTCCTCGATCGCGTTGGTCCGCCGGGCAGAATGGTCTCGTGCCGGCGGGGGGAATCCGGGAGGTGGTCTGCGCGCGCGAGGGTGAGGTCCTCGCTGCGCTGGGGGAGCGCCTGTCGAACGCCGAGAGCGCGGCCCGGTCGTTCATCTCCGTCCGCACGGTCGAGAGCCACGTGTCGTCGCTGCTGCGCAAGCTCGGCGCGGCGGACCGGCGCGCGCCGGCGGCGCTGGCGGCCGAGCTGGTGGGCGAGCGCGCCGACGGTCCCGCAGAGGTGCCGTCCCGGCTCGTGGGGTGAGCTGCCCGCCCGGTGGTGGCTTCAGTACGGGGTTCAGCAGTGGATTCGGTGGTGGCTTCCGTGGTCGTTCCGCGGTCGCCACGGATGTCCCGCCAGCCCGCGCCGACGAGCACGGCAGCCATGACGACCACCTTCTGACCAGCGCGATCGCCGCCGAGCACCGCCGCGAGCTGCACGCCGCGGCCGCTCACGCCCGCCGCGTCCGAGAGGCCGCCCGGGCCACCTCGCCCACCCGCGTGCGGGTCGTCCGGTTCAGGTGGCGGTGAGACCGCGCAGCACGATGCCGAGACCGCGGCGGAACTCCTCGTCGGGCGGCACCGCCCGGGCGTCCGTCGCGGTCCGGGCGAGCAGCGGGTACTCGTCGGCGGGCAGCTCGGACAGCACGATCGTGCCGGGACCGGAGAGCGCGGCGAAGTGCTCGTTCTGCAGGAACCCCAGCAGGTACCCGACGAGCGTGCGCTGCGCGACGACGCGATCGGTCCCGGACAGGCCCGCGTCGGTGAGCACGGCGAGCATCGTCTCGATGAGCCGCAGCGAGCTCGGTGCGGCCTGGCGGTGCCGCAGCACGAGCGGCACGAGGCCCGGGTGCCGGGCGACCGCGACCCGGACCCTGTCGAGCAGCACTCGGATCTTGTCCTGCCACGGCCCGTCCGGCAGATCGAGGTCCACCGACCGGAACACGTGGTCCACGACCAGCACCTCCAGGGCCTGCCGGTCGGCGACGTAGCGGTACAGGCCCATCGTCGCGACGCCGAGCTCGCGGGCGACGGCGCGCATCGTCAGCGCGGAGAGCCCGTCGCGGTCGACGACGGCGAGCGCGGCACCGACGAGCTGGTCGGCCGAGAGGGAGCGGGGGCGCGGCACGAATTGACAGCGTACAAGGTACGCGCATACTTGCTGTAGGCGTACGTTGTACTCGAACAGGAGCTCGGCATGCCGATCACGACCGTTCCCGCCCGCACCCTCATCACCGTGACCGGGGCACGGATACCGGTTCCCGACCCGGACCGCCTCGTCCACCTGCAGTTCCGCCGCTTCGCCGGCTGTCCCGTCTGTCATCTGCACCTGCGGTCGGTCGTCCGGCGCCTCGACGAGATCGAGGCCGCCGGCATCCGCGAGGTGGTCCTGTTCCACTCCCGCGCCGACGCGCTGCTGCCCTACACCGCCGACCTGCCGCTCGACGTCGTGGCCGATCCCGAACGCCGGCTGTACCGCGAGTTCGGGGTCGAGCACGGGCTGCGCTCCCTGCTCGATCCCCGAGGCTGGCGAGCCATCGCGCGGGCGGTCCGGCACGAGGTGCGCGCCATCGGCGACGGCCGCCCCGCCCCACCGCTGCGCCCCGACGGCGGACGGCTGGGGCTGCCCGCCGACTACCTCGTCGCGCCGGACGGGCGCGTGCTGGCGAGCAAGCTCGGCGCGCACGTCGACGACCGGTGGTCGGTGGACGAGCTGCTCGCGCTCGTGCCGGAGGCCACCCGGGACCGCTCATGATGACCGTCGAGGTATCCGTCGCCGGCCGCCCGATGACCGTCGAGCAGGAGCACGACCTCGCCGACCGCCTGCTGCGGGCGCTCACCGAGGCCGAGCAGACCCCGGAGTCGACGATCGAATCGGCGCGCGAGCTCATCCACGTGCTGGTCGGGCGGCCCCGTGCCTGGGCCACCGGCGGTCCTGCGGGCCCGCGCTACCTCGTGCGGGTCACGGTGCCCGGGGCGTGGGCCACCGCGGAGTTCGCACGGACCGTCGTCCCGCTGATCACCGACGCGATCGCCGGCACTGAACCCGATCCCACCCGGCTGCGCCGCGAACCGCACTGCGTCGCGCAGCTCATCGGGCTCCGCGAGCACCACGTGGGCACGCTCGGCCGGGCCACCACCAGCGCGCTCACCCGGCTGATGACCGGCGGATACCGCGGCGTCGACGACGAGCGCACGGCGCCGACGGGCGGCGCGATCGATCCGGTCTGCGGCATGGTCGTCGACCGAGCGACCGCGACGATCACCCTCATCCACGACGGCGTGCAGCACGCGTTCTGCTCCGCGAGCTGCCGGAAGGTCGTCCTCGAAGACGTCTCGATGGATCCGGGGGCGGGTTCAGGCGGGGCGAGCGGCGCGGCGCAGCAGGGGTAGCGTGATCGCCTCGGCGGCCGCGATGACCGCGCCGCGGCAGTGCTCGGTCGGACCCGTGGTGAGCGTGCCCGTCTCGAACCACGACGGAGCCGGCGAGGGGCCCGGGCAGATCGCGCCGTAGGGGCAGGTGTCCAGGCACTCCTGCGCCGCAGCGAGGTGCGCGGCGAGCCACGGGCTGCGCTCGGCGGCGGTCGCGATGATGGCGTCGAGCGGGGTCTCCAGCACGTTGCCGCTGCTGAACGGCAGGTCATCCGGCCCGCGGAGGCCGAGCAGCTCGGGCGCGGTCAGCACGACCTCGCCGTCCCACCCGACGGCGGGCAGCGGATCGACGTCCGCCGCACCGTTCCGCTCCGGGTCGTTGAGCAGCCGGAACGCGTCGTCGATGCAGTGGTCGATCTCGCGGATGCGCACCACGGGGTTGTCGAGCCAGGCCTCGAGCAGGGCCAGCCAGAACTCCTCGTAGTCCGCGCCGTCGCGCGGGCACCGGGTGGGGGAGAGGGACTGCTGCAGGGAGACGCCGAGCCGGCGGGCGCCGAGATCGGCGAAGAAGTCGTAGAGGCGGCGCGCGGCGTCCGGCGTGGGATCGGTGACGACCGCCAGCGCCCCGAACGGCACGTCGTTGCGCCGCAGCGCGGCGATGCCGGCCATGATGCGCGAATGCGCGGGCCGGCCGCCGCGCTGCACGCGATGGACGTCGAGCTCCTCGGGGCCGTCGATGCTGATCGACACCTCGATCCCGCGGTCGAGGAAGAACTCGCACCAGCGGTCGTCGATGAGGGTCGCGTTCGTCTGCACGCCGTGCACCACCGACGCCGCGAAGGGAGCCATGAGGTCCGCCAGCCGGTCGCGGCCGGCGACGAGCGGTTCGCCGCAGTGCCAGAACACGCGGACCAGGTGCCCGTCGCCGACCCACCGGTTGACGGCGGCGGCGACGCGGTGCGCCACCGCCGGTGCCATGTGCTGGTTCGGCCTGGCCGGCAGGTAGCAGTAGTCGCAGGCCAGGTTGCACGTCGTGGTCGGTTGCATCACGACCGCGCTCGGCACCGGGCGCAGCCGCGCCGCCCCATCGCCCGCGTGCGCCATCAGGCCCTGGACGCCCCGCACCGACGCGCCCGCCGGCGACCGATCGACGTGATCGTCACCGCTGCAGCGGCTTGTAGAAGACGAGGCCGTTGCCCTTGTTGTCGTAGACGACCGCACGGCGCTCGTGGGCGTCGTCGTACGGGCCCTTCACGATGCCGCCGCCGTTCTCCTCGATGGCCTTGGCCGCGGCGTCGACGTCGTCGGTCTTGATCCCGACGACCACCTGGCCCGGGATCGGGTGGTCGACCGACGTCGCCAGCGCGAGCGTCACCGAGCCGCCGTCGAGGGCGGCGAAGTGCGCCCCGTCGCGGAACTTCAGCGCGAAGCCGAGGGTCTCGGTGTAGAACTTGATCGACTCGTCGAGGTTGTCCGTCGACAGGACCACCATCCGGACCTGCTGGTCAGCCATGCGGCTCCTTCCTCTCACTGCGGCGGCCGACGTTGGAAACTCCGCCGGCCCGACTCTATGCCGCGCAGCCGCCGATCGGGAGCATCGCGGCAGCGCTGCGCGCCGGTCGTGCAGTGGCGGAGGACACAGCGAACGGTGGCCGGGGACTCAGGACCCGTCGCCGCCCGTGACGGTGTCGAGGAGTCCGCCGACGGCGTCCGTGGTGCCCGTGACGGTGTCGGCCAGCGCGCCCGTCAGGCCCTGCACCAGGCCGCCCGACGGCTTCGCGGACCGCTCCTGCTTCGCGGAGGACGTCTCCTCCTGCGCGGTCTCCTTCTGCGCGGTGTCCTTCTGCGCGGTGTCCTTCTCCGCGGCCTTCGTGCCGGAGTCGCCCTTCGAACCGGACTCCGCCTTGGTGGTGTTCGTCCTCGTGTCGTCCGGCTCGTCGGCCGCCGCGCCGGCGCTCGCCTTCGTCGCCGATCCACCGCCGACCAGGTTCGTCACCGCGCGGCCGAGCCCCTCGACGGTGCCGCCGACGCCCTCGACGACCCCGCCGACCGTCTTCCCGGCGCCGCGCACGGTGTCGGAGACCGTCGTACCGACCGCCTTCACCGGGTTCTTCCCCAGGTCCTCGACCGCGATCTCGGGCAGCTCCACGTCCGGCAGCGGGATCGGGGAGCCGGCCACCGAGAGATCGGGGGTGCGTACGGCGGTGGGGGAGATGACCAGATCGGGCAGCACGATCTGCGCGCCCTCGCGGTCGACGCCCACGCCGAGCCCGCTCACGCCGATGTCCGGCAGCACGACCTCGGCAGGGCCGAGGCCGAGCGGCCCCACCTGCGCCCCGGTCGTGCCGATGTCCGGCGTGGTGACGGCGGCGGGGGAGGTCGCCACGCCCACCCCGTCGTTCGTCCCGACCGACAGCGCCGGCGTGCTCAGCCCGCCCGGGCTGACCGTGACCTCCGGGACGATCACCGGGAGCACCGGCAGCGGGACGTCCACCGGGCCGACGCCCACCGGGGGCGTCTCCACGCCGGGCAGCGGCACGGTCACCGTCGAGCCGCCGGTGCCGCCGGTGTCGGCGCTGCCGCCGGTGCCCCCGGTGCCGCCGCCGAGCCCGGGGACCACGGGGGTGCCCGCGGGCAGGCCGCCGGGCGCGCCCGCGCCGGGGGTGCCGGAGCCGGGGGCGGCCGGAGCCGATCCGCCCACCCCCGGCGTACCCGGCGTGAGGAGACCCGGGAGCCCGGACCCCGCGACCGGGCTGCCGGGGCGCGTCGTCGCACCGAACGCCGAAGCTCCGGTGGCGCCGGAGCCGTCGCCCGGCCCGTCGAGGTCGCCCACGACCCCGGCCAGGCGCACCGCCTCCACGCCGGCGGGCAGGAACTGCGTCGAGAGCGGGGACCGCGAACCACCGCCCTGCGCGAGCGCGCTGCGGGCCCGCTCGGCGTCGGCCGCAGGACGCTCGGCCTCGGCGCGGGGGAGCGCGGCGTCGTCGAGCACCGACGGGCCGACGACCGCGCCGATCGCGAAGAACGCGCTCGCCGCGACGGTCACCTTGCGGATGGACCGGCGGGGCGGGGGCGGCGGCAGGAGCTCGAGGTCCTCGACCGACAGGTGCGTGCGCGGGCGGAGCGGGCCGGGCGCGGCGTGCGGCCCGCGGCCCTCCCGGCGCAGCAGCTCCGCCACCGACACCAGCGGGCCGTCGGCGATCCCCGCCGTCACCGGCCGCCCTCCGCAGCGGACGATGATCTCCTCAGCCGGGCGAGCGGCGGGCCGCTTGCTCCGCGAGTGTCGGCGGGGCGTGGACACGGTGGTTCCTCTCAGGGTCGCCGGCAAGGGGGGCCTTCTGTGGTACCCGGGACGTGACCGCGGCGCTACTCCCCGTTCACAGCAGTGCCGACTACGCCTCGCCGTCACCCGATCGTGCCGTTCGGCGCGTTCCGTCGACCACTGGGCGCGACCACTCGTCCGCCTTGAGCTGAACGTCTGTGAACTACTGCTCCGAACGGCCTAGGTGCACGTGCATGTGCACCATCACGGTGAGCGATCGGACGACTACGCCGGCATGGTCGCGGACGGCGTTCGGCTCGACGGTCCCGTGTCTGCGCCGGGCGGCTCGCAGATGCCTGACCGGTAAAACAGGTGGCTACTGAGCGCGCACTCAGTTAGGGTGGCGCCTCGTGCCCACCCGCCGCCGCGCCGAGCGGCTGCCGCCCGAGGAGCGGCGCGCCGCGATCATCGACGCCACCGTGCCGCTGCTCTTCGAGCACGGCCACCGCGTCACTGTCCGGCTCATCGCCGAGGCGGCCGGGGTGGCCGAGGGCACGATCTTCACCGTCTTCCGCGACAAGGACGCCCTGCTGGAAGCTGCCGTCGCGAAGGCCTTCGACCCGACGGCGGCCCTGCGCGAGCTGGCCGCGATCGACCGCTCCACGCCCCTGCGCGAGCGGCTCGTCGCGATGGTCGACGTGGTGGCCCGGCACCTGCACCGCGCGTTCCTGCTCATCTCCGCGCTCGGGCTCACGGGGCCGCCGACCGAGGGCCCGGCCGCCGAGCGGCGCCGGCGCACCGACGAGGCGTTCCTGGCCGCGATGACCGCCGTCGTCGCCCCCGACGCCGACGCGCTCACGGTGCCGCCCGCGGAGCTCGCGCACCTGCTGCGGCTGCTCACCTTCTCCGGCACGCACCCGGTGATCAGCCAGGGACGCCCGCTGTCGGCCGAGCAGATCGTCGACGCGCTCCTCGACGGCGTCCGCCGCCGCGACGACGGGCCGGCCCAGGACCGCGCGGACCACCGCCGGACCGACCACCACCCGACCTACTACATCCCGACCGGGGGGACCTGACCGCATGCTCGTCCGACTCCTGCGCACCTACCTGCGCCCCTACACCGGTGCGCTGCTGACGGTCGTCGCGCTCCAGCTGGTCGGCACGATGGCCTCGCTGTACCTGCCGAGCCTGAACGCCGACATCATCGACAGGGGCATCGCCACCGGCGACACCGGCTACATCCTGCAGATGGGCGGCTGGATGCTGGTGGTCACGCTGCTGCAGGTCGGCTGCTCGATCGGGGCGGTCTACCACGGCTCGCGCACCGCGATGGCGTTCGGCCGGGACGTGCGCGCTGCGGTCTTCCACCGCGTCGGCAGCTTCTCCGCCCGCGAGGTCAACCGGTTCGGCGCGCCGTCGCTGATCACCCGCGACACGAACGACGTCCAGCAGGTCCAGATGCTCGTGCAGATGTCGTGCACGATGCTCGTCGCCGCACCGATCATGTGCGTCGGCGGGGTGATCATGGCGCTCAACGAGGACCCCGGCCTGTCCTGGCTGATGGCGGTCTGCGTGCCGGTGCTCGTGATCGCGATCGGGCTGATCGTCGTGCGGATGGTGCCGAAGTTCCGCCAGCTGCAGGTGCGCATCGACCAGATCAACCGAGTCCTGCGCGAGCAGATCACCGGCATCCGGGTGGTGCGGGCGTTCGTGCGCGAGCCGCTGGAGTCGCGCCGGTTCGACGTCGCCAACCACGAGGTCACTGACGTCGCGATCCGGGCGGGCCGGTTGCAGGCGGCGATCTTCCCGGTCGTCATGTTCGTGCTGAACGCCTCCAGCGTGGCGGTGCTGTGGTTCGGCGCGGCCCGCATCGACGCCGGTGAGATGCAGGTCGGGTCGCTGACCGCGTTCCTGGCCTACCTGCTGCAGATCCTGATGGCGGTCATGATGGCCACCTTCATGGCGATCATGGTGCCGCGCGCGGCGGTGTGCGCCGACCGCATCGGCGAGGTGCTCGACACCTCCTCCTCGGTCGCGCCGCCCGCGACCCCCGCTGTCGTCATCGAGCGCGCCGGAGTCGTCGAGTTCGACCGGCTCACCTTCTCCTACCCGGGCGCGGCCGCACCGGTGCTGCGCGACGTCAGCTTCACCGCCCGCCCGGGGGAGACCACCGCGATCATCGGCTCCACCGGTGCCGGCAAGACCACGCTGATCTCGATGGTGCCGCGGCTGTTCGACGCCACCGGCGGCAGCGTCCGCGTCGACGGCGTGGACGTGCGCGAGTTCGATCCCGAGGACCTGTGGCGCCGCATCGGGCTGGTACCGCAGCGGCCGTTCCTGTTCAGCGGCACGGTCGCGTCGAACCTGCGCTACGGCCGCGCCGACGCGACCGACGACGAGCTGTGGGAGGCGCTGGAGGTGGCGCAGGCGGCCGACTTCGTCCGCGCCATGCCCGGCGGCCTCGACGCTCCGATCGCGCAGGGCGGCACCAACGTCTCCGGTGGCCAGCGTCAGCGCCTCGCCATCGCCAGGGCGCTGGTCAAGAAACCCCGGATCTACCTGTTCGACGACTCGTTCTCCGCGCTGGACCTGGCCACCGACGCCCGGCTGCGGGCCGCGCTGCGCCCGCGCACCGCGGACGCGACGGTGATCGTGGTCGCCCAGCGCGTGTCCACGATCGTGGGTGCCGACCGCATCGTCGTGCTCGAAGACGGCGAGGTGGTCGGCATCGGGCGGCACCGCGAGCTGCTCGCCACCTGCCCCACGTACCTCGAGATCGTCGAGTCGCAGCACACCGTGGAGGACGTGGCGTGAGCGAACGCACCGGTACCCCGGCGGCGCCGGGCACGGCACCCGGGGGCGGCGACGAGCGCCGGGCCGCCCGCGAGATGACGGTGGCGCGCAACCAGGCGCCCGGCGGCCGCTGGGGCGGCGGGCTCGGCATGCCCGCGGAGAAGCCCGCGCAGTTCGGCCCGTCCGCGCGGCGACTGCTGCACCGGCTCGCCCCCGAGCGGCTCGGTCTGCTCGGCGTGCTCGCGTTCGGGGTGGTCAGCGCCGCGCTCTCCGCGGTGGGCCCGCTGATCCTCGGCCACGGCACCGACATCATCTTCGCCGGCGTGCTCGGCCGCGCCCTGCCCGCCGGGCAGACCACCGAGGAAGCGGCGCAGGCGGCCCGCGCGGCGGGCGACGAGTCCCTCGCCGCGCTGATCCACGCCCAGCACGTCGTGCCCGGCCAGGGCATCGACTTCACCGCGCTCGCGTACGTGCTGGTCGGGGTGCTCGCGCTGTACCTGGTCGCGTCCCTGCTGGCGTACGGGCAGGGCTACCTGCTCAACGGCATCGTCCAACGGGTCGTCTACGTGATGCGCCGCGACGTCGAGGATAAGATCCACCGGCTGCCGCTGTCGTACTTCGACAAGCAGCAGCGCGGCGAGGTGCTCAGCCGGGTCACCAACGACATCGACAACGTCTCCCAGACCCTGCAGCAGACGCTCAGCCAGGTGCTCACGTCCGTGCTCGGCGTCATCGGCGTGCTGGTGATGATGTTCGTGATCTCGCCGCTGCTGACGCTGGTGGCGCTGATCTCGATCCCGCTGACGTTCTGGGTGACCGCCACCGTCGCCAAGCGCTCCCAGGGCCAGTTCGTGGCCCAGTGGCGGGCCACCGGCGCCCTCAACGGGCACATCGAGGAGGCGTTCACCGGACACGAGCTCGTGCGCGTCTACGGCCGCACGGCCGAGGTGGAGGAGGAGTTCCGCCGGCGCAACGAGGCGGTGTTCCAGGCGTCGTTCAAGGCCCAGTTCATCTCCGGCACGATCATGCCGCTGATGATGTTCATCGGGAACCTCAACTACGTCCTGGTGGCCGTCCTCGGGGGGCTGCGGGTGGCGTCGGGCTCGATGAGCCTCGGCGATGTGCAGGCGTTCGTGCAGTACTCCCGCCAGTTCACCCAGCCGCTCACCCAGATCGCCTCGATGGCGAACCTGCTGCAGTCCGGCGTGGCCTCGGCCGAACGGGTCTTCGAGCTGCTCGACGAGCCTGAGCAGGTGCCCGACCCCGAGACGCCGGCGACCCCGGCGGTGCGCCGCGGCCGGGTCGCGTTCGAGCACGTCTCGTTCTCCTACGACCCCGGCCACCCGCTCATCGAGGACCTGTCGCTGGTGGCCGAGCCCGGCCAGACCGTCGCGATCGTCGGGCCGACCGGGGCGGGCAAGACCACCCTGGTCAACCTGATCATGCGGTTCTACGAGCTCGACGCCGGCCGCATCACCCTCGACGGCGTCGACATCGCCACGATGGACCGCGCCCAGCTGCGCTCGGAGATCGGGATGGTGCTGCAGGACACCTGGCTGTTCAACGGCACGATCCGCGACAACATCGCCTACGGCGACCCGGAAGCCACCGAAGAGCAGATCCTGGCCGCGGCCCGGGCCACCTACGTCGATCGGTTCGTGCGCAGCCTGCCCGACGGCTACGACACCGTGATCGACGAAGAGGGCAGCAACGTCAGCGCGGGCGAGAAGCAGCTGATCACGATCGCACGCGCGTTCCTCGCCGATCCGGCGCTGCTGATCCTCGACGAGGCCACCAGCTCGGTCGACACCCGCACCGAGGTGCTCGTGCAGCGCGCGATGGCCGCGCTGCGCTCCGACCGCACCAGCTTCGTGATCGCCCACCGGCTCTCCACGATCCGCGACGCCGACCTCATCCTCGTGATGGAGTCGGGGCGGATCGTGGAGCAGGGCACCCACGAGTCGCTGCTGGCGGCGGGCGGCGCCTACGCGCGGCTGTACAACGCGCAGTTCGAGGCCGCGGCGGCGACGGTGGACTGACGCGGGGGCCGACTGGCTCAGGTGAACCGGACGCCCTGGGCGAGCGGCAGCTCACCGGAGTAGTTGATCGTGTTCGTGGCCCGGCGCATGTAGGCCCGCCACGCGTCGCTGCCGCTCTCCCGGCCGCCGCCGGTCTCCTTCTCCCCGCCGAACGCGCCGCCGATCTCCGCGCCGGACGTGCCGATGTTGACGTTGGCGATGCCGCAGTCGGAGCCGTCGGCGGCCAGGAACCGCTCGGCCTCAGCCTGGTCCCGGGTGAAGATCGCGGACGACAGGCCCTGGGGGACCGCGTTGTTGAGCGCGATCGCCTCGTCGAGGTCGTCGTAGGTCAGCACGTACAGCAGCGGGGCGAACGTCTCGCGGGTCACCACCTCGGTCTGGCCGGGCATGCGCATCACCGCGGGCTCGACGTAGAACGCCTCCGGGGCCTCCTCGGCCAGCCGGCGGCCGCCGCCGGTCACGAGCGTGCCGCCGTCGGCCTCGGCGGTCTTCACCGCCTCCTGCATGCTCCGGTAGGCGCCGCCGTGGATGAGCGGGCCGACGAGCACGCCGTCGGCGCGCGGATCGCCGATCACGAGGGTGCCGTAGGTCTTCGCGATCCGCTCGGTGATCTCGTCGGCGACCCGGCGGTGCGCGATCACCCTGCGCAGGGTGGTGCAGCGCTGCCCGGCGGTGCCGGCCGCGGCGAACACGATCGCGCGCGTGGCGAGGTCCAGATCGGCGCTCGGCGCGACGATCGCGGCGTTGTTCCCGCCCAGCTCCAGCAGGCAGCGGCCGAACCGGGCCGCGACCCGCGGGCCGACCGCGCGCCCCATGCGGGTGGAGCCGGTGGCGGAGACGAGCGCGACGCCGGGATGGTCGACCAGCCGCTCGCCCACCTCGGCGTTGCCCAGGACCACCTGGTTGAGGTGGGGTGGGGCGCCGCACTCGGCGGCCGCCTCGTCCAGCAGCGCGGCCGCGGCCAGCGCGGTCAACGGGGTGAGCTCGGACGGCTTCCACACCACCGGGTCGCCGCAGACCAAGGCGATCGCGGTGTTCCACGCCCACACCGCGACGGGGAAGTTGAACGCGGTGATGACCCCGACGACCCCGAGCGGGTGCCAGGTCTCCATGAGCCGGTGCCCCGACCGTTCTGAGGGCATGGTGCGGCCGTAGAGCTGACGGGAGAGGCCGACGGCGAAGTCGCAGACGTCGATCATCTCCTGGACCTCGCCCAGGGCCTCCGAGGTGATCTTGCCGACTTCCAGGCTGACCAGCATGGCCAGCTCGCCCTTGTGCTGGGTGAGCAGATCGGCGAACCGGCGGACCAGCGCCCCGCGCACCGGCGCGGGCGTGACCCGCCATTCGGCGAACGCCGCCCGGGCGCGCTCGACTGCGGCGTCGACGTCGGCGGGCTCAGCGCGCCCGACCGCGGCGATCGTGCCCCCGGTGATGGGGGTGCGGGCGATGCCGTCCCCGGTCAGCGACGCGGTCGGGACACCGCAGCGGTGGGCCGTGACGGCGGCGAGATCGCGAAGTGCTTCGGTGCTCGGCAGGCTCACGCCACCAACATGGCACGGGCCGATCGGCGCGGGCAGATCCACGAACGGTCCGTTCGTCGGCACCGACGATCGTTTCGTCGCTCTCGACGCGGCGCCGACGCCCGTACAGGGTGACGTCGTGGAGCAGGTGGACGAACACTTCCTCGACGTCGTGCGGAACCGCATGACCCCCGGCCGGCCCCGCGATCTGGGCCCGCACCTGACGCCGGCCCGCGCGCTCGAGCTCTTCGACGTGCAGCTGCGCAGCCGGCACCTCGACCTCGCCGCGCGCTGGCTGCGCGCCAAGGGCGCGGGCTGGTACACGATCGGGTCGGCCGGTCACGAGGGCAACGCGGCCGTCGCCGCAGCGCTGCGGCCGACCGATCCGGCGCTGCCGCACTACCGCTCCGGCGCCTTCTACCTCGAGCGGGCCCGGCAGGTGCCCGGCTCCGACCCGGTCGGCGACGTGCTGCTGGGCCTGGTCGCGGCGGCCGACGAGCCGATCGCCGGCGGGCGGCACAAAGTGTTCGGCCACCCCGATCTCGCGGTGCTGCCGCAGACCTCGACGATCGCTTCGCACCTGCCGAGGGCGCTCGGCGTGGCGTTCGCGATCGAGCGGGCCAAGCGCATCGGCGTGGGCACGCGGTGGCCGGAGGACGCGGTCGTCGTCGCCAGCTTCGGCGACGCATCGGCCAACCACTCGACGGCCACCGGCGCGATCAACGCGGCCATCCAGGTGGGCTACCGCGGGCTGCCCCTACCGCTGCTGCTGGTCTGCGAGGACAACGGCATCGGGATCAGCGTGCCGACCCCACCCGGGTGGATCGCGCACGCCTACGGCTCGCGCCCCGGGCTGCACTACGTGGCGGCGGACGGGCTGGACCTGGTGGATGCGGTGCGCGGTGCCGTGGCGGCCGCCGACTGGGTGCGCACGCACCGCCGTCCGGCGTTCCTGCACCTGCGCACGGTGCGGCTGATGGGGCACGCCGGCTCCGACGTGGAGTCGGCCTACCGCCGTCCCGCCGACATCGCCGCCGATCTCGCCCGCGACCCGCTGCTGGGGACCGCGCAGCTGCTCGTCGACGCGGGCGTGCTGACCCCGGCGGAGGTGCTCGACCGCTACGAGTCCGCGCGCAGTGAGGTGATGGCCCGCGCTGCGGCGGCCATGGGGCGGCGGCCGCTGCGGTCGGCCGAGGAGGTCGTGGCCCCGCTCGCGCCGCGCCGCCCGGAGCAGGTGGCGGCGGTCGCGACCCGGGGGACCGGCAGCGCCGATCCCGCTCCGCTCACCCTCGCCCAAGCGATCAACCGGGCGCTGCGCGACGTGCTGGACACCCACCCCGGCGCGCTGGTGTTCGGCGAGGACGTCGCCGTCAAGGGCGGGGTGTACGGCGTGACCCGCGGGCTGGCCGCGACCGCCGGCCGGGCCCGGGTGTTCGACACCCTGCTCGACGAGCAGACGATCCTCGGGCTCGCGCTGGGCGCCGGGGTGTCCGGGCTGCTGCCGATCCCGGAGATCCAGTACCTGGCCTACCTGCACAACGCCGAGGACCAGCTGCGCGGTGAGGCGGCCAGCCTGCAGTTCTTCTCCCGCGGCGCCTACCGCAACCCGATGGTCGTGCGGATCGCCGCGTACGGCTACCAGAAGGGCTTCGGCGGCCACTTCCACAACGACAACGCGGTCGCGGTGCTGCGCGACGTCCCGGGCCTGGTCATCGCCTCACCGGCGCGGCCCGACGACGCCGCGGCGATGCTGCGGACCTGCGCCGCGGCCGCCGCCGTCGACGGGGCGGTGTGCGTGTACCTCGAGCCGATCGCGCTCTACCACACCCGTGACCTGCACGAGGACGGCGACGGCGGATGGCTCGCGCCGGATCCCGGCCCCGAGCACCACGTGCCGATCGGGCAGGCCCGCACCTACGGCGCCGGCACCGACCTGACGATCGTGTCCTGGGCCAACGGGCTGCGGATCGCCCTGCGCGCGGCCGCCACGCTGGCGGCCGAGGGGATCGAGGCGCGGGTGCTCGACCTGCGCTGGCTGGCTCCGCTGCCGGTCGAGGACCTGCTCGCCGCCGCCGAAGCGACCGGGCGGGTGCTCGTCGTGGACGAGACCCGCCGCTCCGGCGGGGTGTCCGAGGGCGTGCTCGCGGAGCTGGTCGACGCCGGTTTCACCGGCCGCGTGGCGCGGGTGACCAGCGTCGACAGCTTCGTCCCGCTCGGCGATGCCGCCCGGCACGTGCTCGTGTCCGAGACCGACGTCATCGCCGCAGCTCAGGCCCTCGTCGAGGGGTGAGGGAATGTCGGACTCGTCACGCGATGACGGCTCTGTCGGGTGCTTGTGATCTGCATCCGCGGGATGTGGAGCAGAATCGCGGGCGTGGAGCCACGCGAGCAGGTGATCGGGTCCGGTGACGGCCCCGGGTCCCGAGGGCGCCTGCGCGGCGTCGGGACGCTGCGCGGTCTGGGCGAGAAGCTGCGGTCGCGGCTGATCGGCTACCTCGCCCGCAAGGCACTCGGCGGCAAGGGCGGCGGTGGCCTGTCCACGGCCAAGATCTCGATGCTGCCCGATCACATCCTCATGCCGGTCAAGCGCAACGGCCTCGACCCGGTGCCGGACCTCGCCCGCCACCGGGCGGAGGGCGGCGTCAGCCGGATCAAGTTCCCGCTCGGGATCGGGGCTTGGCTGGTCACCGGCTACGACGACGTGCGCACCGTGCTGGGCAGCACCGACCGCTTCTCCAACGACTACCGCCACCTCGCCGGCGTCGTCGGCATGGAGGACGGGGCGAACCCCGGCGGCCTCGGCTTCTCCGACCCGCCCGAGCACACCCGGCTGCGCAAGCTCGTCATGCCGGAGTTCACCGGGCGGCGGCTGGCCCGGCTCACCCCGCTCGTCGAGGGCATCGTCACCGAGCGGCTGGACGCCCTGGCTGCAGCGGCCGCGAACAACGACGGCGTCGTCGACCTCATGGCCGAGTTCGCGCTGCCGATCCCGGCGCTGTCGATCTGCGAGCTGCTCGGCGTGCCCTACGCCGATCGCGCCGAGTTCCAGCGGCTGTCCGCGGCCCGGTTCGACATGCTGGAGGGCGCGCAGGGGGCGCTCTCGGCGATCACCGATGCCCTGCCGTACCTGGAGCAGCTGGTGCGGGCGAACCGCGAGTCACCGGGGGAGGGCATCCTCGGGCGGCTCGTCGCCGACCACGGCGACGAGCTGACCGACGAGGAGCTGACCGGCCTCGCCGACGGCCTGCTCACCGGCGGACTGGAGACCACCGCGAGCATGCTGGGGTTGGGCACGATCCTGCTGCTGCAGCGCCCGGACGTGCACGAGGCGCTGCGCACCGACGACGCGGTGATCGAGAAGTTCCTCGACGAGCTGCTGCGCTACATGTCGGTGGTCCAGGTGGCGTTCCCGCGGTTCGCCAAGGAGGACATCGAGCTCGGCGGGCAGAGGATCGCCAAGGGCGACATCGTGATCCCGTCGCTGTCCGGGGCGAACCGCGACCCGAAGTTCGCCGGCGCGGAGCCGGAGGCATTCGACCTGCACCGCGAGTCGTCCCGCCGGCACGTCGCGTTCGGCTTCGGGGCGCACCGCTGTGTGGGTGCCGAGCTGGGCAAGCTGGAGATGCGCACGGCGTTCCCCCGATTGGTCCGCCGGTTTCCCGAGATGAGCCTGGCGATGGCCCCCGAGGAGATCCCCTACCGCAAGCGGTCGATCGTGTTCGGCCTGGACAAGCTGCTGGTCGACCTCGGCCCCGACCACGGCTGATGCACATCTAACCGTACGACGTCTATCGATCAGGCTAGGCTGATCACCATGTCGATCCCGATCGGGATGGAGCTCGCGCACACCGCCCGCGTGGTCGGCCGGGCGTTCGACGAGCGGCTCGCCGCAGCGGGCGGGTCCCGGCCGACCTGGCTGGTGCTGCTGGCGCTCAAGCAGGGCCGTACCCGCAACCAGCGCGAGCTGGCCGCCGCGATCGGCATCCGGGGAGCCACGCTCACCCACCACCTCAACGGGATGGAAGCCGAGGGCCTGGTCGTGCGCCGCCGCGACCCCCAGAACCGCCGCGTGCACGTCCTGGAGATGACCGAGGCCGGGGAGGCGATGTTCCAGCGACTCGCCGTCGCCGCCCGGGAGCACGACGCGCGGCTGCGCGCCGGGTTCGGCGAGGACGAGCTCGCCCAGCTGCGCGACCTGCTCGTCCGGCTGCGCCGCAACGTCGATGACGACGCGTCCGCTGCGTCCGTCGTGTGATCCCTGTCGGCGGGGTGGGCGCCGGTCGGCGGGCGGGGACCGCCCGTCCCCCCCATCGCGGCACGTCGCAGACCAGGGAGAGAACGGTTCGTCACCGTCCGTCGCAGCCAGCGGTGCCCTGAGCGCAGCTGCGGCCGATCGCTGTCTCCCCGCAAGATCCCGATGTAGCGTTTCGGCAACGACATGCGTGTCGCGTCGTCCGCGGCGCCCGGCCGCCCCCGAACCGGGTACCCGGACGTGCCCCCGACCGGCGCGCATCGACTCGTCGTGAGAGGACCGACTGGTGGTTGACCGGACGTTCGCGGCCGACGGTGACCCGCCCTACGCCGATGTGCGCCGCGTCGTGGACGACGCCGACGCCCAAGCGGGTGTGGCCCGTCGGCTGCAGGCGCGGCTCGACCGGCAGTTGTGGCTGCTGGAGCGGCTGCAGGGCGACCCGCTGCAGACCGACCCCGCCGAGCTGCCCGAGCTGATCGACCTGGCCCGGCGGATGCGCCGCGACAGCGAGAGCCTGCTCCTGCTGGCGGGTCGCGATCCCGGGGTCCGCCAGGACGCTCCCCAGGACCTGGAGAACGTGCTGCTCGCCGCCGCCACGGCCGCGGAGGAGCCCCGCCGGGTCGAGGTCGGCGCCACCCCGGCGGCTTCGGTCGTGCCGGGTGCGGCCACCGAGCTGCTCCATGTGCTGGCCGAACTGCTCGACCACGCCACCGCGGTGTACCCCGGCGCCCGTGTGCACGTCGCTCCCCGCATCGAGGTGTCCGGCTCGCTCACCGTGGACGTCCTCGCAGTCGGTGCCACCCGGCACGATCCCGACGGGTTCGGCGGTCGCCGCGCCCTCGACACCGCGGAGCGCCTGGCCGCCCGGTCCCGCCACGGCATCTCCGTCACCCGCGCGCTCGGTGAGGGCGATCTCGTCGCGAGCCTGCTGTGCCCGCGTGCGGCGCTGGTCATCGAGGAGGTCTCGGCCGTCCGCAACGGCAGCTCGCTGTCGAACGGTTTCGACAAGAACGGTTCCGACAGCAACCGCTACGACAACAACGGCTACGACAACAACGGCGTGGACGACGGCCTCGACTTCGGTGGGTTGTCGTCCCTCGACGGGTTCTCGGCCCACCCGCTGTCCGGGCCGGCCGAACTGAACACGGTGCCCACGCCGGAGTCCGGGTTCGGCCCGATCGGGCTGCCCGATCTCGAACCCGCCTTCGCCGCGGTGCCGGAGCGTTCGCACAACGGCACCGTCAACGGGGTCGCGTACAGCACCAAGCCCGAGCGCAAGATCGACGAGCTGTTCGGACCGCTCTCCGACCTGCCGATCGATCCGAACGCCGAAGAGGAGTCGACCCCGATCTACGAAGCCATCGCCTCGGCGTGGTTCGCCGACGGCGACCCGTCGGGGGGAGTGAGCGTGCTGGACTGGGAGACCCCGGCCGACCGGGAGTGGCGGGCCGCCGCCGAGCGGGCCACCCGATCCGAGCCGACCGAGCTCACCCCGAAGGGCCTGCCCCGGCGCAAGCCCGGCGACCAGCTCGTCCCGCCGCCGCGGCGCAGCGAGGCGGCCACGCCGAAGCCCGACACCGTCGCGCCCGAGCGGGTGCGCGACCGGCTCGGCGGCTACCAGCGGGGCGTGCAGCGCGGCCGGCACCGGGCCCCCGGTGTCGGTGATCAGCCGGGCGATCCGGAATTCTGGTGAGCACCTACGACGTCGCGGCCCTGCGCGCGCAGTTCCCCGCGCTCAACGCGGGCTACGCGCACTTCGACGCGCCCGGGGGATCGCTCACCCCGCAGCCGGTCGCGGACGCCGTCGCCGCCGCGCTCACCGCGCCGCTGGCCAACCGCGGCAGCGTCACCGCTGCCGAGCGCAACGCCGACCGCATCGTCCTCGACGCCCGCGGCGCCATGGCCGATCTGCTGGCCGCCGATCCGGGCGGGATCGTGTTCGGCCGCAGCATGACCGCGCTGACGTTCGACCTCGGCCGTACGCTGGCCACCGGTTGGGCGCCCGGTGACGAGATCGTCGTCTCGCGCCTCGATCACGACGCCAACATCCGCCCGTGGCTGCTCGCCGCGCAGGCCTCCGGCGCCCGGGTGCGCTGGGCCGAGTTCGACCCGCAGACCGGTGAACTCTCCGCCGACGCGTTCGCTGCGGTGCTCTCCCCGCGTACCCGGCTCGTCGCGGTCACCGCCGCGTCCAACCTCATCGGCACCCGACCTCCGGTGCGGGCGATCGCCGATCTCGCCCACGAGGTGGGAGCGCTGGTGCACGTCGACGGCGTGCACCTCACCGCGCACGCCGCCGTGGACGTCGACGCGCTCGGCGCCGACTTCTACGCCTGCTCGCCGTACAAGTTCCTCGGCCCGCACCTGGGCGTCCTCGCCGCGGACCCGGCGCTGCTGGAGATGCTGCGCCCGCAGAAGCTGCTGCCGTCCACGGACGCGGTGCCCGAGCGGTTCGAGCTCGGCACCCTGCCCTACGAGCTGCTCGCCGGCGTCACCGCCGCGGTCGACTTCCTCGCCGGCATCGCCGGCACCGGCCCCACCCGCCGCGACCGGCTCGTCACCTCGATGGCCGCCGTGGAGGAGCACGAGGACCGGCTGCGCGCCCGCATCGAGGCCGCACTGGCCGACCTGCCGGTCACCGTCTACTCGCGGGCCGCGCACCGCACCCCGACCCTGCTGATCGACGTCCCCGGACGGGAGACCGCCGACGCCTACGCGTTCCTCGCCGGGCGGGGGATCAACGCCCCGGCGGGCTCGTTCTACGCGCTGGAGGCGTCGCGGTGGCTGGGCCTCGGCGACACCGGGGCCCTGCGGATCGGGCTGGCGCCGTACGTGGACGACGCGGACGTGGACCGGCTGATCGAGGGCCTCGGGGAGTTCTGTCAGACGTCCCCGACGTAGTGGGGGAGCGCCCGGGTGTGCTCGAAGATCAGGTAGGTCTCCGTGCCCGCGATGGCCGGGTCGCGGTTGAGCACATCCCCGACGAACCGGCGCAGCTCGTCGGTGCTGCCCGTGGCGACGTGGATGAGGAAGTCGTTGGCACCGGCCACGAAGTAGACGTCGAGCACCTCCGGGCGGGCGGTGAGCGCGGCGGTCATCTCGTTCATCGCCGAGCGGGCGTGCGGCTGGAGGCGGATCGCGACCATCGCCTGCAGGTCGTGGCCGATCGTCCGGGGATCGACGTCGGCGTGGAACCCGCGGATCACCCCGCGCTCCCGCAGCGTCCGCACCCGGGTCAGGCAGGTGGACTGAGCGATGCCGACGTGCTCGGCGAGGTCCTTGTTGGAGATGCGCGCGTCGGCCACCAGTGCGCGCAGGATCTTCCGGTCGATCTCGTCGAGCCGAAAATCCTGCGGTGAGAGCCTCCCCGAAGGGTGAGGTGATGCAGGATAGTGGTCCACAGTCGCCTCTTCGCGAATCTTCTTCGAACACATTGTGCTCATGGCGCACTTTCTTCATTCTATGGCGCATGCTCATCGGGGTCCCGCGCGAGGTCAAGAACCACGAGTACCGGGTGGCGTTGACGCCGGCCGGTGTCAACGAGCTGGTCCGGCACGGCCACGAGGTGGTGGTGGAACGCGGCGCCGGCGTCGGCAGCTCGATCAGCGACGCCGACTTCGTGGCCGCCGGCGCCCGGATCCTGCCCACCGCCGACGACGTGTGGTCGGCGGCGGAGCTGCTGCTGAAGGTCAAGGAGCCGATCGAGGAGGAGTACCACCGGCTGCGCCGTGGCCAGGTGCTGTTCACCTACCTGCACCTCGCCGCGTCCTTGCCGTGCACGAAGGCGCTGCTCGACTCCGGCATCACCGCCATCGCCTACGAGACCGTCCGGTTGCCCGACGGCACCCTCCCGCTGCTCTCACCGATGAGCGAGGTCGCCGGGCGGCTGGCCGTCCAGGTCGGCGCCACCACGCTGATGAAGGCGAACGGCGGCCGCGGCGTGCTGCTGGGCGGCGTGCCCGGGGTCCGGCCCGCGCAGGTCGTCGTGATCGGGGCCGGCGTCTCCGGGCAGAACGCGGTCGCGATGGCCGTCGGCCTGGGTGCCGATGTCACCGTCCTCGACCTGGACATCGTCAAGCTGCGTGCCCTCGACGCCCACTACGCGGGCCGGGTGCGCACCATCGTCTCCAACGCCCACGAGCTGGAGAGGGTCTGCCTGGAAGCCGACCTCGTGATCGGCGCCGTGCTCGTGCCGGGCGCCCGCGCCCCGCGGCTGGTGTCGAACGAGCTGGTCAGCCGGATGAAGCCGGGCTCGGTGCTGGTCGACATCGCGATCGACCAGGGCGGTTGCTTCGAGGACTCCCGCCCCACCACCCACGCCGACCCGACCTACCAGGTCCACGATTCGGTCTTCTACTGCGTCGCCAACATGCCCGGCGCCGTGCCGCACACCTCGACGTACGCGCTGACCAACGCGACCCTGCCGTACGTCCGGGAGCTGGCCGATCGGGGTTGGCGGGCCGCGCTCGCCGCCGACCCGGCGCTGGCCGCGGGCTTGTCGACGCACGACGGCAAGCTGCACAGCCTGCAGGTCGCGCACGACCTCGGCCTGCCCTACACCGAGCCGGAGATCATCCCGCTGGTCACCGCCTGAGCCTCGCGGGCGACCGCGGAGGTCGCCGCCTGCCACCGCGCGGTCGTCGCAGTCCACGGACGCGGCCGTCGCGCGAACCTTCGTGCGCCACACCGCGCGCAGTCCATCCCTCCCGGACCGCGCGGTGTGGCGCGCGCGTCCGGGGCCGTCGCGGGGACCGACGAGGCCGACGACATAGGGTGCTCGCCGTGAACGAGTGGTGGGTGGCGGCGGTGGTGGTCGTCGCCCTCGTGGTCGTGGTCGCGGGCGTGCTGCTCGCCGTGCGGCTGCGCCGCGAGTCGGTCGCCGTGGAGCCTCTGCAGGCCGAGCCGGAGGACCGGCCCTTGCCGGCCGTCGTGGCCAACCCGCTGCGGGTCGAACCGGGCGCCCGCGCTCGCATCACCGCTGTCTGCACCAGCCTCGGCTGGGCCGAGCCGCTCTGGCTGGAGACCACCGCCGAGGATCCTGGCACCGGCCAGGCCCGCCGCGCCGTTGAGCAGGGCGCCGACGTCGTGCTGGCCTGCGGCGGCGACGGCACTGTCCGCTCCGTCGCGCAGGCGCTGGCCGGCACCGGCGTGGCGTTGGGGCTCGTGCCGATGGGCACCGGCAACCTGCTGGCCCGCTCCGTCGGCGTACCGACCGATCTCACCTCGGCCACCCGCGTGGCGCTCACCGGGGACGACCGCACGATCGACGTCGGCCACGTCCGTGTGGACGGCTCCGACGAGGAACGGGTCTTCCTCGTGATGGCCGGCACCGGGCTGGACGCCGCGATCATGCAGAACACCGACGAGGCGCTGAAGGCCCGGGTCGGCCGCCTCGCCTACGTCATCACCGGCTTCCGCGCCATGTTCGGCCCGCAGACGCGGGTCACCCTCTCCGTCGACGACGGCCCGCCGCTGCGTCGCCGTTCCCGCACCGTCGTCGTCGGCAACATCGGCACCCTGCTCGCCGGCATCGTGCTGATGCCCGACGCCGCGTTCGACGACGGCAAGCTCGACATCGTCAACGTCGCCCCGAAGGGCCTCGCCGGCTGGATCGCCGTCCTCCTCCGAGTGATCACCCGGCGTCGCCACGGACACCCCCGCATCGAGCACTGGCAGGCCCGCGAGGTCGTGATCACCACCGAAGCCCCGCAGGCCGCGCAGATCGACGGCGACCCGATCGGCGAGGTCACCGAACTGCGCATGCGCATCGAACCAGGGGTGCTGGTCGTACGGGTCCCGGCCGGGCCGGAGCCACTCGCCCTGCCCGCCGGCCGCTCGGCCACCGAGCTGGCACAGGCGGCCTAGGTGACCACGGGGCACGACTTCGCCGCGCCGGTCTCCGGGGTGGTCGCCGGCTGACCCCTACTTCTTCCGCGTGGTTGTGCAGCGTGCAGCATGCCGTTGCCGTTGCCGAGTTCGGTTGGTTCGCCGTCGCTGCGGCGGACGCGGTGATCGATGTGGTGGATCGGGGTGCCGCGGTAGGGGGCGGTGCAGCGGCCGTCGTCGCGGGCTGTGATGGTGGTGGCGAGGGTGCGGTGGAACCCGCGGCTGCGGGTTTCGCCACCGATGATGACGCCGTCTGTGGTGAAGAGGCGCCGGATGGTCCTGGTCCCTCACCATCCGCGAGCAGCGCGACCGGGATGGGCCCGAACCCGGGATCTCGGCCGGGATCGGCGCGTCGAGGTCGCGCAGTGCGGTGACGTCGACGTCGGCCTGGATCTCGATGGGGATGTCGTGGGCGCGGGTCGGGCCGGTGAGGTGTTCGGCGAGGGGGTCGGTCATGATCTGCCTGCGGGGGTGGCCGAGCGGCGGTGGAGCCGCCCGGCCCGACCGTTGGGAGGCCCGGAGCCCGGGGTTGAACCCCTGGGGCAGTGTTCCGCCCTTCCCCGCCGAGGACGCGCAGCGGGGTTCCGGTCGCACCACAGCGGAAGGTGACCTCGCCCGATACTCGTCCCGCATCCAGCTACCCCCTCAGCGCTTGTTGAGGAAGCCGGCGTCGACGGGCAACGTCACGCCGGTGATGTAGCGGCCCGCGTCCGAGGTGAGGAACACGACGGCGTTCGAGATGTCCTCGGGCTCGATCATCGGGACGGGGAGGGCGTTCACCGTGGCGTTGGTCTTGAGGTGCGGGTCGTTCTGCAGGACTTCCTGCATGACGTCGTTGACGACCATCGGGGTGTTCACCCCGGTCGGGTGGATCGTGTTGACGCGGATGCTGTGCGCGGCGAGTTCGTTCGCGTACGAGCGCATGAGCCCTACGACGCCGTGCTTGGCGGCGGTGTAGCCGAGGGCGCCCGGGGTGCCGCCGCCGATGCCCGCGAGGCCCGCGGTTGAGCTGGTGATGACGATGGAGCCGCCCTTGCCGCCGGCGACGAGCGCCGGCTTAGCCACTTCGATCGTGTGGTAGACGCCGGTGAGGTTGACGTCGATCACGTCGTACCACTCCTGCTCGCTGGGGTGCATCGACAGCGGGGCGATCCCGGCGTTGGCGATGACGATGTCGAGTCCGCCCAGCTCAGCGACGCCCGCGTCGACCGCTTTCTGCAGCGCCGTGCGGTCCCGGACGTCGACTCGGACGGCATGGATGCGCCGGTCGAGCGCCTCGACCGCCCGGACCGTCTCGGCGAAGTCGTCAGGAGTGGCCATCGGGTAGGCGACGGACTCGATCTGTGCGGCGATGTCGACCGCGATGATGTCGGCGCCCTCTTGCGCGAGGCGGATGGCGTGCGAACGCCCCTGGCCGCGCGCGGCCCCGGTGATGAAGGCGACCTTGCCTTCGAGGACCCCCATGGTGTGCTCCTGTTCTCTCTCTCGGTGTTCGGTGGTGCCCGCGTCGGTGCTCATCGGCGGAGCGGTGGCGCTGCGCGCTTCGTCATCGGCGAGGAAGCGCTGACGTGGACGCTGTACTGGGCGAGCTCGGTGGCGAGGCCTGCCCGGTCACCCCGGACCTCGAGGCGACGGAGGGTGAGCGGCGGCGGACCCTCGAGTCCCGCCGGGGCTGGTCAGGGTGTTGGATCTGCTGCCCGCGGCGGTGAGGTGCGGGGCCGGGCAGCTGCACCGCGTTAACGGGTCGGTGAGGTTGCTCGAGGTCCCAGATCTCCGGCGTGACCTCGTCCTGGCCGGTGATGATGCAGATGTCGGCGTCGACGGCGAATCTCGAGCCTGCCGAGCGTCGCGACGCCGTCGTCGATCGTGCCTGCGAGCGCCGCGCGGCCGCGGATGTCGGTGTTGCTCGCTGCCGCCGACGGATGTTCCGCCGTCACCGCCGCGGGATCGGGTGCGCGCAACGCGCGCGGATGCGGCGACGCAGCCGGATCGATGCGGTGTTCATGTGCGATCAGCAGCCGTCGCGCAGGCCGTCGATCGCCGCTTCCTCGATGAGGGCGTCCGATGCGGCGGCGGTCTCCGTCCCAGCGGTCGGAAGACGATCCATGGAGTGCTCCTCTCGAGCCTCCTCGCCGACGTTGGCGAGGTCCATCAGCGAGGCACATACTAATGACATTGAATTTCGGATGAAAGTGGCTTCCACATCGAGTGCGGCGTCCGCCACCGCGCGGGCCGCCCGCCCGGGGTGCGCGGCGTCGCGACGTCTTCCGTCGTGGTCGAGTCCGCGAACAGGGAGCCGATCAGCAACGCGGCGGATCGTCAGGCCCGACCCGGCCGCCCGAGCAGCAGAGTGGGCGTAGCCCGCGGTGGGTGCCGCGGCCCCTCGTCGTGGTCACGAGCGCTCGAACTCCGCCCGCACCCCGAGCAACCGCACGGCCCGCCCGGGCCGGAACAGGTCCAGCACCTGCAGGGCCGCGTTCTCCAGCGCGTCGGGATCCAGTGTGGGCGCGGCGAGCGTCGTGCTGCGGGTGTGGGTGACGAACGGCGCGAACCGCACCTTGACGCCGACCCGAGCAGCGGGGCGGCCCTCCTCCTGCAGCTCGGCGGCGACGGTCCGGGCCAGGGCGGCGACCTCGCGGCGCACCTGCGCCCAGTCGGTGAGGTTCTCCTGGAAAGTGACCTCACGCCCGTGTGACCGCGGCACCCACGGCGTGCCCTCCACGACACGCCGGCCCAGGCCGCGGCCGAGCTGCACGTAGTAGGGGCCCATCGTGGGGCCGAGCTCGGCGGCCAGTGCCGCGGGATCGGCGGCGGCCAGCTCCCGCACGGTGCGGATCCCGCGATCCTCCAGCTTGCGGGCGGTCTTGGCGCCGATGCCCCACAGCGTGGTCACGGGCCGTTCGCCCATCACGTCGAACCAGTTCTCCTTGGTGAGCCGGAACCGGCCGCGCGGCTTGCCGAACTCGGTCGCGATCTTGGCGCGCAGCAGGTTGTCGCCGATGCCGATCGAGCAGTGCAGCCGGGTCCGCTCCAGCACCGCGACCTGGATCTCGGCGGCCAGCGCCTCGGGATCGTCGGTCTCGCCGCCGACGAACGCCTCGTCCCAGCCCATCACCTCGACGATCACCGGGAACTCCCGCAGCACCGCCATCACCCCGGCCGACGCCTCCTCGTAGGTGGGCTTGTCGACGGGCAGGTACACCGCGTCGGGGCAGCGCTTCAGCGCGGTGCGCAGCGGCATGCCCGACCGCACCCCGTACTCGCGGGCCTCGTACGAGGCGGTGGCGACCACGCCGCGCTGGGTGGGATCGCCGCTGCCGCCGACCACGACCGGGCGCCCGGCCAGCTCGGGGCGCCGCAGCAGCTCCACCGCGGCGATGAACTGGTCGAGATCGACGTGCAGGACCCAGTAGGCCACGGCACCCGATCCTGCCCCGGGGTGGTAGAAGTCGCGAGTGACCAGTGATCCTGCCACGACCGCACCCGCGGCGCGGCCGCGGGCCGAGTGGGTGGCCCGGGCGCTCGCCGTTGTGTTCGCCCTGTTCTGGGGCGTGCTCTTCTTCGGGCTCGTCGACCTCGCCACGGCCGTGGCGGAGGATCCGCGGTTCCGCCACTTCCTCCTGGTGGAGGCCGGCTGGGGCCTGCTCTACACGGTGCTGGTCATGCTGCCGCTGCTGGCGTGGGCGGTGCGCCCGGCCGCGACGATCCTGCTGCAGCAGGTGCTCGCGGCGGCCGCGGCCGTCCTCGTCGCCGCCGTGGCCGGGTTCGCCCCCGGACAGGTGCTGCCCGCGCTGTTCCTCGAGGTCAGCGCGTTCGTCCCGGCGCTGGTGGCTCGGCGATCGCTCCGGTTCCCGCCGCTGTCGCTGCGGAGCTGCCACCCACTGCTCGCGGTCCTCTCCCTGATCGCGTTGATCGGTGCCGTCGCCTACGCGGTCGTGGTGCTGCGTCATGCGTACGCCGGGGTGGCCGACGACGACACGTGGGGCCTCGCGCACCTGCCGATGCAGGCGGGGTTCGGGCTGACGATCGCCGGTGCCACGGTGGTCGTGGCGCTCGCGCAGGGGGCGGGGCAGCCGCGCTGGCGCGTCGGCACGGTGTTCCCGGCGCTCGCCGCGGCCGGACTGGGCGCTTTCTCGCTGCGGTGGCCCGACGAGCTCGCGAGCCTCGGCGTCACCGGCGGGGCAGCGGCGCTGGTCTGGGCGGTCGCGCTGCTCGTCCTCCCACTGGTCGTCCGCGACCGACCGGCCTGATCAGGACGTGGCGTTCGGCGCGATGAGCCGGACCACGGCCGACGCGATCCGGAGCGAGCCCACCCCGGTCGGGTGGAACGCGTTCGGGTTGTCGATGCCCTGCAGGTCCGGGCCGAGCTCCGGGGTGCCGTCAGTGCACAGCGGTCGCAGCGCCGGGCGGGCCACGGAGAACCCGTACTTCTCGGCGCCGGTCGTGAGCACCTCGTTGAGCTGGGCGTTGCGCGCGGCGAACAGGTCCACCTTGCGCGCGTCGAGCCCGGGGGTGCCGGGGAAGCGCAGGTCGGGGCACGCCGGGTCGAGCTCGGAGCCGGGCGGGAACACGTCGTACGACGTCGTGACGATCACCTGCGGTCGGCCGGGGAGATCGTTCAGCTCGGCGAGCAGCTGGCCGAAGGCCTGGTCGAACGCGGCCAGCCGGTAGGTGAACTCGCCCTCGGTCAGCGCGTCATCGCACTCGGCCACGCCGTAGCAGTACCGCAGGAAGTCGGTCCAGCCCACGTCGTTCGGGCCGATCACCACGACGACGAACTCCAGGCCCTGCAACTGCTTGAGCGAGGCGATCTGCGGGGGCAGCGTGACGCCCTCGCGGACCTGCGGGCCGAGCAGCCCCTCGGTGACGGTGGCGTCCGGGCAGGCCAGGTTCAACACTCTGCTGGGCATGAGCTGGCCGATCTCGACGGCCAGCGAGTCGCTGCTGCGGGCGCACACGGCGTCGTCGGCCCGGTCGCCGCGCTCGCCGACGGGCGGGCCGCCGACACGGGCCGCGCGCGAGTCGCCGATCACCGCGCCCTTGAACCCGATCAGGGCGGGACCGGCGGGGGGCGGCGACACGTGCCGAACCCCGACGAGCTGGGTGAGCGAGTTGACGCCCTGGAGCCCGCCCGCGGCACCGTCGTAGGCGAGCCAGCCGCAGGCGAGCCACGCGAGCGCGGAGACAGTGGTGGCCAGCACGGTCATCCGGCCGGCCGCGCGCACGCAGTAGGCCCAGATGTCCGCGAGCGGCTGGTGATCAGCACCCGCCCGGCTCTGGGCACGCACCACGAGCAGGGTGCGGATCCCGGCGGCCGCGGCCGCCGACACCAGCGCGAACGCCAGCAGGCCGAGTCCGCCGAGCACGTACCACGTGAGGAACCCGTCGGTGACGGCCTGCACCGCGGCTGCGGCGGCCGCCGGACCCGCCTGCGGATCGAACATCGCCTCCGACGCCGCGTTGCGCTGCATCGGGCCGAGCGTGATCTGCGGGCGCAGCGGGCCGTAGACCTGGATGCGGTCGATGTCGAGCGCGGTGTTGCCGACCTGGACCAGCCGGGCCGGCCCGGACAGGTTCGGCTCCGGCGGGCGCGCTCCGACCGCGATGTGCTGGCCGAACGCGACGACCTCCTGCGCCGGGGTGAGCAGGATCGCGACCGGCAGCCCGACGAGCAGGCAGAACAGGATCAGCAGTACCGTCGGACGGGAGCGGAGTTCCCGCCTCAGCCCGGGGTCACGCAGAGCGGGGCGTTCGGAGCGCGGGTTGCGGTGCAGCGTTCGGATCCTCGTGACGAGCGAGCGCACGGACCCCACCAGGATGCGTCACCGACGGCCGGGTGCGCGACCGTTCGCAGACATTTCACGTGCTGACCATCACGGGGCTGCCCGCACCGCGAGGAGGGCCACGTCGTCGTCCATCGGCTCGGGGGAGAACCGCTCGACCGCCTCCCGGGTCGCCTCGACGACGGCGGCGGCGGTGCCCCCGGCGGCGCCGGCCGCGACGTCCAGCAGGCGTTCGGTGCCGAACTGCTCGGTGCCGCGGCGGCGCTCGGTGACCCCGTCGGTGTAGACGAGCAGGACGTCGCCGGGCTCCAGGTGGTGGCGGGTGCACTCCAGCTGCACGGTCGGGACCAGCCCGACCGCGGTGCCGAACACCCCGATCAGCTCGGCCTTGCCGGTGTGCCGCACCACGACCGGCTGCAGGTGCCCGGCCAGCACAAGCTCGACGTCCAGGCCTCCGCCGCTGAGCGGTGGGCGGCTCACCATGGCGGCCGCGAGCGTGCAGAACTGCAGCGGATCGGCGGCCTCCATCATCACCGCGTTGAGCACCTCGATCGCCTGCTGGAGCGAGCGGTGATCGCGCACGAGCACCCGCAGCACGTCGCGGACCAGGCCGGTGCGAGCCGCGGCCCGCGCGCCCTTGCCGCAGACGTCGCCGATCGACACCAGCCAGTGCGCCGGATCAACGGTGAGCACGTCGTAGAAGTCGCCGCCGACGTCGCTGCCGGTGCTGGCCGGCAGGTAGGCGGCGGCGAAGTCCAGCCCGGGCACGACGGGCAACGCGCGCGGCAGCAGGGCCTGCTGAAGTTCCTGGGAGACCGCGACGTGCGCGGCGGTGCTCTGCGCGTTGTGGATGGCAAGTGCGGCGCGGCGGGCGATGTCGCCGGCCAGCACGACGTCCTCGGGGTTGTGCGGACGGCCGGCGGGACGGCCGATGAGCAGCACGCCGATCGTGCGGCCGCGGGTGCGCAGCGGCAGCGCCAGCGCGTCGGCCGGTGCGGTGACGCGGACCGGCGCGACAGCGTCGCGGACCAGCTCGTTGAGCACGGATCGCAGCTCGGCGGGCATCCCCGGGCGGACCTCGGGATCGAGGACGGCGCGCAGCTCGGTGATCTCGTTCTCGTCGGCGTGGGTGAGCGCAGCCAGCTTCAGCCGACCGTCGGGCTCCAGCAGGTGCACCGCGCACCAGCGGCCCAGCCGCGGCACCACCACCTGCGGCACGACGGCCACGGTGAGATCGACGTCGAGGGACTGGCCGAGCAGCTCGCTGGTCTCGGCGAGGTAGGTCATCCACGCGCGGCGGCGCTGGTCGACGGCGCGCAGCCAGCGCGACTCGACCGCCATCGCGACCCGGTAGGCGATCAGTTCGGTCAGGTCGCGGACCCGGTCGGGGGCCAGCTCGGCTTCCGGGCGGTCGCGCCGGTGCGTGACGCGCAGGGTGCCGCGCAGCGGCGGGGTGACCGGCAGCGGCACCTCGACGGCGGTGCGCCGGTCGAGGGGGGAGCGGCCGATGCCGTCGCGGGCCACCTCCCGGACGCCGGCGCCGTCGCCCTCGTCGACCTCGACGCTGACCGACTCGGCCCGCAGCAGCTCGCGCAGCCGCCGCACGAGCTCGGCCACCAGCTCCATGGGCTCCAGCCGCTCGATCAGCGACGGCGGCACGTGCAGCAGCCAGCGGGCCTGCTCGGCGTCCGACCACACCCGCTCCGGGTCGGGCACGCTCACCGGCCGTTCGGGCGCCGCGGCCTCGGGGGTGCGGGCGATGGAGAACCAGATGACGTGCCGCCCGTCCGATTCGTGCCGGGTGCCCCACGTGGTGGCGAGCCGCTGCACCAGCTCCAGGCCGCGGCCGTGGGTGGCGGCGCGCCCGTACTGGCGGCGCGGCTTGGCCAGGTGCAGCTCCAGCGCGCCCTGGCCGCGGTCGGTGACCGACACCGTGATCTCGGCCGGGGTGACGACCAGCTCGACCTCGAACTCGGTGCCCGCGTGCAGGACGGCGTTCTCGCACAGCTCGCTGGCCAGCAGCACGACGGTGTCGGCGAGCGCGTCCACCGGCCCGGCGCCGGCCGCGGCCGCCGCGGTCTCGGCCTCTCGCAGGGCGTCCTGGAGCATGCGCCGCGCCCGCGCGGGGGAGCGCGCATCGGGCGGCAAGCGCATCCGCCGCTCGAGCTGTGAGGGCACGACGTGCAGTGTGCCCTGCCCGGGCGCGGTCCGCTCGACGCGGCTCGGTGGTCCGCTCGCCGCAGTGCGCGTTGCGCTGCTGGCGCCCCACCGGGGATGGTCGACCGACACCAGAGGAGCCGGCCACCGCCTGCGACCCGGCTGGGCCGCCGAGTTCGGTGGCGACCCTTCCGCGATGGGGCGCTAGGGTCGGGCGTGCGGTGGGCGCCCGGCTCCTCCCGGTGCGCGAAGCGGCCGATGATCGAACCAGCGGGCCGGCGTCTTTCGCACCACTGCGTGGGAGGGCTGCGATCGTGACGACCAGAAGGGCTCGCGGGGGGACGATCGCTCCGAGCGACGCCCCGGACCCGAACGGTTCTGGTGACCAGCGGGAACACCGGCTGCTCGCGGAGCTGGCCGAGGCGATGCAACAGGTGCGGCAGGGCCGGTTCGACGTGCGGCTGCCCCCGTACGAGGGGCACGCCGCCGTCGTGGACGCGTTCAACGAGATGGTCGCGATGCAGGAGCGGCGCAACCGCGATCTGCTGCGGCTGTCGCGCGTCGTCGGCCGCGAGGGTCGCATGTCGGAGCGGCTGGACGAGGAGGCCGGGGACGGCGGCTGGGCCACCAGCGCGCGGGCGATCAACGCGCTGATCGACGACCTGGCCGCGCCGACCGCCGAGATCGCGCGGGTCATCGAAGCGGTGGCCGAGGGCGACCTGTCCCAGCACATGGCGCTGGAGATCGAGGGCCGCCCGCTGCGCGGTGAGTTCCGGCGCATCGGCCGCACCGTGAACACCATGGTCGATCAGCTCTCGTCGTTCGCCGACGAGGTCACCCGGGTGGCCCGCGAGGTGGGCACGGAGGGCAAGCTCGGCGGCCAGGCCGACGTGCGCGGCGTCGCCGGCACCTGGCGGGCGCTCACCGACTCGGTCAACACGATGGCGTCCAACCTGACCAACCAGGTGCGGTCGATCTCCACGGCGGCCACCGCTATCGCGCAGGGCGACCTGTCGCGCACGATCACCGTGAACGCCCGCGGCGAGGTCGCCGAGCTGGCCGACACGATCAACGCGCTGACCGCCACGCTGCGGCTGTTCGCCGACGAGGTCACCCGGGTGGCTCGCGAGGTGGGCACCGACGGCCTGCTCGGCGGGCAGGCCGTCGTGCCGAACGTCGCCGGCACGTGGAAGGACCTCACCGACGCGGTGAACGTCATGGCCGCGAACCTGACCAACCAGGTACGCGGGATCGCCCAGGTCGCCACCGCCGTCGCCAACGGTGATCTGACGCAGAAGATCACGGTCGATGCTCGGGGTGAGATCCAGGAGCTGAAGTCGACGGTGAACACGATGGTGGATCAGCTGTCGTCGTTCGCCGCCGAGGTCACGCGGGTGGCCCGCGAGGTGGGTACGGAGGGGAAGCTGGGTGGTCAGGCGCAGGTGCAGGGGGTGTCCGGTACCTGGCGGGACCTGACGGAGAACGTCAACCAGCTGGCGTCGAACCTGACTGATCAGGTGCGCAACATCGCGCAGGTCACCACGGCGGTCGCGCGGGGTGATCTGACGCAGAAGATCACGGTCGATGCTCGGGGTGAGATCCTGGAGCTGAAGTCGACGGTGAACACGATGGTGGATCAGTTGTCGTCGTTCGCCGACGAGGTCACGCGGGTGGCCCGCGAGGTGGGTACGGAGGGCAAGCTCGGCGGGCAGGCCGAGGTCAAGGGCGTCTCCGGCACCTGGCGGGACCTGACGGAGAACGTCAACCAGCTGGCGTCGAACCTGACCGATCAGGTGCGCAACATCGCGCAGGTCACCACGGCGGTCGCGCGGGGTGATCTGACGCAGAAGATCACGGTCGATGCTCGGGGTGAGATCCAGGAGCTGAAGTCGACGGTGAACACGATGGTGGATCAGCTGTCGTCGTTCGCCGCCGAGGTCACGCGGGTGGCCCGCGAGGTGGGTACGGAGGGGAAGCTGGGTGGTCAGGCGCAGGTGCAGGGGGTGTCCGGTACCTGGCGGGACCTGACGGAGAACGTCAACCAGCTGGCGTCGAACCTGACTGATCAGGTGCGCAACATCGCGCAGGTCACCACGGCGGTCGCGCGGGGTGATCTGACGCAGAAGATCACGGTCGATGCTCGGGGTGAGATCCTGGAGCTGAAGTCGACGGTGAACACGATGGTGGATCAGTTGTCGTCGTTCGCCGACGAGGTCACGCGGGTGGCCCGCGAGGTGGGTACGGAGGGCAAGCTCGGCGGGCAGGCCGAGGTCAAGGGCGTCTCCGGCACCTGGCGCGACCTCACCGACAACGTCAACTACATGGCGTCGAACCTGACCGATCAGGTGCGCAACATCGCCCAGGTCACCACGGCCGTCGCCAACGGCGACCTCACCCAGAAGATCACGGTCGACGCCCGGGGCGAGATCCAGGAGCTGAAGTCGACCGTGAACACGATGGTCGACCAGCTCTCCGCCTTCGCCGCCGAGGTCACCCGGGTGGCCCGCGAGGTGGGCACGGAGGGCAAGCTCGGCGTGCTCGCCCAGGTCCGCGGCGTCTCCGGCACCTGGCGCGACCTCACCGAGAACGTCAACCAGCTGGCGTCGACGCTCACCACCCAGCTGCGGGCGATCTCCGAGGTGTCCACCGCGGTCGCCAGCGGCGACCTCACCCAGCAGATCAGCGTCCAGGCGGCCGGCGAGATCGCCGACCTCAAGGACACGATCAACCTGATGATCGCCAACCTGCGGGAGACCACGCGGGAGAACGCCGAGCAGGGCTGGATCGACTCGAACCTGGCCCGCATCGGCGGCCTCATGCAGGGCCAGCGCGATCTCGGCGAGATCTGCCGCATGATCATGAACGAGGTCACCCCGCTGGTGAACGCGCAGGTGGGCGCGTTCTTCCTGGCCTCCGCCACCGAGCCGGAGCCGGGCAGGGCACCCGAGGTGCGGTGGGTGATGACCGGCGGCTACGGCTGCCCGGTCGGCGATCCGCCGCTGTCGTTCGCGTCGGGGGAGGGCCTGGTCGGGCAGGCCGCAGCGACCCGCGAGCGCATCCTCGTCGAGGACGTGCCGCCGGACTACCTGCCGATCCGCTCAGGCCTGGGGCAGAGCGCGCCGCGCTCGGTCGTCGTGCTGCCGGTGCAGTACGAGGGGGAGTGCCTCGGCGTGATCGAGCTGGGCTCGGTCGCCCCGTTCTCGCCGCTGCACCTGATGTTCCTGGAGCGCGTGATCGCCACGATCGGCGTCGCGATCACCACGATCCAGGCCAACCGCCGCACCGAGGAGCTGCTGGCTCAGTCGCAGCGGTTGGCGATGGAGCTGCAGGCCCAGTCCGCTGAGCTGCAGCGCGCCAACGCCGAGCTGGAGGAGAAGGCGAAGCAGCTCTCCGAGCAGAACCGCAACGTCGAGATCAAGAACATGGAGATCGAGGCGGCGCGGCGCGGCGTGGAGGAGAAGGCGCAGCAGCTCGCGCAGGCCAGCCAGTACAAGTCGGAGTTCCTGGCCAACATGAGCCACGAGCTGCGCACGCCGCTGAACTCGCTGCTGCTGCTCTCGCGGCTCTTGGCCGACAACCCGGAGAAGAACCTCACCCCGAAGCAGATCGAGTTCGCTCGCACCATCCACGGCGCGGGCTCCGACCTGCTGCGGCTGATCGACGACATCCTCGACCTGTCGAAGATCGAGGCCGGCCGGGTCGACATCGACACCGGCCCGGTGGACCTGGTCGAGGTGTGCGGTGACCTGGAGCAGGCGATCGCGCCGCAGGCCGAGGACAAGGGCCTGGAGCTGCGGGTCGAGCTGTCGCCGGACCTGCCGCGGGAGATCACCACCGACGCCCAGCGGCTGCGCCAGGTGCTGCGGAACCTGCTGGCCAACGCCGTCAAGTTCACCGACGAGGGGCACGTGACTCTGGAGGTCGCGCCGGTGCCGCCGGGCGTCGTCCACGGCGTGCCGACCCTGGACTCCTCGCCGGTGGTGGTGGCGTTCGCGGTGCGCGACACCGGGATCGGCATCCCCGACGGCAAGCTGGAGATGATCTTCGAGCAGTTCCAGCAGGCCGACGGCACCACCAGCCGCAAGTACGGCGGCACCGGCCTGGGCCTGTCGATCTCCAAGGAGCTGGCCGGCATGCTCGGCGGCAAGATCGAGGTGTCGTCCGAGGTCGGCGTCGGCTCGGTGTTCACGCTCCTGCTGCCGGAGCACCTTCCGCCCTCCCTGACGTCGTCGCCGCCGTCGGCTCTGTCGTCGTCCACGTCGTCGGCTCTGTCGTCGGCTCTGTCGTCGGCTCTGTCGTCGTCACCGAGCGGCGCGCCGGGCCGCGGTCAGCGGCGCAACCCGGAGGCGATCTCCGCGGCGGAGCTCGCCGATCCGCAGCAGCCGACCACCGGCACCGCGATCCTGCGCGGCAACCCCGCGGGTTCGGGGGCGCGGCCGGTGCCGGAGCTGGCGGGGGCCACCGTGCTGATCATCGACGACGACGTGCGCAACGTGTTCGCACTGACCAGCGCGCTGGAGCTGCACGGGCTCACCGTGCTGTACGCCGACAACGGCGCGGACGGGATCAAGCTGCTCACCCAGCACGCCGAGGTCGACATGGTCCTGATGGACGCGATGATGCCCGACCTCGACGGCAACGAGACCACCCGACGCATCCGCGCGCTGCCGCAGGGCCGTGACCTGCCGGTCGTGTTCTTGACGGCGAAGGCGATGCCGGGCGACCGCGAGTCCAGCCTGGCTGCCGGCGCCACGGAGTACGTGACGAAGCCGGTCGACATCGACGAGCTGCTGTCGTTGATGGCCACGTGGGTCGGCCCGGCGCGGGCGGCCCGGGAGGAAGCGCGGCGGGAGCGCCGGCGCGAAGCACAGCGTGACGGTCGGCGTAACGGTCATCGTGGAGGACGGAGCGCATGACCACGCGCACGGCCCGGGTGCTGGCCGTCGACGACCGGCGGGAGAACCTGCTGGCCCTGACCGCGATCCTGGAGGGGCTCCCCGTCGAGATCGTGGCGGTCACCAGCGGGGAGGACGCGCTCAAGAGGCTGCTCGTCGAGGACTACGCGGTGATCCTGCTCGACGCGCACATGCCGGGCATGGACGGTTTCGAGACGGCCGGGCACGTCAAGCAGCGGGAGCGGACCCGGCACATCCCGATCCTGTTCCTCACCGCGGTGGACTACGACCCGCACCTGGCGTTCCGCGGCTACCAGGCGGGCGCGGTCGACTACATCACCAAGCCGTTCGATCCGTGGGTGCTGCGGTCGAAGGTGGCGGTGTTCGTCGATCTGTGGACGATGCACATGCAGGTGGCGGACCAGGCGGCGGAGTGCGCGCGGCTGCGGTCGGGCGTGGACGACGCGCTGCGGCTGCTGGAGGGCGATCCGCCGGCGGTGGAGGAGGCCATGGCGCGGCTGCGGGAGGCCCGCGAGCCCACCTGATGCGTCAGTCTTCCGCGGTGTCAGTCGTCCTCGGTGTCGGCGTTCGTGGCGCCCACCCCGGCGCGGCGGTTCGCGAGCCGGGCCAACAGCGGTGTCACCAGCAGCAGGAGGATCACCCGCAGCACCTGCACGGCGACCACGAACGTCACGTCCGAGCCGGAGGAGATGGCGGTGGCGAGTGCCGCGTACACGCCGCCGGGGGTGGTCGCGAGGTAGCCGTCGAGCAGGGACGCGCCGGTGAGCGCGGAGAGCGCGAGCCCGAGACCGGCGCAGGCGACGCTCACCGCGACGATGAGCGCGAGCATCGCCGGGAGCGCGCCGAGCACCGTCTTCAGGCTGGACCGGGTGAACCCGATCCCGGCCTGCCACCCGATCACCGCGTAGCCGAGGTCGACGACCAGCGTCGGCACGGTCACCCCGGGGACGAGCCCGGCCAGGTTGAGCGCGATCGCGACCAGCATCGGCCCGAGCAGGCCACCGGAGGGCATGCGGGTCAGCCGTGCCAGCGGGATCCCGGCGCCGACGCAGATCGCCAGCACCAGTAGCCCCTGCCACCAGGGCGCCCCGGCCGGACCGGCCGGCGCCCCGACCCCCACGGCCGCGCCGTAGAAGGCCATCGCCACCAGCGGGGTCGACGCCGCGACGAGCCCGGCCCGCAGGTACTGGGCGACCACGACGACGCGGTCGTCCGCGCCGAGCTCGCGGCTCATCGCGACCATCCCGGACGCGCCGCCCGCGGTCAGCGCGAACATCCCGGTCAGGGCGGACACGCCGCGGCGCAGCCCGAGCAGCAGCCCGGCCGACGAGGACAGGACCAGCGTGGCGACGCTGATCAGCAGCACCGGCAGCCAGTCCTGCGCCAGGCCGGCGAGCGTGTCCGGGCTGGCCATCAGCCCGATGACCACGCCGATGACCGCCTGCCCGCACACGAACGCGGGCCGCGGCACCCGGGCCGGGGCCCGCCCGGCGAGGGCGAGGCAGGTCGCGACGAGGAGCCCGGCGAACAGCGCCGCTGTGGGCACCGACGCCGCGATCAGGGCCGCTGCCACGGCTGCGGTGAGCACGATCAGCACGGCCCAGCGGCCCAGAGCGGCGGTCATCGCGGCCCATCATCCCGCTCCCCGGGGCCGGCGGCGCTGCTCTGTGGCCACCCACACCGCTTCCGTTCCCACCGGAGGTCTGCGGGGCGTGCTCCGGGAAGCGACTGCCGAGTGACTGCGCGAGCGCGCGGCGGCCCCTTGCACCACGCCCCTGAGCGCTGCCACTGGGCACGTTCGGTGCCAGCGTCGCAGGATCGGTCCTGAGCGTCCGATGCGGTCAGCTGTTCCCGTTCTCGCCGGAGCGGCGGCGGTTCCACGGTGCGAACCCGGCGGCCTCCGCGGCCTCGGTCGAGCTGAACCACGCCTCTGCCCGGGTGCGGGCGTAGTACGGGGAGTCCGGGGTGTGGTAGAGCATCGAGTTCGCGTTTCCCTTGATCGTGAACTCGGGGCCGGGGGCCGAGCCGTCCGGGTTCGGCTTCGCCGAGCCCGGACCGTAGGGCGCCTCGACGGTGGCCGTCGCGGCAACGGCAGCGGTTTCGTCGCCGGCGCCGTTGCCCCGGGCTTCGCTCGTGTCGATCGCCGTGGTCGTCTCGGCCGCGCCGCCCTCAGCGGCAGTGCCATCGGTGGCAGTGCCATCGGTGGCGGTGCCATCGGTGACGGTGCCATCGGTGGCGGTGCTCCCAGCGGCAGCGCCGGTCGCGATCACCGTCGTGGCGCCCTCCGCGGCGCCGGCGTCGATCGCGGTGGTGGCGCCGTCGGCATCCGCGGTGTCTGCGGTGGTGTCTGCAGTGGTCTTCGGCGCTTCGCCCGCGTCCGCTTCGGACTCTCCGGCGGTGGCCGTGGCGCCGGTGGCGATGACCGTCGTGGCCGCGGCGGCGTCGGCGACTCCGCCAGGTTCGCTGCTCTCGGCTTCGACCCTCGCGGCCTCCGTGTCCACCACTGCGGCCTCGGCGGCCGTGTGCGCGCCCTCGGCGGCGGTCCCCCCGGCGGCTTCCGCGGCCTTGCCTTCCGTCTTCTCCCCGGTCTTCTCCCCGGACTTCGCCCCGGCTCCGTCCGCAGTCTCGCTGTCGCGCCTGTCGGTCTTCACCAGCGGGATCGCCGTGGTGACCGCGGCGGCCTCCGACTCGGCCTTCTCCGTCTTCTCGCCCTCGGGCTCGACGACCGGGATCTGCGTGGTCGCGTCCGCGGCGCCGACGATCGGGATCTGCGCGGTCGCCTCAGCGATGGGCAGGCCGGCGGCGCGGGTGTCGAGCAGCGCGAGGGCGGAGTCGACCGCGGGGAACTGCTCGGTCGGTGGCTCGTCTGCCTGCGTCCGGTCGGCGACGGACGGGTCGACGACGGTGGTGCGCTCGGAATCGTCACCACCGGGACCGCGGTCGAGGAGGGAGGTCCGCTCGTCTGTGCCGACGCTGCTGGCGGCCGCGGCCTGGGCCGCCCGCAGGCGCCGCTGCGCCGGGAGCACGAACAGCAGCCACGCGACCAGCACGCCGACGGCGAAGGCGATCAGGTACCAGATCCAGGTCTGACCGAAGAGCCACAGCACGGGAGGTCCTCCAGGGGTGCGAGTGCGAGGTCAGCGCTTCTCGAGCCGGTCGGCGGCACGGGAGATCGGACGGGCCCAGAACAGGTAGCCGGCGAGGACCCCGAGCAGGAACGCGACGAGGATCAGGACCCAGACCTGCGTGAAGAGGTAGAACACGGCGTACTCCCTCAGACGACGGTGATCTCGACGCGGCGAGCCGACGGGGACGGGATGGGGTTGGTGCCCTCACCGAGGCCGCGGATCGTGATGCGGTCGGCGGGGATGCCACCGGCGACGAGCGCGTCGCGCACGGTGGCGGCGCGCGCCGTCGACAGTTCCTCCGCGGTCATCCGGCCGTCGCCCGGGCCGGCGGCGACGTAGCCGTCGATCTGGATGCGGGCCCCGGGTGCGGCCCGCAGCAGGTCCAGTACCCGCGCGACGGCGGCCCCGCCCTGCGGCGTGAGCTGCGGGGAGTTCGGGCCGAAGCTGATCGGGGTCGCGGCCAGCAGCTCGGAGAGCTGGGTCTGCAGCGTCTGCTTGGTGGCTGGGTCGAGGTCGGCGCCCGGCGCGCCGGGAGCGGGGGCGGGCGCGGTCGGCGCGGTGGGGACGGGTGCGGCCACCGTCAGCCGGTCGTCGAGGGTGAAGCCGGGTACTGCGGCACCGATCCGCTGCGCGACGGCAGACCGCGCGGCCTCGTCGGCGACCTGCCCGCTCAGGGTGAGGGTCGGGCCGGACACCGAGACGGTGATCTCCCCCGGGATGCCCGCGAGCGCCGCCGCGATGGCGGTGACCGTGGTCGGGTTGATGCCGTCGGGCAGGCGGGCGCCGGGCTGCACGGTCAGCTCGTCGTCGATCGAGCGGCCGCCCGCCTGGGCCGCGGCCGCCGACACGAGCCGGCTGCGCTCCTCCTCGGAGCCGACGGTGCCGGTGAGGACGATCGAGTCACCGGTCTCGGTCAGCCCGAACGGTGCGGCACCGCCGGTCGGCAGGAACCCGGCCACCCGGACGCCGGTGACCTCCTCGACCACGGTCTGCGCCTGCTCCTGCAGCCCGGGCGCGACTCCGACGATGGTGGCGTCGCGACCGGAGAACTCCACGCCCGATGAGGCGATGCCGGCGGCGGAGAGCGCCTCTGCGGCCCGCTGCCCCAGATGGGCCTCGATCTGCGGGCGCGGCCAGGCGAGCGTGATGCCGGCCAGCACGGTCGGGACGATCAGTGCCGCAGCGCCGAGGGGGAGCCAGGGCGTGCGGATGGCGGGACGGTCGCCGGTTGACTCGCTCACGGTGCCCTCGCAGGTCGGGTTCGCGGTGCGGACGGGCGTCACGGCGCGCGGGCGACACTGCACCGCATGATCACTAACCGTGACTGCACGAACAGTTGCCCATGCAGGTCACGGAATGGTGACGTCTCGGACACGGGTTGTCACGTCGCGGCTGCTCGTCGATCAGCGGCGGCCGGGGCGCGGAGCCGTCGGACTATGCAGCCGCTCACCCGAGCATGGCGTCCGCCGAGCGCACGGGCGAGACTCGGGCCACAGCTCGAGATCGTTCAGAGGGAGAGCAGATGACCGACAACGCCGCTCGGGTGGCGATCGTGACGGGAGCCGCCCGGGGGATCGGCGCGGCCACGGCTGTGCGCCTGGCCGCGGACGAACGCGCGGTGGCCGTTGTGGACCTGGAGGAGTCCGCCGGCAAGGACACGGTGGCCGCGATCGAGGCCGCCGGTGGCCGGGCCATCGCGGTGGGGGCCGACGTCTCGGACGAAGCGGCCGTCAACGCGGCGGTCGAGCGCGTGACCGCCGAGCTGGGTGCCCCGACGATCCTGGTGAACAACGCCGGCATCACCCGCGACAACCTGCTGTTCAAGATGGACGTGTCCGACTGGGACACCGTCATGGGTGTGCACCTGCGCGGCTCGTTCCTGATGGCGAGGGCGGTGCAGAAGCACATGGTCGACGCCAAGTGGGGCCGCATCGTCAACATCTCCAGCACGTCCGCACTGGGCAACCGCGGCCAAGCCAACTACTCCACGGCGAAGGCCGGCCTGCAGGGCTTCACCAAGACCCTCGCGATCGAGCTGGGTAAGTTCGGCATCACCGTGAACTGCGTGGCGCCGGGCTTCATCGTCAGCGACATGACGAAGGCGACTGCCCAGCGGATCGGCCAGGACTGGGAGTCCTACCTCGCCGCCCGCGCCGCTGCCATCCCGGTGCAGCGGGCGGGCCAGCCGGAGGACATCGCGAACGCCGTCTCGTTCTTCACCAGCGAGCAGTCCAGCTTCGTCTCCGGCCAGGTCCTCTACGTCGCGGGCGGCCCGAAGGCCTGACCCCGTGATCACCGCGCGGGCCGCTCGTCCGACGGTGGGCGGCCCGCGCGAGCGTCGCAGCGAGGAAGCCGGGGCGCCCGGAGCAACGCCGCGTGCTTCCGGCCGCAACCCGATCGTCGACCCGGTCGATGTGGCTCACGGTGATCGGGGTTCCGGTCGTCGATCCCTCCTCGGTCGTTCGGTGACGCCGACTTCTTCTGCGTGGTTGTGGAAGGCGCGGTAGCCGTTGCCGTTGGTGGGGTTGGTCGTGCCCTCGTCTTCGTGGCGGGTGCGGTGGTCGACGGGGTGGATGGGGCGTTGCAGTGCGGGGTGGTGCAGTGCACCCGGCACACCCCGACAAGCCCCGCACACCCGGTGACGCGCGGACTTCCGTCCGGTCGACCCCCCGGGCGAGCACCCAGCCCGAACGCAGAACTCATCCGACGTACCGCATCACCCGCGACACCGCACGCGAAACTCGCCGCACCGGGGAACTCGCCGGTCAGAACGCGAGACTCGCCGGCCCGATCGCACGACTCACCGACCCGACCGCGAAACTCGCGGACGCGACCGCAAGTCTCACCCAACCGATCGCACGACCCGCAGCACCAGACGCCGGACTCGCGGTCCTGACCGCACGACCCGCCCCACCCGCAGGACCTGCCGTCGTTTGCGCGTCCGTCGATACTGGACGGATGCGCTTCATCTTCCGGCCGCCGGCGGCCGACGCGGCAGGGCTGTTGACGCTGCCGTGGCAGGAGCCGCTGGAGGAGTGGGAGGACGAGCGGCTGCTGGAGATGCCGCACCGCGGCATCTCCCGCCACGTCGTGCGGTTCGTCGAGGACAGCGGTCAGATCTTCGCGCTCAAGGAGATCGACGAGCGCTTGGCCCGCCGCGAGTACCGGCTGCTGGGCCGGCTGCAGGAGATGGGCATGCCGGCCGTCACGGCCGTCGGTGTCTGCGTCGAGCGGGGCAGCTACCGCGGCACTCCGCTCGACGCGATCCTCGTGACGCGGTTCCTCGACTTCTCGATGTCGTACCGCTACCTGTTCTCCAACCGGTACGCGACGTTCCCGGAGGGCAAGCTCATCGACGCCATGGTGGAGCTGCTCGTCCGGCTGCACCTGGCGGGCCTGCTGTGGGGTGACTGCTCGCTGTCGAACACGCTGTTCCGCCCGGACGCGGGCAGCATCGAGGCCTACTTCGTCGACGCCGAGACCGCGGAGCTGCACCCGACGCTGTCGGACGGGCAGCGCGAGTACGACATCCGCCTCGCCGCGGAGCGGGTCGGCGGTGAGCTGCTCGATCTGCAGGCCGGTGGGCTGCTTCCCGAGCACGTCGACCCGATCGAGGTCGCCGCGTCGCTGACGGAGCGCTACCACGCGTTGTGGGACGAGCTGACCCGCGAGGAGCCGATCGACCCGGCCGACCAGCGCTACCAGGTCACCAAGCGGGTCGAGCGGCTGAACGAGCTCGGCTTCGACGTCGACGAGCTGGAGCTGGTCAGCACACCCGAGGGGGCGCGGCTGAAGGTCCGCACGAAGGTCGGGGTGAGCGATCGGCACCGCACCCGGTTGTTCGCCCTCACCGGCCTGGACGTCTCCGACAACCAGGCGCGGCGGCTGCTCAACGACATCGTCGCCTACCGCGGCTACCTCGAGCAGAAGGAGGGCCGCTCCATCCCGGAGACCGTGGCCGCGCACCGCTGGCGCATCGAGATCTTCGACAAGGTGCTCGGCCTGGTGCCGCCCGAGCTGCGGGGACGGCTCGCGCCCGCCGAGATCTTCCACGAGGTGCTGGAGCACCGCTGGTTCCTCTCCGAGCAGGCCGGTCGCGGGGTCAGCACGACGACGGCGGCCCGGTCGTACGTGGAGAACGTGCTGCCGAAGCTGCCTCAGACGCTGACGCCGGTCGCGACGACGCATTCCGCAGGTGACGGTGCGTCCGCGGGGGACGCGTAGCGGGTGATCTCCACGACGGAGTCGAACCGGTCCAGCCGGGCCCGGTCGTGGGTGATCACCAGCAGGCTGCGGCCGGACGCCGCGGCCAGCAGGTCATCGAGCAGCGCGTCGCGGGTGGCCGGGTCGAGGTGTGCGGTCGGCTCATCGAGGACCAGGTAGGGCGCGTCGGTCAGCAGCGCCCTGGCCAGGGCGATCCGCTGGCGCATCCCGCCGGACAGCCGGGCGCCGCCGACCCCGACGGGCGTGGCGGGGTCGAGATCGCCGAGCCGCACTCGGTGGAGCACCGCCCGCAGCTCGGCGTCGGTCGCGCAGGGCGCGGCGATGCGGAGGTTGTCGGCGACGGTGCCGGTGAACAGGTGCGGATCCTGCGGCACGCCGGAGATGATGCGCCGGAGCGCATCAGATGGCAGGCTTCTCACGTCGGTACCGTCAACGAGGACGGTGCCGGCCTCGGGATCCCGGAACCGGAACAGCACCGACGCGAGCGTGCTCTTGCCCGATCCGCTGGGCCCGATCACCGCGACCCGCTCGCCGGGTGCGACGTCGAGATCGAGGCCGTCGAGCACCCACGGGCCGTCGTCGTAGCGGACGCGCAGTCCGCGGATCCGCAACCCGCGGGCACCCGGTACGCGCGGCGCCGGCCGCATCCGCACGGACGGTGGGGTGTCCAGCACCGCGAACAGGCGCCGGGCCGCGGCGCGGACCGTGCCGAGCTTGGCCGCCGCGGCTGGGAGCGGCGCGACGATCTCGAACGCGGTCAGCGCCGTCAGCCCGAGGACGGCGAGGGGCACGGTGCCCAGCCCTGCTGCGATGCCGTCCGCCAGCACCGCCCACAGCGTGAGCCCGGCGATCAGCGTGGAGGCGCCCGCTCCGAGGGCGAGGATGCGCGCCTCGCGGTCCGACTGCGCGCGCAGCCGCGCATCCGCGTCGGCGACCCGACCGACCGCGGCCGGCACGGCGCCGTACGCGTGCAGGTCGGGCACTCCGTGCAGGGTGTCGACGAGCGTGGTGGTGAGCGCGGCGCGGGCGGCGGTGCGGCGGCGGCCGGGGCCCCGCCCGGCGAGCGCGGCGGCGGCCGGCACGGCGAGCCCGCCGAGGGCGAGTCCGGCGCCGAGCAGCAGCCCGGCCGTGGGGTGCAGCACGGCGGCGAGCCCGACGACGCCCGTCCCGGCCAGCAGCGCGGCGAGCGGCGGGGCGAGGCCGCGGACGAGCAGGTCCTGGGTGGCGTCGACGTCGTCGACGAACCGGCCCACGAGGTCGCCCGAGCGGAACTTGTGGACCGGTTCAGTGCGGGCGAGGCGTTCGAACACGCGGCCGCGCAGCCCAGCGAGCGTACGCAGCGCGGCGTCGTGGGTGACGAGTCGTTCGAGGTAGCGGGCCACGCCCCGGGTCAGACCCAGTGCACGGGTCCCGACGACGGCGAGCGACAGGGCGGTCATCGGCGGGTGCGTCGACGCGGTGGCCAGCAGCCAGGCCGCGACCGCGGTGAGACCCACCCCGGCCCCGGTCGCGACGGCGCCGGTGAGCACGCCGAGCCCGAACCGGCCGGCCCGCGGGCGGGCGAAGCGGATCAGTCGCCACAGCCCACTGCCCGTCGGGACGTCGTCGGTCTCGTGCTCATCGATCGCCGGAGCAGGGGCTGGGGCCGGGGATTCCGGCGCGGGCTCGTGGTGGCCGTTCGTCGCCGCGATCGGGAGCACGGTGTCGCCGCTCCAGCGTTCGTCGTGCGTGACGATCAGCGTCGTGCGACCCGGCGCCGGCTCGGCCAGCGCCCGGCGGACCAGCTCGGCCGAGCGCGGGTCGAGGTGCGCGGTCGGCTCGTCGAGCAGCAGGATCGGGGCGTTGCGCAGGAAGGCTCTGGCGAGTGCGATCCGCTGCCGCTGCCCGGAGGACAGGCGGGTGCCGCCTTCGCCGAGGCGGGTGGCGTAGCCGTCGGGCAGCGCGAGGATCTCCTCGTGGATGCCCGCCCGGCGGGCGGCCGCCTCGATCTCGACGTCGGAGGCGTCCGGGGCGCCGAGCCGGATGTTGTCGGCGACGGTCGCGTCGAACAGGTAGGGATGCTGCGGGACCCAGGCGACGTGGCGGCGCCACTCGGCGACGGGCACGTCGGCGAGATCGATCCCACCCACGGTGATCCGGCCGGCCGTGGGATCGCTAAAGCGCAGCAGGAGCGCGAGCAGACTGCTCTTGCCCGCACCGCTCGGCCCGCTGATCACCGTGGTCGTGCCGGGGGAGAGGCGCAGGTCCACGTGCTCCAGCACGGGCCGGCCCGGGGAGTACGCCAGGCCGACGTCGTGCAGGACGATCTCGGCGTGCGGATCGGCGGTGGCCGGGTGCACCGGGGCGGGCCGGTCCCCGCCGGGGCCGTCGAGCACGGCGAACGCGCGCTGCGCGGCGGTGACGCCCTCGATGCTGGCGTGGAAGCGGGCGCCGAGCTCGCGCAGCGGCAGGTACGCCTCCGGGGCCAGGATCAGCACGAACAATGCGGTGGTGAGATCGAGCTGCCCGTAGAGCAGCCGCAGCCCGATCTCGACCGCGACCACCGCCACGGACAGCGTCGCGGCGAGCTCCAGCACCAGCGCCGAGAGGAACGCGATCTTGAGCGTCGCGGTGGTGGCGACCCGGTGCTGCTCGGACGCCTCGCGGACCAGTGCCGCGGTGGCCCGGGCCCGGCGGAAGACCGCGAGCGTGGGCAGGCCCTCCACGGCGTCGAGGAACGTCGCGCCCAGCCGTTCGAGCAGGGTCCACTGCTCCTCGGTGCGCGCTCGGGTGTGCCAGCCGATCAGCGCCATGAACAGCGGGATCAGTGGCAGCGTCAAGGCCACGACCAGGGCGGAGGTCCCGTCCACCGCGGCCAGCGCGACGACCACGGCGCCCGGCACGAGCGCGGCGAGCACCAGCTGCGGCAGGTAGCGGGCGACGTAGTCGTGCAGCCCGTCGAGGCCGCGGCCGGCGAGCGTCGCGATCTCGCCGGGATCCGTCTCGGCGGGATCGGCTGCCGTGCCGGTCACGTGGTCGACCAGGCGCATCCTGAGGTCGGAGACGACCCGGGCGGCGCTGCGCAGCGCGGCGTTCTCCGCGCCGGCTGCGAGCACCGCCCGGGCCACCGCGATGCCGGCGACCGCCGCGACCGCAGTGCCGGCATCGAGGTCGGGGAGGCCGAACCCGAACAGCTCCAGTGCGCCTCCGCCGAGCAGATCGGCCAGCACCCACGCCTGGGTGAGCACCAGCCCGGTCAGCACCAGGCCCGCGGCCACCGACAGCGCGAGGTGCACCCGCACCGGGCGGGTGGTCGCGACCAGTCGGGGCTCGAGCGGGCGCATCACGCGCTCACGGGGGTTGCGGTGATCCGCTTGCGGAACACCCAGTACGTCCACGCCTGGTAGCCGAGCACGATCGGCAGCAGAACCGCCGCGATCACGCTGAGCAGGCCGAGCGTGTACGGGCCGGCCACCGCGTCGGCGACGGTGAGGTCGGGACCGGTCGTCGAGGTGATGAGCACGGGGAACCGGGAGGCCACGAGCAGCACCGAGAGCCCCGCCGTCGAGGCCGTCGTGGCGACGAACGCCCAGCCGTCCCGGCCGGCGGCGACGGCGAGGCCGGCGAGCGCGGCGAGCAGCGGGAGCACCCATGCGAGCGGCCCGGTCGGCACGGCGAGCGCGGCCAGCGCGGCGGCGGTGAGCGGGGCCGCCCACCGCACGGCGCTGCGGGCCCGGACGTGGATCGGACCGCCGGTCTTGAGCGCGAGGAACGTCGCCCCGTGCAGGACGCACAGCGCGAGCGTCGCGATCCCGCCGAGCAGCGGCAGCGGCGCCAGCAGAGCGCTCGCGCCGCCCTCCACGACCCGGTCGGCGCCGAGCGCCACGCCGGTGAGGGTGGCGGTGAAGAGCGCACCCCACACCAGCGGCGGCACCGCGCTCGCCACGGCGATCGCGGTGTCGCAGCGGGCGCGCCAGGCCGGGTCGGGCCGCTTGCTCCGGTAGTGCAGGGCGACCCCGCGCACGATCATGGCCAGCAGCACCAGCACGACCGGCAGGTAGAAGCCGGAGAGCGTCGCGGAGTACCAGGGCGAGAACGCGGCGAACATGACGCCGATCGCCGTCACCAGCCACACCTCGTTGCCGTCCCAGACAGGGCCGATGGAGGACAGGGCGGCGCCGCGGCCGGCGTCGTCGCGGCCGACGAGCGGGGCGAGGATGCCGACGCCGAAGTCGAAGCCCTCGAGCACCAGGTAGCCGGTCCAGAGCACGGCGACGGCGGCGAACCACACGGTGGGCAGATCCATCTAGGCCTCCTGGTAGCTCATCGGCCGGGTGAGCGCCTCCGGTTCGGCAGGTGGCGGGCCCGCCTTGACGCAGCGCCACAGCAGCCGGGCCTCGACGACGGCGAGCACCGCGTAGACCGTGGTGAACGCGGCGAGGGAGAACGCGACCTCGCCCAGCGAGACGCCGGGGGAGACGCTGGCGGCGGTGAGCAGCTCGCCGACGACCGTCCACGGCTGGCGGCCCATCTCGGTGAGGATCCAGCCGAAGATGTTCGCGGCCAGGGCGGCCGGAAGGCCCAGCATCGCCACGCGGTAGGCCCACGGCTCGGGCTCGCGGCCCTTGCGGGTCATCCACAGCCCGACCAGCCCGACCGCGGCCCCGGCCAGGCCGAGCCCCATCATCAGCCGGAACGCCCAGTAGAGGACCGCCACGTTGGGCACGTAGTCGCCCGGCCCGAAGGTCTGCTCGAACTGTTCCTGCAGATCGTTGACACCCTGGACCTCGCCGTCGATCGACCCGGTGGCGAGGAAGCTGAGCACCGGCGTGACGGCGATGTCGACGATGTTGCGCCGCTCGGTGAGGTCGCCGACGGCGAACAGGGAGAACCCGGCGTACTCGCCGGTGTCCCAGTGCGCCTCGGCGGCGGCGAGCTTCATCGGCTCGTACTGCGCCATGAGCTTGGCCTGCCCGTCGCCGGAGCCTGCGACGATCACCCCGGCGATCGCGGTGACGGTCAGCCCGGCCCGCAGCGCGGTGCGGAAGAGCGCCCGGTCCTCGTCGGAGTGCTTGAGCAGCCGGTACGCGCTGACGGCCACCACGAACAGCCCGGCGACGACGAACGAGGCCGACACGACGTGCACGAACGTCGAGATCGCCTGCGGGTTGGTCAGGACGGCCCACAGGTCGGTCATGCGGGCGCGCCCGGTCGCCTCGTCGACCTCGAAGCCGACGGGGTGGCGCATCCACGCGTTCGCCGCGAGGATGAAGTAGGCCGACAGGTTCGAGCCGATCGCGGCCGCCCAGATCGTCGCCAGGTGCACGCGGCGGGGCAGCTTGTCCCAGCCGAACATCCACAGGCCCAGGAACGTGGCCTCCAGGAAGAACGCGAGCAGCGCCTCCAGCGCGAGCGGGGCTCCGAAGACGTCCCCGACGAAGGTGGCGTAGTTGCTCCAGTTCATGCCGAACTGGAACTCCTGGACGAGGCCGGTGACCACGCCCATGGCCGTGTTGATCAGGTAGAGGTTGCCGAAGAAGCGGGTCGCGCGCAGGAGCTCGGGGCGGCCGGTCCGGTGCCACACCGTCTGCAGGCTCGCGACGATCACCGACAGGCCGATCGTCAGCGGCACGAACAGGAAGTGGTAGACGGTCGTGATCCCGAACTGCCAGCGGGCGAGATCGAGCGCATCCATGGCACCCCCCAACTTCTACGTCCTGTAGTAGTTCTACATGACGTAGAAGCCGGCGGGGGCTAGCGGGTGACGGCGGACACGTGCACGCGTCCGTCGGCGCCCTCCACGTTGACCGCCTCCATCTCGTCGATGCGCACGTCGGCGGCCCCGTCGATGGTGACGCCGCCGGCCTCGCCGCGCGGCCCGACCGTCCACGAGCCGGCGATCTCCCGACTGCCGTCCTTGCGCACGACGACGAGCTTGCAGTGTTCTCCGCGGGGCATGCCGGACACCGTGACGGCGAGCCGGATCCAGTCCGCAGCGGGGGAGACCTTCGCCGTCATCCGCACGTTGCCGGACGTCCCGTCGAACACCCGGGTGCCCGCGGCCTGGCTCGACTCGACGGCCGGTGGGCCGAGGGTGCGGCCGATCAGGATGCCGCCGCCGACGGCCGCCGCGATGCCGATCACCGCCGACGCCGCGACCGCGAGGATCCGTCGCCGCCTGCGCCGCGCGACCTCGCTGCGGACCTGGCGCAGGGTGCGGGCGAGCAGCAGGTCGCCGTCCTCGGGCGGCCCGTCGAGCAGGGCCTCCGGGGGCAGCTCACCGAGCATGTCGGCCATCTCGCGCAGCTCCTCGTACTCGCGCCGGCAGCGGGGGCAGCTCGGCAGGTGCCGAGCGACCGCGCCGGCCTGCTCCTCGTCGAGCAGGCCCAGGGTGTAGGCGCTCAGGTCGCCCGGATCGGGATGCGTCGGTGCCGTCACGCCTTCACCCCCTCACCGCTCCGCTCCGTCAGGTGGTCACGCAGGGCGCGCAGCGCGTAGTACGACCGCGACTTCACCGTGCCGGTCGGGATCCCCAGCGCCGCGGCGGCCTCGGCGAGGCTGCGGCCCCGGAAGTAGATCTCCTCCAGCACCCCGCGGTGGTCCTCGGAGAGCGAGTCCATGGCCTCCAGCACCGTCACCGACGCGACCACGTGCTCGGCGTGGTCGCGCTGCACCGGGGCGACCTCCACCCCGTCCTGGTCGGCCGGCACCTCCTGCGGGCGCGCGGCCTTCGCCCGGGCCCGGTCGGTGATGATGTTGCGGGCCACCGTGAACAGCCAGCCGCGGGTGGACCCCTTCCCGTTCGTGAGGACCTCGGGATGTCGCCACGCCCGCACGATGGTCTCCTGCACCACGTCCTCCGCCGCGGCCCGATCCCCGGTCAACCGCGTCGCGTACGCCAGCAGCGCCCGACCGTGCTCGGAGTAGATCGCGTGGACGAGCGCCTCGTCGGCGTGCACTCGACGAACCTCCGTCCGGCAGTCGATGGGTGTGCGGACCCTACGGCCTGTCACCGGGGTACACGGCCGCCGGCCGCCCCCGGTTCAACCTGATCTGAACCGGACGCGTAGGCAGAACGTGTACCGAACCGACAGACCGATCACGACCACCACGACCTCGGGAGCGAGATCCATGACGCCGGCCTCGATCAGCCGACCCTCCAGGCGGACCGTCCTCGTCGGTGCATCCGTCACCTGCACCGCAGGCGTGCTCTCCGCCTGCTCCAGCGGCTCCTCGGCGACCGCGTCGAGCGCGCCGGCGGCCCCCGGCACCCCGCTCGTCCCGGCGGCCGACGTCCCCGTCGGCGGCGGCACGATCCTCGCCGACCAGGGCGTCGTGGTCGTCCAGCCCACCGCCGGCACCTTCGTCGCCTACTCCGCCCGCTGCACCCACGCCGGGTGCGTGGTGGGCCACATCGAGGACGGCGCCATCGTCTGCCCGTGCCACCAGAGCAAGTTCGCCCTCGCCGACGGTGCCGTCCTGGAGGGGCCTGCGCCCCGACCGCTGGAGAAGCGGGAGGTGACGGTGCAGGGGGACTCGGTCACGCTGGCCTGAGATCGGCGCTTCGGCCGCCACCCCCCGGCCCTCAGGCAACGAACGGCACTCTCGTCCACTCCACGTGGACGAGAGTGCCGTTCGTTGCGCCCGGGGTGGGGTGAGGTGAGGCGGGGCGGGCCCGGCCGGGCCCTGTGAGGAGCCAGGCGCCGGGCGTGGCGCACCTCACGAGCGGGATCACTCTCACACCCGCATGGCCCGATGAAAGCAGTCACCCGTGCCTAAACTTCGCCCATCCGCGCCATCGCGGCCGCGGTGGGGAGGTCGTCGATGAACACCGGACAGGTCGACAAGGCGGTGCTGGAAGCCGCCGCGCCGGGAGAGCCCGTGGAGCTGGAGCTCGCCTCAGGGTTCCCCGCTGCCGACCGTGACGAGTGGTTGAAGCTCGTCGATCAAGTGCTCGTGAAGTCGGGGCGCATCAGCGCTGACGCGCCGCTGGGCACCGCGTTCGAGAAGTTGACCCGCACGACGCTGGACGGGATCGCGGTGCGTCCGCTGTACACGGCGGAGGACGTGGCTGAGCTGCCGCCCGCCGGTGCGCCGGGCGTGCGCCCGTTCGTGCGCGGCACCGGTGGGCCGCGCGCCTGGGACGTGCGGCAGCGGCACGTCGGAACCGATCCCGAGAAGGTGCGCGAGGCGGTGCTCGCCGATCTGGAGTGCGGGGTCAGCTCGATCTGGCTGGCGGTCCGCCACGGCGGTGTGGAGCCCGCGGCGCTGCCGGCCGCGCTGGACGGGGTGCTGCTCGACGCCGCCCCGGTCGTGCTCGACCCGGGCGACAGCCCGGCGCCCGACGCGATCGCCGCCGCCGAGGCGTTCTTGGACCTCGCCGCCCGCCGCGACGTCGCGTCCGCGGATCTGCTCGGCCACCTCGGGCTGGACCCGATCGGCCGGGCTGCCCGCACCGGCGAGCCCGCCGATCTGCGCGCCGCGGTCGACCTGGCCGCACGGGTGGCCGCGGAGTACCCGAAGCTGATCGCCCTGGCCGTCGACGGGCTGCCGGTGCACACCGCGGGCGGCTCGGACGCGCAGGAACTGGGCTACGTCCTGTCCGCCGGGGTGGCCTACCTGCGGGCGCTCACCGAGGCCGGGGTGGGGATCGACCGGGCCGCGCAGGTGCTGGAGCTGCGGCTGGCCGCGACCGTCGAGCAGTTCCCGACGATCGCGAAGCTGCGCGCCGCGCGCCGGCTGTGGGCCCGGGTGCTGGAGGCCAGCGGCGCCGCGGAGACGACGATCTCGCCGCTGCACGCGGTGTCCTCACCGATCGCGCTCACCCGCCGCGACCCGTACGTGAACCTGCTGCGCGGCACCATCGCGGCCTTCGCAGCCGGGGTCGGCGGAGCCGACGCGGTCACCGTCTACCCGTTCGACGCCGCGATCGGGCAGTCCACCCCGTTCTCCCGGCGCATCGCCCGCAACACGCAGACGCTGCTCGTGGAGGAGTCGCACGTCGCGCGGGTCGTCGACCCGGCGGGTGGCTCCTGGTACGTCGAGTCGCTCACCGACGCGCTGGCTGACGCCGCGTGGGCGGTCTTCCAGGAGCTGGAGGCCGCGGGCGGCGTCGCCGATGCGCTCGCGAAGGGCCTGGTGGCCGAGAAGGTCGCCGAGGTCCGGGAGCAGCGGGAGCGCGCGGTCGCCACCCGGAAGGCGCCGATCACCGGTGTGAGCGAGTTCCCCGACCTGTTCGAGAAGCCGGTCGAGCGGGAGCCGAACCCGGTGCTGCCGGAGCGCACGGCGCTGCCGGTCTACCGGCCGGCAGCGCCCTACGAGGCCTACCGCGACCGGTCCGACGCCGTCCTCGCCGAGACGGGCGCGCGGCCGAAGGCGTTCCTCGCGACGCTGGGCCCGATCGCGGCGCACACCGCGCGCGCCACGTTCGCCCGCAACCTGCTGCAGGCGGGCGGGATAGAGCCGGTCGACGCCGGTGCGACCGAGACCGCCGACGAGGTGGTGGCCGCGTTCCGCGAGGCGGGCACGCCCGTCGCGGTCCTGTGCGGCACCGACGAGCTGTACGCCGAGCGCGGGGCCGAGACCGCCGCCGCGCTGCGGGCGGCAGGAGCGACCACGATCCTCTTGGCCGGGAAGGCCGCGGTCGACGGGGTGGACGAGACGTTCGCCGTCGGCGGCGACGCGCTGGCCACGATCGCCACCGTCTGGAGCGCGCTGGAGGCTTCGCGATGACCATTCCCGACTTCACGAAGGTCCCGCTGCAGACCGACGCCCCGCTCCCGGACGGCCCCGAGATCGAGGCGGAGCCGTGGGAGTCGCCCGAGGGCATCGCGGTGAAGCCGCTCTACACCGCCGCTGACACCGAGGGCCTGGACTTCCTGGCCACCTACCCGGGCATCGCGCCGTACCTGCGCGGCCCGTACCCGGCGATGTACGTGACCCAGCCCTGGACGATCCGCCAGTACGCCGGGTTCTCCACCGCCGCCGAGTCCAACGCCTTCTACCGGCGCAACCTCGCCGCGGGGCAGAAGGGCCTGTCGATCGCGTTCGACCTGGCCACCCACCGCGGTTACGACTCCGACCACCCGCGCGTGGCCGGCGACGTCGGCATGGCCGGCGTGGCGATCGACTCGATCCTCGACATGCGCCAGCTGTTCGACGGCATCCCGCTGGACCGCATGTCGGTGTCGATGACCATGAACGGGGCCGTGCTGCCCGTGCTCGCCCTCTACATCGTGGCGGCCGAGGAGCAGGGTGTTCCACCGGCGAAGCTCACCGGGACCATCCAGAACGACATCCTCAAGGAGTTCATGGTCCGCAACACCTACATCTACCCGCCGCGGCCGTCGATGCAGATCATCTCGGACATCTTCGCGTACACCTCGCGCGAGATGCCGAAGTTCAACTCGATCTCCATCTCCGGCTACCACATCCAGGAGGCGGGCGCGACCGCCGACCTGGAGCTGGCCTACACCCTCGCCGACGGCGTGGAGTACCTGCGGGCGGGCATCGACGCCGGGCTGGACATCGACGCGTTCGCGCCGCGGCTGTCGTTCTTCTGGGCGATCGGCATGAACTTCTTCATGGAGGTCGCCAAGCTGCGGGCCGCGCGGCTGCTGTGGGCGAAGCTGGTCAAGGAGTTCGACCCGAAGAACCCGAAGTCGCTGTCGCTGCGCACGCACTCGCAGACCTCCGGCTGGTCGCTGACCGCGCAGGACGTCTACAACAACGTGGTCCGCACCTGCATCGAGGCGATGGCCGCCACCCAGGGCCACACGCAGAGCCTGCACACCAACGCCCTCGACGAGGCGCTGGCGCTGCCCACCGACTTCTCCGCCCGCATCGCGCGCAACACCCAGCTGCTGCTGCAGCAGGAGTCGGCCACCACCAACGTGATCGACCCGTGGGGCGGCTCGCACTACGTGGAGCGGCTCACCTACGACCTGGCCCGCCGCGCGTGGGCGCACATCCAGGAGGTCGAGGCCGCCGGCGGGATGGCCCAGGCGATCGACGCAGGCATCCCGAAGCTGCGCGTCGAGGAGGCCGCCGCCCGCACGCAGGCGCGGATCGACTCCGGACGTCAGCCGGTCATCGGCGTCAACAAGTACGTCGTCGAGGACGACGAGCCGGTCGAGGTCCTCAAGGTCGACAACGCCGGCGTGCGCGCCCAGCAGATCGAGAAGCTGCGCCGGCTGCGCGAGGAGCGCGACGACCGCGCCGTCGACGCCGCGCTCACCGCGCTGACGAACGCCGCAGCCGCGATCGACCGGGGCGAGAAGCGCGACTTCGACGCCAACCTGCTCAAGCTCTCCGTCGACGCCGCCCGCGCGAAGGCCACCGTCGGGGAGATCTCCTACGCGCTGGAGAAGGTGTTCTCGCGCCACTCCGGCCAGATCAGGATCATCTCCGGTGTGTACGGGAAGGAAGCCGGCAGCAGCCCGGCCATCGACCGCGCCCGCGAGCTGGTCGACGCGTTCGCCGAGGAGGAAGGCCGCCAGCCGCGCATCCTCGTCGCGAAGATGGGCCAGGACGGTCACGACCGCGGCCAGAAGGTGATCGCCACCGCGTTCGCCGACCTCGGCTTCGACGTCGACGTGGGACCGCTGTTCCAGACCCCGGCCGAGGTGGCGCGGCAGGCCGTGGAGGCCGACGTGCACATCGTCGGCGTCAACTCGCTCGCCGCCGGCCACCTCACGCTGGTGCCGGAGCTGCGTGACGAGCTGGCGAAGCTGGAGCGCTCCGACATCATGATCGTCGTCGGCGGCGTGATCCCGCCCGACGACTACCCGGCCCTGTACGAGGCCGGGGCCACCGCGGTGTTCGGGCCGGGCACGGTGATCGCCGAGGCGGCTGTGGACCTGCTGGAGAAGCTGATCGCGAGTCATGCCGCGGACGCCTGACGTCCCGGCGCTCGCCAAGGGTGTCCTCGACGGGTCCCGCGCCGTCCTGGCGCGGGCCATCACCCTGGTGGAGTCGACCCGGGCCGACCACCGCGCGGCCGCGCAGCAGCTGCTCCTGGAGCTGATGCCGCACGCAGGTGGGGCGATCCGGGTGGGCATCTCCGGCGTGCCCGGCGTGGGCAAGTCGACGTTCATCGAGGCGCTCGGCACCCGGCTCACCGCGGCCGGGCACCGGGTCGCCGTGCTGGCGGTCGACCCGTCCTCGACGCGCACGCGCGGCTCGATCCTCGGCGACAAGACCCGCATGGGGAAGCTGTCGGTCGACGAGAACGCATTCGTGCGGCCCTCGCCCAGCGCCGGCACGCTCGGCGGGGTCGCCCGGGCGACCCGCGAGACGATCGTGCTGATGGAGGCCGCGGGCTACGACGTGGTGCTCGTCGAGACCGTGGGCGTCGGCCAGTCCGAGGTGGCCGTCGCCGGTATGGTCGACACGTTCCTGCTGCTCACGATCGCCCGCACCGGCGACTCCCTGCAGGGGATCAAGAAGGGAATCCTCGAGCTCGCCGACGTCCTGGCGGTCAACAAGGCCGACGGTGATCACGAGAAGGACGCCCATGCCGCCGCCCGCGAGCTGCGCGGTGCGCTGCGGCTGCTGACGCCCAGCTCGGCGCACTGGCAGCCGCCCGTGCTGGCGTGCAGCGCTCGCACCGGCGCGGGCCTCGACGACGTGTGGGCCGCTGTGCAGCGGCACCGCGCCACGCTCGAGGAGCACGGTGAGCTCGCGCAGAAGCGGGCCGACCAGCAGGTCGAGTGGATGTGGGCGATGGTGCGCGACCAGTTGATGGATCGGCTGCGCACCGATCCGCGAGTGCGGGCGGCGATCCCCGAGCTGGAGTCCGGCGTGCGTGCCGGGCAGCAGACCCCGACCCTGGCCGCGCAGGAGATCCTCGGCCTGCTCGGTATGGCCGATCCGGCGTCCTAAGCGCGTGTAAAGAAAGCCGGGGACCGGCGTCCTGCCGATCTACGGTGCGGCCCAGGCCCAACAGCCGGGCTTCACCGTCGAAGCGAGAGGACGCCCCTGTTGTCCGAGACCACCACCGCGCAGATCCGGCCGGAATCGACACGGCGCGCGGTCCTGAACACCCTCAAGGGTTCGTCGGGAAACCTCGTCGAGTGGTACGACGTCTACATCTACACGGTCTTCGTCAGCTACTTCGAGAAGCAGTTCTTCGCGCCTGAGGAGACCAACTCCACGATCTACGCCTACGCCATCTTCGCGATCACCTTCCTGATGCGCCCGGTGGGCTCGTGGTTCTTCGGCCGGTTCGCGGACCGGCACGGCCGCCGTGCCGCGCTCACCCTGAGCATCTCGCTGATGGCGGGCTGCTCGTTCGTCATCGCGATCACCCCGACGCACGCCTCGATCGGCGTGTGGGCCGCGATCGTGCTCATCGCCTGCCGGCTGGTGCAGGGATTCGCCACCGGCGGCGAGTACGGCACCTCGGCCACCTACATGTCGGAGGCGGCCACCCGCACCCGCCGCGGGTTCTTCTCCTCGTTCCAGTACGTGACGCTCGTCGGCGGGCACGTGCTGGCGCAGTTCACGCTGCTGCTGATGTTCGGGTTCTTCACCGAGGACCAGATCCGCGACTCCGGCTGGCGCATCCCGTTCGTCATCGGCGGCCTCGGCGCTCTGGTGGTGCTGTGGATGCGGCGCACGATGGACGAGTCGCTCACCGACGAGCAGCTGCGGGTCGCGCGCACCACCAAGCGGGCCGGCTCGCTGCGGACGCTGGTCATCGAGCACTGGAAGCCACTGCTGCTGTGCTTCCTGATCACGATGGGCGGCACGATCGCCTTCTACACCTACAGCGTGAACGCGCCGGCGATCGTGAAGACCACCTACTCCGACGCTGCGCTCACCGCGACCTGGATCAACCTGATCGGACTGATCTTCCTGATGCTGCTGCAGCCGCTCGGCGGGGCGCTCTCCGACCGGGTGGGCCGCAAGCCGTTGCTGGTCGGCTTCGGCGTCGGCGGACTGTTCTACACCTACGTCCTGATCACGTTCCTGCCGCAGACGACCAACCCCATCGCGTCGTTCCTGCTGGTCGCGATCGGCTACGTGATCCTGACCGGCTACACCTCGATCAACGCGCTGGTGAAGGCGGAGCTGTTCCCCTTCCACGTCCGCGCGCTCGGCGTCGGCCTCGGCTACGCGCTGGCCAACTCCGCGTTCGGGGGCACCTCGCCGCTCATCTACCAGGTGTTCAAGGCGCAGGACCAGGTGCCGCTGTTCATCGGGTACGTCACGGCCTGCATCGCGATCTCCCTCCTGGTGTACATCTTCGGGTTGACGAACAAGGCGGAGACCCCGCTCGACGCGGAGCAGGGCAGCGCCTTCTCCCGGGACGGGAACACCGCCCGGGTTCGAGGCGGAAGGACGTGAGCGTGGCCGATCCGGTCCGGATCCTCGTCGTCGAGGACGACGACGGGGTCGCGCAGGCGATCCGCGCCGCCCTGGCCACGCACGGCTACCGCACCACGTCGGTCGGCCGCGCGGTCGACGTCTGGCAGCACGTGCACGACGCCGACCTGGTGCTGCTCGACCTCGGGCTGCCCGACGGCGACGGGCTGGAGGTGCTGCGCCGCATCCGCCGCATCGACGGCCCTGGGGTGCTCGTGCTGACCGCGCGCGGCACCGAGCGCGACGTCATCCGCGGCCTGCGCCTCGGCGCCGATGACTACCTGGTCAAACCTGTGCGGCTCGGCGAGCTGCTGGCCAGGGTCGAGGCGGTGCGGCGCAGGCTGCCGGCGGCGACGGCCACGACGGAGGAGCCCGTCCGCATCGGCCCGCTCACGGTCGACCCGGCCGCGCGGACGGCCACCCTGCACGGCGAGGAACTCGACCTCACCGCCAAGGAGTTCGACATCCTCGCCGTGCTCGCGCGCCGGCCGGGCGCCGCGGTGAGCCGCCAGCAGGTCATGGACGCCGTGTGGGGCGACGCCTACCTCGCGGTTTCCCGGTCGCTGGACGTCCACATGGCCCACCTGCGGACCAAGCTCGACACGCCGGGGCTGCTCACCACGATCCGCGGTTTCGGGTACCGGCTGGGTGAGCCGTAGGTGCGGGTCCGGCTCCTCGTCGTGCTGACGGTGCTCGCGCTGGCCGGCGTCGCGGGCTTCGCGATCCCGTTGCTGGTCACGAGCGCGCAGGAGCGCACGCAGCGGTTCGTGCTCTCCCGCACCGCCGACCTGGACCGGATCGCCGCCCTCGCCGTCCAGGCCACGCTCACCGGCGACACCGGGACGCTGCGCGAGGAGATCGTCGCCCACCACGGTGTCTACGACGAGGCCGTGCTCGTCACCGATGCCCGTGGGAACCCGGTCGTCGTCGAGGGGCTGGACCCCGGCGATCCCGGGGTGCGGGCCGCGGTCGAGGCGGCGCTGCGCAACCAGCCGACCGCGCTGCCGGACGTGCTGTGGCCCGGGCACTCCGAGCCGCTGCTGCTCGCCCGACCGGTCGGTACCGGGACCGGCATCGTCGGGGCGGTCGTGATCCGGGCGCTGCCGGGCGCCGCGGTCTGCGACATCGTCGTCGCCTGGACGCGGCTGGCCGTCGGTGCGCTGGCGGTGGCGGCGGTCGCCGTCGGGCTGGCGTTCCTGTTGGCTCGTTGGATCCTGCGGCCGCTGGCCCGGCTCGACGCCGGCATCCGCTCGCTCGCCGCTGGAGCGGCCGACACCACCGTGCCGGCCGTGAGTGGACCACCGGAGCTGCGCACGCTGACCGCGGAGTTCAACCGCATGGCTGAGACGATCACCGCCAGCGCCGAGCAGCAGCGCCGGCTCGTCGCCGACGCTTCGCACCAGATGCGCAACCCCCTGGCCGCATTGCGACTGCGGCTCGACGTGCTGGCCCGCCACGTCGCCCCGGAGGGGGAGGAGCCGTACGCGGCCACCGCGGCCGAGCTGGAGCGGCTCGAGGAGCTGCTCGCCGGCATCCTCGAACTGGCCGCCGCGGAGAGCCGCTCCACGGATCGTTCGGCCGCCGGCGCCGAGCCGGTGGAACGGGTCGATCTCGCTCACGTCGCGGCCGACCAGGTCGCGGTGTGGCAGCCCGTCGCCGACGAGGCCGGCGTGACGCTGCGGCTGTGCCCGGGTGGCCCGGCACCCGCCGCGTGCCCGGCGTCGGAGGTCGCGCAGCTGCTCGACGTACTGCTCGACAACGCGATCCGGCACACCGGCCCCGGAACGGCTGTGCAGGTGCGCTGCTCGCCCGGCGTGCTCGAGGTGGCCGACGACGGGCCCGGCCTCGCCCCCGACGAGCTGGCGAGGGCTACCGAGCGGTTCTGGCGCGCGCCCCGCTCAGCGGGGACCCGCGGGTCCGGGCTCGGCCTGTCGATCGCCGCCCAGCTGGTCTCCGGGCACGGCGGGGACCTGGAACTCTCGGCCACCCCCGGCGGTGGGCTGACCGTGCGGATCGAGCTGCCGGCATGAGCAGTCCGATCTCGCGCAGGCGGTTCCTGTGCGCGGCGGGCGCCGCGGCGCTCGCGGCCGGCTGCAGCAGCGCGGAGGCTCCGCTCGCCATCGCCGCGGGCGAGCAGGGCGGGGCCTACCTGGAGTTCGCCGGACTGCTCGCGCACCAGCTGACCGCCCGCGGCACCCCGGCGGCGCCGGTGCGCACCGCCGGCAGCGTCGAGAACGTCGCCCTCGTGCACGCCGGCCGGGCCACCGCCGGCCTCACCCTGGCCGATGTGGCCGACGGGGCGCGGCGCGGTTCCCTGGCCGTGTTCGGCGGCCCCGTGCCGCTGGTGGCGATCGGGCGGGTCTACGAGAACTACATGCAGCTGATCGTCCGGGCCGAGGACGACATCCACGGCCCGCAGGACCTGGCCGGCCGGCCCATCTCGCCGGGCGCGCCCGGCTCCGGGGCGGCGGTGTTCGGCGAGCGCCTGCTCGCGGGCGTCGGCGCGGTCGCGACCCAGCTGCCGCTGCGGGCGGCCGTCGAAGCGCTGGAGCAGCGGCGGATCGACGCGCTGCTCTGGTCGGGCGGCATCCCCACTCCGGCGCTGGCCGAGCTGGCTCGGCGGCGCCCGATCCGGCTGCTCCCGCTCGACGGCGAGCTCGACCGGCTCCGCGCCGCGTACGGTCCGGTGTACCGGGCGCTCGGTGTGCCGGCCGGGGCGTACGGTGCCGCGGCGGTCACCACGGTCGGGGTCGCCAACCTGCTCGTCTGCACTCCCGACGCGCCCGACGACGTCGTCGACACGATCGCGACCACCCTGGTCACCGCGGCCGCCGAGCTCGTGCCCGGGCCGGCGCTGGGCACCCACTACCTCGACCTGCGCGCCCTCATCGGCACCGGCGACGTGCCGCTGCACCCCGGCGCCCGGGCCGCGTACCGGCGGCTGCACGGTTGATCACCATCCGGCGTGGCTCCGCCGACACGCCGAGGGCGGAACGTAGCGTCGGATCCGTGCTCGGGGTCAGCCATGCGATGTCGGGAGCGGCGGTCGGACTGGCGGTGGCGGGATTCGCCCCGCGCCTGGTCGGCATCACGCCCACCGCCGGTACCGTGGTGACGTTCGCGGCCGTCTGCGCCGGCGCGGCCCTGCTGCCCGATCTCGACCACCCCTCGTCGGTCGCGTCGCGCCGCTTCTCGGTCGCGTCCTGGGCGGCGTCGCACCTGATCCGGCCGTTCTCCGCGCTCGTCTACGACCTGACGAGGGGCCGCCGCGACACCGGCCGCGGCACCCACCGCGGGCTCACCCACACCCTGCTCGGCGCGGTCGGGCTGGGACTGGCCATCAACCTCGCCTCGGTGCGCTGGGGCACCCCGGTGCTGGTCGGCACCCTGTTCGTGTGCCTGGCGCTGGCGATCAAGGGCCTCGACCAGCTGGTACCCGGCCCGCCGTCGCTCGTGATCGCGGCCGGGCTCACCCTCGCCGTCGAGGAGTACGTGCCCGGCGGCACCGCCGGTACCGCGGGCTGGCTCGGCACCGCCGTCGCGATCGGGATGGCCGTGCACTCCGTCGGCGACGCGATCACCGAGTCCGGGGCGCCGCTGCTGTGGCCGCTGCGGATCAAGGGCCGCAGCTGGTACCCGGTGGGCAGCCCGCGGCCGCTGCGGATGCGCACCGGCGGCGCCGTCGAGGCGCGGCTGGTGGTGCCCGCGCTGACGGTCGCCGTGCTCGTCCTGACCGTGGTCGCGGTCCCCGGCGTCGACACGCTGCTGGCGAACCTGCACACCCGGGTGGCGGAGCTGATCGCCGCAGGCTGAGGGTGTTGGATGACCGCGTGCGATCCCTACCTGAGCGTCCGGTCGTCGGGGTGCTGCACCCGGGGGCGATGGGCGCGGCGATCGGCTCCGCCCTCAAGGCTGCCGCGAGCGCGGTCATCTGGGCCGACAAGGGCCGCAGCCACGCCACCGCCAAGCGGGCCGAGCTGGCCGACCTGATCGCCGTCCCCGACGTGCCCGAGCTGACCCGGCGCGCGGACGTCGTCGTGTCGATCTGCCCGCCGCACGCCGCGCTCGACGTGGCGCGCGAGGTCGCGGCCGCCGCGGCCGGCGATCCGCCGCTGTACGTCGAGGCGAACGCGGTCGCCCCCCAGACCGTGCAAGCCGTGGCCGAGCTGTTCGGGCCGGAGAACGTCGTCGACGGCGCGGTCATCGGCCCGCCCGGCTGGACCCGCGGCACCACCACGCTGTGGCTGGCGGGGCGGTGTGCGCCCGCGGTCGCCGAGCTGTTCGCCGGCAGCCCGTTCGAAGCCCGCGTGCTCGGCGCCGAGCTGGGGGCGGCCAGTGCGCTCAAAGCGTGCTACGCGCTGCAGAGCAAGGCCATCCCCGCCGCGTGGCTGGCGCTGTTCGCCACCGCCCGCGCGTACGGCGTCGAGGAGGCGCTGCGCAGCGAGCTGGACCGCAAGGGCAGCGAGCGGGAGATGACCACGATGGCGCGGCGGGCCGGCGACCGGGCCTGGCGCTGGGCAGGGGAGATGGACGAGGCCGCGGCCGCGTTCGCCGCCGCGGGGCTGCCGAACGGGTTCTCGACGGCGGCGGCGGAGGTCTACCGGCGGATCGCCGCGGCCGACGCGGACGAGCTCGGCTCCGTGTGGGGCATGGAGGGGTGAGCCGTCGAGGGCACGTGGCCGGACACGGCGCCGCCGCCGCAGGAGGGGTGGTGCGGCGGCGGCAGAACCGGCTGGAGCCGGTGGATCGGGACTCGGCCGATCAGTCGTCGGCGAAGGCCGGGTTCGGTGGGATGTGCCAGCCCCGGTTTGCGGTGTCCCAACCGGCGCTCACCGGCTGCTCGGCGGCCACGGCCGCCGTCGCGGACCCGAGCACGACGGCGACCACGAGCGCGGCGACGGCCGCGGCGAACGCTGTCCTGCGGTGCATGCGCACAGCTTCGCGCGCTGGAGCCGCGCCGTCGCCTGTGCCGGGACGATCCCACCCGAAGGTGTTGCACGACCCGGAGATCGCCACGGTCCGTAGCTGGATCCGCGCGGTTCCCGGTCGCTCGGTCCGGTGGTGGCCGGACCGGTCAGCCCGAGGGTCCGAAGCGCTCGACGCGGATGGCCCGCTCCGGCACGCCGACCTCGGTGAGCCGGTCGGTCGCCGTGTCGCAGAACCCGGGCGAGCCGCACACGAAGACGTCCTCGCCACCGCGCACGAGGGGCGCGAGATCGGCGGTGGTGAGCCGGTCGACGCCGCGCGCCTCGTCCGGTGGTGCGACCCGGGTGTGGACCACGGTGGTCTGCGGGCCGGTGATCTCGTCGCGGTAGTACAGGTCCTCGGGGGTGCGCACCGACACCACCAGCCGCACGAGATCGGCCTTCCCAGCGCTGCGGGCCGCTCGCAGCATCGCCATCAGCGGGACGACTCCGGAGCCGCCCCCGACCAGTAGCGCCGGGCGATCCACCCGCCAGACGAACCAGCCGCCGATCGGTCCACGCACCTCGAGCTCGTCACCGGGGACCACCACGTCGTGCAGGAACTCCGAGACCTCCCCGCCGGGCAGCCGCTCGACGGTCAGCTCGATCTCGGGACTGCCGTCGGGCACCGATGCCACCGAGTAGGAGCGGCTGGCGCGGTATCCGTCGGGCGCGGTGAGCCGCAGGACGTAGTGCTGGCCGGGCAGGTGCGGCTCGAACTCGGGCAGCCGCAGCCGGAAGGTGCGCGCACTCGCCGTCTCGGCGCGGACGGAGACGACCGTCGCGGTCTGCCAGCCCGCCATCAGTCACCCTGGTAGCGCTGCTCGAGCCAGGGATCGCCGCGGTCGTGGTAGCCGTTGCGCTCCCAGAAGCCGGGCTCGTCGTGGTCGAGCAGCCGCAGCCCGGAGACCCACTTCGCGCTCTTCCAGAAGTACAGGTGCGGGACGAGCAGCCGGGCGGGCCCGCCGTGCTCGACGGTGAGCGGATGCCCCTGGGCTTCCCACACGACCCACGCCTTGCCGCCGGTGACGTCGGCGAGCGGGAGGTTGGTCGTGTAGCCGGTGTGCGAGGTCGCCAGTACGTGCGTGGCCGAGGGCAGCGGCCGGGCGGCGTCGAGGAGGGTGTCGACGGAGACCCCCTCGAAGGTCATCCCGAGCTTCGACCACGTGGTGACGCAGTGGATGTCGCCTTCGTAGCGGGAGCGGGGGAGCGCGCGGAGCTCGTCCCACGTCCACGTGGTCTCCTGCTCGACGAGCCCCGAGATCGTGAACGTCCAGCGCGCGGTGTCCAGCCGCGGCGTGGCCTCCGCGTGCAGCACTGGCCATTCGTCACGGGCGTCGTACTGACCAGGGGGCAGGCGGGGGTCCCGAGTGCGGCGCTTGCCGACGAACCCGCGGGTTACGGCCATGGCGCCATCATCCCTGCTCGGCGAGCGCCTCCAGCAGTCGATCGACGAACGTCACCTGTGCGGCGGTCAGCTTCCTGCGCGCGGTGGTGGTGTCGAACCACGCGGCCCGGTCGATCTCCGGGAACGACTGGATGCGCCCCGAGCGGGGCGGCCACTCCAGCTCGAACTCGTTGCTCTTGATCGAGGAGGCGTCGAAGTCGCCCTCGACCGCGAACACGGTGATCGTCTTGCCGCGCGCGCGGACCGATCCGAGCGGGATGGCCGGCCCGTCCGGGGGCGGGCTGCCCATCTCCTCGGTGAACTCGCGGACGGCTCCGGCGAGGGGGTCCTCGCCCGGCTCGATGATCCCCTTGGGGATGGACCAGCCCCCGTCGTCCTTCCGCGCGAAGAACGGGCCACCCATGTGGCCCAGCAGGACCTCCACCTCCTGCGCGTCCTCCCGCTGGCGGTGCAGGAGCAGCCCTGCGCTGATCGTGGTCACCCGATCGAGCCTACTTCTGCCTGATCGTCAAGGTAGGTTGCCTGGCGGGAACATCGACGAAACAAGCACGTCACACAACGTGGGGAAGGTTTTTCCATCCCCCGAAGCGAAGGGCCTGGACAGATGAGTGAGCCGGCCGACGGCCCCGTGGTGGGCTTGACGGGCGCCCGGTTCGGTGGAGCGTCCCGGCGCAGGCGGAAGGCGGCCAAGACCCGAACGGCCGCTGCCCCATCGGAGAGCACCCCGTCGGAGGCTGCTCCATCGGACGCCCTCTTATCGGACGACCGACCTTCCCCCGACCCGGCGAGCGCGGACTCCCCACCCGCACCGGACTCTCTCCCGGAAACCCGCCCGCTCCCCGTCCCACCCGCAGATCCGCCCGTCGACGACAGCCGGACCGTCGTGGCCGAGGGCCTCCGCGTCCGCCCGTACGTCGTCACCGGCGGGCGCACCCGCGGCTCGCGCGACCTGCCGATCGAGGCGCTGATCTCGCGCGGCCCGCGCGGCGCGATCGGCATCGGGCTCGAGCAGCGCACGGTCGTCGAGCTGTGCACGCAGCCGCGCTCGATCGCGGAGGTCGCCGCCCTCGCCCGCCTTCCGCTCGGGGTGGTGCGGGTGCTCGTCGCCGACCTCATCGACACCGGGGCGCTCACCCTGCACGCCGCGGCCGTCAACGACATGGACTTCCTGCGGCGTGTGCTGGCGGGGCTGCACCGGCTCTGATCAGCTCACCCCGAGCGGGCGGCCGACCAGACCGGGCACCTCCCCCGGGCCGACGGCGGGGGAGTAGAGCCAGCCCTGTCCCAGGTCGCAGCCGAGCTCCAGCAGCTGCGCCGCCTGCTCCGGGGTCTCCACCGACTCGGCGGTGACGGTCAGCCCGAGCGCGTGCGCCAGCCCCACCAGCATGGAGGTGATCTCCACGTCCACGCTGCTGTCGCCGGCCGGGTTCAGCGCGCCGGTGACGAACGGCCCGGCCAGCTTGAGCGCGTGCACGGGGAGCGAGCGCAGGTAGGCGAGGTTCGAGTAACCGGTGCCGAAGTCGTCGATCGCCAGGCGCACCCCGAACCCGGCCAGCGCCTCGAGGGTGGCGCGGGTGCCCGTGGACGGGTCCATGACCTCGCTCTCGGTCAGCTCCAGCTGCAGGGTCTGCGGGGGAAGGCCGTTCTCCGTCAACGCGCGCGTCACGGCGTCGACGAGGCCCGAGTCGTCGACCTGCTTCGCCGCGAGGTTCACGCTCATCAGCAGCGGCGGCACACCGGCGCGCAGCCACTCCGCGGACTGCCGGCACGCCTCGGCCAGCACCCACCGGCCGAGCGGCACGATCATGCCGGTCTCCTCGGCGAGCGGCACGAACCGGTCGGGCGAGACGCGCTCCCCGTTCGGCAGCGTCCAGCGCGCGAGCGCCTCCACGCCGACGAGCGTGCCGTCGGCGAGCCGCACCAGTGGCTGGTACTCCAGCGAGAACTCGCCGTCGGCGAGCGCCTGCGGCATCCGCGCGGTCATCGCGAACCGCGAGACATCGCGGTGGTGCAGGTCCGGGTCGAACACGGCCACCCGGTCGCGGCCGGCCTTCTTGGCGCGGCTGAGCGTGGTGCTGGCCGCACGCATCAGCTCCGCGCCCTGACGGCGACCCGGGTCCCGGCGCACGACGCCCGCGCTGGCGGTCACCGCGATCCGGTGCCCGCCGATCCGCACCGGGCGCCGCACGATCGCCAGCACCCGGTGGGCGACCCGCTGCAGCTCGTCGAGATCGCGTTCCGGGTCGCCGGTGGCGCCGTGCACGAGCACGGCGAACTCGTCGCCGCCGGTGCGCGCCACGACGTGTCCGTCGCGGGCCAGCTCGTCGTCGAGGCGGCGGGCGACCGCGCGCAGCACGATGTCACCGCCCTCGTTGCCGAGGGTGTCGTTGACCGCCTTGAACCCGTCGAGGTCGAGGTAGCACAGCCCGATCAGGGTGTCCGGGTCGGCGGCCAGCGCGTCGAACAGCGCTGCCCGGTCGAGCACGCCGGTCAGCGCGTCGTGGTCGGTGAGCAGGGTCGGGCGCGTGCGGCCGTCGGCGCGCTCGACCAGGCCGACCACCCGGGCCTTGCCGCCCGCGGTGGCCCCACCGCGCAGCACCAGCACGTCGGCGCGCACCTGCGTCCCGTCGGGGCGGCGCCAGGTGCGGTGCGCACGCAGGTGGTCGACGGTGCCCTCGGCGACCTGGGCGACGGTCTCCCACTCGGCGTCGGACAGGCACAGCGGGCGGCCGATGATCTGTGCCAGCGGGCGGCCGACCAGGTCGGCGAACGCTTGGTTGGCATCGGCGACCGTGCCGTCCGGGTCGCAGATCCACAGCCCGATCCGGGAGTCGACCGCAGGCCGGCTGCGCCGGTGGTCGCCGCCGTTCAGTCCCTGGGCGAACCCCGCCGCGAGCGCGCCGACCAGTTCGCCGACCCGTTCCGCAGCGCGCGCCGGCAGCCCGGCCGCGATCGCCCGCGCACCCGCGTCGAGCAACCATCCGCCGGACAGCCGTCCCGCCACCGTCGCCACGAGCGGAACCAGGTCCGCCACGGGCCGCGGCGCGCGTGAGGCGACCGCGTCGGCCCAGCGGCGAGCCTGCGCCGCGGCGTCGGAACCGATTGGCGATCGATCCGACACCACCGAATCGACCCCCCACGCCGTGCTTGGGGTGCCTCAGACCCGGGCACCGACCGGCGCTGAGATTACCGTCCGTGCCGACTTCCGCCACTCGGTGGAGGGTCGGGTGATCGCGCTCTCACTCGCCCAGCGGAGCTACCCCGGTGATCCACACAACGGGTGTCCCCTGTGCGTCCGACGCGGCGAGGTCGATCTCTGCGGTGATCCCCCAGTCGTGATCGCCCTCGGGATCGTCGAAGACCTGGCGGACGATCCAGCGCTCGGGCTCCTCCTCGATCGCCAGCAGCGCTGGGCCGCGCGCGTCGGGCCCGGTGCCGATGCCGTCGTCGCCGTACTCGGCGAAGTACGGTTCCAGCGCTCCGCGCCACTTCTCGGCCGTCCAGCCGGACTCCGCGTCCAGCTCGCCGAGCAGGTCGTAGCGCTGCAGGGCGGCCAGCTCGACCCGGCGGAACATGGCGTTGCGCACCAGCACCCGGAACGCCCGTGCGTTGGCGGTGACCCCGGCCGGGCCCTGGTCCATCGACGGCGGCCGTACGTCGGCGGTGCCTTCGCCCGCGGCCAGCGCCTCCCACTCGTCGAGCAGGCTGGAGTCGGTCTGGCGGACCAGCTCGCCCAGCCATTCCTCGAGGTCGGCCAGCTCCTCGGTCTTCGCCTCGTCCGGGATCGTCTGGCGCAGCGCCCGGTAGGCGTCGGCGAGGTAGCGCAGCACCAGACCCTCGGAGCGGGCGAGCTGGTAGTAGCTGATGTACTCGACGAAGGTCATCGAGCGCTCGTACATGTCGCGGGCGACCGACTTCGGTGACAGCCGCGCGTCCGCCACCCACGGGGCGCCGCGCCGGTAGGTCTCCAGCGCGGCGTGCAGCAGCTCGTCGAGCGGCTTCGGCCAGCTGATCTCCTCCAGCCGGGCCATCCGCTCCTCGTACTCCAGGCCCTCGGCCTTCATCGCCGCGAGCGCCTCGGCCTTGGCCTTGTTCTCCTGCGCGTAGAGGACCGGCCGCGGATCGTCCAGCGTCGCCTCGACGACCGACAGCACGTCCAGCGCGTACGTGGGCGATTCCCGGTCGAGCAGTTCCAGCGTGGCCAGCGCGAACGGTGAGAGCGGCTGGTTGAGCGCGAAGTCCAGCTGCAGGTCGTCGACGATGCGCACCCGGCGGCCCTCCGCGTCGGGCTCGGGCAGCTCCTCGACGATGCCCGCGTTGCGCAGCGCCTTGTAGATCGCGATGGCGCGCAGGATGTGCTTGCGCTGGCGGTGCCGCGGCTCGTGGTTGTCCTCCAGCAGGTGCCGCATGGCCGCGAACGCGTCGCCGGGCCGGGAGATCACGTTCAGCAGCATCGCGAACGTGACGGTGAAGTGGCTGGTCAGCGGCTCCGGCTGGGCGCGCTGGAGCTTCTCGTAGCTCACCTCGGACCAGCCGACGAAGCCCTCCGGCGGTTTGACCCGCACGACGCGCTTGCGCTTCTTCGGGTCGTCGCCGGCCTTGGCGAGCCGGCGCGCGTTCTCCACCTCGTGCTCGGGCGCCTGCGCCACCACCGTGCCGACGGTGTCGTAGCCCGCTCGCCCGGCCCGGCCGGCGATCTGGTGGAACTCCCGAGCCTTCAGCGGCCGCACGCGGTTGCCGTCGAACTTGGACAGCGCGGTGAACAGCACCGTGCGGATCGGCACGTTGATCCCGACGCCGAGGGTGTCGGTGCCGCAGATGACCTTCAGCAGACCGGACTGGGCGAGGGTCTCCACCAGCCGCCGGTAGCGCGGCAGCATCCCGGCGTGGTGCACGCCGATGCCGTGCCGGACCAGGCGGGAGAGCGTCTTGCCGAAGCCGGCGGTGAAGCGGAAGTCACCGATCAGCTCGGCGATCGCCTGCTTCTCCTCCTTGGTCGCGACGTTCATGCTCATCAGCGCCTGGGCCCGTTCCACCGCCGCGGCCTGCGTGAAGTGCACGACGTAGACCGGGGCCTCCTTGGTGGCCAGGAGCTCCTCGATCGTCTCGTGCAGCGGCGTGGTGACGTAGCGGTAGTGCAGCGGGACGGGCCGCTCCACGCCGGTGATCAGCGCGGTGGAGCGGCCGGTGCGGCGGGTGAGATCGTCGCGGAAGAACGTGACATCGCCCAGCGTGGCGCTCATCAGCAGGAACTGCGCCTGCGGCAGCTCGATCAGCGGCACCTGCCAGGCCCAGCCGCGGTCCGGGTCGGCGTAGAAGTGGAACTCGTCCATCACGACCGATCCGATGTCGGCGTACGGCCCGGACCGCAGCGCGATGTTGGCGAGGATCTCCGCGGTGCAGCAGATGATCGGCGCCTTCTCGTTGACCGACGCGTCGCCGGTCAGCATCCCCACCTTCTCGGCGCCGAAGGTGTCGATGAGCTGGAAGAACTTCTCCGACACCAGCGCCTTGACGGGGGCGGTGTAGTAGGTGCGGCGGCCGTGCTGCAGCGTCGCGGCGTGCGCGCCGACGGCGACCAGCGACTTCCCGGAGCCGGTCGGCGTCGAGAGGATGACGTTGCTGCCGGTGACCAGCTCGACCAGCGCCTCCTCCTGCGCGGGGTACAGCGAGATGCCGCGCTCCTCGAACGCCCAGTCGGCGAAGGCGTCGAGGAAGGCGTCCGGGTCGTCGGGGTCGCGGGGAAGCCGGTCGGTGAGGGTCATGATGCCTCGATCGTGCCGCGTCGGGCGGGTCGACGTGCAACGGGGCCAGTGGCGACGGTCCGGAGGGTGCGCCACACTGCCCGGGTGATGATCTCCGCGCGGACGCGGTGGACCGCCTACTGGGCGGCGGCGCTGGCCGACGCGATCGCCGCGGCGGCGGGTGCGCGCCGGGTCCGGTGGGTGACCAAGCCCGCGCTGATGCCGCTGCTCGCCGCTGCCGTGGGGGAGCGGGCGCCGCGGGCCGCGCTGGCCGCGGCGTGGGCGGGCGACGTCGCGCTGCTCGGCTCCGGAGACGCCGCGGTGGCCGGCGGCATCGGTGGATTCGCCGCCGCGCACATCGCTCATCTGCGCGAGGTGCGGGAGCTGCGCCCGGACGCGCCGGCCGCGCCGGGGGAGCGGATCTCGGCCGCGGCGTTCGCGACGACGGCGGTGGCCGCGACCGCCGTGCTGGCCCCGCGGCTCGCCGACCGCCCGGCGCTGCGGTTGCCGGTGGCCGGGTACGCCGCACTGGTCACCGCGATGGGGCACGCCGGCGTCCGCACCGGGCTGCGGCGCAGGGACGTGCGCGGCCGGGACCTGGCCGTCGGGGGAGCACTGTTCGTGGTCTCCGACGGACTGGTGGCGCTGTCGCTGTTCGCCCGCCCGCGCACGCGGTGGCGCGCGGCCGCGGTCGAGGCCGCCGTGATGGCCACCTACACCGGAGCGCAGGCGCTGCTGGCCCGGTCGATCGCCGGGCCGTGAGGGCTGGTCAGCCGCGCAGCAGGCGCAGGCCGCGGCGGCGGCCGCGGCGCGAGCGGTTCGCCGCCTGGCGGGCCTCCAGGCACTGCCGGCACGGCTCGCCCTCCGGCGCCACCATCGGTGCCGCGGACACGACGTGCCCGCAGACGGCGCGGTAGAAGCCGGAGCAGGCGGACGGTCCGGTCAGCTCGGTGTCCGGCACCGCGTGCGACTGGCCGTCCTCGACGCAGGTGACCGCGACGGTGATCACCGGACCGGTCGCGGGCTCGCTCTCGGGAGCCGGGCCGCCGGGATGGGGCCGAGCCTCACGAACCCCCGGCGCCCATGCCCCGACCGGCTCGCTCGCACTCATGAAACGACTCACCCTTCCCCGATCCGTACCGCGGAGAATTCTGCCTCGTGGGGCTTGCATCCGCAACGTCTCGTGCAACATCATCTGCAAGCACGTTTGCAACGGCGATCGTAATCTCGATCGTCATCTCACGCACGGAAAGGTGGTGGACGTCGTGGACACCGACATCCGCTCTGCCGACCGCCCTGACGTCCGCCCGGGCCGCAGCGTCGCCGCCGACTCGCTCGGTCCGCTGCCCTGGCGCAAGAGCCGCGCCAGCGGTGCCGGCAACTGCGTCGAGCTCGCCCCGGTCGCCGACGGAGTCGTGGCCGTGCGGCACTCGCAGGACCCGCACGGCCCGGCGCTGATCTACTCCGCCGCCGAGATCGCCGCGTTCGTCGCCGGCGCCAAGGACGGCGAGTTCGACGATCTCCTGGCCTGAACGGGGATCGATCCGCGCCGCCCGCGGGATCGACGCTGCCCCGTGCGAACCAGTGCTGTCCGCCTGCCGGCACGGTAGAGTGCTCTGCCAGCCCCTCCGCCGTGCCCGCCGGGAGCAGCCAGATCGTGCCTCGTAGTCAGGAACCCGATCCCCTGGACAGCGGCCCCACCGTCAACCGCATCCTGCTCGGCACCCAGCTGCGCCGCCTCCGGGAAGAAGCCGGGATCTCACCGCAGGAAGCGGGTGCCCACATCCGGGCGTCACACGCCAAGATCAGCCGGTTGGAGCTGGGTCGGGTCGGGTTCAAGATCCGTGACATCGAGGACCTGCTCGATCTCTACGGCGTGAAGGACGAGCGCGAACGCAACGCGTTCCTGCAGATGGCCGCGCGCGCCAACGAGCGCGGCTGGTGGAGCCGCGACAGCGACCTCATCCAGGGCTGGTTCGAGATGTACCTGCGCCTCGAGCAGGAGGCGCAGTCGGTGCGCACCTACGAGGCCCAGCTCATCCCCGGCCTGCTGCAGAGCGAAGGCTACGCCCGGGCCGTGCTGCGGCTGTTCTTCCCGAACGCGCCGGCGCACGAGATCGACCGCCGCACCACGCTGCGGATAAATCGGCAGAAGATCCTCACCCAGCCCGGTGGGCCGCGGCTGTGGGCCATCGTGGACGAGAACGCGCTCAACCGGTCCGTCGGCTCGACAGCGATCATGAAGGCGCAGCTGGAGCACCTGCTGGAGCTGACCGCGCTGCCCAACGTCACCATGCAGGTGCTGCCCTTCCTGGCGGGTGGGCACGCGGCCATGGGCGGGCCGTTCACCATCCTGCGGTTCGCGCCGCCGGAGCTGCCGGACATCGTGTACCTGGAGCAGTACAACAGCGCGACGTACCTGGACCGCCGGGCGGACGTGGAGGACTACCTCTGGGCGATGGAGCGGCTGGGGGTGGCGGCGCTGACGCCGGTGGAGAGCCGGAAGCTGGTGGAGAGGTTGTTGAAGGAGGGGTACTCCAGGTGAGCCCGGGGCGCCGCCCCGGAGTCCCGCCGGGGCGCTGTTCCTGGGCTCCGACCATCCCTCCGGTGCGGTGCACCTGCCGGCCCGCGAGTTGCGGCATTCTCGCCGGCGAGTCGCGGGTTCCGCGACGCTGAGTTGCGGTACCCGACCCGGGCCGGCGGAGATCTCGGCAGGGAAGCCGCAGCGTTGATCGCGCTCTGCTCCTCCGTCGCCGAGCGCGGCTCGCGCGCTCACGAGTCGACGACGGCTCCTGCGGTGCTCACGCCCTCGTTCCTCGGGCGCTGCGCGCCTCCCCCGCCGACGTCGACGCGCGCGAGCTGTCGGGCGGCGCCGTGGCCACCGTGCGGTGGTGCTCGGCCGGGCGCGGTGCGGGGCAGTCCGTAGCGCGAGGCCCGGGCGCCGTGGAGGTGGGTCGCGTCTGCAGGAGCTCCTTGCCTGCCGTCGCGGGCAACCCGAGCACCGTGCTCGCTCCGCCCGGGGCTCCGCGGGTGCCCGCTGGAGGTGAGCGCCCGGCCGCGTGCGGATCAGGCCGGCTTACGGCCGATCGCCGTGGCGAACAGGGTCTGGACCGGGCTGTCGCGCGGGGTGTGCTCGTCGGGTCGCCAGTCGTTGGCGTAGACGAGGCCGGGTTCGACGAGCTCGAGGCCGTCGAGGAACGCGGCGAGCTCGTCCCAGGTGCGGAAGCGGCCGGTGCCGAGCCCGCCCTCGAGGAAGGCCCGTTCGAGCTCCTTCGCCCGCGGCTCGTCGTCGTCGAGGAAGTTGGCGCTCATCAGGTAGGATCCGGGGGAGAGCTTCTCGCGCAGCGCGGCAGCGGTGGCGTTGGCCTCGTCGTCGTCCAGGTGGTGCAGGATGCTCGACGCGATGACCGCGAACGGGCGGTCGGGGTCGATCAGCCGCAGCAGCTCCGGGTCGGAGAACAGACCGTCGACGTCGCGGATGTCGGCCCGGATGACGGTGACGTTCTCGTGTTCAGCGAGCAGCGCGCGGGCGTGCGCGAGGACGATCGGGTCGTTGTCGACGTAGACCACGTGGCAGTCCGGGTTGTGCTCCAGCGCGATCTCGTGGACGTTACCCTCGGTCGGCAGGCCGGAGCCGAGGTCGACGATCTGGTCGATACCGGCCTCCGACACCAGCCAGCGGACCGAGCGCAGCAGCGTGATCCGGCCGCAGCGGCCCAGCTGGCCGATCTCCGGCACCGCCGCGTAGAGGGCCTTGCTCACCTCACGGTCGATCGCGAAGTGCTGCTTCCCGCCGATGACGTAGTCGTACACACGGGCGATCGAGGGCTTGGTCGGGTCGATCTCCGGCGCCACGAACTGGCCGTCGATGCCCACCGGTGAGTGCTGCTCCTCGCTCACTGGCCCCCTCCTCCATCGCCCGATCGGGCGTCACGTCGTGCGTCGCAATGATCGTATCGAGTGCGACTGGCGCGGAACTCCGCCGCGCGCGCTGCCCCCGCTCGAGGCGAAGATTAGCCACGTCACACCCGCGAGAGGTCACGGCACGCGAACAGCCGGTGAACGGTAGCCCTCGTACGGTGACCTGTCGTCGGTTGCGCCGAACGACTCAACCGACGGTGCCGCGCAGCGCGAGCACGTCGAACCGCGCGCGCGAGGAACCGAGGCGCTTCGTCCACGACGTGGCGAGCGCGGCGATCCCGGCGTCGTCGAGGTACTCCGCCTCGGTGAGCCGCCAGCCCGCAGCTGCGTAGCGCTCGGCCAGCGCGGTGCGGGCGCTCGCCGGGTCCGGCTCGGGGAGCTCGCCGACCTCGGGCACGGGCGGTCGCCACGCGTGCAGGTTCAGCGTCACCAGGAACGGCGCCCCCGGTCGGCACACGGCCGAGATCGCCTCCAGCACCGGACCCTCGCCGAGCATGCCGCGCAGCAGGCTGCCCCACGGCATCAGCACGTGCACCTCGGCCACGTCGGACAGCCCGTCCGGTAGCCGTTCGGCCGCGGCGCGCAGGAACACGACGTTGGGCAACCCGCCGCGATCGGCGCGGGCCGCCGCCTTCGCCGACGTCTTGCGCAGGGCGTCCGCGTTCGCGTCGAGACCGACGACGAGCAGGTCCGGGCGCTCGCGGGCGACGTGCAGGACGTGCTTGCCGTCCCCGGTGCCGACGTCGAGCAGCACGGCGGTGTGGCGCTCCCGCAGCGCCGCGAACTCGGCGGCGGACAGCTCCACCACGCGTTTGCCGATCACCCGGTGCACGCCGGTAGTGTTCCCGACCCGTGGACGACGGGTTGCCGCGCCTTGATCTGGTCGGGCATCCCGCACTGCGCGCGACCCACGGCAAGACCCTGGAGTTCACCGTCGATCCCGACGTCACCGAGCGGGCGACCTGCGTACTCGGGGTGGCGGGGCGGGTCACCGGCGGCGCGGTCGCGGGTCCCGTCCGCATCACGATCGACGCGGGCGGCGCCGTCGCGACCGTGGACGCGATCGCCAACCCGGACTGGGCAGGCGGCACCGCGGTCGTGCGCCGCGGCACCGACCGGCGGCCGGACACGTTCGCGACCGAGGCCACCGCGGCCGCCGCCGATCTGCCGCGCGAGCTCGTCGCCCGCATCATCGACCCGGACACGCCCATCACCGTGCGGTGCAGCCGCCTGCCGCGCCGACCCGACGGGCGGGCCGGGCTGGTGCTCGCCTGGACCGCCCCCGGTGCGCCCGCGGCGCCGCGGCTGGCCGCCGAGCTCGTCGCCGCCGACGCGGTGGTCGCCGAGGACGCCGACGCGGCCCGGGTGGCCGGAGAGCGCACGATCCGCGCGGCCGACGCCGTCACGGGCCTGCTGGACGGCGAGCTCGGCCGGGTGCTCGTCGTGGCCACCGCCGGGCTGCCCGGGGCGTCGGTGACGGCAGCGCTCGAGGCACCGGAGAAGGTGGCCGTGGAGGTGGCCGGGCTCCCCGCAGCGCTGGTGGCCGCCGCCGGGTCGCCGGTGCGCGGGCCCGTCCAGCTGGCGGAGGGGCGTTCCCGGATCGACGCCGTGCTGCGGTCCGCGCCGCCCGAGGTGACGCTCGTGGTCACGGTGGCGGCCGCGGACCTACCGCGTCTGCTGGAGCGGGCCGCCGATCGGCGCGGCACGCGCACGGCGACGGTCGTGGACCCCGCTGCCGGGGGCGTGGTCCGCTGGGGGCCGGTCGGCCGGTTGCGCGCGGGCCGCACCAGCGGCGAGCTGGTCTGCGCGCTCGACGGCGCCGCGGACACGGTGCTCGGGCCGGAGCTGGCCGCGTTCGTGCGCGGGCTGCTCGCTGCCGGCGTCTCGGCGCGCACGGCCGCGCACGCGCTCGCCCAGGTCCCCGGGTGGAGCCGGCGCAGCGCGTACGACGCAGTGCTCGGGCTGACAGGGGACTAGCCAGGCCTACGTCAGGCCGGACCAGTCGCCCCGCAGCTCGGCCCGCACCGCGGCCAGGTGCCGGCGGCTCACCGGCAGCTCCACCTCGGGCGGTTCCCCGCCGGTGGCGACCTGCACGACGTGGCCCGGGTTGTTCCGGCGCAGCGCCCGGATGCGGTTGCGGGCGACCAGGAACGAGCGGTGGACGCGCAGGAACCCGGCCCCGCGCCAGCGTTCCTCCAGTTCGCCGAGCGGCATGCGCACCAGGTGGCTCTCACCGTCGGTGTGCAGGCGCACGTAGTCGCCCTGCGCCTCCACCCAGCGCACCTTCGACCGCGGGACCAGTCGCGTGGTGCCGCCCAGCTCGACGGGCAGCACCTCCTCGGCGGGCGGGGTGGTGCTCGCGGCGCGCACGGCGGCGATGCGGTCGAGCGTGGTGGCGAGGCGGGCGGAGTGCAACGGCTTGAGCAGGTAGTCGACCGCGCCCACCTCGAAGGCGGCGACCGCCTTGTCCTCGTGCGCGGTCACGAACACCACCATCGGCGGCGACGGCAGCGCCGTGCAGAGCCGGGCCAGCTCCAGCCCGTCGATGCCCGGCATCCGGATGTCCAGGAAGACCGCGTCGACCACCCGCGCGGCGCAGCCGGTCCGGCGCGGGTCGGCGGTGAGGATCCGCAGCGCATCCGCCCCGTTCGACGCGGACAGGACGGTGCCCACGTGCGGGTCGGCGGACAACAGGTGCACGAGATCGTCGAGCGCCGGCCGCTCGTCGTCGACGGCGAGCACGGTCAGCCCATCGATCCCGGCCGAGGTGCGGACCGCCGTCTCGTGCCCGTCCAGCGCCGCTGCGATCACAGGAGCCCCCCCGTCGTCGTCCGTCGCCGTCCCTCCACCCAACGAGTGATGGAGCAGAAGGAAACGGATCACGTTCCGTGGCGAAGAGCGCGTGTGGAGTGCGTCGACAACTCCGAACGGGTGGCAGCGGTGTGGTCGGGACGGCAACGAACGGCCCTTTCGTCCACTCAGAGTGGACGAAAGGGCCGTTCGTTGTGCATGCAGCCGGGCAGCCCGCAGCGCGATCAGTACGGGTGGTAGCTCTCCTGCAGCCCGTACACCGGCGTGTCGAGCCCGACCTGCCGTGCCTTCAGCTGCAGCGCCAGGTAGAGCGAGTAGTAGCGCGACTGGTGCAGGTTGCCCCCGTGGAACCACAGCCCTTCCTGCTGGGTGGGCTTCCACATGTTGCGCTCCTCGCCCTCCCACGGGCCGGGGTCCTTGGTGGTGCCGGAGCCGAGGCCCCACACCTTGCCGACCTTCTCGGCCATCTCCTTGCCGATGATGTCGGCGGCCAGCGCGTTCATGGAGCCGTACCCGGTGGCGTAGACGACGACGTCCGCGGGCAGCTCCTCGCCGGTGTCGAGGCGCACCGCGTCCTCGGTGAGCGCCACGACCTGGCCGTGCTTGACCGGGATCTCGCCGTTCGCGACGAGCTCGCCGACGCCGACGTCGATGTAGTAGCCGGAGCCGCGGCGCAGGTACTTCATGAACAGGCCGGAGCCGTCGTCGCCCCAGTCGAGCCAGAAGCCCGCCTTCTCCAGCCGCTCGTAGTACTCCTTGTCCCGCTCCTTGATCGCCTCGTAGATCGGCCGCTGCACGTCGGCCAGGATCCGGTAGGGCAGCGACGCGAAGATCGTGTCGGCCTTGTGCGTGGTGATGCCGGCGGCGACGGCCCGCTCCGAGTACAGATCGCCGAGGCCCAGCTCCATCAGCGAGTCGGACTTCACGACGTGCGTGGAGCTGCGCTGCACCATCGTCACGTCCGCGCCGACCTCCCACAGCGCGCCGCAGATGTCGAACGCGGAGTTGTTCGATCCGATCACGACGACCCGCTTGTCCTTGTACGGATCGGGACCGGGGTGCTGGCTGCTGTGGTGCTGCTCGCCGCGGAAGATGTCCTGGCCGGGCAGCTCGGGGATGTTCGGCTTGCCGGAGACGCCGAGGGCGAACACGAGCTGCTTGGGCCGCAGCACGATCTCCTCGCCGTTGCGGTCGACGACGATGCTCCACTCCTTGGCATCGTCGTCCCAAGTGGCCTTCTTCGCGGGGGAGGAGCCCCAGTAGTTGATCTCCATCACCCGCGTGTACATCTCCAGCCAGTCGCCGATCTTGTCCTTCGGCGAGAACACCGGCCAGTTCGGCGGGAACGGCAGGTACGGCAGGTGGTCGTACCAGACCGGGTCGTGCAGGCACAGCGACTTGTAGCGGCTGCGCCACTGGTCGCCGGGCCGCGGGTGCTTGTCGAGCACCACGTGGTCGATGTCGAGCGCACGCAGCCGTGCCCCGAGCGCGATGCCGCCCTGGCCGCCGCCGATCACCACCACGTACGGCTGGCGGTCGCGGCCGATCCCCTCGATCTCGGCGGTGCGCTTCTCCTTCCAGGTGACCCGGTTCTTGAACGCCCCGTGCTCCACCCCCTTCGGGCGGGTGGGCCCGCGCCGCTCCTCGTAGCCCTTCAGCTCGTCCAGGGTGGTGAGGAACGTGTAGGCGCCCTCGTCAGTCAGGCGCAGCAGGCCCGAGCCGCGCCCCACCGCGGTCTCGAACGTGAAGAACGCCGTGGTGACGCCGTCGGCCTCCTCGGGCTCCTCGCCCTCGGTGATCCGGAACGACGACGCACCGGTGCGCGCCGCCGTCTCCCGCAGCAGGTCGGTGACCCCGTCGCGGTTCTCGACCGTCTTGATGTTCCAGGTGAAGGCGACCAGGTCGCGCCAGAAGCAGGTCGGGGCGAACAGGCCGGCTGCGCGTTCGACGTCACCCGAGGTCAGTGCGGACTCGAGATCGGCCAGCCACCTCTCGACGCGCTGCCGGGCAGGGGACGGCCCGACCTGCGTGCCGGGCGCCGGTTCGAGGGTCTGGGTCATGGTGAGCCTCTCCGGTCAGCGAGAACGCCGCCGCGTTGCGGCGTCACCTCCGCAACCAACCCCATGCGCGCCCGCTTGGGAAGGGTTGCCGCACCGTTGCAGCGCCGGATCGCGGCGCCGGATCTACGAGGCGGCCAGCGCCGACTCCACGTCCTCGTGCAGCGGCAGGATCTGCTGCAGGTTCATCGTCGTCCAGGGGCGGATCACCGCGTCGTTGTCCTTCGGGGCGACGAGCCGCACCGCCGGGCCGATCCCGCCCGGGGTGTGCGACGTGGTGCGGCCGGCGAGGTCCGCCAGGACGCCCAGGCCCGACGAGCCGAGGAAGGTGACGCCGGACAGGTCGATCACCACGCACGTCACCTGCGGCCGCTCCAGCCACACCTGCTCCAGGGCGTCCATCAGCTGACGGGCGGTGAGCAGGTCGACCTCACCCTGCACGGTGACGACCGTCGTGGTCTCGTTCTCCTGCCGCACCGCCACGGACATCGTCGGATGATCACCGTCGCTCATGCCGAGCACGGTAATGCGATCCCGCGGCTCCCGCCTGCCGTCAGGACCGCCGCAAGCGCAGGGTCAGGATCCGGAACGGGCGCAGGACCAGCGCGACCACGCCGTCGGTGAGTCCGGGCGGCGGGGTGTCGAAAGGCCGCTCCAGCAGGTCCGTCACCACCACCGGCGCCGCGGCGAAGCCGAGCGTGAGCCGTCCCGCCGCGCGGGCGCCGAGCGCCTCGTAGAGGCGGACCACGACGTCCCCGGATCCGTCGTCGGCGAGCTTCACCGCCGAGACGACCAGCCCGTCGTGCTCGGTCGCGGCGAGGGGGCGCGACTCGCCCGGAGCCGCGGACCCGCCGCTCGGGCAGGTTGATCCGGTGGCCCTCGCGGACCGCACCGCCGATGCCGACGTGGCCGAACTGCGTCACCGCCGCCGCGTGATCCGCCCGTACGTCCAGCGGGAACGCCGCCTTCAGGAACGTCTCCGACTCGTGCCGGTCGATCTCCGCGGTGCAGTCCACCCGGGGTGAGCCGGGGGCGAGCGTGATCGTCTGCACCGCCGTCGAGGTGCCGAACGCGCGCCGCACGCGCGCGCCGGCCGTGCCGTTCTCCTGCACGGTCTCCAGCTCCTCGACGTCGTCGAGATCGGTGACGGTGCGCCGGTGGGTGTGGTCGACGTCCCGGCGTCCCAGCTGCCCGGCAGGTCGGGGTGGATCTGCAGGAGGTTGCCCGCGGGCCCGCCGCGATCGCCTCCCGCCCGGTCACCGCGTCGACGACCGACACCAGCAGGCCCCGCCCGTCCACCTGGGCGCGCACCAGCGCGTTGTCGAGCACGTACCCGGCGCCGTCGACGGTGACCGCCACCGGCTCGGCGGGCTCCGCGGGCCCGCGCCGCCCACCGGGACCCCGCCACGCGCGTGCGGGGCGGCGTTGAAGACGAGCTCGTCCTCGCCGCTGCCCGCCAGCGCCTGCTGGGCTGCGGCGACGATCTCCTCCAGCTCGGCGAGCGCGCGCCGGTAGGTCGCCCGGCTCTCGCGGTGCACCCAGGCGATGGAGCTGCCGGGCAGGATGTCGTGGAACTGGTGCAGCAGCACCCTCCTCCAGATCCGGTCGAGCGCGTCGCACGGGTACGGGTGCCCGGTGCGCACCGCCGCGGTGGCCGACCACAGCTCCGCCTCCCGGGGCGGCGCGGCCGAGCATCTCCCGGGTCGGGCCACCGCCGCCGTCGCCCCAGCCGAACGGCACCAGAGAGCGGTGCGCGCGGCCCTTCTCCGCGAAGCTGCGCACGAGGTGGCCCATCTCGTGGCCGGACAGCTCCGTGTTGTAGGTGTCGACCGGAGGGAAGTGCGTGAACACGCGGGAGCCGTCCAGGCCCTCCCACCAGAACGTGTGGTGCGGGAACCGGTTGAACTGGCTCCAGCTGATCTCCTGGGTGAGCAACCATCGCGAGCGCGACAGGGTCACCAGCTGGGGGAGGGCGGCGCTGTAGCCGAACGAGTCGGGCAGCCACACCTCCTCGGTCTCCACGCCGAGCTCGTCGAGGAAGAACCGCTCGCCGTGCACGAGCTGGCGGACCAGCGCCTCCCCGCCGCTCATCGTCGTGTCGGCCTCCACCCGCATCCCGCCGACGGGCACGAGCCGCCCCGCCGCGACGGCTGCCGTCATGCGCCGCCACAGGTCGGGCCGCCGGTCGCGCATCCACCCCCCGTGCTGCGCCGAGGACATCGTGAACACCAGCCCGGGATGGTGTCCATCAGCGCGGTCACGCTCGCGACGGTGCGCGCGACCTTCCGGACGGTCTCGCGCAGCGGCCACAGCCGCGCCGAGTCGATGTGGGCGTGCCCGACGGCGCTGACCCGGTGGGCGCTGGGCACGGCCGGGCTGGCGAGCACCGGGGCGAGCACGGCCCGCGCCGCGGCGGCCGCGCCGGTGACGTGGAACCAGCTCGTGCCCCACGGCCGGCCCCACGCCTCGGCGTCGACGAGCGGGCGGTAGGGCGCGGCGATGCCCGCCGCTGTCGGCACCGGCTCTGCCGGGACGTGCCAGACCTCGGTCTGCGGCGGGGCCGTCGCCCCGTGGACGGCTGGCCGGACGCGCTCGCGCAGGATCCGGTCGATGCGGGCCTCGACGAGGGTGCGGTCGTCGTGCACGGCGGGCTCCCGTCGCCGGAGCTGCTGCCGTGGGCGACGGTACCGGCCGCGAGGAGCGGGGATCGTCATCCGGCCGGGTGCATGACGATCGGCTCCACGGGGTACTCCGGGGCCATGTCAGGCGCGCAGGATCCGCACGGCGCTCCCGGAGGCGCCCCCGCGGACGAACCGGTGTCCCGGCTGGCTGCGGCCGACGTCGCGCAGGTCATCCGGGGTAAGCGATGGTTGCAGCGGGTCGTCGAGATGGCGGAGTCGGTGACCGGCCGGCCGGTGACCGGCGCGGACGCCGCGGACCCTGGGGCCGCTCCGCGGGCCTCCTGACCGCGGGAGTGGTCCAGGGCACGCCTTACCCTGGGCGCGTGGCGGGCCGTACGGCGCCGGAGGGGGTGCCAGACCTGGTGGCGCCCATGCACGTGTCCGCGGGCTCCGGCCAGCCCCCGGCCGGCCCCGACTGGGTGGTGGAGCTCGCCTGGACGGGGCACCGCTGCATCGCCTACGTCGACCCCACCCGCGAGCCCGGGAAGCGGGTGCGGCTGCTGTCCGCGAACGCCGTGTCGATGACGGCCACCTACCCGGAGCTGGCGGAGCCGCTGGAGCGGCACAGCCCGCCGCGCGGCATGGTGCTCGACGGCACCGTGGTCGCCCGCGGCGAGGAGCACGCCCCGCGCGCCCGCCGCCTGGCCAAGCGCAGCGGCCTGCACCGGCCGAGCGAGGCGCACATCCGCAGCGTCCCCGTCGACTACCAGGTGTGCGACTTGCTGTGGCTCGACGGGCACAGCACCCTCGACCTGCCCTACCGCGATCGCCGCGCCCTGCTCGACGGGCTCGGGTTCGACACCGCCCCCGTCTGGAGCACTTCGCCGCTGCCGCTGTCGGAGCTGGACACCATGCTGCGCATCGCCGAGGCCAAGGGCGTCGACGCGCTGCACGCCCGCCACCTCGGCGCCCGCTACCGGCCGGGCGGACGCTCGCCGCTGTGGGTCAAGGTGCCGGTGCCGCGGGTGCGGCAGGTCGTGGTGGGCGGCTGGACCCCGACCGATGTGCGCCGCCCGGACACGATCGCGAGCCTGCTGCTCGGCATCCCGGACGGCGCGGGCGGGTTGCGCTACGTCGGTCGCGTGGGCGTGACCGGGGAGGAGCGGCGCCGCCTCTCCGTGCTGGTGCGCCGGCGCCGCCCGCTCTCGCCGTTCTCCGGGACGGTGCCGGACGACGTGGCCCGGCACGCCGTCTGGGTGGCGCCGGAGCTGGTCGGCGAGGTGGAGTTCACCGGGTTCGCCGCCAACGGCCGATTGCGCCTGCCGCGCTGGCTGGGTCTGGTGGACCGGGCCGAGCGGCTCGATCCCGCCGACCTGCACGGTCCGGCCGCCGCGTCCGCGCGGTGGGCCCGGCCGGAGCCGCCGAGCACGGACCTGACCCCACCGGCGGAGCCCCAGCCCGAACCCGACGCTCGGGGCGAACCGGAGCCGGAACCGGAACCGGAGGCCGCGCCGCCCCCGCCCCGGAAGGCGGAGTCGCCGCGCCGGCTCGAGCAGCACTTCGTCTACAACGCGCTGAACACGATCGCGGCGCTCATCCGCACCGATCCCATGCGGGCCCGCGAGCTGCTGTTCGGCTTCGCTGATCTCTCCCGCGCCGCCGACCAGCCCGGTGACTCCCGGACCCGCCTGAGCACCGAGCTCGACGCCGTCCGCGGCTACCTCGCCTTGGAGCAGGCGCGCTTCGGCGCGCGCCTGCAGGTGGAGATCGATGTGCCGCAGGAGCTGCACGGGCTGTCGGTGAGCCCGATGGCGCTCATCGACGCGGTGCGCGCGGCGGTGCAGCGCGACATCGAGCCGCTGCCGGAGGGCGGGCTGCTGAAGGTGACCGCGGTCCGCGTCGGCGCCGGCGCTGAGCTGCACGTCCGCGCAGGTGATCGCGATCCGGTCGTGGTGACCGCGGTTCCGCTGGGGGCAACCGTGTGACCTCACACCGCCATCGGTGTGGCCCTCGGTGTGTTCGCCCGGGCTTGATCGGTACCGTTCGCGCATGCTCGGGCTGCCCGACGACACGCGTGCGTGTCTCTTCGACCTCGACGGTGTGCTGACCGACACCGCCAGCGTCCACGCAGCGGCGTGGAAACAGATGTTCGATGACTACCTGCGGGCCCGTGCGGAGCGCGAGGGCACCGAGTTCCGCCCCTTCGACGTGAAGGTGGACTACGGCCGCTACGTCGACGGGAAGCCGCGGATCGAGGGCACCGACTCGTTCCTGCGTTCGCGCGGGATCGAGCTTCCTGTGGGCGGGCCGGACGACCCGCCCGACGCGGAGACGCTCACCGCGCTGTCGACGAAGAAGAACGACCTGGTCCAGGAGAAGATCAGGACGCTCGGGGTGGACGTCTACCCGGGCTCGGTGCGTTATCTGCAGGCGGTGAAGGAAGCAGGTCTGGCCACGGCGGTCGTGTCGTCGTCGGCGAACGCCGCGCAGGTGCTGGAGGTCGCCGGCCTCACCGAGTACATCGATCACCGCGTGGACGGGGTGACCGCGAAGCAGCGCGGCTTGAAGGGCAAGCCGGCGCCGGACACGTTCCTCGCCGCGGCGGCCGACCTGGGGGTCGAGCCGGCGGCGGCGGTCGTGTTCGAGGATGCGCTGGCCGGCGTCGAGGCGGGCCGGGCGGGCGAGTTCGGCTTCGTCGTCGGGGTCGACCGGCTGGGGCAGGCCGACGCCCTGCGTGCGCACGGGGCCACGGTGGTCGTGCAGGATCTCGCTGAGCTGCTGGAGGAGAGATGAGCCCGGACGTCCACCCGTTCCTCGTCGAGCCCTGGCAGGTCCGCGAGCCGAAGTTGGACCTGGCGGCGATGGGGCAGACCGAGTCGGTGTTCGCCCTGTCGAACGGGCACATCGGGCTGCGCGGGAACCTCGACGAGGGGGAGCCGCACGCCACGCCCGGGACGTACCTGAACTCCTTCTACGAGAAGCGGCCGCTGCCGTACGCGGAGGGCGGCTACGGCTACCCGGAGTCCGGCCAGACGATCATCAACGTCACCAACGGCAAGCTGATCCGGCTGCTGGTGGAGGACGAGCCGTTCGACCTGCGCTACGGCGAGCTGCACCACCACGAGCGGGTGCTGGACATGCGCGCGGGCACGCTGACCCGCGACGTGGAGTGGGTCTCGCCCGCCGGGCGCACGGTGAAGGTGCGCAGCGTGCGCATGGTGTCGCTGACCCAGCGGGCGATCGCGGCGATCCGCTACGAGGTCGAGGTGCTCGACGCGCCCGCGCTGCTGGTGGTGCAGAGCGAGCTGGTCGCCAACGAGGCGATGCCGGCCCGGTCGGGCGGTGACCCGCGGGTGGAGGCGGCGCTGACCGATCCGCTGGTGTCGGAGTTCTTCCGGGCCGGTGAGACGAGCGCGACGCTGATCCACAGCACCCGCCAGTCCGGGCTGCGGATGGCCGCCGCGATGGACCACGAGGTGTACGGACCCGAGGGCACGTCGATCTCGACGGAGGCGTTCGAGGACATCGCGCGCACCACCGTCATCACGCGGCTGGAGCCGGGCCAGACGTTGTCGATCGTGAAGTACCTCGGGTACGGCTGGTCGTCGCGCCGGTCCCAGCCCGCCCTGTACGACCAGGTGCGGGCCGCGCTGGCGGCCGCCCGCTACACCGGCTGGGAGGGCCTGCTCGCCGAGCAGCGGGAGTACCTCGACGAGTTCTGGAGCGTCGCCGACATCGAGCTGGACGGCGACGCCGAGCTGCAGCAGGCCGTGCGGCTGGCGATCTTCCACGTGCTGCAGGCGATGGCCCGCGCGGAGCGGCGCGCGATCGGTGCGAAGGGGCTCACCGGCGAGGGCTACGACGGGCACACGTTCTGGGACACCGAGACGTTCAGCCTGCCGATGATGTCGTTCCTGCTGCCGGACGCGGCGGCGGACGCGCTGCGCTGGCGGCAGTCGATCCTGCCGCTGGCGAAGGAGCGGGCCGCGCAGCTGGGTCTGCTCGGGGCGGCGTTCCCGTGGCGCACGATCCGCGGGCACGAGTGCTCCGGCTACTGGCCGGCGGGCACCGCGGCGTTCCACATCAACGCCGACATCGCCGACGCGGTGCGTCGGCACGTCGCGGCCACCGGGGACGTCGACTTCGAGCGCGAGGTGGGGCTGGAGCTCCTCGTCGAGACCGCCCGGTTCTGGCGGTCGCTGGGCCACCACGACGCCTCGGGCGAGTTCCGCATCGACGGGGTGACCGGCCCGGACGAGTACACCGCGATCGTCGACAACAACGTCTACACCAACCTCATGGCGCAGCTGAACCTGCTGGTCGCCGCCGATGTGGCGGCCCGCCACTCGCGGGAGGCGCACAGGCTGGGCGTCAACGCCGAGGAGATGGCGAGCTGGCGGGACGCGGCGAAGGCGATGCGCATCCCGTACGACGAGGCGCTGGGGGTGCACCCGCAGTCGGAGGGCTTCACCCACCACGAGGTGTGGGACTTCGAGAACACCCCGCCGGACAAGTACCCGCTGCTGCTGCACTACCCGTACTTCGACCTGTACCGCAAGCAGGTCGTCAAGCAGGCCGACCTCGTGCTGGCGATGCAGCTGCGGCCGGACGTGTTCAGCCTCGAGCAGATGCGCCGCAACTTCGCCTACTACGAAGCGATCACGGTGCGGGACTCGTCGCTGTCGGCGTGCACGCAAGCGGTGATCGCGGCGTGGACCGGGCACCTCGACCTGGCCTACGACTACCTCGCCGAGTCGGCCCTGATCGACCTGCACGACCTGGCCGGCAACTCCGACCACGGCGTGCACATCGCGTCGATGGCGGGCACGTGGACCGCGATCGTCACCGGCTTCGGCGGCATGCGCTGCGACGAGACCGGCATCTCGTTCGCGCCGCGGCTGCCGCCCGCGCTGACCCGCATCTCGTTCGGCCTGTGCTGGCACGGCCGCAAGCTGCGGGTGACGCTCACCGCGGAGGAGGCCGAGTACCGGCTGGTCGACGGCCCGCCGATGCGCCTGATGCACCACGGTGAGCCGGTGGCGCTGGCGGACGAGCCGGTGTCGATGCCGATCCCGCCGGTGGAGCCGGTGGAGCCGGTGGAGCAGCCGTACGGCCGTGCTCCGCGGGCGCGGCACCCCGGCAGCTGACGGGGCCGGGCTGATCGGTACGCCCGCGGCACTCGGTCCGTACCGCTGGTAGGTTGGACCGTCTGCGTCCTGGAGCGACGGCGTGAAGGTGTGAACGGGCCGGTGGCGAAGAGCAGTACCCCTCAGACGACCCCTGACGACGACGTGCAGGACGACGGTTTCGAACACGAGCGTGCCTACGTCGAGATGCTGTACCAGCAGCTCGACAGCCGCCGCGCGGACACGGCGCGGCGGCTGCAGTCGGTGCTGCAGGACGAGACCGTCGGCACGCCGCAGGCGCTGACCGAGCGCGACGCGGCGGCCGCGATGTACGCCGACCGCCTCGCGGCGCTCCGCGCGGCCGAGCACGGGCTGGTGTTCGGCCGGCTCGACACCGAGGAGGGGGAGCGCCGCTACATCGGCCGGCTCGGCCTGCTCGACGAGGACAACGAGTACGAGCCGCTGCTGATGGACTGGCGCGCCCCCGCGGCGCGCCCGTTCTACACGGCGACCGCCGCGTCCCCGGAGGGGATCCGGCGGCGCCGCCACCTGCGCACGCGGCGGCGAGAGCTGATCGGGATCGACGACGAGGTCCTCGACATCGACGACCCGGCCGCGGCGAACGCCTCCCGCAGCGGGCTCACCAGCGAGGCGGCGCTGCTGGCTGCGGTGAACGCCAGCCGCACCGGGCGGATGTCCGACATCGTCGCGACGATCCAGGCCGAGCAGGACGCGATCATCCGCTCGAAGCCGTCCGGCGTGCTCGTGGTGCAGGGCGGCCCCGGCACCGGCAAGACCGCGGTCGCGCTGCACCGCGCTGCCTACCTGCTCTACACGCACCGCGACCGGCTGGCCCGCCGCGGTGTGCTGGTCGTCGGGCCGAACCCGACGTTCCTGCGCTACATCGGTCAGGTGCTGCCGTCGCTGGGGGAGACCAGCGTCGTGCTGGGCACGATCGGGCAGCTGTTCCCGAACCTCGATGCGCGCCGCCAGGAGCCCGTCGAGGTCGCGGAGGTGAAGGGGCGCATCGACATGGCCGCCGTCATCGCTGCGGCCGTCCGCGATCGCCAGCAGGTGCCGCGCAAGCCGATCCGGCTGGTGATCGACCAGCAGGAGGTGCGGCTGGACCGCGACGTCATCGGCGCCGCCCGCACCCGCGCCCGCCGCTCCCGCAAGCCGCACAACGAGGCGCGGCGCATCTTCCGCAAGGAGGCGATCCGCCTGCTCGCCGAGCAGGTCGCCCGCTCCATCAGCGACGCCGCGGGCGCCCGCGGCCTGCTCGACTCGACCGATCTCGCCGAGATCCGCGAGGAGCTGGAGGAGAGCGAGGAGCTGTCGCGCGCGCTGGACGAGCTCTGGCCGACCCTCTCGCCGCAGGAGCTCCTGATCGATCTCTTCGCCGACGAGAAGCGGCTCAACTCGGTGGCCCGCCGCTTGCCCCCGGAGGACCGGAGGAAGCTGCTCCGCGAGCGCCCCGCTCCGGACGCCGACCCGTCCACCGTGTGGTCGCCCGCCGACGTCCCCCTCCTCGACGAGGCCGCGGAGCTGCTCGGCGACGACGGCTCCGAGGCCGCCGCCCGCGAGGCCGAGGCGCTGCGCGAGGAGATCAGCTACGCCCAGGGCGTGCTCGACGTCCTGGACCTCGAGGAGGACCTCGATCCCGAGCTCCTGCGCGCCACCGACGTCATCGACGCCGACCGGCTCGCCGAGCGCCAGGCGATGCGCCGCTGGGAGTCGACGGCCGAACGCGCCGCTGCCGACCGCGAGTGGACCTACGGCCACGTGATCGTCGACGAAGCCCAGGAGCTCTCGCCGATGGCGTGGCGGCTGATCATGCGCCGCTGCCCGACCCGTTCCATGACGATCGTCGGCGACATCGCCCAGACCGGAGACCTGGCCGGCTCCTCCTCCTGGCAGGACGCGCTCGGCCCGTACGTGGCGAACCGCTGGCGGCTGGAGCAGCTCACCGTCAACTACCGCACTCCCGCTGAGATCGCCGCCGTCGCCGACGACGTCCTCGCCGTGATCAACCCGGACCTCAAGCCCCCGCGCTCGGTCCGCAGCACCGGCGTGCCGCCCCGCGCCGTCGCCGCCGAACCCGCCACCATCGACGACACCGTCGCCAAGGTCGTCATGGAGGAGTCGGCCGAGATCGGTGACGGCCGCACCGCAGTCCTCGCCCCGATCGCCCGGGTCGACGCCCTGCGTGAGCGCATCGGCGCCCCCGCGACCGACCCCACCGGCGAGGTCGACCTCGAGGAACCCGTCGTCGTGCTGCCCATCAGCGCGGCGAAGGGCCTGGAGTTCGACGCGGTCGTGCTCGTCGAGCCGGCGGAGATCCTCGCCGACAGCCCGCGCGGCGCGAACGACCTCTACGTCGCCCTCACCCGCGCCACGCAGCGGCTCGCCGTCGTGCACGCCCAGGCGCTGCCGGGCATGCTGCGCAGGCTCGAGCCCGCCGGCTGAGGCGCCGCGCCGGTCACCGGCTTCGCGCCGTTGCACGGCGCGCCGGTGGCCGGCGCGTCCGCGGACTCGCGCACATCGTCGCGAACGGCCCAGCGCCCCGGCGGCTCCGCGGCAACGCCCCGGCTGACCTACAGCTCCCGCCGCAGGAGGACGGCCGCTCGTTCTCGAGCCCGGTCGATGATCCCGCGCCGGTTCCACGACGATCCCAGGATCTCCCGCGACACCGAGAGGTCCTTCTCGAACTGCCGCGTCAGCTGATCCGCCAACGACTCGGACTGCACGCACAGCGTCGCCTCGTCGTTCAACTGGAACGACCGGTTGTCGAAGTTGACCGACCCGATCGTCGACCACCGGCCGTCCACCGTCAGCGTCTTGGCGTGCAGCATCGTCTGCTCGTACTCGAAGATCCGCACCCCCGCGTCGAGCAGTGTGCGGTAGACGGCCCGGCCCGCCTGCCGCACGCTCTCCTTGTCGGTGTAGCGACCAGGAACGAGGACCCGCACCGCCACTCCCCGCCGCGCCGCCTCCACCAGAGCCTCCACGAACGCGGGCCGGGGCGTGAAGTACGCACTGGTGAGGTCGAGCGACTGCTGGGCGCACGCGACGGCGAGGAAGAACAACGCTTCGGCGTTGGTGTCCCCGACCCCGGCGGAGGACCGCACGAGCTGCATGTTCCCGGCGCCGTCGGCGGGCTCGAGGGCCGGCAGGTGATCGGGCCCCACCAGGACGTCTCCGGTCGCCTCCAGCCAGTTCTCGGCGAAGGCGCCCTGCAGCCCGCGCACGATCGGCCCCCGCACCTTGACGTGGGTGTCCCGCCAGTGCTGCGGATCCTGCGCATCTCCGGTCCACTCGGTGGCGATGCCGACCCCACCGATCATGCCGACTGCCCCGTCGGCGACCAGGATCTTGCGGTGCGTCCGGTTGTTCGTCCGACCCAGGGCGTACGGGCGCAGCGGCCGGAAGATCGCGACCGAGGCTCCCGCGTCCGCCAGCTGCCGGAGCAGGCGCCGCTCCATCTTCGCGGTCCCGAACGCGTCGAGCAGCACGTTGACCTGCACCCCGGCCCGGGCGCGCTCGGCGAGGCACGCGGCGACCCGCTCGGCGATCTCGCCCTGCCAGTACACGTACGTGAGCAGGTTGATGGTCTTCTGCGCGTTCGCGATCGTGGCGAGGAACGCCGGGAAGATCGCGTCCCCGTTGATCAGCAGCTCCAGGTCGTTGCCGGCGGAGATCGGCGCCGCGGTGAGCGCTTCGGCGGCTCGGAGGAAGCCGGGGGAGCCGACGTCGAGCACCTCGCCGCGCAGGCGGTAGCCGTGCCCGTCCTCGCGGCGGTGCCGCAGGGTCTCCAGCGCGTAGCGGCCGCCGAGGACCCCGGCGGCGGCCAGCGCCGGGCCGTACCGGAGGAGCCGGTCGGTCGCGGCGCTGCGGCTTCGACGGCCGCTCACGGCGTCACGTCGCCGGGGCCGGGGTGGTGGGTGCCTGGTTCACGTGCGTGTCCTCTCTCGAGCCGCGGCGACCAACGCGCCGAAGAGCCGCGGATCGTCCTGCTCGGGATGCCATTGGACACCGACGACGAACGGGCGTCCGGCCAGCTCGGCGGCCTCGATCGTGCCGTCGGCGGCCCGGCCGGTGACCTCGAGATCCTTGCCGAGCTGGTCGACGGCCTGGTGGTGGTGGCACTGCCCGCGCACGCTCGTGCCCAGCACCGCCGCGACGCGGCTGCCCGGCTCCAGCGCGACCTCGACCTCGCCGAACACTCCGGGGGTCGGGTTGTGCCCGTGGTGGCCGACGACGTCCGGGAGGTGCTGGTGGAGGGTGCCGCCCAGGACGACGTTGAGCAGCTGCAGGCCGCGGCACACCGCGAGGACCGGGATGCCGCGGTCGAGCGCCCGCTCGATGATCTCCTGCTCGGCGGCGTCGCGCTCGGGCCGCGGCCGGCCGGTGTGCGGGTGCGGCTCGGCGTCGTAGAGCGCCGGATCGACGTCGGGCCCGCCGGAGATCACCACGGCGTCGAGCCGGTCGACCGCGGGCGCGGCGGCGACCAGCGGCGGGATCAGCACCGGGACACCGCCTCCGGCGATCACCGAGTCCGGGTAGGTGAAGGGCAGCAGGACGGTCCGGTGGTCCCACACGCCGTAGCGCGCCCGCTCGCCGTACGCGGTGATGCCGATCAGCGGCCTCGTCTCGTTCTCGGTCAACTCAAAGCCGTTCGAAACCACGCCTACGCTCCCAATCCGTCACCGCCGCGTCGAACGCGGCGAGCTCGACGCGGGCGGCGTTCGTGTAGTGATCGACTACTTCTTTTCCGAACGCGGACTCGGCCACGGCGGATTCCGCGAACAGCTCCGCGGCCTCACGCAAGGTGGAGGGCACCCGCGGGGCGTCGCTGCGGTAGGCGTTCCCCTCGCACGGCGGGTCGAGCGGCAGCTCGTTCTCGATGCCGTGCAGGCCGGCCGCGATGATCGCGGCGACCGCGAGGTAGGGGTTCACGTCGCCGCCGGGCACCCGGTTCTCCACCCGCAGCGCCGGCCCGTGCCCGACCACCCGCAGCGCGCACGTCCGGTTGTCCAGCCCCCACGCCACCGCGGTCGGGGCGAAGGAGCCGTCGGCGTAGCGCTTGTAGGAGTTGACGTTGGGCGCGTACAGGTAGGTCAGCTCGCGCAGGCACGCGAGCTGACCGGCGATGAAGTGCTCGAAGACGGGGGAGAAGCCGTGCTCGCCGGCGCCGGGGAACACGTTGCCGTCGTCGCCGCGCAGCGAGACGTGGATGTGGCAGGAGTTGCCCTCGCGCTCGTCGTACTTGGCCATGAACGTCAGCGACATCCCGGCCTGTTCGGCGATCTCCTTCGCCCCGGTCTTGTAGATGGAGTGGTTGTCGCAGGTGGTGAGGGCGTCGGCGTAGCGGAAGGCGATCTCGTGCTGGCCGAGGTTGCACTCGCCCTTCGCGGACTCGACGATCATGCCGGCGCCGGCCATGCCGTTGCGGATGCGGCGCAGCAGCGGCTCGACGCGGGCGGTGCCGAGCAGCGAGTAGTCGACGTTGTAGAGGTTGGCGGGCCGCAGGTCCTGGTAGTTCGCCCGCCACGCGGCCTCGAACGTGTCGGCGAACAGCATGAACTCCAGCTCCGTGCCGACGTCGGCGATCAGGCCGTGCTCGGCGAGCCGGTCGAGCTGCCCCTCGAGGATCTGCCGGGGCGATGCGGCGACGGGTGCGCCGTCACCCCACACGACGTCGCACAGCACCAGCGCCGTCGCTTCGTGCCAGGGGATCATCCGCAGCGTGGACAGGTCGGGGCGCAGCACGAAGTCTCCGTACCCCCGTTCCCAGCTCGACATGGCGTATCCGGGGACGGTGTTCATCTCGACGTCGACGGCGAGCAGGTAGGTGCAGGCCTCCGCCGCGTGCGGCACGACCTCGTCCAGGAAGTGGGCCGCCGCGCAGCGCTTGCCCTGCAGCCGCCCTTGCCCGTCGGTGAAGGCCACCAGCACGGTGTCGACGTCGCCCGCGACGACCAGCGCGCGCAGCTGCTCCAGCGTGAGCATCCCCTGCCTCATGCGCGCACCCTATTGCCCGCATGGGCGTCCACCGCTCATCCGGCGGCTACCTGCCTACGATGTCGTACGGGAGGACCTGATGGGGATCCCGAAGGCAGTGGACGTGGAAGTCGTCGAGGAGGCCCCGTTCCGCCTGCGCGTGCCCGCGCAGGGGGACATGCGCGTGGACGGCGTCGTCTTCACTTCGCACGAGCTGCTCCCCGACCCGGCTGAGGACGGGTCCCTGCAGCAGGTGGTGAACGTCGCGACGCTGCCCGGCATCGTGGAGGCCTCCTACGCGATGCCGGACGTGCACTGGGGTTACGGGTTCCCGATCGGTGGCGTCGCGGCGACCGACGTGGAGCGCGGCGGGGTGGTGTCGCCGGGCGGGGTCGGGTTCGACATCTCGTGCGGCGTGCGGCTGCTCACCGCGGACCTGGACCGCTCGGAGCTGCCGATCGAGCGGGTGATGGACGGTCTGGACCGCGCGGTCCCGCGGGGCGCGGGATCGGGCGCGGTCTGGCAGCTGTCCGGCCGTGCCGAGCTCGAGCGGGTGCTGCTGGGCGGTTCGCGGTACGCGGTGGAGCGCGGCCACGGCGAGGACCGCGATCTCGAGCGGTGCGAGGACGGCGGGGTCCTCGCGGGCGCCGATCCCGGTCAGGTGAGCGCCCGTGCGGTCGAGCGCGGCCTCGAGCAGGTCGGCAGCCTGGGGTCGGGCAACCACTTCCTGGAGGTGCAGGCGGTCGACGAGGTGCTCGACGACGTCGCCGCGGCGGCCTTCGGGCTCGCGCCCGGACAGGTGTGCGTGATGATCCACACCGGCTCGCGCGGACTCGGTCACCAGATCTGCACCGACCACGTGCGGATCATGGATCGCGCGATGCGCGCGTACGGGATCTCCGTGCCCGACCGCCAGCTGGCGTGCGCCCCGGTCGAGTCCCCCGAGGGGCGCGCCTACCTGGGGGCGATGGCCGCCGCCGCCAACTACGGGCGCGCGAACCGCCAGCTGCTCGCCGAGGCCGCCTCCGACGTGTTCGAACGCGTCACCGGGCAGCGGCTCAGCCTGCTGTACGACGTGTCGCACAACCTCGCCAAGATCGAGGAACACGAGATCGGCGGTGAACGCCGCCGGCTCTGCGTGCACCGCAAGGGCGCCACCCGCGCTCTGCCACCGGGGCACCCCGATCTGCCGCCCGCCCTGCGCGACGCGGGCCAGCCGGTGCTCATCCCGGGTTCGATGGGTACCGCCTCCTACGTCCTGCGCGGGGTCGTCGGCGGCGGCGCCTTCCACTCGACCTGCCACGGCGCCGGCCGGGTGCAGAGCCGCAAGCAGGCGGCGCGCGCGATCACCGGCGGTGCGCTGCGCAAGCGGCTGGAGGGCCAGGGCATCGCCGTCCGCGGCGCCTCCGCCCGCGGCCTCGCCGAGGAGGCGCCCGAGGCGTACAAGGACGTCGACGCGGTCGTCGCGGCGGCGGAGGGCGCCGGGCTGTGCCGCGCGGTGGCCCGCCTGGTCCCGCTGGGCGTGGTGAAGGGATGACTGCTCGCGGGCACCGCGCCGTCGAGCACACCGCCGACGTCCGCATCGAGGCGTGGGGGCCGACCCGGGAGGACTGCCTGGTCGAAGCGGTGTCCGGGCTCGTCGCGACGTTCGCCGTCACGGCGGACGCCACCCCGGCGGACACGATCACCACGCACCTCGACGCGACCGACGACGACGATCTGCTGGCGGCGGTGCTCGACGAGGTGATCTACCTGCTGGACACCCGCTCGGTGGTGCCGTGCGGCGCAGAGCTCACCGCGGGCCCCGGGGGCGTCGAGCTGCGGCTGCAGGTCGCGCCGGTGCGGGAGGTCGAGGTCGTGGGTGCCGTGCCCAAGGCGGTCACCCTGAACGACCTGCGCTGCGAGCCCAGGGACGAGGGTTGGTGGTGCGCGGCGACCGTCGACGTGTGAGCCACGGCACCCAGCAGGGCTCGCCGGCCCGGCATCCGGTCGTGCCGGGGCGCTGAGGCGTCGATCGTCGTAGCTGCTCACTCCGGGAATGCAGGCGTCGACGGGCGAAACGGGACAGGCCTCGGCCCGGATGGGCCGATCCACACGCCGAGCGGTGGGGGAGCGTCCGCGTGGGCCAGCGGCTGGGCTGGGGGTGCAAGAACCCCTGCCCTAGGCGTGACGACGACCCGCGGCGGTGTGCCCGAACCCAGCCCGGCCACCTGCTCGGCCGTGCCCTCGCCACCGGCTCGGGCGCGTAGCGACCATCGAGCGGTCACCCGGCGGCGAGGATCGTGATCGCGCAGACGGCCTCCTCGCCGTTGTAGAACCCACCACCGTTCTCGGCGAGCGCGATGCGCGCGTTCTCCACTTGACGCGCCCCGGCCTCGCCGCGCAGCTGCTGGACGAGTTCGTAGATCTGGGCCAGGCCCGTCGCGGCGAGCGGGTGCCCCTTCGACTCCAGACCCCCGGAGGGGTTGAGCGGGAGCCGGCCGCCGATCGTCGTGGCGCCGGAGGCCGCGAGCGGGCCGCCCTCGCCGGGTGCAGAACGACCGATGCCTCCGAGGGCTCGATCCCGCGCCCGTTCGTATACTAGCTCCCCGACCGCGGGGCCCTGCCCGTCTTGAGTACGCACCCACGTCGAGGTGGTCCCCGGGGCGAGCCAGTCGGGGGCGAGGTGGTTCGCAGCCTGCGGTGCAACGCGGCGGGAAGGGCACGCACCTGACGCTCACCCGGCGAGCGCGGCGAGCACCCCCTCGCCGTACTTGGCGAGCTTGTTCTCCCCGATCCCGCTGATCCGGCTCAGTGCGGCCAGATCCGCGGGCATCCGTGCGGCGATCTCGCGCAGCGTGGAGTCGTGGAAGATCACGTAGGCGGGCACGCCCTGCTCCTTCGCTGTGGCCGCGCGCCACGCCCGCAGCCGCTCGAACACCGGCACCGCCTCGGCGGGTAGGTCGGCCTGCGGCGTCGCCGACCGGGCGGTGCGCGTGCGCGGCACCCGCTTCGGCTCGCGGCGCAGCATCACCTTCTGCTCACCGCGCAGCACCGGGCGGCTGGCCTCGGTGAGGCCGAACGTCTGGTAGGTGCCCTCGACGGCGAGCATCCCGCGCGCGACGAGCTGGCGGATCACGCCGCGCCACTCGGCCTCGGACAGCTCGGTGCCGACGCCGAACACCGACAGCCTCTGGTGGTCGAACTGCTCCACCTTCGGGGTGTGCTTACCGAGCAGGATGTCGATGATGTGCCCGGCCCCGAACCGCTGGCCCCGTTCGCGGTCGAGCCGGAACACCGTGGACAGCACCTTCTGCGCGGCGATCGTGCCGTCCCACGCCTCGGGAGGGGCCAGGCAGGTGTCGCAGTTGCCGCACGGCTCGGCCTGCTCGCCGAAGTAGTTGAGCAGCTGCACCCGGCGGCACTGCACGGTCTCGCACAGCGCCAGCATCGCGTCGAGGTGCTGGGTGAGTCGGTGCTTGTGCGCGCGGTCGCCCTCCGAGTCCTCGATCATCTTCCGCTGCTGGACGACGTCGGCCAGGCCGTAGGCCAGCCACGCCGTGGACGGCAGTCCGTCGCGACCGGCCCGGCCGGTCTCCTGGTAGTAGCCCTCGACCGACTTCGGCAGGTCCAGGTGTGCGACGAACCGCACGTCGGGCTTGTCGATGCCCATGCCGAACGCGATCGTCGCCACCATCACCACGCCGTCCTCGCGGAGGAACCGGGACTGGTTCTCGGCGCGCACCGCCGCGTCCAGGCCGGCGTGGTAGGGCAGCGCCGGGACGCCCTGCGCGACGAGGAACTCCGCGATCTGCTCCACCGACCGGCGGGACAGGCAGTAGACGATGCCCGCATCACCGGCGTGCTCGGTGCGGATCAGCTCCAGCAGCTGCTTGCGCGGCTCGGCCTTCGGCACGATTCGGTACTGGATGTTCGGTCGGTCGAAGCTGGAGACGAAGTGCCGGGAGTCCTCCAGGTCGAGGCGGGCCGCGATCTCCGCACGCGTGGCGGGCGTCGCGGTGGCGGTGAGCGCGATCCGGGGCACGTCCGGCCACCGCTCGTGCAGGTGGGAGAGCATGAGGTAGTCGGGGCGGAAGTCGTGGCCCCACTGGGACACGCAGTGCGCCTCGTCGATGGCGAACAGCGCGATCCTCCCCCGGTCCAGCAGCCGCACCGTCGACTCGACGCGCAGCCGCTCCGGGGCCAGGTAGAGCAGGTCCAGCTCGCCGGCCAGGAACTCCTGCTCGACGAGGGTGCGCTCGTCCGGGGTCTGGGTGGAGTTGAGGAACCCGGCACGCACGCCGAGCGCCCGCAGCGCGTCCACCTGGTCCTGCATCAGGGCGATGAGCGGGGAGATCACCACGCCCACACCCGGCCGCACCAGCGCGGGGATCTGGTAGCAGAGCGACTTGCCGCCGCCGGTGGGCATGAGCACCAGCGCGTCGCCGCCGTTCGTGACGTGCTCGACGATCTCCGCCTGGTGGCCCCGGAAGGAGTCGTAGCCGAAGACACGGCGCAGGACGTCGAGCGGGGCGGCGGCGGTCTCGGGGAGCACGGGCTCAGCGTAGGCGGGAGGGCCGGGCAGGCGGGACCGACCTGACGAGGACGTGCCCCACGGCGAGGACGGCGACGATCCCGGTGGCAGCGGTCAGGGGTACCGCCACCGTGATCGGCAGGTGCTCGGCGAGCGTCCCGGCCGCGGCGAAGCCCAGGCCCTGGCTGACCATCATGCCGCCGCCCAGCAGCGTGAAACTCCGCCGCCGGGCGTGCTCGGGGATCGCCGCGACGGCGATCTGGTCGAGCCCGATGTGGTGGCTCGCACCCAACCCGGCCAGGACGAGCAGGCCGAGCGCCACCGGCACCGGCGGCCCGGCCGCGTAGCCGAGGACGGGCACGAAGGTCGCCGCAGCGAGCGGGACGACCAGCTGAACGCGCCGCGCGGCGGGCAGCAGCGACCCGACGAGCAGCTCACCCAGCACCGCGCCGACCGGGATCCCGGCGAGGAGCAGACCGGCCGCCGCGGAGCCGCCACCCGACTCGTGCGCGTACGGCACGGCCAACGCCTCCGGTGCCACCGCGAAGAAGCCGGGCAGCCACATCATCGCGAGCACCGGCCGGATGCCGCGGATGGCCAGCAGGGCTCGGAGTTCGGGCAGGACGGCCAGCATGGGGCCGTCCACCGTCACCGGTGCGTACCGCCGGGTGCCCACGAGCAGGACGAGCGCGGCGAGTGCGTGCCCGGCCGCGGCGGCGAGCAGCGCGTGGGCCGGCGTGACGAACACGAGCGCGAACCCGCCCGCGGCGAACCCGACCAGCTGGGCGTTCTGGCCGATCATCCGCAGCAGCGAGCGGCCGTACGGGAACCCGTCGGTGCCGAGGATCTCCGGCAGGGTGGCGGTGCGCGTGCCGGTGAACACGGGATCGATGAAGCCCTTCACCGCCAGCAGGGCGAGCAGCAGCGGCACCGGGGTGCCCGGCACCGCCATGAGCGCGATCAGCCCGGCGACGACCAGCTCGGTGGTCACCAGCACATCGCGCGCGGGCCGGGATCGGCCGATCCCGCCGAGCAGCACCGCACCGATCCCCATGGGCACGAACCCGACGGCGAACGTCACGGCTGACAGCAGCGGCGAGCCGGTGCGCCGGTAGACCAGCACGGCCAGCGCCACGTCGGCCAGGATGATCGCGAGCATCGTCAGGACGTGCGCGCCGAGCACCGCGCGGAACTCGGCGTTGCGCAGCACGCCGCGGTAGGAGGACACGACCGCAGTCTCGACGGACCGGCTGCGCGCGCGAAACGCTTCGGCCAGGATCGAAACATGGCCCTCGACCTGCGACTCGGCGCCGTCGACGTCACCGCGATCCGGTTCGCCCGCTCGCCGATGTGGGAGACGATCCAGGCCGCGCGGACCATGCGGGAACCCCGCCGGCAGGTCCACCACCTGCACTGGCTGCGCGCCGTCGACACCGCGGCCTGCGCGGACGCCCTGCGGACGCTGGAACCGCTCCTGCCGAAGCACGGCTACCAGCCCGACTTCCTCGTCCCGATCCCCGCCGGGCCCACGACGACGATCGACGACGACCTCGCTGCGGTCGCCGCGACCCCGCTCGACGTCGTCGCTGCGGAGCTGGAACGGGCGCTCACAGCGCCCGGCTCGTCGGAAGCGGTGCGGGACGGGCTGCGGGCGCTGCTCCCCGACCCCGCTGCGAGCCTGGAGCGCATCGTCGCCGCGCAGCGGGCGTGCTGGGAGCACCTCGTGCGGCCGCACTGGACCGCGATCGACGATCTCCTCGCGTCCGACATCGCTCACCGCGCCGCCCGGCTGGCCGCCGACGGGCTCGCCGCGGTGCTCGCCGGTCTGCACCCCTCGATCACCTGGGCCGACGGTGTCCTCGCGTTCAGCGGACGGCACCACGGCCGCTCGGCCGACGTCCGCGGCCGCGGCCTGGTCCTCATGCCGACGGTGTTCACCTGGCCGGACACCGTGGCGGTCACTGACCCGCCGTGGCAGCCGACCGTCGTCTACCCGGCCCGCGGCGTCGGCACGCTGTGGCCACCTGGCCAGGTCAGGACGCCGGACGCCCTGGCTGCGCTCATCGGCGCCTCACGGGCCCGCCTGCTCGCGGCGCTGGACGAGGAGACATCCACCTCCGTGCTCGCCCGGCGGGTCGGCCTGGGGCTTCCGAGCACGTCAGAGCACCTGCGGGTGCTGCGCGCGGCCGGGCTCGCCGTCGCGCGGCGGGCCGGTCGCGAGGTCCGCCACCGCCGCACCGCGCTCGGATCGGCGCTTCTCGGAGGGTGACGAACGGCGCAGCGGACCTGCGCACGGCGCGTCTCGATGAGATCATCGGCCGACAGGGAATGGCCGCAGCCGTCCATGCCTTGAACCCCACCGAGGGACTGGACGCTGCGGATCATGCGGGTCCGGCGCGGGTGGTTGACATCCGAGGCGGATCGGCCGGACGGACGAAGGACGGTTTCACGGTGTCGTTGCGGATCGGGTACAAGGCGTCGGCGGAGCAGTTCGGGCCGCGCGAGCTCGTCGAATTCGGGGTGCGGGCGGAGGAGCTCGGCCTCGACTCCGCGGTGGTCTCCGACCACTTCCTGCCCTGGCGGCACAACGGCGGCCACGCGCCGTCCGCGCTCGCCTGGATCACCGCGGTGGGGGAGCGGACCGAGCGGATCATGCTCGGCACCTCGGTGCTGACCCCCACCTTCCGGTACAACCCGGCGGTGCTCGCCCAGACCTGGGCGACCCTGGGACTGCTCTATCCGGGCCGGATCATGCTCGGCGTCGGTACCGGTGAGGCGCTCAACGAGATCGCGGTTTCCGGGCGGGAGTGGCCGGAGTTCAAGGAGCGCTACGCCCGGCTGCGCGAGGCCATCCGGCTCATGCGCGAACTGTGGACCGGTGAGAACGTCAACTTCGACGGCGAGTACTACAAGACCGTCGACGCGAACATCTACGACCGGCCCGAGCAGCCGATCCCGATCTACATCGCCGCCGGCGGCCCGCAGATGGCGAAGTACGCCGGACGCGTCGGCGACGGGTTCATCTGCACCTCGGGCAAGGGCATGGACCTCTACACCGAGAAGCTCATGCCCGCCGTCGCCGAGGGCGCCGAAGCAGCCGGGAAGAAGCTCGACGACGTCGACCGCATGATCGAGATCAAGCTGTCGTACGACCGGGACCCCGACGCCGCGCTGGCCAACACCCGGTTCTGGGCGCCGCTGTCACTGACGGCGGAGCAGAAGCACAGCGTCGGGTCGGCGGTGGAGATGGAGCGGCTGGCGGACGAGCTGCCGATCGAGCAGGTGGCGAAGCGGTGGATCGTCACGTCGGACCCGGACGAGGCCGTCGCGCAGATCAAGCCGTACCTGGACGCGGGGCTGAACCACCTCGTGTTCCACGGGCCCGGGCACGACCAGGAGCGGTTCCTGACGCAGCTGGCGGAGGACGTGGTTCCGCGGCTGAGGGCTCTGGCGGACTGAAGCCCGGTTGCTACCTCGCAGCCCCGCGGGGCTCGGGTGCTGGACCCCTCGCCGGGCCCTGCCCGAGCTCTGTGCACCCGGGGCGCTGCCCCGGAACCCCGCCAGGGGCTCCGCCCCTGGATCCCGGCCTCCCCCCGGTGGAGCCCCACAAGGCTCGTGCCACAGCTGACACACCTGTTGCGGGGGTGCGGTGGTGATCTTGGGTATGCCCGGGCCGAGAACCTACGAACGGTCCTTTCGTGAGCAGTGGTGCTGACGAAAGCACAGTTCGTAGAGATCTCAGCAGGCGCCGCCCAGGGGCCAGCCGGCTCCGCCTCACCCCGCCCCGGGTACAACGAACGGCCCTTTCGTCCACTCCGCGTGGACGAAAGGGCCGTTCGTTCACATCTGCACGCGGGCAGCATCCGAGGGGCCCGGTCCCGTGATGGGGGGGGCGGGCTGCTGCGGTGGCGGTGCTCCTAGCGGAACGAGCCGGGCACCGAGCCGCCGGAGACGAGGCGGCGGCTGCCGCCGCGGCCGGCACCGGGCAGGCGCGGCAGCTGCACGGCCGAGCGCGGCATGGGGTGGCGGGCGCGCAGGACGGGCCAGGCCGGGGTCGGCGGGAGGAGGTTGTCCAGGCCGTTGCTGGCCGGACCGAGGCTGGAGCGGAGCAGCTCCTGGTACTCGTCGTACTCGGCGACGGCGGCGGTGACGTCGCCCTCGGCGAGGAGGGCCTCGACCAGGGCGCGGCGGGCGCTCTCGCGGCTGGGGGCGGCGCGGACGGCGTGGCGGGCCAGCTCGACGGCCTCCTCGGCGCGGCCCTCGGCCGACAGGCGCATGCTGCGCTCCTCGAGGGCGTGGAGGCGGAGCTGGCGGTAGCGCTCGCGCTCGACGGCGACCCAGGCGGCGGTCCAACCGGGGAGGATGTCGACGGTGAGCGGGGAGACGTCGGGCTTGTCGGTGGTGGGGATCTCCGGCAGGGCGCGGATCAGGCCCATGGCGTCGGCGAGGTCGACCTCGACCGCGGGGGCCAGCTCCAGCGGGCCTTCACCGATCTCTCCCGGGGCGATGTCGGCGAGCAGGCCGGGTACGTCGACGCTCTCGACGGCCTCGTCGAGCAGCTTGAGCGCCGCGTCGGCCGGTACGCCTGGCCAGAGGTCCCCGGCCAGGGCGGGGCGGGGCTGCGGGCGCGGGTGCACGGCCAGGTAGGCCACGAGCCGGCGGGCGTCGACCCCGAGGGTGACGGACTCGCCGCCGACGGTGAGCTCGAAGGAGCCCAGCACGGACACGCGTACCGTGCCGTCTGTCCGAAGTCGCCATTGATCGTCAGACATGATCGCCCCGGGTTCGGTATGTCACGTGTTCGAGAACTCGCCTGTGCCCCGACTGGGCCGAGCCGCGGACGAGTGTTCTCCGCCCGAGCCCGGTTGCCAAGGGGTGACTGCGTCGCAGCGGCCACGTGCCGGTGGCCGCCTGCGCACTGAGTGCCATCATACCGGGCGACCCGCATGAAGTCGGACATGGGTACCCGACTTGTCCGACCACACGTGCAGCGACTCGCAGATCTGCCGCGCGATCCACACGCCGCGGCCCCGGGGCTCGGCCGAGTGCGGTGCCGCGAGACCGGGCAGGGGGTCCCGCAGCGTACCGCGGTCGTGAACCTCGCAGACCGCGCCCTCGGTGACGCCGTCCCCGTCGAGCCAGACGTACAGCCGCGCGTCCGGGCTGCCGTGCTCGACGGCGTTGGTGGCGATCTCGTTGACCGCGAGCACGAAGTCCTCGGCGCGGGTTCGTCCGTACCCGGCCGACAGCAGGGCGCGCTCGAGCTCATCGCGCACCTCGTTGAGCTGCCAGGCACCGAACTCGATCTGCAGGTCCGGCGCGCCGAGCAGGGCGGGGCTGGGCGCCGGGTACTCGGCGAGCACGCTGCGCGGGCTCATGTGCTCGGGGTTCTCGACGGGGTCGCCGCCCACCAGCAGCATCGGGTGCGTGTGCCGGGCCCCGTCGAGGATCGACTGGTGCAGCGGCAGCTCGGGGTAGAAGCAGGTCAGCTCGACGGGCATGTCGGCCAGCGCGATGCCGTACGCGGCGTCGAGCTCGGTCCAGAACGCTCCGTCGGCCCCGTCCAGCTCGCTGCGGTGCTGGGCGATCATCGTGATCGGGCCGTGCAGCGCGGTGAGCTCGCGCAGCTCACGGGCCCGGCGGGCGGCGAGCGTCTGCCCCGAGTGGCAGCCCGGGCCGGGCTCGGACAGGCGCACCAGCTGCGGTGCCGGGCCGAGCGCCTCCTCCACCGCGTCGGCGGTCTCCGGGGCGACGGCCAGCGCGACGGTGGAGCCGCGCGTCAGTGCCGCGCCGACCATCGGCACGAGCAGGTCGACGAGATCGCGCTGCGAGGCGTAGAAGCCGCACCGGTGCTGCAGCGCGACGATCTGCGCCGAACGGCGGTTCTCGATCTTCACTCGTCCGCTCCCGCGGTGGAGGGGATCGGCCGGTCCGGTCGCGGGATCGTCATCAGCTGGGACGCGAACGGCGCCCCGCAGCGATCGAGCACCCGCGCCACCCGGGGCCGGACCCCGTCGAGCACCAGCTTGTGGCTGGACGGGAACTCCTCGGCGGCGTGCACCAGCCCGACGGCGCCGGCGACGTCGATGAACCGCAACGACGAGACGTCGAGCCGGATCTCGTGCGGGCCGGTGGGCGAACGCAGCGCCCGGTCCAGCTCGGCGAGCAGCAGCTTGCGCACCTGCGGCCGGTTGGAGTGATCGACCTCTCCGGCCAGCCGGGCCGAGCCGATCCCGGTCGAGGTGATGCGCAGCAGGTTGTCGTCGTAGACGGTGGTCGTCTCGATCTCCACGCGGTGCCCCCTGCGCATGTCCTCGATGACGTCGTCCGGATAGTGCGCGCGGTCGTAGAGGCAGAGGACGCGCGCGGGCCTGCCGGCCACCGCGGCGTCGAGCATCAGCTCGTAGTCGAGCATGCCGGCGGGCCGGTTGAGCGCGTGGCTGAGCTGCCCGGTCCACCGCACCCCGGAGTAGCCCTCCGCGAGCGCGTCCTCGATGAGCTCGTCCACCAGTCCGCGCATGACGTCGATCGGGGTGAGGATCGCCGCACGGGTGGCCTCCGGCGGGACCACCTCCAGCTGGCCGGAGGCGAGGGAGGCGTCGATGTCGACGCCGTCGTCGAACATCCGCTCGAGCACACGGTCGGACGTCCCGTCGTCGAAGTACTTGACCTGGTCGCCCGCCGCCAGACCGGCGGACAGGAACGCCGAGGACAGCTCCCACAGGTGCTCGTCGCTCACGGCGACGGCGCAGGCATGCCTGACGGTTGAGTCGAAGGACGCCATGTCCTCGACCGTTCTCGTCATCGTGCACTCCGCGTCGTCGGATGGGTGTCCAGTGGCCGCCGGCGCGCACGGGCGCCCCGGGTCCGCCGCCCGGTTGCCCCGACCAGCCGGAACTCAGCGTTACCCGACTGACACTTTACGTCGGTTCGTCGATCCCGCATGGGGTGAAATGCGGCCTCAGCGCGCCGAACAGTCGCTGATCGGCGACGAACGGTGACGATCCGGACGGGGCGACGACCTCGGTGAACACCGGGATCGCCCGTGTGGGTGGAGCGCTCTCCGGGCGTGTCCGGGCGCCCTCCCGCGCCCTCCGCGACCGACGGCTGAGGGGCACGGGCGGGCGCGGAGCGTCAGGACGATCGCGGTGGACGATCTCAGGGCACGACGGGCGGGACGATCGCCTCGATCAGGTGCGGGCCCGGCTCGGCCGTTGCGCGGGAGAGCGCAGTGGCGAGCTCCTCGGCCGTCTCCGCCCGCGAGGCGGGCACCCCCATGCCGGTCGCCAGCGAGACGAAGTCCGGCCGCGGCCGGTCGAGGTCGAGCAGCGAGCGGGCATTGGGGCCGCCGGCGGCGCCGACCGCGGCGAGTTCCAGCCGCAGGATCGCGTAGGCGGCGTTGTTGTAGACGACGGTGGTGACGTCGAGTCCCTCGCGGGCCTGCGTCCACAGCGCGGTGATGGTGTAGAGGGCGCTGCCGTCGGCCTGCAGGTTCCACACCGGCCGGTCGGGGCAGGCCAGCGCGGCCCCGGTGGCGGTCGGCAGGCCCCAGCCGATGGCGCCGCCGGTCAGGCAGAGCCAGTCGTGCGGCGGGGCACCCGTGGTGGCCGCGGGCAGCCCGACGCTCGAGGTGTTGGCCTCGTCGACGACGACCGCGTTCTCCGGGAGCAGCGCCCCCACCACCGCGGCGACGACGTCGGCGCGCAGCGGGCCCGTCGGCAGCTCGGGCCGCCGGGCCGGCGCGAGGTGGGCGGTGGCGTCGCCGGCGACCTGGTCGGCCAGCTCGGCGAGCGTGAGCGCGGCGGCGTCCTCGCGACCGGCGATCTCGTACACGTGGCAGCCCTCGGGCACCAGGTCGCCCCGCTTACCCGGGTGGCCGAAGAACGCGACGGGGGAACGGGCGCCGGCGAGCAGCAGGTGGCGGGTGCCGGCGAGCTGCTGCGCGGCCCTGTCCGGCAGGTAGGCCAGCCGCTCCGCGGGTACCCGCCCGGCGCCCCGCTGCAGCCGGGTGGGGAACGTCTCGACCATGATGCGTGCGCCGGTGGCGGCGGCGATCCGGCCCGCGGCGGCGAGCCCGGCCTCGCGGGTGGCGTCGCCGCCGAGCAGCAGCAGACACGGCTCGCCCGTCCGCAGGGCCGCGGCGGCCGCGGCCAGCGACTCGGGGTTCCCGGTGCCCCGCTCCGGCACGGGAGGGACGGGGGCGGGCTCGTCGGCCGCGCCCTCGCTCCAGCTCGCGTCCGCGGGCAGGATCAGCGTCGCCACCTGCCCGGCGCGGGCGGCCGCGACGGCGGCCGCGGTGTCCGCGGCCACCTGGGCCGGCCCGCGGGTCAGGTGCACCCAGCCGGAGACCGTCGCGGCCATGCCGGCGATGTCGGACTGCAGCGGGGCGTCGTACTTCGCGTGTGTGAGGGCGTGGTCCCCGACGACGTTGACGATGCCGGTGCCGGCCCGCCGGGCGTTGTGCAGGTTCGCCAGGCCGTTGCCCAGGCCGGGCCCCAGGTGCAGCAGCGTGGCCGCCGGCCGGTCCGCCATCCGGGCGAAACCGTCCGCGGCCCCGGTCGCCACCCCCTCGAACAGGGTGAGGACCGCCCGCATCCCCGGCTCGGTGTCCAGCGCGGCCACCGCGTGCATCTCCGAGGTACCGGGGTTGGCGAAGCACACGTCGACGCCGCCCGCGAGCAGCGTCCGCAGGAGGGCCTGCGCACCGGTCGTCATCGCCGGCCTCAGGAGGTGGTGACCGCGACGGACGTGGTGGGCGAGTTCTTCAGCGTCTGCAGCACGACGCAGTAGCGCTCGGTCAGCTTGATGAGCGTGGCGATCTGCTCTTCGTCGGCATCGGTCTCGAGGTTGAACTTCAGGCGGATGTCGCGGAAGCCGACCGGGGCGTCCTTGGCCACGCCCAGGGTGCCGCGGAAGTCCAGGTCGCCCTCGGCGTGCACGGTGCCGGCGACCGCCATGCCCAGCGAGGTGGCGACCGCGCGCATGGTCACGCCCGCGCACGCGACGAGCGCCTCGAGCAGCATGTCGCCCGAGCAGAGCTGGGTGCCGTCGCCGCCGGTGGCCGGGTGCAGACCGGCCTCGACCAGCGCGGTGGAGGTCTTCACCTTGCACGCGATCCCGCTGCCGTCGAGCTCGCCGTCGGCGGTCAGGGTGATCAGGGCGGCCTCGGGCTCGTTGCGGTAGCGCTCCTTGAGCGGGGCCTGCTTCGCCTTCAGTTCGGCCGATGCCGTCGTGACGTCCATGCTCCGCATCCTCCCTGGCGTGCCCGGGCGGTGAACAGGGCGGCCTATCCTTCGGCCGTGCCGTCGGACACCGCACCCGAGCTCGGGACGACCGCAGGGCCCGAACGGCTCCTGACGATCCCCAACGCCCTGTCGGTCCTGCGGCTGGCCGGCGTGCCGCTGTTCCTGTGGCTGCTGCTCGGGCCCGGCCGGGACCCTCAGCTCCAGGCCACCGCCGACGTATGGGCGATCGTGGTGCTCGCTGTGGGCGGGATCACCGACTGGCTCGACGGCAAGCTCGCGCGCCTGCTCCGGCAGTACTCGCGGCTGGGATCGCTGCTCGACCCGGCCGTGGACCGCCTCTACATCCTCTGCGCGCTGCTCGCCCTGGGTGTCCGCGAGATCGTGCCGTGGTGGGCGGTGGGCGCGCTGGTGGCGCGGGACCTGGTCCTCGGGGTGTGCCTGCTGATCCTGCGCCGCCGGGGGTACGGGCCGTTCGTCGTGACCTACCTCGGCAAGGCGGCCACCTTCGTGATGCTCTACGCGTTCCCGCTGCTTCTGGCCGGGCTGCAGGCGGGCTGGTTCGCCGACCTGTGCCGACCGTTCGGGTACGCGCTGGCGGTGTGGGGGACGGCGGTCTACCTCTACACCGGGGCGCTCTACTTCGCACAGTTCGTGCTCGCCCTGCGCCGGCCGGCCCCGTTCGGCGGCCGGTCGGCACCACCGGGCGGGGCCGGCGCGCCGACCCCGTAGGCTCGCCCGCGTGATCCCGGATGATCTCCGTTACACCGAGGCCCACGAGTGGGTCCGCGACCTCGGCGACGGGGTGGTGCGCATCGGCATCACCGACCACGCCCAGTCGCAGCTCGGTGACGTCGTGTTCGTGTCCCTCCCGGCGGTCGGCGACGTCGTGACCGCGGGCACGGCGGTGGGTGAGGTCGAGTCGACGAAGTCCGTCTCGGACGTGTACACGCCCGTCTCCGGCACCGTCGTCGCGGTGAACGAGGCGCTCGAGGCGAGCCCGGAGCTGATCAACTCCGGGCCGTACACCGAAGGGTGGATGATCGACGTCCGGGTCGACGGCGACGTGGCTGGCGCACTGGCCGGGCTGCTGGACGCGGGCGCGTACGCGCAGCTCATCGAGGCGTGACCGGCCCCGGAGGGCAGCGCCGACGCCGCCGGGCGTGATCGACCGCACCGGCGTCCGCCGCCCGGCCCGCCCGGTCGGAGCGAGGGCGTAGGAGTAGGTTGGACGGACACCACGTCCGCCGCCTCAGCTTCCCCGGCACCATCCAGGAGGAGACCGAAAAGGTGACCACGAACGACGGGCCCGGAGTTCCCCCGGAGCGCTCCCCGGAAACGACCTCGGTCTTCCGCGCGGACTTCCTCTCCGAGGCCGAGACTCCGGCGAACGAGCCTGCGGTCTCCGGCGCGGAGAGCCTGCCCGAGGGTGCGGCGCTCCTGGTCGTCAAGCGCGGACCGAACGCCGGATCGCGGTTCCTGCTCGACCGGAAGGTCACCACGGCCGGGCGGCACCCCGACAGCGACATCTTCCTCGACGACGTGACGGTGTCCCGTCGGCACGCGGAGTTCCGCAGCGACGGGAACGAGTTCATCGTCGTGGACGTCGGAAGCCTCAACGGCACGTACGTCAACCGGGAACCGGTCGACACCGCGGTGCTGGTGAACGGCGACGAGGTGCAGATCGGCAAGTTCCGCCTGGTGTTCATCACCGGTCCGCGGAGCTGAGCCGACCGGGCCGGCGTCGCCCTGCGGTCGCGTGAGCCGTCCGGAGGCGGGCGCCGACCCGTTTCGCCGTGTAGCGTCGGGTGACAGCAGGGTCGTGTGGAGGAGGAGAGCGCATGAGCGAGATGCGCGTCGTGGGCGTCCGGGTCGAACTGCCCGCGAATCAGCCGATCCTCCTGCTCCGCGAGACCGCGGGTGAGCGCTACCTGCCGATCTGGATCGGCTCGGTGGAGGCCACCGCGATCGCGCTGGAGCAGCAGGGAGTCAAGCCGCCGCGGCCGCTCACGCACGATCTGCTGAAGGACGTGGTCACCGCCCTCGGCAGGCGCCTGGAAGAGGTGCGGATCACTGACCTGCAGGAGGGCACCTTCTACGCCGAGCTCGTCTTCGACGGCGGCGTGAAGGTGTCGGCGCGGCCGAGCGACTCGGTGGCGCTCGCCCTGCGCATCGGCGTGCCGATCTACGCCGAGGAGAACGTGCTGGCGGCCGCCGGGCTCGTCATCCCGGACGAGCAGGAGGACGAGGTCGAGAAGTTCCGCGAGTTCCTCGACTCGATCACGCCGGAGGATTTCCGGGGCGCGAACCCGAACGGGTGACATCGCGGCCCGCCCGCGGCCGGAACCTCGGTCCGGAGTCACGACAACGCGGGAAACACGGCGCGTTGCGTTGACCCGTCGCGGTGGTCCGCTTACGGTCAGCAGGGTACTCCGGAGCGGTCCGGGGCCCTGTAGCGGGTGCGGACACCCGGCGGGAAGGAGCTCGGTGGACGACCGGACGTCGGTTTCGCCGGAACAAGGCGAACTGTTCCCCGACCCCTTGTTGGGCGAGGGACTCGACGGGCTGCCCGACCAGCTGGTCGGCTTCCGTGGTCCGACCGCCTGCCAAGTCGTCGGCATCACCTACCGCCAGCTGGACTACTGGGCCCGGACCGGGCTCGTCGTCCCGTCGATCCGCGGGGCCGCGGGCTCCGGGTCGCAGCGGCTGTACTCCTTCAAGGACGTGCTGGTCCTGAAGGTCGTCAAGCGGCTGCTCGACGCCGGGGTGTCGCTGCAGAACATCCGGGTCGCGGTCGAGCACCTGCGCCGCCGCGGCATCCGGGACCTCGCGGGCATCACCCTGTTCAGCGATGGCACCACAGTCTACGAGTGCTCCTCGCCCGAGGAGGTCGTGGACCTGCTGCGCGGCGGGCAGGGCGTGTTCGGCATCGCCGTCAGCGGGGCGATGCGCGAGATCAGCGGCTCCATCAAGGACTTCCCGATGGAGCGAGCCGACGGTGGAACCGTCGACGAGGCACCCGAGGACGAGCTCTCGAAGCGGCGGGCGCGGCGCGCGATCTCCTGATCCGCCTGTCCTCGATCGCGCGGTGCCCGATCGCCCGGTTCCCGATCGTTCTGGGCTGGTCGAGCAGCGGGGGTGACATCCGCCGCGCGGGTGGCTTCCCCGCGGCGCCTGTGCACGTTCTCACCGGATCCCGTCACCCGGCGCCGGGGTGACGTACGATACGAAGCGCAGTCGCCGACCCCGCGCGGGAGAGCCCGGCACACCGTGTCCGGGCGCCGAAGGAGCAAACCCTCCCCGGAATCTCTCAGGCACCAGGACCGTGCGGGTGAGACGCCTCTGGAAAGTGACGACCGGCGACCGCCGATCGTCCGCCGACGGGGAAAGCCCCGGGAGACCGGGGTGAATCTCTCAGGCGCCCGGTGGGCCGGGCAGTGACAGAGGGGGAGGGCAGTACCGCTCTGCCCGATCAGTCGGTGACCTCGGAGGCGCCCGTGAACCGCCCGTCCCTCTTCGATCTCGAGCACGGCCAACCGTTCGTCGAGCGGCACATCGGCCCCCGTCCGCACGAGCTCGACCGCATGCTCGCCGCGATCGGCGCCGAGTCCCTGGAGGCGGTGGCCGACGCCGCGGTGCCCGAGGTGATCCGCGACCGCGAGCCGGTCGCGTCGACCCTGCCGCCCGCGGCGAGCGAGGCCGAGGCACTGGCCGAGCTGCGTGCGCTCGCCGCCCGCAACACCGTGACCGTGCCCATGATCGGGCTCGGCTACTCCGGCACGATCACCCCGGCGGTGATCCGTCGCAACGTCATCGAGAACCCTGCCTGGTACACGGCCTACACGCCGTACCAGCCGGAGATCAGCCAGGGCCGGCTGGAGGCGCTGTTGGCGTTCCAGACCGCCGTGTCCGACCTCACCGGCCTCCCGGTGGCGAACGCGTCCCTGCTCGACGAGGCCACGGCCGCGGCCGAGGCCATGACGATGCTGCGCCGGGCCGGCCGATCGAGCAGCACGCGGTTCGTCGTCGACGCCGACACCCTCCCGCAGACCCTCGAGGTGCTGCGCACCCGCGCCGAGCCGCTCGGCATCGAGCTGGTCGTCGCCGACGTCCACGCCGACGGCCTGCCCGACGGCGACCTGTTCGGCCTGTTGCTGTCCTACCCCGGCGCGTCCGGGGCGATCCGCAACCCGGCGCCGCTGATCGAGGCGGCCCACGAGCGGGGCGCGCTGGTGGCCGTAGCCGCCGATCTGCTCGCGCTGACCCTGCTCACGCCGCCCGGCGAGCTGGGCGCCGACGCCGTGCTCGGCACGACGCAGCGCTTCGGCGTGCCGCTCGGGTTCGGCGGCCCGCACGCCGCGTACCTGGCGGTGGCGCAGAAGTTCGCCCGCCAGCTGCCCGGCCGGCTCGTCGGCGTCTCCCGCGACGCCGACGGCAACCCGGCGCTGCGGCTGGCCCTGCAGACCCGTGAGCAGCACATCCGCCGGGAGAAGGCCACCTCCAACATCTGCACCGCGCAGGTGCTGCTCGCGGTCGTGGCCGCCTGCTACGCGGCCTACCACGGCCCGGACGGGCTGCGCCGCATCGCGCAGCGCACCCACCGCATGGCCGCCGTGGTCGCCGCGGGCCTGCGCGCGGGCGGGCTGGACGTCGTCCACGACAGGTTCTTCGACACCGTGCTGGTGCGCGTGCCCGGCCGAGCGCAGGCGATCGCCGACGCCGCCCACGAGGCCGGCATCGCGCTGCGCCGCCCCGAGCTGTGCGGCGACCCGGATCTCGTCGGCGTCTCCACGTCGGAGATCACCACCGTCGCGCACCTGGAGGCGGTGTGGGCCGCGTTCGGCGTCTCCGCCGACGCGGGCGAGCTGGACACCGCCACCGCCGACGCGCTGCCGGCGGACCTGCTGCGCACCAGCGAGTACCTCACCCACCCGACGTTCCACCAGTACCGCAGCGAGACCGCGATGCTGCGCTGGCTGCGCCGGCTCGCCGACGCCGACCTGGCGCTCGACCGCACGATGATCCCGCTCGGCTCGTGCACGATGAAGCTCAACGCCGCGGCCGAGATGGAGCCGATCAGCTGGCCGGCGTTCGCCGACATGCACCCGTTCGTGCCTGCGGAGGACGCCGCCGGCACGCTGCAGCTGATCGAGGACCTGGAGCGGTGGCTCGCCGAGCTCACCGGCTACGCCGCGGTGTCGGTGCAGCCCAACGCGGGCAGCCAGGGCGAGTTCGCGGGCCTGCTGGCGATCGCCGCGTACCACCGCAGCCGCGGGGAGGGGCACCGCGACGTGTGCCTGATCCCGGCCAGCGCGCACGGCACCAACGCTGCCTCGGCAGTGATGGCCGGGATGCGCGTCGTGGTCGTCGCGACCGCGCCGACCGGCGACGTCGATCTCGACGACCTGCACGCCAAGATCGCCGAGCACGGACCGGACCTGGCCGCGCTGATGATCACCTACCCGTCCACGCACGGGGTGTACGAAGCGCAGATCCGAGAGGTGTGCGACGCCGTCCACGCTGCGGGTGGGCAGGTCTACGTCGACGGGGCGAACCTCAACGCGCTGGTGGGGCTGGCCCGGCCGGGCGCGTTCGGCGGCGACGTGAGCCACCTGAACCTGCACAAGACCTTCTGCATCCCGCACGGCGGCGGCGGACCGGGCGTCGGCCCGATCGCGGTGGCCGAGCACCTGGTGCCGTTCCTGCCGGGCCGCGGGGAGGTCGGCCCGGTCTCCGCGGCCCCGTACGGGAGCCCGGGTGTGCTGCCGATCCCGTGGATGTACCTGCGGATGATGGGCACCGAGGGACTGCGCCGCGCCACGCTGACCGCGCTGGTCGCCGCCAACTACGTGGCCAAGCGCCTCGGCGAGCACTACCCGGTCCTCTACACGGGCACCACCGGGCTCGTCGCCCACGAGTGCATCCTCGACCTGCGCGGGATCACCCGCGAGAGCGGCGTGACCGTCGACGACGTGGCGAAGCGGCTGGCCGACTACGGCATCCACGCGCCGACGATGTCGTTCCCGGTCGCGGGCACGCTCATGGTGGAGCCCACCGAGAGCGAGGACCTCGCCGAGCTCGACCGCTTCATCGACGCGATGATCAGCATCAAGGGTGAGATCGACCGGGTCGCTTCGGGGGAGTGGCCGGTCACGGACAATCCGCTGCGCAACGCGCCGCACACCGCGGCGTGCCTGGTGGACAAGTGGGACCACCCGTACCCGCGCGACCTCGCCGCGTACCCGATGGGCGGCACCCCCGGCGTGCACGACCGCAAGGTGTGGCCGCCGGTGCGGCGCATCGACGGCGCGCACGGCGACCGCAACCTGGTCTGCAGCTGCCCGCCACCTGCGGCGTTCGAGAACTGATGCGCGTCACCGGGGCGGAGAGGCGGGAGCGACCCACCCCACGTTGGAAGATTATCCACGAGGGTGCATAATTTGTCGCGTGTCCAAGGTCCTCGCTTCTCTGCCCGTCGGTGAACGGGTCGGCATCGCCTTCTCCGGAGGGCTCGACACGTCGGTCGCGGTCGCCTGGATGCGCGACAAGGGCGCCATCCCCTGCACCTACACGGCCGACCTGGGACAGTACGACGAGCCCGACATCGCGTCGGTGCCGGGGCGGGCGGCGGACTACGGCGCTGAGATCTCGCGTCTGGTGGACTGCAAGGCCGCGCTCGTCGAGGAGGGCCTGGCCGCGCTGACCTGCGGTGCGTTCCACATCCGCAGCGCGGGGCGGGTGTACTTCAACACCACGCCGCTCGGTCGCGCCGTCACCGGCACGCTGCTCGTGCGCGCCATGATGGCCGACGACGTGCAGATCTGGGGTGACGGATCGACGTACAAGGGCAACGACATCGAGCGGTTCTACCGCTACGGCCTGCTCACCAACCCGAACCTGCGGATCTACAAGCCGTGGCTCGACCCGGCGTTCGTGAGCGAGCTCGGCGGCCGCAAAGAGATGAGCGAGTGGCTGCTCGCCCACGGCCTGCCCTACCGCGACCCGACCGAGAAGGCGTACTCGACCGACGCCAACATCTGGGGCGCAACCCACGAGGCGAAGACCCTGGAGCACCTCGACAACGGCATCGAGACCGTCGACCCGATCATGGGCGTGCGGTTCTGGGACCCCGAGGTGGAGATCCCCACCGAGGACGTCACGATCGGGTTCGCCCAGGGCCGGCCGGTGACCATCAACGGCAAGGAGTTCGCCACCCCGGTCGATCTGGTGCTGGAGGCCAACGCCATCGGCGGCCGGCACGGCCTGGGCATGTCCGACCAGATCGAGAACCGGATCATCGAGGCGAAGAGCCGGGGCATCTACGAGGCGCCGGGGATGGCGCTGCTGCACATCGCGTACGAGCGGCTGGTCAACGCCATCCACAACGAGGACACGATCGCGACATACCACGCCGAGGGGCGGCGGCTGGGCAGGCTGATGTACGAGGGCCGCTGGCTGGACCCGCAGGCGCTGATGCTGCGCGAGTCGCTGCAGCGGTGGGTCGGGTCGGCCGTCACCGGCGAGGTGACGCTGCGGCTGCGCCGCGGCGAGGACTACTCGATCCTCGACACCACCGGCCCGGCGTTCAGCTACCACCCGGACAAGCTGTCGATGGAGCGCACCGAGGACTCGGCGTTCGGCCCGGTGGACCGCATCGGCCAGCTGACCATGCGCAACCTCGACATCGCCGACTCCCGCGCCAAGCTGGAGCAGTACGCCGGGATCGGCCTGATCGGCTCCGGACAGGCGCAGCTGGTCACCGGCGCGGACCCGGCGCTGATCGGGGAGATCTCCCCGGGCGGTGCGGAGGCCATCGCCTCGCGCGCCGAGGGCGAGGAGGACTCCGCGGCGCTCGACCGCGCGGCGATGGAGTCCGGCACCGACTGAGCGCCCTACCGGCCGGCCACCGCGGTGGCCGGCCGGGCCGCCGGCCACACCCGCTCGACGAGCGCGAGCAGGCGGGCGCGCAGCGGCGCCGCCCGGCGGACGAACTCGGCCTGTTCGCGCACGTACTGCGCGCGCCCGGCTGGGGTCTCCACGGGGACCGGGTCGTACCCCCACGCCGTCAGGTCGTAGGGGCTGGCCCGCATGTCCAGCTCGCGCACGGCCACGGCCAGCTCGAAGCAGTCGGCGATCAGCTCAGCCGGAGTGACCGGGGCGAGCTTGTACGCCCACTTGTACAGATCCATGTTCGCGTGCAGGCAGCCCGGCTGCTCCAGCGCGATCTGGTCCTCCCGGCGCGGCGCGACGGCGTTGCGCGGCCTGGCGGCATCGGTGAAGAACCGGTACGCGTCGTGGTGGGTGCAGTGCAGCGGGAGCGACTCCACCACCGCGTCCGTGCTCTCCCGGCCCAGCCGCAGCGGCACGTACCAGTGCCGTGGGGCGTCCGTGCGGTACACCATCGCCCACTCGTGCATCCCGAAGCAGGACAGCCGCGGCTGACGCGACGCGGTGGCGGTCAGCAGCGCCCCGACGAACCCTGCGGTGCCCGCCAGCCGCGGCGGCAGGGCGCCGGGATCGAGGCGCACCCCGTCGCCGTCGCGGACGTAACCGGGTCGGTCGAGGTACTCGTCACCGCCGCGCAGCAGCACGTCCGGGCCCGGGTGCCACTGCTCCAGCCGCTGCGGCCGGTACGAGTAGTAGGTGAACAGGAAGTCCATCACCGGATGGGGCTCGCGGCGGCGCCGGCGCTCCCGGTGCGGCAGCGTCCAGCGTTCGACGCGGGCCCGGTGCGCGGCGGCGCGGGCCCGCCACTGCGGTTCGTCGAGCACCTCCACGGGCTCGACCGTAGCCGCCGTCAACCGCGGTCCTGCCGGGGAGCCGTGGGGGAGGCGCCGGTGCGTTCCGGGCCCGCGTGGGTGCCGTCGCGGACGGTGCCGACGACGTGCTCGATGAGGTCCTCGAGGGCCACGAGGCCCACAGTGTGGCCACCACGGTCCACCGCCCGCCCCAGGTGCGCCCCCGGGCGGCGCAGGACCGCCAGCGCGTCGTCCAGACGGGCGTCGACGGCCACCTCGGGCAGCCCGCGGATCCGTTGCGGCGGCACCGGGGCGGACGGGTCGTCGATGAGGTCGAGCACGTCCTTGACGTGCAGGTAACCCGTCAGCCTGCGGTCCTGCCCGCGCAGGGGGAAGCGGGAGAACCCGGTGCGCTCCACGACTTCGGCGACATCGCCCACGGTCGGCCGCGCGGGCAGCGTGACCAGCTCGGAGAGCGGCACCATCACGTCGGCGACGGTGGCCTCCACCGAGTGCAGCGTGCGGGTCAGCCGGGAGGACTCGTCGTCGTCGAGCAGGCCCTCGCGGCCGGACTCCGCGATGAGGTCGGCCAGCTCACCGGAGGTGAACGCGGCCTCCAGCTCGTCGCGCGGCTCGACGCCCATCAGGCGCAGCACGCCGTTGGCGAGGAAGTTGAACAGGTTGATCAGCGGCCGCATCACGGTGGTGAACACCAGGAACGGCGGCACGAGCCAGATCGCGGTGCGTTCAGGGCCGGCGATCGCGATGTTCTTCGGCACCATCTCGCCCAGCAGGATGTGCGCGATCACGACGATGCCCAGGGAGATCGCGAACGCGGCCGGGTGCAGCACGGCCTCGGGCAGACCGAGCCAGACGAACGGCCGCTCTATCAGGTGGGCCACCGCGGGCTCGCCCAACCGGCCGAGCAGCAGCGAGCAGATCGTGATGCCCAGCTGCGACGCAGCGAGCATCCGGGACAGGTCCCCGGTGGCGCGCAGCACCGTGCGTGCGCCGCCCACCCCGGCCTGCGCCATCGCCTCCAGACGGTCGCGGCGCGCCGAGACCAGCGAGAACTCGGCGCCGACGAAGAACGCGTTGCCGCCGAGCAGGGCGACGGCGGCGAGCAGGGCCAGCAGGTCCCCACCGACGGAGCCGGCCGGCTCGCCGGCGAGCAGCAGCTCACTGGGCACGCTGCACCTCCGCCACCGCCTGGGGGTCGGCCAGCCGCAGCTCCGCGATGCGGTTGCGGTCGCGGCGCATCACGGTCAGCCGCCAGCCGTCGACGTCGATCGAAGCCCCCACCTCCGGGATGCGGCCGAGCCGGGCGAGCACCAGTCCGGCGAGCGTCTCGTGGTCGCCCGCCGGCACCTGGAAGCCGGTCGCCTCGGCCACCTCGTCGTCGCGGAGCAGGCCCGACACCAGCCAGGTGCCGCGGCCCATCGGGCGGACGCGGGCGACCTCGGCGCCGTCGTGCTCGTCGCGGACGTCGCCGACGATCTCCTCGATCAGGTCCTCCAGCGTGACGATGCCGGCCGTCCCGCCGTACTCGTCGACGACGACGGCCATCTGCAGGCCGGAGCCGCGCAGGACGGTGAGCAGGGCGTCGCCGTCCAGGGAGGCCGGGACTGTCGGCACCGGCTGGACGAGGCTGCGCAGCCGGGTGCGGGAGCGCTCGGCCGCCGGCACCGCGAACGCCTGCTTGACGTGCACGACCCCGAGGACCGCGTCCGGGTCGCCGTCCTGGACGGGGAAGCGGGAGTACCCGCTGTGCCGGGAGCGGGCGACCAGGTCGGCGACGGTGTCGTCGGCCTCGAGCGTCTCCACGCGGACCCGCGGCGTCATGAGGTCCTCGGCGACGCGGTCGGTGAACCGCAGCGAGCGGTCCATCAGCACCGCCGTGCCCAGGTCGAGCGTGCCGTGCTCGGCGCTGGTGCGGACCAGCGAGCTGAGCTCGCGCGGCGAGCGGGCCGAGCGCAGTTCCTCGGCCGGTTCGACGCCCAGCCGGCGCACGACCACGTTCGCGGCGGCGTTGAGCGCGTTGATCAGCCAGCGGAACGCGTGGGCGAAGCCGCTCTGCAGCCACACCACCGCCCGGCCGGTGCCGATCGGGTCGGCGATCGCGAGGTTCTTCGGCACCAGCTCGCCGAACACCATCGACAGCGCTGTGGCCAGCAGCAGCGCCACGACGATCGCGATGCCGCCCGCGATGCCCTCGGACAGGCCCAGCCCGATCAGCCCGGGTGAGATGAGCGCGGCGATCGCGGGTTCGGCGATGTACCCGGTGACCAGCGTGGTGGCGGTGATGCCGAGCTGGCTGCCGGACAGCTGGAACGACAGGCTGCGGTGGGCGCGCTGCAGGGCGCGGGCGCGGCGGTCGTCGACCTCGGCCACGTGGGCGTCGACCTGGCTGCGCTCCAGCGCGGTGAGCGCGAACTCGGAAGCGACGGACACGGCCGTGCCGGCGGTGAGCGCCGCGACGGCCAGGAGGCCGAGCACCGACCACAGGACGGTCACGACGGACCGCCGCAGGCCGAGCCACGAGCGCGGCTACAGGGACAGGTGGAGGTTCGGGTACGGCGCCGGGAGCGGCCCGGCCTCATACTGCAGCCCGGCTCGTCGCCTCGGGTGCGTGCGGTCAGCACGAAGATCTCCCCTGGGATGCGGAAGACCCCAGTTTAAGACGTTCCGCGTACGGCGCAGAACGGGAGTCGGGGGAGTCCTACACAACGGAGCGATGCGCGTCACCAACAGGGGCGATCCGGGCGATCGCGGCCTAGGTTCTCGGACCATGGCAGGCAGTCGCATCGGCGCGCGGAACGGCCTCGCTCGGGAGTCGTCCTCCCCGTTCGTCGACTTCGACCGGGCGTCCTGGGCCAAGCTGGGGGAGGCCACCCCGCTGCCGCTCACCGCGGAGGAGGTCGAGCGGGTCCGCAGCCTCGGCGACTTCGTCGACCTCAACGAGGTGCGCGACATCTACCTGCCGCTGTCGCGATTGCTCACGCTGCACGTCCAGGAGGGGGCGCGGCTCTACCGGGCGTACCGGACGTTCCTCGGAGCGTCGGGGGCACGGACCCCGTTCGTGATCGGGATCGCGGGCTCGGTGGCGGTGGGGAAGTCCACGACCGCGCGGCTGATGCGCCTGCTGCTGGCCCGCTGGCCGCAGCATCCCCGCGTCGAGTTGGTCACCACCGACGGGTTCCTGTACCCCAACGCCGAGCTGGAGCGGCGCGGGCTGATGTCGCGCAAAGGGTTCCCGGAGTCGTTCGACCGGCGGGCGCTGCTGCGCTTCGTGACCGAGGTGAAGGCGGGGCGCAGCGAGGTCTCCGCGCCGGTGTACTCCCACCTGAGCTACGACATCGTCCCGGGCGCCCGCACCGTCGTGCGCAGGCCCGACATCCTGCTGCTCGAGGGCCTCAACGTGCTGCAGCCCGCCCAACCCGGCCCCGGCGGTCGGGCCGCGCTCGCCGTCAGCGACTTCATCGACTTCTCCGTCTACGTCGACGCCGCCACCGAAGACATCCGCCGCTGGTACGTGCAGCGGTTCCTGCGGCTGCGCGAGACCGCGTTCCGCAACCCGGAGTCGTACTTCCGCCGCTACGCCGAGCTGAACGAGCAGGAGGCGATCGCGCGGGCGGAGGCGATCTGGGAGGAGATCAACGGGCCGAACCTGGAGCAGAACATCAAGCCGACCCGCGGCCGGGCGAGCCTGGTGCTGCGCAAGGGGCCCGACCACAGCGTCACCGGCATCCGGCTGAGGAAGGTGTGAAGTGAGCAACGGGACGTCGTGCCGGCACCCCGCCGGGCCTGGCACCATGGCGCGATGACGTCGTTCGCACCCGACGCCACGGCCGAGTCGGCCGAGGAGGCGGAGCTCACCGAGCTCGCCTCGCGACTGCGCCTGGCCGTGGGCCGGCTGCACCGCCGCATCCGCATCGACGGCCACGAGCGGATCCCGCCGCTGCAGCTGTCCGCGCTGTCGACGATCGAGCAGCACGCTCCGCTGCGGCTGAGCGAACTGGCCCGCCGGGAGGGCGTGAGCGCGCCGACGATGAGCCGGGTACTGGCCGCGCTCGACGAGCTGGGCTTCGTGCACCGCACGCCGGACCCGCAGGACGCCCGTGGGGTGCTCATCACGCTGTCGGAGAAGGGAGCGGCCGCGATGATCGAGGTCCGCTCCACGCGCACGGCGCTGGTGGCGCGGCGGCTCGCCCGGCTGGACACCGAGCAGCGCGCGGCGATCGCGGCGGCGATGCCGGCGCTGGAGGCGATGCTCGTCGACGACTGAGCTCGTGGCGGGGCTCGAGGGCGGGAGAGTTCGATCTGCGGGAGTTCGATCTCCGTGAGACCACCGACGCCGGCGGTCGCCGATGATGGGATAGTGAGGGCGGCGTCCGGCCGGGCGCCGTAGGGGGACGGACGCAGGGGAGGCGCCGGTGGACGGGCTGGCCGCGCTCCTCGCCGGGGTGCTGGCGGGCCTGCGGCGGTTCGTCGCGTCCTTGCACAGCGGCTCGGACATCTGCCCCGGCGACTGGTCGTGGGCCCTCACGATCTTCGGGGTGCTCGTGGGGCTGTTCCCCACGGCGGGCCTGGTGACCGTGGCACTGCTGCGCCGGCGGATCGGTCCGCGGTACGGGGTGCCGGAATCCGCGGTGCTCATCGGCGCCGGGCTGGTCACGGCGGGCCTGATGCCGCTGCTCGCCGCCGTCGCGACCGGGCGGGTCTTCGAGGTGGCGTTCGCCGGCACGCGGGTGGCCGGGCTGACCAAGGCCCAGCAGGACACCCTCGGTGTCGAGCTGGACTGCATCGGCATGAACCAGGCCCGCTACCTCGGCGCGGGCACCGTCCGGGAAGCGTTCGACCCGGACGACCCGGTGCGGCTGGCGATCTCCGTCCTGCTGCTGGCGCTCGTGCCGATCGCGGCGGCACTGTTCGTGGCCCTGCAGGCGCGGCTGGCGCTGCGGCGCGGCCCGAGCTGGCCCGCCAAGTTCTTCTGGGCGCCCGTGCTGGCGCTGGCGGTGCTGACCGGGAACGTGCCGGCCGGGACCATGTGGCACCTGTGGCTGGGGATCGTCGCCGGCACGGTGCTGGGTGTGCCGGCGGTGCTGATGTGCGGGGCGCCGCCGCGGGAGGTCGCCGCCCGCCGCACCCCGGTGTCGGTGCGCGGTGCCGTGCCGGCGGGCCCGGTGTCGCGGCGCCCGCCCGCACCGCCGACGCCGCGGACCGGGCACCCCGCCCCGCGCTCCGGTGCGGTGGCCGTGACCGGAGCCCGGCCGGCCGGCGGTCCGGCGCGGTTCCGGCTCATCCGCAAGCTGGGCTCCGGCGGGTTCGGCGGGGTGTGGCTCGCCCACGACGCCAAGCTCGGCCACCTCGTCGCGCTGAAGGCGGCGCACGCACCCGACGGCGAGACCGAGGAGCGGATCCGGCGCGAAGCCAAGGCACTGGCGGCGATCCGGCACCCGCACTGCGTGCGGATCTACGACCTCGTGCCGGCCCGCAGCGACCCCGGCCTGGCCGATCTCGACGGCATGGTCATCGTCATGGGCTACGTCGACGGGATCTCCCTCGGCGAGCTCGTGCGGGAGAAGGGCGTGCTCGACGACGTGGCGGCGGCCCGGGTGTGGCTGTCGCTCGCCGGGGCCCTCCACGCGGCGCACCAGCGGGGCGTGATGCACCGCGACGTGAAGCCGGGCAACGTCATCGTCGACGGGAACGGGCTGGCGCACCTGATCGACTTCGGCATCGCCCGCCGCAGCGGCGACGCCACCCTCACCCAGGCCGGGTTCGTGCTGGGCACCCCGGACTTCCTGGCGCCCGAGGTGGCGTGCGGTGACCGGGCCACGCCGGCGTCGGACGGGTGGCAGCTCGCGGCCACCGTGTCGTACGCGCTGACCGGGCACCCGCCCCGCGGCTCCCACCCCGACGCCGTCTCGGGCCTGCGCGCGGCGGCCGCGGGCGCCCCGCTCACGCACCTGCCGCAGCGCACTGCCCACCTCGCCCTGCTGCGCGCCACCCTCGACACGGCCCCCGAGCACCGCCCCACGCTCCCCGAGGTGCAGGCGGCGCTGGCGCAGTGGCTGCGGCGGGTGGGTGCGGCGGTCGACGGCCCGGTGACGAGCACGGACATCCGCGTGCGCTGAGGCCCCGAGCCGCACGCACGGTGCGGCGAGTCGCGGCGTCTGGCTCGGCGAGTCTTGCGAGCTGCCGGACGAGTGCTGCAGACGGTCCGGCGAGTCGTCCGTCCGAAGCGCTCCTGCTGACCTCGACGAGAGGCGGACCGCGCCGGTCAGAACGCAGGACTCGCCGGGACGCCCGCACGACTCGCCGGGCTGGCTGCGCGACTCGCGGCGCCGAGGCCGGACTCGCCAGCTCGCGTCGTCCGGCCTCGCGCGGGTCAGTACAGGTACCGCTCCCGCCGCACGGCGCGGCGGTAGGCGAGGGGGTCCCAGCCGTCGTCGGTCAGCACCGGCTGCGGGGTCGTCTCCGGGCCCTGCGCCGTCAGGTCCTGCGCCCCCGGACCCTGCGCCGCGGGCCCTTCGCCCGGCGACCCCGGCACGATCGGCGACGGAGCGGTCTGCGGGGACGCAGCCGGAGCAGCAGCGTGCGAGCCGTGCCCGTTCGCCGCGTTCGTCATGCCCTGGGCCTCGTCGGCGAGCAGACGCATCGCGCACGGCCACGGGGCAGACGTGCCGTCATCGGCGCGGCACTCGCGGCACCGGCCGTTCTCGTCGGGGACGTGCTCAGCGAGTGCGCGCGCCAGCAGGTCCGGCATGGCGGCGAGAACCGCGGCGAAGGACATCAGGCGATCGCTCCCATGACCGCAGAGCGTAGCGTCGCCCGCACTGTCGGATGTCGCCGATCCGGGGTTGCGTCTGAGGCAGACCCGGACCTGCACCTAGAGTCGCGCGTGTGCCGCGCCGGGACCGCATCGCTGGAGTGGACGCGGCCCGGTCGGTCGCGCTGGTCGGGATGGTGGCGACGCACATCCTCCCGATCGAGCACCGGGACGGGACGCCCACCGCGGTCGGCCTGCTGTTCGACGGTCGTGCCTCAGCGCTGTTCGCCGTGCTCGCCGGCGTCGGCATCGCGCTCTCCACCGGTGGGCGGGTGCCGCCGGGCCCCGGCCGGCCGCACGTGGCTGCCGGTGTCGGCATCGCGGTACGGGCGGTGCTCATCGCGGTCATCGGGCTCCTGCTCGCCGATCTCCGCCCGCTCCCGCTGGTGATCCTCGCCTACTACGGACTGCTGTTCCTGGTGTCGATCCCGGTGCTGCGCCTGCCGCCGTGGCTGCTCGGCGGCCTCGCCGCGGTGTGGTGCGGTCTCTCACCCGTGCTCTCCCAGCTCCTCCGCGGCGGCACCCGCTTCCCGGTCCAGGTCGGCACGGCCGCGGTCGCGGCGCCGGGCGAGATGCTGTGGACCCTCGCGGTCACCGGTGTCTACCCGGTCCTGACGTGGACGACGTACCTGCTCGTCGGGCTCGCGGTGGGTCGGCTCGACCTCATGAGCCCGCGGGTCGCCGCAGTGCTGCTCGCAGGCGGGACGACGCTCTCGGCCGGGGCGAGCGCGGTCTCGGCGTTCCTCCTCGGTCCCGGCGGCGGGGCCGAGGTGCTCGGCCGCGCGGCGGACGAGCGGCTCTACGGCACCACTCCGACCTGGTCCTGGTGGTGGCTCGCGATCGCCGCCCCGCACTCGGGTACCCCGTTCGACCTGGCCCGCACAACGGGCTCCGCGCTGGCCGTCCTGGGCCTGATGCTGCTGCTGGCGCGCTGGGCCGCACCGCTGGTGTGGCTGCCCGCCGCGGTCGGGTCGGCACCGCTGTCGCTCTACGCGTTCCACGTCGTCCTGACGACCGTGCCGATGGCGGAGACGGAACGCCCGGCCGTGTTCGTGGTGCACGTCGTCCTACTGGCGGTGATCGGGGCGCTCCTGCGCGGGCTGGGTGTGCGCGGGCCCTTGGAGGCCGTGGTGGGGTTCGCGAGCCGGTGGGCTCGGGACCTCGTGCGCGGCCCGGAGCGGGTGCCGTAGCGGCTACCAGGCCTCGATCGCCAACGCGACGGCGAGTCCGAGCCCGGCCAGGCCGATCCCCGTGCGCAGCGCGGCCGTCGGTACCCGGCGGGCGACGGCGGGCCCGGCGAAGCTGCCCACGAACAGGCCGACAGCCAGCGGCGCCACCGCCCACCACTGCACGTCCGCGAGCACCGCGAACCCGACGGCGGCGACGGCGTTGGCCAGCCCGAGCAGCACGTTCTTGATCGCGTTGCCCTGCAGCAGCGTCACCGGCAGCCCGACGAGCAGCAGCGCCAGCATGAGCACACCCGCGGCTGCGCCGAAGTAGCCCCCGTAGACGGTGACGGCGAGGATCCCGGCCGCCACAGCGGGCCCCGACGCCCGGGTGGTCGGGTCGATGCGCCCGCGGATCCGCGGCTGCAGCAGGAGCACGATCGCTGCCCCGCCGACCAGCACCGGGACGATCCTCTCGAACGTCCCGGGTGGCGTGAGCAGCAGCAGCCCCGCCCCCGACGCGCCGCCGACCAGCGCCAGCAGCGCGTAGCGGCGCAGCACCGGTGCCTGGCCCACCAGCTCCGGCCGCGACCCGAGCGTCGAGCCGACCGACGACAGCGTGAGCGCCACGGTGTTCGTGACGTTCGCGGTGGTCGCGGGCAGGCCGACGGCCAGCAGCGCCGGGTAGGAGAACAGGGAGGCGAGCCCGGCGATCGACCCGGAGAGCCCTGCCGCGACACCCGCTCCGACCAGCAGGACCACGGTCGCGAACTCCACCCGACCAACCTAGTCCGCCCTCGGAGCACTGCCGCGTGAGATCGCCCACGAGCGCACGCGGTGCCGAGCGGCGGACGGAACGCCGGATACGTCCGCCCGGGCGCAGGACTCGCCCGACGAACCGCGCGACTCGCTGGCCGGAACGCGGGACTCGCCGCACCTCGGGCTCAGTCCAGCAGCTCCGGCGGATCGGACGGCAGGGACAGCGCCTCAGGCATCGACCCACCGCCGCACGTGCCGGGCCAGGTACTCCCCGGTGGCCGAGCCCTCCGCGTGCAGCAGGGTGTGCGGCGGGCCCTCGAACACCACTCGGCCGCCGGCGTCGCCCCCGTCCGGGCCGAGGTCGATCACCCAGTCCGCGTGCGCGACGACGTCGAGGTTGTGCTCGACGACGATCACCGAGCTGCCGCCGTCGACGAGTCGGTCGAGCAGGCCGAGCAGGTGTCCGCAGTCGGACGTGTGCAGGCCGGTGGTGGGCTCGTCGAGGACGCAGAGGTTGCCCTGATCGTGCAGCCGGCTCGCCAGCTTCAGCCGCTGGCACTCGCCGCCCGACAGCATGGACAGCGGCTGGCCCAGCGTGAGGTAGCCGAGGCCGACGTCGACCAGCGCCAGCAGCTTGGGTCGGATGTCCTTGCCGGGGAACACGTCCATGGCATCAGCGGCGGTCAGGTCGAGCGCGTCGGAGATCGACCGGCCGTCGACGGTGAGCGCCAGCACCTCCTCGGTGTAGCGGCGGCCCTCGCAGTCGCCGCAGGTGGAGCGCACACCGTCGAGGTAGGCGAGATCGGTGTAGACGACGCCGAGGCCCTTGCAGGTCGGGCACGCGCCTGCGGAGTTGAAGCTGAACAGGGACGGCTGGGTGCCGGTCCGCCGGGCGAAGTACCTGCGGATCGGGTCCATCACCCCCGTCCACGTCGCCGGCGTGGAGCGGATGTTGGTGGCGACCGGGCTCTGGTCGACGACGATCGTGTCCGGGTGCTGCGGCACCAGTACCTCGCGGACCAGCGTGCTCTTGCCCGAGCCGGCGGCCCCGGTGATCGCCACGAGCACGCCGAGCGGGATGTCGAGGTCGAAGCCGGTGAGGTTGTGCGCCCTGGCGTTGCGCACCGGCAGGGTGCCGTTCGGGGTGCGCACCTCGTCCTTGACCCGCACCGGCCGGTGCAGGTGCTGCCCGGTCAGCGTGCCGGACGAGGCGAGGCCGGCGACGTCGCCTTGGTAGACGATCGTGCCGCCGGCGCTGCCTGCGCCGGGACCCAGCTCGATGACGTGGTCGGCGGCGGTGATCACGTCCGTGTCGTGCTCGACGACGAGCACGGTGTTGCCCTTGTCGCGCAGCCGGCGCAGCAGCGTGTTCATCCGGCCGACGTCGCGCGGGTGCAGCCCGATCGTCGGCTCGTCGAACACGTACATGACGTCGACCAGCGACGAGCCGAGGTGGCGCACCATCTTGATCCGCTGGCTCTCACCCCCGGAGAGCGTTGAGGTCTCGCGGTCGAGCGTGAGGTAGCCCAGGCCCATGTCGATGAGCGCGCCGACCCGGGCGGTCGCCTCCGCCACCAGCGGCGCCACGGCCGGGGTGGCCGTGGTGGGCAGCAGGGCGTGCAGCGAGCGCAGGTCCATCGCGCACACCTGCGGCAGCGTGTACCCGTCGACGGTGGCGGAGCGAGCGGCCGCGTTGAGCCGCTCCCCGTGGCACTCCGGGCAGGTCACGGTGGTGGTGAACTGCTCGATCGCGGCCTTCTTCCGCGTCGACGCGCCGTTCTCGTCCGCGACGATGTAGAGCCGGTTGAACTTCGTCTCGGCCTTCGAACTGGAACGCAGCATCCTTGCGGCCGGGGATCGGCAGGGTGATCCGCTCGTCGGAGCCGTGCAGCAGCAGCTTCCACTCGGCCTCGGTGTACTCGGCGAGCGGTTTGTCGTTGTCGAAGTACCCCGACTTCGCGTAGAGCGCCCAGTACCAGCTGCCGACCGCGAAGTCGCGGTGGCGGATCGCGCCCTCGTCGAGCGACTTGGACCTGTCGAAGAACCTGTTGTGGTCGAGGGTGATCTTGCGGCCGATCCCGTTGCAGGTGGGGCACATGCCCTGCTCGTTGAACGAGAACTCGTACGCGGGCCCGACGTGCGGCTCGCTGCGGCGCGACCACAGCAGCCGCAGCAGCGGGTTGATGTCGGTGACCGTTCCCAGCGTGGAGCGCGAGCCGCCGCCGAGGCGCTTCTGGTCGACGACGATCGCGGTGGACAGGTTCTCGATGAGATCGGCGTCCGGCTGACCGAGCTTGGGCAGGAATCCGCGCACGAACGCCGAGAAGGTCTCGTTGAGCTGGCGCTGGGCCTCGGCGGCGATCGTGTCGAACACCAGCGAGGACTTGCCGGAGCCCGAGACCCCGACGAACGCGGTGATCGCCCGCTTCGGCACCTGGACGGTCACGTCGCGGAGGTTGTTCTCGCGGGCGCCGGTGACGCGGATGGACTCGCGGGTGGACTCGCGGATGGACTCGGTCGGCTGCGTGGTCATACGTCGCCTTCTACGCGGAACACCGGACAGATCCCGACCGCTTCGGCCAGCTCGTCGGGCGTGGGGCCGGTGACCACCCCGGCGTCGACCATCATCGAGACGCCGTCCGGGGTGATCGACGGCCACGCCCGCAGCACCGGTAGCGCCTCCTCCGGGCCCACCTCGACCAGCCGCACGGGTTCGGGCTCTCCGCCGTGGCGGGTGAGGGTCGCGCGGCCGGCGGCGCGCACGTTCTTGATCCAGTCGGCGGCGGGGAAGCCGCCGACGAGGTAGCGGCGCCCATCGATCTCGGCGACCGTGACCGGGGTGCTGCGCGGGAGGCCGGTGCGCCGGCCCGGCGCGGTCAGCACGTCGAGCGGCACGCCGGTGCGGGCCAGCTCCTCGTTCATCCCCTTGAGCCACGGCGGCGGGCCGATGGTGAGGCGGGGATCGGACATGCGGCGGCTCCTCGCGGGTATTCAAACTTGAATAGGGTCGCCCAGGATGCCGCAGCGGGCACGGATGCGCAAACCGGGGCCGTCAGTCGTCCGGGACGGCATCCTTGAGCCGCCACCAGCTCCCGGGCCGACCGGGGGAGCCGGGCTCGCCCGCCGTCGGGTACGCGTCGGACTCCAGGCGCTCGATGAGGCCGCGCGTCCACGTCGCGCCCGCCTCCGCATCGTGCGTCCAGAGCCGGTACAGCTCGGCGACGTGCGGCGGATCGGTCCAGGCCGCGAGCTGCGCTGCGGCCTTGTCCCGGGCCGTCTCCAGGATCGCCAGCCGTTCCCGCAGCAGGCCGATGGCCTCGGCCCGCGGCAGCGACGGCAGCATCGCCAGCGCGGCACCGAGGAAGTCGGCGCGCGGTTGCGGGGTGCGGACGGCCTCCCGCAGCAGCTTCATGAACTCGGCCTCGCCGCGCTCGGTCAGCTCGTACTCGGTGCGGCCCGGCACTTCGTAGACGTCGCGGAGGAAGCCGTCGCGGGTGAGCGTCTTGAGGGCGTGGTAGATCGAACCCCACTTGACGTTCGCCCACTCGTCCGCACCCCAGGACAGCAGGTCGCTGCCGACGAGGTAGCCGTGGGCACGGCCGTACCCGCGCACGATCCCGAGGACCAGCAGGCGGGTGGCGGACATGCGGCCCAGCGTAGTGAGCGGTGCGGTGATCTCGGCAGGAATCCAGTCTCCTGGGAGAGGGCGGGGAAGGAGCCCCTACCGACGTGATCCACCGCCACAGCGCCGGGGCCCGCGCTCCGACTGCGCCTCACCGCTCCGAGCCGCGCACCACGAGGAGGTGACCACCGGGCTCGCGCGCGTCGTCGACGTGAGGAGCGCGCGAGCCGCGCTCGGCGAACGGAGGAACCGGGCGCAGTCAGCGCTGCGGCTCATCAACGCCGTGGCTTCCTGCCGTCTTCAACCACCGCGTCTCAGCGCACGCCGATGATCCCCAACCGCTGGGTGGCCCGGGTGAGCGCGACGTACAGGTCCGCGGGGCAGCGGGCGCGGATCCCGTCCGGGTCGACGACGATCACGACGTCGAACTCCCGCCCCTTCGCCTCTGCGGGGGAGAGCACGGTGACGTCGAGATCGAGCACGTCCAGCCCGGGCAGGGCGGCCGGGTCCGGCGCGATGACGGCCATGGTGCCCACGGTGGGCCGGTTCTCGGCCACCGCGGCGGCCAGCTCGCGACCCAGCTCTGCCCGCTCGACGGTGCGTTCCCAGGGTTCCTCCCCGGTGCGCCGCACCGACCGCGGCGGCTCCAGCCCGGGTCCGATCTCCGGCAGCACCTGCGCGGCCCGCTCCATGATCTCCGCCGGGGTCCGGTAGTTGACTGTGAGCCTGCGGTGCACGGCCCGCTCGCCGAGATCGGCCCAGTTCCGCACCCCCGCGGGTGCGCTGCGCTGGGCGAGATCGCCGACGATCGTCATCGACCGGGTCGGGCAGCGGCGCAGCAGCACCCGCCAGTCCATCGGGGTGAGCTCCTGGGCCTCGTCGACGACGACGTGGCCGTACGTCCAGTCCCGGTCGGCGGCCGCCCGCTCGGCGACGCTGCCCAACTGCTCGCCGCGGTAGCGCTCGGCGAGCCGAGCGGCGTCGACGACGTCGGATGCCCGCAGCGCGAACTCGTCGTCGCCCGGCTCGGCCTCCGCCAGCTCGGCGAGCAGGCGCCGCGCATCCGCCTCCGCGCCGTCGTCATGTGCAGCCTTCTCCTCGACGGGGCCGAGCAGATCGACCAGCTCGTCGAGCAGTGGAGCGTCGGACACGGTCCACGCGTCGCCCTGCTCGCGGTGCAGCACGACCAGCTCGGGATCGAGGGCAGCTAGCCGTTCCTTGCTGGAGAGCAGCTCGGAGAGCAGCCGCTCCGGTGTGCACAGCGGCCACAGCTCGTCGACCGCCTCGTGGAACCGCGGGTGGGCGGCGAGCTCGCGGCGGACGCTGTCGGCTAGGTCGCGGGCGACGTGCGTGTCGAGCTCGTGCGGTTCCAGCCAGCCTTCGCCGATCGCCAGCACCGCGTCCCGGACCAGCTCGGCGCCCAGTGCGTCGCGGAACACCGCGCGGGCCTGGTTGTGGGGCAGCCCGCAGGCCCGGGCTGCGTCGCGGGCGGGATGGACGAGCTCGCTGTCGATCGTGACGGTGACGTCGCTGAGCTCGATCGGGATCGGAGCGCGCGGCAGCTCCTGCCGCTGCGCGACAGCGCGGCGCAGTACCTCGAGGATGCTCAGCTCACCCTTGACGCGCGCGACCTCCGGCTCGTCCCGCAAGCTGGTGTGCACGCCCTGCCGCAGCCCGCCGGGGGTGGTGAACACCACCGCGTTCTCCCCGAGCGACGGCAGCACGTCGGCCACGTACCGCAGGAAGCCGTCGGTCGGCCCGACCACGAGCACCGCGCGGCGGGACAGCAGCTCCCGGTGCGTGTAGAGCAGGTACGCGACGCGGTGCAGCGCCACCGCGGTCTTGCCGGTGCCGGGTCCGCCCTCGACGATCACCGTGCCCGCCAGCGGCAGCCGGATGATCGCGTCCTGCTCGGCCTGGATCGTGGCGACGATGTCGCGCATCGCCGAGCCGCGGGGCGCGGTGAGCGCGGCGAGCAGCGCGGGATCGGCCGCCGTCTCCGCGCTCTGCTGCGCGGCGCGACGGTCCAGCACATCGTCGTGGATCGCGACGACCCGCTCGTCCGGGCCGAGCCCGGCCAGCCGCAGGTGCCGGCGGCGGATCACGCCCTCCGGGTTCGCGGCCGTCGCGCAGTAGAACGGCCGTGCGGCGGGCGCCCGCCAGTCGACGAGCGCGGTCTCGCCGTCGGGTTCGGCGAGGCCGGTGCGGCCGATGTAGGTCGGTGGCCCGTCGGCGTGGTCGAGCCGGCCGAAGCACAGTCCGGTGCGCGCCGCGCGCAGCCGGGCGGCCCGCTCGGACCAGCGCGTGACGGCGATGTCGCGCTCCCACCGCGACGCGTCACCGACCTCGGTCTCGACGGCGGCCGCGGCGGTTGCGCGCCGCGAGGCCTCGGCGAGCTCGGTGTCGAGCAGGCGGTGCAGGTGCCGCAGCCGCTCGTTCTCGACGGCCAGCTCGCGGGCCGTCCCTCCGTCCTCCACAGCACCTCCGGAATGTGCTACAATAAAGCTGGAAATGCATTCACGCGTGTTCCGCGCAGCATTTCAGCTTAACACTCTTCCCGGATTCGCCGCCGTTCTCAGCGGGTTTCAGCGCAGGGCGGACGCCTTCGTCGGCATCGAGGTGGCGTAGCGGTCGCGGCCGGCCAGCGCACCCACTACCGCCTGCGGCACGAGCAGCGCCAGCAGCGCGAGCAGCGGCACCGTCCAGCCGCCGGTCAGGTCGTGCAGCGCCCCCACGGCGAGGGGGCCGGTGGCGGCGAGCATGTAGCCAAGGCACTGCGCCATGCCGGAGAGCTGCGCCGCGTGTGCGCTGTCCGGCGACCGCAGCGTGATGAGCGACAGGGCGAACCCCAGCGCCGCGCCCTGGGCCACGCCGAGGACGACGCACGCGACGACCTCCAGGCCGGGTACCAGCACGCCGGCGAGACCGGCCGCGGTGGTCGCCGTGATGACGACGGCGTGCCCGACCTGGGCGCGGGAACGGGCGGCGAGCACCGGTGCGATCAGCCCGCCCGCGATGCCCGTGATGCTCATGGTGGCGACCAGCAGACCGGCCGTCGCCGGGACGTACCCGCGGTCGACGAACACCGCCGGCAGCCACGCGGAGCTGGCGTAGAAGCCGAGCGACTGCAGCCCCATGAACGCGGTCACCTGCCAGGCGATCGCGCTGCGGCGCAGCGACCCCACCCGGACCGGCTGCTCGGTGGGCCGGCCGACCCGGCGCAGCTGCGGCAGCCAGCACAGCGCGGCGAGCAGCGCCCAGACGGCCCATGAGCCGAGCGCGAGCCGCCAGCCCAGGCCCAACCCGTCCGCGAGCGGTGCGGTCACGGCGGCACCGGCCGCGCCGCTGATGGACATGGCCGCCGTGTACGCCGCGGTCATCGGCCCCATGCGGTCCGCGAAGTCGCGCTTCACCAGCGCCGGCATCAGCACGTTGCCCCAGGCGATCGCAGTACCGATGAGCACCGTGCCGGCGAACAGGGCGGCCACGCCGGGCGCCGCGCGCACCACGCAGCCGGTCACGAGGACGCCGAGCGCGGCGAGGACGGCGCGCTCGAACCCGATCCGCCGGGCCAGCCGCGGAGCCACCGGGGCCAGCGCGCCGAAGCAGAGGACCGGCAGCGCGGTCAGCACGCCGGCCGCGGTGGCCGACAGCGCCTCGTCGGTCCGGATCTGTTCGAGCAGCGGCCCCACCGCGACGACGGACGCGCGCAGGTTGAGCGCCACCAGCACGACGGCCGCCGCGACCCACCAGGGCAGACCCGTCGCGAGCCGGCCGGGGCTGCCCACAGTGGCGCTCACCGCTCTCCTCGTCTGCGCTCGCGCGGCGCGGCGTCGATGGTTCGCTCCTGGGGCCCGTCGTGGACGAGCCCCAGGGGTCATGCTCGACCGCTCGGCCCCTCGGCGTCCACCACGGGGAACGAGATCACACGAGGAACCATCCGAATGCTGACGATTCGGTGAGGACGGGTGTCACGAGGCGCTGCCGGTGGCGAGCAGGCCGCCGTCGACGCGGACGGTCTCGCCGGTGATCCACGAGGCGTCGTCGGAGACCAGGAAACCGACGAGCTTGGCGACGTCGGTCGGCGCGCCGAGCCGCTTCATCGGGTAGCCCTGCGCGACCTGCTCCTCGCCGTGGGCGTAGAGGGCGGTGGCGAACTTCGTCTTGACCACGCCGGGCGCGACGGCGTTGACCCGGATCCCGGGGCCGAGCTGGAACGCCAGTTCCTCGGTGAGCCGGATCAGCGCCGCCTTCGATGCGCCGTACGCGGCGATGACCCCGGTGGAGCGCAGACCGGCGATGGAGGCGACGTTCACGATCGCGCCGCCGTGCTCGGCCATCCACGCCTTGTGCGCGAGCTGGACGAAGCCCAGTGCGGCGACCACGTTGGTGTCGAAGATCTTGCGCACCGCGTCGAGATCGGCCCCGACGAGCGGCCCGTACACCGGGTTGATCCCGGCGTTGTTGATCAGGATGTCCAGCGAGCCGAACGTCTCGACGGTGCGGGCAACGGTCTGCTCGCGCGACTCGGCAGAACCGGCGTTGCCGGGCACCGCCAGCACCCGGCCCTCGTCGCCGCCCGCGTGGTCGGCGACGAGGCGCGCAGCGGCGTCCGCCAGCTGGTCCGGCTTGCGCCCGGTGATCGTCACTGACGCGCCGCGATCGAGCAGCTCACCCGCGATGGCGTAGCCGATGCCCAGGCTCGCCCCCGTCACGACGGCGGCCCGGCCCGTGAGATCAGTCATGGGCGTGACCATACGTGCGAAAACCGGTGGTGGCGGACGGTAGCCTGGAAGGCGTGATCCGGACCCGTTAGCTGCGCGGGCACCCTCGATGCTGCCCGCTGCACCGCCCCTTCGCGCTTGGAGTCCGTTCGTGATCACAGCCACCGACCTGGAACTGCGTGCCGGGTCCCGCGTCCTCGTGTCCGGGGCCACCCTGCGCGTCCAGCCCGGCGACCGGATCGGTCTCGTCGGGCGCAACGGCGCCGGCAAGACGACGTCGATGCGGGTGCTCGCCGGGGAGGGCGAGCCGTACGCCGGCACCGTCACCTCGAACTCGCCGATCGGCTACCTGCCGCAGGATCCCCGTGAGGGCGACCTGTCGATCACGGCGAAGGACCGGGTCCTGTCCGCCCGCGGCCTCGACGAGCTGCTGCGGAAGATGGAGAAGGCCCAGACGGCGATGGCCGAGCTGGTCGACGGGCCCGAACGCGACAAGGCCGTCCGCGAGTACGGGCGGCTCGAGGAGCGGTTCGCGGCACTGGGCGGGTACGCCGCCGAGAGCGATGCGGCCCGCATCTGCGCGCACCTCGGCCTGCCCGACCGGGTGCTCGGCCAGCCGATGGCGACGCTGTCCGGCGGGCAGCGGCGGCGCGTCGAGCTCGCGCGGATCCTGTTCGCCGCGTCCGACGGCGGGGGTGCAGGCGCGCCGAGCTCCACCACACTGCTGCTCGACGAGCCCACCAACCACCTCGACGCCGACTCGATCGCGTGGCTGCGGTCGTTCCTCAAAGCGCACGAGGGCGGGCTCGTGGTGATCAGCCACGACACCGACCTGCTGGAGGCGGTGGTCAACAAGGTCTGGTTCCTCGACGCCACCCGCGCCGAGGTCGACGTCTACAACCTCGACTGGAAGCGCTACCTCGAAGCCCGCGCGACCGACGAGAAGCGGCGCCGCCGCGAGCGCGCCAACGCCGAGAAGAAGGCCGCTGCCCTGCACGCGCAGGCGGCGAAGATGGGCGCGAAGGCCACCAAGGCGGTCGCCGCGAAGAACATGGCGCGCCGGGCCGACCAGCTGCTGGCGAGCCTGGAGCCGGAGCGGCAGAAGGACAAGGTGGCGCGGATCCGGTTCCCGGACCCCGCACCCTGCGGCCGCACCCCGCTGACGGCCGAGGGGCTGTCGAAGGCGTTCGGCTCGCTCGAGGTGTTCAGCGGTGTCGACCTCGCCGTCGACCGCGGGGCGAAGGTCGTGGTGCTGGGCCTCAACGGCGCCGGCAAGACCACGCTGCTGCGGATCCTCGCCGGCGTCGAGACGCCCGACACCGGTCGCGTCGTGCCCGGGCACGGCCTGCGTATCGGCTACTTCGCGCAGGAGCACGACACGCTCGACATGGACGCGACCGTGTGGGAGAACATCCGCCACGCCGCGCCGGACGCGCCGGAGCAGCAGCTGCGGACCCTGCTGGGGTCGTTCATGTTCGCCGGCGATCAGCTGCAGCAGCCCGCGGGCACCCTGTCCGGCGGCGAGCGCACCCGGCTCGCGCTCGCCGGGCTGGTGTCCAGCTCGGCGAACGTCCTGCTGCTCGACGAGCCGACGAACAACCTCGACCCGGCCAGCCGGGAGCAGGTGCTCGACGCGCTGCGCCGATTCGAAGGCGCGGTCGTGCTCGTCACCCACGACGCGGGCGCGGTCGAGGCGCTGCGGCCGGACAAGGTGATCGTGCTTCCCGACGGCACAGAGGACCTGTGGTCGGACGACTACCTCGAGCTGGTGCAGCTGGCCTGATCGGTGGAATTCGCTACCGTAGATCTTGAACGGTTATCACTCGTTCGGCCGCATGGACGGTGGCGCTGCGGCACCGTGGGCTCACCGGAGCGGGCCCGTCCTCGGCGGTAGGTGCCACGCCGGATGACGGAGGTCAGGCGTGAGGGTGACGCGGCGGCGTCGGACCGTCGCCGATGATCACCCGTACGCGTGATCCATTTGGCGGAACCGCTCACCGATCATGTGGCAGAACCGCTGGCAGGAGGCGTGCGGAGTCGACGATCATTGCCGGCACCGCGGAGCCGACCGGCCCCGCTCCCGGCACGCCGTAACCGGCTGGAGGAGATCAGAATGGCCGAGATCAAGAAGGGCGCCCGCATCACCGGCACCCAGCGCGACAAACTCGCGAACGAACTGAAGAAGAAGTACGAGAAGGGCGCCAGCATCCGTGCCCTCGCCGAGTCCACCGGGCGGTCCTACGGATTCGTGCACCGGGTGCTGAGCGAGTCCGGCGTCACCCTGCGCGGGCGGGGCGGCGCGACCCGCACCAAGAAGAAGTAGTCCGGCCCGGGTGGTCCGGGTCCGCCGGTGCTACCGCGCGGTAACCTCGGCGTGTGACCTCGTCATCGGTGGACCTGGACCTCCTGGCGCGCAGCGGCCTGCGGTTCGACCTGACCGACCTCGCGGACGGTCGGCGGGCGACGATCACGCTCGACCGCCCGGACAAGCTGAACGCGCAGAGCCCCGACATGTGGGACGCCCTGCGCGGCATCGGTGAGGCGCTGCCCGACGACGTACGCGTCGTCGTGGTGCGCGGTGCCGGCCGTGCGTTCTCCGCCGGCCTGGACCGCAAGTACTTCACCACCGGGGAGGTCGACGGCCGCCCGGGCATCGGCAGCCTCGGCGCGATGCCGGAGGAGGAGGCCGACGAGATCATCGCCTGCTTCCAGGAGGGCTTCGCCTGGCTGCGCGATCCCGCCCGGGTGACGATCGCGGCCGTGCACGGCCACGCCATCGGCGCGGGTTTCCAGCTGGCGCTGGCCTGCGACGTGCGGATCGTGGCCGACGACGTGCAGTTCTGCATGGCCGAGCCGCGGCTGGGGCTCGTGCCCGACCTGGGCGGCACGTTCCCGCTGGTGCACACCGTGGGGTACGCCCGGGCGGTCGAGATCTGCCTGTCCGGGCGCCGGGTGGGCGCCGAGGAGGCCGTGGCGATCGGCCTCGCGCTGCGCGCCGTGCCCGCCGCCGAGCTGGAGAAGGCCACCGACGAGCTCGTCGAGAGCCTCGCCGGCGGCCCGCGCGCCGCTGCCCGGGAGACGCTCGGGCTGCTGGCCGCGTGCACCGAAGGGCGGGACCCGGCCGCGGCCTTCGCCGCGGAGCGCAAGGCGCAGATCCGCCTCCTGCGCGCGATGGCGGGCAACACCTGAGAGCGATGGCGGGCAACACCTGAGAGCAGGGCGGGGCTCGGCAGGAGGTGGCAGGAAAGCCACAGCGTTGATCGCGTCCGGCTCCTTCGCCGCCGGATCACGGGCTCGCGCGCCCTGGCGCCGACGACGGCTCTGAGCGGATCGGTGCTCGCGGCCCCCGCGTCGTTCCTCCGCGGGGCCGCTGCGTGCCTCCTCCGCCGTCGTCGACGTGCGCGAGCTGTGTTGATCGCGCTCTGCGCCGTCGTCGTCGAGCGCGGGCTCGCACGCCGTGGTGTCGACAGTGTCGTGGTCACCTCCCGGTGGTGCGCGGTCCGAGCGCGGTACGTGCAGCAGTACGGAGCGCGAGGCCCGGGCGTCGTGGCGGCGGATGACGTCCGTCGGAGCTCTTCGACGCCAGGTCTCGGCCGCGCGTCTCAGCTGTTCGGCGCCTTGCCCGCATTCTCCGCCTGGGCCACCAGCTCGGCGGCTCGGTCCGGCACGTACGCGGACTCGTCCCGCGGCGGGCGCTGGTACCCGGTCGCCGGCGGTCGCCTGGGCAGGGTCAGCGGCGGCGGCTCGATGCGGTGCCACGGCACCGCGGAGAGCAAGTGGCTGATCATGTTGATCCGGGCGGCGCGCTTGTCGTCGCTCTCGACGATGTTCCAGCGCGCCTCCGGGATGTCGGTGTGCACGAGCATCTGGTCCTTGGCGCGCGAGTAGTCCTCCCAGCGCGTGATCGACTCGAGGTCCATCGGAGAGAGCTTCCAGCGCTTCATGGGGTTGTTGAGCCGCTCGGCGAACCGGCACTCCTGCTCGGCGTCGGAGACCGAGAACCAGTACTTGAGCAGCAGGATCCCGTCCTCGACGAGCAGCCGTTCGAAGATCGGGCACTGGCGGAGGAACCGCTTGTACTCCTCCGGGGTCGCGAACCCCATGACGTGCTCGACGCCCGCCCGGTTGTACCAGGACCGGTCGAACAGCACGATCTCCCCGGCGGCGGGCAGGTGCTCGACGTAGCGCTGGAAGTACCACTGCGTCCGCTGCCGCTCGGTCGGCGCGGGCAGCGCGACGACACGGGCGATGCGGGGATTGAGGTACTCGGTGACCCGCTTGATCGCCCCGCCCTTCCCGGCTGCGTCGCGGCCCTCGAAGACGATCACGAGCCGGGCCCCGGTGGCCTTGACCCATTCCTGCATCTCGACGAGCTCGCCCTGCAGCCGCAGCAGCTCGCGCTCGTAGACCGCCTTCGGCATGCGTCCGGACTTCGCCATGAGCAGAAAGCGTGGCACAAGTCGCCCCGGCGGAACGCGCACGCGACATCGTGTGTTGAGGTCGCTGGAACGGGTCAGTGAGGAGGCGGCCGGTGGACCGGTCATGGATGGTGCTGCGCAGCGCGGCCCGAGCCGCGGACGCGCCGAAGTCGGTGGCGAAGGGGACGATCCCACGGATCTGGCAGTTCGTCCGGCCGTATCGGCTGTGGCTCGCCGCGTTCCTGGCGCTGACCGTGCTCAGCGCGACCATCGGGGTCGTCACCCCGCTGCTGGCCGGGCGGGTCGTCGACGCGATCGTCGCGGGCGGGGACCGCGCCGTCGCCGTCGTGATCGGACTGGCCGCCGGCATCGGGGGCCTCGCGATCCTCGACGCGGCCGTGGGGCTCGCGTCCCGCTGGTTCTCGGTGCGGATCGGGGAGGGCCTGATCGTCGATCTGCGCCGCGCGGTGTTCACGCACGTGCAGCGCATGCCGATCGCGTTCTTCACCCGTACCCGCACCGGCGCGCTGGTGAGCCGGCTCAACAACGACGTGATCGGCGCGCAGTCGGCCATCACCTCGACGCTCGCCTCCGTGCTGTCCAACGCGATCCAGCTCGTGCTCGCCCTGGCCGTGATGATCGGGCTGGCCTGGCAGGTCACGCTGCTCGCGCTCGTCCTGCTGCCGATCTTCGTCGTGCCCGCCCGGCGGATGGGCCGGCGGATCGCCGATCTGCGGCGGGAGTCGGCGAACCTGAACGCCGCGATGTCGTCGACGATGACCGAGCGGTTCTCGGCGCCCGGCGCGACGCTCGTGAAGCTCTTCGGGCGGCCTGAGGCGGAGGCCGCCGACTTCACGGCCAAGGCCGTGCGGGTGCGGGACATCGGTGTGCGGACCGCGATGGTGTCGCGGGTGTTCATGACAGCGTTGTCGCTGGTCTCGGCGCTGGCCCAAGCGCTGGTCTACGGCCTGGGCGGCTACCTCGCCGTCACCGGGCAGATCGAGGCCGGCACCGTCGTGACGCTCGCACTGCTGCTCACCCGCCTCTACACGCCGATGACCGCGCTGGCCAACGCCCGGGTCGACGTGATGTCGGCGCTGGTCAGCTTCGAGCGGGTGTTCGAGGTGCTCGACCTCCCGCCGATGATCACCGAGAAGCCGGACGCCGAGGAGCTGCCGGACGGACCGGTGTCGGTCCGGCTGCGCGACGTGCGGTTCAGCTACCCGGACGCGTCCCGGGTGTCGCTGGCGTCGCTGGAGGAGGTTGCGGTCCTCGACGCGCGGGAGGGCGGCGAGGTGCTGCACGGCGTCGACCTGGAGGTGCCGGCCGGGCAGCTGGTTGCGCTCGTCGGGTCGTCGGGGGCGGGCAAGTCGACGATCGCCGCACTGATACCGAGGCTCTACGACGTCGACGCCGGTGCAGTGGAGCTGTCCGGCATCGACGTGCGCGACCTGAGCTTCGCCGCGATCCGCAAGGCGGTCGGCGTGGTCACGCAGGACGGGCACCTGTTCCACGACACGATCCGCGCCAACCTGCGCTACGCCGCACCGGAGGCCACCGACGAGGAGCTGGTCGAGGCGATGCGCCGGGCCCGGCTCGGCGACCTGCTCGACGTGCTGCCTGACGGCCTCGACACCGTGGTGGGGGAGCGCGGGTACCGGCTCTCCGGCGGCGAGCGGCAGCGGCTGACGATCGCGCGGCTGCTGCTGGCCAAGCCGCGGGTGGTGATCCTCGACGAGGCCACCGCGCACCTGGACTCCGAGTCCGAGGCGGCGGTGCAGGCCGCGCTCGCCGAGGCCCTCGAGGGGCGGACCGCCATCGTCATCGCCCACCGGCTCTCCACGATCCGCGCCGCCGACCAGATCGCCGTCGTCGAGCACGGGGAGATCGTGGAGCGGGGCACGCACGAGGAGCTGCTGGCCGCGGACGGGCGCTACGCGGCGCTGTACCGCACGCAGTTCGCCGCGCCGTCGGTCATCGACGAGGCGGCGGGCTGCGGCATCCCGGGCTGCGCGGCCAAGCACCGGGAGGAGCACGTGGGGGTCTGACCTCGGCGCGCGGATGGCGCCGCGAACGGCCCGTCCGTGAGGAACGGCGCTCACGAAAGGGCCGTTCGCGGAGCTCGGCCGCCCGTCAGCGGCGGGCGCGCACCCCGGCCTCGACGAGGTCGAGCACCGCGGTCAGCTCGTCGGCGGGCAGCCCCATGGCCAGGTGCGCGACGAGCCCTTCCAGCACGAGTTCCAGGTACTGGGCCAGCACCGACACCGGCACGTCGTCGCGGAGCAGCCCGGCCTTGGCCTGCCGCTCCAGGCGCTCCCGGGTGGCGCGGGCGAGCGCAGCGGAGTGGTCGCGCCACAGTTCGCGGAACTCGGGGTCGGTGCGCAGCCTGCGGGAGACCTCGAGCCGCGTGCCCAGCCACGACAGCTCCTCGCTGTTCGGGTCGGCCACGAGGTCGCGCATCACCTGCACGAGCCCTTGGTCGGCCACGACCTCGGCCATGCGCGCGGCGTCCTGCTCGGCGAGGGCGAGGAAGAGCGCGTCCTTGTCGCGGTAGTGGTGGAAGATCGCGCCGCGGGAGAGTCCGGTGACCTCCTCCAGGCGGCGGACAGTTGCACCTTCGTAGCCGTAGCGGGCGAAGCACCGGCGGGCCCCGTCGAGGATCTCTTGGCGGCGCGCCGCCAGACGGTCGGTGCTCACCCGGGGCATGACTCGATCGTACTGCCATGCGAACCGTACGTACGGCTTGCTAAGCGGTCCGCGAGCCAGGCGGCGGAGCCGGACTGATCGCGCCCTCAGTCCGGGGTGCTGAAGGTTTCCGCGTCGAGAACGAACTTGTGGTGATCAAACTGCCCTGATGATCACCACAAGTTCGTTCTCGACGGCAGCACCGGCGGGCACGCCGCCCACTGGGAGCAGCCGGAGTCCTTCACCCGTGCCTGCCGTGGTCGTCAGGTGCAGATGTAGGTGAACGACCCGGCGAGGGTGCGCTGCACGAAGCATGTGGCCGTGGTCTGACCCGCGGGCTCCACGGTGACCGTCGCGACGAGGTCCGCTCCGATCCCGGGGATGCCGATGGCCGGCGACTCCCACACGATCTTCACCCACTGCGACCGGAGGTAGGTGAGGGGGATCGACGCCTCGTACTCGGTGCCGGCCGCGGTCTGCACCTGCAGGTCGGCGGCGGTGCTGAGGGGCTGATCGCCGTCCGGTGCCTGCGCGATCACGGTCCAGGCAGCGGTGCCCGTGCCGGTCACGGTGACGAGCGTGCACACCTGGGTCGAGGACGCGCTCGGCGTGACGCAGGGTACGCGCGACGCGTTCTGCGCCTGGCCGAGCAGCTGCTGGTACTCGTCCTTGCTGATCGCCGTGATCGTCGCCTGGCCCTGGCTGGTGCCGACGGTCGTCCCGCCGGCGTCGACGAACAGCGCCGCCCGGCCGAACCGCGCGGCCGGCTCCTCGTGGGCGCCGCCGACCCGGTGCAGCTCCTCCGGCTTCGTCGCGAGGGGGGTGTAGGAGACCGTGAGCGTGCCCGCCGCCGGGTCGTAGGTGACCCCGGTCAGCGTGACGGCGCTGGTGCGCTACTTCCCGTCCACCTCGGCGGTGAGCGCGGCGTTCGGCGGGTCCGCGGCGAAGCCGAGCTGCTGCCACGACTCCGCGAGCCCGGCCACGGGAACCGTGCGCGCGGCCCGCACGGGCCGGTCGGCGAACGCGAGCGCCACGGGATCGACGCCGGTCAGGGTGAGGTTCACGCCGTCGGCGGTGCCCGCCTCGGCGTCGACGACGAACAGCCACGACGGTTCGGTCCGCTGCGGCAGCTGGTCCGGCGCCGGTGGGCTGCTCGGTGTCGCCGCAGCGGCGGCGCCTCCGCCTCCGCACGCGGTCGTCAGCGCGGCGAGCGCGCCGAGCAACGCGACCAGCAGACGGCGGTGTCGAACCATCGCGCAGACCTCCGGTGTCGACATTCGGGCACGACGGAGCACGGTACCGACCGAGGGCGTCATTGCGTCGGCAATCACCCCGTCAGGGAACGAGTCGCGCCGGAAGGACCGCACGTTACCGGTCCGCTCGCCGTCCATAGTGGCCGCCGGACGAGCGCCGGCCGGGTTCGCTCGCCTGAATTCGTCGGGGCGCGCGGGTAGCGTCCGCGGCGTGTCAGAAGACGTGTTGGCTGTCACATCCGGTCCAGCACAGGGTGTCCGTGACCGGCCCGACCCGGGGCCGACGGTCCTGCGCGACTGCGCCGAGGCCGAGGCGTACGTGGCGACGGTGTGCTTCAAGCACGGCCCACCCCGGCTGGTCGGAGCGGAGCTGGAATGGCTGCTCGACAGCCATCGGCTCCCCGATGGCCGGCCCGGCGCCGACGCGCTGCGCGCGGCGCTGGGCCCCCACACCCCCGTCTCGCTCGACCCGCGGTCTCCGGCGCTCCCGCTGCCGGGCGGCTCCACCGTCACCGTGGAGCCGGGCGGCCAGGTCGAACTGGCCAGCCCGCCCGCTGCCTCCCTGTCCGACCTCCTCGCCACCGCAGCCGCCGACGCCGCCGTCCTGCACGACCGGCTCGCCGCCCACGGCATCGTCGCCCTGCCCCGGGCCGCTGACCCCGCGCTGCCGCCCGTGCGGATCCTCGACCTGCCGCGCTACGCCGCCATGGAGGAGGCGTTCGACCGACACGGCCCGCACGGCCGCACCGGCATGTGCTCCACGGCGGCGGTGCAGGTCTGCCTCGACGCCGGTGAGGCGGCCGATCTGCCGCTGCGCTGGCACGCCCTGCACGCCCTGGGCCCGGTGCTGCTCGGCGCGTTCGCCAACTCCGCCGTGGTGGCCGGGCGGGACACCGGATGGAAGTCCGCGCGGTGGCGCAGCTGGCAGCGGTGCGACCCGTGGCGCGCGATCCCGCCGGTGTTCGGCGAGCTCGACCCGGCCGCAGCCTGGGCGCGCCGGGTGCTCGCCACCCCGGTGCTGTGCATCCGCGGCGCCGGACCGCGCTGGCTCGCACCGGAGCGCCTCACCTTCGCTCGCTGGATCGCCGGCGAAGGCCCGCGCCCACCCACCACCGACGACCTGCGCTACCACGTGTCCACGCTGTTCCCCCCGGTGCGCCCGCACGGCCACCTGGAGGTGCGCTACGTCGACATGCAGCCGGGCAGGCGCTGGGCGCTGCCGGTCGCGGTGCTGACCGCGCTCACCGCCGACCGCGCCGTCACCGAGCAGGCGCTCGCCATCGCCGAACCGGCCGCCGACCTGTGGCTGCAGGCCGCCCGGCACGGCCTGGACCACCCCGTGCTCGCTCGCGCCGCCACCGCGGCGTTCGAGCTGGCCCGGTCCCGCCTCGGCGGACTCGGAGCCCCGCAGTGGCTCGTCGACGACCTCGACGAGATGACCGAACGGCAGGTCCGCCGCGGGCTCTGCCCCGCTGATCTCCCGCACACCCCTGAGGAGCCGCGATGACGATGCCCACCACCGGCGTGCCCACCACCGCAACCACCGCAGACGTCGAGATCCTGCGCACCCGCGTGGCCGAGCTGCTCGCCGCCGCCCGGCGGCGCAGCCAGCTGCTCACCGACATCGACGACGCCGAGCTCACCGCGCAGCACTCGCCGCTGATGTCGCCGCTGGTGTGGGACCTGGCGCACGTCGGCAGCCAGGAGGAGATCTGGCTCGTCCGCGACGTGGGCGGCCGCGAGCCGCTGCGCCCCGACATCGACGGGCTCTACGACGCGTTCCGGCACAACCGCGCCAGCCGCGTCCACCTGCCGCTGCTCGGCCCGGCCGAGGCCCGCGCCTACGTGGCCGAGGTCCGGGACAAGGTGCTCGACGTGCTCGCCGGGCATCCACTGCGCGGACGGCCGCTGGTCGATCACGCGTTCGCGTTCGCGATGATCGTGCAGCACGAGCAGCAGCACGACGAGACGATGCTCGCCACCCACCAGCTGCGCCGCGGTCCCGCCGTGCTCGACGCGCCCGCCCCGCCGCCGGGCCGCCCGCTGCCCCGGGAAGAGGTGCTGGTCCCGGCCGGTCCGTCCACGATGGGCACCTCGAGCGAGCCGTGGGCGCTGGACAACGAACGCCCCGCCCACGTCGTCGACCTGCCGGCGTTCGTGATCGACACCCACCCGGTCACCAACGGGCAGTACATGGAGTTCGTCGCCGCGGGCGGTTACCGGGATCCGCGTTGGTGGAGCGACGTCGGCTGGCGGCACTGCGTGGAGGAGGGCCTGTTCGCGCCGCGGTTCTGGCAGCAGGACGGCTCCGGCACCTGGTACCGGCGCCGGTTCGGCCGGGTCGAACCCGTGCCGGCCGACGAGCCGGCGGTGCACGTGAGCTACCACGAGGCCGAGGCGTACGCCGCGTGGGCGGGCCGGCGGCTGCCCACCGAGGCCGAGTGGGAGAAGGCCGCCCGGTACGACCCGGTGAGCGGGCGCACCCGGCGCTTTCCGTGGGGCGACACCGACCCGACGCCGGGGCACGCCAACCTCGGCCAGCGCCACCTGCAGCCCGCCCCGGTCGGTGCCTACCCGGCGGGCGCGTCGCCCCTCGGCGTCCACCAGCTCATCGGCGACGTGTGGGAGTGGTGCGCCTCGGACTGGCACCCGTACCCGGGCTTCACCGCGTTCCCGTACGAGGAGTACTCCGAGGTGTTCTTCGGCGGCGACTACAAGGTGCTGCGCGGCGGGTCGTTCGCCACCGACACCACTGTGGCGCGGGCGACGTTCCGCAACTGGGACCACCCGATCCGCCGGCAGATCTTCAGCGGGTTCCGCACCGCGCGCGACGCCCGCCCGGCCGATCTCGCCGCCTGACGTGTGCCGTCACCTGGCCTACGTGGGCCCACCCGTCACCGTCGCCGAGCTGGTGCTGGAGCCGAAGCACGGGCTGTTGCACCAGTCGTACGCGCCCATCGACATGCGCGGCGGCGGGACCGTGAACGCCGACGGCTTCGGCGCGGGCTGGTACCCGCACCCGGGGGGCGCGGCCCTCCGGTACCGCAGCGCCGCACCGATCTGGTCCGACCAGTCGTTCCCCGATCTGGCCCGCACCACCCGCTCGGCTGCGGTGCTCGCCGCGGTGCGCTCGGCCACCACCGGCATGCCGGTCACGGTCACCGCCGCTGCTCCCTTCGCCGAAGGGCGTTGGCTGTTCAGCCACAACGGCGTCGTGCGCGGGTGGCCGCACTCGGTTGCCGGGCTCGCCGCCGGACTGCCGGTCGTCGACCTGCTCACCCTCGACGCCCCCACCGACTCGGCACTGGTGTGGGCGCTGGTGCGGCACGGGCTGCGCGCCGGACGCGATCCCGCCGACGTACTCGTCGACGTGACTGCCGAGCTGGAGCGCGCGGCGCCCGGCTCCCGGCTGAACCTGCTGCTCACCGACGGCGCCGGTGTCTGGGCCACGGCCTGGGGCCACGCGCTGTCGGTGCGCGCGGGCGACGAGTCGGTGCTCGTCGCCTCCGAACCGATCGACCACGATCCCGGCTGGCAGGAGGTGCCCGACCGGCACCTCGTCGTCGCCCGGCCCGGGACCGTCACCACGCACGCCATCCGCACGACCGACGAGACGAGGACTGCATGAGCGCCGGTACCGGTCTGCTCGACATCCACCTCACCGAGGACGACGCCGCGGCCGCCCTGCGCGCCGACGTGCGCGCCGGACTCACCGCACCGCTGAAGAACCTGCCGCCGAAGTGGTTCTACGACGCCCGCGGCAGCGCGCTGTTCGAACGGATCACGCGGCTGCCGGAGTACTACCCGACCCGCACGGAGCGCGCACTGCTCATCGACAGCGTCGACGAGATCGCCGCTGCGACCGGCGCCGACACGCTCGTGGAGCTGGGCTCGGGCTCGTCGGAGAAGACCCGGCTGCTGCTCGACGCGTTCGTCCGGGCCGGTACCCTGCGCCGCTACGTGCCGCAGGACGTGAGCGCGCCGGCGCTGCGGCAGGCCATGGACGCGCTCGCCGCCGACTACCCGCAGCTGGAGCTGCACGGCGTGGTCGGCGACTTCACCGCCCACCTCGATCGGCTCCCGCTCGGCCAGCAGCGCACGGTCGCGTTCCTCGGCGGCACGATCGGCAACCTGCGCCCGCACGAACGGCGGGTGTTCCTCGACCAACTGCGCGCCGTGCTGCAGCCCGGGGAGCACCTGCTGCTCGGCACCGGCCTGGTGATCGACGAGCCCACCCTGGTCGCCGCCTACGACGACGCCGCCGGGATCACCGCCGAGTTCAACCGGAACGTCCTGCACGTGCTCAACCGCGAGCTCTGCGCAGACTTCGTCGTCGACGCCTTCGAGCACGTGGCGCTGTGGGACCCGGTCGACGAGTGGATCGAGATGCGGCTGCGGGCCACCCGCGCGATGACCGTGCACGTCCGCGCGCTCGATCTGGTGGCGGACTTCGCGGCGGGGGAGGAGATGCGCACCGAGATCTCGGCGAAGTTCCACGTCGCGGGGGTGCGGCAGATGCTGCAGGCCAGCAAGTTCGCCCCGGTGCGAACGTGGACGGACCCGCTGGAGCGGTTCGCGCTCACGCTCGCCGTCGCGGCGGAGGGCGACGAGATGGCGTGAGCGGTCACCCCGCGCGGTCGGCGGTGTAGTCGGGCAGGTCGATCGCGTCGGCCTTGGCGAAGAACCGGGCGGCGATCGCTCGCACCGGCCAGCGGGTCATGGACCGCATGGACAGGGTGCTCAGGGTGATCCCGAACCGGCTCCGCGGCGCGTACCCGGCCATGCCACCGGGTGGCAGCTCCTGGGCCTGCGCGACGTAGGGCTGCATGATCTCCTCGTAGCGCGCGAACGCGGCGCGGTGGTCGTGCCGGGCCCGGCCGAGCTCGCCGGCCAGGACGTACGCGCCGACGACGGCCATGCACGTACCCATCCCGGTGAGCGAAGACGGTGAGCACGCCGCGTCGCCCACCAGTGCCACCCGGCCGATCGTCCATCGGTCCATGCGCACCTGGTCGATCGAGTCGAAGACGAGATCGGGAGCGGCGTCTGCAGCGTCGAGCAGCCACGGCACCTTCCACCCGGTGACGCCTGCGAACCGCTCGCGCAGCAGCGCACGCACGGCGGCGCCGTCGCGGCGGTCGACGTCGACGGGTCCGCCGGCGAAGCCGAGCGACGCCTTCGTCTCGCCGGGCAGCCGCCCGGGCCGCAGCGAGGACACGAGCCCGCCGGGGGCCCGGTGCATGAGGTACCAGCCGTCGAGCTCGGGGGCAGCCGGAGCGGTGAACCACGCCTGGTACCCGCCGAGCGGCCGCAGGAACCGTGTTTCCGGCCCGAACGCTGCCGCGCGGACGGCGGAGTGCGTGCCGTCCGCCCCGATCACCAGGTCGAAGGTGCGCGCCGGGGACCGCTCGAACTCGACGGTGACGCCTCCGGCGTGCTCGGTGAGTGCAACGACGGAGTCGCCCCACACGAACTCCACGTCGTCGGCCGCGGCGGCGAGGAGCACGTCGGCGAGATCGCCCCGCAGGATCTCGATCTCGCTGACCATGCCGTTGCCGTCGAACGCGTCCACCTGCAGAGACGCCCGGACCCGGCCGTCGTCGTCGACGACGGCGAGGCCGCGCTGCTCCACGCTGCGCGCGACGATCTCGTCGAAGACGTCCATCCGGCGGGCGACGGTGCGCCCCGCTCCGCGCAGGTCGACGGTTTGGCCGCCTCGGCGGGGCACGTTCGCCCGTTCGACCACGGTGACGTCGCAACCGGCGCGGCGTAGCCAGTACGCCGCCGCGGAACCGGCGATCCCGGCCCCGCTGATGAGTGCAGTAGGTGCGGTCATGGCGGCGAGCGTATGGTGTACGCATGGCTCTCACCAGTGTTTCTTCCGCAGTAGAGCGCCAGGTGTACTACTCTGCCGGTGGCGTGGGTGCCGGATTCTGGTGCACTAGTGCGGTGACGGTGTGACCCGGGGACCAGGCGCTGCAGCGATCGCGTCCGAGCTGCGCGCCCGGATCCTCTCGGGCGAGTTGGCCGTGGGGCAGAAGGTGCCCTCGACCCGCGAGCTGACCCGCCGGTGGGGGGTCGCCATGGCCACGGCGAGCAAGGCGCTCGCGATGCTGCGGCAGGAAGGGCTGACGCGGCCCGTCCCCGGTGTCGGCACCGTCGTCGCCGCGACCTCCGCCACGGCGCGGCTCCGGCCGCGAGCCGCCTCCGATGCGGGGCTCGACGCCGAGACGATCGTCGCGACCGCGATGCGGGTGGCCGACGTGGAGGGGCTGGAGGCGGTGTCGATGCGCCGGGTGGCCGCGGAGCTGGGTGCGGCGACGATGTCGCTGTACCGGCACGTCGCCGACAAGGACGACCTGGTCCTGCGCATGCAGGAGGCGGCACTGGGCGAGTGGGAGCCGCCCGACCCGCCGCCGGCGGGCTGGCGCGCCCGGCTGGAGGTCGCCGCTGCCGCGCTGTGGGCGGCCTTTCGCACCCATCCCTGGCTGGCGACCGTGATGTCGCTGACCCGGCCCACGCCGCTGCGCAAGGGGCTGGCGTTCACGGAGTGGTGCCTGGCCGCGCTGCGGGACGAGCCGATCCCACTGCAGGAGGCGTTCGACGTCCAGCTGATCCTGTTCAACCTGGTGCGCGGTGTCGCGCTGGGGTTCGAGGCGGAGGCGGCGGCCACGGCGGAGACCGGCCTCGACAGCGAGGAATGGCTCGAGCGGTCGATGCCCGCGCTGCAGGCACTCGTCGCGTCCGGTCGCTTCCCGATGATGAGCCGCATGCTCGCCGAGGACTACGACCTCGATCTCGACCTGCTCGCGCGCAGCGGCATCACCTATCTGCTCGACGGGCTGGCGGTGCGCCTGCAGCGGGCGCGCCGATAGGGTTGCCGGGTGACCGGCTTCGACTGGCGCGACAACGGCGTGAAGGTGATCCCCGCCGACGCGCTGGACCCCAACACCCCGCAGACCCCAGGCATGCACCGGGCGGCGGCCGTCACCGGCGCACGGGTCGGTGCGCAGAAGCTGTGGGCGGGCACCGTCACGATCCATCCCGGTGCCCGGACCGGCGCGCACCACCACGGCGAGCTGGAGAGCGTCATCTACGTGGTGCGCGGCCGCGCGCGGATGCGGTGGGGCGAGAACCTGGAGTACACGGCGGAGGCCGGACCGGGCGGGTTCATCTACGTGCCGCCGTTCGTGCCGCACCAGGAGATCAACGCGCTCGACGACGAACCGCTGGAGTGCGTGCTCACCCGCAGCGGCCAGGAGCCGATCGTGGTGAACCTCGCCATCGACGTCGAGAACCTCCCGGAGGCCGAGTACGTGCCGTGGGTCGATCCGACGCACCCGGCCTGACCTCAGCGGGAGTGGCCCGGGGCCGCGGGGGTGAGTAGAACGGGTCCGGTGAGCAGCGAGCGGGACGCGCCCGCACGGGATCCGCAGCAGCGCCGTATCCTGACGGTCCTGGTCGCCGCACAGGTGCTCAGCGGCGCCGGGCTCGCCGCCGGGATCACGGTGGGCGCGCTGCTGGCGCAGGAGATGCTCGGCGGCACCGCCCTCGCCGGGCTGCCGACGGCGCTGTTCACCGTCGGCTCGGCGGTGGCGGCGGCCGCGGTGGGGCGCATCTCCGACACCGGCGGTCGGCGCCGCGGCCTCACCGTGGGCTACACCGTCGGTGCGGTCGGCGCTCTCGGGGTCGTGCTGGCGGCGGTGCTGGGCAGCCCGGCGCTGCTCTTCGCCGCGTTCGTCCTGTACGGCTCGGGCACCGCGACCAACCTGCAGGCCCGCTACGCGGGGGCTGACGCCGCCGCACCGCAACGGCGGGCGAGCGCGGTCAGCACGGTGCTGCTCGCGACCACCCTGGGCGGGGTGCTCGGGCCGAACCTCACCGCGATCAGCGGGGCGGCGGTCGCGCCGTGGGGGGTCCCGGCGCTGGCCGGGCCGTTCCTGCTGGCCGCACTCGCCTACGGCGCCGCGGCGGTCGTGCTGGGGCTGATGCTGCGGCCGGATCCGCTGCTGCTGGCCCGGGAACGGGCCGCGGCGGCCACGGTGTCCGTCGTCGCCGCGACCGTGGACGGTCCGGCGGTGGCCGCGCCGGAACCCGCGCAGGCGCGGTCCGCGGCCCCGTCAGTGGTGGTGGGCGCGGTCGTCATGACCGTCACCCAGCTCGTGATGGTCGCGATCATGACGATGACGCCCGTCCACCTCACCGCCCACGGTCACGGCGTCGGGATCGCCGGGATGGTGATCGCCGTGCACGTGGCGGCGATGTTCCTGCCGTCGCCCATCACCGGCCGGCTGGTGGACCGGTTCGGTCCGCTGCGGATGGCCGCAGCGTCCGGCGGGACGCTGCTGTTCGCGGGCCTGCTCGCGGCGATCGCTCCGGCCGACTCGGTGCCGCTGCTGACGATCGCCCTCGCGCTGCTCGGGCTGGGTTGGAACATCGGGCTGGTCAGCGGCACGGCGATCCTCGCCGCCGTCCCGCTGGACGTGCGCGCGCGGACCCAGGGCAAGGTCGACGTCGCGATCGCCCTGTCCGGTGCCGGGGCCGGACTGGCGTCCGGGCTGGTGGTGAGCGCAGCCGGCTACTCGACGCTGGCGCTGGCCGGCGGCGTGGCCGCGCTGGTCATCGTGCCCGCGGTCGCGGCGGCCCCGTTGCGGCGGCGCCGGGCAGCGAGGGCGGCCACCGATCAGCCCGCGGTGTGATCAGCCGCTCGCCCCACCGATGCAACGAACGGCACTTTCGTCCACTCCAGGTGGACGAAAGTGCCGTTCGTTGCGCGGGGCCGCCCGGGTCACCGGGGCGTGGACCAGCTCTCCGTGTGACGCGGCGGCGCCGGTGGTGCTGCCAAGGTGACCGCATGACCGTTCGGATCGTGCCCGCCGTGATCGCCGTCGTGGCGGGCGCAGGGCTGGCGATGGTGCTGCTGGTGCCGTACGTGGCGGCCAGCTACCGGCGCCGAGGTGAGCTGGGCTGGGGCCGGGCACTGCTCGCGGCGGCTGCACTGGTGTACGCGTTGGCGCTGGTGGCGTACGTGCTGCTGCCGCTGCCGTCGGTCGAGGAGGCGTGCCGCTCCGCCGCCGCGGCAGCGGGTGCGCAGCTGCGGCTGTTCGCCTTCGTCGACGACGTCGCGCGGTACGCCGTCGCGAACCCGCTGCGGAACCCGGCGATCCAGCAGGTGCTGTTCAACGTGGCGCTGTTCGTGCCGCTCGGGGCGTTCCTGCGGCACCTCGGCGGCCGCTCCGTCGCGGTGGCGACGCTGGTCGGGTTCGGGGTGTCCCTCCTGGTGGAGTTCACCCAGCTCACCGGGGTGTGGTTCCTCTTCCCGTGCCCGTACCGGCTGTTCGACGTCGACGACCTCCTCGCCAACACCGCCGGTGCCCTGCTGGGTGCGTCGGCCGGGCCGCTGCTGCGGTACGTGCCCGGGCAGCGGCGGGATGCGGCACCCCCGACGCAGCCACGACCGGTCACGGTGTCGCGGCGGCTGCTCGGCGTGCTGTGCGACCTGCTCGGGGTGTGGCTCACCGGTGCGGTGCTGATGGTGGTCCTGCGCGCGGTGCTGCTGCTGGCCGGAGAGTCGCTCGCGCCGCCGCCGCAGTGGCTGGCACCGGTGGAGGCGGTGCTCGGCGGCTGGCTGCCCTGGCTGCTGCTGTTCGTGATCGTGCCGAGCGCCGGAACGGGCGGCACGCTGGGGCAGCGGGCGGTGCTGCTGCGGCCCGCGTTCCCGGACGGCGCGGTGCCCGGGCCGGGCTTGCGGCTGGCCCGCAGCCTGCTCGGCGTCGGTGGCTACGTGCTGCTGCAGAACGTGGAGCAGAGCGGCGGTCTCGCGTTCCTGTGGGGGCTGGTGGGCCTGGTCGGGATCGTGTGCAGCACTGGACACCGCGGCGTCGGCGGATGGCTCACCGGCACGGTGCTGCTGGACCGGCGGGCCGGGGCGGCTGCGCCTGCGGATCGGTAGCGCGACGAACGGCCCTTTCGTCCACTCGAGGTGGACGAAAGGGCCGTTCGTCGCAGAATGCCCGGTGTCAGCCGCGCAGCATGCCCCGCAGGACGTACTGCAGGATGCCGCCGTTGCGGTAGTAGTCCGCCTCACCCGGGGTGTCGATGCGCACGATCGCGTCGAACTCGACGGTCTCGCCGCTGTCCTTGCGCGCCGTCACGTGCACCGTCCGCGGGGTGACGCCCTCGTTGAGCGCCGTGACCCCGGTGATGTCGAAGGTCTCGGTGCCGTCGAGGCCCAGGCTGTCCGCCGACTCGCCGGCCGGGAACTGCAGGGGCAGCACCCCCATGCCGATGAGGTTCGAGCGGTGGATGCGCTCGAAGCTCTCCACGATCACGGCCTTCACGCCGAGCAGCGCGGTGCCCTTCGCCGCCCAGTCGCGCGACGACCCGGAGCCGTACTCCTTGCCGCCGAGCACGACCAGCGGGATGCCCTTCGCGGCGTAGTTCTGCGCGGCGTCGTAGATGAACGCCTGCGGGCCGCCTTCCTGCGTGAAGTCGCGGGTGTAGCCGCCGCTGACCCCGTCGAGCAGCAGGTTGCGCAGCCGGATGTTGGCGAACGTGCCGCGGATCATCACCTCGTGGTTGCCGCGGCGGGAGCCGTAGGAGTTGAAGTCCTTGCGGTCCACGCCGTGCTCGATGAGGTACTTCCCGGCGGGGCTGTCCGGCTTGATCGAGCCGGCGGGGGAGATGTGGTCGGTGGTGACCGAGTCGCCCAGCTTGGCCAGCACCCGGGCCCCGGTGATGTCCTGGACCGGGTCGGGCTCGGCCCTCATGCCCTCGAAGTACGGGGGTTTGCGGACGTAGGTGGAGTCCGGGTCCCAGTCGAAGGTGTCGCCCTCCGGCGTCGGCAGCGAGCGCCACCGCTCGTCACCGGCGAAGACGTCCGCGTAGTCCTTGGTGAACATCTCCTGGCTGATCGAGTTCTCGATCACCGCGGCGACGTCGGCCGGGGAGGGCCAGATGTCCTTCAGGAACACGGGCTCGCCGTCGGACCCGGTGCCCAGCGGCTGGGTCTCGAAGTCGAAGTCCATCGTTCCGGCCAGCGCGTACGCGATCACCAGCGGCGGGCTGGCCAGGTAGTTCATCTTGACGTCGGGGTTGATCCGGCCCTCGAAGTTCCGGTTGCCCGACAGCACCGACACGACCGCGAGGTCGTGCTCGTTGATCGCCGCGGAGATCGCCTCGCCCAGCGGGCCGGAGTTGCCGATGCAGGTGGTGCACCCGTACCCGACGAGGTGGTAGCCGAGCTTCTCCAGGTACGGCCACAGGCCGGCCTTCTCGTAGTAGTCGGTGACGACCTTCGAGCCGGGCGCCATCGAGGTCTTCACCCACGGCTTGACCGTGAGGCCCTTCTCGACGGCGTTCTTGGCCAGCAGGGCCGCGCCCAGCATCACCGACGGGTTCGACGTGTTGGTGCACGAGGTGATCGACGCGATCACCACCGCGCCGTGGTCGAGCACGAACTCGCCGCGGCCCTCCGACTTCACGGTGACCGGCTTGGACGGGCGGCCACCGCAGCCCTCGGCCGCGGAGAACACGACCGGCTTCGCGTCGTGGTCGGTGCCCGGCGCGGGTGCGTCGCTGGCCGGGAACGACTCCCTGCCGGCCTCGTCGACGCCGGTGACCTCGGCCTCCGGATCATCGGTGTAATCGCGGACGGCCTTGCGGAAGGCGGCCTTGGAGTCAGCGAGCGCGATGCGGTCCTGCGGGCGCTTCGGCCCGGCGATCGACGGCACCACCGTCGAGAGGTCCAGCTCGAGCGTTTCGGAGAAGACCGGTTCGCGGCTCGGGTCGTGCCAGAGGCCCTGCTCCTTGGCGTACGCCTCGACCAGCGCGATCTGCTCGTCGGAGCGGCCGGTGAGTTTGAGGTATCGGATGGTCTCGTCGTCGATCGGGAAGATCGCCGCGGTGGAGCCGAACTCCGGGCTCATGTTGCCGATCGTTGCCCGGTTGGCCAGCGGCACGGCGCTGACGCCCTCGCCGTAGAACTCGACGAACTTGCCGACCACACCGTGGCGGCGCAGCATCTCGGTGATCGTGAGGACCACGTCGGTGGCCGTGGCGCCCGCCGGGATCTCCCCGGTCAGCTTGAAGCCGACCACCTTCGGGATCAGCATCGAGACGGGCTGGCCGAGCATCGCGGCCTCGGCCTCGATGCCGCCGACGCCCCAGCCGAGCACCCCGAGCCCGTTGACCATCGTGGTGTGCGAGTCGGTGCCCACCACCGTGTCCGGGTAGGCCTGGCCGTTGCGCACCATCACGACGCGGGCGAGGTGCTCGATGTTGACCTGGTGCACGATCCCGGTGCCCGGCGGGACGACCTTGAACTCGTCGAACGCCCGCTGGCCCCAGCGCAGGAACTGGTAGCGCTCCTTGTTGCGCTGGTACTCGAAGTCGACGTTGCGCTCGAACGCGTCCGGACGGCCGAACACGTCGATGATCACGGAGTGGTCGATGACGAGCTCGGCCGGCGCGAGCGGGTTCACCTTGGCCGGGTCACCGCCCAGCTCGGTGACGGCCTCGCGCATGGTGGCGAGGTCGACAACGCAGGGCACCCCGGTGAAGTCCTGCATCACCACGCGCGCCGGGGTGAACTGGATCTCGGTGTCGGGCTCGGCCGCCGGGTCCCAGCCGGCGAGGGCGCGGATGTGGTCGGCGGTGACGTTGGCGCCGTCCTCGGTCCGCAGCAGGTTCTCGAGCAGCACCTTGAGGCTGAACGGGAGCCGCTCGGCGCCGTCGACCGCGCTGAGCCGGAAGATCTCGTGCTCGGTGCCGCCTACCTGCAGCGTGCCCTTGGCGCCGAAGCTGTCACGTCCGGAATTCGTGCTGGTCACTGGCCTGGTCCTCCTGAGCGGTGGTGGCGCGTCGTTCGGCGGGTCTGCTCGGTTTCCCGGAGTCTGGCGCACCCACACCTCACGGTCACCGCGGACCCCTCTCCGCCCTAAACAGTACGCGTGTCCTGTTTGTGAGTCGAGCGGGGGTCGATCACGTTCCCGGCTCCCTCGAGTGCGCCGTTGGGTGGCTGCGGAATACCCCGACCGAACGATCTTGGCGCGGCCTCCGCGCGTCGTACCCGCCGCCGGGCCCCGCTGATGGCACGCTGCCCGCGATCTTGGGCTCGACGGGCGACAGGAGGTTCGGTGCGGGCGCTCTGCAGAGCTGCCGCCGCGCCGCTGGCGGCCGTCCTGGTGGCGTTCCTGCTGCTGGCGGGAGCGCCGGTCGCCGCGGCGGATCCGCCGTCACCGACGCCGCCACCCAACCCGTCCGACCAGGAGCTGGCCGCGAGCCGGGACGCCGTCACGGCCCGGTCGGCCGAGGTGGGCAGGCTGACCGCCCAGCTGGCCGAGCTCGACGAGCGGACCGATGAGCTGCAGGTCCAGCTGGCGATGCGCCGCGAGGACGCCGAGGCGGCGCTCGTCGAGCTGGCCGCGGCCCAAGAAGCAGCCGCGACGGCCGCGCGCAAGGCCGAGCTCGCCCGTGCGGAGACCGAGGCCGCGACCGCCGCCATCGACGCCGCCCGGGCGCGGCTCGACGACCTCATCGCGTCCCTCTACGAGCAGGGCCCCGATCTCGGGCCGCTCGGGCTGCTCTCCGCCGCGACCGGACCCGACGACCTCGTCGACCGCGCCGCGTACGCCAACCTGATCGCTGAGCAGCAGAAGTCGGTCCAGGAGTCGCTGGAGAAGGCGCGCATCGCCAAGGCGAACGCGGACTCCGCGGCCCGGGCCGCGCTGGAGGACGCCCGCGAGCGCGAGGAGGAGGCGGCGGCCGCGAAGAGCGTCGCCGATGACGCCCTCGCGACCGCCGACGCCGCCGCGCGCGAGCACCGCCGGCAGCTGGACGAGATCGCCGCGCAGCGGGCCGAGCTGCAGGCCCGGCTGGACGCCGCGATCGCCGCCGACGCCGGTCTGCGCGAACAGCGGGAGCGGTTCCAGCGGTGGCAGGAGGAGCAGGCGGTCGCCCAGGCGCGGGCCCAGGAGGCCGAACGCGCCGCCGCGGCCGGCCGGGTCGCGGCCGCCGGATCCACCCCCGCCCGCGGCTCGGAGGCGATCCGACGGGTGATCGACCGGGCGATGTCGCAGATCGGCGTGCCGTACGTGTGGGGTGGCGGGAACGGCCGCGGCCCCACGACCGGCATCCCCGACGGGCTCGGGTCACCGCTCGACCGCATCGGGTTCGACTGCTCCGGCCTGATGCTCTACGCGTTCAACGGAGTCGGCGTGAAGCTGCCGAGGGTCAGCCGCAACCAGTTCCACGCCGGCAAGCACGTCCCGATCTCCGAGATCCGGCCCGGCGACATGCTGTTCTGGGCCGACCCCGGCAAGCCGATCCACCACGTCGCCCTCTACATCGGCAACGGGAAGATGATCGAGGCGCCGTACACGGGGGCGAGCGTGCGCGTGACGAAGGTGCGGACCAAGGGCCTGCTCCCGGTGGCGACGCGCGTCCTCTGAAGCCGGATCTGCTCCGCGCGCCTCCGCCGCCCGTCGAGGGCTCGCGGCCGCCCGTCGCCGAGGTGCTCTGCGGTGCTCGCGCCCCCTCCGCGGGCGCTGCGCGCCTCCGCGATGCCCGCTCGCACCGGGCCTCACGGGCGTCACACCCCCGCCGCGGTGAAATGGTTCCGTGAGCAGTGCGCCGGATTCCGTGCCCGCCCCCGCCCGGGAGGGCGAGAGGCTCGAGCGGATCGTCTTCGAGATCAAGCGCGTCATCGTCGGGCAGGACCGGCTCGTCGAGCGGATGCTCGTCGGCCTGCTGGCCAAGGGGCACCTGCTGCTGGAGGGCGTGCCCGGTGTCGCGAAGACCCTGGCCGTGGAGACGGTCGCGAAGGTCGTCGGCGGCACGTTCGCGCGCCTGCAGTTCACCCCCGACCTGGTGCCCGCCGACATCCTCGGCACCCGCATCTACCGGCAGGGCCGCGAGGAGTTCGACGTCGAGCTGGGCCCGGTGGTGGCGAACTTCGTGCTCGCCGACGAGATCAACCGCGCGCCCGCGAAGGTGCAGTCGGCGCTGCTGGAGGTGATGGCCGAGCGGCACCTGTCGATCGGCGGTCAGACCTTCCCGATGCCCTCGCCGTTCCTCGTGCTCGCCACCCAGAACCCGATCGAGAACGAGGGCGTCTACCCGCTGCCGGAGGCGCAGCGCGACCGCTTCCTGTTCAAGATCGTGGTCGAGTACCCCAACATCGAGGAGGAGCGGGAGATCGTCTACCGCATGGGGGCGACCCCGCCCGAGGCCCAGCAGGTGATCGATCCCGAGGAGCTGGTCCGTCTGCAGGGCGTAGCCTCGCGGGTGTTCGTCCACCACGCGCTCGTCGACTACGTCGTGCGGCTCGTCGTCGCCACCCGCACCCCGAGCGAGCACGGGCTCTCCGACGTCGCCGGCTGGGTCTCCTACGGCGCCTCGCCGCGCGCCACGCTGGGCATCGTCGCCGCGGCGCGGGCGCTCGCGCTGATCCGCGGCCGTGACTACGTGCTCCCGCAGGACGTCCTCGACGTCGCCCCGGACGTGCTGCGGCACCGGTTGGTGCTGTCCTACGACGCGATCGCCGACGGAGTGCCGATCGACCACATCATCGGCCGGGTCCTCGGTGCGGTGCCGCTGCCGCAGGTCAGCGCGCGGCCACAGGGCGGGGCCGCCCAGTACACCGGGGTGGGCGCGACGCCGTGACGGCACCCGCACCGCCCACCGGCGCGCCACCGGGCAGGCGCCGGCCCCCGACGAGCCCGCCGTCCTTCCGCGACGGACGGATGGACGCGGCCCTGCGCTCGCTCGAGCTCACCGTGCGCGGCCGGCTCGACGGCCTGCTGCAGGGCAACCACCTCGGGCTGGTCCCCGGACCGGGCAGCGAACCCGGGGACGCCCGCGCCTACCAGCCCGGCGACGACGTCCGCCGGATGGACTGGGCGGTCACCGCCCGCACGACCGAGCCGCACGTCCGCGAGACCGTGGCCGACCGGGAACTGGAGACGTGGGTCGTGATGGACCTGTCGGCCAGCCTCGACTTCGGCACGGCCGCGTGCGAGAAGCGCGATCTCGCCATCGCCGCGCTGGCGGCGATCACCCACCTCACCCGGGGCGGGGGCAACCGCATCGGCGCCGTCGTCGCGACGGGGGAGCAGACCGTGCGCATCCCGGCCCGCGGCGGCGTCGCGCACGCGCACACCCTCATCCGTCGGGTCGCCGAGACCCCGCGGGCGAAGCCCGGCAACCGCGGCGACTTGGCAGCCGCGATCGAGCAGCTGCGCCGCCCGCCCCGCCGCCGCGGGCTCGCCGTCGTGATCTCCGACTTCCTCGGCGAGCCGACGTGGGAGCGGCCGTTGAAGGCGCTCTCGACGCGGCACGAGCTGCTGGCCGTGGAGGTGCTCGACCCGCGCGAGCTGGACCTGCCCGACGTCGGCACCGTCGTGCTGGCCGACCCTGAGACCGGCCGCCAGCGGGAGGTGGAGACGACGCCGCTGCTGCGCCGCGAGTTCGCCGCCGCGGCGGCCGAGCACCGGGAGGCGGTGGCGCGCACCCTGCGCCGCTGCGGAGCCGGGCACCTGACCCTGCGGACGGACTCGGACTGGGTCGCCGACATCGTGCGGTTCGCGCTGGCGCGCAAGCGGATGTGGTCGGGAGGCGGGCGGTAGCCGTGGCCGGTGTGTTCGCCTACCCGTGGTGGTTGCTGCTGCTCCTCGTCGTGGTCGGGCTGGCCGCCGGGTACGGGTGGCTGCTGCGCCGGCGGCGCCGCGACACGGTGGCGTTCACCAACCTGGAGCTGCTGGACAGGATCGCGCCGAACCGGCCGGGCTGGTGGCGGCACGTGCCCGCGGTGGCGCTGCTGGCCTCGCTCGCGGTGCTGACGGTCGCGCTGGCCGGGCCGCAGGCCGAGGCGAAGGTGCCGCGCAACCGGGCCACGGTCGTGCTCGTCATCGACGTGTCGCTGTCGATGAAGGCCACCGACGTGCAACCCAGCCGGCTCGCCGCCGCGCAGGCGGCGGCCAAGGCGTTCGCCGATCAGCTCACCCCCGGGGTGAACCTCGGCCTCGTGTCGTTCGCCGGTACGGCCGCGGTGCTGGTCTCGCCCACCGTCGATCGGGCCCCGGTGAAGCGGGCCATCGACAACCTGCGGCTGTCCGAGGCCACCGCCACCGGCGAGGCGATCTTCGCGGCGCTGCAGTCGATCGACTCGTTCTCCCAGTCGGTCGCGGCCTCGTCCGACGAGGGGCCGCCGCCGGCCCGGATCGTGCTGATGAGCGATGGTGCGCAGACCCTGCCCGGCGGGGACCGGCCGGAGGAGCTGCCCCGCGGCTCGTTCACCGCGGCCCGGGCGGCGGCCGAGCAGAAGGTGCCGATCTCGACGATCTCGTTCGGCACGGCGTACGGGACGATCGAGATCAACCCGGGCGAGCGCACCCCGGTGAGCGTCGACGACGCGGCCATGCGCCGGATCGCGGAGCTGTCCGGCGGGCAGTTCTTCACTGCGGCGTCGGAGGCCGAGCTGCGGCAGGTGTACGCGGAGCTGGGGGAGCAGATCGGCTACGAGATCCGGCGGGTGGACGTCAGCCGGCCCTGGCTGGTGGCCGCGGCCCTGCTGATGGTGGCCGGGGTCGGCGCGGGGATCGCGATGGGCCGCCGCCTGCCCTGACCTCCCTGCGTCGAGAACGAACCCGTGGTGATCAACCGGGCGTTCGATCACCGCAGGTCCGTTCTCGACGCATGACCCCCCGGAGAGAGCTACAGCGCCTCGAGGAACCGCCGCACTTGGGCGTCGAACAGCGCGGGTTCCTCCATGTTGGGCAGGTGCGCGGCCCGCTCGACCACGGCGAGTCGCCCGTCGGGGACGGTCTCGGCCAGCTCGCGGGACATGCGGACGTGGTCCGGCGAGTCGAGCGCACCGGTCACGGCCAGCACCGGCACCGCGATCTCCGCGGCGCGGGCGGCGGCGTCGGGCAGCGACTGCGGCGGCGGGCCGCCGTGCACGACGTGCGCGGCCAGCGTGTGCGCGATCATCGCCCGGCAGCCGGCCAGCACCGCGGGATCCACGTCGGTCACCGCTCGGTACGGTCCGACGAGGCCGACCTGCAAAAACGCCTCGGTCCACCGCTCGGCGTCGCGGGTGGCCGCGGCGTGCGCGAGCTCGCCGAGCCGGGCCAGCGTCCACGGGTCGCGGAACAGGTCCGCGGCTCCCGCGCTGCTCGCCCCGGCCCCGCACGCCACGACGGCCCGGACCAGATCGGGCCGGGTGATCGCCACGTCGAGCGCGGTCGCCCCGCCCATCGACAGGCCCACGAGCACCGCCGGTCCGAGATCGAGCGCCTCCAGCACGGCGACGACGTCGGCGTAGTGGCGGAACGGTGCCCGCGGTGTGCTGGAGTCGCCGTGCCCGCGGGCGTCGATGCGCACGACCGTCCACCGGTCGGTGAACCCCAGCTGCGGATCCCACATGCGCCGGTCCAGGGCTCCGCCGTGCAGGAACACCGCCGCCGGGCCGGTACCGGCCCGGTCGTAGGCGATGTGGCCGCCGTCGACGGCGACGGTGCCGGCGGTAAGCGTGGTCGTCATGGCGCCTCCTCGATCGGGACGGGCGGGGCGTCGGCGGTGATCCGGCCGATCCCGGTGACGAGCGCGTCGAGCACGCGCACGGCGGCTGCGACGTCGCCGGGATCGAGACCGGCGGCGATCGGGCCGAGCGCGCGCAGCTCGGCGTCGTGGATGCGGTCGAACGCAGCGCGGCCCTCGTCGGTGAGGACGACGAGCGGCGAGCGCCGGTGAGCCGGGTTCGGCGCGGTGGTGACGAGACCGAGCCCACGGGCCTGGTCGACGAGCCGCTGGATCACCTGCCGCGGCAGCGAGAGCGTGCGCGCGATCGCCGGCACCGGAGCCGGTCCGGTGTCGAGCAGGGCCTCCAGCAGGGCACGGACGCCCATCGTGACCTGCTCACCGGCCAGCGCAGCGGTGACGGCGCGGGCGGAGAGCAGGTGCAGCGGCCGCACGCGGCGCAGGACCACGTACAGCTCACCCGCATCGACCGGCATGACATCAATGATGCTGAAATGACATCACTGATGTCAATCGGCGGCGAGCGGTCGAGCTGCCCTAGGGTGATCGACCGTGACTGCAGAGGGCGCATCTGGGCGCAGCGTGCTGGTGACGGGCGGCAACCGGGGGATCGGCCTGGCGATCGCCAAGGCGTTCGCCGCCCAGGGGGACAAGGTCGCGGTGACCCACCGCGGCTCGGCCGAGGGACTTCCCGCGGAGTTCCTGCCGGTGCAGTGCGACGTCACCGACGCCGACGCCGTCGACCGCGCGTTCACGACCGTGGAGGAGGAGCACGGGCCGGTCGAGGTGCTGGTCTCCAACGCCGGCATCACCGACGACACCCTGCTGATGCGGATGAGCGAGGAGTCGTTCACCCGCGTCGTCGACGCCAACCTCAGCGGCGCCTACCGGGTGGCCAAGCGGGCCACCCGCGGCATGCTGAAGGCCCGCAGCGGCCGGATGATCTTCATCTCGTCGGTCGTCGGGCTGCTCGGCTCCGCGGGGCAGGTGAACTACGCCGCGTCCAAGGCCGGCCTGGTCGGCCTGGCCCGCTCCATCGCCCGCGAGCTGGGCTCGCGGGGCATCACCGCGAACGTCGTCGCACCGGGGTTCGTCGACACCGACATGACCCGCGCGCTGCCCGATGAGCGGCGCAAGGAGATCGTCTCCGCGGTGCCGCTGGGCCGCTACGCCGAGGTCGAGGAGATCGCCGGCGTCGTGACGTTCCTGGCCTCGCCCGCCGCCGCGTACATCACCGGCGCCGTGATCCCGGTGGACGGCGGGCTCGGGATGGGCCACTGAACCGGGCAGCGTGATCCGTGGCGGGGTGCGTTCTCGCTGCAGCCGCTCACCCATAGGGTGAGCGCCATGGGTCTCCTCGACGGCAAGCGCCTGCTCGTGACCGGCGTGATCACCGACGCCTCCCTCGCCTTCCACGTCGCGAAGATCGCGCAGGAACAGGGGGCGCAGGTCGTGCTCACCGGCTACGGCCGGTTGCGGCTGGTGGAGCGGATCGCGCAGCGGCTGCCCCAGCCCGCTCCGGTGGTCGAGCTGGACGTCACGAACCAGGAGCACCTGGACTCGCTCGTCGAACGGATCACCCCGCACCTCGGCGACGAGCCCCGCCTCGACGGGGTGCTGCACTCGATCGGCTTCGCGCCGGCGTCCTGCCTGGGTGAGGGCGCGTTCCTGAACGCGCCGTGGGAGGACGTCGCGCAGACCATCCACGTCAGCGCCTACTCGCTGAAGTCCCTGGCCACGGCGGTGCTGCCGCTGCTCGGGCCGGGCAGCTCGATCGTCGGCATGGACTTCGACAACCGCCAGGCCTGGCCCGCCTACGACTGGATGGGCGTGGCGAAGTCGGCGCTGGAGTCGGTCACCCGCTACCTCGCCCGCGACCTGGGCCCGAAGGGGATCCGGGTGAACCTCTGCGCGGCGGGGCCGGTGCGCACGATGGCCGCGAAGTCGATCCCCGGGTTCGCCGCCTTCGAGGACGCCTGGGACGGGCGCGCCCCGCTCGGCTGGGACGTCAACGACCCGGTCCCGGTCGCGAAGACCGTCTGCGCGATGCTCTCCGACTGGATGCCCGCCACCACCGGCTCGATGATCTGGGCCGACGGCGGGTTCCACGCGATCGGTGTCGCCACGCCGGAGGCGACGGCCTAGGAGCGGCTCGCCAGGTACTGCTGGGCCCGCCGCTTCGACGCCCGCGAGAGCCACGCGTCCTCGATCACCTCGGCGAGCTGCGCCCGCGTCAGCTCGCCGAGCCGGGACGCCCGCACCAGCACCGACGGGTGCCCGTCGAAGTGCGGCGTGGTGAAGAACGGCAGGTCCGGGTCCTGCACCAGGGCGAACTTGTCCTGCTCGTCGGGCACCCAGATCACGATCACGTCGGCGTAGCGCTCGCTGGTGGCGGGATCGACGGCGTCCGGGCGCGGGGTGCGGAAGAACACGAACGACTTCCCGCCCACCTGGTAGATGCGGTTGCCGGCGGTCCCGGTGATCACGGTGACGTGCGGCAGACCTCCGGCCAGGTCGTGGACGTCCTGTTCGGTCGCGCGGGGCACGGCGGCAGTCTGCCCGCGGTCCTGGGAGGATCGCCAGGTGGCACTGTCGATCGACGCCCTGCTCGTGCTCTCGTTCGGCGGACCGGAAGGCCCGGCCGACGTCCGCCCGTTCCTGGAGAACGTCACGCGCGGCCGCGGCATCCCACCGGAGCGGCTGGCCGCCGTCGAGGAGCACTACGCGCACTTCGGCGGGGTCAGCCCCCTCAACGCGCGCAACCGCGAGCTGATCGCGGCGATCGAGGAGCGCATCGACGTGCCGGTGTTCTTCGGCAACCGCAACTGGCACCCGATGGTGGAGGACACCGTCGCCGACATGGCCCGGGCCGGGATCCGGCGCGCGGCCGTGTTCGCCACCAGCGCGTACGGCGGCTACTCGGCCTGCCGCCAGTACGCCGAGGACATCGCGCGCGCCCGCGCCGCCGCCGGGGACGGTGCCCCAGAGCTGATCAAGCTGCGGCACTTCTTCGACCACCCGCTGTTCGTCGCCGCCAACGCCGACGCGGTGCGTGCGGTGGCCGCCGAGGCGGGCCCGGGGGCCCGGCTGGTGTTCACCGCGCACTCGGTGCCGGAGGCGGCCGACCGCGCGGCCGGACCGCCCGAGGAGGGCGGGCGCCGCTACTCGCGCCAGGTCAAGGAGGCCGCGCGGCTGGTCGCCGCCGAGCTCGGTGGGGTGGAGCACGACGTCGTGTGGCAGTCCCGCTCGGGACCGCCGCAGGTGCCGTGGCTGGAGCCGGACATCGTCGACCACATCGACGCGCTGCACGCAGGCGGTGTGCCCGGGATCGTGATCTGCCCGATCGGGTTCGTCTCCGACCACGTCGAGGTCGTGTGGGACCTCGACCGCGAGGCCCGCGACCGCGCCGCCGAACTGGGCATGGGCTTCGCTCGGGCGGCCACGGCCGGCCCCGATCCGCGGTTCGCCGACCTGGTCGTCGAGCTGGTCGACGAGCTGCGCCACGACGTCCCCGCGCGGCGGCTCTCGGTGTTGCCCAGCGGCGGCTGCACGGTCGACGGCGCCCTCTGCGCGGAGCGGTGCTGCGAGCCGGTCCGCCGCCGGCCGGCCTGACCGTTCGGCAAGGTATTCCTTCCCGGAACGCAGCGCAGGTCTGGCGTCTCCGCGCTGTCCGCGGGCACCCGCCGATGACCACTCTGGACGCACGCCCGGCCACAGGGGCCGGGTCGACGCAGAGACAGAGGTGATCGGATGAGCATCCAGGAGCTGGCGCAGGCCGCGATCGAGCTCGGCGCCGACGACACAGCGGCGCTGGAGCGCTTCGCCGTGCTGGAAGACGCCGCCTTCGAGGGCTACGTCAACGACTACGCCCAGGCACTGATGATCTGCAAGAGCTGCCACGGCGGCTGACCTGGAGGCCCGTGGCCGCGGAGGTGGTCCCGCGGCCACGGGCCTCCGTCCTGCTCGATGCTTCCCGCTCCAGGCCCGGAGGTCCGGTCATGCAGCCGCTGCTGCCCGCGTTGCTGCGCGAACACGGCAACGCACTTCCGCCGTCGCCGACCCCGCGACGCCCGCTCGCCCCGACCCCGCCGCTGCTGCTGCGCGGCCCGCGGTTCCGCACTCGCTCGCCGCGCCGATCGTGTGACTTCCAACAGCGCGTCGGGCGTCCCGAGACCGATCACGGCGACGGCCCCACCCCGTGCGTCGTGCTCCTGACCCGCGCCGCCGACCGCGAGGCCGACGCGCTCTCGGTGCACCTGGCCGCCGCGGGCGTGCCGCTGGTGCGCTTCGACTGCGACCGCGCGCCCGGCACCGGCGTCACCTACGAGCTCGGCGCCGCGCTCGACGTGGCCGGGGTGCGGACGCGACCGCTCGTGGTGTGGTCGCGGTACTTCACCCCGGCGTCGATCCCGGCCGACGCAGCGGATCCCCGGCTCGCCGGTTACCTGCGCGGACAGTGGGCGGGCTGGCGCGACCTGCTCATCGGGCTGCGCGGCGCGCGGGTGGTGAACCGCGCCGGGGTGCCCGGCCGGATCACCCAGCTCGACGTCGCGGCCGATGCCGGCCTGCGCGTGCCCGCCACCGTCGTGACCAGCACACCCGCCGCCGCAGCCGCGGCGCTGCCCGGTGCCGGCCCGGTGATCGTCAAGAGCCTCGGCGACCACTACGTCGAGTCCGCGCCGGGCGTGCTCGACGGGGTGTTCGCCCGCACGATCGGCCGCGCCGAACTCGCCCGCGAGCCGGGAGCCGAAGGCGCCCCGGTGATCGTCCAGGAGGCGGTGGCCGCCCGCGCGGAGTGGCGCGTCTACGTCGTCGGCGGCCGGTTCCACACGTTCGCCTCCGCCCCGCACGCCGCCTCCGCTCCGTTCGTCGCCGCGGAGCTGGTGCCGGTCCGCCTGATCGACACGCCGGCCGCGATCCGTGGCCCCCTGACCGAGCTGGTGCACCGCTGGCAGCTCGACGTCGTCGCGTTCGACCTGCTCGACACCCCGGACGGGCCGGTGTTCCTCGAAGCGAACGCGGCCTGCGACTGGCTGTGGCTGGAACGCGCGACGTCGACGCGGGTGGTGACCGACGCCGTGGTGGCCGAGCTGACCGCGGCCTACCGGGCGGGGCTGGCGGCGTGACCGGCCAGGGACGGCTGAAGGTCGCTGAGTGCGCCGCCCTGCACTTCGACGGCGGCCGGCTCGTCTGGGACGGCTACTTGACCCGGCAGCAGTTCGCGATCACCCCGGCGAGCGAGGAGGTGCTGCGGTTCTGCGCCCGCTGGCGGACCCCGGACGAGCTGTCCGCGCATCCCGACGGTGATCTGCTGCCGCTCGCGGAGCACCTGCTCGAGGCCGGGCTGCTCGTGGCCGAGGGATCGCCCGAGCACGCCGCCGAGGAGCGGGTGCTCGACCGCTGGCGCAGGTGGGGCCCTGCGGCCCGCTACCTGCACTTCGGAGCGCGGACCCCGCGCACGGCGCACTTCCTCGCCCGCGCCGCCGACCGTGCCCGCATGGTCGCCAAGGCCGCCGTCGAACCGCCCCCGGAACCGGTGAAGACCTACCCGGGCACCCAGCTGACCCCCGTCCCGACGGCTCGGCCGGACGACACGGGCTGGCCGCGGGCACGCTTCCTCGACGCCGCCTACGGTCGCCGTTCCGTGCGCGCGTTCGCGCCGAAGCCGCTGCCGCTCGCCGACCTGGGCGCGGTGCTGCAGGTCGCCGGCGGGATCATCGACATCGTCGATGACCCCGCGACCGGGCCGTCGACGTACAAGACCAGCCCGTCAGCCGGGGCCCGTGACCCGGTGGAGCTGTACGTCCACGCCCGGGACGTGGCAGGCCTGGAGCCCGGGGTCCACCACTTCTCGCCGGCCCGCTGCGGGCTCGAGGCGATCGGTCCGGTCCTGGCCCCGGCGCAGCTCGCCGCCGCGGTGGGCGGGCAGCCCTGGCTCGCCGAGGCGCCCGCGTTGGTGATCTACACCGCGGTGATCGAGCGGCTGCAGTGGCGCTACGAGAGCCGCCGCGCGTACCGCGACCTGTTGATCGGGCTCGGCCACGTCAGCCAGACCGTGCTGCTCACGGCGAGCGCGATGGGGCTGGGTGCGGTCACGGCGACCGCGGTGTCCGACGAGGCGCTGGAGGAGCTGCTCGGCTGCGACCCGGTCGCCGAGCCGGTGCTCGCGGTGACCGCGCTGGGGGTGGCCCCGTGAAGCGGCGGGACTTCGTCCTGCTGTGGACGGGGCAAGCGGTCTCGCAGCTGGGCAGCCGGACGTACGGCGTGGCGTACATGCTGTGGGTGCTGCAGGAGAGCACCCCAGCGGTGCTCGGGCTCGCCGCGATGCTCACGCTCATCGGGTTCGCCTGCGCGCAGTTGCCGGCCGGCTGGCTGGCCGACGCGCTGGACCGGCGACGGGTGCTCGTCACGACGGACCTGGCGGCGGCCACCGCGGCCGGCGCGTTCCTGCTCATGACGGCCACGGACACGTTCTCGGCGGTCGCGGTGTTCGCCGCCGCGACGGTGCTCGGGGTGTGCTGGGCGGTGCGGCTGCCCGTCGAGCTGGCCGCGGTGCCCTCCGTCGTGGGGGCGGAGGGGACGGCGTCGGCCGTCGCGGTCATGCAGGCCAGGGCGTACGGGGCGGGCCTGGCCGGATCGCTGCTGGCCGGGGCGCTGTTCGCGGTGGCGCCGTGGCTGCCGTTCCTGCTCGACACCGCGTCGTACGTGGTCGCGGCGGTCGCCACGGCCGCGATCCGGACCCCGCTCTCGCCCGAGGACCGCACCGCCGGGCGGCTCGCCGACTGCCTGGCGGACGTGCGCGCCGGGCTCGCGGTGTTCTGGGCGCAGCGGTTCGTGCGCGGCTCCGCGCTGCTGTCCGCGGCCGGGGCGCTGGTCGTCGGTGCGACCGGGTTCAGCGTGGTGGTGCTGCTCGCCCGCAGCGGCACACCGTCGCCGGTGACGGGGATCGTGCTGGCCACCGGGAGCGCCTGCGCGTTGATCGGTGCGCTGGCCACGCCGCGGCTGCTGCGCCGCTGCGGCGAGCGGGTGTTGCTGATCGGGGCGCCGGCGGTGACGGCCGTGGGTGTCGCCGCGCTCGTCGTCGGGGGCGGGCCGGCGGCGGTCGCCGCGGCCTACGGGGCGGTGCTGCTGGCGCAGCCGGTGTGGGACGCGGTCGTCACCAGCCGGCAGCTGGTCCTCGTCGACGACGCGGTGCGCGGTCGGGTCCAGTCCGCTGCCGGGCTGCTGATGGCGATCCCGATGGCGCTCGCGCCGGCGCTGGCCGGTGCGGCGACGGAGGCCCTGGGCAGCCCGGCCACGCTGACCGGGGCCGCGGTGCTCATGGCGGCGGTGACCGTCGGGGCGATCGGGTTGGTGCGGCCGGCCGCGCCGGTGGTCACTGCGAGCGCGCGCTGATGGCCGCGGCGACTGCGTCGGCACCGGTGGTGGCGCGGGTGCGCAGGCCGCGGTCGTAGTGCTCGGTGGTGGCGATCGAGGCGTGCCCGACGTCGGCGCGCACGTGCTGGATCGGTATCCCGTTCTCCAGTGCGATCGTGACGTAGGCGTGCCGGAGCGCGTGCGGATGCACCCGGTCGGCCACGCCGTCCAGCTCGGGGCCCGCGGCCGCGGCGATGCGGCGCAGCAGCCGGTAGAGGTCGGTGCGTGAGCAGCGGTTGCCGGTGCGGGTCGCGATCAGCGGCTCGTCCGCCGCGCCGGTACGGCCGCGCACGGCGGGGACCGCGGATCCGGTGAACCGGTCGCGCTCGGCGAGGTAGTCCTCCAGCGCCTCGCGGGCGAGATCGGTGAGGTAGACCTCGCGGTGCCGGCCACCCTTCCCGACGACCCGCAGCACGTCCTCGCCGCCGGTGCGGTAGCGGTCGCTGCGGTCGAGCCCGGTCAGCTCGGAGATCCGCAGGCCGAGGGTGAGCAGCGCGACCACGGCCGTCGCGCGCCGGGCGAGCAGCGCGTCGAGCGCCGGGTCGCGCGCGTAGTGCAGGGTCGGGGCGGCCCGCAGCAGGGCGGCGAGCTGCTCGGCGGTCAGCCGGACGGTGGGGGAGGCGTCGCGCGCGCCGCCGGTCAGCCCGAGGCGCCCGCGGTGCAGCGCCGCCGGGTTGGCCGCCACCACTCCGGTGAGCGCTAGGTGGCCGTACAGCGCGGAGAGCGTCGAGAGCATCCGCTGCCGGGTGCGCCGCGCAGCGCCGTGCGCCTCCAGCTCGTGCAGCCAGGCCGTCACGTGCGCGGTCGTGGCCGTCCGCGGATCGAGGGCGCGGGCGGCGCACCAGCGGAACCAGGCCAGGTCGTGCAACCGGCCCTTGCCTGCCGGCGGTGGGCGGTGCCCCGCCCGCGGCTCGGGTTGCGGCGCCGCTCGTCCACCGAGGGCGTCCGCCCAGGTCACAGGCAGGCCGAGCGCGTGGGCGTAGGTGCGTCGGGTGCCGGGGTTCGCGTACTGGGCGAGCCAGCCGGCGATCTGCTCGCGCAGGGCGTCGGGATCGTCGACGCCCGGCCAGCTCCCGTCCGATGCGGCGCGGGGCGCGGGGGTGCGGGGCAGGGGTTCGAGCACGGCCAGCGCATCGGTGATCACGGCGGTGATCGTCGCACCGGGGTCCGTGTTTCCGGCGCCGCCACGCCGCTGCTGCCAACGAAACGCAGGTTTCGTTGGTCGGAGGTTTCAATCATGAAACCGAAACACGAGTTTTGGTTGTGCGATACCGTACTGATCGTGGCTGAAGGTGTCGCGCGCTGCGCGTACGGGAGGTGCCGGGCCGAGCTGCCCCCGCCGGGGACCAAGGGCGGCCGGCCGCGGAGGTTCTGCAAAGACCGGCGCTGGGAGGGCGGCCGCACGTGCGCCCAGATGGCTCGGGCGGAGCGCACGGCGCTGGAGGCGCTCGGGCTGGACGGGGGCAGCGCCGCGTACGCGCTGGACGCGGAACGGCTGCGCGAGCACGTCCTCGCGGTGCAGGAGCCGGTCGCGGCGCTGTCGACGGCGCTGACGCAGGTGCTGGACCGGCTCGACGAGGTTCAGCGCGACGCCGTGGACGCCGCCGAGCAGGCCAACCGGCAGGCGGCCGAGGCGGAGCGGGCGCGGGTGGCCGCCGAGGAGGCCCGCGAGCGTGCGGTGCAGGAGGCGCGGCGGAGGACCGAGGCGGCGGAGGCGACCGCCGCGGCCGCCGTGAAGGAGCGGGACGAGGCGGTGCAGCGCGCGGCCGCCGCGGCGAGCCAAGCGCTGGCCGCCACGGAGGCCCTCGGCGCGGCACGCGCGGAGACCGCGACGGCCAAGGCGGAGCAGGAGCGGGCGACCGCCCGCGCGGAGGCGGCCGAGCGGGCAGCGGGGGAGTCCGCGGTCGCCGCGGCCGTGGCGGAGGAGCGGGCGCAGGCGCTGTCGGCCCAGCTCACGGCGGCCGAGGAGCGGCTGGCTGAGCGGACCGCGGCGCTGGCCGACGCGCAGGCCCGCGCCGACGTCGCGGCCGAGCGCTGCGTCACCGAGCAGCAGGCGCACCGTGAGACCCGGCAGCGGCTCGACGCGCTCGCAGCCGAGCTCGCCGCCGTCCGGGAAGAACTCGACACGGTGCGGACCGAGCGGGACAGGGCCCGTGCCGCTGCGGAGACCGCGGAGGTGGCGGCCGCGCGGCTGCGCGACGAGCTGGCGGCGGCGCGGGTCCAGGCGGAGGAGGACGCGGCCGCGCACGCCGCCGTCCGCGACGAGCTGGCCGCCGCGCAGGCGGAGCTGGCGCGGCTGCGGGCGCAGCAGGCGGCCGAGCAGGACCTGCGAGCGATGCTGCGCTCAGCGCTCGGCTCGGCGGAGCCCGGCTGACCGCGAGCACTGGCAGCGCGGAGCGGGACGTGGTCGGATCGACGCACCCCGCGGCGCGACGACGCGCGCGATGCGCGGCGCCGGGTCGCACGGAGCGGAGGGAGCAGCCGATGGTGCTACCGGACGTCGTCGATCGGGAGACCTGGCGCGCGGAGCTGGCCGCGCTGCGCGAACGGGAGAAGGCGGCCACCCGCGAGCTCGACGCGATCGCCGCGCAGCGTCGCCGGCTGCCGATGGTGGCGTTGCCGGACTACACGCTCGTCGGTGCGGAGGGACCGGTCCGGCTCGTCGACGTGTTCGACGGACGGACGCAGCTCATCGTGTACCACCACATGTGGTTCCCGGGCGAGGAGTGGCAGTGCGGCGGCTGCACCAGCTTCACCTCGTCGTTCACCCGCCTCGACTTCCTCGACCACTACGACGCGCGGTTCGTGGTGGTCACCCCGGGCCCGATCGGCGAAGCGCTGGCCTACGCCCGGCGTGTCGGCAACACGATGACCTGGTACTCGACGGCGGACAGCGCGTTCGGCGCCGACGTCGACGCACCGCCCGGCGGTGGTTTCTCGGTCAACGTGCTCCTGCGCGACGGCGACCGCGTGTACCGGACCTGGCACACGAGCGGACGGGGCGTCGAGCAGCTGACGTACACGTTCGGGCTCCTCGACGTGCTGCCGTTCGGGCGTCGCGAGCAGTGGCAGGACTCGCCACCGGGGTGGCCGCAGGGTCCCACGTACGCCGGATGGCTCGACTCGCCGGACATCGCCCGCCTCTACGGGACGGCGCGCTGAGCGGGCCGACCCGCCCGGCGCCGATGAGTTCGGGCGGGCGGGACGGTCTCAGTGGACGTGGATCCGCTCGAGGCACCCGCAGCAGACGGGCAGCAGCCCGTCGTCGAGTACCGCGCCGCCCGGCCGTACCTCGGGGTCGTGCGCACCGTGACCTGGACCGGGACGGCAGCGGCAGCCGATCGCATCCCGGAGCTGTTCGCGCACCTCACCGCGCACGGCGTGCCGCCCGCGGGAGCGCCGTTCCTGCGCTACCACCGCATCGCGGGTGAGCACGAGCTGGTCGTCGAGGCCGGGGTGCCGGTCACCGAGCCCGTTCCGCGAGCGGGGGAGATGCGGGTCGGCACGCTCCCGGCCGGGCGCTACCTCGTGGTCGTGCACGCCGGGCACCCGGACGAGCTGGTGGCGGTGGCGGACGGGATGGCGGCGCACGCCCGGGATCGCGGCTGGGCGTTCGACCGGCGGGGCGAGGCGTGGGGCTGCCGCCTGGAGACGTTCCTGACCGATCCGCGCGTCGAGCCCGACCCGCGCCGGTGGCGGACGGAAGTGGCGGTCCGGCTCGCCGACTGACCAGCTGGTGGGGCGTGCGCGGCCCGGTCCCGCCGCGCGGCGGTGGTCCGGCTGTTCATCCTGACCGGACACTTCGCGGCGACGATTCCCGGACGAAGGGGTCCCCAGATGACCGCAGAGACGACCGCCCGCTCCACGCACCCGCCGTACGACACCGAGTTGGCTGTGTGGATCGACGCGCTGGAGCTTCCGGCGCCCGGACCCGAGACGCTGCCCGTCCTGCGCTCGGCGATGGCCGACGGTCTCCCCGGCGTGCCGGTGTCCGGGCTGACCGTCGCGGCCCGGAGGGGCTCCGGCCATCACCCTGCGGGTGCTCACCCCGACCACCGGGACCGGGCCGTGGCCGGCGATCTACCACGTCCACGGCGGCGGCGTGGTCATGAGCCACCGGGGGCTCGGGATCGACGCGTTCGCGACCGCCGCGGCCGAGCACGGCGCCGTCGTGGCGTCGGTGGAGTACCGGCTCGCACCCGAGCACCCCGCGTCCCGCGCCGGTGGAGGACTGCTACGCGGGCCTGGTGTGGACCGCCCGGCACGCCGAGGAGCTGGGCATCGACCCGGAGCACATCCGAATCGCCGGGAGCAGCGCCGGTGGCGGGCTCGCCGCCGGCACCGCCGTGATGGCGCACGATCGCGGCTTCCCGCACCTGACCCACCAGAGCCTGTGCTGCCCGATGCTCGACGACCGGGGCGCCACCCCGGCCAGCTCGGAGGTGGTCGGCGACTCACCGTGGGACCGGGCGGCCGAGCGAGTTCGGCTGGACCGCCCTGCTCGGGGACTCCCGCGGCGGCCCGGACGTCTCACCGTGCGCGGCGCCCGCGCGGGCCACGGCCCTGTCCGGGCTGCCCCGGACACACCTGGACGTCGGCAACACGGAGCTGTTCCGCGACGAGGTGCTCGACCACGCCCGCCGGCTCTCCGCCGCCGGGTCGTCGTGGACCTCCACATGTGGGGCGGGAGGTCCACGGGTTCGACTCGGTCGTGCCGCACGCCCGGGTGAGCCGGGCGTCGATCACCGCCCGCGGCGGCTTCCTGGCCCGCGCACTCGCGGGATGACGGCACACGTGCCCGTGTGCGCGAACTCATCGGTCCGCTCAGTGCCGTCGACGGCGACGCCGCCGGTGCTCTGCGCGTCCATCGCGCACGTCGACGCAGTGGTCGAGTGCGGGTGCGACGGTCGGTGACCTCGGGCGCGCGGCGCGGCCGCCGACGTCCTCGACGACTTGGGCGCGCGTGTCCGGCTCGAGCTGGCGCATGCGCCGACCGTCGTCGACGCGGTGGTGCTGGAACGGTTCGCCGCCGGCGTCCGGATCACCCTGGAGCGGATCCGCGACCGCTCCCGGACCGGTCCGGCGCTCCGCGTGCTGCTCGACGCGGAGACCGATCCCGAACAGCGGCGCGCGGTCACCGCGTCCCTCGGCCTCACCTGCCCCGCCCCGGTGATCGCCGCGGTACCGGCCGCCGGGGGACGGAGATCGTGCCCGCGGCCGCGGGCCGGCTCGCCACCCGGTTCGGCCGCATCCACGTCGTCGTCCGGCCCGGCGGGGACGGGGCCGACGCGATCGACGGCACCCGCTGGCGCCGCGGCATCGGCGAGCCGGTCACCCCGACCGGCTGCCCGCCTCCTGGGCACAGGCCCGGGCCGCGCTGCGGACCACCGGCACGGGCGCCTCGGGTGAACCCGGTGACCTCGTCGCCCGCTGCACCGGCTTCGCCGTCGTCGCGGAGCACGTCAGCGCGGCCGCCGCGGACATCGCGACGTGCGCGCCCTCGACGCCGTCGCCGCCGCGCCCCCCTGGTCCCTGGAGACCCTCGACGAGCTGCTGCGCCACCGGACGGTCCGGAAGGCGGCGGCCGATCTGGTCGTCCACCGCTCGACCCGGCAGGAACGCCTCGTCCACCTGCGCCGCGAGCTGGCCACGACGTCGACGACCCGGCCGGTCGACAGCGCGCGGCCCTCGCGCTGGCGCTGCGGCGGCTGCGGAACTCGGGAGACCTCGCGGGCCCGTAGCCGGGTTCAGCGCATGGCGAACTCCAGTGGGACGGGAACCGGTGGTGGGAGCGGGCGCGCCGGCCCCGCGCGGAACGACTGGAGCATGTAGGCCACGAACCGGTGCGACGCGGCCGCCGTGGCCTCCGGGGCGTCCAGGCGGATGCCGCGGTTGGCCTGCAGGAGCAGGACGACGTCCGACGGGGCGAAGTCAGCGCGCAGGTCACCTGAGGCCTGGGCCCGGCGCACCAGCTCGGCGAGGCCCTGTTCGGCGCGGGCACGGAGCGCCGAGAACTCGGGCACGGTCGGCAGTGCGGTCAGGAACGCGGCGGAGAAGCCCTGGTCGCGGGCGTGCATGGCGCACAGCTGGCGCAGCGCCGTGCAGAACGCCCGCCACGGATCGGGATCGGCGAGCGCCCGGTCCAGCAGGCCTGCACAGGCGGACATCTCCTCGGCGAACGCCGCAGCGACGAGCGCGTCGCGGGTGGGGAAGCGCCGGTAGACGGTGGCGATGCCGACGCCTGCGCGCCGCGCGATCTCGGAGAGCGGTACGTCCAGACCCTCGGTGCCGAATGCGGCGCGCGCCACTGCGAGGATGCGCTCCCGGTTCGCGGCGGCGTCGGTGCGCAAGTGAGGGGATCTGCTCGGCACCGGTCTCACTTTACGGCGAAGTGGAGGACTCCCTCCGGTTCCGTTGCTACGGATGGAGGCATGCTTCCCGACTCCATGTGCTACGCCCGGTTCGATCGCTACGGGCCACCCGAGGTCCTCCACGTCGCCACCGGCCCGGTGCCGCGGCCGGGCCCGGGGGAGGTGGTGGTGCGGGTCGAGGCGGTGTCGGTCAACGGCGGCGAACTCGCGCTGCGGTCCGGGCAGCTGCGCCCGTTCTCGGGCAACCGGTTCCCCAAGCGGATCGGCCTCGACCTCGCCGGCACCGTCGTCGACCCGGGGAACAGCCGGTTCGACCTCGGTGAGCCGGTGTGGGGTGCGATCGGGCGCGGTGGCGGCTCGGCAGCCGAGTACGTGGCGGTGCGGGCCGACCGGATCGACCGGGTTCCGGACGGGCTCGACGCCGTCCACGCCGCAGCGCTCGTCGTCGGGACGACGGCGATCACGGCGCTGCGGGACGTCGCCGCGCTGGCCCCGCGGGAACGGCTGCTGGTGCGCGGCGCGGCCGGCGGCGTCGGGCACATCGCGGTGCAGCTCGGCCGTGCGATGGGGGCGCACGTGACCGGCCTGGCGAGCGCCGCCGCGCTCGACCTGGTGAAGGAGCTGGGTGCCGACGAAGCGATCGACTACCGGGAGCCAGGGGAGCTCGGCCGGTTCGACGTCGTGGTGGACACGGTGGGCACGGACCCGGAACGCTTCCGTCGCCTGCTCACCGCGGACGGGCGGATGGTCGCGATCGCGTTCGACCTGAACCGGAGGCTGCGAGCCGTCTCGTACCTGGCCGCGCACGCCGCGCGGCGCAGACGGTGGGTGCGCTTCTTCAGCGGCTACCCCGCGGCCCCGCGCTTCGCCGAGCTCGGGCGGTGGTTCCGCAACGGGGAGGTCCGGCCGCACGTGGACCGGACGTTCCCGCTCGAGGACATCGCCGCCGCGCACCGGGCGCTGGAGCAGGGCGGGGTGCGCGGGAAGATCGTCGTGACCCTGTAGGCACCGCGAGTCGTGCGTTCGGTAGGGCGAGTTCGCCGAAGTGGAACGGCGAGTCAGCCGGGACAGCCGGCGTCGCGCGTTCAGCCCGGGCGAGTCCAGCGATCGGTGCGGCGCGTCCAGCGGTCTGCGCGGACGCGTCGGCCGCCGCGCCCGGGATGTCGCGCAGCTCGTCGGGCCGCACATGGAGCGCCGCGGCCGCGTGCGCGGACGACCCGAATGCGGGACTCGCCGATCCGGGCGCGGGACTCGCCCGGCCCGATTGCCGGACTCGCCGGGCGAGGTGCGGGACTCGCGGGAGGGTCCGCCTCTGCGCCTCAGGCCGGGGCGAGCACGCGCACGGCCTCGGCCACCGCTGCCCGGCGGGCGACCCGCACCGCCGTCTCGAGCGGGCGGAGCGCCTCCCGCCGCGCACCCGCCGCGGACGCCGAGAGTGCACCGCCGTCGTCGAGCAGGGCCGCGGAGAGGATCGCCTCGACCTCATCGGCCTGCTGCAGCACCCGCAGCGGCTGGCTCGGCATGCCGCCCGGCCAGCGCGATTCGGGCCGGGCCCGCAGCGCGGCGGCGATCTCCTCGCGCACCCCGGGGCGGTGCCGGGCCACACCGAGCGAGGTGAGCACGGACGCCGACTGCCGCACCTGCTCGCGCAGGTCCCGCTCGGCCTGGGAGATCGGGACGTACTCCGGCGGCGGGCCGGGCTCCGGAACCGGGTAGACGGTCCAGCGCACCACGCCGTCGGCGACTGCGGTCGGCACGATGCCCAGTCCGCCGACGGGCAGGTTGACCTCGGCGAACAGCACGCCCTCCCCGGCGTCGATCGCGGCGCGGGTGAACACCCCGGGACCGGGTACGCCGCGGACGTCACCGGGCGCGGTCAGGACCAGCCGGGCCGGGCTGCGCGGAGCGGCGCGGCGGATCGCGGCGAGCAGGAACGTGAGCGTCGTGGGTCGGTTCGACAGCGTGGGGAGCGATGTCGCCTCGGCGGTGGCGTCGTCGGCCGCGTGCACCTCGTGCAGCTGGGCCCACGGGGCCAGCGCATCGAGCGCGTCGTCGGGCGCGGCGGCGCCGGCGAGCCAGGCCGACGCCCACACCGTGAGGGTGGCGGAGGGGCAGGGCACCCGGTCAGGCTATCCACCGCCGAGACCGCGGGCACGACTGCCGTGCGGGTGAAGACCACCACGCTCCGTGACCCGCGCCGAGGGCGTGTCGTAGCCGCGTTCCGGCCCCGCGGGCTGGTACGAAACCGGGGTGCCCCGTGCCCACGACTACGCCGGACTCTTCGCCGCCGACGGCACCCGCACGCGCACCCGCCGCAAGGTCGTTCCCGAGATCCCCGCCGAGCGCGGGCTGGTCGTCGAGGACCCGGCCAGCGGCTTCTGCGGTGCGGTCGTCGAGGTGAACGTGCGCGAGGTGACGCTGGAGGACCGGCACGGGCGCCGGCGCGTGTTCCCGCTGCTGCCGGCCGGGTTCCTGTACGAGGGCGAACCGGCGACGCTCGTCGTGCCGAAGCGCGCACCGGCCGGGCCCGTGCGGGTGCGGTCAGCGTCGGGCTCGATCGCGGTCCTCGGTCACAGGGCGCGCACCGCGCGGGCGTCGCGGATCTGGGTCGAGGGCATCCACGACGCCGAGCTGATCGAGACCGTGTGGGGGCACGACCTGCGCGTCGAAGGAATCGTCGTCGAGCCCATGCACGGCATGGACGATCTCGTCGCCGCGGTCCGCGACTTCGCCCCCTCCCCGACGCGGCGGCTGGGCATCCTCGTCGACCACCTGGTGGCCGGTTCCAAGGAGACGCGCGCCGCCCAGCAGGTGATGGGGGATAACGTGCTGGTCACCGGCCATCCGTACGTCGACGTGTGGCAGGCGGTGAAGCCGAAGACCGTCGGCATCCAGGAGTGGCCGACGGTGCCGCGCGGCACCGACTGGAAGACCGGCGTGTGCCGGGCGCTCGGCTGGGGCGAGCCCGCCGACGGGGCGCGGCGCGTGCTGGGTGCGGTGCGTGACTACACGGATCTGGAGACGCCGCTCATCGGCGCCGTCGAACGGCTCATCGATTTCGTCACGGAGATCGAGGATTAGCCGAACGGAGCACCCACTTCTGGCAGGATCGCGGTATGTGGCACGCCGTGATCTGGCTCGCAGCCGCGCTCGTCCTCGCCTCGGCCGAAGTGCTGTCGGGCGAGTTCGTGCTGCTGATGCTCGGGGGCGGCGCGCTCGCAGCGGGTGTGGGGGCGGTGCTCGGGCTCGACGTCGTCGGTAGCGCGCTGGTCTTCGTGATCGCCTCGGTGCTGCTGGTCTTCGCCGTGCGCCCGCCGCTGCGCCGCCGGCTCGACCGCGCGACCGCGAACGCGGGTGCCCTGCACAGCAACGCGCTCATCGGCAAGACCGCCGTCGTCGTGTCCCGGGTGGACGACCACAACGGCCAGGTCAAGATCGGTGGTGATCTCTGGACGGCGCGCCCGTTGGAGGCGGGCCACACGATCGAGGTGGGCCAGACAGTGATCGTCATGAAGATCTCGGGGGCGACCGCGCTCGTCGTGCCCGAGGACTGACCGAACAACGTCCCCTTGCCGAGATCAGGGGGAGTGCGAGGAGGACCCCATGGACGGCTCGATCCTGCTGGTCGTCGTGGTGCTGCTGGTGCTGTTCGTGGTCGTGTCGCTGGTCAAGTCGGTGCAGATCATCCCGCAGGCCACCGCGGCGGTCGTGGAACGGCTGGGCAAGTTCAAGGCGGTCGAGGACCCCGGCCTGGTGTTCCTCATCCCGTTCGTCGACAAGATCCGCGAACGGATAGACCTGCGTGAACAGGTGGTCTCGTTCCCGCCCCAGCCGGTCATCACCAAGGACAACCTGACGGTCAACATCGACACGGTCGTCTACTACCAGGTGACCGACCCGAAGAACGCCGTCTACGAGATCGCCGACTACATCAACGGCGTCCAGCAGACCACCACGACGACCCTGCGCAACGTCGTCGGCGGGATGAGCCTGGAGGAGGCGCTGACCTCCCGCGACCAGATCAACACCGTGCTGCGCGGCGAGCTCGACGACGTCACTGGCCGGTGGGGCATCCGCGTGGCCCGCGTCGAGATCAAGGCCATCGACCCGCCGCCGTCGATCCAGGCGTCGATGGAGCAGCAGATGAAGGCCGACCGCGAGAAGCGCGCCATGATCCTCACGGCCGAGGGTCAGCGCGAGTCGGCGATCCGCACCGCCGAGGGTCAGAAGCAGGCCGCGATCCTCAGCGCGGAGGGTCAGAAGCAGGCCGCGATCCTCACCGCCGAAGCCGAGCGGCAGAGCCGCATCCTGCGTGCCCAGGGGGAGCGGGCCGCCCGCTACCTGCAGGCGCAGGGCCAGGCGAAGGCCATCGAGAAGGTGTTCGCCGCCGTGAAGGCCGCGAAGCCGACACCGGAGCTGCTCGCCTACCAGTACCTGCAGACCCTGCCGCAGATGGCGCAGGGCGACGCCAACAAGGTGTGGATCGTCCCGTCCGAGTTCGGTAAGGCCCTCGAGGGCTTCGCGCGCCTGCTCGGCACCCCCGGCGAGGACGGCGTGTTCCGCTACGAGCCGCCGCAGGACGAGGTCCCGACGACTGATCCCGCCGAGGACGACGAGGCCGTCCGGCACTGGTTCGACACCGCTTCCGACCCGAACCTCGTCGAGGCCGTCGCCGCCGCGGAGGCCCAGGCCCGGGCGGGCGTGCCCGCGATCGGCACGCCGCCCCCGCCCACGCCGACCCCCACCTCCACCACCGGGACCGTCGCGACCACCGCTCCGCCCGCTGCACCCACCCCGCCCCCGCCCCCGCCCCCGCCTCCGGCGCCGCAGGCGGCGGCGCGCCCAGACGAGGTGACGCGCCGGATCGAGCGCGGGCCCGCGTCGAGCAGCGCGCCGACGCCGCAGCACGGCGTCCCGCAGGTGCCGCCGCCGGCCCCGGCGCCCCGGCCGTACCCGGAGGCGGCTCCGCCGCACCCGGGGCACCCGCCGCAGACGCCCCAGGGCTGAGGTCCGGTGATCCTTGCCCGGATCTCGACGAACGGCACTTTCGTGAGGAACGGTGCTCACGAGAGCCGTTCGTGGCTCTTCAGTCCAGCCGGAACCCGTACGGCAGCTCCAATCGGTGCTGCCGCAGCAGCTCGGCGTCCGCGAGCAGCTCCCGTGTCGGCCCGTCGGTGACCACCACCCCGTCGTCGAGGATCACGCTGCGGGGACAGAGCTGCAGCGCGTACGGCAGGTCGTGGGTGACCATCAGCATCGTCGCGTCGAGCCCGAGCAGCACCTCGGCCAGCTCGCGCCGGGCCACCGGGTCCAGGTTGGTCGACGGCTCGTCGAGCACCAGGATCTCCGGCTCGCACGCCAGCACGGTCGCGAGCGCCACCCGCCGCCGCTGCCCGCCGGACAGGTGCAGCGGCGAGCGATCGCGGTGCTCGCTCATCCCTACGGTCGCCAGCGCCGCGTCGACCCGGGCGGCCAGCTCCGCGCCGGTGACGCCGAAGTTGGCGGGCCCGAACGCGACGTCCTCGGCCACCGTGGGCATGAACAGCTGGTCGTCGGGGTCCTGGAAGACGATCCCGACCCGGCGGCGGATCTCCTGCAGGTTCTGCCGGGTCACGGGCAGCCCGCCGACGCTGACCGTGCCGTGCCCCGGGGCCAAGATGCCGTTGAGGTGCAGCACCAGCGTGGTCTTGCCGGCCCCGTTGGGGCCGAGCAGCGCGACCCGCTCGCCGCGCTCGATGCGCAGCGTCACCCCGCGCAGCGCCTGGTGCCCGTCCGGGTAGGAGTAGGCGAGCTCCTCGACGGCCAGCGACGGCGCCACCCGGGTGGCCGCGGCCGGTGCGGCGGCATCGGTGGTCATGCGATCACCCAGCCCGTCACGGCGAGCCCGAGGGCGGCCGCCGCTGGGACGAGCCCGGTCAACCACTGGCGGGCGGTGGTGCGTCGGTCGGAGAGCTGGGGCAGGGTCCCGGTCCAGCCGCGCGAGAGCATCGCCAGGTGCACGCGCTCCCCGCGCTCGTAGGACCGCACGAACAGCGCCCCGATCCCGCGCGCGGTCGCCCCGGCCTGCCACAGGAACCGCGGATCGTGCCCGCGGGAGATCCGCGCGATCCGCATTCGCTGCGCCTCCGCGGCGATCACGTCGACGTACCGCAGCATCAGCGTGGCGATCGTGACCACCAGCTGCGGCGCGTGCAGCCGCTGCAGTCCCAGCAGGAGGTCCCGCAGGGGAGTCGTGCCCGCGAGCGTCAGCGATGTGAGCACGCCGAGCGTGCCCTTGGCGAGGATGTTCCACGCGCCGTGCAGGCCCGGCTCCGACAAGCTCAGCCCGAGCACGTCCACCCTCGGCCCTTCGCCGGTGAACGGCAGCAGCACCACGAGCGCCACGAACGGCAGCTCGATCACGCTGCGCCGCAGGATCCAGCCGAACGGCAGCTCGGCGAGCACCCAGATCCCGGCCAGCAGCGCCAGGTAGCCGGCGAACACCCCGAACGCCGTCCGCGGGGTCGCCACCACGCAGCAGACGCCCACGAGCGCGGCGACGATCTTCACCTCGGGAGGCAGTCGGTGCACCGGCGAGTCGCCCGACCGGTACAGCGGGTGCGCGTGCCCGGCGGCCACCTCAGGAACCTGTCGTCGTGCGGCGGCGCAGCAGCCGGAACAGCACCCCGGCCACCGCGACGCACACCAGCACGCCGATCACCCCGGCCAGGCCGGTGCTGCCCTCGGCGCCGCCGATCGCGTAGTCGGCCAGCGGACTGCCCGCGGTCGCGCTGTCGGTGGCGTGCTGGGCGATGCAGGTGCCGGACAGCTCCTCGCCCTCGCCGGTCTCGCAGCCGTGCAGGGTCACCGTGTCCAGCCCGTCGGGATCGGGGCTGGCCAGGTACGACAGCCCGCCCGCGACGACGAGCGCGACGACGAGGAATCCGGCGAAGAAGCCGAGCAGGCGACGATCCGTGGCCGTCACGACGTGCTCCCGGTGGTCCGCAGCTCCAGGACGGGGGCGCTGCCGCGCAGCGCGTACACCAGGTCGGGCCGGATCGCGGCCACCGCCCCGACGGTCGCCGCCGTGATCAGCCCTTCGCCGATCCCGATGAGGGCGTGCAGCCCGACCATCAGCCCGAGGACCGTGCCCAGGTCGACGGGGGCCGCCCCGCCGATCGCGTACTCGACGACGAACCCGAGTGCCGCCGCGACGGTGCCGACCAGCCCGGCGAGGAACGCCGCGGCCACCAGACCGCCCCGGCTGCGGCGGGTCAGGCCGCGCAGCGCGACGATCACGCCGTAGCCGACGAAGGTGCTGATCAGCGCCATGTTGACGATGCTGGCGCCGAGCGTGGTGAGTCCGCCGTCGGCGAACAGCAGCGCCTGCACGACCAGCACCACGGCCACGCACAGCGCGCCCACCCACGGCCCGACGAGCACCGCGACCAGCGCCCCGCCGAGCAGGTGGCCGCTGGCCCCGGGCAGGATCGGGAAGTTGATCATCTGGACGGCGAACACGAACGCTGTGACCAGCCCGGCCATCGGCGCGGTCCGTTCGTCCAGCTCACGGCGCGCCCGGGCGGCGCAGATCGCGAGCCCGACGACCGCCACGGCCCAGAAGACCGCGACGGTCGGTGCGTCCAGGAGCCCGTCGCTCATGTGCATCGCGACGACGACGTCGCTCGTGCGGCCGGCGACCATGCCACCTCCCGTGTCCGGTCACCACAAGCAGTGACAACGGGAGGCTAATGCGCATGCTCTGCTATCGCCAATAACTGGCGATAAGACTCTCCGCCCGGGCAGGCCCGGCCGGGTTCAGCCGGAGAAGCCGATGGCGACGTACTTGGTCTCGAGGAACTCCTCGATCCCGATCCGGCCGCCCTCGCGCCCCAGACCCGACTGCTTCACGCCGCCGAACGGCGCCGCGGGGTTCGAGACCAGGCCGGTGTTGAGCCCGACCATGCCGGACTCCAGCCGCTCCGACACCCGCAGAGCTCGGTCCAGGTTCTCCGTGAACACGTAGCTGACCAGGCCGAACTCGCTGTCGTTGGCCGCGGCGAGGGCCTGGTCATCGTCGTCGAAGACCGTGATCGGCGCGACCGGGCCGAAGATCTCCTCGCGGACCATCCGGGCCTGGATCGGCACGTCCCGGAGCACGGTGGGCCGGTAGAAGTAGCCCGGCCCGTCCACCGGCTCCGCGCCGACGACGACATCGGCGCCCTTCTCGACGGCGTCGCGCACGAGGCCGTCGACCTTCGCGCGGCTCTTGCCGTCCACGAGCGGACCGACCTGCACGCCCTCCTCGGTGCCGCGGCCGACGGTGAGCGTCCCCATCCGCTCGGCCAGCTTCTCGGCGAACGGCTCGGCCACCGAGCGGTGCACGAGGAAGCGGTTGGCCGCCGTGCAGGCCTCGCCCATGTTGCGCATCTTCGCGAGCATCGCGCCCTCCACGGCCTTGTCCAGGTCGGCGTCGTCGAAGACCAGGAACGGTGCGTTGCCGCCCAGCTCCATCGAGGTGCGCAGCACTTTCTCGGCGGACTGCGCCAGCAGGATCCGGCCCACCGGCGTGGACCCGGTGAACGACAGCTTGCGCGCCCGCCCGTCACGGATCAGCGGTTCCATCACCGGGCCCGCCTCCGACGTCGTGACGACGTTGAGCACACCGGGCGGCAGGCCCGCCTCGGTGAGGATGTCGGCGATCATGTGCATGGACAGCGGGGTCAGCTCGGACGGCTTGATCACCATCGTGCAGCCCGCTGCCACCGCCGGGGCGATCTTGCGGGCGCCCATCGCTGCCGGGAAGTTCCACGGCGTGATGAACAGGCAGACGCCGACGGGCTGCTTGTGGATCAGGAACCGGCTGGCCCCGTTGGGCGCGATCGCGTAGCCGCCGTCGATGCGCACGGCCTCCTCGCTGAACCAGCGGAAGAACTCCGCGGCGTAGGCGATCTCGCCCTTGGCCTCGGCGAGCGGCTTGCCCATCTCCAGGGTCATCAGCAGCGCGAGATCGTCGGCGCGGGCGGTCATGATCTCGTAGGTGCGACGCAGGATCTCCCCGCGGTCGCGCGGCGCCATCCGGGCGAAGGAGTCCTGCGCGGCGACGGCCGCGTCGAGCGCGGCGGCGCCGTCGGCCGGTGTGGCGTCGGCCACTTCCGTGAGCGGTTCGCCCGTCGAGGGATCCTCCACCACCAGCGTCCGGTCCCCGGTGGCCGATCGCCATTCCCCGCCGATGAAAAGGCCGGTCGGGGCGGCCTCGACGACGCGGTGCTCGTCCTGCGCGGTGGGGGTGTTCGCCATGTGCGTGATCCTCGCACCGCGACGTGGCGGGCGCAGCGGCGCGGGGCGAGCACCGATGAATTCGGAGGTTCGTGTCGGTCCTCCTCCCTAGATTGGGAATGGATCCGACTACGAGACGGCTGAGGTTTCCCGTGACAGACCAGACAACGCAGATCGACGAGGGATCCTCGCCGTTCACCTCCGCGGCGGCGCCCGGGGCGATGCCGCGCCGCGACGTCATGATCATCGCGGTGCTGCTCGTCTCGACGTTCGTCGTGATCCTCAACGAGACGATCATGAGCATCGCGCTGCCCGTGCTCGCGGAGGACCTGCGCGTCGACTACAGCCAGGGCCAGTGGCTGACCTCCGGGTTCCTGCTGACGATGGCCGTGGTCATCCCGGTCACCGGGTTCCTCATCCGGCGCATCCGCACCCGCGTGCTGTTCATGCTGGCCATGACGCTGTTCAGCGCGGGCACACTGCTCGCCGCGCTGGCGCCGTCGTTCGAGGTGCTGCTGGCCGCGCGGGTCGTGCAGGCCAGCGGAACGGCGATCATGATGCCGCTGCTCATGACGACCGTCATGAAGCTGGTCCCGGGGGAGCGGCGCGGTGCGGTCATGGGCAACATCGGCACGGTCATCGCCGTGGCGCCCGCGATCGGCCCGACGATCTCCGGGTTCGTGCTGCACTCGCTGGGCTGGCGAGCCCTGTACTGGCTGGTGCTGCCGATCGCGCTGGCCGCGCTGGCGTTCGGGATCCGCAGCATGATCGACGTCGGCGAGCCCGAGCGGGTCCGCGTCGACGTGGTCTCGGTGCTGCTGTCCGGGATCGGGTTCGGCGCCCTGGTATACGGGCTGAGTGCGTTCGGCCACGAAGGCGGGGGCGCCGGCGGCGTGCCGGCCTGGGTGCCGATCGTGGGCGGCGCGGCGGTGCTGACGGTGTTCGTCGTCCGCCAGCTGCAGCTGCAGCGCACCGACGACGCGCTGCTCGACCTGCGCACGTTCACCTCGGGCGGCTTCACGATCGCGGCCGTGCTGATGGTGCTGATGATGACGGTCCTGTTCGGGGCGATCATCCTGCTGCCGATCTACATGCAGGAGATCATGGGCCTCGACGTGCAGACGTCCGGCCTGGTGCTGCTGCCCGGCGGCCTGGTGATGGGGCTGCTCGGCCCCGTCGTCGGCCGGCTCTACGACCGGGTCGGGGCGCGGCGGCTGCTCGCGCCCGGTGTGGTGGTGACCAGCCTGGCGCTGTGGTCGACGACGCTGTTCACCGCGCAGACCGGGATCGCGCTGCTCCTGGCGTTCCACATCACGCTGTCGGTGGGCCTGGCGTTCGTGTTCACGCCGCTGTTCACCTCGGGCCTCGGCGCGGTGCAGCCGCGGTTCTACTCCTACGGCAGCGCGATCTTCGGCACCACGCAGCAGCTCGCCGGAGCCGCCGGGGTCGCCTTGCTGGTCAGCGTGATGAGCGCACGGGCGGGCTCGCTCGCCGCGGCGGGCGCGGCGCCGGTGGAGGCCACGGTCGGCGGGATCCACACGGCGTTCCTGGTGGCCGCGGTGCTGTCGCTGGTGGCGATCGTGGGCGCGTTCTTCGTGCGGACCCCCCAGGGGGCTCCTGCCCACTGACCGTGGGACGGCTGTGCCGAACCGCACAGTGCGCAGCGCGCGAGGCGGTGCAGGATGTGCGGGTGAGTCTGCCAGCGTTGGTACCGCCACCGATCGAGCTGCCGCCCCGTGTCGCGGCGCTGCGAGCCTCCGTCCGCGAATTCCTCCAGCAGGAACTCGAAGCCGGGCTCTGGACGCCCAGAGCGGACGTCTGGCTGTCCGGCTGGGACGAGCGGTTCACCAAGGAGCTGGCGCGCCGCGGCTGGATCGGCATGACCATCCCCACGGAGTACGGCGGGCACGGAGCCTCGCCGCTGGATCGCTACGTCGTCACCGAGGAGCTCCTCGCTGCGGGGGCCCCGGTGGCCGCGCACTGGGTCGCCGACCGGCAGATCGGCCCGTCGCTGATGCGGTTCGGCACCGAGGAGCAGCGGCAGAAGTTCCTGCCCGGCATCGCCGCCGGTGAGATCTACTTCGGCATCGGCATGAGTGAGCCGGACTCCGGCTCCGACCTGGCCAGCGTTCGCTCCCGCGCGGTCCGCGTGGACGGCGGCTGGGAGCTGACCGGCACCAAGATCTGGACGTCCGGCGGGCACCGCGCCCACGCGTTCTTCGCGTTGGTGCGCACCTCCCCGCCCGACGAGAAGAACCGCCACGCCGGGCTGTCGCAGCTGATCGTGGACCTGCGCGCCCCCGGCGTGACGGTGCGGCCCATCCCGCTGCTCACCGGGGCGCACCACTTCAACGAGGTCGTCTTCGACAAGGTCTTCGTGCCGGACTCGATGGTGCTCGGCGAGATCGGCAACGGCTGGCACCAGGTCACCAGCGAGCTCGCCTTCGAGCGCAGCGGACCCGAGCGGTTCCTGTCCACCTATCCGCTGCTCTCCGCGCTGATCGGGGAGCTGCAGGGCGTCACCGACCCGGGCATCCGCCGCCAGGTCGGTTCGCTCGTGTCCCGGCTGTGGACGCTGCGCGGGATGTCGCTGTCGATCGCCGGTGCGCTGGAGGCCGGGCACGCCCCGGAGCTGGCCGCGGCCGTCGTCAAGGACCTGGGCACCCGCTTCGAGAACGAAGTGATCGACGCGGCCCGGCTGCTGGTGTCGATCCCGCCCGATCCGGGGGCCGAGCCCGGGTTCGCCCGGCTGCTCGCCGAATCCGTGCTGCACGCGCCGGGCTTCACCCTGCGCGGCGGGACCAACGAGGTGCTGCGCGGCATCGTCGCGCGCGGACTGGGGCTGCGATGACCACCGAGACCGAGACCAACGAGCTGCAGGATCTGGCCACCTCCGTCTTCTCCGACGCCGACGCGGAGGGCTCCGGCTTCGACGCCGCCCTGTGGTCGACCCTCGAGGAGACCGGCCTGGCCCGCCTGACCCTGCCCGAGGAGGTGGGCGGGAGCGGTGCCGGGTTCGTCGAGTCCGCCGTCGTGCTCGGTGCGGCAGGTGAGTTCGCCGGGCGCGTCCCGCTCGTGGAGACCGACCTCACCGCCGGATGGCTGCTGCACACGGCCGGCATCCCGCTGCCGGACGGACCGCTGACACTGGCCACCGCAGATCTGGACGTCGACCGCACCGCGCGGCGGGCGGCGGGCACGCTGCGGCGGGTGCCGTGGGCGCGGTCCGCCGCCGGGATCGTCGTGCTCGCCGGGGACGCGGTCCTGCTGATCGACCCGGCGGGCGTGGAGATCACCGACGGCACCAACGTCGCCGAGGAGCCGCGCGACACCGTGACCGTCGACGGCGCGATCACCGTCGCCGGTGTCGACGACCGGGTGGGCTCCGAGCTGCGGCTGCGCGGCGCGTTCGGGCGGGCTGCGCTGCTCGCGGGCGCGGCCCGCGGAGCGCTCACCGCGGCCGTGCAGTACGCGGGGGAGCGCATCCAGTTCGGCCGGCCGATCGGCCGCTTCCAGGCGATCCAGCAGCAGCTGGCCCTCGCCGCCGGCGAGGTGGCCGCGGCGCAGTCCGCCGTCGCCGTGGCCGCACGCAAGATCGACCGCGCCGGCTTCGGCGACGCCGAGGTGCAGCTGGCCGTCGCCGCGGCGAAGTCGCGGACCAGCGAGGCCGCCGGCGTCGTCGCGCGGATCGCGCACCAGGTGCACGGCGCGATCGGCTTCACCCGCGAGCACCGGCTGCGGCTGACCACGACCCGGCTGTGGGCGTGGCGGGACGAGGACGGCAGCGAGGCGGAGTGGAACGACCTCGTCGGCCGGCTCGCGCTGGAGGCCGGCCCGGCTGGTCTGTGGCCGATGGTGGTGGGCACGCCGTGACGCACGACGGCGCCGATGGCCGCGCACGCGGCCATCGGCGCCGTCCGATCGTCACGGGGTGGTCTCGACGCGCCGGCGCACGTTCGCCTGCGCCGCGGGCTTGCGGAAGTCCCAGCTGGTGATCTTCTCGGGGACGACCTTCAGCCAGGCGTGCTTCCCGTCGTGCACGACCTTGCCGTTGTTGTAGCGATCGGCGAACGCCTGCTCGGGCCCGTCCAGCTCGGGGCAGGGCTCGCCGGTGCGCGGCACCTCGCCGACCACCTCGACCCGACCCTGGATCTCCACGCCGCGCAGCTGCGTGTAGTCGGCCCCGCCGGCATCGACGACCACGGCGACGCGCGGGTCCCGCTGGAGATCGATCCAGCGCTGGCTGCGCGCGATCGACGTCAGCCACAGCGCCCCGCCGTGCCAGACGTACCAGAGCGGGGTGACGTGCGGCCCGCTCGGGCTGATCGTGGCGACCCGGCAGACCCGTTCCTCGGCGAGGAAGGCGTCGATCTCCTCGGGCGTCATCGCGATGGCCCGGGCCCTGCGTTGCTGCTTCATGACCGCGACCGTATCCGGCCCGGTCATGGAATGCGGCTCATCGCCCCCAGAGCCGCGCGCTCGCGATCCGCGCTCCCTCGCTGAGCGCGCGGAACTTCTCCCACACGACCGTCGGGTGCACCTCGGGCTTGAACGAGGCGCGGGAGGAGAACCCGCAGTCCGCGCCCGCGATCACGTTCTCACGGCCGACGATGCCGGCGTAGAGCTCGATGGTGTCGGCGATCAGCTCGGGATGCTCCACGTAGTTGGTGGCGTGCCCGACCAGGCCGGGGATGAGGATCTTGCCGTCGGGCAGCGGCAGGTCCCGCCAGATCTTCCACTCGTGCTGGTGGCGCGGGTTAGCCACCTCGAACGAGTACGCGCCCGCGTTGATCCGCAGCATCAGCGGCGCGACCTCGGCGAAGGGGATGTCGTGCACCCGCGGGCCGTGGTTGAGCCCGTAGCAGGTGTGCAGTCGGATCTTCTCCGGTGGGATGCCGCGCAGCGCGTGGTTGAGGATCTCGATGTGCTGCTCGGCCGCGGCGCGGCGCTGCTCGGGCGTGGTCGCCGGGTTCTCCGACAGGTACTCGATCAGCCACGGGTCGTCGACCTGGAGCAGGAACCCGGCCTCGACGATGGCGAGGTACTCCTCGCGCAGCGCCTCAGCGACCGCGGAGAGGTACTCGCCCTCGCTGGCGTAGTACTCATTGCGGCCGAACCCGGACGGGCTCGTCGACGGCAGGAACGCCTCGGTGACCGCGCCCTCCGGCTGCGCCGCGAGCGCGGCGCGCAGGTTCTCGATGTCGGTGCGCAGCTGCTCGTGGCCCACGTAGGACACCGGGCCCGTGCACACCATGGTCGTCATGGGGGAGACCTGCTCGGTGTACTTGCCCAGGTAATCGGCGTAGTACTCGGGGAACGCGTCGATCTCGACCTGCCACGACGGCGGCATCAGCTTCTCCCCGGTGCCCGCGGCGAACCCGGACAGCCGGTCCTTGACGTAGGTCAAGAAGCTGACCTTGCTCATCTCACCGTCGGTGACGACGTCCAGCCCGGCCTCCACCTGCTTGCCGACGACCTCGGTGACCGCGTCGGCGACCAGCTTCGAGTAGCCGTCGACGTCGTAGGGGCGGCCGTGCTCCTTCTCCCGCATCTGCTCCAGCAGCGGCCGCGGACGGGCGAGGCTGCCGACATGGGTGGTCAGGATGCGTTCGCTGCTGCGCTGCATGGTTCCCGGACGGTAGGAGCGCCGCCCCGCCCGCACCAGGGGTGCGTTCCGGGGCGGCGAACATCCTCCGCTCGGGTGATATCCGCAGACGGGGAGGCGTCGTTTGAGCGGGCGTGATCCACCTGCGTCGCTCGGTTGTCGCAACCATGTCCGTCGTGGCGGCGGCCGCCGCCACGATCGTGCTCACCGCCACCCCGGCTGCCGCCGCGAACGGCCGCTACGTCGCGCTCGGTGACTCCTTCACCGCCGCGCCGCTGGTGCCGGTGCAGCACGGGGTGCCCTTCGGCTGCTTCCGCTCGGACAGCAACTACCCGTCGCACGTGGCGAAGCAGTTGGGCAAGGCCAAGTACCGGGACGTGAGCTGCTCGGGCGCGACCACCGAGAACATGACGTCCCCTCAGCAGGTCGCGGACGGGGCGAACCCGCCGCAGTTCGACGCGCTCGGCCCCGACGTGTCGCTGGTGACCCTCACGATCGGCGGCAACGACGTCGGCTTCGCCGGGATCATCGAGGAGTGCGTGGTCCGCTCACCGCTGGACCCGCACGGCAGCGCCTGCAAGGACTACTACACCGCGGGCGGCAAGGACCAGCTCGCCGAGCGGATCAAGAAGGCCGCCCCGAAGATCGCCGCGACGCTGCGCGGTATCGCCGAGCGCGCGCCCTCGGCCACGATCGCGATCCTCGGTTACCCGGCGATCCTGCCCGACAAGGGCCCCGGCTGCTTCCCGATCGTGCCGTTCAGCCCGGGCGACGTGGCGTACCTGCGGGAGACCGAGAAGCGGCTCAACGCGATGATCGAGGAACAGGCCCACAAGGCGGGCGTGATCTTCGTCGACACGTACACGCCGTCGATCGGCCACGACGCGTGCCAGGAGCCCGGCGTGAAGTGGATCGAGGGCCTGGTGCCGACCGCGGCCGCCGCGCCGTTCCACCCCAACGACCTGGGCACCAAGGGTATGGCGGAGGCTGCGCTCGCGGCCCTCGGCGCCTGACGGCTCTCAGACCGGATCGAACCGCAGCTGCCGGGCCAGCGTGCGAGTCGCGGCCGACCGCGGGACCGCCCGCAGCAGCATGTCGCGGACGCGCCCGCGCACGCCGCGCAGGCCGAGCACGCGGTGGGCCGAGCGGGCGGCGCCGAGGATCTCGGTGACCCGCGGGACCCGCAACCGGCTGTAGCGGGCCAGCGCGGCCTCGGCGGTCGCGGCGGTGGCGTCGGCGAGAACGGACTGGAGGATCGCCGCGTCCTCGAACGCCTGGCAGCCGCCCTGCCCGAGGTCCGGGGTCATGGCGTGGGCGGCGTCGCCGAGCAGTGCGATCCGGCCCTTGTGGAACGCCGGGAGCGGCGTGGCGAGCTGCGCCGTCTCGGTGATGTGCACGCCGTCGGCCGGGGTCGCCTTGATCATCTCGACGAGGGCGGGGTGCCAGTCGGCGCGCCGCTCGGCCAGCCAGCTCAGGCGTTCTCCCGGCTCGGTGGGTGCGGGTCCGACGATCGGCTCGCGCCAGGTCGCGTACCAGTAGACGCGGCCGTCGGCCATCTCCAGCGCCCCGGTGCGCTCGCCGGTGCGGTGATCGAGGAACTCGCCGAACAGCGCGTCCGCCGGCACGTAGGGGGCGATGGCGCGGGCGGCGAGCTCGCCGGACCCGACGAGGCCCGGGTGGTCGGGGAACAGCCGACTCCGCGTGGCGCTGCGGGCGCCGTCGGCGGCGATCACGACATCCGCGTCGAGCCGGGTGGCGTCCTCGACGGGGATGCCGGTGCGGATCACGCCGGCGGGGAGAGCGGACTGCAGCAGGCGGTGCAGCCAGGTGCGCGGCACGACCGCGTACGGGGCGCCGGTGCGGACGACGACCCGGGTCTGGTCGGTGGCCAGGAGGGCGCGGCCCCAGCGGTCGCGGATGCCGGCGCCGGAGTCGGCGTGCGGTGGGGTGGCCTGCGCGCGCACGGCGGCGCCGAGGCCGAGCCGGTCGAGAGCGAGGACCGCGTTGGGCATGAGCCCGATCCCGGCGCCGGTCTCGCGCAGCTCGGGCGCGCGCTCCAGGACGGTGACGGTGTGGCCGCTGCGGTGGGCGGCGACGGCGGCGGCGAGCCCGCCCGGTCCGGCGCCGACGATCGTGATGTCCATGTCAGCTCCTCTACAGGTGTAGAGGAAGGCTAGCATGCCTCCTCTACGGATGTAGAGGGGTGAGGGATGCTCGATCGGCGCACCGAGATCCTCGACGCGGCGCTGTCGGTGCTCGCGTCCGACGGCATGCGCGGCCTGACCCACCGCGCGGTCGACCACGCGGCCGGTATCCCGACCGGCAGCACGTCGTACTACTTCCGCACACGCCAGGCGCTGGTCGCCGGCTGCATCGACCGGCTCGTCGAGATCGACCGGCAGTTCGGGGCGCCGCCGCGGGTGCCGACGGACGTCGCGGGATTCCTCGATCTCGTGGTCGCGGCGGGGGAGGTGATGGCCGGGCCGAAGCGGGCCCTCACCCAGGCGCGCTACGAGCTCAGCGTCGCGGCCATGCACGATGCCGAGCTGCGGGAGCTGCTCGGCCGGGGTGCCGCAGCCGTCGCGCAGATGGCCGCGGCCGGGCTCGCCGCGCTGGGGGCGACGGAGCCGGAACGGTCGGCGCGACAGGTCCTGGCGGCCTTCGACGGGGTGCTGTTCACGGCGCTGGTGCGCGGCGAAACGGAGGTGGGCCCGATGCTGCGGGCGGTGGTGGGGCCGGTGCTGGCCGCGCAGCCCGGGTTGGCGGGGCGAGCCGGGCTGAACCCCAGAGGACGGCCATGAGGCCACGAACGGCCCTTTCGTCCACCCCGAGTGGACGAAAGGACCGTTCGTTGTGTTCTGGCGGCGGCTGTTCCGGCAGCGTGCGCTCCCCGGCCGTGCCGGTCAGCGAGTCTCGGCCGGCGAGTTCCGCGTTCGGTCCAGCGAGTCGTGCGCGCGAGTCGTGCAGGCAGGACCGCGAGTCACGCGCCAGGCGCGGCGGGTCCGGAGAACGGGCGGCCGGCCCGGGCGCCGGCGAGTGCAACGTTCAGGAAGCGATGGCAGCGCCGCTGCTCGGCGCCGCGGTGGTCGCGGGGAACTCGGCGGCGAGGCGGAGCATCAGGCGGTCCTTGGCGCGGGCGCGCTCGTCGGGGTCTGGGCCGCGCACGGACAGCCGGGTGAGCGCGGCGACGATCGCGCGCTCGCGGTCGGTGTACGCGGCGGTCGTGGCGTCGTCCGGTCGGTCCGTACCGGTCATGACCCCTTCCTCCCCGCGGCCTGGGTCCTCGGCTGCGGTCGGCGCGGATGCGTCTGTGGACAGTGCATCGCTATTACCCACAGTTTCGCATCAATGACCGAGAGTTGCCACTCGATCGTGTGACAACCTCGGGGCGCCCCGCCCGTCCAGCAGAATTGCAGGGATGCAATTCGTGACGGTCTCGTGATCCGTGACCCGACCGGGGTCGCCGACTGCGCGGGTCAGCGCTCGTCGTAGCCGTCGACCACCCGAGGGGTGAGCGGGAAACGGACGGGCGTGTCGCCGAAGAGCCGGCGGCCCGCGGTCGCGGCCGCGGCGTGGACCGCGTCGACGACCTCGCCGGCCGCCTCCTCGGGGACGTGCAGCATCACCTCGTCGTGCTGGAAGAACACCAGTTGTGCGGGGCTCCCGGCGCTGCGCAGCGCCGCCCGCAGCTCGGCCAGCATCACCAGCGCCCACTCCGCCGCCGTGGCCTGCACGACGAAGTTGCGGGTGAACCGGCCCCGCGCTCGCGCCGCCGCGGCCGTGGTGAGCGGCCCGGCGGGCGGGCAGGTGCGGCCGAGGTGGGAGCGGACCAACCGCCCGGCCTCGCCGTCCCGCGCCGCCCCGTCCACGTAGGCCATGGCGGCGGGGAACCGTTGCCGCAGCCGCGCGACCAGCTCGCCCGCCTCGCCGGCCGTGCCGCCGTACATCGCGGAGAGCAGTGCGAGTTTGGCCTTGGAGCGATCGCCGCCGAACTCGCGATCGGCCAGTGCTGAGTAGAGATCGTCGGTGCCGGGGGCCAGCCGGTGATCACCGGATAGCGCCGCGAGCACGCGCGGCTCGAGCTGCGCGGCGTCGGCGACGACCAGCTTCCAGCCCGGGTCCGCCCGGACCGCCGCGCGCACCGCCTTCGGGATCTGCAGCGCGCCACCGCCGCGGGTGGCCCAGCGTCCGGTCACCACACCGCCGACGACGAACTCCGGCCGGAACCGCCCGTCCCGCACCCACGTGCGCAGCCACGACCAACCGTGCGCCGAGTGCAGCCGGGCGAGCTCCTTGTACGCCAGCAGCGGCGCCACCGCAGGATGGTCGATCCGGCGCAGCTCCCACGAGCGGGTCGTGCCCAGCTCATGGCCGGCCCGGGCGAATGCGCGGATCAGCTCGGCGGGGGAGTCCGGGTTCACCGGTCGCCCGAACGCCTCGCGCACCTGCTCGGCCAGCGCCGCCAGCTTCGGCGGGCGACCGCCGTGCACCGGCCGCGGGCCGAGCGCCTCGGTGAGCAGGGCGTCGTGCACGTCGGCCCGCCACGGCAGCCCGTGCGCGTGCATCTCCCCGGCGACGAGCGCGCCGGCCGACTCCGCCGCCGCGAGCAGCCGCAGCCCGGCCGGGCCCCTGGCGAGCGTGCGCTGCTGGGCGGCGTGGACGGCGACGATGTCGGCCAGCTCATCGGCTGGGCCGGTGTCGAACAGACCGTCGCCGTCGTGTGCAGGAGCCGGCGGATCGGGTGGCGGCTCCCGGCCGGTCAGCCGGGCCGCCGCCGCGGCCAGCCCGTGCGGTTCGCCGAACCTGCCGTCCGCAGCGACCAGGATGCCCTCGACGAGCTCGACGTCGTGGTTGCGGCCCAGGGTGATCCCGGCGGCGAGCAGCCGCCGATAGCGGTGCTGGCGGGCGAGCACCCACCGCGGGGAGCACCCGCGCTCCAGCGCGCGGACCTCGGCGGCGGTCACCGTCTCCGGTGGGCCGATCGGGGTGCCGTCCTCGGCGAGGCGGCGCAGCCGCATGCGCTCGCCGCGCGGACCAGGGTCGAGCGCCACCCTCATGGCCGCCACCGATACGGAGGCAGCCGCCACAGCAGGCCGTGCTGCGGCCCGCACCGCAGCTCTTCCGGGCCCGCGCCCACCTCGGCGAGGACGTCGTTGGCCGCGAGCACCCCGGTGGCGGCGGAGCGCTCCATGAGGCCGGTGAGCCACGGGGTGGCGACGTGGTCCCCGGCGAGGCGGACGCCCCGCGCGGCGCCGGTGACGCCGAGCCGGTCGGCGGCGCCGCCCGGTGGGAACGCGGGTGCGGTAGCGGCGTACAGCTCGTGGACGTCGAGGATCTCCGCGTCCGCCGTCTCCGGCCACAGCGCCGCCAGCTCGGCCCGCATTCGGGCGGTCGCGGTGGCCGCGTCCGGCGCCCGCGTGGCGTACGAGTGCAGCTCGACGACCGCGCCGCCGGTGCGGGCGGCCCAGTCGATGCTCGGGCGCTCCAGCCGCGAGTACACGGCGACCGAGTCGAGCGTGGGTTCGCGGCTCACCGCGGAGAACGCGGCCCGGTGCGGCGCGACGTCGCGATCGAGCCACAGCCTGGTCACCGCGAACGGCGCCGCCAGCTGGAGCGCGGCGACCTTGCGGGCGAGCACCGGGGCCTGCTCGGTGAGTCCGGGGGAGGCGGCGATCAGCGTCTTCAGCGCGCCCGGGTCGACGGCCAGCACGAGGTGGCGGGTGCGCAGCTCGGCGCCGGCGGTCCGCACGCTCCAGCGGTGCCCATCGGCCGGGGCGATCTCCGTGACGGGCGCGGCGGTGACGATCTCGGCGCCGTGCTCGCGCAGGTGGGCGGACAGCGGCTCCCAGATCGCGGAGGCGTGGTCGGTGATCGGCACGTCGAACCCGATGCCCTGCGGGTTCGCGACGAAGTAGTAGTGGAACATCGCGATCAGCTCGGCCGCCGACAGCGCCGCGGGATCGGCGAAGAACGACCGCGCGAACGCCTCGAACAGCATCGCGACAGCGCGGTCGGACAGCCGCAGCCGCTGCAGGAACGCCGCGGCCGGGATGTGGTCGAACGCCGCCGCGGTGCGACCCGGTGCGTACGCCAGGAGCTCGGTGGCGAGCCGTTGGCGGGAGCCGAGCAGGTCGCGCAGGCCGAGGCTGGGGGAGCGCGTGAACAGCGTGATCAGGTTCCACGGGGCTCGGGCCGGCAGACCGTCGAGGTCCTCGGCCGGCCACTCGCGGGAGATCACCGGGTAGCTGCCCGCCGGCGCCAGGAAGCGCAGCTGCGGGTCGATCCGGCGCAGGATCGCCCGCCAGGTGTAGTAGTGGCGGAAGAACGCGTGGAAGCCGTGCTCGACCACCTGCGTGCTGCCGTCGGAGAGCTGGTGCGGCCACGCACCGAGCCGGCCGCCGAGGGTGGGCGCGGCCTCCAGCAGCGTGACCCGGACCCCGCGCTCCGCCAGCACGACGGCCGCGCTGATCCCGGCGATGCCGCCACCGACCACGACCGCCTCGGTGCCGGGCGGAGCCTGTCGCGGCAGGGCGGGATCGGCCGGCACGCACACCTGACCGTCGGGTGATCGCACGCCTGCACCGTACGACCGGGCACCGACGGGAATGGGACGGCCCGCTCGCGCACTTGATCGGGGCATGGCAACCACCCCCGACCTCGGTCGCTACGGAATCTGGCACGGCCGCGTGGATCTCACCCCGGAGATCGCGCAGGAGACCGAGCGCGCCGGCTTCGGCGCGCTCTGGATCGGCGGCTCCCCGCCCGCGGACCTCGAGCTCGCCGAGTCGCTGATCGCGGCGACCGACCACCTGGTCGTCGCCACCGGCATCGTCAACATGTGGACGGCGGACCCGCACGAGCTGGCCGCCTCGTACCACCGGATCGAGGAGCGCCACCCGGGCCGCTTCGTGCTCGGCGTCGGCATCGGGCATCCCGAGGCGATCAAGGAGTACCGCAGTCCGTACCAGACGATCGTCCAGTACCTCGACACGCTCGACGCCGAGGGGGTGCCGAAGGAGCACCTCGCCCTCGCCGCGCTCGGGCCCAAGGTGCTGGCGCTGGCCGCCGAGCGCACCGGCGTCGTCCATCCCTACCTGGTGCCCGCTGAGTACACGCGGGCGGCCCACGAGCAGGTCGGGGGCCGGGTGGTGCTCGCCCCGGAGCACAAGGTCGTGATCGAGACCGACGTCGCCACGGCGCGGGCCATCGGCCGCAGCCGCGTGGCGACGCCGTACCTGCGGCTGCGCAACTACGTGTCGAACCTCAAGCGGCTCGGCTGGAGCGACTCCGACATCGCGAACGACGGCAGCGACGCCCTGGTCGACGCGCTGGTCGCGCACGGCGACGCCGCGGCGGCGGCCGCCGGCCTGACCGCGCACCTCGACGCCGGGGCCGACCACGTGTGCGCCCAGGTCCTGGTCGATGACAAGGCCGATTACCTGCCCGCGCTGCGGGAGCTGGCCGCGGCGCTGGGCCTGAAGGGGTAGGCGGCCGGGCAGGTCGCCGGGGCGCGAGTCCCGCTCCTCGCCCGGCGAGTCGCGCGCTCCGTCCCGCGAGTCGCGCGTTTCGGTGGGCGAGTCGTGCACCGCGTCCGGCGAGTCGCGCACCTCGTCGAGCCCGCACGTGGAGCGCGGAAGCGGCACGGCGGCGGCCGATCGCGCGACTCGCCGGGCAGGACGCGGGACTCTCGCCGGGCGAGGCGCGCGACTCGTGGGGTTACCGCACGCTCGAGAACCGCGGCGCTCGGATCGAACCCGGCGAACGCCAGCCCGATGACGGATCCCGCGGCCTCCTCCAGCTGCCGGGCCGGCTCAGCGGCCCCAGCACCGCGGGCTCGCCGCCGGCGTCCCGCACCAGTTCACCGACGACGCGCAGCGCGGCCGGGTCGTCGCCGCACATCGCGACGATCGCCGGCTCGACGTGCGGCGGTGCTGCCGGCTGCGCTGCTGGATGCGCTGCCCGCTCCTCCGCCCACCGCTCCGTCCACTCCTCGGCGGGGGCCGGTGGAACGCCTTCACACGTGGGCCCCGGTCGCGAGCTCGGCGACCCGCTCCGCCGCTGACGTCTCCGCCAGGACGATCCCGACGCCGTGCTCCACGGCTTCGGCGGGATCGATCAGCGGCGTACCGCGCAGCGCGCCGTCCGGGCCCCGCGGCGCGCAGCGCCTCCTCGACACCGGTCCACGCCACGGCGAGCAGCACCGCGTCCTCGTCCTGCCCGACGTCCCGCGGAGGCTCTGGCGCGCCCGGCGACCTCCGCGGCGAGCGCCCCGGCCTCGGCCGAGGACCGGCCGCCGATCGCGATGTCGTGCCCGGCGCGGCTCCAGCTGTGTGCGAGCGCCGCAGCCAGCGTCCCCGTTCCCAGGATCCCGATGTGCATGCCGGGACGGTGGGCAGGCCGATGCACACCGATGGTGCGCTCCGGGCGGGCAGGATGGCGCCATGCGGGAGTGCTACGAGCTGGTCGCGGACTGCCGGTTGCGCGCGGCGACCGATCTGTTCCTCCCCACCTGGAACCCCGTGGTGCTCGCGGCGCTCCGCGCCGGCCCGTGCCGCCGGGTCGAGCTGCGGGCGGCGATCGGTGGGATCAGCGCCAAGGTGCTCGGCGAGACCCTGCGCCGGCTGCTCGGGCACCGGCTGATCGAGCGCCGCCCCTACGTGGTGGCACCGTCGTGCGTCGACTTCGCGCTCACCCGCTCGGGCGCAGCCTCGTCGACGGCCCGGTGCGCGCCCTCGGGGACCGGGTCGAGCGGTACGGCGAGGAGCTGGTGCCGTGACCCTCAGTCCGCGATCCGCAGCGCGGCCACCGGGCACGCCTGCACCCCGCGCCGGGCGGCCTCGGCGTGCTCGGCGGGGACCTCCCGGTCGTCGAACCGGTTGACGACGACGGCCTCGTCGTCCAGGTCGAACACCTCCGGCGCCAGGGCCGCGCACAGGCCGTGTCCCTCGCAGCGTTCGCGGCTGGTGAGGATCCGCACGTCAGGTCTCCGTCTCCACGGTGACCGGCACCGAGCCGAACGCGCGGATGAGGTTGTTGAGGGCGCGCTGCGGCGGGCCGTCGAGGTGGAACCGGGTGACCGTCCGGGCGAGTGCGGTGAGCAGCGACTCGGTCTCCATGCGGGCGAGCGCTTGGCCCGCGCACCCGTGCTCGCCCACGCCGAAGCCCAGCTGGTGCACCGCATCGGGCCGGGCGACGTCGAACTCGTCGGGGCGGGCGAACTTGCGCTCGTCCCGGTTGGCCGCCGCGTAGATCACCAGCACTCGTGAGCCCGCCGGGATCGGCGCGCCACCGATCTCGGTGTCGGTCTCGGCGAGCCGGCCGAACGCCCGGATCGGTGACTCGTAGCGCACGACCTCGTTGACCGCGTTCGGCACGAGGGACGGCTCGGCGCGCAGCCGGTCCCACTGCTCGGGGTACCGGGCGAAGAGCCAGATCGCGCTGCCGATGGCGCTGATCGTCGTGTCCAGCGACGGGGCGAGGTAGTCGAGCATCAGCATCATCGCCTGTTCGGTGGTGATGTCGCCGCGGTCACGCGCCTCCAGCACCCCGGCGCCGAGGCTGCCCGGCAGGACGTTGCCGGTGCGGACCAGCTCCGCGCCGTACGCGGCCATCTCGCCGCACTTGGGCATCGTGCGCTCGGCGCGGGCGTTCATCGGCCCGAACGAGTCGAAGTTCGCGCTCGCCCACTCCAGCAGGTGTTCGCGGCCCTCCTGCGGCCAGCCGATGAAGTCCGGCACGACCGACATCGGCAGCGCGTACGCCAGGTCGGTCACGGCGTCGAACGATCCGCGCGCCACCAGCTCGGCCACCAGCTCCTCGGCGCGCCGCGCCACGACCTCGCGCAGCGGTCGCAGCGACCGCGGCATCAGCCGGTGCGCCACGACCTTGCGCAGGTGGGCGTGCAGCTCGCCGTCGCTGGCGAGCGTGCAACCGAGGATCACCTGGTTCGCCGGCTCGTTGAGCGCGATCCCGTTCGCCGACCGGAACGTGTCGCTGTCCAGCAGGACGGCCCGGGCCGCGGCGTAGCGGGCCACGGCGTACGCCCCGTGCTGCTCCAGCCACACGGCGGGCCCGAGGTCGCGCAGGGCTCGGTAGTGCTCGTAGGGCTCGAGGATTGCCTCGTCCGTGTAGATGTCCGCGCCGTACGTCGGTACGGCCGCGCTCGCGGTCATGGTCGGGGTCCTTCGTACGGATGCGTCACGGGCGGAAGAATGTAGGACGATCCGACAATTCAGCGCCAGATGCTTGACATTCGCCGAGATGGCGACAGATTGTATGGCAATCTAAGAAGAGGGGGTGAGCGTGCGAGCCGTCGTGCTACCCGCGTACGAGACACCGCTGGTCATCGAGGACCTGGAGATCCTCGCGCCCGGGCCGCGTGACGTCGTCGTCCGACCGGGCGCCGTGGAGGTCTGCGTCACCGACTCCTACGCGTTCAAGCCCGGCAAGCTGGCCCGGCCGCCGGCGATCCCCGGCCACTCGGCCGCCGGCGTGGTGGAGGCGGTCGGGCCCGCCGTCACCACGGTCCGCCCGGGGGACCGCGTCGTCGTCGCCGGCACCCCGGCGTGCGGGGACTGCTACTGGTGCGACCGCGGCGAAGGCCACCAGTGCCGGGAGATCTTCGAGGGCGACCCCCGCTACGTCGCCCGCCGAGCCGACGGGACGCTCGTCAGCGCGATCGGCGGCGTGGGCACGTTCGCCGAGCAACTCCTGGTGCGCGAGTACGGGCTCGTGCGCGTCGAGTCGTCCCTGCCCGACGAGCACCTGTGCCTGCTCAGCTGCGGTGCGGGCAGCGCGATGGGAGCAGTGTTCAACATCGCGCGCGTCGCGGAGGGCGACACCGTCGCGGTCTTCGGTGCCGGTCGGATCGGCTGCTGGCTCGTGCAGAGCGCCCGGCTGGCGGGCGCCGTGCGGATCATCGCCGTCGAGCCGGTGCCCGGCCGGCGCGAGCGGGTGCGTGCGCTCGGCGCCACCGACGTCGTCGATCCTGCGGACGGCGACGTCGTCGCGGCAGTCCGGGACCTCACGGGCGGCCGCGGTGCCGACGTCGTGTTCGAGGCGGTCGGCGGTGACGCCGACGTCGTGCGCTCCGCGTTCCTGGCCGCGCGGCGCGGCGGCGTGCTCGTGCCGATGGGGATGTCGGGCTTCGACGCCACCGTCGAGCTGCCCGTCAACCAGCTCGCCATGCACGGCCGCGAGATCCGCAGCTGCCAGTACGGCAACGTCGACCTGCGCCGCGACCTGCCCCGCTTCGCCCGCGTCCTGGAGGCGGGGCTGCTCGATCCCGCCGCCGTCGTCGAGCGCACCTACCCCCTCGCCGACGCCGGCGAGGCGCTGGCCGCCGCCGCGAAGCGCGCGGTGCTCACCGCCGTCCTGTCCATCAGCTGACCCACCGGGGAGATCCATGACCACGACTGCCACCGCGGCAGCGCCCGCCGCGGCGGATCCGACACCCGAGCAGCTCGTCCGCACCGTGATCGACCTGCGCCCGCGGCTCGTGGCCGCGCAGGCCGAGACCGAGGAGCGCTCCTTCTACTCGCCCGAGCTGCACGAGGCGTTCCGCGCCGCCGGCCTCTACCGGGTGCTGCAGCCGCGTCGCTACGGCGGACTGGAGCTCGATCTCGTCACGTTCGCCCGGCTGCAGATCGAGATGGCCCGCGGCTGCGTGTCGACCGCGTGGTGCTGGGCGCTGGCGACGAGCCACGCGCTGCAGGTCGCGTCGTACTTCCCGCAGGCCGCGCAGGAGCAGATCTTCGGCAGCGGCGACTTCCGCTGCGCCTCCGTGGCCGCACCGGACGCGCGCGCCGAGCGGGCCGGCGACGGGTGGCGGCTCGAGGGCACCGTCCGTTACTGCTCGGGCATCCCGTACTCGACGCACTTCCTCGGCCAGGCCCTGCCCGCCCACCTGCCGCGCGCGGAGGCGGCCGAGCACGTGCTGCTCTACGTCGCGCCGCGCAGCGAGTGGACGATGCTCGACGACTGGGGCGACACGCTGGGGCTGCGCGGCAGCGGCTCGCAGAGCATCCGCTTCGACGACGGGTGGATCCCGGCCGAGTTCGTCGTCGAGGACCTGAACATGGTCGCCGTCGACGTCAGCGACGGTACGCCGGGCCTCGCCCTGCACGGCAACCCGCTCTACGTCGGCCGGGCGCTCGCCCCGTTCACGATCTCCCTCGGCGCGCTCGCCGTCGGGGCCGGCTACAACGCGCTCGACGAGTTCGAGCACCAGATGCGCACGCGCAAGACGCCCGCCCCGCCGATGGTGCCCCGCATCGCCGATCCCGACTACCAGCGCTGGTACGGCACCGCGCTGGGCAAGCTGGCCACCGCCGAGGCGCTGGTCATCCGGTGCGCCGAGGAGCACATGGAGCTCTGCGCGCGCACTGCGGCCGGCGGGCCGCCCTACAGCGAGGAGGACGAGAAGCGCATCGGCGTCGTCGCGCGGGAGGCCGTCGTCCAGGTGTGGGCGGCGGTCGACGAACACCTGCTGCGCAACGTCGGCTCCAGCGCGCTCAAGGCGGGCCAGCGGTTCGAGCGGGTGTGGCGCGATCTCACGACGATCGCCGGCCACCGCAACACCGGCTTCCGGGAGACGACCTTCCGCAGGCTGGCGCAGCTGCACCTCGGGCTGGTGGGCGGGGGAGCGGCATGACGCAGACCGAACCCCTCCGGATCGCCCCGCCCGAGCCGGACCTCACGCCCGAGGCCATGATCGCCCGCGCCGTCGCCCTGCGTGCGGAGATCGCCGCGGAGGCGCCGCTCACCGAGGAGCGCGGCGGCTACTCCGAGCGGCTGCACAGGCTCTTCACCGAGGCCGGCTTCTACCGGGTGCTGCAGCCGCGCCGCTACGGCGGCTACGAGTTCGGCCTCGACACCTACTTCCGGCTGATCACCGAGCTCTCCCACGGCGATCCGAGCACCGGGTGGGCGGTGTGCCTGGCCTCCGACCACGCTTTCCACATCGCCTCGTTCTTCTCCGAGCGGGCCCAGGAGGAGATCTTCGGCCCCGACGGGCACTTCTGCGCGCCGCACCGGGCCGCGCCGACGGGCACCGCCGAGCGGGTGCCCGGCGGGTACCGCGTGACCGGCACCTGGGACTACTGCTCGGGGATCACCCACGCCACCCACTTCATCGCCACGGCGATGGGGCAGGCGCCCGGTACCGACGGGTCCCCGGTCCCGTTGGCCTGCGTGCTACCGCGCGGGCACTACACGGTGCTCGACGACTGGGGCGGCGGCGCCACCCTGGGCCTGCAGGGCACGGGGTCGAACTCGGTCCGCGTCGACGGCGCGTTCGTGCCCGAGCACCTCGTGCAGCCCTACGACTGGACGACGTTCGCGATGCCGCCGGAGGGCACTCCGGGCTACCGGCTGCACGGCAACCCGCTCTACCTCGGCCGGTCGATGACGATCTACTTCGGTGGGCTCGCAGCCCCCGTGATCGGGGCGGCGCGGGCCGCGCTCGACGAGTACGAGCACATCCTGCGCACCCGCAGGACGGCGCTGCCGCCGCCGATGCGCCGCTGCGAATCCCCGGACTACCAGCGCTGGTTCGGTGAGGCCCAGAGCCTGACCGATGCGGCGCTCGCGGTGCTGGTCGCGGCAGCCACGGACTACACCGCGGCCGGACGGGAGTGGGAGCGGACCGGGTCGTTCGACGTCACCGTCGACGCGCGCTGCCGCGGGATGATGCTGCAGGCGGCGCGGCTGGCCGCCGAGGCGGTCGACCGGCTGTTCGCGACAGGCGGCACGGCCGCGGCCAAGCGCGGATCACGGCTGCAGCGCTGCTTCCGCGACGTCGCCATGTACCGCACCCACATCGGGGCGCAGGCCGACGTGTACTTCGCGGCGAACGCCCGGCTGCACTTCGGGCTGGCCTCCGCGTGAGCGGCCGGATCGTATGACGAACATCCAGTAGGGTTGGCGCCATGACCGCCGAGAACCCCGAGGGGCTGCCGTCGCTGGCGGACCGGATCGGCCGGGTCGCCGCGCCGCTGCGCGTCCAGGTCCTCGAGGTGCTGCGCGAGGCCATCCTCACGATGCGCTTCAAGCCGGGGCAGCGGCTGGTGGAGCGCGAGCTCATCGAGATGACCGGGGTCTCGCGCACCACGATCCGCGAGGTCCTCCGGGAGCTGGCCGCCGAGGGGCTCGTGCGCACGATCCCGCAGAAGGGCGCGGTGGTCCTCGCGCTCTCCCCGGACGAGGCCGAGGAGCTCTACGACCTGCGCGAGGTGCTCGAACGGCACCTCGTCGAGCGGTTCGTCGAACGCGCCTCCGACTCCCAGCTCGTGGCGCTTCGGCGGGCGTTCACCCACCTCGAGGACCTCGTCGACGAGGGCGCCGGCACCCTCGACGTGCTGCGCGCCAAGGACGCGATGTACGACGTCCTGCTCACCGGCGCGGGCAACTCCGCGCTGCGCACCGCGCTCTCGCAGCTGCACGCCCGGGTGAGCCTGCTGCGGGCCGGGTCGCTGTCGGCGGACCCGCAGCGCCCGCGGGAGTCGGTGCGGGAACTGCGGGAGGTCGTCAAGGCGACGGAGGCCCGCGACGCCGCCGCGGCCGGCGCCGCCCTGATCGCGCACGTGCGCGCCGCCGCGCGGCTGGGGATCGCCGCCATGCGCGCATCGGAGGCGGCTCCGGCCCGCTGACGGCGCGGATTCGACGCAGATCGTATGACGATCAGGGCGTGGCACCGAGCTGGCGGAGCCCCGCCACAGTGGAGTTGCGCCGGTGTTCGTCGCACGCGGCGACGGCGGCGTCGGCGTCGCGGGCGGCGAGCGCGCGGTGCACGGCCCGCAGCTCCTCGACGAGCTCCGCAGGCCGCCCCTGGCCCGCGACCGCGAGCGACATCACCAGGCCCGCGTGCGAGCGCAGCCTGCGCAGCAGGTCGCGGGTCGCCAGGCCACCGGCGCGGAGCAGGACGACGAAGAACCAGTCGCGGGCGCGGATCAGCTGCTCCAGCGACGGCTCGGGCTCGGCGGCGACCCGCTCGACCTCCGCCAACGCTCGGCCCAGCGCGTTGATCTGCGACTGCGTCGCCTGCCGCACGAACCGGCGGACGGCCACCTCCTCGATGATGTGGCGGACCTCGTCGGCGTCCGCCATCTTGTCCGGGCCCGTCTCCGCGACGACGACCGCGCCGCCGGCCACGCGCGCCACGCCGATCTCGACCAGCTCGTCCAGCGCCGCGACGACGTCCTCGGGGGACGCGGACGTGCGCGCGGCGAGGACGTGGACGGGGAGCGGGGAACCGGGGCGCAGGTCGCCGCGGGCGATCGAACGGAGCACCTCGTCCCGGACGGACGCCGGTGCGGGAGCCGAACCGTCGTTGGCGGGCACGGGGCAACGGTAGCCCAGGTACGGGCCTCGATCCACGGCTCGGAGTCGGTGCCGGGACGGCAGGGAGCTGCGGCGTCGATCGCACCGGCTCCTTCGGCGCGGATCGGGGCCCTCGGTCTGGTGAGTCGTCGAGGTGCTCCTGCGGTGCTCGGTCAGCTGCGGTGGGGCGGTCCGGGGTACGAGGCGGGGCGCTGGTCGTCGCCCCTGCTGTCACCCGTCTGCCGACCTGGGCAGGGTCTGCGGCCCGGTCACCCCGCAGTGCAGGCACTCCTCGATGCGCACGCGCTCGCTCGGCTCGGGCCGCTCCCGCCGCTGCACCGTGACCGCGGCCACGACGGCCGCGCCCCCGAGCAGCCCGGCGCAGATCAGCATCGCCACCCGGAACCCCGCGCCGAAGGCGACCGGATCGGTGTGGTCGGCGCCGGTGATGCCGGCGATGCCGGGGATCACGGCGACCGCGAGCAGTCCGGCGGCACGCGCCACCGCGTTGTTCACCCCGGACGCCGCGCCCGCGTACCGGTCGGGGGCCGCGTTGAGCACGGTCGCCGTGAGCGGCGCGACGGTGGCAGCGAGCCCGAGGCCGAACACCACGACGGCCGGCAGCACGTCGGCCCACCAGTTCGCGTCCTCGCCCACCCGCAGGAGCAGCAGCAGACCGGTGGCGCTGACGAGCGGCCCCACCACGAGCTGCGGGCGCGGCCCGATCCGCCCGGCCAGCGCGCCCGACCGGGCCGAGAGCAGCAGCATGATCGCCGTGACCGGCAGCATCGCCGTGCCGGCCGCGAGCGGGCTGAAGCCGGCCACCACCTGCAGCTGCAGCACCAGCAGGAGGAACACGACGCCGAGCGCGCCGTAGATCAGCAGGGTGGCGACGTTGATCGCGGTGAACACCCGGTCGGCGAACAGCGCGGGCGGCACCAGCGGGTGCGTCGAACGGCGTTCGACGACCGCGAACACGGCCAGCGCCACCAGCCCGACGACCAGTGCGGTGATGAGATCGGGCGCCGCTCCGCGGTCGGCCAGCCCGGTCAGGCCGCACGTGGTGGCGGCGAGGCCGAGGGTGGCGAGCACGGTGCCGGTGACGTCGAGCCCGGCGGCGGACTCGGGATCGCGGCTCTCCGGCACGTGCCGCAGCGCCACCGCGACGACGACCGCGGCGATCGGGACGTTGATCAGGAACACCGCGCGCCACGACCACTCGACGAGCCAGCCGCCCAGGAACGGCCCGATCGCGCCGGCGATCCCGCCGAGGCCGGACCAGGCGCCGATCGCGGCGGCCCGGTCGGGACCGTGGAACGACGCCGAGATCAGCGCCAGGCTCCCCGGGGTGAGCAGTGCCCCGCCGACGCCCTGCAGGGCGCGCGCCGCGACGAGCGTGCCGATGTCCGGCGCCAGCCCGCACAGCGTCGACGCCGCCGCGAACCAGATCACGCCGATGAGGAACACCCGCCGCCGCCCCAGGTGGTCGCCCAGCGAACCGCCGAGCAGGATCAGCGCGGCCAGCGTGAGCGCGTAGGCGTTGACCGTCCACTGCAGTCCGGCGAAGCCGGTTCCGAGCTCGTCGCCGATGCGGTCGAGGGCCACGTTGACGACCGTGCCGTCGATCATCACGATGCCGGAGCCCAGCACCGTGGTGGCGAGCACCCACCGTCCGGCGGGAGTCCCCATCCGCAGCGCCGTCGCGTCCGTCACGTCGGGAGCATAGGACCGGGTCGGCCGCCTGACCGCGTGTCAGACTGCGCGGGGCCAGCAGGACGAGGGAAGGAGCACGCGAACGTGATCACCGTGTCGGTGACCGACGGCGTCGGGTTGATCGAGCTCGATCGGCAGGAGCGGCGCAACGCGCTGGACGTGGAGCACTGCCGTCGGCTGGCCGAGGCCGTGCCGGAGGTGGTCGCCGACGGGGCGCGCGCGATCGTGGTCACCGGGGCCGGGACGAGCTTCTGCTCCGGCGCGGACTTCGGCCAGGTGTACGGCGAGGGCTTCCGCACCGCCCTCTACACGGCCCTGCAGGCGGTGATGGACGCCCCGGTGCCGGTCGTGGCGGCCGTGAACGGCCCGGCGATCGGGGCGGGCACCCAGCTGGCGATCGCGGCGGACCTGCGAGTCGGCGCACCCACCGCGGTGTTCGGTGTGCCGACGGCCCGGATCGGGCTGGCCGTTGACCCGTGGACGATCCGGCGGCTGGAGCAGCTGGCCGGTGGCGGCACGGCCCGCTCCCTGCTGCTGGCGTGCGAGCAGATCGGCGTCGAGCAGGCGTACGCCCGCGGGCTGGTCGATCGCCTGGGGGACCGCGATGCGGCGCTGGCGCTCGCGGCCGACCTGGCGACGATGGCGCCGTTGACGCTGCGTTACAACAAGCTCGTCCTGAACCGGGCCGATCTGCCGAACGGGGACCCCGAGCTCCTGGCTGCCTTCGAGGCCTGCTGGAACAGCGAGGACCTGCAGGAAGGGCAGCGCGCGCGAGCCGAGAAGCGGGCTCCGGTGTTCACCGGGCGATGACGCAAGGTGGCACACCGAGCACTCGATCGAGTTTCACTCCCTGTGATTAATCTGTCGCACGTCGTTACCGGATCCTCGGGAGGTACAACGTGCGTGCGAGTGTTCGGGCCGGTCTGGCCGGTGCGCTGGCCGTTGTGGCCACCGTCGCCGTGGTGGGTGTGAGTGCTGCCGAGGAGCTCGCCCCGTACGTGCCGCCGACCCCGGCGAGCGGTGCCGTCGTGGCGGGCACGCCGTGCACGGAGTCGGCCAGGGCGTGCGTGGACATCTCGGAGGGGCGGGCGTGGTTGCTCGACGGCGGGGAGATCGTCCGGGGCCCGGTCGGCATCATGAGCGGGGACGCCGAGACCCCCACCCCGCGCGGCACCTTCGCGGTGCAGTGGAAGGCCGAGCGGTACACCAGTCGCGAGTTCGGTGTGGAGATGCCCTACTCGGTGTTCTTCGCCGAGGGCGGCATCGCCTTCCACGAGGGCACCAGGGAGACGCCGTCCGCGGGCTGCGTGAAGCTGTCGCACGAGGACGCGAAGACGTTCTTCGAGTTCCTCCAGGTCGGCGACCAGGTGCAGGTCCACTGAAGGGACTGAGGCTACCCTCACCCTTCTACGCTGGGTAGAATGGTTGCGTGGCGTCACTGGGTGAGTTGGAACGTGCCGTGATGGAGACCCTGTGGTCGGCGGACTCACCACTCACCGCCCGTGATGTGCAGGAGTCCCTCCACGGCCGCGAGCTCGCCACGACGACCGTGCTGACCGTGCTGAGCCGACTCGAGCGCAAGGGCCTGGTCACGCGCGAGCGAGCCGGGCGGGCGCACCGCTACCGGGCGGTCTCCACCCGCGAGGACCACGTCGCCGAGCTGATGCGCGACGCGCTCGACGCGGCCCCCGACCGGGGCGCGGCGCTGGCCCGGTTCCTCGGCAACATGCGCGACGACGAGCGGGCCGCTCTGCGCGACCTGCTCGGCTGACCGGAGCCCGGTAGCCTCGCGGACCACCGCCCTGCAGACAGACGTCCGGAGGGCGGCTGGCACCCTGGTGGCGACGGTGAGGTCGCGAGTCGGGAGGTGGCGCGTGGAGCTGACCGCGCTGCTGCTGCTCGTGCTCGGCGTCCTGCTCGCCGAGCCGGTGAGCCGCCGCCTCGCCGCAGCGCAGTGGCCGACCCGCGACCCGGTGGGCGCGCTGCTGCTGTGGCAGGCGGTGGGTCTGGCCGGCGGATTGTCGCTGCTGGGCTCCGGCATCGTGTACGGCCTCTCGCCGTTCGGCTCGTCGCTGCCGGCGGCCGTCCTCGGGGCCGTCGAGGCCCTGCGCGACGGTGCGCTGCCCCCGGACTTCGACCTGCGCCACCGCATCGCCCTGGTCGTTGCGCTGCTGATCGGCCTGTGGCTGATCGGGGTGCTGGTCTTCGTCACCGTCCGCACGCTGCGGGCCCGAGCCCGCCACCGCAACCTGCTCGACCTGCTCGGCACCCCGTGGCCGGCCGCCCCGCACGCGCGGGTGCTCGACCACCCCCTGCCCGTCGCGTACTGCCTGCCCGGGCTGCGGTCCCGGCTGGTCGTGTCGGCCGGAGTGCTCGACACCCTCGATCCCGCGCAGGTGCGGGCGGTCCTCGCGCACGAGCAGGCGCACCTGAAGGAGCGGCACGATCTCGTGGTGCTGCCGTTCGTGGCGTGGGGCGCGACCGCTCCGTTCGTGCGCGGCATGGTGTGCGCGCAGGTCGCGGTGGCGGCGCTGATCGAGATGCGGGCCGATGACGTGGCGGCCAGCCGCGCGGCGCCCGCCGAGCTGACCGCGGCGCTCGGCTCGATGGGGCACGCCAGTCCGGCCGCGGCGCTCAGCTCCTTCACCACGGCCCTTGACCGGCGGCTCGCCCGGATCGCCGATCCACCGCCGCCGCTGTCGCCCGCCGCGCAGCTGGGCGTGCGGCTGGCCGCCGTCGCGCTCGTCGCCGTCCCGACGATCCTCCTGCTGCTCCCGTAGCCCTCAACCGTTCGCGCGCAGCACCGAGAGGGCGCGGACGGTCAGGTAGCCGCGCCACTCCAGCTCGGCGGCCGGCGAGTACGTCTGCCACTCCACGGGCCAGCCCCCGTCCGCCTGCTGCAGTCCGGCGAGCCGGTCGAGTTCGGCGGCGACGGCGTCGGGGGAGAACAGCTCCCGCACCGGACGCCCGGGGTGCGGCGCCACGTCCAGCGGCCGCATCGACTCACCTTCCGCGCCGCCCTGGACGGGGAGGATCCCGTCCGGCGGCAGGAAGCTGCCCAGGCGCGCCATCAGCTCCCGGGCCCGCGCCTCGACGTCGTGCACGGCGTCGAGGAACCGCAGCGTGAAGGCGAGCTCGATCGCGTGCGCGTCGGGGGTCAGCGCCGCAGCGACGTCGAGGCAGAAGCGGGTCGCGGTCGCGAGCCACGGATGGGCCGCGACGGCGGGCTCGTGGCGGGCCACGTCGTACGCGGTGGCTACGGCGATCGCGGTGATCTGCAGCGACGGTCCGGGCGCGGGTTCGACCCAGAACGGCGCGCACCCGGCTCGATCGGTGAACGGCTCGGCGAACCGCAGGCCGCCCTCGGGTGCGGTGACCGACGCCAGCCAGTCGCAGAGCCCCACCGCCTCGGGTACCGGTGCCCCGGCGGCGGCGAGCTCGGCGAGCACCTCGAACGCGTGCAGCGCCGGCCCCGGCTGGCTGCTGGTGGAGCGCAGGTCGGGCTCCAGGCCCCAGCCGTAGCCGCCGTCCGGGTTGCGGTAGGCGGCGAGTGCGGCGGCGAGGGCATCAGGCGAGCCCTCGCCGATGAGCAGTTCGAACCGGCGGCGATCGAGCACTCGCGCGTGGGTGGCGAGGAAGTCCGCCGCAGCGCCGAGATCGATCCGGTCGAGCAGGGGTGACGGGGTGCGCTGGTCCATGCCCCCCACCTTCCTCCGCGGGCGGAGGCCGTGTCGTGGGCGGATCGGACAGGAGCAAACCCGGGCCCGAGAGCAACGAACGGCACTCTCGTCCACACCGAGTGGACGAGAGTGCCGTTCGTTGCCCCGGGGGACCGGGCGGATCACACCCGCACGGGCGTGCGCTGCCGCGGTCCGAGCAGCAGCACGGTCAGCCCCATGACCGGCAGGGCCACCAGGACGCACAGCGCGACGGCGATGCCGGTGACCTCAGCCAGCCCGCCGACGAGCGCAGCACCGATGCTCGCGCCCGCGAGGAAGACGAGCGAGGCGATGCCGAGCGCGATCCCGCGCTCGGCCGCGTCGACGGCCCCGTCGACCGCGGAGATCATGGCCGGCTGCCCGATCCCGAACGCCGTGTTCAGCGCCAGAACGGCGAACGCGAGCAGGACGGGGGAGTCGAGCGCTGCTCCGGCCGCACCCGTCAGCATGGCGACGACCGCGATGCCGACCCCGGTCACGATCGTGCGGCGCGGACCGAGCCGGCCCAGCGCGGTGCGGGAGAGCCAGGGCGCGACGATGCCGACCGCGACGGCCGGCAGGAGCAGCAGCCCGATCTCGAACGGCGACCAGCCCCACTCGGCGGCCGTCAGCGGCACGCCGATCAGCAGGGCGAACCAGGCTGCCGGGATGGCCGCGGTGGCGAACGCGCTGCGCAGCACCACCGGGTTCGTCACGACGACCCGCGGCAGGAACCCGGTGGGCCGCCTGCGCACCCAGATCGCGACGGCGGGGACGCCCACGGCGAGCATCACCGCTCCGATCATGGCCGTGACCGGGCCGGACGACGGCGACTGGAGCAGCAGCACCAGCCCCGCGGCGGTGGCCGCGACGAACAGCGCCCCGACCCGGTCGATGCGTTCCCCGGTACCGCCGGCCGGGGCGCGCCTGGCCAGCCACGGCAGGCTGACCACGCCGAGCGCGGGGACGGCGATCGCCAGCCGCCAGCCGCCGATCTCCTCCAGGGCGCCGCCCAGGAGCGGGCCGAGCGCGCTGAACGCGGCCGCGATCCCGGCGAGCCTGCCGAGCGCGCTGCTTCGCTGCGGTCCGCTCCACAGCGTCGAGATCAGCGCGGTCGCGAGCACCGGGACGCTGGCGCCGCCGAAGCCCTGCACCACCCGGCCCGCGAGCAGCACCGGGAAGGTCGGCGCCAGCGCGGCGACGACCGAGCCGCCGACCATCGCCGACAACCCCACCACCAGCGGCCCGCGCAGCCCGTACGCGTCGGCCAGTCGGCCGTGCAGCGGAGTCGCGACCGCGAGCATCACGGCGTACACACTGATCGTCCAGGCCGCCGTGCTCGGTCCGACGCCCAGCTCGCTCGCCAGCTCCGGCAGGACGACGGTGGCGGCCGACGTCCCGGTGCCGGCGAGGCCGAACAGGAGGCCGAGGAGGGCGGCGGTCCGCCCAGGAGATCGCACGTCGGACGTCAACGGTCGCGACGGCTCCGGATGTTCCCGATCACGGGACGAGCACGACCTTGCCCACCGTGGCGCGGCTCTCCAGCGCCCGGTGCGCGGCCGCGGCCTCGGCCAGGGGGAACGTCGTGACCTCGGGGACGAGGGTGCCGTCCGCGGCGGCGGCGAGCGCCCGCGTCTCCAGGTCGCGCAGCGCCGCCCCGGTCGGCCGCTTGTCGAGCGCAGGTGGGAACGTGATGTCCGAGCGCAGCGCGCGGGACTCGGTGAACCAGTCCTCGTCGCCCGACGAGAACCCGTACACGAGTGCTCGCCCGCCGGGGCGCAGCGCGGTGAGCACGGCGCGGCCGACCTCGCCGCCGACCCCGTCGAACGCCACCGTGGCGCCCTCGGCGACGGTCCGCAGCCGGTCCTGCCAGCCCGGTGCGCGGTAGTCGACGGTCTGCGCGCCGAGCGCCGCCACCCGTTCCGTCTTCGCCGGTCCGCCCGCCAGCCCGACGACCCGCGCCCCGGCGTGCCTGGCGGCCTGCACGAGGAGCGTGCCGAGCCCGCCGGCGGCCGCGGTCACGAGGACGACGTCGTCGTCGGTGAGCGCGGCGCCGTCGAGCAGGAGCTGCGCGGTGCGGCCGGTGCCGATCATCGTGACGGCCGCGGCCGGCGTCAGCCCATCCGGCAGCGGGTGCAGCGACTCGGCCGCGGCGACGGCGAGGGAGGCGTACCCGCCGCTGCCACCCGCGCCGAGGTGCGCCACCACGGAGCGCCCGATCCAGGACGGATCGACGTCCGGCCCGGCTGCGTCGACGGTCCCGGCGACCTCCCGGCCGGGCACGTACGGCAGCTCCGGCGGCGGGAACGGCGGGTCGCCGCGGCGCAGCGCGGTGTCCAGGACGTGCACGCCGGCGGCGGCGACGGCGATCCGCACCTGTCCCGGCCCGGGTTCGGGATCGGCGGTCTCGGCGAGCTCCAGCACCTCGGGCCCGCCCAACTGCTTCTGCACGATGGCTCGCATGTCCCGCGACGCTAGGACCTCGACCCGGCTCGAGATCAAGTGTTCGGCGGAGGCGGCGTCGAGAACGAAGCAGCGGTGATCAACGAGCCTGTTCGATCACCACAACTTCGTTCTCGACGCTGTTCCCGCCCCACCGCTGCAACCTCGACGTGAGCCGCCGGACACTGAGCGGGCGTAGCGTGGGCGTCGTGCCGACCGATCGACCCAGTGATCGTCCCCGTACCCTCGGCGAGCTGCGCGCCAGCGGCCACGAGCTGCGCGGGGTGAAGGACGAGATCCGCGACAACCTGCTCGCCGCGCTGCGCGAGGGCCGCGACCCGTGGCCCGGCATCGTCGGGTTCGACACCACCGTGCTGCCGCAGCTCGAGCGCGCCCTGCTCGCCGGCCACGACGTCGTGCTCCTCGGCGAACGCGGCCAGGGCAAGACCCGGCTGCTGCGCTCCCTGGTCAACCTGCTCGACGAGTGGACCCCCGTCATCGAGGGCTCCGAGCTGGGCGAACACCCGTACGCCCCGATCACCCCCCAGTCGCGCCGCCGCGCCGCCGAGCTGGGCGACGACCTGCCCGTGGCCTGGCGCCACCGCGACGAGCGCTACACCGAGAAGCTCGCGACGCCCGACACCGCCGTCGCCGACCTCATCGGCGACGTCGACCCGGTGAAGGTCGCCGAGGGCCGCTCGCTGGGTGACCCGGAGACGATCCACTACGGCCTCGTCCCGCGCGCCCACCGCGGCATCGTCGCCATCAACGAGCTGCCCGACCTGGCCGAACGCATCCAGGTCGCGCTGCTGAACGTGATGGAGGAGCGCGACATCCAGGTCCGCGGCTACACCCTGCGGCTGCCGCTGGACGTGCTCCTGGTCGCCTCGGCGAACCCCGAGGACTACACCAACCGCGGCCGGATCATCACCCCGCTGAAGGACCGGTTCGGCGCCGAGGTGCGCACCCACTACCCCCTGGCCCTGGACGATGAGATCGCGCTCATCGAGCAGGAGGCCGAGCTGGTCGCCGAGGTACCGCGGCACCTGCTGGAGGTCGTCGCCCGGTTCACCCGTTCCCTGCGCGAGTCCAGCGCGATCGACCAGGGCTCCGGCGTGTCGGCCCGGTTCGCCGTGGCGGGCGCCGAGACGGTCGCAGCGGCCGCGCTGCGCCGGGCGGCGCTCACCGGCGAGGAACGGGCGTACGCGCGGCCGGTCGACCTGGAGGCCGTGCCCGGCGTGCTGCGGGGTAAGCTGGAGTTCACCGCGGGCGAGGAGGGCCGCGAGGACGAGCACCTCACCCACCTGCTGCGCACCTCGATCGCGGCCACGGCCCGCCGGCACCTGCGCGGGATCGAGCTGACCCCGCTCGCCGAGGCCGTCGCCGAGTCGCCGGTGCGGACCGGGGAGCGGGTGCCGGCGATCGAGGTCGTCGCGGCGCTGCCCCCGATCGACGTGCTGACCGAGGTGGGCCGCCGGCTCGGCGCCGAAGGCACCGAGGACCCGGGCCCGATGGCCAGCGCCGCCGAGCTGGCGCTGGAGCTGCTCTACCTGACCCGGCGGCTGGCCAAGGACGCCTCCGACGACGGGGAGACCGTCAGCTACGGCTGAGCGGGCCACCCCGGGCAAGAAATCGGGTACGGTGTACCCGATTCTTTGCCCGGGGGCCTGATGACGATCCTGGTCACTGGCGCGACGGGCAACATCGGCCGGATGCTGGTCGACCACCTCGTCGCCGCGGACGCACCGAAGGTGCGAGCGCTCACGGCCGCTCTGCGCCGCGCTGCCCGACGGCGTGGAGATCGCGCGAGGCAGCTTGCGCCGGCCCGACACCGTGCGGGCCGCGCTGGTCGGCGTCGAGCGCATGTACCTGGCGCCGCTTCAGGGCACCACCGCCGCCGTGCTCGCCATGGCAGCGGAGGCCGGCGTGCAGCACGTCGTCGATCTCTCCGGCGAGCACGAGTCCTGGTGGGGCGGTGTCACCCGGGCCGTCGAGGCCGCCGGGGTCTCGTGGACCCACCTGTGGCCCGGCGACTTCATGGAGAACGCGCACATCTGGGCGCCCGGCATCGTGGAGCGGCGGACCGTCCGCGAGCCCCGGCCGCACGGCCGCAGCGCCCCGATCGCGATGGACGACGTCGCCCGGGTCGCTGCTGCCGCCCTGCGCAGCGGCGACCACGTCGGCACGGCGCTGACCCTCACCGGCCCCGAGGTGCTCACCCGCGTCGAGCTGACCGAGCGCATCGCCGCCGCGATCGAGGAGCCGATCCGGTTCGAGGCGATCACCCGCGACGAGTCGGTCGCCGAGCTGACGCCGACGATGGGCGGGTCCGCCGCCTGGTACGTCGACGCCGCGCTCGCCGGCCCGGTCGACAACCCGATCCAGGTGACGACCACCGTCGCCGACGGCACCGGCCGCCCGGCAACCACGTTCGCGCAGTGGGCGATCGCGAACGCGGACGCCTTCCGCGGCTGAGTGCGGTCACGAGATTTTTCGCAGCGCCGGCGGTCGACCCGGCGTAGCGTCGGATGCGTGCGCAGAGCCGGTCGCCGCTACTCCTACGGCCCCTACGTCGACGGACCAGATCCGCTCGCCCCGCCGCTCGACCTCCGGGCTGCGCTGGACGAGATGGGCCGGGACGTCATGGAGGGCTCCTCGCCCCGGTCCGCCCTGCAGGAGCTGCTGCGCCGCGGCCTCCAGGGCCGCCGGGGGCTCGACGAGCTGACCCGCCAGGTCTGGGAGCGCCGCCGCAGGCTGCAGCGGGAGAACCGGCTCGACGGCACTCTGGAGGAGGTCCGCGAGCTGCTGCGCCAGGCCCTCGACGCCGAACGCGACGCGCTCGCCCGCGACGACGGCGACGACGCGCGGTTCCGCGAGATGCAGCTCGACGCGCTCCCGTCCGACACCGGCGGGGCGGTCCGCGAGCTGGCCGACTACGACTTCCGCTCGCCGACGGCGCAGCAGGCCTACGACCGCATCCGCGACCTGCTCGGGCGTGAGCTGCTGGCGCAGCGCTTCCAGGGCATGAAGCAGGCGCTGGAGGGCGCCACGCCGGAGGACGTCGAGCGCGTCCGGGAGATGCTCGACGATCTCAACCAGCTGCTCGCCGAGCACGCCGCCGGGCAGGACACCACCGAGCGGTTCGCCGAGTTCATGCGCAAGCACGGCGACTTCTTCCCGGAGGGCCCGCAGAACACCGACGAGCTGATCGATCTGCTCGCCGCCCGCGCCGCCGCCGCGCAGCGGCTGCTCAACTCGCTGTCCGCCGAGCAGCGTGCCGAGCTCATGGAGCTGGCCCAGCAGGCCTTCGGCGACCCGCGGCTCGCCCGGTCGCTCGCGCAGCTCGACGCCCAGCTGCAGGCCCTGCGCCCCGGCGAGGACTGGGACGGGTCCGGCCGCTTCCGCGGCGAGAACCCCATGGGCATGGGCGAGGCCACCCGCGCCATGGAGGAGCTCGGCCAGCTCGACGCGCTCGCCGAGCAGCTCGCCCAGAGCTACCCGGGTGCCCGGCTGGAGGACATCGATCTCGACGCCGTCGAGCGCCACCTCGGCGAGGAGGGCCGCGTCGACGTCCAGGCACTGATGGAGCTGCAGCGCGAGCTGGAGCGTCAGGGCCTGTTCGAGCGTGCCCCCGACGGATCGCTGCAGCTGTCGCCGAAGGCGCTGCGCCGGCTCGGCGATTCGGTGCTGCGGGAGATCGTCGACCGGATCGGTGGCCGTCGCGGCGAGCGGGAGAACCGCCGCGCCGGCGCCGCGGGCGAACCGACCGGCGCCACCCGGCCGTGGCAGTTCGGCGACACCCAGGCCTGGAACGTGCCGCGCACCCTGCTCAACGCGCAGCTGCGCCGGGCCACCGGGGACGAGCGCGCGCTCGACGTCACCGACGTCGAGATCGTCGAGACCGAGACCCGCCACCGCGCCGCGGTGGCGCTGTGCGTGGACACGTCGTGGTCGATGGTGCAGGACGGCCGCTGGGTGCCGATGAAGCGCACCGCGCTCGCGCTGCACCACCTCATCTCGACCCGGTTCCGCGGCGACGACCTCACGCTCGTCACGTTCGGCCGGCACGCCCGCGAGGTCGAGCTGGGGGAGCTGATCGGCCTCGAGGGTGTGTGGGAGCAGGGCACCAACCTGCACCACGCGCTGCTGCTGGCCGGTCGCCACCTGCGCCGCAACCCCGACGCGCAGCCGGTCGTGCACATCGTGACCGACGGCGAGCCGACCGCCCACCTCGAACCCGACGGGCACGCCGTGTTCGACTGGCCGACGAGCCCGCAGACCCTGCGCGCCACCGTGGCCGAGCTGGACCGGCTCACCGGGCTGCAGGCGTCGATCACCTTCTTCGTGCTCGGCGACGATCCGCGGCTCGCCGCGTTCATGGACGGCCTCGCCCGCCGGTGCAACGGCCGCGTCGTGGCGCCCAGCCTCGACGGGCTCGGCGCCGAAGTGGTGGCGGACTACCTGCGCACCCGGCGCTGAGCAGGCTGGGCCGCACCGCGCCGGATCCGGCCCCACGGCTTCACCACGGACAGGAGCGTCGTGGTGAGCAGCGACAGCGGCGCCACGATCGCCGGGTAGACGAGGTCGGTGACGTCCGCCGGCGCCGAGACGGCCCCGGCAGCCAGCGCGTCCCCGTACGCGGCGACGGCGGGCAGCATCGGGGCGAGCACCGTGCACACCAGCGTCACCAGCACCAGTGTGATCACCAGCTTCGCGGCCACCCACCAGTAGGACAGCAGGCCCCAGCGGGTGCCGACGCCCAGCAGCAGGCCGGTGATCAGCGCCGCTGTGCTCGCCACGATCAGCGGCGCACCGAGGAACGTACCGAGCGCGCGGTAGGCGAGGGCCACCGCACCGCGGTCACCGCCGAGCAGCCCGACCGCGATGAGCAGGGACTTCGCCGCGTCGAGCCCGATCCACGCCCCGACCGACCACACGTGCGCGACGAGCGCGACCTTGCGGGTCCCGGGGGAGAGCTGCAGGTTCATGCCGCCCGATGGTTCGCGCGGCCGGCTCACCGCACATCGGCCCGCGGGTGACACCCCGGCTACGCCCGCGGGAGTACTTCTTCGACGATCCGGCCCGCGCGCAGCACCTCGCGCACCCGCAGCCACCCGTCCGCCCCCTCGTCGAGGACGACGACGTCGGCGCGCAGCCCGGACGCCAGCGCCCCCACCTCGTCGGCGAGCCCGAGCACCCGGGCCGGGGTGGTCGCGGTGAGCGCGACGGCCTGCGCCAGCGCCTCGGCGCGCGGCAGCCGTGCCTCCGCCACCAGCCGGGCGAACAGGTCTGCGGTGGTGGCGGTGCTGCCCGCGATCGGGCCGGACGCGCCGTCCGGGCCGGCCACCCGCGCGACCCGGTCGGTGACGGTGACCCGCAGCGCGCCCAGCCGGTAGTCGCCGTCGGGCATGCCGGCCGCGGCCATCGCGTCGGTCACCGCGGCGACCCGGTCCGGGCCGGCGGCCGCGAGGACGTGCCGCCACAGCGCCGGATGGACGTGCAGCCCGTCGGTGACCAGCTCCACCACCACCCGCGGGTCCTCCAGCAGCGCGATCGCCGGGCCGGGCTCGCGGTGGTGCACCGGCGCCATCGCGTTGAACAGGTGCGTGCCGACCCGCGCGCCCGCGGCGATCGCCTCACGGGTGAGCGCGTAGCTGGCGTCGGTGTGCCCGACCGCCGCGATCGCGCCGGCGTCGACGATCCGGCGGACGGCCTCGAGCCCACCGGCTCGCTCCGGGGCGAGGGTGACCATGCGGACGACGCCGGTGGCCAGCAGCGCGGCCAGCTCGGCCGGGTCCGGGTCGCGCAGCTGCCGCGGATCGTGGGCGCCGCAGCGGGCGGTGGCCAGCCACGGGCCCTCGAGGTGGACGCCGGCCAGCTCGCCGTCGGCGACCAGCTCGGTGAGCGCGGCGACGTCCCGGCGCAGTTCGGCCGGTGACGCCGCGACGAGGCTGGCGAGGGTCGTCGTGGTCCCGTGCGCCCGGTGGAACTGCACGGCGCGCAGCGCCTCGGCCGGGTCGCCGCCGGTGAACGCGGCCCCTGCGCCACCGTGGACGTGCTGATCGACGAACCCCGGAACGATCACCGCGCCGGCGCCGAGATCGCGCCGGGTGCCGCCGGGCGGGGGAGCGCCGTGGCCGACGGCGGCGATGCGCTCGCCCTCGACGGCGACCCACCCGGGTGCCGCGGTGCCCAGCGCGACCACCGTGCCGGCCACCAGCACCGTGCGCTCGCCGTCTCGATCAGGGTCGGTCACAGGGTCTCCGTGATCTTGCGCAGCCCGCGGGGGGCGTCCGGGTCGCCGCCGCGGCCGACGGCGACGTGCAGCGCCAGCTGCTGCAGCGGAAGGATCTCCAGGATCGGCGACAGCCGTTCCGGCAGCCCACCGGGCAGGGCCACGCCCGCGGCGGCGGCCTCGACGGCAGCCGGTCGCCCGATCACGCACACGTCGGCGTCCTGCTCGCGCAGCCGGGCGAGCGTGGCCTGCATGGCGTCCCCGCCGATCCCCTCGGCGACGACGGCGAGCACCGGCACCTGCGGGTCGACCAGCGCGAGCGGGCCGTGCAGCAGATCGGCCCCGGAGAACGCCTGCGCCGACACGTACGCGGTCTCCATCAGCTTGAGCGCGGCCTCGCGCGCGGTGGCGTAGGAGTAGCCACGGCCGGTGGTGAGCAACCGCTGCGCGAACCGGTAGCGGACGGCGAGCGCAGCGATCGCCGCGTCCTGCTCGATCAGTCCCGCTCCGAGATCGGGCAGGGCCGCGGGGGCGGGTGCGCCGTCGCGGACGGCCATGAGCAGCTCGTGCAGCGCGAGCAGCTGGGCGGTGTAGGACTTGGTAGCGGCCACCGCGCGCTCGGGCCCGGCCAGCACGTCGACGTGGTGGTGGGCCGCGGTCGCGAGCGGTGATCCCGCGTTGTTGGTGACGGCGACGGTCAGCGCGCCGCCCGCCCGGCCGATCTCCAGGCAGCGCACGAGATCGGGGGAGCCGCCGGACTGGCTCACCCCGATCATGAGCACGTCGCGCAGGTCGGGGCGGGCGCCGTAGGCGGTCATCGTGGACGGCGAGCCGAGTCCGGCGGGCAGCTGCAGCTCGATCTCGACCAGGTACTTCGCGTAGAGGGCGGCGTGGTCGCTGGTGCCGCGGGCGACCAGCACGACCGTGCGGGGGTGCCGGGCCCGGATCGCGGTCGCCGCGGCGGCGAGCCCGGCCTCGGCCCCGTCGGCGAGGAAGCGGCGCCAGACGGCGGGCTGTTCGGCGATCTCGGCAGCCATGAGCTCACCCGGCCGGTGTGCGCCGGTCCGTTGGTCTACTCCGGCGGTCACGGTGTCACCCCCGCGGCGAGTCGTTCGGCGAGTCGCACCGCGCCGTGCACGGGTGCGACCGGCAGGAGCTCGACGGCGGTGCCGGGCAGGTGTGCGCGGACCGCGTCGAGCAGTGCGGGATGGTGGGTGGCGAACCCGCCGGCGACGACGACCGGGCCGGCGATGCCGAGCCGGTCGAGCACCTGCCGGGCGAGCGCCGCCAGCGCCTGCGCGGCCGACTCCATGATCTGGCGCGCAGCAGGGTCGCCGCGCTCGGCCAGCGCGGCCACGACGCCTGCCCGCCGGGCCCAGTACCGCTTGTCGGGGACCTGGTAGACGTGGTCGACCAGCAGTGTGCGGTGCGCGACGCCGCAGTCGGTCACCAGCGCCGCCGTCAGCGGGTCGACCGGCGCACCGCGGTCGAGCAGCCGCAGAGCGTGCCTCACGGCGTCGAGCGCGACCTGGTACGCGCTGCCCTCGTCGCCGAGCAGGTGGCCCCAGCCGCCGGCCCGGGCGTGCCGCCCGTCGGGTGCCGCGCCCCAGGCGGCCGAGCCGGTGCCGCTGATCAGCGCCACACCGGCGTCGCGCCCGACCGCGGCGAGGACGAGCCGGGCATCGTGCACGACCTCGACCCGCGCCCCGGGCACGTGCGCGGCGATCAGGTCGCGGACGGTCGCCACGGTGACGGGGGAGTCGGCCCCCGCCGCGCCGGCGCAGACCGCGTCGATCCCGTCGGTTCCGACGGCGGCGAGCACCTCGCCGAGCCGGGTGCCCGCGACCTGATCGCCGACGGCCGCGATGTTGGCGCCGTCGCCCTCCGCCTCCCCGACGACGGCTCCGTCGACGCTGCGCACGGCCCGCGTGGACGAACCGCCGACGTCGAGGCCGATCACCGCTGCCATCGCACCTCCGGTCTAGATGTTGGGGCTAGATGTTTGGTCTAATAGCTCGCAGTCTACGCGCGCGTCAAGCATGTCCGGCGCAGCGTTCACGGGGCACGGTTCACGGGGCACACTGTCGGACATGTCCGGATCGAACACCGATGACGTCCAGGTGTGCGTCCGGTGCGGACGGCGTCGGGATCCGCAGGACCACACGGCGCTGGCCTGGTCGAGCGCGCACGAGGGCGGAACCACCAGCTGGCTGTGCCCGGAGTGCGCCCGTCACCACGTCCGGGACATCGAGGCGCGCGTGGACCGGGAATGGTGGCGGGAGTGACGACGTAAGTTGTGTCTATGCAGACCTGGGCAGCCGTCGACATCCCCGTCCTGGCCGGTGAGGGGCCACCGCTGCGGCTCTACGACCGCGCGACCGACCGCGTCCGACCGACGGCGCCCGGCGCCACGGCGACGATGTACGTCTGCGGCATCACTCCCTACGACGCCACCCACCTCGGGCACGCCGCGACCTACCTGGCGTTCGACCTGGTCAACCGGCTCTGGCGGGATCTCGGGCACGACGTCCACTACGTCCAGAACGTCACCGACATCGACGATCCGCTGCTCGAGCGGGCCGCCCGCGACCAGGACGACTGGGTGGTCCTGGGCATGCGCGAGACGGCGCTGTTCCGCGAGGACATGGAGGCGCTGCGGGTGCTGCCGCCGCGGCACTACATCGGCGCCGTGGAGGCGATGAGCGAGATCGCCGAGCTCGTCGAGAAGCTGCTGGCCGGGGGTGCGGCCTACCGGGTCGACGATCCCGAGTACCCCGACGTCTACTTCGACATCACCGCTACGGGGCGGTTCGGCTACGAGTCCCGCTACGACGAGGAGACGATGCTGCGGCTGGCCGCCGAGCGCGGCGGCGACCCCGAGCGGCCGGGCAAGCGGCACCCGCTCGATCCGCTGCTGTGGCGGATGGCCCGGGAGGGCGAGCCGTCGTGGGAGTCCGCACTGGGCACGGGCCGGCCCGGCTGGCACATCGAGTGCGCAGCGATCGCGCTGAACCGGCTCGGCCCGCAGATCGACCTCAACGGCGGCGGCTCCGACCTGATCTTCCCGCACCACGAGTGCGGGGCCGCGCACGCCGAGGCGCTCACCGGGGTGGCGCCGTTCGCCCGGCACTACACGCACGCCGGCATGATCGGCCTCGACGGCGAGAAGATGTCGAAGTCGCGCGGCAACCTGGTGTTCGTCTCGAAGCTGCGGGCGGACGGGGTCGATCCGAACGCGGTGCGCGCCGCGCTGATCTCCGGGCACTACCGCACCGACCGCGAGTGGACCCCCCAGCTGCTCACCGAGGCCGAGCGGCGGCTGGCCCGCTGGCGGGAGGCCGTTGCGCTGGACACGGGCCCGGCCGCGGAGGACCTCGTCCAGCGGCTGCGCACGCACCTGGCCGACGATCTCGACACCCCGTCCGCGCTGGCCGCCGTCGACGCCTGGGTGGCGGAGGCGCTGGAGCGGCGGGGCACCGACCCAGCCGCCCCGCGGCTGGTGCGCGATGCGGTGGACGCGCTGCTCGGCATCGCCCTGTGAGGGCTCGCCACCGGTCCGTCCACCACGTCCTGGCGACGCGGTCAGCCCGACGCTGAGGCCGTTCAACCGGGGTGGACGACCTGGGTGGTGGCTTCCGTGGTGCTGCCGCACGGGACGGTGACGGTGCCCGTCGGCTGGGCGGACGAGGGCGCACTCGCCGGTGGCGGCGTCGACGGATGAGCCGGTCGGCGGAGGTCCACCGCTGTGTCGGGTCGCTGGTGCGACGGCAACCAGGCAGCCGGCGGTGGTGACCGGCTGTCCGGCGGGGGTGCGGGCCCAGGTCTGGTCGGGGTGATCCGACAGGCACGACCAGGTGCCGGGCGTGGTGGCGGTGGCCTCGAGGCAGGTGCCGAACCCGTCGATGATCCGGCCCCGATCCCCCTGCAGCGCCGGGTCCGGACGAGCCGGTGGGACGGCCCGGGTCGTGGCGCGTGGTGCGGGTGCGGTCGTGGGTGAGGTGTCGGTGCTGCGGTGGCTGCGGCGGGGGTGTCGGCGCGCGGGTGGTGGTGGCTGCCGGGTCGGGCACCGTGACCTCGGGCAGGTGCGGCACCGGCGCTGCCGCCGTGGCGCACCGAACCAGGGCCGGGGGTCGGTGCCGGCAGGCCGTCGGGCGCTGCTCGTGAGCCTGGGCGGTTGCGCGACGGGGCCGCGGTGCGGGGAGCGGGGCGGCGTGTGCGGTGACCGGGGGTTCGAGCGGTGTGGTGCGCGGGTGCAGCTGGGTGGCGACCGCGACGGCCGACCCGACGAGCACGGCGGCCAGGGCGGCGGCGAGGGCGAGCGACAGCAGGGGTTTGCGCCCACCGGTGCGGCCGCGACGCCCTCGCGGCGGCGGGGCGGGCGGGGCGTGTGGGCGTGACGGTGCCGTCGGGCCAGACGGTGCAGGTTTCCGATCGGCCGGTGGCGGTGTGGTGGCCTCCAGCTCGTTCGGGTGTTGCGGGCGGGCGGCGTCGACGACTGCGCGAACCCCGCGTCGACCGCGGCGAGCTGCCCGGTTCTCGGTGGAGCAGCGGCGTGGATCCGCAGCGGCTTGCCGGCCTGCGGGGCCTCGAGGATCTGGTCGTCGCCGAGGTGGAGGGCGACGTGGTGGATGGAGGCGGGGTCGGCGGGGTTGCGGGCGCGGACCACGAGGCCCGTGAACCGGGGAGGGGGAGCGAAGTGCGCGGCGGGTGATCCCCGCGGCGGCGAACGCGCGCAGCATCAGCCCGGAGCTGTCGAACGCGCCCGGCCCGGTCGCGCCCCACCGGTAGGGCTCGCTGAGCTGGGCGAGCTGGGCGAACCACTGGCCCGCAAGGAGCGCGTCGTGAGTTCGTTGCGCGAAGTGGCGGAGTGCGGATGGCGCCTCCGGCACAATGGGCCCCGGCACGGCGGCGGGAGGATCATGCAGCGGCGGGTGGGTTTCCTGTCCCTGCTGCGCATCGGCGAGTTCCGGGCGGTCTGGGCCGCCGAGTGCGGGTCCGTGGTCGGTGACCAGCTGGTCCGGGTCGCCGTGTCGGTGCTGGTGTTCGCGCGCACCGGGTCGGCCGCGGCGGCCACCGTCACCTATGCGTTGACGATGGTGCCTTCGGTGCTCGGCGGGGTGCTGCTGTCCTGGACCGCCGACCGCTACCGCCGCCGCACGATCATGGTGGCTGCCGATGCGGTGCGCGCCGTGCTCGTCGCGGTGATGGCGGTGCCCGGGCTGCCCGTGGCGGTGGTCGCGGCGTTGGTGGTCGCGATCGTGCTGCTGCGCGCCCCGCACACCGCTGCCCAAGGGGCGCTGCTGCCGCAGATCCTCGGCGAACGCTACGAGCTCGGGCTGGCGCTGCGGCAGATCACCAACCAGCTCGCCCAGGTCGGCGGGTTCGGGCTCGGCGGGATCGTCGTCGCCCTGGTCGCCCCGACCGGCACGCTGCTGATCGCGGCTGTCCTGTTCGCGGTCTCGGCGCTGCTGGTCCGGTTCGGCACCGCACCGCGCGAGCGACCTCTCGCGACCGGTGACGGTGGTGAACCGGTCTCGGCGCGGGCCCAGGTCATCAACGGCATGCGTGCGTTGATGCGTGATCGTGCCCGCCGGGCCCTGGTGGTGATGGCGCTGGTGGTCGGCTGCTACATCGTCCCGGAGGCGCTGGCGGTGCCCTACACCGCGCAGATCGGGGCCGGGGCCACCGAGGCAGGACTCCTCATGGCCGCCGGGCCGCTGGGCAGCATGCTCGGGGCCTGGGCGTTCGTCCGGTTCATGCCGCTGGCCAGCCGGGACCGCCTGGTCGGGGTGATCGCCGTGCTGACCGGGGTCCCGCTGCTGCCGACGATCGCCGTGCCGTCCTTCCCGGCGGCGTTCGTGCTCTGGACGGTCTCCGGCGCGCTGGCCGGCGCCTACGTGCTGCAGAGTCAGGCCAGCTTCGTCCGGCGCACCCCGGACGCCGAACGCGGCCAAGCCCTCGGCCTGGCGGGCTCCGCCATGATCGCCACCCAGGGGTTGGCGGTCGTCGGCGGCGGGGCGCTTGCCGACGGCACCTCGCCGGCGACCGCGATCGCCGCTGCCGCCGGATTCGGGTTGCTCGTCTCGGCGGCGACCGCGGTGTCGTGGGCGCGCGCCCGAGGACGACACACCGCCCCGAACTCCCCCGACGCCGAAGGCCCGTACTCCGCACCGCCCCCATCGACCGGGCCGCACCCGCCGGGGTGAGCGCGGCGGCGGCCAGGCGGCTTCCCGTCCTCGAGGTCATCGAGCGACTGGGACCCGCAACGACGTGCTCGCCCGCGACCTGATCGACGAGGTGCTGCGCGGACGCTGCGTGCTGGTGCCCGGCACGCGGGTCTGCACCCGCGCCCGGGCCGTTCCTGCGTGCGGCGACCACCAGCGACGACGTGCAGATCGACCAGTCGTCGCGCTGGCGGACCGGCGCGCGGCAACTCACGCTCGAGCAGCGGGAGCAGCTGGCCAACGATCCGCGCACCTGCGGGCCGTCGAGGGCGCGGTCAGCCAGGCCGAAGGGCGACGTCGACGCGGCCAGCTGGGCTGCCCCCGGCGCAGCCGTTCCGCTGCAGCTACGTGGCCGGCAGAGCGCGGTCGAGCACCGCCAACGGCTGTGGGTCACCCCGGCCGAGCGCGACGCGCTGCCCCACGTGCTGGCCGACTGCCCGGACCAATCCCTGCCCAGCGACCGCCACTGACCCCGAGGGGAGACACCGAGTCCCGAGCCCTGAGCCGAGCACCGTGATCGGCGGGCGCTCCTGGCGCGACCCGGTCCGGGCGTCGCGACGGGCCGTGCGCAACGCAGCACCAACGGCTTCGGCTCCCGCGCACCAGCCCAGGGCAGTGTCGCTAGGCGGCCCGAACTCTGCGGCTCCTACGTGATGGCCGGGACGCTGACGTTGCTGCGGTCGTCCGTCTCGCCGGCGATCCGCACCTGGTTGCGACCGTTGGCCTTCGCCACGTAGAGAGCGTCGTCGGCGGCGCGCAGCAGGGTGTCGAACCCGGCCTGGTCGTCGATGATCGCGGTGGTGATGCTCCCACCGATCGACACCGTCAACGGTCCGACGGTCAACGGCCCGTCGGCCGTGTTCACGGTGATCTGGCGGTGAGCGACGAACTCACGGATGCGCTCCGCGGCGGCGCGCAGCTCTTCTGCCTCACCGTGCAGGTTGGGCAGCAACACGACGAACTCCTCGCCGCCGAATCGCCCGATCACGTCGCCGTCGCGGGTCTGCAGGCGCAGCGCGTCGGCCATCGCCTGCAGCACCTGGTCACCGACGAGGTGACCGTAGGTGTCGTTGATCCGCTTGAAGTAGTCGACGTCGATGACCAGCATGCCGGCGGCGTGCCCGGCGGTCTGCGAGTTCTTGAGGGCCAGCATGGCCCGGGTGGCCCACGTGGCGGGGTTGAGCAGGCCCGTCTTGCTGTCGGTCTCGGCCGCGGCCCGCAGCTGCCGCAGCGGCGCTGACCGGTGCAGCACGACCATCGGCACGAGGACGAGCAGGCACAGCGCCGGGTGGATGTTCAGCGCGGTCGCCGCCATCGCGCCCAGCGACAGCGTGGACAGCTCCATGAGGTGGTCTTCCCACGACCCCAGGGCGACCGCCAGCGAGGGCTGGGGACTGCTCATCGCGATCGCCCCGGACACCAGCCCCGTGTTGACGGTGGTGTAGACCAGCAGCGCGACGGCGATGCTCAGCACGTTGCTCGGTGGCAGCTCCGGTGAGAGCGCCTCCTGGACGGTCGCTGCGGCCACGCAGGCCAGCAGCACGGTGGTCATGGTGAACGCGCTGCGGTAGTACGCCACGCGCGGCCGACCCGTGCGCCACCACAGGTGGAACTGGATCAGCGCCACCACCGGGATGGTCAGCACCAACGGCAGTGCGAGCGCCGCACAGAACGTCCACACACCCGAGAATTCGATGTGGTGGGGAACGGTCAGGCGGAGCCGTCTTCGCTCGATCTGCTTCCCGAGCTCGGTCGTGAACAGCGCGAGCCCGGCTATGGTCGCGGCCTCGATGTACTCGTGCGGCGTCGGGATGGTTGCCCGCAGCACGACGATGACGGCGATGGCCGCCATGGCCGCTTCGACCACGAAGATCGACACGAGGAGATGCGAGGGCATCTCCCAGATGGGCCAGCGGCGGGGATGCCACAGCAGCAGCGGGCGCTTCGACGACGCATCCGGCGTCGACGGCCCGTCATGCATCCCTACCCGCCCCCCTTGGTCATCAGGACGACTGTAGCCGACCAGCGCCGCTGCAGGAGCAAGACTGCTGCGTACGCAACACAAACCGTGACACACTGCGCGCGGACCGTCACCATGCGTCTGCGCGGATCCCGGTCGTCGTCGAGACCGCTCGACGAAGCCGGCACACCTCGCGGCACGCATGAAGGTGTGACCGGGAGCACTCCGGGTGTTGCTGAAGAACACGGCGCGAAGCGCTGGTTCACGCCCTTCTCCACCTCTTTACGAATGGTTCCGCCATCACCCGTCTGGAATAGCCTGCCAAGCGCAGCCAAACCGGACAGATGATCAGGCGACCCAGCGGTATGTGCGGCGAACGGTGGAAGGGTCTAACGCCGTATGGGGTAATCGTACGCCGCGTCCATTTAGTTGATCATGTCAACAGCGCGGTGAGAGGAGGCATCCGTGCGCAACCACAGCTGGACGTGAGTCGGGAGGGCTCGTGGTGTCGGTGATCAGCACTGGCCCGGGGATGGAGGTGATGAGCGGTGCGCAACCACAGCTGGACGTGAGTCGGGAGGGCTCGTGGTGTCGGTGATCAGCACTGGCCCGGGGATGGAGGTGATGAGCGGTGCGCAACCACAGCTGGACGTGAGCCGGGAGGGCTCGTGGTGTCGGTGATCAGCACTGGCCCGGGGAAGGAGGGAGCGAGTGATGCGCAACCACAGCTGGACGTGAGTCGGGAGGGCTCGTGGTGTCGGTGATCAGCACTGGCCCGGGGATGGAGGTGATGAGCGGTGCGCAACCACAGCTGGACGTGAGTCGGGAGGGCTCGTGGTGTCGGTGATCAGCACTGGCCCGGGGATGGAGGTGATGAGCGGTGCGCAACCACAGCTGGACGTGAGTCGGGAGGGCTCGTGGTGTCGGTGATCAGCACTGGCCCGGGGATGGAGGTGATGAGCGGTGCGCAACCACAGCTGGACGTGAGCCGGGAGGGCTCGTGGTGTCGGTGATCAGCGCAAGCCCGGGGAAGGAGGGAGCGAGTGATGCGCAACCACAGCTGGACGTGAGCCGGCGGGGCTCGTGGTGTGTCGGTGATCAGCACTGGCCCGGGGAAGGAGGGAGCGAGTGATGCGCAACCACAGCTGGACGTGAGCCGGCGGGGCTCGTGGTGTCGGTGATCAGCACTGGCCCGGGGAAGGAGGGAGCGAGTGATGCGCAACCACAGCTGGACGTGAGTCGGGAGGGCTCGTGGTGTCGGTGATCAGCACTGGCCCGGGGATGGAGGTGATGAGCGGTGCGCAACCACAGCTGGACGTGAGTCGGGAGGGCTCGTGGTGTCGGTGATCAGCACTGGCCCGGGGATGGAGGTGATGAGCGGTGCGCAACCACAGCTGGACGTGAGCCGGGAGGGCTCGTGGTGTCGGTGATCAGCACTGGCCCGGGGATGGAGGTGATGAGCGGTGCGCAACCACAGCTGGACGTGAGCCGGCGGGGCTCGTGGTGTCGGTGATCAGCGCAAGCCCGGGGAAGGAGGGAGCGAGTGATGCGCAACCACAGCTGGACGTGAGCCGGCGGGGCTCGTGGTGTGTCGGTGATCAGCGCAAGCCCGGGGAAGGAGGGAGCGAGTGATGCGCAACCACAGCTGGACGTGAGCCGGGAGGGCTCGTGGTGTGTCGGTGATCAGCGCAAGCCCGGGGAAGGAGGTGATGAGTGATGCGCAACCACAGCTGGACCTGAACCGCGCGATCGTGGGGCGCATCGGTGATGGAGGGACATCTCGGATGCGAGACCTACGCCGTGGAGTCACGTGAAGTGCCCTGCTTGTGGGCGCTTGTCGGAGATGTGTGGAAGCGAGCCTGCTCGATCGCTGCTCGGGCCAGGTCTTGATCGCAGAGGGCGAAGGCACCGTAGTGGAGGGTGTGCGCCAGCGCCATGCCGAAGGGGCACCCCGTCCGGTGGCTCGTCGGAGGTGAGGGGTCCTCTTCGCCGTCGGAGAGCGGGGGTGCAGCCGTTGCGCGGCGGCTGTCGTCGCACAGCGGGGCGCAGTCGCTGCCTCCGCCGTTGGAGCCGCCGCCGGTGTGTCCGTGTCTGTGGTCGTGCTTGCGGCGCTGCCTCTGGCTGTGGCCCCTGTCTTTCCCCTTCGCCGTGGCTGCGAGTCGTTCGAGCATGACCTCAGCACCCCGCGCGGGCGGTGGAAGTAGGGCGGGTTGCGCGGCCGACACCGCGCCGGCGAGTGCGGTCATGCCGAACAGGGCGAGAGGACGACCGCCACGGTGCAGATCGGCTTGACCGCCGCCGCCGCCACCCGGTTGCGGTCGGCGTAGCAGATCGAACCGCATCGCCGCCCGGATCAGGTGCACGGGCGTCTGAGGCGGCGTCGATCACTGCTGTGGCCTCGACCGCTTCAGGGAAGCCGGTCAGGGCGAACGCAGCAGACGATCAGCACATCGTGCACGCCGCGGGTTGCGCAGCTCGGCGCAGACCCCGGCCAGGAACGTCGCGCCACCTGCCGGTGTGGACCCCGATGCCGAGCACGAGTGTGTGAACCCGTCCAGGCCCCCGACGGGGAGGTGGACAGCCTTGTTGCGCACGTGGTGGCTGTCGCGGACCGCCACCACCGAGGCGTCGACGTACCGGATCGGCTGGATCTCCTCCAGCAGCCGGGCCTGCGGTGCTCACGACGCTGCGGTTGACCTGGTCGGTGACTGCGTCGGTGGCCGTCGAGATCGTCTCGTGCGACGACTGGCGCCGCGTGCGGCGGGTGATGCTGACCGATGGCACACACCGTCATCCCACCCGCGCACAGCGAGTTGACCACTTCGTCCGGACCGGCGGTGCGCCGGGCACCCTTGGGGACCAGGCGCGGCTGGAAGCCGGCCGAGGAGGGGCTCGACTCGTCACCGCGCGTGCCGCACGAGAAGTCGGATGCCCATCCCGCCCACTGCTACCCGTGGATCCTCCCCCAGGAGAACGCCGCCGGCTGACGCCTCATGACGCGCGCGGCGGCCCCTGGCCGAGGCGGCCGCGTCGCTCGGTGGCTGAGGTGCGACTCAGCCGGCCGGGTAGCCCCGACGGCGAGCGTGGCATGATCAACGTCTGGTGTGCATCGGGGTTGGCGTGCGCGGGCTCGCCCGCTGCGCGGCACCTCGGCAGCCCCTGGCCGTCCTGCTAGGAGCGCTGCGGCCGCTGGTCCGGCGATCCGCTGGCTCGCGGCCCGGTCACGGCCTCCTCGGCGGGGCTGGTGCGCGGGTGCGCGAGCGGATCCGCTGCTCGAGCCCGCCAGCGCTCCTCGGGCCGTCAGTCCGGCGGCTCGGGGATGTTGCTGTCGTCGACCACGTCCTCGTCCTCGGGCATCAGGACCTCCCTCTCGGGGTCCGGCGGCGGGACGTCCAGGTCCAGGTCGGGCGCTCCGGGCGGGCGCGGGGGCTCGGGGTCGATCGGGCGCAGCTGGTCGAGACGGTCCGGTTCACTCATGCGCGGCACGTACCCGTTCTGGTTGGCTTCCTCCCATGGCGCGCAACGTGCTCGGCGGAGAGCTGCAGACCTGCTCGACCGATCCGATGACCGGCTTCTACCGCACCGGTTGCTGCGAGACGGGCGCGGAGGACGTCGGCGTGCACACCGTGTGCGCCCAGATGACCGCGGAGTTCCTCGAGTTCTCCGCGGCGCAGGGCAACGACCTGTCCACACCGCGCCCGGAGTTCGGCTTCGCCGGGCTCAAGCCGGGGGACCGCTGGTGCGTGTGCGCGGACCGCTGGGTCGAGGCGTACGAGGCCGGGGTGGCGCCGCCGGTGGTGCTGGAGGCCACCCACGCGAGCATGCTCGACTGGGTCGACCTGTCGGTCCTGCAGCGCCACGCGGTGCCGTACTCCCGGGGCTGACCGCGTCGGGGATGACGTCGCCGAGGTCGCGGAGCGCGTCACTCCGCGACGGCGCCATCCTCGACGCGCGGACGGTTCGGCCGGGGGAGGGCGAGCGGCACGACGACCGCTACCAGCAGCGCCGGGACGAGGAAGGCCGCGAGCGGGTCGGTGCGGTAGATCGGGGTGATCACCGCCGGGGCGAGCGCCATGCCGCTGAACCGCACCGCCTGCACGACCGACATCGCGCCGCCCGCGTTCTCCCGTCCGGGCGCGAGGACGATCGAGTTGACCCCGACGAGCAGCAGCTGCCCGGCGAGCCCGCCCAGCGCCCAGATCGCCGCGATCAGCCCGACCGCAGGGGCCAGCCCGGCGCCCGCCACGACGAACGCGCCCAGCGCGGTCCCGATGAGTACGGTGCGCCGCGGCCCGATCCGGTCCACGGCCCCGCCGACCAGCCGCGCCGACAGCAGCCCGACGACGCCGAGCGCAGTCAGCACCAGCCCGCGGGTGCCGGCGGAGACGGCGAACGCGTCCTCCAGCCGCAGTGCCACGAGGAACGCCAGCCCCGCGACCAGCCCCCACCCGACGGCGGCGACGAGGCCGAGGCGCAGCACCTCGGGCCGGACCGCGGAGCGCAGCGCGGCGGCCAGCCCGGTCCGCGGCCCTGGATCGGTGTGCGGGATGCCCACGACGGCCAGGACCGCCGACGACACGGCCACCCCGACGAACGCCCACCGCCAGTCCACCTCGGCCGCCAGCCCGCCCAGCAGCGGTGCGGACGTGTGCCCGGCGGACTGCAGCGACCCGAACCAGCCCAGGGCCCGCCCGAGCCGTCCGGGCGCCGCGGTGGCCCCCACGGCCGCGAGCAGCAGCGGCGTGGTGAACGCGTTCGCGGCGCCCTGGACGACCCGGGCGGCCAGGAACAGCTCGAACGTCGGCGCGACCACCGCGGCGAGCGCGGCCACCGCGTAGACCACGTACCCGATCACGACGGCGCGGCGGCGGCCCCAGCGCTCGCCCAGCGTGCCGGAGACGAGCATCAGGCCCGCGAAGGGCAGCAGGTACGACGTGATCGAGGCCGCGGCCGTCGCCGGCGTGACCCCGTAGGTCGCCCCCAGCTCGGGCAGCATCGCGGCGGTGATCCCGCCGCCGAACGGTCCGAGGAAGGCGCCGGCGTACAGGCCCCCGGCGGCCGCGCGGGCCCGGAACGTCGCTCGGCTCAGTTGGCCGCGCCTCCCGCCCCGCGCCGGCGCAGGTAGCGCTCGAAGTCGGCGGCGATGGTCTCCCCGTCGGCCTCGGGCAGCAGGTCGGCCTCGGCCTCGGCCTGCTCCTCCAGCTGGCGGACGTACTCGCGCACCTCGTCGTCGGCCTCGGCCATCTCCGAGACCGTGCGCTCCCACTCCTCGGCCTGCTCGGGCAGCATGCCCAGGGGCACCTCGACGTCCAGCTGCTCCTCCAGGACCTGCAGGAGCGCGACCGTCGCCTTGGGCACCCGGGCCTGCGAGACGTAGTGCGGCACCGATGCCCAGAACGAGACGGCCGGGACGCCGGCCTCGACGCACGCGTTCTGCAGCACCCCGACGATGCCCGTCGGGCCCTCGTACGTGGACGGCTCGACGCGCATCCGACCCGCGGACGCGCGGTCGAACGAGATCCCGCTGATCGCCGTCGGCCGGGTGTGCGGGATGTCGGTGAGCAGGGCGCCGAGGGTGATGACCTTCGTCACACCCAGCTTCTCCACCCAGTCGAGGATCTCCCGGCAGAACGCCCGCCACCGCATGTTCGGCTCGATGCCGCTGACGAGCACGATGTGCTTCCCCGTGCCGGGGATCTCCGCGTAGGACAGCCGGGTGGTCTGCCACTCGATGCGCCGCGTGACACCGCCGGAGAGCCGTATGTGCGGCCGGGTGACCTGGAAGTCGTAGTACTCCTCGGGATCGATGCTGCCCAGGGGTTTGGCGTCCCAGGCCAGCTCCAGGTGCTCGACGGCGGTGCTCGCGGCCTCCCCGGCGTCGTTCCAGCCCTCGAAGGCGGCAACCAGCACCGGATCGACGAGACGGGGCAGCCCACCCTCGGCCGCCTCGCCCCCCGGTGTCTCCGGATCGCGGTTCATCGGTCCAGCCTACGGGCGCGAGGCCCGTCGGCGCTGTGCCGGTCGGGGCATGTCCGGTCGACGTGCGCCGTGAGGTGGGTCGCTACCATCGACACCGCGGTCGAGAGGCGCTGCAACGGGTGGTGGAGGGTGCCACCCGCCACGCTCGAACCGCGCCAGGACGACAGCACAAGGGCGCCTCCCACGAATCCGACCGCGGGAGGCATCGAGCATGACGAATCCGGCCGACGACCTGCGCGAGTTGCTGGAGCGCCGGGTGGGGATCCTGGACGGCGCCTGGGGCACGATGCTGCAGTCGGCCGGGCTCGGGCCCGTCGACTACCGCGACGAGCGGCTGGCCGGCCATCCCCGCGACGTCACCGGCGACCCGGACCTGCTGAACATCACCCGGCCCGATCTGGTGCTGGACATCCACCGGCGCTACCTCGAGGCCGGGGCCGACATCACCACGACCAACACGTTCACCGCGACCGGCATCGCCCAGGGCGACTACGACCTGGAGCACCTGGTGCGCGAGATGAACCTGCAGGGTGCCCGGCTGGCCCGGCGGGCCGCCGACGAGATCGGCGCGCGCACCGGCACCCGGCGGTTCGTCGCCGGCTCGGTCGGCCCGCTCAACGTCACGCTGTCGCTCTCGCCGAAGGTCGACGACCCGGCCTACCGCACGGTGACGTTCGACCAGGTCCGCGACACCTACGCCGAGCAGATCGCGGCGCTGGCCGAGGGCGGCGTCGACCTGCTGCTGTTCGAGACGATCTTCGACACGCTCAACGTGAAGGCTGCGGTCTCGGCGGCTCGCGAGGTGGCGCCCGACCTGCCGCTGTGGATCTCGGTGACGATCGTCGACCGGTCCGGCCGCACCCTGTCCGGCCAGACCGTCGAGGCGTTCTGGACCTCGATCGAGCACGCGGATCCGCTGATCGTGGGCGTGAACTGCTCGCTGGGCGCGGCCGAGATGCGCCCGCACGTCGCGGACCTGGCGCGGCTGGCGGGCACGTACACCGCGAGCCACCCGAACGCCGGGCTGCCCAACGCGTTCGGTGGTTACGACCAGACCCCCGAGCAGACCGCGGCCCAGCTGCGCCAGTTCGCCGAGGACGGGCTGGTCAACATCGTCGGCGGCTGCTGCGGGACCACCCCCGACCACATCGCGCGGATCGCCGAGGCCGTGCGCGGCATGCCACCGCGGCCGGTGCCGCGGATCCGGCGCACCACCCGCTTCTCCGGCCTCGAGCCGTTCTCGATCGGGCCGGACACCGGCTTCGTCATGATCGGGGAGCGGACCAACGTCACCGGGTCCAAGCGGTTCCGCACGCTGATCGAATCGGGCGACTACCAGGGCGCCGTCGAGGTCGCGCTGGAGCAGGTGCGCGGCGGCGCCAACATGCTCGACGTCAACATGGACGCCGACCTGCTCGACAGCGAGCAGGCGATGACGACCTTCCTCAACCTGATCGCGACCGAGCCGGAGATCGCCCGGATCCCGATCATGATCGACAGCTCCCGGTGGAGCGTGCTCGAGGCCGGGCTGAAGTGCGTCCAGGGCAAGGGCGTGGTCAACTCGATCAGCCTCAAGGAGGGCGAGGAGGTCTTCCTGGAGCACGCCCGGCGCATCCGCGACTTCGGCGCGGGCGTGGTCGTCATGGCGTTCGACGAGCACGGCCAGGCCGACACCGCCGACCGCAAGGTCGAGATCTGCGGGCGCGCCTACGACCTGCTCATGAGCATCGGGTTCCCACCAGAGGACATCATCTTCGACCCGAACGTCCTGGCGATCGCCACGGGCATCGAGGAGCACAACGGCTACGGCAAGGCGTTCCTCGACGCGCTGCCGCGGATCAAGGAGCGCTGTCCCGGCGCCCGCACCAGCGGCGGCATCTCGAACCTGTCGTTCTCCTTCCGCGGCAACGACGTGGTGCGCGAGGCCATCCACTCGGCGTTCCTGTTCCACGCGATCCCGCTCGGGCTGGACATGGGGATCGTCAACGCCGGCCAGCTCGCGGTGTACGAGGACATCCCGAAGGACCTGCTGGAGCTGGTCGAGGACGTCCTGTTCGACCGCCGCCCGGACGCCACCGACCGGCTCGTGGCGCACGCCGGCACGATCGAGGGCAAAGCCACCAAGCGCGAGATCGACCTGAGCTGGCGCGAGGGCAGCGTCGAGGAGCGGCTCGCGCACGCGCTGGTCCACGGCATCGTGGACTTCATCGAGGAGGACACCGAGGAGGCCCGCCGGCAGGCCGCCCGGCCGCTGGAGGTCATCGAGGGCCCGCTGATGGCCGGCATGAAGATCGTCGGCGACCTCTTCGGGTCCGGCCGGATGTTCCTGCCCCAGGTGGTCAAGAGCGCGCGGGTGATGAAGCGCGCCGTGGCCTACCTCGAGCCGTTCATGGAGGCGGAGAAGCAGGCCGGGATCGCGGACGGCGAGACCCCGCGCGGCAACGGCAAGGTCGTGCTCGCCACCGTGAAGGGCGACGTGCACGACATCGGCAAGAACATCGTCGGCGTCGTCCTGGGCTGCAACAACTACGAGGTGATCGACCTGGGCGTGATGGTGCCCGCGGAGAAGATCCTCGACACCGCGATCGCCGAGGGCGCCGACGTGATCGGCCTGTCCGGACTGATCACCCCGTCGCTGGACGAGATGGTCTCGGTCGCGGGGGAGATGCAGCGGCGCGGGATGCGGCTGCCGCTGCTCATCGGTGGTGCCACCACGTCCCGCCAGCACACCGCGGTGCGCATCGCGCCCGCCTACGACGGCACCACCGTCCACGTCCTGGACGCCTCCCGGGTCACCGGGGTGGTGTCGGCGCTGCTCGACCCCGAGCGCGCCGCCGTGCTGGCCGCCGAGAACCGCGCCGAGCAGGAGCGGCTGCGCACCGAGCACGAGCGGCGGGTCTCGACCCCGTTGCTGACCCTCGAGCAGGCCCGCGCCAACGCCGAGCGGGTCGCGTTCGACGACCTGCCGGTGCCGGCGTTCACCGGCGTGCACCAAGTGGAGCCGTCGATCGCCGAGCTGCGCGAGATGATCGACTGGACGTTCTTCTTCCTGGCCTGGGAGCTGAAGGGCAGGTTCCCGAAGATCCTGGAGAACCCGGTCGCGAAGGACCTCTACGACGACGCCCAGCAGCTGCTCGACGAGATCGTCGCCGCCGGCTCGCTGCGCGCTCGCGGGGTGTACGGGTTCTGGCCCGCGCACAGCGAGGGCGACGACATCGTCGTCGACGGGGTGCGGTTCCCGATGCTGCGCCAGCAGACCGCCAAGCCGGACGGCCGCCCCAACCGCTGCCTCGCCGACTACGTGGCGCCGTCCGGTGATCACCTCGGCGGCTTCGCGGTCTCCGTCCAGGGCGCCGAGGAGCTCGCCGCCCGCTACGAGGCCGCGCAGGACGACTACCGCTCGATCATGGTGAAGGCGCTGGCCGACCGGCTCGCCGAGGCGTTCGCCGAGTGGCTGCATCTGCGGGCCCGCCGCGAGTGGTTCGAGCCGGACGCCGAGCCGGACCTGGCGGACCTGCACGCCGAGCGGTTCCGCGGCATCCGCCCGGCGTTCGGCTACCCGGCCAGCCCCGACCACACCGAGAAGCGGGAGCTGTTCGACCTGCTCGGCGCGGAGAAGGCCGGCATGGGGCTCACCGAGTCGTTCGCGATGACCCCCGCCGCCGCGGTGAGCGGCCTGATCTTCGCGCACCCGGCCGCGCGGTACTTCAGCGTCGGGCGCATCGGCCGCGACCAGGTCGAGGACTACGCGCGCCGGCGCGGCGCGTCGATCGACGAGGTGGAGCACTGGCTGCGCCCCAACCTCGCCTACGAACCGGAGGCTTGATGCGTCCCGAGCTCCCTGCGGCCGTCCTGTGGGACATGGACGGGACGCTCGTCGACTCGGAGAAGGTCTGGACGATCTCCCTGCAGGACACCGCGCGGAAGCTGGGCGGCGAGCTGTCCGCCGCCGCCCGTGAGGCCATGGTCGGCTCGAACATGGCCCGCACGATGGACCTGCTGTTCGCCGACCTCGGCCTCCCGCCCGACCCCGATCACCAGGCCGAGACCGCCGCGTACCTGTCGGCGCGCACGGCGGAGCTGTTCGCCGAGGGCCTGGTGTGGCGGCCCGGCGCGCACGCGGCGCTCACCGAGCTGCGCGCCACCGGCCTGCCGATGGCGCTGGTGACCAACACCGAGCGCGACCTCACCGAGTCCGCGCTCGACGTCATCGGGCGACACTTCTTCGACGTCACGGTGTGCGGGGACGAGGTGCCCCGCGGTAAGCCCGACCCGGACCCTTACCTGCGCGCGGCCGAGCTGCTCGGCGTGCCGATCGAGGAGTGCCTCGCCGTGGAGGATTCGCCGACCGGCACCCGCGCGGCGGAGTCGGCCGGCGCCGCGGTGCTCGTGGTGCCCTGCGAGACGACCGTGGAACCCGGCCCTGCCCGGGTGCTGCGCGACTCGCTGCACGGACTCACCCCGGACGAAGTACGGATCGTCTACGACCGTGTCGCCGCCGTACGATGATCACGACCACCCGGTGGCCGTGGCACCGCTCACGGGAGAGGGGCGCCGAGGGGGCCCGGCGGCCGACCGCTGGTCGGTCCGGACGACCGCTCCCCGCGTGCGTCGATCTTCCGGGTGATCGTCTCACCAGCGGATACTGCCACCTGGCGCATCCGGGCGACCGGGTGCAGCACGAGAGGAACGACATTTGTCAAGGGGCCCTGCCGCCGACGACACTGAAACGGTGAGGAGGAACGCGAAGTGAAGACCTTCGACGAGCTGTTCGCGGAGCTCACCGAGAAGGCGGCGACGCGGCCTGCCGGATCGGCGACCGTGGAAGCGCTCGATGCCGGCCTGCACGCGCAGGGTAAGAAGGTTCTCGAAGAGGCCGGTGAGGTCTGGATCGCTGCGGAGCACGAGCCGGACGACGCCTTGGCCGAGGAGATCTCGCAGTTGCTCTACCGGCTGCAGGTGCTCATGCTCGGTCGCGGCCTCCGGCTCGAAGACGTGTACAAGTTCCTCTAGACCTTCCTCCTGCCCCGGGCTCCGCCCAGCTCGTCCTGCACAGCACGACCGAGGAGACGACCTCCGATGCTCCGCATCGCACTGCCGAACAAGGGGACCCTGGCCGAGCCGGCCGCCACGATGATGCGCGAGGCGGGGTACCGACAGCGTTCGGACTCGCGCGATCTGAGCATGCTCGACGAGGAGAACGAGATCGAGTTCTTCTACCTGCGGCCCAAGGACATCGCCACCTACGTCGGGTCCGGCGACCTGCACCTGGGCATCACCGGCGCCGACCTCATGGAGGAGTCCGGCAGCCAGGTCCGCAAGGTGATCGAGCTCGGTTTCGGCCAGTCCAAGTTCCGCTTCGCGGCGCCGCCGCACACCAACGGCGGCCGCGAGTGGACCCTCGCCGACCTGGAGGGTCGCAAGATCGCCACCTCGTACCCGCGGCTGGTGCGGGCGCACCTGGCGCGCAACCGGGTCCGGGCGGACATCATCAAGCTCGACGGCGCCGTGGAGATCTCGGTGCAGCTCGGGCTCGCCGACGCGGTGGCCGACGTCGTCTCCTCCGGCCGCACGCTGCGCCAGCACAACCTGGTGCCGTTCGGTGAGCCCATCGCGGAGTCGGAGGCCACCCTCATCGAGCGGGAGCCGCGTCCCGACCGGGAGGAGCCGCCGGAGATCACCGCGGCCAAGCGGGTGTTCACGGCGCGGCTGCAGGGCGTGGTGTACGCCCGGAAGTACCTGATGGTCGACTACGACTGCCCGAAGGACGTCCTGGAGGACGCCAAGCGGATCACCCCCGGCATGCAGGCGCCCACCGTGGCACCGCTGACCGAGGACGGCTGGTTCGCCGTGCGGTCGATGGTGCCGAAGGCCGATGCCAACCGGGTCATGGACGATCTCGCCCGGCTCGGTGCGCGCGCGATCCTGACCTCGGAGATCCGCTCCTGCCGGGCGGTCGACGGCAGCACCTACTGAGCGGTCTCCTGCGAGGGGCTACCGGGGGCGCACCAGCAGTGCCTGGGCGCCCTGCCCCACCGGCCCGGATGGGTCGTGCAGGGTCGTGGTGGCCAGGCCCGCACCCGTCGGGCCGATGATCGTGCGGGCGTCCACCCCGACCCACTCGCCGGTGGGCGGTCGGTGCAGGTGGATCGTCAGCTCGGTGTTCATGTAGAGCCATTCGCGCAGGTCGAGCCGCCCGGAGATGCCGTTGCCGGAGTCAGCGACCACGGCCACCCGCTGGACCGGCGACATCTCCTCACCGGCCACCAGCGGCAGCCGCGGACGGCCCCAGACGGCACCGTCGCCGGGCTCGAGCCAGGCGCCCTTCACCCAGCGCCACTCGACGTTCTCGATGTAGCCGCACGTCCAGTGCTCCGGGAGGGGGCCCTGCGGCTCCACACCGTCGGGACCGGGCAGCGGCGCCGCGGGCGGCCCGGCGACCGCGACCGTGTCCGACCGCGCGACCCGCCATGCCCGCGCGCGCACGATCGTCCGCCCGTCCGCGGCCAGCTCGGCCGCCACCAGCTCGACGGCGCGGCCGGTGCGCTCCACCTCGGCGTGCACGGTGAGCTCGCCGAGCGGCACCGGCCCGAACAGCTCGAACGTGAACCGCACCGGCTGCAGGTCCGGCCGCGGAGCGCACCGCTCGACCGCCCTGACCAGCAGTGCGGACGGCGGGCCCGCGTGCTGGGCGTCTGCCGACCACGGCCCCTCGGTGGCTGCCGTGGCGAGGAACCGCTCACCGTCCGGCCCGTCGAGCGGCAGGTAGAACGCCTGCTCGGACACGTTGTTCTCGTCGGTCGGGTGCTCGTCCTGCACGTGCTCGGTCCCTCCAAGTCGTCACGACGCCAGCGCCGGTGGCTCGGTGCCCGGCCAGCCAGGGTACGGCGGGGGAGTGCCGCCCCACGCCGGGCACAGCGCCCGGTGGTCGCAGTAGTCGCACATCCGGCCCGGGTTCGGCCGGAAGTCACCGGTGCGCCCCGCCTCGAGCATCGCTGACCACAGCGCGTCGAGGATGCGCCCGAAGCGGCGCAGTTCCGCCTCCTCGGGCCGGTAGCTCAGCGTCTCGCCGTCGGCGAGGTAGTACAGCCGCAGCTCCGCGGGCACCGCGCCGCGGTCCTGCAGCAGCGCGAGCGCGTAGAACTTCAGCTGGAACAGCGCCCGCAGCTCGTGCATCGGGCCCGGCGCAGGTCCGGTCTTGTAGTCGATCACCCGCAGCCCGGCGGGGTCCTCGTCGAGCCGGTCGACGTAGCCGCGCAGCACGACCCCCGACTCGAGTTCGGTCTCCAGCAGCAGCTCCCGGGCCACCGGTTCGATCTCCCGCGGGTCCTCCAGCCGGAAGTACGTGTCGAGCAGCGGGGCGGCCGAGGCAAGCCACTCGGCGAGCTCCGGGTCGTCGGCGCCGGTGAACAGCCCGTCGAGCAGCTCGGGGACGGTCTCGGTCAGCTCCTGCCACAGCGGTGCGACGAGGGCGGCGGCCGCCTCGGGGGAGCGCTGCGCGGCGGGCAGGTCGAACAGCCGCTCCAGCACCGCGTGCACGAGCGTGCCGCGCACCTGGGCCCGGCCGGGCCGCTCGGGCAGCCGGTCGATCGCGCGGAAGCGGTAGAGCAGCGGGCAGGCCTTGAAGTCACCCGCCCGCGACGGGGACAGCGCCGGACGGCGCGGCTCGGAGCTGGCCTCCGCGATCGTCGCGGGGGAGCCGTCGCCGTCGGTCATGCGGGCAAGGCTATGCCGCGCCACCGACAAACCGGCACCGACAGCCCTGGCACCGACAGCCGACGGCCCGGCCGGCCGACGGGGGCGGCAACGCAGGGCACTAGCGTGTCCGCGTGTCCGACGCAGTCTCCGCAGCACCCCAGTCCGCCGCCGTCCGCGCCCGGGGCGGCCCGTTCCGCGACGGCGACCGCGTCCAGCTCACCGACCCCAAGGGCCGCCACTACACGATCACGCTGCAGGCGGGCGCGGAGTACCACACGCACCGCGGCGGGATCCGCCACGATGACCTGATCGGCAAGCCCGAGGGCAGCCTGGTGCACGCGCCGAGCGGCACCCCGTACCTCGCGCTGCGCCCGCGGCTGGCCGACTACGTGCTCTCGATGCCGCGCGGCGCGCAGGTGATCTACCCGAAGGACGCCGCCCAGATCCTCATGTGGGGCGACATCTTCCCCGGTGCCCGCGTGCTGGAGGCCGGCGCCGGATCGGGCGCCCTCACCTGCTCGCTGCTGCAGGCCGTAGGGGCAGAGGGCACGGTCATCTCGTACGAGGTGCGCGACGACCACGCGCGACACGCCCGGCGCAACGTGGAGATCTTCTTCGGCGAACAGCCACCCAACTGGAGCTTGCGGGTCGCTGATCTTCATACTCACGACGGCCGGGCGGAACCGGTCGATCGGGTCGTTCTGGACATGCTCGCGCCGTGGGAGCACCTCGACACGGTGGCCACCGCACTCATCCCCGGTGGGGTCCTCGTCGGCTACGTGGCCACCACGACGCAGCTCTCCCGGCTCGTGGAGGACCTGCGCGAACAGCAGTGCTGGACCGAGCCGGACGCCTGGGAATGCCTGGTCAGGCCGTGGCACGTGGTCGGGCTGGCCGTCCGCCCCGAGCACCGTATGCAGGGCCACACCGCGTTCCTCGTCACAGCGCGCCGGCTGGCGGAGGGCGTCGTCCCGCCGAAACCGCAGCGCCGCCCGACCAGCCGCTGACCTGTCGGACGGCCGTTCCCGCGCCGACCTGCCGAAGGCCCGGTGACACCGCAGTCACCGGGCCTTCGCGTCAAGGCACCGGGCGGTTGAGGGGTGGATCACCGGTTCGCCGCACGGAATAACTCGCCGATTTGCAGGTACCGTATGGAAACGGAGCACGGAGGGAGGATGCCGTGAACCACTACGACGGTCCCGGCAGCGGCAACCCAGGTGATCGCGGCGAGCTGTCTCCGGCAGAGGCAGCAGCCCAGATCCGCTTCCTGGAGGAAGAGGTCGCCCTGCTGCGGCGCAAGCTCAGCGAGGCCCCACGTCACGTTCGTGTGCTGGAGCAGCGTCTCGCCGAGTCGGCCAGCCGGCTCGCGCAGCTCTCCGCGCGCAACGAGAAGCTTACCGAGACCCTGAAGGAGGCCCGCGGGCAGCTCGTCGCCCTCCGCGAGGAAGTCGACCGACTGGCCCAGCCGCCCAGCGGCTACGGGGTCTTCCAGGCCCGGTACGAGGACGACACGGTCGACGTGTTCACGTCCGGCCGGCGCATGCGCGTCGCGGTGTCGCCCGCGGTCGACGCCACGTCGCTGCGGCCCGGGCAGACCGTGCGGCTCAACGAGGCCCTCACCGTCGTCGAGGCGGGCGGCTTCGAACGCATCGGCGAGGTGTGTGCCCTGCGTGAGGTGCTGTACGAGCCGACCGAGGACGAGGCGGGCCGGGCGCTGGTCGTCGGGCACGCCGACGAGGAGCGGGTGGTGTGGCTCGCCGCCCCCCTGTTCGACAAGGACGACCCGGACTACGTCCCGCTGAAGCCGGGCGACTCGCTGCTGGTCGACACCAAGGCCGGTTACGCGTACGAACGGGTGCCGAAGGCCGAGGTCGAGGACCTCGTGCTGGAGGAGGTCCCGGACGTCGACTACAGCGACATCGGTGGCCTCGGGCGGCAGATCGAGCAGATCCGCGACGCCGTGGAGCTGCCGTTCCTGCACGCGGACCTGTTCCGGGAGTACGAGCTGCGCCCGCCGAAGGGTGTGCTGCTGTACGGCCCGCCCGGCTGCGGCAAGACGCTCATCGCGAAGGCGGTCGCGAACTCGCTGGCCAAGAAGGTGGCGGCGGTCCGCGGCGAGGACCCGAGCGAGGGCCGCGCGTTCTTCCTGAACATCAAGGGCCCGGAGCTGCTGAACAAGTTCGTCGGCGAGACCGAGCGGCACATCCGGCTGATCTTCCAGCGGGCGCGGGAGAAGGCGTCCGCGGGCACCCCGGTGATCGTGTTCTTCGACGAGATGGACTCGATCTTCCGCACCCGCGGTTCGGGGGTGTCCTCCGACGTCGAGACCACGATCGTGCCCCAGCTCCTCGCCGAGATCGACGGCGTCGAGGGCCTGGAGAACGTGATCGTGATCGGCGCGTCCAACCGCGAGGACATGATCGACCCCGCGATCCTGCGGCCCGGTCGGCTGGACGTGAAGATCAAGATCGAGCGGCCGGACGCGGAGGCGGCGAAGGACATCTTCTCGAAGTACCTGACCGAGACGCTGCCGATCCACAAGGACGACCTCGCCGAGTTCGGCGGCGACCGGAAGGCGTGCATCGACGCGATGATCCAGCGGGTCGTCGAGCGGATGTACGACGAGAGCGAGGAGAACCGGTTCCTGGAGGTCACCTACGCCAACGGCGACAAGGAGACGCTCTACTTCAAGGACTTCAACTCCGGCGCGATGATCCAGAACATCGTCGACCGGTCGAAGAAGGCCGCGATCAAGTCGGTGCTGGAGACGGGCCAGCCGGGTCTGCGGGTCCAGCACCTGCTGGACGCGATCGTCGACGAGTTCGCCGAGAACGAGGACCTGCCCAACACCACCAACCCCGACGACTGGGCGCGCATCTCCGGCAAGAAGGGCGAGCGGATCGTCTACATCCGCACGCTCGTCACCGGGAAGAACGCCGACACCGGCCGCGCGATCGACACCGCGTCGAACACGGGCCAGTACCTGTGACGACCCACCTGTAGGAGACGACGAGCAGGCGAACCGCCCGGTGCTTCGAGCACCGGGCGGTTCGCCGTGTTCGGGGGACGTGTTCGGGGGATGCGTGCAGATCGTCGTCGGCGACCTGCGGGGTCGCGACGTGGCGGCGTTCCCGCAGGCGCACCTGGACCAGACGCACGAGCTGAGCCCGCCCGAGCACGTGCACGCGCGCGGGACCCGGATGCGCTGCGCGCACCGGAGACCGCGTTCTGCACGTGCGCGACCACGGCCTGCTGGTCGGCTGCGGGGCGCCGGAGGACCTCGGTGGAGTTCACGCTCGACCTCCACCCGCTGGATCTCGCGCTGGATCTCACACCGGCGTCCGGGACCTTCGCCCCCACCGATTCCCGACGAACGGCCCTTTCGTAGCAGCATTGCGCACGAAAGGGCCGTTCGTGGCTTTCCCGGTCCGGGTGAGGTGCTGGTCACAGGCCTGCTGACGCGGAGAGGGCCGATCCGCGGCGGACCGCCCGGCGGACCCGTGGTTGATCAGCGTGGATATCCTCAACATCCGTTGATCAAGGTCTTTGTCCGCAGATTCATGCGTGACGCAGGCCATGGTCCGCAGATTCGGCATCTCACCGCCTTGTCTGGAATCATTCAAGACAAGCCCGCGGTGCTCCCCTGGTTCCGCGGCGGTCGCACGAGTAGGAGTGACGATGCCTCTGATCAACAGCACCATCCAGCCGTTCAAGGTGAACGCTTTCCACGACGGGAAGTTCATCGAGGTCACCGACGCCGACCTCAAGGGCAAGTGGAGCGTGCTGGTCTTCTACCCGGGTGACTTCACCTTCGTCTGCCCCACGGAGCTCGAGGACCTCGCCGACAACTACGAGGAGTTCCAGAAGCTCGGCGTCGAGGTGTACGCCGTCTCCACCGACAGCCACTTCTCGCACAAGGCGTGGCACGACAGCTCGCCGGCCGTCGGCAAGGTGAAGTACCCGATGCTCGCCGACATGACCTTCGAGCTCTCGCGCGCCTTCGACGTGCTGATCGAGGACGCGGGCCAGGCCCTGCGCGGCACGTTCGTCATCGACCCCGACGGCGTGATCAAGGCCGCCGAGGTCAACGACAACGGCATCGGCCGCAGCGCCGCCGAGCTGCTGCGCCGGGTCAAGGCCGCGCAGTACATCGCCGCCCACCCCGGTGAGGTCTGCCCGGCGAAGTGGGAGGAGGGCGCCGAGACCCTGTCCCCGTCCCTGGAGCTGGTCGGCAAGATCTGACATGCTGGACGAGCGCCTGAAGGCGCAGCTCAAGGAGCATCTTGGGCTGCTCCGCAAGCCTATCGAGCTGGTGGCGACCCTGGGCGATGACTCCGACAGGGTCAGTCAGCAGACACGGGAGCTGCTGGCCGACATCGCGTCGGTCAGCGACAAGGTGACCGTCGTCGAGCGCGACCTCGACGACGTGCGCCGCCCGTCGTTCCTGATCACCAATCCCGGCGTGGACACCGGCGTCCGCTTCGCAGGTGTCCCGCTCGGGCACGAGTTCACCTCCCTGGTGCTGGCGCTGCTCCACGTGGGCGGTCACCCGCCCAAGGAGGAGGCTGAGCTGCTCGAGCAGGTCAAGGCGCTGCCGGGTCCGCTGCACTTCGAGACCTACTTCTCGCTCACCTGCCAGAACTGCCCCGACGTGGTCCAGGCGCTCAACATCATGAGCGCGCTGAACCCGAACGTGACCCACACGGCGATCGAGGGCGGTGCGTTCGCGGACGAGGTCAAGGCGCGGGAGATCCTGAGCGTCCCGACCGTCTACCTCAACGGTGAGCTGTTCGCCCAGGGCCGGATGGGCCTGGCCGACATCGTCGCCAAGCTCGACTCCGGCGCCGAGGAGCGGCAGGCGCAGGAGATGTCCGGCCGCGAGACCTACGACGTGCTCGTCGTCGGGGGCGGCCCGGCCGGTGCGACGGCGGCGATCTACGCGGCCCGCAAGGGGATCCGCACCGGGCTGGTCGCCGAGCGGCTGGGCGGCCAGGTCCTCGACACCGCCGGGATCGAGAACTACCCGACCGTGCTGCACACCGAGGGCGTCCAGTACGGGGCGGCTCTGGAGCGGCACGTGCGGGAGTACGAGGTCGACGTCATCGACCGGCAGAAGGCGGTCAAGCTCGTCGCGCCGGTCGAGGAAGGCGAGCCGCTGGTCGTCGAGTTCGAGAACGGTGCGCAGCTGCGCGCCCGGACGATCGTGCTCGCGACCGGCGCCCGGTGGCGCAACCTCGGGGTCCCCGGCGAACAGGAGTACCGCAACAAGGGCGTGACCTACTGCCCGCACTGCGATGGCCCGCTGTTCAAGGGCAAGCCCGTGGCGGTCGTCGGAGGCGGCAACTCGGGGGTGGAGGCGGCCATCGACCTGGCCGGCATCACCTCCCGGGTCACGCTCCTGGAGTTCCTCGGGGAGCTGCGCGCCGACGAGGTGCTGCAGCGCAAGCTGCGCAGCCTGCCGAACGTGACGGTCGTGCTGGAGGCGCAGACCACCGAGGTGATCGGCGACGGTCGCCGGGTCACCGGGCTGCGCTACCGGGACCGCACGAGCGGCGAGGAGCACGTCCTGGACGTGGCGGGCGTCTTCGTGCAGATCGGGTTGGTGCCGAACACGGACTGGCTGGCCGACACCATCGAGCTCACCGACCGGGGCGAGGTCGTGGTGGACGCCGCCGGCCGGACGAACGTCCCGGGGGTGTTCGCGGCGGGTGACTGCACGACCGTGCCGTACAAGCAGATCGTCACCGCTGCCGGTGAGGGGGCGAAGGCCGCGCTGAGCGCCTTCGACCACCTGATCCGCACGACGGCGCCGGTCTGATCAGGCACCGCGGCGGGCCCGCGCGATCTCCACGAACGGCCCTTCCGTGAGCAGCACCGCTCACGGAAGGGCCGTTCGCGGCTCTTCGGGGCTGTCCGATCCGTTCACGACAGGGGCCGCCGGGAGCCCCTAGCGTCGCGGCGCACGACGCACGGACGCTTCGACCACACCGGCATCATCGTCTCCGACATGGCGAGAGCACCGGCCTTCTACCGCCTGCTCGGCCCTGGACTGCCCCCTGAGGCGGACGGGCACGTGGAGGTGACCCTGCCCGGCGCCCGACGGCACGGGCGTCGACCTGTTCGGCCCGCTCAGCTGAGCCGGGCTGGTCCCGACGAGGGTGCGGACCTCCTGGGAGAGGTGCGGCTGGCCGGCGTAGCCAGCCGAGCGCGTCGGCCAGCTCCGCGGCTGATCGCCCGGCCACCGCACCGCGCGACGCGCGCCGCACGGCAGGGCGGGATCGCCGGGCAGCCGCGGGGCGAGGTCGAGCAGCACCGCGGTGGGATCGTCGCCGCGCTCGATGCGGGCGGTCGCGGCGCCGGCGAGATCGGGGAGCAGCTCGGCGAGCGGGACGCGCTGGTCGCGCAGCGCCGCGCCGGGCACGCCACGAGCGACGGGAGCGCACCCGGCTGGAAACGCACACCGGCGGCCGCGCCGGAGCGCGACCGCCGGTCAGGTGCGGTGTCCGGGCCGGCGACGAGGAGCTCGCCGCTGCTCCAGACCAGGTCCGTGCACCCGTCCGGGAGCACGCGCCGCGAGGTGCGTCGAGCGTCCAGACGGCCGCGATCGCCTCCCGCAGTGCCGTCGGCGGCGTCGTTCCCGGTAAGGGCCCGACCTCGTGATAGGTGCTCGCCGGCTCGCGAGTGGCCGGCTCTCACCTCACGTGCGACTCACTTGCGCAGCACGGCCTCGATCTCGAGGGTGATGGTGACCTTGTCGCCGATCACCACGCCGCCACCGTCGAGCGGCATCTGGATGTCGACGCCGAAGTCGTTGCGGTTGATGGTGGTGGTGGCCTCGAACCCGGCGCGGGTGCCGCCGTAGGCGTCCGGCCCGAAGCCGGTGAACTCCAGGTCGAAGGTGACCGGCTTGGTCACGCCCTTGATGGTCAGCTCGCCCTCCAGCTTGTCCTCGCTGACCGAGGTGGAGCGGAAGGTCCAGGTCGGGTACTTCTCGACCGCGAAGAAGTCGGCGGAGCGGATGTGCTCGTCGCGCTGCTCGTTCGCCGTGTCGATCGAAGCGGCGTCGACGGTGGCGGTGACCTTCGAGTCCTCCAGGTTCTCACCGGTGACGATCTCGCCCGAGAACGTGGTGAAACGGCCGCGGACCTTGCTGACCATCATGTGCCGGACGGCGAAGCCGACCGTGGAGTGGACGGGGTCGATGTCCCAGGTGCCGGCGATGTAACCGGGGATGCGGGTCGCGGTCGTCATGCTGCTTCGGTCCTCCGTGGGGGTACGTGAAAGCTCAGTTGTTGAGCGGACACCAATAATTACAAGTTGAGCGTTCACATAATTCCCGCGGTGGTGGTCATCACACCGATGGCGCAAGATCACGGATGCACGACGGGCGCACCGCCGACGGGAGTCGCCTACTAGGGTGGCGACCATGTCATCGCACTTCGACGTGGTCGTTCTCGGTGCAGGTCCCGGTGGGTACGTCGCGGCGATCCGCGCGGCTCAGCTCGGCAAGAGCGTCGCCGTGGTGGAGGAGAAGTACTGGGGCGGCGTGTGCCTGAACGTCGGGTGCATCCCGTCGAAGGCGCTGCTGCGCAACGCCGAGCTCGCGCACCTGATGACCGACGAGGCGAAGACCTTCGGGGTCTCCGGCGACGTCTCGTTCGACTTCGGGGCCGCCTTCGACCGCAGCCGGGCCGTGGCCGAGGGCCGCGTCAAGGGCGTGCACTACCTGATGAAGAAGAACAAGATCACCGAGTTCGACGGGCGGGGCACGTTCGTCGAGCCCGGTGTGATCGAGGTCGCGCTCAACTCCGGCGGCACCGAGACCGTCACCTACGACGACGTCATCATCGCCACCGGCACCACCACCCGGATGATGCCCGGGGTGGAGCGCTCGGAGAAGGTCGTCACCTACGAGGAGCAGATCCTCAGCCGCGATCTCCCGAAGAGCATCGTCATCGCGGGGGCCGGCGCGATCGGTGTCGAGTTCGCGTTCGTGCTGCGCAACTTCGGCGTCAAGGTCACGATCGTCGAGTTCCTCGACCGGCTCCTGCCGCTGGAGGACGCCGAGGTCTCCAAGGAGCTGGCCCGCCGCTACAAGAAGTACGGCATCGACGTGCTGACCTCCACGAAGGTCGAAGCGGTCGACGAGTCCGGTGACGGTGTGACCGTCACGGTCACCCAGAACGGCCAGGAGAAGACGCTCACCGCCGACAAGCTGCTCTCCGCGATCGGGTTCGCCCCGCGCACCGAGGGCTACGGCCTGGAGAGGCTGGGCGTCGCGCTGACCGAGCGGGGCGCGATCGCGGTCGACGACCACATGCGCACCAACGTCGAGCACGTGTACGCGATCGGCGACGTCACCGCGAAGCTGATGCTCGCCCACGTCGCCGAGGCCCAGGGCGTGGTCGCGGCCGAGACGATCGCCGGCGCCGAGACGATGCCGCTCGGGCCCGAGGACTACGTGATGATGCCGCGGGCGACGTTCTGCACACCGCAGGTGGCGAGCTTCGGCTACACCGAGGCCCAGGCGAACGAGCTGGCCGCGGAGCGCGGGTGGAAGGTGAAGGTCGCGAAGTTCCCCTTCACCGCGAACGGCAAGGCGCAGGGCATCGCCGAGCCGGGCGGGTTCGTCAAGCTCATCAGCGACGACACGCACGGCGAGCTGCTCGGCGGTCACCTCATCGGCCCCGAGGTCACCGAGCTGCTGCCGGAGCTCACGCTGGCGCAGAAGTGGGACCTCACCGCCCACGAGCTGGCCCGCAACGTCCACGCGCACCCGACGCTGTCCGAGGGGCTCCAGGAGGCCATCCACGGGCTCGCCGGGCACATGATCAACCTCTGAGCCGTGCGCCGGCCCGTCGCTGGTTCGGCACCGGATGCGCCGTGGACCGTCGACGAGCTCGCCGCCGCGGTCCGGGAGCGGCTGCCGGAGGCGACCGGCGTGGTGGCCGACCGCACCGGGACCGGGCTCGTCGTCGAGCTCGCCGAGGCCGAAGGCCGGGAGGCGAGGTGGCGGCTCACCTTCCCGGGGATGCTCGCGGGGCTCGGCGGCGAGCCCCTGACCGCGGCTGCGCTCATCGTGCGGGCGAACGTGCAGGAGTGGTGCGAGGTCCGTGATCGGTACCCGGACGGCCTGCCCGGCATGACCGTGCGGTGGTTCGGCTGATCCCCGTCCTGATCCCCTCGGACCCCGCCTCAGGTCCCCAGCCGGGCCAGCCAGCGCTGCGCACCCACCCGCCCGTCCGGGGCGAACGGGCGAGCCGGGTCGGCGAGCACCGCACGCAGCTCCGCCACGGTGACCCAGCCGCCCCAGGCCACCTCCTCGGGCTGCCAGGTGACCGGGCCGTCCCAGAACGCCTCGTAGGCGAACACGTGGTAGCGCAGCCGGCCGTCGTCGTAGCGGAACCGGTCGAGCGGCGCGAGCGGGACGCCCGTCACCCCGAGTTCTTCGGCCAGCTCCCGCTCCGCGGCCGCACCGGGCGTCTCGCCCGGGTCGACCACCCCGCCTGCCCAGCAGTCGTACGCACCCGGGTGGACCAGTTTGGTGTCCGTCCGCCGGTGCAGGTAGACCCGCCGTCCGTCGGTGCTGCGCAGGAGCACGGCCGTGGCGGCGTGCCAGAGTCCGTCGCGGTAGACGACGCTGCGTTGCGCCGCTTCGCCGGTCGGGGCACCCTCGGGGTCGTAGAGCGCCACGAGTTCGGCGCCAGGATCCTGCACGGTCCCATCTTCCGCCGGTTAGGCTCGGCGGATGAGCTCGTGTGAGGTGCGCGCGTGACACAGCCGTCGACGAAGCCCCTGTCCGGTGCTCGCCGGATCATGGGCACCGAGGTCGAGTACGGGATCTCGGTGCCCGGTGACCCCGCCGCGAACCCGGTGATCACCTCGACCCAGATCGTCCTGGCGTACGCCGCGGCGGCCGACATCCCGCGGTCCCGGCGGGCCCGGTGGGACTACGAGGTGGAGTCCCCGCTGCGCGACGCGCGCGGGTTCGACCTGTCCGCGCCGACGATGCACTCGCCCGGCGACTCCGACCTCGACGACCTGGGTGCCGCGAACGTCATCCTCACCAACGGTGCCCGGCTCTACGTCGACCACGCGCACCCGGAGTACTCGACCCCCGAGGTCCTCACCCCGCGCGACGTCGTGATCTGGGACAAGGCGGGGGAGCGGACGATGGAGGAGGCCGCGCTGCGGGCGGCCACCGTCCCCGGCGCCCCGCGGATCCAGCTCTACAAGAACAACGTCGACGGCAAGGGCGCGAGCTACGGCTCGCACGAGAACTACCTGATGTCCCGGTTCACCCCGTTCCCGGCGATCGTGGCGGGGCTCACGCCGTTCTTCGTGACCCGGCAGGTGATCACCGGCTCCGGGCGGGTCGGGATCGGCACGACGGGCGAGGAGCCCGGCTACCAGCTGTCCCAGCGGGCCGACTACATCGAGGTCGAGGTCGGCCTGGAGACCACGCTCAAGCGCGGCATCATCAACACCCGCGACGAGCCGCACGCCGACGCCGACAAGTACCGCCGTCTGCACGTGATCATCGGCGACGCGAACCTGAGCGAGTACTCCACACTGCTGAAGGTCGGCACCACGGCGCTGGTGCTGGACATGATCGAGAACGGCGTCCGGTTCGACGAGCTGCGCCTGGCCGAGCCGGTGCGCTCGGTGCACCGGATCAGCCACGATCCCACGCTCAAGACCACCGTCGACCTGGTGGACGGGCGCAAGTTCACCGGCCTGGACGTGCAGCGGGCGTACTTCGAGAAGGCGCAGAAGCACGTCGAGAACACCCTGGGCGCCGACGTCGACCCGGACACGGCCGAGGTGCTGCAGCTGTGGGGCGAGGTCCTCGACGCGCTCGAGCGCGACCCGATGGAGACCGCCGACCGGCTCGACTGGACGGCCAAGCTGCGGCTGCTCGAGGGCTACCGGGAGCGCGACGGGCTCAGCTGGGAGTCCGGGCGGCTGGCGCTGGTGGACCTGCAGTACAGCGACGTGCGGATGGCGAAGGGGCTCTACAACCGCCTGGCCACCCGCGGGTCGATCAAGCGGCTGGTCAGCGAGGAGGACATCCGCGCGGCCATGCACAACCCGCCGGAGAACACCCGCGCCTACTTCCGCGGTCGCTGCCTCGAGCGGTACCCCGGTGAGGTCGCTGCGGCCTCGTGGGACTCGGTCATCTTCGACCTCGGCCGCGAGTCGCTGGTGCGCATCCCCACCCTCGAACCGCTGCGCGGCACCCGGCGGCACGTGGGCGAGCTGATCGACAACGCGCGCACCGCCGAGGAGCTCGTGACCGCCCTGACGCAGGGCTGAGCGGCGCCGGTTGGCCGGCTGCGAACACCGCGGACGAGGGGTGCACCGCGTCCCGATCACGGGCGTGTCGTCGGCGTGCTGGGTTACTGTTTCCTCAACGGGCACGTGCGGCGACAGGTGTCCGGGAGGAGGAGGTACTTCACATGTCGCAGGAACAGACCAAGCGTCAGGGCGGCGGTGGCGGCGACGACGAGACCGGTTCCGACAGCGCCGCCGCCGGCCAGGAGCGTCGCGAGAAGCTCGGCGAGGACGTGGACACGATCCTCGACGAGATCGACGACGTCCTCGAGGAGAACGCGGAAGACTTCGTCCGTGCGTACGTCCAGAAGGGCGGGGAGTAACTTCCTCTCCTGCACGACGAGATCACGACCTGGTGCGCGCACGCCGTGACGGCGTGCGCGCCGGCACGAAGGAGAGGCACGCCCTGAGCATGGAGTTCCGGCCCCCGGTCACTGCCCCAGGTCTCGGTGCGTACCTCGCGCCCGGACCCATGTCGTTCACCGACTTCGTCAGCTCCCACGCGCCGCACCTGCTGCCCACCCCCGCTGCCGCGCCCGCGGCGTCCGGGGCCGCGGCCGGTGGGCTCGACGTCCCCCACGGCACCACGATCGTCGCGCTGACCTTCCGCGACGGCGTGGTGATCGCGGGCGACCGGCGGGCGACCTCGGGGAACGTCATCGCCCAGCGCGACATCGAGAAGATCTTCATCACCGACTCGTACTCGGCCGTCGGGATCGCGGGGTCGGCCGGCGTGGCCCTCCAGATGATCCGGTTGTACTCGGCCGACCTGGAGCACTACGAGAAGCTCGAGGGCGTCTCGCTGTCGTTCGACGGCAAGGCCAACAAGCTGGCCCAGTCGGTCGCGGCCAACCTCGGCGCGGCCATGCAGGGCTTCGTGGTGGTCCCGCTGTTCGTCGGCTACGACCCCGAGGCGGGCGGCGGGCGGATCGTCAACTACGACGCCACCGGCGGCCGCTACGACGAGCACCTCGGCTACAACGCGGTCGGGTCGGGATCGGTCTTCGCGAAGTCGGCGCTGAAGAAGACCTACGACCCGAACGCCGACCAGGCCGCGGCGATCCGCACGGCCCTGGCGGCCCTCTACGACGCGGCCGACGACGACACCGCCACCGGCCTGCCCGACCTCACGCGGGGGCTCTACCCGACCGTGGTGAGCATCACCGGGGCCGAGGGCGCGGCGAAGCGGCCCACCTCGGAGATCGAGGCGATCGTGCGCGACATCGTGGCCGAGCGGACGCAGAGCCCGAGCACCGGAACCGCGGAGGCCTGAGCCATGACGATGCCGTTCTACTCCTCGGTCGACCAGCTCCTGCGCGACCGTTCGGAGCTGGCCCGCAAGGGCATCGCCCGGGGCCGCAGCGTCGCGATCCTGACGTTCACCGGTGGCGTGCTGTTCGTGGCGGAGAACCGCTCGAAGGCGCTCAACAAGATCTCCGAGATCTACGACCGCATCGGCTTCGCCGCGGTCGGGCGCTACAACGAGTTCGACGCCCTGCGCACCGCCGGTATCCGCGCCGCCGACTTCCGCGGGTACGCCTACGACCGCCGCGACGTCACCGCCCGGATGCTCGCGAACATGTACGCGCAGGTGCTGGGCGCGTCGTTCGTGGAGCAGCAGAAGCCGTACGAGGTGGAGCTGTGCGTGGCAGGCGTCGGCCTCACACCGGAGGGTGACCAGCTCTACCGCATCACCTACGACGGCTCGATCACCGACGAGCCGCAGTTCGTGGTGATGGGCGGCACCACGGAGCCGATCAGCTCCAAGCTCAAGGAGACCTACACGACCGGGCTCGACCTGGAGGCGGCGCTCGCCGTGGCGGTGGAGGCGCTGCAGGCGGGCACCGCGCCCGGCAACGGCACGCCGACCCCGCTCGGCGTCACCGCGCTCGAGGTGGCGGTCCTGGACCGCACCCGCGAGCGCCGCACGTTCCGCCGCATCCAGGGCGAGACGCTGCGCAACCTGCTCCCCGAGGCCAACCGGAACGTCGACGTCCCCCCGGGCCCCGACGCCGTCGGCGGCGACGAGAGCCCGGCGGGCGCCGGTGCCACCGAGAGCTGACCTGCGACTCACCCACCGCCCCGTCCGCACTCCGCGGGCGGGGCGGTGGTGTCATGGGATGGTGTCTGACGGCACGGTGCCGGAGGCGGAGGACGAGCTGGCCGTTCGGCTGCGGCGCATCGGGCAGCACCCGTTCCGCGCGAGGTTCCGGCTGCGCGGCCGCGACCGGGCGATCGTCGACCTGCGCGGCATCGCCACTGTCCGCCGGCACGCCGAGGAGCTGATCGGCGACCGGTTGGCCCCGGCGCAGCCGCGCAACGACGGCAAGCAGACGCCCTACCGCGGCCATCCCGTGTTCGTCGCCCAGCACGCCACCGCGACCTGCTGCCGCGCCTGCCTGCAGCGCTGGCACGGCATCCCGGCCGGCCGCCCCCTCGACCCGGCCGAGCGGACCTACGTGGTGGCGGCGATCTGCCGGTGGATCACGTGGCAGTACGCCCCGGGGCACCCGCCGCCGTGACCCGCTCGCGCACCGCTCACGCCCGCAGGTACGGCCGGTCGCGCCCGGTCCAGCGGTCCTCGTCGCGGCGGTAGACCGGGATCGGCTCGGGCGCGACGCGGAAGGTGAACCGCCCCGACTCCTCCACGACCTCGCCGTCGGTGGCGAGCATGCCGGGCACCTCCAGCTCCACGTCGAACGACGGGGCCTCGCGCTGCACGTAGACGCGGCTGCGGCCGAGCGCGCCCAGTGCCAGCCCGACGACCGCGCGGAGCCGGGAGAACGGCACGTCGGCCCGCAGCCAGCGGGCGTCGAGCAGGCCGGTGTCGAGGGACGGCCGCCAGGCCGGCACGAACCCGCGCGGGTAGTAGGGGTTGTTGCCGATGAACAGGAACCACACGGTCTGCCAGCGGCCGTCGATGCACACCCGCACCGGCTCCGAGCGGCGCAGCACCACGGCGAGGGCGAGGGCGAACGCCGGCCACTTGCCCAGCCGCGGCTGCCAGCGCTCGCGCAGCCGCACCAGCTCCGGGTAGGAGCCCAGGCTCGCGGTGTTGATGAACACCCGGGTGCGCACGACGGCGTCGGGCTCACCCGCGCCCCGCGGCGGGTGCACGTCCACCAGACCGAGATCGACCGCCACGGCCTGCCCGGCCCCACCGGCGTCGACGGCCTCCTGCAGGTCGTAGACGCCGACGTCGCGGGCGAAGTGGTTGAGCGTGCCCATCGGCACCACCACGAGCGGCAGGCCGCGGCGCCCGGCCACGGCGGCGGCCGCGGCCACCGAACCGTCCCCGCCGGCGACCCCGACGGCGAGGACCGTGTCCTCGTGCGCGGCGACCGCCTCGTCGAGCTGTTCGTCGAGATCGCGGTCCGGCACGGCCCGCACGACGACCGCGTCCGGGAACGCCTGCTCGATCTCGTCGGCGGGATCGGCGTCCGGATCGCCGGAGCGCTGGTTGGAGATCAGCACGAGGCCCTTGCCGCGGGGCAGCTCCGGCGCGGCGTCGATCGGGCGGGCCCGGGCCTCGTCGGTGGGGCGCACCGGCCACCAGCGCTGCGTCGCCAGCGCGACCCCGGCGCCGACGGCCGCGCCCGCGGCGACGTCCGAGGCCCAGTGCACCCCGGTGTGGACACGGGAGTAGGCCACGGCGGCGGCCAGCGGGGCGATCGCCAGCCCCGTGCGCGGGCTCTCCAGGGCCACCGCGGCGGCGAACGCCGCGGCGGAGGCGGCGTGGCCGGACGGGAACGACGACGACGTGGGCGGGTTCGACAGGGTGCGGTAGCCGGGCAGCTCGGCCGCAGCCGGACGACGGCGCGGCAGCAGCCGCTTGAGCACGCCGTTGGCGAGGATGCTCGACCCGGCGATGGCGGCGATGCCGCGCAGCGCGGCCTTGCGCAGCGCGCCGCGGCGGCAGGCGAGCAGGGCGGCGACGGTGAACCAGAGCAGGCTGTGGTTCGCTGCGGCCGAGACCGTCTTCATCGCCGCGTCGAAGCGGGTCGGCGGGAGCGAGGAGACCGCGTGCGCGATCGCCCGGTCGACCTCGTTGACGTGGGTGTGGACCTTTCCGGCTGCGCGCCGCGGCCTGGAGAGCACGGTCCGACCCTACGGGACGGTCCGCACTCGCTGCCGGAACCGCGATCAATCGGTTAGGGTTGCCTCACCTGAGATCGAGGAGCGTGTGGTGGGCGACAACGGCAAGCGGATACTGGACGACCCGTTGGAGTTGGTGGTGACGACGGTCGCGCCGGTGTCGCCGAACCTGGTGCGGATCGAGCTCGACGGTGCCGATCTCGCCCGGTTCACACCGATGGGCGGGCCCGACGAAGCCGTGGTGCTGCACGTGCCCCTGGACGACGGCGAGCGCGATCCACGCGGGCGCTGGTACACGATCTGCGGCCGGAACGAGGGCCGGCTCGTCGTCGAGCTGGTGACCCACGAGGGCGGCGTCGGGGCGTCCTGGGCGCGCCGGGCCCGCGTCGGCGACCGGCTCGGCGTGTCGTGCCAGGGATGCTGGTTCCGCCGCCCCGCGGACGCGACCTGGCAGATCCTGCTCGGCGACCTGGCGGCGCTGCCGGCGATCAGCCGCATCGTCGCGGAGACCCCGGCCGGGGTGCGCACGGCCGCGCTCGTGGAGGTGCCGGAGCCCGCCGACGAGCGGGACCTGCCCGGCGCCGACGTCACCTGGGTGCACAACCCGCGGCTCGCCGCGGGCAGCACGCTGGCCGAGGCCGCCCGTGGCCTGCTCGCCGACCTGCCCGACGGGCCGGGGTACGTCTACGCGGCGGGGGAAGCGGCCGCGACCCGGGCGGTGCGCCGGATGCTGCGCCACGAGCTGGGCCTGCCGCCCGGCGCCTACGGTGTGCTCGGCTACTGGCGCATCGACGCCGACCGCTGGGTGCAGCGCTACGAGCAGGCCGTGGACACCTACGCGCGGATATGGCAGGAGGCGCAGGCGGCCGGCCGCGACGAGGAGGAGGTCCTCGACATCGCCGAGGAGCGCCTGGCCGAGGTGGGTCTGCTGTAGGGGCGCACCCACCGCGTGTGACCGGACGCGCGCGAAACGCGTCGGTTGGACGTGACAATCGGTGGTGGAATCCGCATAGGCTGGGTAGATGCAGCGGCGGATCTACGGTGTGGAGACCGAGTTCGGGGTCACCTGCACCTTCCACGGCCAGCGCCGGCTCTCGCCGGACGAGGTCGCGCGGTACCTGTTCCGGCGGGTGGTCTCCTGGGGCCGGTCGTCCAACGTCTTCCTGCGCAACGGCGCCCGGCTCTACCTCGACGTCGGCAGCCACCCCGAGTACGCCACCGCGGAGTGCGACTCGCTCGAGCAGCTCGTCGCCCACGACAAGGCGGGCGAGCGGATCCTGGAGGACCTGCTCGTCGACGCCGAGCGCCGGCTCGTGGACGAGGGCATCGGCGGCGACATCTACCTGTTCAAGAACAACACCGACTCGGCGGGCAACTCCTACGGCTGCCACGAGAACTACCTCGTGGCCCGGGCCGGGGAGTTCAGCCGCATCGCCGAGGTGCTGCTGCCGTTCCTCGTGACCCGCCAGCTGATCTGCGGCGCCGGGAAGGTGCTGCAGACCCCGCGCGGGGCCGTGTACTGCCTGTCGCAGCGGGCCGAGCACATCTGGGAGGGCGTCTCCAGCGCCACCACCCGCTCGCGCCCGATCATCAACACCCGCGACGAGCCGCACGCCGACGCCGAGCGCTACCGCAGGCTCCACGTCATCGTCGGCGACTCGAACATGTCCGAGGTCACCACCCTGCTGAAGGTGGGCTCGGCGACGCTGGTGCTGGAGATGATCGAGGCGGGGGTGCAGTTCCGCGACTTCACCCTCGACAACCCGATCCGCGCCATCCGCGAGATCAGCCACGACCTGACCGGGCGGCGGACCGTGCGCCTGGCGGGCGGGCGCGAGGCGAGCGCGCTGGACATCCAGCGCGAGTACCACGCGCGCGCCGTCGAGCACGTGGCCGCGCGGGGCAGCGCCGACCCGACCATCGAGCGGGTCGTCGAGCTGTGGGGCCGCACGCTGGACGCCGTCGAGCGGCAGGACCTGTCGCTGATCGACCGGGAGATCGACTGGGCGATCAAGCGCCGCCTGCTGGAGCGCTACCAGCTGCGCCACGACCTCGACCTGGCCAGCCCGCGCATCGCGCAGCTCGACCTGGCCTACCACGACATCCGCCGCGGCCGGGGCCTGTTCGACCTGCTGCAGCGCAAGGGCATGGTCGACCGGGTCACCGACGACGGGGAGATCGAGGCGGCCAAGGACACCCCGCCGCAGACGACGCGGGCGAAGCTGCGCGGCGACTTCATCGCCGCGGCCCAGGCCGCGGGCCGTGACTTCACCGTCGACTGGGTGCACCTGAAGCTGAACGACCAGGCGCAGCGCACCGTGCTGTGCAAGGACCCGTTCCGGTCCCTGGACGAGCGGGTGGACCGGCTGATCGCCTCGCTGTGACGGCGCGGCGCGGGGCTCGGCTCAGTCTTCGCGGCCCTCGCTGAACATCCGCTCGCGGATCCGGGCGAGATCGTCCTGGACCCGGGCCGAGGTGACCGTCTCGTCGTTGCGGCCGGGTTCGATCCCCAGGGCCCGCAGCAGCGCGGCGGCGGGGACGGCCGGGTCACCGGCCTCCCCGAGGACCGGGTGCAGGCCGTTCTCGGCGAGGTGGTGGAACACCAGGTTCACGACGGTCCACGGGTTGAACGTCTCGACCGGCTCGTCCATGGACCCAACCTGGTGGGCTCGTCGGCCCGGGTCAACCCCGCGGGTGTAGCACTGTGAGACGCCTGCCTGGTTCTACGATGCCGGGGTGTCCTCCGCACGCGCCGAGCGGCTGGTGAACCTGGTGCTGTGCCTGCTGTCCACCCGCCAGTACCTGACGGCCGAGCGGATCCGCGGCATCGTCCCGGGCTACGCCGACGCGCCCAGCGACGAGGCGTTCTTCCGCATGTTCGAGCGGGACAAGAACGAGCTGCGTGAGCTGGGGGTGCCGCTGGAGACGGGCCGGATGAGCCCGTTCGACACGGTGGACGGCTACCGCATCGCGCGGTCGGACTACGAGCTGGGGGAGATCGATCTCGCCCCGGACGAGGCCACCGCGGTCGCGCTGGCGTCGCGGCTGTGGGAGACCCCTGAGCTGGCCGGGGCCGCGCACGGCGCGCTGGTGAAGCTGCGCGCGGCGGGCGTGGAGGTGGATGAGGACCAGGGCCGCGTGCAGCCCCGCGCCGGTGGTGCGGACCCGGCGTTCGCGCCGCTGCTGGCCGCGGTGCAGGCCGGACGCGCGGTCACGTTCGACCACCGGCGCGGTGGCCCGGCCGGTGAGGTGGTGCGCCGCACGGTCGAGCCGTGGGGCGTGGTGTCGCTGCGCGGGCGCTGGTACCTGGTCGGGTTCGACCGCGACCGGCAGGCGCCCCGCTCGTTCCGGCTCTCCCGGATCGTCGGCCCGGTGCAGACCGTCGGGCCGGAGGGTGCGGTCGAGGTGCCCGCGGACGTCGATCTGGTCGAGCTGGTGCGGCGCAGCGTCGACCCGGGGCCCGGCGAGCAGCGCACGGCCCGGCTGTGGGTCGCCGCCGGCCGGGCGTACGGGCTGCGCCGACTGGGCACGGTGCGCGGGCCCGCCGAGCACGTGGGCCGGCCGGGCGAGGAGCTGGAGCTCCAACTGCGCCACGTCGACACGCTCGCCCGCTGGATCGCTGGACACGGCCCGGACGTCGTGGTGCTGGATCCGCCGGAGCTCGCCGAGGCCGTGCGGGAGCGGCTGCGCGGGGCGTACGCGGCGCACGCAGCCACCCCGTCGCGCAGCGCGCCCACGGGGGTGCCGACGTGAGCGGCACCTCCGCGGCCGACCGGCTGCCCCGGCTGCTGAGCCTGGTCCCGTACCTGCTGGCCCGGCCGGGGGTGCGGATCGCCGATGCGGCGGCCGACTTCGGCATCACCGAGCGCCAGCTGCGCCGCGACCTCGAGCTGCTGTGGATGTGCGGGCTACCCGGCTACGGGCCCGGTGACCTCGTCGACCTGCAGTTCTCCGGCGACACCGTCACCGTCATCGAGGACGCCGGGATGCGCCGGCCACTGCGGCTGACCACGGCGGAGGCGGCGGCGCTGCTCGTGGCGCTGCGCACGCTCGCCGACGCGCCGGGTGTCGTCGACACGGAGGCCGTGCGGCGGGCTACCGCGAAGATCGAGCGGGCAGTCGGCGACGCGGGAGTCGCCGTCGACTTCGACGCCCCTGGCCACCACGAGGAGGAGGAACGCGCCACGGCGGCCGTGCGGGAGGCGCTGGAGCGCGGGCGCGCCCTGCGGATCCGCTACTACACGGCGGGCCGCGACGCGGTGTCGCTGCGCGTCGTCGACCCGATGCGGCTGCTGCTCGCGGAGGGCCGCGGCTACCTGGAGGCCTGGTGCCGGAAGGCCGAAGGCGTGCGGCTGTTCCGGCTGGACCGCGTCGAGGACGTCGAGGTGCTCGACGAGCCGAGCGCGCCACCGGCCACCGCGGAGCACACCGACATCTCCGCCGGCGTGTTCACCCCGCGCGCCGAGCACCGCTCCGCGGTGCTGGAGCTGGGGCCGGACACGCTGTGGGTGGCCGAGTACTACCCGGTGGAGGACGTCGTGACCGAGCACGCGCCGGACGGCACCCGGGCCCGGGTGGTGATGCGCTACGCCGACCCGGCGTGGCTGGTGCGGCTCGTGCTCGGGCTCGGCGGGAGCGTCCGCGTCGTCGAGCCGCCGGAGGTCGCCGCGGCCGTCGCCGAGCGGGCGGCGGCCGCCCTGGAGCAGGTCGGGGAGACGGTGGGGGAGCCGCGGTGACGACCGGGTACGTCCTGGCAATGATCGGGTTCGTCGGCGGCGTGGTGGTGCTGCTGGTGCTGGTCGCGACGCTGCTGATGCCACCGCTGCGCCGGTTCACCCACGCCCGCGCGGCGCTGCGGCGCACGATGCGCAGCGAGGTCGCCGCGCTTCGGGCGATCCGCCACGCGCGCGGGTCCGGCGCATCCCCGTCGACATGAGCCTGTAACAGAGGCCGGATCACACCAGCAGGGGCCGGCGGGGCCGACCCGCGTATGCTGGCCGCGTGGCGTCGCGAAGGAGGTCGGCATGATCCCCGGTGGTTGGGAACTGCTCGTCATCGTCGGTGTGCTGCTTCTCCTGTTCGGAGCCAAGAAGCTGCCCGAGATGGCGCGCTCGATCGGCCAGTCCGCGCGTGTGTTCAAGGGCGAGATGAAGGGCCTCAAGGAGGACGAGGCCAAGGCCGCCGCCACGCAGAACCCGCCGGCCGATGAGGCCAAGCCGCTGCCGCCGGCGACGCAGCCCCAGCCGCCGGCGCAGGCCGCCGAGCCCGCGCCCGAGCAGCAGACCCGATCCGGGCAGTAACCGGGCGGTGGGCTGGTTCACGCTGCGGCGGGGCGGCTCACGGCGGGAGAACCCCGACGGCACGATGCCGCTCGTCGATCACCTCTACGAGCTGCGCAACCGGCTCGGGGTGTCCCTGCTGGCCATCCTCGTCACCACGGTCTTCGGCTACGTCTGGTTCGACGTCGGGTTCTTCGGCTGGCCGAGCCTCGGTGAGCTGCTGAAGGACCCGTACTGCTCGCTGCCCGACTCCGCGCGCGTCACCCTCGCCGCCGACGGCTCGTGCACTCTGCTCGGCACCGGCCCCTTCGACCAGTTCGCGCTGCGGTTGAAGGTCGGCGTCACGGCCGGCGTCGTGCTGGCCTGCCCGATGTGGCTCTACCAGATCTGGGCGTTCATCACCCCGGGCCTGTACGAGAAGGAGCGCAAGTACGCGCTGACGTTCGTCTCGTGCGCGGCCGTGCTGTTCGTCGCCGGTGCGGTGCTGGCGTACTTCGTCGTCACCCAGGGCCTCGGTTTCCTGCTCTCGATCGGGTCCGAGGTGCAGACCACGGCGCTGTCGGGCGAGAAGTACTTCTCGTTCGTCATCGCGCTGCTGCTGATCTTCGGGGTGAGCTTCGAGCTGCCGCTGCTCGTGGTGATGCTCAACCAGGTCGGCGTGGTCAGCTACGAGAAGCTGAAGTCCTGGCGGCGCGGACTGATCTTCGGTCTGTTCGTGTTCGCCGCGATCGCGACCCCGGGTCAGGACCCGATCTCCATGGTCGCGTTGGCGATCGCTCTGACCCTCCTGTTCGAGCTGGCCATCCAGATCACCCGGATCACCGACGCCCGCCGTGCGCGCAAGCGGGCTGAGGAGGGTTGGGACAGCTGGGACCCGGACCAGCCGTCCCCGATCGACACCAGCCCCAGCGCGATCGACACGAGCCCGAGCAAGATCGATGCCTCGCCGAGCGTGCTCGAGCCGCCGAAGCCCGGGCATCCGTCGGCGGACGAGCGCACCGACCAGCGGTACGAGGACGCCACGTGAGCGAAACCCGGTCAGCCCTTGCGCTGCGCCGGGATGATCAGCTGGGCGGGCACCGGCGGCGTCGCGGACCGAGTGCGGTGGTCGCGCTGTCGGGGCAGGTCGCACGGCCGGGCGGTGCGCCGGCGCGGTGCGGGTGGTTCGCTCGCGGCCACTCGTACTCCGATCGTGATCACTATCCGTAACGTACTGGTGACATTTCGCTGCCGACCGGCTGGCTCCAGACCATAGCCGAACTCTGTATCCGCTGGTCAGCGAACCGGGAATTACACGCAGGGTTTTCACCTGATCGTGTCGCCGGACGGCTGCGCTCGCGCTCGCCGGAGCCCGCGGAACGGGCGTGGCTATCCTTCGCCCGGTGAGTTCCGATCGACGGCCCACGCTCGTCCTCGTCGGCCCGCCCGGCGCCGGGAAGACCACGGTGGGGCGGGCGCTCGCGCGCCGGCTCGGGGTGTCCTTCACCGACGCCGACCACCTGATCGAGGAGCGAGCCGGCAAGTCCATCCCCGACGTGTTCGTCGAGGACGGCGAGCCGGCGTTCCGCGAGCTGGAGCGCGAGGTCATCGCCGAGGCGCTGACCAGCACCGACGGGGTGCTCGCGCTGGGCGGGGGAGCGGTGATGGCCCCGGAGACCCGCGAGGCGCTGCGCGGCCACCGCGTCGTCGCCTTGATGGTCGGGCTCGCCGACGGGGTGCGCCGCACGGGTATGTCGACCGCCCGGCCGCTGCTGACCGGCGTCAACCCGCGCGCCACGTTCAAGGCGCTGCTGGAGGCCCGCATCCCGCTCTACCGGGAGGTCGCCACCGTCGAGGTCGACACCTCGCGCAAGACCCCCGGCCAGGTGGTGCGGGCGGTGCTGGAGGCGATCGGCGAGGCAGCGCCGGACGAGGGGCCCGGCGACGAGATCGACGAGGAGCCGGGCGACGTCGACGAGGTCGGCGCCGGCGCCCCGGACGACCTGCCGCTGCTGCCGAACCCGACGGTTCTAGGCTCTGACCGTGACCGCCCCAGCTGAGCCGATCCGCATCGACGTCACCACCGCCCAGCCCTATCCGGTGCTGATCGGGCGTGGAGTACGGGAGCGGCTCACCACCACCGTCACCGATCTCGGCGCTGCGGCGGTGCTCGTGATCCACCAGGCGGCCGTCTCCGGCATCGCCGAGGTGGCTCGCCAGGAGCTGGAGGCCGCCGGGCTGGACGCGCACCGCGTCGAGATCCCCGACGCCGAGGCCGGCAAGGACATCGGCGTGGCGGCCTACTGCTGGGAGGTCTGCGGACGGATCCCGCTCAGCCGCACCGACGTGATCGTCTCGATCGGTGGCGGGGCGGCCACCGACCTGGCCGGGTTCGTCGCCGCTACCTGGATGCGCGGCGTGCGGGTGGTGCACGTGCCCACCACGCTGCTCGGCATGGTCGACGCCGCGGTCGGCGGCAAGACCGGCATCAACACCGTCTCCGGCAAGAACCTGGTCGGCGCGTTCCACGAGCCGTCGGCCGTGCTCGTCGACCTGGCCACCCTGGACGAGCTGCCCCGGGCGGAGCTGGTCGCGGGCAGCGCGGAGATCCTCAAGACCGGCTTCATCGCAGACCCGGCGATCCTCGACCTCACCGAGGCCGACCCGCAGGCCGCGCTCGACCCGCGCGGGCCGGTGCTGCCGGAGCTGGTGCGCCGCTCGATCCAGGTCAAGGCCGATGTCGTGGCCGCCGACCTGCGCGAATCGCACCTGCGCGAGATCCTCAACTACGGCCACACCCTCGGCCACGCCATCGAGCGGCGCGAGAAGTACACGTGGCGGCACGGCGCCGCGGTGAGCGTCGGGCTGGTGTTCGCCGCCGAGCTGGCCCGCTGTGCCGGCCGCCTCGACGACGCCACCGCCGACCGGCACCGCAGCGTGCTGTCCGCCGTCGGGCTGCCCACCACCTACGCGCCCGACGCCCTCCCGGAGCTGATGGAGACCATGCGCGGCGACAAGAAGACCCGCAAGGGCACGCTGCGGTTCGTCGTCCTCGACGGCCTGGCGAAGCCCGGGCGCCTGGAAGGCCCCGATCCCGCCCTGCTGGAGCGCGCGTACGCGGCGGTGAGCGCATGACCCGCGTCTTCGTGCTGAACGGGCCCAACCTCGGGCGGCTGGGCAGCCGCGAACCCGACGTCTACGGTGCCACCACCTACGCTGATCTCGTCGCGCTCTGCGAACGCACCGGCGAGGAGCTGGGGCTCTCCGTCGACGTGCGCCAGACCGACCACGAGGGCGAGATGCTCGGCTGGGTCCACGAGGCGGCCGACGCCGGCGTGCCCGTCGTGCTCAACGCCGGCGGCTGGACGCACACCTCGGTCGCGCTGCGCGACGCGTGCGCCCAGCTGCGCGCGCCCCTCATCGAGGTGCACATCTCGAACGTGCACGCCCGCGAGGAGTTCCGCCACCACTCCTACCTCTCCGCGATCGCCCGCGGTGTGATCGTCGGCCTCGGCGTCGACGGGTACGCCTTGGCGCTGCGCTGGCTGGCGGAGCACGCGTCGTGAGCACGGCGCGGATCGCCGCGCTGCAGCGGCTGCTGCCGCCGCTGGACGTCGATGCGCTGCTGGTCACCGATCTGGTCAACATCGCCTACCTGTGCGGGTTCACCGGGTCGAACGCGGCGCTCGTGGTGCCCGTCGAGGGCGAGGCCGTGCTGGTCACCGACGCCCGCTACACGGAGCGCGCGAAGGCGGAGGCACCCGACCTGGAGATCGTCCTGGAGCGGGCCGCGGGGGCCGCAGCCGCACGCACGGCCGCGGAACGCGGGGCCCGGCGGCTCGGCTTCGAGGCCGAGCACGTCACCGTCGCGGCGCACGGCGCGCTCATCGCAGCCGCAGGCGCGGCCGGGTTGTGCCGCACCACCGGGCTCGTGGAGCAGCTGCGCGCGGTCAAGGACGACGCCGAGATCGCCGCCCTGCGCACCGCCTGCGAGATCGCCGACGCCGCCCTGTCCGACCTGCTCGCCGCCGGCGGGCTCACCGAGGGCCGCACCGAGCGGGAGATCGCCCGCGACCTGGAGGACCGCATCCGCGGACTCGGTTCACCCGGTCCGTCGTTCGACACGATCGTCGCCGCCGGGCCGCACTCGGCCGTGCCGCACCACGCTCCGACCGATACCCCGCTGCGCCGCGGCGACCTCGTCGTCGTCGACTTCGGCGCGCTGGAGCGCGGCTACCACTCCGACACGACCCGCACGTTCGTCGTCGGGCCGGCGGCGCCGTGGCAGCGGGACCTGCACGCGCTCGTGGCCGAGAGCCAGCAGCGCGGCCGCGAGGCGGTGGCGCCGGGCGCCGACGTGACCGCCGTCGACGCCGCCGCCCGCGACTGGATCCGCGGTGCCGGCCACGGCGACGACTTCCCGCACGGCCTCGGCCACGGCGTCGGCCTGCAGATCCACGAGCAGCCGTGGATCGTGGCGAAGGGCACCGGCGAGCTCGCCGAGTGCATGGTCGTGACCGTCGAGCCCGGGGTCTACCTGAGCGGCCGCGGCGGCGTGCGCATCGAGGACACCCTCGTCGTGCGGGGCGGGGAGCCCGAGGCGCTGACCCGGTTGCCGCGCGAGCTGATCGAGGTCTGAGCCGCCCCGGAGGTCTCCACCCGTTCGGCGCAGTACCGCCCGCCACCGGCCGCTCCGCCGCAGGACGCGACAGGTAAGCTGGCGGACCGACGACGGCCCTTCGCCGTCACACTCCGTACCTGGCGCCCGGCTCGATCGGCCGTGCCGCGCCGCCCATCGACGCAGGAGAGAGTCCCGCACGTGGCCACCACGAACGACCTGAAGAACGGCTTGGTGCTCAACCTCGACGGCCAGCTGTGGTCGGTCACCTCGTTCCAGCACGTCAAGCCCGGCAAGGGGGGTGCGTTCGTGCGCACCACGCTGAAGAACGTGGTCACCGGCAAGGTCGTCGACAAGACCTTCAACGCCGGTACGAAGGTCGACACCGCCACCGTCGACCGCCGCGACATGACGTACCTGTACCGCGACGGCGACGACTTCGTGTTCATGGACACCGACACCTACGACCAGATCCCGATCTCGTCGGAGGTCGTCGGCGAGGCCGCCGGGTACCTGCTGGAGAACCAGACCGCGACGGTCGCCATGCACGAGGGCACCCCGCTCTACATCGAGCTGCCGGCCTCGGTCGAGCTGGTCGTGTCGCACACCGAGCCCGGCCTGCAGGGCGACCGCTCCACCGGCGGCACGAAGCCCGCCACGCTGGAGACCGGCGCCGAGGTCCAGGTGCCGCTGTTCATCAACACCGGCGACAAGATCAAGGTCGACACCCGCGACGGCCGCTACCTGGGACGCGCGTCCAGCTGATGTCCGCAGCCCGGCAACCGCGCCCGCAGCGGGCCCGCACCAAGGCCCGCAAGCGGGCGCTGGACATCCTCTTCGAGTCCGAGGCCCGCGGCGAGGACCCGCTGGAGGTGCTCGCCCACCGGCGCACGACCGACGACGCGCCCCCGGTGTCGGACTACGCGGCCACGCTCGTGGAGGGTGTCGTCGCGCACCGCGAGCGGATCGACCAGCTCCTCGCCGAGCACGCCGAGGGGTGGACCGTCGCGCGGATGCCGGCCGTGGACCGCACCTTGCTGCGGATCGGCGTGTACGAGCTGCTCTGGGAGGACGACGTCGACGATCCCGTCGCCATCACGGAGGCGGTGGAGCTGGCCCGCACGCTGTCCACGGACGACAGCCCGCGGTTCCTCAACGGGGTGCTCGGCCGCATCGCCGACATCGCCCCGCAGCTGCGCGCCACCCGCTAACCGGCGGGCAGGCCCCAGCGCCGCCCGTAGTCGGCGAGGCCCTGCAGCGAGCGCAGCAGGTCCTCGCCCTGCTGCGTCAGGCGGTAGCGCACCGTCACCGGCATCGTCGGTTCGACGGCGCGCTCCACGAGACCGGCCGCCTCCAGCTCCCGCAGCCGCACGGTGAGCATGCGGGCGGACAGACCCGGCGCCTGCCGCTGGATCTCGCCGAACCGAGTCGGGCCGTGGCCGAGCCCGAGCAGGATCGCGCCGATCCAGCGCCGGCCGACGAACTCCAGGACCGCGCTGAGCCGGACCCGGTCCTCGTCGTTCCTGGTCGGCGGGCTGTGCACTTATCCAAAGTAACCGACTAACCGCTGGCTTGGCGACGTCGGGCGTCGGGCGGACGCTGAGGCCATGCCCGACTACGGCCACCCACTGCGTTTCGGTTCCTTCATCACGCCGCGGAACCGCCCCGTGTCCCGTCCAGCCGATCTGGCCCTGCTGAGCGAAGAGCACGGCCTGGACCTGGTCACGTTCCAGGACCACCCCTACCAGCCCCAGTTCCACGACACCTGGACCCTGCTGGCCTGGGTCGCGGCCCGCACCGAGCGGATCGCGCTCGCCGGCAACGTCCTCAACCTGCCCCTGCGCCAGCCCGCGGTGCTCGCCCGCGCCGCCGCCAGCCTCGACCTGCTCACCGGCGGCCGGGTGCGGCTCGGCATCGGCGCGGGCGGGTTCTGGGACGCGATCGCGGCGATGGGCGGCAAGCGCCTGACGCCCGCCGAGTCCGTCGACGCCCTGCGCGAGGCCATCGAGGTCATGCGCGGCATCTGGAACACCGACGACACCGGTCTCCTGCGCGCCGGCGGCGTGCACCACCGCGTCGACGGAGCGAAGCGCGGCCCGGCCCCCGCGCACCCCATCCCGATCTGGGTCGGCGCCTACAAGAAGCGGATGCTCGAGCTGACCGGCACGGTCGCCGACGGCTGGCTGCCGTCGATGCCGTACCTGAAGCCCGGCGACATCACCCGCGGCAACGCGATCATCGACGCCGCGGCGAAGGCCGCGGGCCGCGATCCCCGCGAGATCGAGCGGCTGCTCAACATCACCCCGCAGGAGTCGGTCGAGGACATCGTCTCGCTGGCCCTCGACGAGGGGATCAGCACGTTCATCCTCGCCGGCGACGACCCGAGGCTGCTGGAGCGCTTCGGCCGCGACGTCGCACCCGCCGTGCGGGAGGCCGTCGAGCGCGGCCGGGCCCGCCGCGGCACCGCCACTGTGCGCCCGGCGCGGGTCAAGGCCCGCTCCTCCCGGGTGCCCGGCATCGACTACGCCGGCATCCCCGACTCGCTCGCCGACCGGGCCCTCGAACCCGGCGACCCCGGGTACGCCCGCTACACCGCCGGCTACCTGCGCGGCGGGGCTCCGGCGCTGGTCCTGCGGCCGCGCACCGTGGCCGAGGTGCAGGACGCCGTGCGGTTCGCCGCGCGCAACCGCGACGTGCCGCTCGGCATCTTCAGCGCCGGCCACGGCATCTCCGGCCGGTCCCTCAACAACGGCGGGATCGTCATCGACGTCGGCGCCCTCAACGCCGTCGAGGTGCTCGACGCCGAGTCGGGCCGGGTGCGGATCGGCCCCGGTGCCCGCTGGCTCGACGTGGCACGCGAACTGACCCCGCACGGCCTGGCGATCACGAGCGGCGACCACGGCGGCGTCGGCGTGGGCGGCCTGGCCACCGCGGGCGGCGTCGGACTGCTCGCCCGCTCCCACGGACTGACGATCGACCACCTCCGCTCCGTCGACGTCGTGCTCGCCGACGGCACGCTCGCGCACGCTTCGGCCGAGGAGAACCCCGATCTGTTCTGGGCCGTCCGCGGCGCTGGCGCGAACTTCGGCGTGGCCGTGTCGTTCGAGTTCGAGGCCGCGCACGTCGGCAAGGTCGGCTTCGCCCAGCTCGTCTTCGACGCCACCGACACCGCCGGGTTCGTGCAGCGCTGGGGCGCGACGCTGGAGGCCGCCGACCGGCGCGTCACCGGCGAGATCATCCTCGGACCCGGCCAGGGCGGTCGCCGGTTCGCGCAGGCGATCCTGGTCGTGGAGAGCGACGACCCGGACACGATCGTCGAGCTGCTGCAGCCGTTCGCGGACATCGCGCCGCTCATGCAGCAGTCGGTCGTGCTGACGACCTACGACGAGGTGATCGGGTTCGCGGTCACCGACGACGAGCAGCACGGCTTCGGCGAGCCGCACTCGCGTTCCGGGATGGTCGAGCACCTCACCCCGGAGTTCGCGAAGGGGGTTGCCGAGATCCTCGACGCGCGGGCCTCGTACTTCTTCGCGATCCGCGCACTCGGCGGGAAGGTCGCCGACGTCCCGGCCGACGCGACCGCCTGGGGCTGGCGGCGGGCGAACTTCACCATCGGTGCGTTCGGGACGCGGAACTCGGGCCTCGACGAGCGGTGGGACACGCTGCTCCTGCCGCACATGGAGGGGCTCTACCTGAGCTTCGAGACCTCTCGTGGGCCCGAGGTCGTGGCCAGGGCGTTCCCGCCCGCGCACCTGGCTCGGCTGCGGGAGCTCAAGCACCGCTACGACCCGACGGGACTGTTCCGCGACAACTTCTTCATCGACCCGGCCGAGCGCGGGGCGGACACCGGGGTCTCCGCGGGCGTCCCGGCGTGAGGGGAGCAGCGTGCGGGACGGGGCCCGAAACACCACGAACGGCACTCTCGTCAGCAGTGGTGCTGACGAAAGTGCCGTTCGTGGCGCCTGCCGGGACGCACGCCGGGCAGCGGCGTGCCGGCTCCCTTCCCCAGGAGCCGGACCGTCACTGCGAGGACGGGCGCGCCTCCGGCGGCAGGACCCCCCAGCTGATCAGCTGGTCGGTGAGCTCGCCCGGCGTCATGTCGTAGATGATCGCAAGCGAGCGCAGGTCCTCCGAGCGGATCGAGAGGACCTTGCCGTTGTAGTCCCCGCGCTGGCTCTGGATCGCCGCGGCGTACCGAGCGAGCGGACCGACCTTGTCGGCCGGCAGCTGCTGCAGGCGCTCCAGGTTGATGACGATCTTCGTGGCGGGCTCCGAGCCGGACGGGACCCGGCCCTCGGGCAGCAGCTCGGCCACGGGCACGCCGTAGAAGTCGGCCAGCTCGGCGAGCTTCTGCACGGTCACGGCGCGGTCGCCGCGCTCGTAGGACCCCACGACGACAGCCTTCCAGCGGCCGCCAGACTTCTGCTCGACGCCGTGCAGCGACAGGCCTTGCTGCTGCCGGATGGCGCGGAGCTTCCCGCCGAGCGCCTTGGCGTAGTCGCCCATGATGGCGACCTCCTCACTTGCGTTTCTGTGTCGGCCGCGGGACCGACGGGTCGTGACGGTGGGTACTGGGGCGGGCTGGTGCGTCGGGGAGCGTCGCACCGGTGCTGCAGTCCGTGGCGGTGCCCCCGCAGTCCGCGGCCACCCACGATGCAGACGATCAATACGGAGAGTAATCCTCCGCGTGCGGCTCCGATCGGTCAAGTTCGTGGCCCCCCGATCGGGCTAGACACGCCGGAGATCACTCGAACGGCTGATCGACACCGGCCCTCCGACGTCAACAGCAGCGCCCCCACGGTGCGCATCGTGTCAGTTCGGTTTCCGCGCGCGTACGGGTGGGTGTCCTCACGTACCCGCGTTGAGGCGTCCGTTCCGCTGATACGGTCGGGTCCGTCGAACGCCCCTTCGGCGGATCGACGAACCGGTTCCTTTAAGACCCGTCCGGTGAGGCGGGGAAGGAGACAACTCGTGACGGACGACCGTCGCGGGGGCCCGGCAGATGCAGCGGGGCAGGTCACGCCTGCCCGCGAGCTGCTCAGCGCTGCCGACGTCACCCGCACCATCGCGCGCATGGCGCACCAGATCATCGAGCGGGTGGCCGACCGGGAGACCGGAAGCCTCGCCCACGCCGTGCTGATCGGGATCCCCACCCGCGGCACGATCCTGGCCCGCCGCCTGGGAGCGGCCATCGCCGAGTTCTCCGGCACCGAGGTGCCCGTCGGCTCCATCGACGCCACCCTCTACCGCGACGACCTGCGCCGGGGCCCCGCCCGTGCGCTCGCGGTCACCGACGTCCCCGAGGGCGGGCTCGACGACCTGCTCGTCGTGCTCGTCGACGACGTGCTCATGTCCGGCCGCACCGTCCGCGCCGCGCTCGACGCGCTGTCCGAGCACGGCCGCCCCCGCGCGGTGCAGCTGGCGGTGCTCGTCGACCGCGGCCACCGGGAGCTGCCGATCCGCGCCGACTACGTCGGCAAGAACGTGCCCACCGCCCGCGACGAGCAGATCCTGGTGAAGTTCACCGAGATCGACGGCGTCGACGGGGTGGCGCTGGCGCGCACGACGGGGGGCACCGGGTGAAGCACCTGCTGTCCGTGACGGACCTCGACGCCGCGGAGGCGACCGCGCTGCTCGACACCGCCGACCGGCTCAAGCAGGCGCTGCTCGGCCGGGAGGTGCGCAAGCTCCCCACGCTGCGCGGCCGCACCGTGATCACGATGTTCTACGAGGACTCCACCCGCACGCGGGTGTCGTTCGAGATCGCCGGCAAGTGGATGAGCGCCGACACGATCAACGTGAGCGCGCGCGGCTCGTCGGTGTCGAAGGGGGAGTCGCTGCGCGACACCTCGCTCACGCTCTCGTCGATGGGCGCGGACTGCGTGGTCGTGCGCCATCCCGCCTCGGGCGCCGCGCACCGCATCGCCGCGTGGACCGACCGGGACCGCGCGGTCACCGGCATCCACACGTCGATCGTCAACGCCGGGGACGGCACCCACGAGCACCCCACCCAGGCGCTGCTGGACGCCGCCACGCTGCGGGAGCGGCTCGGCGGGATCGCCGGGCGGCGGGTCGGCATCGTCGGTGACGTCCTGCACAGCCGGGTCGCCCGCTCCAACGTGTTCCTGCTGGCCACGCTCGGGGCGGAGGTGGTGCTGATCGCGCCGCCGACGCTGCTGCCGGTCGGGGTGGAGGAATGGCCGTGCCGGGTCAGCGCGGAGCTGGACGCGGAGCTGCCCGCCCTGGACGCGGTGATGATGCTGCGCGTGCAGGCCGAGCGCATGCACGGTGCGTTCTTCCCGTCCTCGCGGGAGTACGCGATCCGCTACGGCCTCTCCCCGGAGCGCGCGGCGCTGCTGCCCGACCACGCGATCGTCATGCACCCCGGCCCGATGATCCGCGGCATGGAGATCGCGCCCAGCGTGGCCGACGCGCCGTCGTCGGCGATCCTCGGCCAGGTCCGCAACGGCGTGCACGTGCGGATGGCCGTCCTCTACCACCTGCTCGCCGGAGCCAGTTCATGAGCCTCGTCATCCGCAACGCCCGCCCCTACGGAGAGGAGCCCGTCGACCTCCTCGTCGAGGACGGGGTGATCACCGAGATCGGCGCCGGCCTGGCCGGGCCGGAGGGCGCCGAGGTGCTCGACGGCGCCGGCCAGGTGCTGCTGCCCGGGTTCGTCGACCTGCACACCCACCTGCGCGAGCCCGGCGGTGAGGAGTCGGAGACGATCGCCACCGGCTCAGCCGCGGCCGCGCTCGGCGGCTACACCGCGGTGTTCGCGATGCCCAACACCGACCCGGTCGCCGACAGCGAGGTCGTCGTCGAGCACGTGCGCCGCCGCGGCGAGGAGGTCGGCCTGGTCGACGTCCACCCGGTCGGCGCGGTCACCGTGGGGCTCGAGGGCCAGAAGATGGCCGAGCTGGGCACGATGGCCAACAGCCGCGCGCAGGTGCGCATGTTCTCCGACGACGGCCGGTGCGTGCACGACCCGGTGATCATGCGCCGGGCCCTGGAGTACGCCTCGGCCCTGGACGTCGTCATCGCCCAGCACGCCGAGGACCACCGGCTCACCGTCGGTGCCCAGGCCCACGAGGGCGTGGTCGCGTCCCGGCTGGGCCTGACCGGGTGGCCGGCGACCGCCGAGGAGACGATCGTCGCCCGGGACTGCGCGCTGGCCCGGGAGGCCGGTGCCGCGCTGCACATCTGCCACGTCTCGTCCGCGCGCACGATCGATGTGCTGCGGCTGGCGAAGGAGCAGGGGGTGCGGGTCACCGCCGAGGTCACCCCGCACCACCTGCTGCTCACCGACGCCCGGCTGACCAGCTACGACCCGGTCAACAAGGTGAATCCGCCGCTGCGCACCGCCGCCGACACCGAGGCCATGCGGACGGCGCTGGCCGAGGGTCTGATCGACGTCGTCGCCACCGACCACGCCCCGCACGCCGCGCAGTACAAGGACACCGAGTGGGCGGCCGCCCGCCCGGGCATGCTCGGCCTGCAGACGGCGCTGTCGGTGGTCGTGCACACGATGGTGGAGCCGGGCCTGCTGGACTGGCGCGGCGTCGCCCGGGTCATGTCCGAACGGCCCGCCGAGATCGGCAACCTGCCCGACCACGGCCGCCCGATCGCCGTCGGCGAGCCCGCGAACCTCACGCTCGTCGATCCCGACGGCGTCTGGACGGTGCGCGGGGAGAACCTCGCCAGCAAGGCGTCCAACACCCCCTACGAAGGCATGCGGCTGCCGGCGACGGTGACCGCCACGATCCTGCGGGGTCGCATCACGGCACGGAACGGAGAAGTGGCATGACGGCCGTACTCGTCCTGGAGGACGGGCGGATCTTCCGCGGGCAGGCGTACGGCGCCACCGGCACCGCGCTGGGCGAAGCGGTCTTCACGACCGGCATGACCGGCTACCAGGAGACGCTCACCGACCCCAGCTACCACGGCCAGATCGTCGTGCAGACCGCACCGATGATCGGCAACACCGGCTGGAACGACGAGGACGACGAGTCGCGCGGCATCCAGGTGGCCGGCTACGCGGTGCGTGATCCGGCTCGCATCCCGTCGAACTGGCGCTCGCGGCGCAGCCTGGAGGAGGCGCTGACCGAGCAGGGGATCGTCGCGATCGCGGGCATCGACACCCGCGCGGTGGTGCGCCACCTGCGCGAACGCGGCGCCATGCGGGCCGGGGTGTTCTCCGGCCCCGACCTGGCTGACGACGCCGAGCTCGTCGAGCGCGTGCTCGCCAGCCCGCGCATGGAGGGCGCCGATCTCTACGGGGCCGTCACGACGAAGGAACCCTACGTCGTCCCGGCGGCGGGGGAGAAGCGGTTCGTCGTCGCCGCCATCGACGTGGGGATCAAGTTCAACACCCCGCGGATGATGGCCCAGCGCGGCATCGAGACCCACGTGCTGCCGGCCGACTCGCCGTTCGACGCGATCACCGAGCTGAACCCGGACGGTGTGTTCATCGCCAACGGGCCGGGCGACCCGGCCACCGCGGACAAGCCGGTGGCGCTGGTGCGGCAGGCGCTGGAGGCGGACCTGCCGGTCTTCGGCATCTGCTTCGGCAACCAGATCCTGGCGCGGGCGCTGGGCCGCGGGACGTACAAGATGCGCTACGGCCACCGCGGGATCAACATCCCGGTCGTCGAGCTCGACACCGGGCGGGTGGCGATCACCTCGCAGAACCACGGCTTCGCCGTCGAGGGCGAGGCGGGGGAGGAGTGGGACACCCCCTACGGGCGCGCCCGCGTCACCCACGTCTGCCCGAACGACGGCTGCGTCGAGGGCGTCGCCCTCTTCAGCGGGCGGGCGTTCAGCGTGCAGTACCACCCGGAGGCCGCGGCGGGCCCGCACGACGCCGCCGGTCTGTTCGACCAGTTCGCGCAGCTGATGGAGGGTGGTCGCTGATGCCGCGCCGCGACGACATCAACCACGTGATGGTGATCGGCTCCGGGCCGATCGTCATCGGCCAGGCGTGCGAGTTCGACTACTCCGGCACCCAGGCCTGCCGGGTGCTGCGTGCCGAGGGCATCCGGGTGTCGTTGGTGAACTCCAACCCGGCGACGATCATGACCGACCCGGAGTTCGCCGACGCCACCTACGTCGAGCCGATCACCCCCGAGTTCGTCGAGCAGGTGATCGCGGCCGAGCGGCCGGACGCGCTGCTGGCGACGCTGGGCGGCCAGACCGCGCTCAACACCGCGGTCGCGCTGCACGAGCGCGGCGTGCTGGAGCGCTACGGCGTTGAGCTGATCGGCGCCGACATCGAGGCGATCCAGCGCGGCGAGGACCGACTGAAGTTCAAGGAGATCGTCCAGTCGGTCGGCGGCGACGTGCCCCGCTCCGCGGTCTGCCACTCGATGGACGAGGTCCGCGCCGCGGTCGCTGAGCTGGGTCTGCCGGTGGTCATCCGCCCGTCGTTCACGATGGGCGGGCTGGGCTCCGGCATGGCGCACACCCCGGAGGAGCTGGACCGGCTGGCCAGTGCCGGCCTGGCCGCGTCCCCGGTGACCGAGGTGCTCATCGAGGAGTCGGTCCTCGGCTGGAAGGAGTACGAGCTCGAGCTGATGCGCGACCGCCACGACAACGTGGTGGTCGTCTGCTCGATCGAGAACCTCGACCCGATGGGCGTGCACACCGGCGACTCGATCACCGTGGCGCCGGCGATGACGCTCACCGACCGCGAGTACCAGCACATGCGCGACGTCGGCATCGCGGTGCTGCGCGCGGTCGGCGTCGACACCGGCGGCTGCAACATCCAGTTCGCGGTGCACCCGAAGACCGGCAGGCTCGTCGTCATCGAGATGAATCCGCGGGTGTCGCGGTCGTCGGCGCTCGCGTCGAAGGCGACCGGCTTCCCGATCGCGAAGATCGCCGCGAAGCTCGCCATCGGCTACACCCTCGACGAGATCCGCAACGACATCACCGGCGAGACCCCGGCCGCGTTCGAGCCGACGCTCGACTACGTCGTGGTGAAGGTGCCGCGGTTCGCGTTCGAGAAGTTCCCCGGTGCGGACCCCGAGCTCACCACCACCATGAAGTCGGTCGGCGAGGCGATGGCGCTGGGCCGGTCGTTCGGGGAGGCGCTGGGCAAGGCGCTGCGCTCGATGGAGACCGGGACGGCCGGCTTCTGGACCGTACCGGACCCGGACGAGGAGCCGGACGTCGCCACGCCCACCGACGGGCGGATCTACGCGGTCGAGCGGGCGCTGCGGGGCGGCCGGTCGGTCGAGGACGTGGCCCGCGAGTCGGGCATCGATCCGTGGTTCGTCGACCAGATCGCCGCGTTCGTGGAGCTGCGGGCGGAGATCCTCGCCGCGCCCGTGCTCGACGCCGACCTGCTGCGCCGGGCCAAGCGCGCCGGCCTGTCCGACCGGCAGCTCGCCGCGCTGCGGCCGGAGTTCGCCGGCGAGGACGGGGTGCGCTCGCTGCGGCACCGGTTGGGCATCCGGCCGGTCTACAAGACCGTCGACACGTGCGCCGCGGAGTTCGCCGCGAAGACCCCGTACCACTACAGCGCCTACGAGACCGACCCGGCCGCGGAGTCGGAGATCGCCCCGCAGACCGAGAAGCCGAAGGTGATCATCCTCGGCTCGGGGCCGAACCGGATCGGGCAGGGCATCGAGTTCGACTACTCGTGCGTGCACGCCGTGATGGCGCTGCGCGAGGCCGGGTTCGAGACCGTCATGGTGAACTGCAACCCGGAGACGGTCTCCACCGACTACGACACCGCCGACCGGCTCTACTTCGAGCCGCTGACCTTCGAGGACGTCCTGGAGGTCATCCACGCCGAGCAGGCCAGCGGCACCGTCGCCGGGGTGATCGTGCAGCTGGGCGGGCAGACCCCGCTCGGGCTCGCGCAGCGGCTCACCGCGGCCGGGGTGCCGGTGGTGGGCACGTCCGCGGCGGCGATCGACCTGGCCGAGGACCGCGGCGAGTTCGGCGAGCTGCTGCGCACGGCCGGGCTGCCCGCGCCCGAGTTCGGCATGGCCACCTCCTTCGAGGAGGCGAAGGCGATCGCGGCCCGGATCGGCTACCCCGTGCTGGTGCGGCCGTCGTACGTGCTGGGCGGGCGCGGCATGGAGATCGTCTACGACGACGAGACACTGGCCGGCTACATCTCCCGCGCCACCACGATCAGCGAGGACCGGCCGGTGCTGGTCGACCGGTTCCTCGACGACGCCATCGAGATCGACGTCGACGCGCTCTGCGACGGGCACGAGGTGTTCATCGGCGGCGTGATGGAGCACATCGAGGAGGCCGGGGTGCACTCCGGCGACTCCTCGTGCGCGCTGCCGCCGATCACGCTCGGCCGCACGGTGCTGGAGAAGGTCCGCCGCTCCACCGAAGCGCTCGCCCACGGCATCGGCGTGCGCGGGCTGCTCAACGTCCAGTACGCGCTGCACGGCGACACGCTCTACGTGCTGGAGGCCAACCCGCGGGCGTCGCGCACGGTGCCGTTCGTGTCGAAGGCGACGGCCGTGCCGCTGGCGAAGGCGGCCGCCCGGATCGCGCTCGGCGCGACCATCGCCGAGCTGCGCGCCGAGGGGATGCTCCCGGCGACGGGCGACGGCGGGGACCTGCCGCTGGACGGCCCGGTCGCGGTGAAGGAGGCGGTGCTGCCGTTCCACCGCTTCCGCACCCGCGACGGGGAGGGCCTGGACTCGCTGCTCGGCCCGGAGATGAAGTCCACTGGCGAGGTGATGGGCTTCGACGCGTCGTTCGGGGCCGCGTTCGCCAAGTCGCAGGCCGCCGCGTACGGGTCGCTGCCGACGTCGGGGCGGGTGTTCGTCTCGATCGCCGACCGCGACAAGCGGGCCATGGTGTTCCCGGTGCTGCGGTTGGCCGCGCTCGGGTTCGAGGTGCTCGCCACCGAGGGCACCGCGGAGGTGCTGCGCCGGCACGGCCTGGAGGTCACGGTGGTGCGCAAGGCGTCCGAGGGCGGCGGGCCCGGCCAGGAGACCGTGCTGGACCGGATCAAGGCCGGCGAGGTCGACCTGATCATCAACACCCCGTACGGCAACTCGGGTCCGCGCGTCGACGGCTACGAGATCCGCGCCGCCGCGGTCGCCCACGGGGTGCCGTGCATCACGACGATGGCGGGGGCCTCGGCCGCGGTGCAGGGCATCGAGGCGATGATCGCCGGCAAGATCGGGGTGCGGTCGCTGCAGGACGCCCACGCGGTGCTGCGGAAGGCCCGCTCGTGAGCCGGTTCGGTGCGCGGTTGGCCGAGGCCGTCGCCGCCCACGGCACGCTGTGCGCCGGGATCGACCCGCACCCGGGTCTGCTGGTGGCGTGGGGCCTCGCCGACGACGCGGACGGCCTGGCGGCCTTCGCCGGGGCCTGCGTGGAGGCGTTCGCCGGGCACGTCGCGGTGGTGAAGCCGCAGTCGGCGTTCTTCGAGCGGCACGGCTCGGCCGGCATCGCCGTGCTGGAGCGGCTGCTCGCGGACGTCGCCGGGACGGGCACCCAGGTGATCCTCGACGTCAAGCGGGGCGACATCGGCTCGACGATGGCCGGCTACGCCGACGCGTACCTGGCGGAGGGTGCGCCGCTCGGCGCGGACGCGGTGACCCTCACCCCGTACCTCGGGTTCGACTCCCTGGAACCCGGGCTCTCCGCCGCGGCGCAGGCCGGGCGCGGGGTCTTCGTGCTCGCCCGGACGTCCAACCCGGAAGGGGCGGACGTGCAGCTCGCCACCGCGGGCGGCACGAGCGTGGCGCAGCGCATCGTCGATGCCGCAGGGGAGCGCAACGCCGGCGCTGAGGCACTCGGGGACGTCGGCGTGGTCGTGGGCGCCACCCATGACCACGGGCTGGACCTCGGCCGCCTGCACGGCCCGGTGCTCGCCCCGGGGATCGGCGCCCAGGGCGCCGGGCCCGCAGATGTGGCGCGCCGGTTCGCGGGCCTGGACGGCGTCGTGCTGCCCGCGGCGTCGCGGTCGGTGCTGGCGGCCGGGCCGGACCCGGCCGCGCTGCGGGCAGCGGCCCTGCGGCTGCGCGACGAGGTCGCGGCCGTGGCGGGATGACGGACCCGGTTGCGCCGGGGTGATGTCGCGAACACCACACAGCGGATTCCGTCCGGTATCGCGCCTGGTCAGGGACCGGAATCGGACCCGCCGTTCGGCGCGTCGGCCCTGCCGCTGGGCGGTCCGCGGCGTCGGAGTGACGGAGGGTCACCGACCGTGATCACCCGGTTGTCAGGCGCCCGGACGGGTGCACCGCTCGGCGTCCGGTCGAGCGGTCGACGTGCCGTGCGCGCGGGATCGGGTAAACAGGTGCACGGTCCCGGAGTTGCGGTGAACGGGGCGCGTCGGTGTCGATACCGACCGGTGTCTCGTGCTATCACCGTGACGGGTGAGCGAAACCGCAAACCCACAGGTGGCACCCCGGTTCCGGGTTCCCGCACGCGATGAGTACGTTCGGATCCCGTACCGCTCGGGCTCTGCTCCGGAGAGACGGACCAGCGCACCGGCGGCCGGTGTGTAAGCGGCTTCGGAACGTGCCGGAGCCCGCACGAACGAATGACGGAGGAGACCGTGGCCCTTCCCCAGCTGACCGAGGAACAGCGCGCCGAGGCCTTGCAGAAGGCCGCTGCGGCGCGCCGTGCCCGGGCCGAGCTGAAGAACAAGCTCAAGACGGGCGCCACCACCTTGCCGGAGGTGCTCAAGCTCGCCGACACGGACGACGTCTTGGGCAAGATGAAGGTCTCGGCGCTGCTCGAGTCGTTGCCGGGCGTCGGCAAGGTCCGGGCCGCCCAGATCATGGAGCGGCTGGAGATCGCGCCGTCGCGTCGGCTGCGCGGCCTGGGTGACCGGCAGCGCAAGGCTCTGCTCGCCGACTTCGAGGGGTGATCGGCTCACCGCGGTACGGGTCGATGTCCGAGCCGATCCCCCAGGCGTCGATCTCCCAGGCGTCCGAGACGCTGTCGACGTCGATGCCCGCCACGGCGGTGCCCACCGCGGCACTGCCCGGGGCGGCATCGTCGGAGACACTGTCCGAGATGACGTCGCAACCGCGGTCGCACGAGCCCCGGAGGGGCCGGCTGCTCGTTCTGGCCGGCCCCTCCGGCGTCGGCAAGTCCAGCGTCGTGACGGCGCTGCGGGCGGCGCTGCCGGAGTTGTACTTCTCCGTGTCGGCGACCACCCGCGACCCGCGACCCGGCGAGATCGACGGGGTCCACTACCGCTTCGTCGGTCCGGCCGGGTTCGACGAGCTGATCGCCCGCAACGAGCTGCTGGAGTGGGCGGAGATCCACGGTGGTCTGCAGCGCTCCGGCACGTTGCGGGCACCGGTGGAGGAGGCACTGCGCAGGGGTGACCCGGTCCTCGTGGAGGTCGATCTCCAGGGCGCCCGCGCGGTGAAGAAGGCGATGCCGGAGGCGACGACCGTCTTCCTGGCCCCGCCGTCGTGGGACGAGCTGGTGCGGCGGCTGCGCGACCGGGGGACGGAGTCGCCGGAGCAGTTCGAGCGCCGCCTCGCCACGGCGAAGGAGGAGCTCGCTGCAGCGGACGAGTTCGACGTCCAGCTGGTCAACGACGACGTGCAGAAGGTCGTCCGCCGATTGATAGAATTGCTGGTCGGCTGAAAGATCCCGCCGGCCGTACCCCGCTAGGAGTTTGCTGCGTTGAGCATGCCGCTGATCGCCCCCACCGCCGATGCCCAGCCGGAGGGCATCACCAACCCGCCCATCGACGACCTGCTCAGCCGGGTGAGCTCGAAGTACGCCCTGGTGATCTACGCGGCCAAGCGCGCCCGGCAGATCAACGACTACTACTCCCAGCTCGGCGAGGGTCTGCTCGAGTACGTCGGCCCGCTCGTCGAGCCGGGGCCGCGCGAGAAGCCGCTCTCGATCGCGATGCGCGAGATCCAGGCCGGGCTGCTGGAGCACGTCGAGGGCGAGCACTGATCGGTCGCGCGCAGACGCGAGAGGCGTCATGAACGCGGTCGACGGCCCCCGGGTGGTCCTCGGGGTGGCGGGCGGCATCGCCGCCTACAAGAGCGCCGAGGTGCTGCGCAGGTTCACCGAGAGCGGGCACCGCGTGCGGGTGGTGCCGACCCCGTCGGCACTGGAGTTCGTCGGCGCCGCCACCTTCGAGGCGCTGTCCGGGCAGCCGGTGCACACCGGCGTGTTCGCCGACGTGCACCAGGTGCCGCACGTGCGCCTGGGCAAGGAGGCGGACCTCGTCGTCGTCGCGCCCGCCACCGCGGACCTCTTGGCCCGCGCCGCGCAGGGCCGCGCCGACGACCTGCTGACCGCCACGCTGCTCACCGCCCGGTGCCCGGTGCTGTTCGCGCCGGCGATGCACACCGAGATGTGGGAGCACCCGGCCACCCGGGCCAACGTGGCCCTGCTGCGCTCGCGCGGCGCCGTCGTCATGGAGCCGGCCTCCGGACGGCTCACCGGCGCCGACACCGGACCGGGCCGGCTGCCCGAGCCGGAGCAGATCGTCGAGCTGGGCCGGCTGCTCCTCGAGCGCCCCGACGGCCTGCCCCAGGACCTCGCCGGGCGGCGGGTCGTGGTGTCGGCGGGCGGCACGCGGGAGCCGCTCGATCCCGTCCGGTTCCTGGGCAACCGCTCGTCCGGGCGGCAGGGCTACGCGCTGGCCGCCGTGGCCGCGCAGCGCGGCGCCGCGGTCACGCTGGTCGCCGCGCACACCGCCGACCTGGCCGATCCGGCCGCCGTCGAGGTGGTGCGGGTCGGGTCCGCTCTGGAGCTGCGCGATGCGATGCACGCGGCGGTGAAGGGCGCGGACGCGGTCGTGATGGCCGCCGCGGTGGCCGACTTCCGGCCGGTCTCGCTGGCCGGGCACAAGATCAAGAAGACGGGTTCTGACCCCGAACCGCTGGCGCTCACCACGAACCCGGACATCCTCGTCGAGCTGGTCGGTGCGCGGGAACCGGGCCAGATCGTGGTCGGGTTCGCGGCCGAGACCGGCGACGACACGGGCGACGCGCTGCACCACGGCCGGCAGAAGCTCGCCCGCAAGGGCTGCGACCTGCTGGTCGTCAACGCCGTCGGGGACGGCATGGCGTTCGAGGTGCCGGAGAACGCCGGGTGGCTGCTGGCCGCCGACGGCTCCGAGACCGTGCTGCCGCACGGCTCGAAGGCGCTGCTCGCCTCGCGGGTGTGGGACGCGGTCGCGGCCCGGCTGCGGGACCGGTAGCGCAACCCTGGAGCGCTGTGGTGGAGGGCTGTGGTGGACGGCTGTGGTGGATCAGCCGCCCGACAGCCGCAGGCGCGGCGGCGTGAGCAGGGGCTGGGCGCCGGTGGTGACGGGTGCGGGTTCCGGGGCGGCCTCGGGCTCCTCGGCGGGTTCCTGCTCGGGGGTCGGCGGTGTGGTCGCCGGGGTCGTGGGTCCGGCCGCTCGGGTGGCCGCCGAACGGGCGGTGCGGGGCGCCGGTCGCGCCTCGGGCTCCTCGTCCGCGGCAGGGATCCGCTCGACCGGTGGCCGTGGCGTGTGGCCGTTGATCTCGACGTACTCCTGGGCCGCCCAGCCGTGGAGCGAGGTGAGCTCCACGAAGCCGTTGCGGATCTCGCCGACCGTGACGGGGGTGCCGCGGCGGCACACGGTCAGGACGGGGGCGTCCTGGTCCGGCTCGGCGCGCACGTTGACGTTGCCGACGCACCGGCCGGGCTCGGCGGCCTCGGCGACGGCGACGGTCATGAGGGTCGCGGCCCCGACGGCCACGACGGCGCCGACCACCGCGATCGTCCGGGCACGGCGCCGCAGGAATGTGACGGTTCCTCGCAGAGGGGCGTCCATGCCCGGTCCAACGAAACGACCCGTTACCGATTCGCTACCCGATGTGATTTCCACCGATCGGGGACGAACAGTGCGGCGTGTCGCAGATACGAACACGGAACGTGAGTCGAGCCCGGCCGCTGTGCCGCGTAACGAGTTGACCCCGCGCGGTCGACTACGCTCACGCCCGACCGATGTACGCCCGCCGTGCAGGAGCCGGACGGGCAGGACTGCAGACGCAGAATGGCGGAATCTCTGGTGACGAGCGCAGGACGACGGCTGTTCACGAGCGAGTCGGTGACCGAGGGTCACCCCGACAAGATGTGCGACGCGATCAGCGACGGGATCCTCGACGCCCTGCTGGCGCAGGACCCGAGGAGCCGGGTCGCCGTCGAGACCCTGATCACCACCGGGCAGGTGCACGTCGCGGGCGAGGTCACCACGTCCGCGTACGCGGACATCCCGCAGATCGTGCGCGACACCGTGCTCGGCATCGGCTACGACTCGTCCGCGAAGGGCTTCGACGGGGCCTCCTGCGGCGTGAACGTCGCCATCGGCGCGCAGTCGCCCGACATCGCGCAGGGCGTCGACCAGGCCTACGAGAGCCGGGTCGAGATGTCCGAGGACGAGATCGCCCGCCAGGGCGCCGGCGACCAGGGGCTGATGTTCGGCTACGCGAACACCGACACCCCCGAGCTCATGCCGCTGCCGATCGCGCTCGCCCACCGCCTCGCCCGTCGCCTCGCCTCCGTCCGCAAGGAAGGCGTGCTGCCCTACCTGCGGCCCGACGGCAAGACCCAGGTCACCATCGAGTACGCGGGTGACAAGGCCGTCCGGCTCGACACCGTCGTCGTCTCCACCCAGCACGCCGCCGACATCGACATCGACGGCATGCTCGCCCCCGACATCCTCGAGCACGTCGTCACGCCGGAGATCGCCGATCTCGAGCTCGAGACCTCCGACGTCCGGCTCCTGGTGAACCCCACCGGCCGCTTCGTCCTCGGCGGCCCGATGGGCGACGCGGGCCTGACCGGCCGCAAGATCATCGTCGACACCTACGGCGGCTTCGCCCGCCACGGCGGCGGCGCGTTCTCCGGCAAGGACCCGTCGAAGGTCGACCGCTCCGCCGCGTACGCGATGCGCTGGGTCGCGAAGAACGCGGTGGCCGCCGGCCTCGCCGAGCGCCTGGAGGTGCAGATCGCCTACGCCATCGGTAAGGCCGCGCCCGTCGGCCTGTTCGTGGAGACCTTCGGCACCGAGCAGGTGGACCCCGCGAAGATCCAGGCCGCGATCACCGAGGTCTTCGACCTCCGCCCGGCCGCGATCATCCGCGACCTCGACCTGCTGCGGCCCATCTACCAGCCCACGGCGGCGTACGGCCACTTCGGCCGCACCGACCTCGACCTGCCGTGGGAGCGCACCGACCGCGCGGACGCCCTGCGCTCCATCGTGGGCGCCTGAGCCCGCGCCCGTGGGCGACGCGGTGGGCCGGGCTGGATCCCGCTGACGCTCCACGAACGGCACTTCCGTCAGCACCGGTGCTGACGGAAGTGCCGTTCGTGGTGTCTCCGGCCGGGCTCGAACGGGTCGCGATCGACGATCACCGCGAGATCCCGGAGCCGCACCGACCAACGGCCACTCGCACCTCGATCCGATGCCGGGTCACGACCGAACCCGTCGTCCCGTCCGTCTAGTGTCCGACCGTGCCCGTAGCGACCCGTCCCGCCAACCGGGGTGAGTGGCAACCGGCCCCGGTGGCACCGATCGCGCGGGTGGTGGTCGACGTCCCCCTGACCCACCTGGACCGGACGTTCGACTACCGGGTCCCGCAGCACCTCGACACCGAGGCCCAGCCCGGTGTGCGGATCAAGGTGCGGTTCGCCGGCCGCCCGGTGGACGGGTTCCTGCTGGAGCGCGCCGAGACCACCGAACACGTGGGCGACCTGGCGTGGGTGGAACGGGTGGTGTCGCCGGAACCCGCGCTGGCGCCGGAGATCGCGGTGCTCGCCCGGGCGGTGGCCGACCGCGGCGCCGGGATGATGTGCGACGTGCTGCGGCTGGCGGTCCCGCCGCGGCACGCCCGGGTTGAGGCTGAGGCGCCGCGCGGTCGCGCGGTGGGCCCGATCGACCCGCCGGACCCGGCAGCCGGCTGGGCCCGCTACCGCCACGGTGCCGCGCTCCTGGAGGCGCTGCGCGCCGGGCGGGCCGCGCACGCCGTCTGGCAGGCGCTGCCGGGGGAGGACTGGGCAGCACGGCTCGCGGAGGCTGCCGCGGCCACGGCGTCGGCGGGCAAGGGCGCGCTGGTCGTGGTGCCCGACCAGCGCGACGTCGCGGCACTGGAACGCGCGTGCGCGACTGTGCTCGGCGAGGACGCGTTCGTCGCGCTCACCGCGGACCTCGGGCCCGCCGAGCGCTACCGGCGGTGGCTGGCCGTGCGCCGCGGCACCGTGCCCGTGGTGATCGGTACCCGGGCCGCCGCGTTCGCCCCGGTCCACGACCTGGGCCTGGTCGCGATCTGGGACGACGGCGACGACTCCCACGCCGAGCCGCGGGCACCCTACCCGCACGCCCGGGACGTGCTCGTGCTGCGCGCCCACACCGGCGGGGTGGCGATGCTCGTGGCCGGGCACGCCCGCACCGCGGAGGGCCAGCTGCTGGTCGAGTCGGGCTGGGCCCGCGAGGTGGTGGCCGAGCGGGTCACCGTACGGGCCGCGATGCCCCGGATCACCGCCATCGGCGAGACGTCGGCGCAGGAGGAGCAGGACCCGGCCCTGCGCGCCGCCCGGCTGCCCCACCCGGCGTTCGAGGCAGCGCGGGCCGCGCTCAACGCGGGCCGACCGGTGCTGGTCCAGGTGCCGCGTGCCGGGTACGTGCCGTGGCTGGCCTGCGCGGGCTGCCGCGAGACCGCGCGCTGCCGGCACTGCGCCGGGCCGCTCGAGCTGCCCGCCCGCGCCGCCGCGGACGAAGCGGTGCTCCCCAGCTGCCGCTGGTGCGGCCGCTCCGAGTCGGCGTTCCGCTGCGGGCACTGCGGCTCCCGGCGGCTGCGGGCCGCGGTCGTCGGCTCCGGCCGGACCGCGGAGGAGCTGGGCCGGGCGTTCCCCGGCGTGCCGGTGAAGGCCTCCGGCGGTGGGGTCGCCGTGCTCGACTCGGCCGCGGACCGCGCCGAGCTGGTCGTCGCCACCCCGGGCGCCGAGCCACCGGCACCCCACGGCTACGGCGCGGCGCTCCTGCTCGACGGATGGGCGCTGCTCGGCCGGGCCGACCTGCGCGTCGCGGAGGAGACGCTGCGCCGCTGGATGGCCGCCGCCGCGCTCGTGGTGCCGCACGCCGAGGGGGGCCGGGTGGTCGTGGTGGCCCCGTCCGATCTGCCCGTCGTGCAGGCGCTGGTGCGCTGGGACCCGGTCGGCCACGCCGCCGCCGAGCTCGCCGCCCGCGAGGAGGTCGGGTTCCCGCCTGCGGTGCGGATGGCCTGCGTCGAGGGGCCGCCCGCCGCGGTCGCGTCCCTCGTCGAGCACGTGGAGCAGCAGCTCGGCGACGCAGTGGAGGCCCTGGGCCCCGTGGAGATCGAGCCCGATCCGAAGGCCGATCCCCGCACGGCGCCCGAGGAGCCGGAGGAGCGGGTGCTGCTGCGGGTGAAGCGCACCGACGGCAAGGCGCTGGCCACCGCGCTGCACACCGCCCAGGCCGCACGGACCGCCCGCAAAGCCACTGACGTCGTCCGGGTGCAGCTGGATCCGCCCGCGATCGGCTGACGGCGGATGGCAGAATGGATCGACGTGACCGTCACGCCGATCCGGCTCTTCGGCGACCCTGTGCTGCGCACCCCCGCGGCGCCGGTGACCACGTTCGACGCCGAGCTGCGCAAGCTCGTCACCGACCTCATGGACACCATGCACGCCCAGGGCGGCGCCGGCCTCGCCGCGCCCCAGCTGGGGGTGTCGCTGCGCGTCTTCACCTACAACTGCGACGGGTTCGAGGGGCACCTCGTCAACCCGAGCTTCGACGTCGTGGGGGACGAGGAGCAGATCGGACCGGAGGGCTGCCTGTCGATCCCGGGCCTGTCCTGGGACTGCAAGCGGCACCTCCACGTCGTGGCGAAGGGGTGGAACCAGTACGGCGAACCCGTCACCGTCGAGGGCTCCCACCTGCTGGCCCGTTGCATCCAGCACGAGACCGACCACCTCGACGGTGTGCTGTTCGTCGACCGGCTCGACGCCGAGACCCGCAAGCGCGCGATGGCCGAGATCCGCGCCGCCGAGTGGTTCACCGGCACCGCTCCCGTGATCAAGGAGAACCCGCACCCACTGTTCGGATCGCGCTGATGCGACTCGTCTTCGCCGGCACGCCCACCGCCGCGGTGCCGTCGCTGCAGGCACTGCTCGACTCGCCGCGCCACGAGGTCGTCGCGGTGGTGACCCGGCCGGACGCCCCAGCCGGGAGGGGCCGCAAGCTCGTGCGCTCGCCGGTCGGGGCGCTCGCCGACTCCGCGGGTGTCCCGGTCCTCACCCCGAAGCGGCCGAGCGAACCGGAGTTCGTCGAGGCGCTGCGCGGGCTGGCGCCGGACTGCTGCCCGGTCGTCGCGTACGGCGCGCTCATCCCGCGGCCGGTGCTCGACATCCCCCGGCACGGCTGGGTGAACCTGCACTTCTCGCTGCTGCCGGCCTGGCGCGGCGCCGCTCCGGTGCAGGCCGCGATCCGCGCGGGCGACGACATCACCGGCGCCACGACCTTCCTGCTGGAGGAAGGGCTGGACACCGGCCCGACGTTCGGTGTGGTCACCGAGCCGATCGGGCCCGACGACACCGCGGGCATGCTGCTGGAGCGGCTCGCGCAGTCGGGTGCCCGGCTGCTCGTCGCCACCCTCGACGGCATCGAGGACGGCACCCTCGTCGCCCGCCCGCAGCCCACCGAGGGCGTCAGCCACGCGCCGAAGGTGACGGTCGAGGACGCGCGCGTCGACTGGTCGCTGCCGGCGCAGGTCGTGCACCGGGTGATCCGCTCGGTCACCCCCGACCCGGGTGCGTGGACCACGTTCCGCGGCGCCCGCCTGGGCCTCGGGCCGGTGACGCACACCGACGTCGAGCTCAAGCCGGGCGAGATCGTGGCGGAGAAGCGGCGGGTGCTGGTCGGCACCGGCACGCGGGCCGTCGCGCTCGGCGAGGTGCGGCCGGAGGGGAAGCGACCGATGCCGGCCCCCGATTGGGCCCGCGGCGTGCGCATCGAGGCCGGGGAGACCGTCGTATGAGCTCGCCCGGCCGTCGCTCCCGCCGGCGCGGACCAGTGCCGGAGCGCCGGTCCGGGCCCCCGCGCGGGCGCAGCGGCCCGCCGCGCCCGCCGGACGTCGATCCGGCGCGCCAGGCGGCGCTGGAGCTGCTCACCGCGGTGCGGGTCCGCGACGCCTACGCCAACCTGGCACTGCCCGCGATCCTGCGCCGCTACCGGCTGAAGGGCCGCGACGCCGCGCTCGCCACCGAACTCGGCTACGGCGCCCTGCGCGCGCAGGGGCTGCTGGACGCGGTGCTGGCGGCGTGCATCGACCGCGACTACGACCGCGTCGAGCCCGCCGTCAAGGACGCCCTGCGCATCGGGGCGTACCAGCTGCTGCGCACCCGGGTGCCGCCGCACGCGGCCGTGCACGGCGTGGTGGAGCTGGTGCGCGTGCAGGCCGGCAGCCGCGCCGCCGGGTTCGTCAACGCGGTCCTGCGCAAGGTCTCCGAGCACGACGAGAAGGCCTGGGTCGCGCAGCTCGCGCCGCCCGAGAACGACGACCCGATCGGCCACGCCGCGTTCGCGCACGCCCACCCCCGCTGGATCGCTCAGGCGTTCGCCGACGCGCTCGGCGCCGACGCGCTGGGCCCGGGCGGGGAGCTGGACTCGGCGCTCGCCGCTGACGACGCCCGTCCCGTCGTGCACCTGCTGGCCCGCCCCGGCGAGATCACCGCCGACGAGCTGGCGCTGGTCACGGGGGGCACCCCGGCCCCGTACTCGCCGTACGGGGTGCACCTGGAGCCGGGCAGCGGCGAGATCGGCGAGCTGGACGCCATCACGGAGGGCCTGGCGATCGTGCAGGACGAGGGCAGCCAGCTCGTCGCGCTCGCCCTCGCCCGCGCCGAGCTGATCGGGCAGGACACGGGGCGCTGGCTCGACCTGTGCGCCGGCCCCGGCGGCAAGGCCGCGCTGCTCGGTGGGCTGGTCGCGCTGGACGGTGGCACGCTCGACGCCGTCGAGCCGGGGGAGCGGCGCGCCGACCTCGTCCGCGACACCACCAAGGACCTCCCGGTCACCGTGCACACGGTCGACGGCCGCGCCTCCGGCCTGCCGGAAGGCGTCTACGACCGGGTGCTCGTCGATGCCCCGTGCACCGGGCTGGGGGCGCTGCGGCGCCGCCCGGAGGCGCGCTGGCGGCGCCGGCCCGAGGACGTCGCGGGGCTGGGGAAGCTCCAGCGGGAGCTGCTGCAGGCCGCGCTGCGGCACGTGCGGCCGGGCGGGGTCGTGGCGTACGTGACGTGCTCCCCGCACCTCTCCGAGACCGTCGGGATCGTCAGCGCGGTGCTGCGCCGCGAGCGGGACGTCGAGCAGTTGGACGCCCGGACCTACCTGCCGGGCGTGCCCCGGCTGGGTGATGGGCCGAGCGTGCAGCTGTGGCCGCACCGGCACGGTACGGACGCGATGTTCCTGGCGCTGCTGCGCAGGCCTGCCTGAGCCCACCCCCGTCGAGGGCACCGCATGCCCTCATCGCCTGTGCCGTGCGTCCTCCGCCCGGTCGATCGCCATGTCCACGGCCAGGTCGAGGTAGTCGACGACGATCTCGTCCTCCTCGGATCCCGCCCCGACCTCCACCCGCACGTCCCGGGTGCGCCCCGTGCCGACGAGCCGGCCGTGCGGGTCGGGATGGTCCGCGCCGTGCTCGAACCCCACGTTCACCCCGTTCCCGCGGGGGAACAGCCCGCAGACGTAGCCGGCGCGGGAATGGCGGTAGGCGATGCCGTGCCAGCCGAGGTTCACCTTCTCCTGCAGGTCCGGGTGGGCCTCGCGGACGACGTCGCGGAGGCGGAGCAGCAGCTGCGCGACCTCCGGGGGCTCGGCGGACAGCAGCTTCGTGAGCGGGTCGTCGGGCACGCCGGGAAGTGAATCGCATCGCACCGACGATGCGCACACCCCTCCGGATGGGGTGACGCACCCTCGGCGGGACTAACCTGCAGTGGTGCCGGGAAAGATCGCGCCGATGATCGCGCCGAGTATCCTCGCGGCGGACTTCGCGCGCCTCGCGGACGAGGCGGCGGCGGTCGCCGGGCCCGCGGGCGAGGGTGCGGACTGGTTGCACGTGGACGTCATGGACGGGCACTTCGTGCCGAACCTGACCCTGGGGCTGCCCGTGGTGCAGTCCTTGCTCAAGGCGACCGACCTGCCTCTGGACTGCCACCTCATGATCGAGGACCCCGACCGCTGGGCGATCGGGTACGCCGAGGCGGGCGCCTACAACGTCACCGTCCACGTCGAGGCCGCCCGCGACCCGGTGGCGCTGGCGAAGAACCTGCGCGCCGCCGGCGCGAAGGCCGGGCTGTCGATCAAGCCGGGGACCCCTCTGGAGCCGCACATCGAGACCCTCAAGCACTACGACACGCTGCTGGTGATGAGCGTCGAGCCGGGGTTCGGCGGCCAGGAGTTCATCCCGGACGTGCTCGAGAAGGTGCGCACCGCCCGTCGGTTGGTCGACACTGGTCATCTGACCGTACTGGTCGAGATCGACGGGGGCATCAACGCCGACACCGTTGAGGCCGCTGCCGAGGCGGGTGTCGACTGCTTCGTCGCCGGCTCCGCCGTGTACGGCGCCGACGACCCGGGCCGGGCGGTCCGCGCGCTGCGCGAGCGGGCCCGTCGGGCCAACCCGGATCGCGAGTGGAGGACCGCCTGATGTTCACCGGGATCGTCGAGGAGATCGGCGAGGTGGTGGCCGTGCAGGAGCGCGGCGACGTGGTGGCGCTCACCGTCCGGGCCGAGACCGTGACCAGCGACGCCCGCCACGGCGACTCGATCGCCGTCAACGGCGTGTGCCTCACGGTGATCGACCCCGACGGCGCCACCGACGGCACGTTCACGGTGGAGCTGGTACCCGAGACCCTCAAGAGATCGAGCCTCTCGGCGGTGGCCCCCGGCACCCGGGTCAACCTGGAACGGGCGGTCCCGGTGAACGGTCGGCTCGGCGGGCACATCGTGCAAGGCCACGTCGACGGCGTGTCCACACTCGTCTCACGGTCGCCGGGTGAGCGCAGCGACGAGTTCGTGTTCTCGCTCGCCCCGGAGATCGCCCGCTACGTCGCGGAGAAGGGCTCGATCGCGGTGGACGGGGTCTCCCTCACCGTCGCCGGGGTGACGAGCGACACCTTCACGGTCGCCGTGATCCCGACGACTCTGGAACACACGACTCTGGGCACGCGCAAGCCGGGCGACACGGTGAACATCGAGGTCGACGTGCTGGCCAAGTACCTGGAGCGACTCAACGGCGAGACCGGGAGGGCAGTGCGATGACCGGGGAATCCACGGAGGGGACGGTGCGTCCGCTCGAGCCGCGGTTCGTGGCGATCGAGCAGGCGCTCCAGGACCTCCGGGACGGCAAGCCCGTCATCGTCGTCGACGACGAGGACCGCGAGAACGAGGGCGACCTGATCTTCGCCGCCGAGAAGGCGACGCCGGAGCTGTTGTCGTTCCTGGTGCGCTACACGTCCGGGTACGTGTGCGTGGCCCTGCCGGAGGCCGAGTGCGACCGGCTCGACCTCCCGCCGATGCACCACTCGAACAACGACGCCTTCCGCACCGCGTTCACCGTCACCGTGGACGCGAAGGAGGGCATCACCACGGGCATCTCCGCGGCCGACCGGGCACACACCATCCGCCTGCTGGCCGACCCGAAGTCGGTGGCGAGCGACTTCGTCCGGCCCGGTCACGTGCTGCCGCTGCGCGCCCGCGACGGCGGCGTGCTGCGCCGCGCCGGGCACACCGAGGCGTCGGTCGACCTGGCCCGCATGGCCGGCCTGCACCCGGCCGGGGTGCTGTGCGAGATCGTCTCGCAGAAGGACGAGGCCGACATGGCCCGCGGCGAGGAGCTGGCCGTCTTCGCCGAGGACCACGGCCTGACGCTGATCACGATCGCCGACCTGATCGCCTACCGGCGCCGCTTCGAGAAGCACGTCGTGTGCGTCGCGCAGGCGCGCATCCCCACCGTGCACGGCGAGTTCATCGCCTACGGCTACGACTCGACGCTGGACGGCATCGAGCACATCGCGATGGTGCACGGCGACATCGGCGATGGTGAGGACGTGCTGGTGCGGGTGCACTCCGAGTGCCTCACCGGTGACGTGCTGGGCTCGCTGCGCTGCGACTGCGGCCCGCAGCTGAACGCCGCGCTGGCCGCGGTGTGCGCTGAGGGCCGCGGGGTGGTGCTCTACATGCGCGGGCACGAGGGCCGCGGCATCGGCCTGCTGCACAAGCTGCAGGCCTACCAGCTGCAGGAGGCCGGTGCCGACACCGTCGACGCCAACCTCGCGCTGGGCCTGCCCGCCGACGCCCGCGACTACGGCATGGGCGCGCAGATCCTCACCGACCTGGGCATCAAGTCCATGCGGCTGCTGACCAACAACCCGGACAAGCGCGCCGGCCTGGAGGGCTACGGGCTGCGCATCACCGGGCGAGTGCCGCTGCCGATCCGGCCCAGCCCGGAGAACCTGCACTACCTGCGCACCAAGCGCGACCGGATGGGGCACGACCTGCCCGATCTCGGTGTCCCGCCGGCCGCGGACGGCACCCCGTCATGAGCGGAGAGGGACGTCCCGACGTCGGGCTGCCCGACGCCACCGGGCTGCACCTGGCCGTGGCCGCGACCACCTGGCACGCCGACATCGTCGACACGCTGCTGGACCGCGCGGTGACCACCGCCAAGGAGGCCGGCATCGCCCTGCCGACGGTCGTGCGCGTACCCGGTGCGATCGAGTTGCCGGTCGTCTGCCAGCAGCTCGCCGAGGACCACGACGCAGTCGTCGCGCTCGGCGTGGTGATCCGCGGCGGCACCCCGCACTTCGAGTACGTGTGCGACGCGGTGACCGCCGGGCTCACCCGGGTCTCGCTCGATGCGCGCACCCCGGTCGGCAACGGCGTGCTCACCTGCGACACCCGCGAGCAGGCCCTCGACCGGTCCGGCGCGCCGGGGGCGACGGAGGACAAGGGCGCCGAGGCCTGCATCGCCGCCCTGCAGACCGCGGTGGTGCTGCGCGACCTGCGCAACCGGCCGTGAGCGCGGAAGCGGACAATGGAGCCATGACGACGACGAACGGCGCGGTGGTGGCCCGACCGCGCAAGGTGCTCATCGCGGCGTGGATCGGTGCGGTGATCATCGTCGCGCTGTTCACGGTGATCGCGGTCTTCCTCACCAGCACGTACACCGGGGTGTACTTCCGGCTGGCCGACCAGATCGCGTTGATCCTCATCGGCCTGTTCATCGCGGGCGGGCTGCTGCTGGTGGCTCGGCCCCGGGTGCGCGCCGACGCCGAGGGCATCGAGGTCCGCAACATCATCACGACGCACCGGCTGCCCTGGTCGGCCGTCGAGCGGGTGTCGTTCCCCGACGGGGCGCCGTGGGCACGGCTCGACCTGGCCGACGACGAGTACATCCACGTGATGGCCGTGCAAGCGGTCGACGGGGAGCGCGCGGTGGCGGCGATGCGGGAGCTGCGGGCGCTGCACGCGGCGGCGCGGGCGCGATGACCGCCCAGGAGCACGCGGCGGACCAGCCGGGGGAGCAGGCTGATCGGCAGGTCCGCACCGAGCTGGCCGACGGTGTCCTGACCGTCACGCTGGACCGGCCGGCCCGGCTCAACGCGTTCACCGCCGTGATGATGCGCCAGCTGATCGAGGCGTTCGACCGCGCGGACGCCGACGACGACGTCCGGGTGGTCGTCGTGACCGGCGCCGGGCGAGCGTTCTGCGCGGGCGCGGACCTCTCGGCGGGCGGCGGGACGTTCGACTACGAGGCCCAGGCAGAGCAGGGCATCGTCGAAGACGAGATCCACGATCTGCGCCGCGACGACGGCGGCATGGTCAGCCTGCGCATCTTCGAGTCCACGAAGCCGGTGATCGGCGCGATCAACGGGCCCGCGGTCGGCGTCGGCGCCACGATGACGCTGCCGATGGACGTGCGACTGGCCTCCACGAACGCCCGCTTCGGGTTCGTGTTCGCCCGCCGCGGCATCGTGCCGGAGGCCGCGTCGAGCTGGTTCCTGCCGCGTGTGGTCGGCATCAGCCGGGCCGTCGAGTGGGCGGTGACCGGCCGGATCTTCGACGCCGCCGAGGCGCTGGACGCCGGGCTGATCCGCGCGGTGCACGAGCCTGCCGAGCTGCTGCCGGCCGCGTACGCGCTGGCCCGCGAGATCGCGGACCACACCGCCCCGGTCTCGGTCGCGCTGGCTCGCCAGATGATGTGGCGGATGCTGGGCGTCGACCACCCGATGGAGGCCCACCGCGTGGACTCCCGCGCGATGATCGAGCGGGGCCGGTCCGCGGACGCCCGCGAGGGCGTCAGCGCATTCCTGGAGAAGCGCCCCGCGGCGTTCCCCGACCGGGTCTCCGACGGCCTGGGCACCTTCTACCCGTGGTGGCCGGAGCGCCCCTTCACCCCGCTACCGGAGCAGGAGCAGTCATGACGCGCACGCTGCGCAGGCCGTCCGACGAGGCCGGGGTCCGGCTCGGCGACATCGTGCTGCGCAACCGGCTGGTCACCTCGTCGAGCCTGCTCGGGTACGGCCGGTCCAGCTCGGGCTTCTACGGGATGAGCCCGATCGCGCTGTTCGTGCCGCTGGAGAAGTTCGGCGCGGTCACCACCCGCACGCTGACCGTCGAGCCGCGCGAAGGGCACTTCACCACCCGTGAGGACTGGTCGCCGCGTGAGCTACCCGGTCTGCTGCGCCGCTACGCCCGCGTGCTGCGCGGGGTCGATGCCGGCTGGATCAACGCGTTCGGCTGGTGCAACGTCGGCATCGACGCCTACCTGCGCGACTACTACCCGCGCACCCGCGAGCAGCGCACGATCATCTCGCTGGGCGGGTTCTCGGCGGAGGAGTTCGTCACCCTCGTCGACAAGGTCAACGCGGCCGTGCCCACGGGCGAGATCGCTGCCGTCGAGTTCAACGTCAGCTGCCACAACGTGAACTTCGACTTCTCCACGATCCTGCAGGACGTACTGGACGAGGCCGTACCGCGGTCCAACCACCCGGTGATCCTCAAGCTGTCGCCGGACTACGACTACATCCGCAACGCCAAGCAGGCGGCCAGGGCCGGTGTCTCCGCGCTCACCGCGATCAACACGGTGAAGGCGCTGCGGCTCGACCCGCGCACCGGCACCCCGTTCCTGGCCAACCGCTACGGTGGGCTGTCCGGCCGGGCGATCAAGCCGATCGGGCTGCGTGTGGTGTCCGAGCTGCGCGACGCCGGCGTCACGCTGCCGATCATCGCCACGGGTGGGATCCGCACCATCGACGACTGCCGCGAGTACTTCTGGGCCGGTGCCGACGCGGTGAGCCTCGGGAGCGCGGTGTGGCTGCGCAGCTACCCCGGGTACGCGCTGGCACCGGTGCGGGCTCTCCAGGTGCGGCGCCTGCTGCGGGCCATCGAGCCGTACTCGACTGCCCCGATCCGGCGAACGACCGGCTGAGCACCCCCGCGGGCCCCGTACGATCGCCGGCACCCCGTGCCGATCGACTGCACTGCCGATCGACTGCACTGCCGATCGACCGGCGATCGACACCAGCCCGACCGGAGGAGTGCACCCAGATGAGCCCGGAGCGGATCGAGCAGCGACCCCTGCTCGGCCGGTGGCCGGCCTGATGGCCTCCGCGGAGATCGACGAGCTGGTGGCGGAGCTGCCGGCGCGCTCCGAGCTGGACGGGTTCTGGGACCGCATGGACGCCCGCCTGGCCGACGGCGGGGCGGCGTTCCTCGCCGATGTCGGGATCGCGCTGCGCCGCACGTACGGGATCCGGCCGGTGCCGAACGTGCGGTCCGCCGTGGACGGCCTGCTCCGCCGGCTCGCGCTCCTGCCATGGCCGGGACACGTGCCGCAGGTGCTGCGCCTCGCCGCCGGCGCCGGGATCGCCTCGCGCTACGTCGCCTCGCTGCTGGCCGCGGGGCAGGACCTCGCCGACCTGGCGCCCGCGCTCGCCCCGACCTCGCCTGCCACCCTGCGCGCGTGTCTGGCCCAGGAGCTGGTGCTGCGCGGCGCCCGGGACCCGGCGCCGATGCCGATCGGGCACCCCCTCTCGGTGCTGCCCGGTGTGCGCACCGCACTGGAGCACGATCCGCCGCTGCCGCGGTACGGGCTCGACTGGACCCGCCGGCCGACCACCCTCGAGCTGATCCCCGTCGACGAGGAAGCGCCCGCGGGCGACGTGCCGCCGTTCATGACCAGCCCCGCGCCCGTCGGCAGCGACGCCGCCGTCGCGACCTGGTCCACCGGCACCATCGAGACCCGGCTCGTCGAAGTGGTCGAACCGCTGCTCGAGGAGGCGATCCCGCTCGTCGTGGGCGCACTGGGCCTGGAGCACCCCGGCTCGCAGGTGCAGGGATCGGCGTGCGAGCCCCGGACGGTCTGGCGCCTGCTGTTCGTGGCGGCGTCGCTGGGCGGCCCGCGCAACCTGGGGGAGTACGGCGCGTTCGGCCGGCTGGCCGCGTGGCGCACCCTCGGTGCGCTCTCCGGCGCCGGCGAGCACGCCCGCATCGCCGAGATCGAACGCCGCGCCGGCGAGTGCGCCTGGTACCGGTTCCGGGTGGGCGAGCCCGGCATCTACCACGATCTCGGCCTGGCCGCGCTCTCCCCGGACCGGTGCCGCATCGCGGTGCTGGCCGCGGCCGATCCGGGAACGCGACCCGCGTAGGAACAGCTCTGCTGCGAACAGGTGGATTTTCCGCAGCCGTGCGGCCGGCTAGGGCATCCCACCCGACCGAGTGATCACGATCCGTGCCCGTGACGGGCTCCGGAGCCCCGCGAAGACCATCCGAAGAGATCAACCGGCCGGCACGGCGCCGCGCCGCCGACCGCCGACCGCCCGGCGGCCGCCGAGATCGGCTCGCCGCCCGGCCGACATCCCGGCCCGCAGCCCGCTGCCGGACACCCGCGCCGGCCGCGCCGTCGGCAGGTGCGGGTACGCGGCGGCGAACGCGCGGTCGACCTCGGCGGCCCGGTCGGCCAGCACCAGTTCGGTGCTGGGCACGCCCGCGGGCACGGTGCGCTCCTCCGCGGCCGAGCGCCCTTCGGCCGCGATCAGCCTGCGGTGCACCTCCGCGGCGAACCCGTGCAGCCAGGACCGCCGGTAGGCGGCCACCGACTCGTCCGGCCAGGCCGGCCGCTGACCGGCCAGCTGGGCGGTGGCCTGCATGAGCAGCGAGGTGAACAGCATCTCCACCCGTTCGCGATCGCTGGCGAACCCGAAGACGGTGACCGCCGCAACCCGACCACCTGGCCGGGTGTGCAGCACCGAGCGGCAGCGCAGCGCCGCCGCGATCCACGCGAGCAGCCGCGCCTTCGCCGAGCTGTACGGGTCGGTCATCGCGATCGTGGTGCCGCCCGGCACGTCCCGGCCCGGCTCGGCGGCCGCGAGCAGCGCCTCGTCGATCCCGTGGCGGGCCATCAGCTCCATGGCCTTGGCGGTGTAGGTCTCGCTCTCCTCCGGCGTGGCCGCCCGCTCCGCCTTGGCCAGCAGTTTGCGGATGACCTCGAGCTTCTCCGACTTCTTCGCCGATTCCCCGCGCACCCGTCGTCCCCTCCCCGTGAGCGGTGGCGCTCACGGTGTTCGAACACCTGTTCGCACGAAGGTGTACCACGGGGTGCCGACAGATGCAGGCTCGCGACGCGCGTACGGCACCGACGCAACCGGATCGGGAACCGCCTTACACCAGAACGGCCCAGCGCCGACACGCCGGGGCGCCACGCCGTGCGAAACGCCGGTCCTACCCTGGAGGGGCCATGGCCGACCCTGCCGCACCGCGAAGCTCCCCGGTCCCCGCTCCCGGCGATCCGGCGCGGTACCGCCCGGCCCCGGGATCGATCCCGGACGAACCCGGGGTCTACCGCTTCGCCGACCAGCACGGCCGGGTCATCTACGTCGGCAAGGCCAAGAGCCTGCGCCAGCGCCTGAGTTCCTACTTCGCGGACGTCTCGAGCCTGCACCCGCGCACGCGGCAGATGGTCACCACTGCCACCTCGGTGCAGTGGACCGTGGTGTCGACCGAGGTGGAGGCGCTGCAGCTCGAGTACAACTGGATCAAGGAGTTCGATCCGCGGTTCAACGTCCGCTACCGCGACGACAAGACCTACCCGGTTCTGCAGGTGACGATGGCCGAGGAGTTCCCCCGGCTGTCGGTCTACCGCGGGCCGCGCCGCAAGGGTGCCCGCTACTTCGGCCCGTACGCCCACGCGTGGGCGATCCGGGAGACCCTCGACACGCTGCTGCGCGTCTTCCCCGCGCGGACCTGCTCGACCGGGGTGTTCCGCCGGCACGGCCAGATGGGCCGGCCGTGCCTGCTCGGCTACATCGACAAGTGCTCGGCGCCGTGCGTCGGCCGCGTCGACGCGCAGGAGCACCGCGCGATCGTGGAGGACTTCTGCGACTTCCTCGGCGGCCGCACCGACCACTTCGTCCGTGACCTGGAGAAGCGGATGAACGAGGCGGCCGAGGCGCTGGAGTTCGAGAAGGCCGCCCGGCTGCGCGATGACATCGGCGCGCTGCGCCGGGCGATGGAGCGCCAGGCCGTCGTGCTCGGCGACGGCACCGACGCCGACGTCGTCGCCTTCGCCGAGGACGAGCTGGAGGCGGCCGTCCAGGTCTTCCACGTCCGCGGCGGGCGGGTGCGCGGGCAGCGCGGCTGGGTCGTGGAGAAGGTGGAGCCGACCACCACCGAACAGCTGGTGGAGCGGTTCCTCACGCAGTTCTACGGCGAACAGGCCGCACTGGCCGGAGCGGCCGACGACGCGATGCAGCCGGTGCCGAAGGAGATCCTGGTGCCGGCACTGCCCGCCGATCTCGGTTCGATCACCGACTGGCTGTCCGGGCTGCGCGGCTCGCGTGTGCAGGTCCGGGTGCCGCAGCGCGGCGACAAGCGGGCGCTCGCCGAGACGGTGGCCCGCAACGCGGGGGAGGCGTTGACCCAGCACAAGCTGCGCCGCGCCGGCGACCTCACCGCGCGTTCGGCGGCGCTGCAGGAGCTGCAGGACGCCCTCGGTCTGGAGCAGGCTCCGCTGCGCATCGAGTGCATCGACGTCTCCCACGTGCAGGGCACGAACGTCGTGGCGTCGCTGGTGGTGTTCGAGGACGGCATCGCGCGCAAGTCCGAGTACCGCCGCTTCGAGATCCGCGATGGCGCCGAGGGCGGGGACGTCGCCTCGATCGCCGAGGTCGTGCGGCGGCGGTTCAAGCGGTACCTCGCGGAGACCGGGGCGACGAACGGTAACGCCGGGGCCGCGCAGGGCGACCCCCACGACACGGCCTCCCGGCCGGGCATCGATCCCGAGACGGGGCGTCCGCGCAAGTTCGCCTATCCGCCGAACCTGTTGGTCGTCGACGGTGGGCAGCCGCAGGTGGAGGCGGCGGCCGACGTGCTCGCCGAGCTCGGGATCACCGACGTGGCACTCTGCGGCCTGGCGAAGCGGCTCGAGGAGGTGTGGTTGCCCGGCGACCCCGACCCGATCATCCTGTCGCGCACCAGCGAGGGACTGTACCTGCTGCAGCGGGTGCGGGACGAGGCGCACCGGTTCGCGATCAGCTACCACCGGCAGCGCCGGTCGAAGACCATGACGACCTCCGTGCTGGACGGCGTGCCCGGGCTGGGGCCCGCCCGCAAGGCGGCGCTGCTCAAGCACTTCGGGTCGGTCCGCAAGCTGCGCGAGGCGGACGTCGACGACATCGCGGCGCTGCCCGGGTTCGGCAGGCGCACGGCCGAGGCGGTGCTGACGGCGCTCGCGCCGCGGCCGGAGGGGGACGGCGATGACGGGTGAACCACCGCCGGAGGGCCCGGTCGGCATCGAGGTCACGCTGGTCAGCGGGTTGTCCGGGGCCGGGCGCAGCACGGCGGCGAAGGTGCTGGAGGACCTCGGCTGGTTCGTCGTGGACAACCTGCCGCCCGAGCTGATCGCCACGATGATGGAGCTCGGAGCGAAGGCCCGCGGCGAGATCACCCGCATCGCCGTCGTGATGGACGTGCGCAGCCGCGCGTTCACCGCGGACCTCGGCGCCGTCATCAAGGACCTGGACGCGCGCGGCTACCGGCCGCGGCTGCTGTTCCTGGAGGCTTCGGACGCGGTGCTGGTGCGCCGGTTCGAGCAGGTGCGCCGCAGCCACCCGCTGCAGGGCGACGGGCGACTGGCCGACGGGATCGCCGCGGAGCGCGAGCTGCTGCGGCCGCTGCGGGAGGACGCCGACCTGGTCATCGACACGTCGAACACCACCGTCCCGGCGCTGCGGGCGAAGCTGGAGCGGGCGTTCGGCGGCGAGACCGTCCACCACACGAAGGTCACCGTGGTCTCGTTCGGCTACAAGTACGGCCTGCCGATGGACTCCGACCTGGTGGTCGACGTGCGGTTCCTGCCGAACCCGTACTGGATCCCGGAGCTGCGCGACCTCACCGGCCGCGACGAGGCCGTGCGCGACTACGTGCTCAGCCAGGACGGGGCGGAGGAGTTCATCACCCGCTACCTGGAGCTGCTCGGCATCGTCGCCGCCGGGTACCGGCGGGAGGGCAAGCGCTACCTCACGCTCTCGGTGGGCTGCACCGGCGGCAAGCACCGCAGCGTCGCGATCAGCGAGGAGATCGCACGCCGGCTCGCGGCGTCCGACCAGGGACTGACGGTGAACGTCGCGCACCGCGACCTGGGGCGCGAATGACGACGGCCGGACAGACGCTCCCCCGTGCCGTGGCGCTCGGCGGCGGTCACGGTCTGCACGCGACCCTGCACGCGCTGCGCGTGCTGGCGGCGCAGGGGCACATCTCGGACGCGGTCACCGCGGTGGTCACCGTGGCCGACGACGGCGGCTCGTCCGGCAGGCTGCGCCGCGAGCTGGGCCTGCTGCCACCCGGTGACCTGCGGATGGCGCTGGCCGCGCTCGCGGCCGACGATCCCGTGGGGCAGCGCTGGGCCGAGGTGGTTCAGCACCGCTTCGGCGGCACCGGCGCGCTGGCCGGGCACGCGGTCGGCAACCTGATCCTGGCCGGGCTGATGGAGACCCTCGGCGACCCGGTGGCCGCGCTGGACGAGGTGGCGCGGCTGCTGCGGCTGTCCGGCCGGGTGCTGCCGATGAGCTGCGACCCGCTCGACATCGAGGCCGACGTCGTCGGCCTGGGCGCCGATCCGCACGCGGCGCACCGCATCCGCGGCCAGGTGGCGGTCGCGTCCACCCCGGGCCGGCCGCAGCGGGTGTGGCTGCGTCCGGAGCGGCCGAAGGCCTGCCCGGAGGCGGTCGCCGCGGTGCGGGAGGCCGATCTCGTGCTGCTCGGCCCCGGTTCGTGGTTCACCAGCGTGCTGCCGCACCTGCTCGTACCCGATCTGCGCGACGCGCTGCTGGAGACGCCGGCCCGGCGCGTCCTCGTGCTCAACCTGGCCCCCGAACCCGGGGAGACGGCCGGGTTCTCCCCGGAGCAGCACCTGGCTGTGCTCACCGAGCACGAGCCGCAGCTGCGCGTCGACGCCGTCGTCGCCGACGTCGACGCGGTCCCCGTGCCCGACCGTCTGTTCAAGGCGGCCGAGTCGCTGCTCGCCCCGGGCGGCCGGGTCCACCTCGCCCCGGTCGCCGCCCCCGGCCACGTCCCGCGCCACGAGCCGGCCGCACTCGCGGCGGCCCTGGCCGAGGTGCTGGCCGGTCCGGCCCACGCTCCGGCCGCTGCGTCCACCTCCGTGCCCCGGCCCGGGGAGGCGTAGCGTGCCAGACCCGCTCCCTACTCCCGCCCCTGTCCGGAGGTTCCACCCATGGCGATGACCTCAGCGGTCAAGGACGAGCTCTCGCGGCTCGCCGTCACGAAGCCGTGCTGCCGGCGCGCCGAGGTGGCCGCGCTGCTGCGCTTCGCGGGCGGCCTGCACATCGTCGGCGGCCGCGTCGTCATCGAGGCCGAGGTCGACACCGGATCCGTCGCCCGCCGCCTGCGCAAGGAGATCCACGAGCTCTACGGCCACACCTGCGAGGCGCACGTGATCACCGCGGGCGGTCTGCGCCGCGGCGCCCGCTACGTGATCCGGGTGGTGCGCGACGGGGAGGGGCTGGCCCGCCAGACCGGGCTGCTCGACAACCGCGGCCGTCCCGTGCGCGGGCTGCCGCCGCAGGTCGTGTCCGGGGGGCTCTGCGACGCCGAGGCCGCCTGGCGGGGGGCGTTCCTGGCGCACGGCTCGCTGACCGAACCGGGCCGCAGTTCGGCGCTCGAGGTGACCTGCCCCGGGCCGGAGGCGGCGCTGGCGCTGGTGGGGGCGGCCCGGCGGCTCGGCGTGACGGCGAAGGCCCGCGAGGTGCGCGGCGCCGATCGCGTGGTGGTGCGCGACGGTGACGCGATCAGCGCGCTGCTCACCCGCATGGGCGCGCACGAGTGCGTGCTCGCGTGGGAGGAGCGGCGGATGCGCCGCGAGGTGCGGGCCACGGCCAACCGGCTGGCCAACTTCGACGACGCCAACCTGCGCCGCTCGGCACGGGCCGCGGTGGCCGCGGCCGCGCGGGTGTCGCGGGCGCTGGAGATCCTCGGCGACGACGTGCCGCCGCACCTGCTGCAGGCCGGCAAGCTGCGCTTGGAGCACACGCAGGCGTCGCTGGAGGAGCTGGGCCAGCTGGCCGATCCGCCGATGACCAAGGACGCCGTCGCCGGGCGGATCCGCCGGCTGCTGCACATGGCCGACAAGCGGGCCGCCGACCTGGGCATCCCCGACACGGAGTCGGCCGTGACCCCGGAGATGCTGGAGGAGGCCTGAGATCACGCCCACGCGTGATACCTCGCATGTTGATCGATCCAGACCCTCCCTGCGCGGATGACGGACCGCAACGCTAGGGTCGGTGCGCGGAAGCCGCGCACCGACCCTGGTGACCGGCATACGGCGATCGAGGAGGCACGAGCGTGACTGTGCGCGTAGGCGTGAACGGTTTCGGACGGATCGGCCGGAACTTCTGGCGGGCGCTGGACGCCCAGAAGTCCGCGTCCGGCCTCGACATCGAGATCGTCGCGGTCAACGACATCACCGACAACGCGACGCTCGCGAACCTGCTGAAGTTCGACTCGATCCTGGGCCGGTTGCCGTACCCGGTCACCTCCACCGACGACGAGATCATCGTCGACGGGAAGGGCTTCAAGGGCCTCGCGGTGCGCGACCCCGCCGAGCTGCCCTGGAAGGACCTCGGCGTGGACATCGTCGTCGAGTCGACGGGCATCTTCACCAAGCGCGAGGCCGCCGCGAAGCACCTGGAGGCGGGCGCGAAGAAGGTCATCATCTCGGCGCCGGCCACCGGTGAGGACATCACCATCGTCAAGGGGGTCAACGACGACCAGTACGACGGCTCGCAGGACATCATCTCCAACGCGTCCTGCACCACGAACTGCGCGGCCCCGCTGGCCAAGGTCCTCGACGACCTGGCCGGCATCGAGAAGGGCCTGATGACCACGATCCACGCCTACACGCAGGACCAGAACCTGCAGGACGGTCCGCACCGCGACCCGCGCCGGGCCCGGGCGGCGGCGCTGAACATCGTGCCGACCACCACCGGCGCCGCGAAGGCGATCGGTCTGGTGCTGCCGCACCTGAAGGGCAAGCTGGACGGCTACTCGCTGCGCGTGCCGGTGCCCACCGGGTCGATCACCGACCTGACCGTGGAGCTGCGCCGCGAGGTCTCCGTCGAGGAGATCAACGCCGCGTACAAGGCCGCTGCCGAGGAGGGCCCGCTCAGGGGCGTCCTGAGCTACTCGGAGGCGCCGCTGGTGTCGTCGGACATCGTCACCGACCCGGCGTCGTGCATCTTCGACGCGCCGCTGACCAAGGTCATCGGCAACCAGGTGAAGGTGTTCGGCTGGTACGACAACGAGTGGGGCTACTCGAACCGCCTCGTCGACATCGTGAGCCTGGTGGCGTCGAAGCTGTGACGGGGATGTGGACGGAGGACCGACTCGGGGTGGGAGCCGCCCGGTGAAGACCCTCGACGACCTGCTCGCCACGGACGTGAAGGGGCGCGGTGTGCTCGTGCGCTCCGACCTGAACGTGCCGCTGGACGGCGAGACGATCACCGACGACGGCCGGATCCGCGCGTCGCTACCGACGATCAACGCGCTGCGCGGGGCCGGGGCGCGGGTGGTCGTCGCGGCGCACCTGGGCCGCCCCAAGGGCGGGCCGGACCCGGAGTACTCGCTCGCCCCGGTGGCGAAGCGCCTGGGCGAGCTGCTGGGCACCGAGGTGCCCCTGGTCCAGCTCGCCGACGGCGCGCCCCAGGTGGGGCCCGGCGAGGTCGTGCTGCTGGAGAACGTGCGCTTCGACCCGCGCGAGACCAGCAAGAACGACGACGATCGGGCGGCGCTCGCCCGTGAGCTGGCAGCGCTGGTCGGCAGCGACGGCGCGTTCGTGTCCGACGGCTTCGGCGTCGTGCACCGCAAGCAGGCCTCGGTCTACGACGTGGCCCGCGAGCTGCCGGCCTACGCCGGCGGGCTCGTGCTGGCCGAGGTCGAGGTGCTGCGCAGGCTGACCGGCGACCCGGACCGGCCGTACACGGTCGTGCTCGGCGGCTCCAAGGTCTCCGACAAGCTGGCCGTCATCGAGTCGCTCCTGCCGCGGGTCGACTCGTTGCTGGTCGGCGGTGGCATGTGCTTCACGTTCCTGGCCGCGCAGGGCCTGGGTATCGGCACGTCGCTGCTGGAGACCGAGCGCATCGACGACTGCCGGCGGCTGCTGGAGACCGGCAAGATCGTGCTGCCGACCGACGTCGTGGTGGCCGACAAGTTCGCCGCGGACGCCGCCACGCAGACCGTGCCGGCCGACCAGATCCCCGACGGGTGGATGGGGCTGGACATCGGCCCGGCGTCCGTCGCGGCGTTCACCGAGGTGCTGGGCGCGGCGAAGACGGTGTTCTGGAACGGCCCGATGGGCGTGTTCGAGATGGCGCCGTTCGCCGCCGGTACCCGCGGCGTGGCGGAGGCGATCATCGCCTCGTCGGCGTACTCCGTGGTCGGCGGCGGTGACTCGGCCGCTGCGGTGCGGGCGCTCGGCCTCGCCGAGGACGGCTTCTCGCACATCTCCACCGGCGGCGGCGCCTCACTGGAGTACCTGGAGGGCAAGCACCTGCCCGGCATCGCGGTGCTGGAGCAGGAGCAGGCATGAACCAGCAGGTCGAGCCGCGCAAGCCGCTCATCGCCGGCAACTGGAAGATGAACCTCACCCACCTCGAGGGCATCCACCTCGTCCAGAAGCTGGCGATGTCGCTGCCGGAGAAGTACTACGCGAAGGTCGACGTCGCGGTCCTGCCGCCGTTCACGCACATCCGCAGCGTCCAGACGCTGATCGACGGCGACGAGCTGCTGATGGTGCACGGCGCGCAGGACATCTCCCCGTACGACTCCGGTGCCTACACCGGCGACGTGTCGGGGCCGATGCTCGCCAAGCTCGGCTGCAAGTACGTCGTGGTCGGGCACTCGGAGCGGCGCGAGTACCACCACGAGACCGACGAGCTGGTCAACCTCAAGGTGCGGGCGGCGCTCAAGCACGGCATCACCCCCATCCTGTGCGTGGGGGAGGGGCTGGACGTCCGCGAGGCGGGCGGGCACATCGCACACATCACGGCCCAGCTGCGGGCCGCGCTGGCGAAGGTGCCCGCCGCGCAGATCACGGGTGAGGGGCCGACGCTCGTCGTCGCCTACGAGCCGATCTGGGCCATCGGCACGGGCAAGGTGGCCAGCCCGGCCGACGCGCAGGAGGCGTGCGCCGCACTGCGCGCCACCCTGGCCGAGCTGTACGACGCCGACGTAGCCCGGCGCCTCCGGATCCTCTACGGCGGCTCGGTGAAGTCCAGCAACGTGGGCGAGATCGTGGCCGAGCCCGACGTCGACGGCGCGCTCGTCGGCGGGGCCAGCCTGGACGGCGCGGAGTTCGCGAAGCTGTGCGCCGTGGCGGCGGGCGGCCCGCTACCCTGACGGCTCTTCCTCGACGGCGTCGTGGTCGCCCCGGCCGGACGGGCCGGCCGGGGCCGACCGGCCTTGATCGATCCGATCGTGACCCGGGGCACGCGTGGCCCTGAGCTCCAGGTACCCTCGTACGCCCCACCACCGTCAGACCTGCGAACGCTCGCGAAGGTCCGGAAGTCGAGGAACGGATGCATCTCGCACTGCAGATCGTGCTGATCGTCACCAGCGTGCTGCTGGTGCTGCTGATCCTGCTGCATCGCGGGCGAGGCGGTGGCCTCTCGTCCCTGTTCGGCGGCGGCGTGCAGTCGAGCCTCTCGGGATCGAGCGTGGTCGAGAAGAACCTCGACCGGTTGACCCTGTTCGTCGGTGCCGTATGGCTCATCGCCATCATCGGCATCGGCCTCCTCGTGAAGATCGGGGCGTGACCAGTTGGCCATGGCAGGTGGAAATGCGATCCGAGGCACCCGCGTGGGTGCCGGTCCGATGGGTGAGTCCGAGCGGGGCGAGACCGCCCCCCGGTGCCGCGTGAACTACTACTGCGCGAACGGCCACGTGACCTCGCCGTCGTTCGCGATCGACGCCGAGATCCCGGAGACCTGGGACTGCCCGCGCTGCGGGTTCCCGGCCGGGCGCGACGGGAACAATCCGCCCGCACCTCCGCGCACGGAGCCGTACAAGACGCACCTGGCGTACGTGAAGGAGCGGCGGACCGACGAGGACGGCGAGGCCATCCTCGAAGAAGCGCTGGCCCGGCTGCGCGCGTCGCGCGAGCTCTGAGCTCGGCCTCTTCTGCGCTCCCTCGGCCGCGGCCGGGGGAGCGCTTCGTCTTCTAGAGGTCGGGCAGCTGCTCGGCGAGCGCCTCGGTCAGCGCCTCGGTGGTGGTGCCGGGCGGGGCCTTCGCCACGGTGACGGTGACGAGCTCACCGTCGCGGGTGGTGGCCGCCATCAGGGAGCCCGCGCCGAGGCGGCACACGAACCCGTTGCCAGCGGCCTGCCGGGTGCCGGGTACGCACGCCTGTGCGACGGTGTCGAGGTTCGGCCCGTCGTCGAGGGTGACCGCGGCGAACGCCTCCTCCGGTGCCCCGACCGGGTCGTAGACGCAGCGGGTCGCGGTGCCCGTCTCCGCCTCGGCGGTCCGGGTGATGCCCGTAGCAGCGGTGAGCCGGTCGACGTCGAGCAGGCACGACGCCGGCGGAGGCGGTGGAGCGCTGCTGGCCGCAGGAGCATCGGGCGCGGCCGACGGAGGAGCACTGCACCCCGTCATCAGCGCCGTCACCAGCGCCAGCGCCGTCGTCAGCGCTGTCGTCAGCGCTGTCGTCAGCGCTGTCGGCAGCGCTGTCGTCAGGGCGCCGGCGGGGACTGTCCGTCGGGGCAGGCTCATGTGGGACGAGCCTAGATCGGCGATAGATTCTCGCCATGAGCCGATGGTCACTGCCGCCCTCCGCGATCCCGACGGCGTGGTTCAACGTCATCCCCCACCTCACGTCTCCGCTGCAGCCGCCGCTGCACCCGGGCACTCGCGAGCCCGTCGGCCCGGACGACCTGGCACCGCTGTTCCCGATGGCGCTGATCGGGCAGGAGGTGAGCACCGACCCGTGGATCGACATCCCGGGTGAGGTGCTCGACATCCTGCGCCTGTGGCGTCCCACGCCGCTGGTGCGCGCCACCCGCCTGGAGAAGGCGCTGGGCACGCCCGCGCGGATCTACTTCAAGGACGAGTCGGTCTCGCCCTCGGGCAGCCACAAGACCAACACCGCGGTCGCCCAGGCCTTCTACAACAAGCAGGAGGGCATCGCCCGCCTGACCACGGAGACCGGTGCCGGCCAGTGGGGGACCGCTCTGTCGTTCGCGTGCTCGCAGTTCGACCTGGACCTCAAGGTCTACATGGTCCGCACCTCCTATGAGCAGAAGCCGTACCGGCGGATCGCGATCGAGACCTGGGGCGGCGAGGTCGTCCCGTCTCCGGTGGACGACCCGAACAACCCGGGTTCGCTCGGCTCGGCCATCTCCGACGCGGTCCGCGACTGCGTCTCCCGCGACGACACCCACTACTCGCTGGGCTCGGTCCTCAACCACGTGCTGCTGCACCAGACGGTGATCGGGCTCGAGGCGAAGGAGCAGCTGGAGCAGGCGGGGGAGCGGCTGCCCGACGTCGTCATCGCGCCGTGCGGCGGCGGCTCGAATCTCGGCGGCATCACCTTCCCGTTCGTCCCCGAGAAGGACGTGCGGCTGCTCGCGGTCGAACCGGTGTCGTGCCCGACCCTGACCCAGGGCACGTTCGACTACGACTTCGGCGACGTCGCGGGGACCACCCCGCTGCTGCCGATGTACACCCTCGGCCACGACTTCATGCCGCCCTCGATCCACGCGGGCGGCCTGCGCTACCACGGCGACGCACCGCTGGTCTCCCAGCTCGTCCGCGACGGCCGCATGGAGGCCGTGGCGTACCCGCAGGGCAAGGTCTTCGAGGCCGCCGTCCAGTTCACCCGCACCGAGGGCAAGATCCCCGCCCCGGAGACCTCCCACGCGATCCGCGCCGCCATCGACGAGGCCCTCGCGGCCAAGGAGACCGGCGAGGAGAAGGTCATCCTGTTCAACTTCAGCGGGCACGGCTTCCTCGACCTGGCCGCGTACGACGACTACAACAACGGCCGGCTGCCGGAGGAGCAGGGCTGAGGACCTGTGCACGCACGTGGGGCAGGCGGGGCCCGTCAGGCCTTGGCCTGTTCCACGTGCGTGCCTCGTCGGTGATGGACCGCCGTCGCTCCTGCGCGGTCGGCCGCGTGGGCGAGCAACCGCCGCCGAAGCGGTGCCCGGGCACCGGGGCCGCATCGCCGGGTCGCAGCGCACCTGGCTGAGGCCGATGTCGGCCAGCAGCGCCTGGGTCAGGAGGCGATGACCTGAGGTGCGTGCACCTTGAGCTGAGCATTGGCCCAACGCATCTGGCGCAGCGTCTGGGGATGGCAGCTACTGGCCAGCTCGAAGACGTCGCGCTCCTTCATGGCCTGGGCGGCCTGCGCCAGCACCTCCCAGTCCAGGGAGACCCCGGCCGCCTTCCGGTGCAGGCGGCGTAGGTCAGCGAGCAGCAGCAGGCCCGTCTCCGGTCGCGAGGTCACAGCTGTGCTCGCACGCTGCACCACCCGCTCGACGACGGCGGGCGCTCCCGCCGACGCGGAGCGGGAGATGTGCAGGCCGCGCCGTTCCGCGCAGGCCACGATGCGCTCGACGTGCTCCTGCGACCAGCCGGCGATGTCGCGTGCAACGTGGAACACCTCGTGCTCGGCACGGTGTCGATCGGCCATCAGCAGCAAGGTCCGCGCGAGGCTGTTCTCGGACCGGTGCAGCTCGCGCAGCACCAGATCGATCTTGCTCATCGGCGCGCCCCCCTCGTCTCGGCGGTGGCCCCGGCGGTCGGTGGCACCCCGGCCGTGACGGGGTAGGACGCCGCGGTGGTCGGGGCGGGTGCCGGTCCGGTCGCGGGCGACACCCGGGTGATGCGGGCGGCGGCGGTCTTGAACAGCGGCTGTTTGGAGACGGGGTCCCAGTCGGTGGGGGTCAACTCGTTGGCCGCGCGGTCGTGCGCGTCGTCCGTGGTGTCCCAGTAGCCGTAGTGGAACGGCACGAACAACACGCCATCGCGGATGCCGCCGATCCGTGCCCTGGCCCGGATGCTGCCGCGTGCGGTCGAGACTTCGGCGAGGTCACCCTCGTCGAGGCCGAGGCGCGCGGCATCGGCTCGGGAGCACTCCACCCACACGTCCGGCGCGGCGGCCTGCAGCTGGGGAGTGCGTCCGGTCTTGGTGCGGGTGTGGAAGTGGTAGAGGGTGCGGCCGGTGATCAGCGCGAACGGGTACTCGTCGACGATCGGCTCGTGCGGCGGAAGGTACTCCGCGGCCTTGAGGATCGCCTTCGCGTCCGGGTTGAGCGCGCGGTACTCGGTGAGGTCGAGCGGTGCCCCGGTCACGAGGTCTCGGCCGTAGCTCTCGCACTCGTCGGGGTGGGAGAAGAAGCGGCCGTCGCCGTACAGGCGCTCGGTGCCGTCGGGGTGCTCAGCGTTGCACGGCCACTGGATCCCCGACGGCGCGGCGCGCAGCCGCGCGTGGGACAGGCCCGTGTAGTCGCACGGGCGGGTCTCGGTGGACGCGGCCCACGCGTCGAACGCCGATTCGGCGTCGTGCCACTGCGGGAACGGCAGGCCGCCGCGGTCGCGGAAGTCCATGCGGCGGGCGAAGTCGAGGAAGATGTCGAGGTCGGGGCGGGCTTCCCCGGGCGGTTCGACGGCCTTGTCCGACAGGTGAACGGTGCGGTCGACGTTGGTGAAGCAACCGGTTTTCTCGCCCCAGGTGGCAGCGGGCAGCACGACGTCGGCCAGCTCTGCGGTCTCGGTCAGGAAGATGTCCTGCACGACGAGGAAGGGGCGGGCCAGCACTGAGCGGATCCGCGGCAGCTCCGGCAGGGAGACGGCGGGGTTCGTCCCGGACACCCAGAGCAGCGCGATGGTGCCCTGCTCGACGTTGCGGAAGATCTGCATCGCGTGCGTCGGTGGGCTCATGTGCGGGATCTGGAACGGATCGAGGTTCCAGTGCCGCGCCAGGTCGGTGACGTGAGCGCCGTTGCTCCAGTTGCGGAAACCCGACATGTCCCCGTCCGCACCGCACTCACGGGTGTTCTGCGCGGTCGGTTGTCCGTTCATCTGGAGGATGCCGCAGCCCGGCCGACCGAGCATGCCCTGGATCAGGTGGAGGTTGTTGACCTGCACCGCGGCCGCAGAGGCCTGATGTGACTGGTAGACGCCCTGCAGGACGGTGGACAGCAACCGTTCGGCGGTGCCGAGCACCCGCGCGGCGGCGCGGATGTCCTCGGCGGGCACCCGGCACACCTGCGCGGCCCACTCCGGCGGGCACTGCGCGACGCGGTCTCGCAGTTCGGCGTACCCGACCGTGTGCGCGTCGACGTACTCCTGGTCGACCCAGTCGTTCGCGATGATCTGGTGCAGCAGCGCGTTCATGAGCGCCACGTTCGTCCCCGGGAGCGGGGCCAGGTGCACGCCGCCGGACCGGGCGGCCTGCGCGACCGGGGTGCCGCGTGGGTCGACGCAGACGATCCGCGGCGGTTGCGGGCCGGCCAGCCGGTCGAGGATGCGGGACCAGAGCACGGACTGGGTCTCTGCGGCGTTGTGCCCGAACAGCGCGATCACGTCGGCGTGGTCGACGTCGGTGTAGGAGCCGGGCTGGCCGTCGCAGGCGAAGGTCTCCTTCAGCGCGGCGGCTGCGCTCGCGGTGCACAGGCGGGTGTTGCCGTCCATGTGGTTGGTGCCGATGGCGCCGTGCCCGATCGCGGCCAGCGTGTAGTACTCCTCGAGGAACAGCTGCCCGCTGGTGTAGAAGCCGATCGCGCTCGGCCCTCGGGCGTCGAGCAGCTCGCGCGTGCGGGAGACGACGCGGGCCATCGCCGTGTCCCAGTCGGTCTCGACGAGGCGGCCGCCTTCGCGCACGAGCGGGCGCCGCAGCCGGTCCGGCGAGTTGTTGGCCTGCCAGCCGTAGAGGTCCTTGGGGCCGAGCCGGCCTCTGTTGACGCGGTCCTCGGCACGCCCCCGCACGCCCACGATACGTCCGCCGGCGACGGCGATGTCCATCGCGTCGCCGTTGGAGTGCAGCACCGAGGCCGTGCGGACCCACCGCTCAACGTCGTCCGCGCCGATCCCGTCGGCCAGGAAGACGTCGGTGCGAGCCGGCCACTCGTCTCCCGGCCCGTACGGGGTCCGGTCTCCCCACGGTCGGGCGATCCGGTCGCTGCCGGACGTGCCGGAGAGGCCCGCGCTCGTTGCGTCCACGCGCATGGAGTACCCGCTCCTCACCGGTTCAGTTGCCGACGCGCAATCGTTGCCATCTCGCACGCAGTCTTGGTTGCGCACGCCCGCTACGGGCAGGCTTGCGGCCGTGAGCGCCGCGGGCCCGACGGACGACGTGGTCGACGCGCCACCTCGTGCTGACGCTGACCGCGAAGGGCAGGACCTGGCTGCGCGGGTCATGGACTTCCGACGCGCCGCCATCGCCGAAGTCCTGCAGTGCTTGCCGGCGACCCGCCGGCGTGCGCTGGTACCGGCCGTGCGCACGTTCGCCGACGCCGGCGGCGAGCCCGAGGCCGCCGCCTGGTCCTCGGGCCGGCCCACTGCGGACCGATGGCGTGCGCGCGCAACCATCACGCCACGTTTCCGCGAGGGCGTACGGGGTAGCCCACTCCTCCGCACGTGCGGGACGCCGCCGGGAAGGACTGACGCGATGACCACGGCACGAGAGATCATGAGCAGCGACGCGACCTGCGTGCGCAGCACCGAATCAGTGAGCGACGCCGCGCAGCGCATGGCCGAGCTCGGCGTCGGATCGCTGCCCATCTGCGGGGAGGACGACCGGCTGCAGGGCATGATCACCGACCGCGACATCGTGGTGAAGGTCCTCGCGGCGGGCAAGGACCCACGCGCAACCCAGGCCGGCGACCTTGCGCAGGGCGAGGCGGTGACCATCGGCGCTGACGACGACGCGGCCGAGCTGTTGCGCACCATGATCGAGCACAAGGTGCGCAGGCTGCCCGTCATCGACGGGCACAGCCTCGTCGGCATCGTCGCACTCGCGGACGTGGCGCGCAGCCTCGACGACCCCGATGCCGGAATGCTGCTCGACGCGCTGAGCACCGACTAGGGGGCACCTCGGGCGCGCCGGCAGACCGGTCTGCGCGCCTGGGCGCCGAGGTGGTCGAGGCTAGGCCCGCAGACGCCCGCCACGCTGCCCCACCAGCGGCGCAGGACCGCGACTGCACCCTGCGCGAGCCACCTGGAGCGGCGTGCCTGCCGTCCCGGCCCACCTCCGCCGAGGTCGGACCTAACCCAGCGACCGCAGGACCGGCTCGCCGCCGCCCGCCCCGAGCCGCACCAGCCCCTCGGCGCTGACCTCGTCGGCCGCGACGAGCACCGTCAGCCACTGCGCATCCGGCCCCGCAACGGTCAGCGGCTCCGGTGTCAGCCGCAGCACCCCCACCTGCGGATGCGTGACGCCGATGGTGCGGGGATGGATGTCGGGGACGGGCCGCCGCTCCCAGCGGCGCGTGAACTCGTCCCCCGCCGACTCGGCCAGCTGGTCCACCAGCTGCGCGGTCCCGCAGTCCCCGCGCCGCCGGGCGTGCAGCAGCGCCACCTGCTCGTCGGCGACGTCCGCCCAGTCCAGGAACGCCGAACGGGCCCGGGGATCGGTGACGACGTAGCGCGCCAGGTTGGGCGGGGACCCGTCGAGCAGGCCGAGGGGGCGGGCGAGCCGCTCGAACCCGTCGTTCCAGGCCAGCAGGTCGCTGCGGTGGTTCACCACGTACGCGGGCGCCGGGTCGAGCGCGTCGAGGACGGCGGCGGTGGCCGACCGCACGGTGGTGGCCAGCTGCGGGCGGCCGCTCGGGCACAGCCCGACGCCTTGGCCGACGACGGCCAGCTGGTTGAGGTGAGCCCGATCGGCGGCCGAGAGCCCCAGCGCGTCGGCGATGGCGGTGAGCACCTGGATCGACGGGTGCCGATCCCGGCCCTGCTCCAGTCGTATCAGGTAGTCGACGCTGATCCCGGCCAGCGTCGCCAGCTCCGACCGGCGCAGACCGGGCGTGCGGCGCCGCCCGCCCGCGGGCAGCCCGACGTCCTCCGGTGACGTGGCTTCTCGCCTGCTGCGCAGGAACGCCCCCAGCTCACCCTCGATCACGGTCGTCCAGTCTGCCGGGCCGCACCCGCGCAAGGGTGGCCCTCGCAGGGCCAGTCTGACCGGGGTCTCCCTCCGGCCCGGCGCGCGCCGAAGAGTCACCACCATGACGAACGACGCACTCACGCTCGCCGTCCTCGTCGGCAGCACCCGCCCCGCGCGCCGGGGCCCCATGGTGGCCGCCTGGGTCGCGGACGCCGCCCGCCGCCATCCGCGGTTCGCTCAGGTGGACGTCATCGACCTCGCCGACCTCCGGCTACCGCTGCTCGACGAGCCGGTGCCCGCCGTCTTCGGGGACTACCGCAACCCGCACACCCTGCGCTGGGCGGAGACCGTGCGCTCCTACGACGCGTTCGTGGTGGTGACGCCCGTCCACAACGCCTCGTACCCGGCGTCGCTGAAGAACGCCGTCGACTACCTGTACGCCGAGTGGAACGGCGTGGTCGTCGGCTTCGTGGGGTACGGGGCGCACGGCGGCACCCGCGCGATCGACCACCTCCGCACGGTCTTCGCCGAGGTCAAGGCGGTGACCGTGCCCCAGGAGGTGTCGCTGGAACTGCTCGCGGACGTGGACTTCAACGACGCCGAGCCGGCCGATCCGACCGCGCCCGGCCGGCTCGCCCCGCGCCCGCAGCAGCAGGACGCCCTCGACGCGCTCCTGGACGCGGTGGCCGTGTGGGCCCGTCCCCGGGCGGCGGTCGGCTGAGCCGGCCGCCGCCCGGCACCTGCGCTCCCGCGTCACCGCTCCGTCGTCCCGCCCGCGACCACGTCGATGACCCGCTGCCCGATGCCCCGCTGCCCGGCCGAGCCGGAGCGGACGGCGAGCACCCGCAGCCGGGCGGCGCCGTCCACTGCCAGCCGGCGGAGCCGGGCGGACGGGCGAACCGGATCGGCCCGCGGGTGCCGGTCACCGCGACCTCGGCCCACGACGCGTCCGTGCGCAGCACCGCGGCGAGCACCGCGATCGCGTCGTAGCCCGCGAGCGCGACGAACGACGGCGGCTCGCCCAGCGGCGCCTGCAGCTGGTCCCGCACCTGGGCACCGAGCGGGTCGAGCTGCGCGGGCAGGTAGCGCAGGAACGGCACGCCGGCGCCGTCCGAGCCGAGCACGGCGGCCCACTCCGCGGAGTCCGGCCGCCCGGCCGGGGCGCCGATCAGCACCCCGGCCAGGCGAGGATCGCGGCGCACCGACCGCACGATCGACACCGCGGGCTCGGGGTAGCCCACGAGGAGCAGCAACGCGGTGGCCCCGCTCGCGGCGAGCCCGTCCGTCGCTGCGGCGGGGGCGAGCTCGACGAGCGTCCCGCCGTGCCCCGCGAGGTGGTCGCGCAGGACGCGGGTTCCGGCCGCTCAGTACCGGCTCGGCTCGCTGACCACCGCGACGCGGCGGTGACCGGCGGCCAGCAGGAACTCCGCGGAGAAGCGCCAGCCGCGCGACTGCGGCGGTGGCAGCCGCGCCACACGGTCCGTCGGGCGGTCGGTGAGCGCGTCGATCACCGCCGACGAGCACAGGAACGGCACACCCAGCGCGTCGGCGCGCTCCGCAGCGGCGCAGGCGGCGACGCTGTGGAACTCGCCGACGACGGCGGCCACGCCGAGTCCGGGCAGCTCCTCCACGGCCGCGGCGGCGCGCCCGGGGTCCGCCGCGGTGTCGCGGACGGTCAGCTCGAGCCGATGCTCGCCGTCGGTTCCGCCGAGGGCGTCGACTCCCAGCGCCAGTCCGGCGAGCAGGTGCCGGCCTGCTTCGGCGCAGCCGGGTCGGGACAACGGGGCGAGCGCACCGCGGCCACCTCAAGCGCTCCACGGCGTGGTCAGTGGACTGCGCGGTTGTCCCGAGGTCTCCCCGGGTCCCGGCGGCCACGTCGGCGACACCGGACCCAGTGCGTGCAGCGGGTGGTCGAGCAGACCGAGGCGTCATGATCCACGGGCGAGAAGGTACGGCCGCCGGCATCATCACCGGCTACCGCGCCGAGGTCGACCCGGAGAAGCTCGGCCTCGCCATCGCTCGCGCTGGTTCGGCTGCGCTACCCGCACGGCAACGACAAGCCGTTCCACGATCTCCTCGCCACCACCCCCGAGGTCCGGGAGGCGCGCCACGTGACGGGGAGGACTGCTTCGTCCCGACCGAGCGGCGCGCTCCATGCGGCACCTGGAGGAGATCACGGGACGCAACGCCGGCCTCGGGCCGGTCACCACCAGCGTCGTCTACTCCAGCGCGCTGCAGCACCGACCGGTCGTCGCCGGCGCCGGCCCCGCGACCGGCCCGGCCCGACGCCGGCCCTGATCACCGCTCGGAACACCCCGGGCATCGGGCCGTCGAGCGCGAGGCGCCCCGGCTCCGCGCTCACGGCAGCGCCGTCAGGAGTGCGCCGGGCCCGATCGAGGACGCACCGCCGGCGGCCACGGTCTGCCTCAGCTCCCGATCCGCCGTCACCACCACCACCTGGCCCATCAGACCTGCGGCGACCTCGGCGATCGTGGTGTCACCGTCGGCCGGGGCGCGCACGACCACCAGGTCCGGGTGCTCCGGCAGCTCGGTGGCGTGCGCCGCCCGGCCCTCCAGCACGACGTGCACCTGCAGCGGTGGTGCGACCCCGAGTGCTGCGGCGAGGTCCTCCGGCTCGGCGAGCGCCTCGGCCAGGGCCGCTACGAGCCGGCGCGCAGCACCCTCGCGGTCGCGCCACCACCCGTCCGGCCGCGAGCCGACGACGTTCGCGCCGTCGACGACGACCTGCGTCACGAACCGGGCAGCTTCCCCGCGGCCTCACGGTCGATCAGCCAGAGGGTGCGCTCGCGCCCCACGGCCCCGGCGATCGGCTTCTCCACCTCGGGAGCCCCGCCGAGGGCCGCGGCGACGGCCTCGGCCTTCGCCCCGCCCGCGGTCACGATCCACACCTCCGCTGCGGCCCGCGCCGCCGGCAGCGTGAGCGAGATGCGGGTGGGCGGTGGCTTCGGGCAGTCGTGGACGGCCACCACGCCGGCGGTCGTCTCGTGCACCGCGGGGGAGTCGGGGAACACCGACAGGGTGTGCCCCTCGCCGCCCATGCCGGCGAGCAGCACGTCGAACGCCGGCACGCCCGATCCACCGGCCTGCTCCGCGAGCAGCTCCGCGTAGGCGGCCGCGGCTTCCTCGACCGGGCCGCCGGTGTCTGCGCCCATCGGGTGCACCTTCGCCGGGTCGACGGGCACGTGGTCGAGCAGCGCCCGGCGGGCCTGCAGCTCGTTGCGCTCCGGATGGTCCGGCGCGACGTAGCGCTCATCGCCCCAGTACAGCTCGATGCGCGACCAGTCGATCGCGGCGGCGGCCGGGGACTCGCGCACGTGCTCGAGCATCTTGATGGCCACCCCGCCACCGGCCAGCACGATCCTCGGTGCGCCGCCGCCCGCCTGCAGGTCGACGATCTTGGTGATCAACCGGGCAGCCGCGGCGGCCGCGAGGGAGTCCGCATCGGGGTGGACGACGACGCTCTTGCTGCTCACCGTGCTCCTGCTCCGTCGGTCGGGATGGGTTCGATCGGGCTCACAGGACCGCCTTCACCGGCGTGCGGCCGCGGGAGACCTTGCTCCACCCGGCCAGCGCCTCCGCGTACGGCTCGTCGTGGTCGAGGCGGCGCAGCTCCTCGGCGAGGCAATCGCGCACCTCGCGGCGCATCAGCGCCACCTGGCGGTCCGGCTGGCCGGGTTGGCGCAGCCAGCCGACCTTGCCGTCCGGGCGCACCAGCTCCACCGGGCCCGACGGGCGGTCCAGCCGCACCGACGTGAGGCCGGGCCCGCCGTCGTTGGGGGAGCGCTTGACCTTCGCGTTCAGCCGGGCGGCCAGCCAGCCGGCCATCAGGTCGGTCGACGGCGACACGGTCTCCCCGGCCACCGTCGCGCTGAGCACCGGCTCGTGCGGCGGGCCGTCGAGCGCGGTGGCCAGCAGCGCCCGCCAGGGCGTGAGCCGGGTCCAGGTCAGGTCGGTGTCGCCGGGCACGTGGTTCGCCCTGCGCTGCTCGATCGCCTTGATCGGGTTGCGCGACGCCAGCGCGTCGGTGATGCGGCGCTGCGCGAGCCGGCCCACCGGGTCCTGCGACGGCACCGCGGGCGCCTCACCCGGCCACCACGCCACCACCGGCGCGTCGGGCAGCAGCAGCGGCATCACCATGCCGGCGGCCGCCTCGCCGTCCGCGAGCGGGCCGTAGCCGCGCAGGACGATGACCTCGCTGGCGCCGGCGTCGCCGCCGACCCGGATCTGGGCGTCCAACCGCGGCGCGGCCTTGCGCGCCCCCCTGGCCACCACGATCACCCGGCACGGGTGCTCCCGGCTAGCGGCGTTGGCGGCCTCGACGGCGGGCTCCAGCTCCGCCCCGTCGTTGGTGACGATGACCAGCGTCAGCACGCGGCCGAGCGCGAGCACGCCACCCTTCTCGCGCAGCTCGACGATCTTCTTGTTGACCGCCGAGGTCGTGGACGACGGAAGATCGACGATCACGGTCGCCTCCAGGCGCGTCCGGTGCGGGCCAGCATGCGGTTGGCCGACTCCGGCCCCCACGACCCGGCCGGGTACGGATCGGGCCCCTGCTCCTGCTTCGCCCAGTGCTCGATGACCGGGTCGAGGATCTCCCAAGACCGCTCCACCTCGGCGTTCACCGGGAACAGGCTGGGCTCGCCGAGCAGCACGTCGAGGATCAGCCGCTCGTAGGCCTCCGGTGACGACTCGGTGAACGACGTGCCGTAGCCGAAGTCCATCGTGACGTCGCGGACCTCCATCTGGCTGCCGGGGACCTTCGAACCGAACCGCATCGTGATGCCCTCGTCCGGCTGCACCCGCACGACCAGCGCGTTCTGCCCGAGCTCCTCGGTCATCGTCGCGTCGAACGGCAGGTGCGGCGCCCGCTTGAAGATCACCGCGACCTCGGTGACGCGCCGGCCGAGCCGCTTGCCGGTGCGCAGGAAGAACGGCACCCCGGCCCAGCGGCGGGTGTCGACCTCGAGGGTGATCGCGGCGTAGGTCTCGGTCTTGGACTCGGGGTTGAACCCCTCCTCCTCCTTCAGCCCGGGCACCCACTCGCCGCCCTGCCAGCCGCCGAGGTACTGCCCGCGCGCGGTCGTCTCGTCGAGCGGGCCGACGAGCCGCGTCGCGTTGAGCACCTTGATCTTCTCGGTGCGCAGCTCGGCCGCGGAGAACGAGGTCGGCTCCTCCATCGCGGTGAACGCGAGCAGCTGCAGGAGGTGGTTCTGGATGACGTCGCGCGCCGCGCCGATGCCGTCGTAGTAGCCCGCGCGGCCGCCCAGCCCGATGTCCTCGGCCATCGTGATCTGGACGTGGTCGACGTAGTGGGAGTTCCAGATCGGCTCGAACAGCTGGTTGGCGAACCGCATCGCCAGGATGTTCTGCACCGTCTCCTTGCCGAGGTAGTGGTCGATGCGGAAGACCGCGTCCTCGGGGAAGACGTCGTTGACGATCGCGTTGAGCTCGATCGCCGACTTCAGGTCGTGGCCGAACGGCTTCTCGATCACCACCCGGCGCCAGTGCTCGCCGTCCGAAGCGGCGAGGCCCGAGCGGGCGAGCTGCTTGCACACCACCGGGAACGCCGACGGCGGTATCGACAGGTAGAAGGCGTGGTTGCCGTTGGTGCCGCGCTGGGCGTCGAGCTCGCGCACGGTCTGTGCGAGCCGGTCGAACGCCTCGTCGTCGTCGAACGAGCCCGGAACGAACCGGAACCCCTCGGCGAGCCGGTCCCACACCTCCTGGCGGAACGGAGTGCGGGCGTGCTGCTTGACCGCCTCGTAGACGATCTTGCCGAAGTCCTCCGCGGCCCAGTCGCGGCGGGCGAAGCCGGTGAGGGCGAAACCGGGCGGCAGCAGCCCGCGGTTGGCCAGATCGTAGATCGCCGGCATGAGCTTCTTGCGGGACAGGTCCCCGGTGACGCCGAAGATCACCAGGCTGCAGGGCCCGGCGATCCTCGGCAGCCGCTTGTCCCGCTCGTCGCGCAGCGGGTTCGTCCAGGTCATGGCTTCGTGATCAGCTCTTCGCGCCGTCTAGCTGGCCCTGCACCGTCTCGAGCAGCTCGGCCCAGGACTTGTCGAACTTCTCCACACCCTCCTTCTCGAGGGTGAGGAACACGTCGGTCAGGTCGACACCGGCGTCGGCGACCGCGTCGAAGACCCGCTGCGCCTCGTCCGCCCGGCCGGTGACGGTGTCACCGCGCACCTCGCCGTGGTCGGCGAACGCGTCGAGGGTCTTCTCCGGCATCGTGTTGACGGTGCCGGCCACGACCAGTTCGGACACGTAGAGCGTGTCCGGGTAGGCCGGGTTCTTCACGCCGGTGGAGGCCCACAGCGGCCGTTGCACCTTGGCGCCCTGCGCCTCCAGCTTCTTCCACCGCTCGCCGGAGAAGATCTCCTGGTATGCGGCGTAGGCGAGGACCGAGTTGGCGATCGCGGCCTTGCCGCGCAGCTCCAGCGCGCTGCCGCCGATGGCCTCCAGGCGCTTGTCGATCTCGGTGTCCACGCGGGAGACGAAGAAGCTGGCCACCGAGGCGATGCCGGACAGGTTGTGCCCGTTGGCCGCGGCCCGCTCCAGGCCCTCGAGGTAGGCGTTCATCACGTCGCGGTAGCGCTCCACGGAGAAGATCAGCGTCACGTTCACGCTGACGCCCTCGGCGAGCGCCTGCGTGATCGCCGGCAGCCCCTCCTTGGTCGCCGGGATCTTGACCAGGAGGTTGGGCCGGTCGACGGCCTTCCACAGGTCCAGCGCCTCGGCGACGGTCTTCTCCGTGTCGTGGGCCAGCCGCGGGTCGACCTCGAGCGACACCCGCCCGTCGATCCCGCCGGTGGCCTCCCACGTACCCGAGAAGACGTCGCAGCCCTGCTGCACGTCGGCGACGGTGATCTCGCGCACCGCGTCCTCGACGGAGGCGCCGCGGGAGGCCAGCTCGCGCACCTGCGCGTCGTAGGCGGCTCCGTTCGCCAGCGCGTTGGCGAAGATCGTCGGGTTCGTCGTGACCCCGACGACGTGCTTGTCGGTGATGAGCGACTGCAGGTTGCCGCTGTTCAGGCGCTCGCGGGACAGGTCGTCGAGCCAGATGGAGACACCGGCGGCGGCCAGGGCGCCCAGTCGGTCGGTCATGTCCAATCCCTTCAGGAGTTCGTGCCGGTCACTCGGGCGAGGCTGCGGCGGGCAGCGGCGACCACGTTCTCCGTGGTGAAGCCGAACTCCCGGAACAGCGTCTGGTAGTCGGCGCTGGCGCCGTAGTGCTCGATCGAGATCTGCTCACCGGCGTCGCCCGTGTACTTGAACCACGGCATCGCGATCCCGGCCTCGACGCTGACCCGGGCGCGCACCGCGGGCGGGAGCACCGAGGCTCGGTAGTCCTCGTCCTGCTCCTCGAACCACTCCAGACACGGCATCGACACCACCCTCGTGGCAACGCCGTCGGCCTCCAGGACCTTCCGCGCCTCGACCGCGATCTGCACCTCCGAACCGGTGGCGATGAGGATCACCTGCGGCTCGCCCGTGGACGCCTCAGCCAGCACGTACCCGCCGCGGGCCACGCCCTCGGCGGACGTACCCTCCAGGACGGGGACGTTCTGCCGGGTCAGCGCGATGCCCTTGGGGCCCTCCGGCCGCTCGAGCGCCGCCTGCCACGCGTACGCGGTCTCGTTGGCGTCGGCTGGCCGGATGATGTCCAGGCCGGGGATCGCGCGCAGCGCGGCCAGGTGCTCGATCGGCTGGTGCGTGGGGCCGTCCTCGCCGAGGCCGATCGAGTCGTGCGTCCACACGTAGATGACCGACGACTTCATCAGCGCCGCCAGCCGCACGGCGCCGCGCATGTAGTCGCTGAACGTGAGGAACGTGCCGCCGTAGGGGCGGGTGGGGCCGTGCAGCGCGATGCCGTTGAGGATCGCGCCCATCGCGTGCTCGCGGACGCCGAAGTGCAGCGTGCGGCCGTACGGGTGGGCCTTCCACATCTTGGTGGCGATCGACGCCGGGCCGAACGAGTCGGCGCCCTTCATCGTCGTGTTGTTGCTCTCCGCCAGGTCGGCCGAGCCACCCCACAGCTCCGGCAGCACGTCGGCCAGCGAGTCGAGCACCGCTTGAGACGCCTTGCGGGTCGCCAGCCCCTTCGGGTCCGGCTCCCAGCTCGGCAGCGCCTTCGCCCAGCCCTCGGGGAGGGTGCGGCCGAGCATGCGCTCGAACAGCTCCTTGCGCTCGGGCTCGCGGGCAGCCCAGTCGTCGAACGTCTTCTGCCAGGCGGCGCGCGCCCCGCGGCCGCGGTCGACGACCTTGCGAGCGTGCGCGAGCACCTCCGGCTCGACGACGAACGACGTGTCCGGGTCGAAGCCGAGGATCCTCTTGACCTCCGCCACCTCGTCCTCGCCGAGCGCGGCACCGTGCGCCTTGCCGGTGTTCTGCTTCGTCGGCGCGGGCCAGCCGATGATGGTGCGCAGCACGATGATGGACGGCCGGTCGGTGACCTCGCGGGCCTTCGCGATCGCGTCGAGGATGCCGGTGACGTTGTTGCCGCCCTCGACCTTCTGCACGTGCCAGCCGTAGGCCTCGTACCGCTTCGCGACGTCCTCGGTCAGCGCGATGCGGGTGTCGTCCTCGATGGAGATCTTGTTGTCGTCGTAGATGACGGTGAGGTTGCCCAGCTGCTGGGTGCCGGCGAGCGAGCAGGCCTCGGCGGTCACGCCCTCCTCGATGTCACCGTCGGAGGCGATGACGTAGATGTGGTGGTCGAACGGGCTCTCCCCGGCCGGGGCGTCGGGGTCGAACAGCCCCCGCTCCCGGCGCGCGGCCATCGCCATGCCGACGGCGGAGGCGAGTCCCTGGCCGAGCGGCCCCGTGGTGATCTCCACCCCGGGGGTGTGCCGGTGCTCCGGGTGGCCGGGGGTCTTCGAGCCCCAGGTGCGCAGCGCCTCGATGTCCTCGATCTCCAGCCCGTAGCCCGAGAAGAACAGCTGCAGGTACAGCGTGAGGCTGGAGTGTCCGCAGGAGAGCACGAACCGGTCGCGACCGATCCAGTCGGGATCGGTCGGGTCGTGCCGCATCACGCGCTGGAACAGCACGTAGGCCAGCGGGGCGAGGCTCATCGCCGTGCCGGGGTGCCCGTTCCCCACCTTCTGCACGGCGTCCGCCGCGAGCACCCGGATCGTGTCGACGGCCCGCGTGTCGAGCTCGGTCCAGTCGTCGGGCACGCTGATCTTCGTGAGACTCTCGATCGACGTCTCGGATGTCGGGTCGGCCACAGCTCTCCTCGTGGGTCACAGCAGGTAGGACGGACGGGCGGCGCTCTCGGTGCGGCGAGGCAAGCCGGCTCGGGGACACCCTAGCCGCGCAGCCACGTGCTGTGTGATCTCTTGCCGTTCGATTCACCTCACGGCTACCCGCGAACCGGTCCGGTCATGCGCCGGGCTACCATCGACACGTCGTAGAAACAACGCCGTGGAAAAGCGGTCCCACCACACGCGAAGAGGTTGCCGGTGAGCGTGCTCGTGTCCCGACGGGGCCCCACGCGGACACGGCGCATGCGCGACACGATCGGCGCTTATGTCGGTCTGACGAAGACGCGGATCATCGAGCAGCTGCTCGTCGTCACCGTCCCCGCGATGTGCCTGGCCCAGCGGGGGTTCCCGTCGGTCTGGCTGGTCGTCGCCACCCTGCTCGGCGGGGCGCTCGCCGCCGCCAGCGCACACGCGCTGAACTGCGTCGTCGACGCCGACATCGACCGGATCATGAAGCGCACTGCGCGCCGCCCGCTCGCCAAGGGTGAGGTGCCGCCGCTCAACGCGCTGGTCTTCGGCCTGGTGCTCGGCGTGGTGGCGACGCTGTTCCTCGGCTTGACCACCAACTGGCTCGCCGCGTCGCTCGCGCTCGCCGCCATCGCGTTCTACGTGCTCGTCTACACGCTGCTGCTCAAGCGGCGCACGGCGCAGAACATCGTGTGGGGCGGGGCCGCCGGCTGCATGCCCGTCGTCATCGGGTGGGCGGCGGTCACCGGCACCGTCGAGTGGCCCGCGCTGGTGATGTTCGCGGTGATCTTCTTCTGGACGCCGCCGCACTTCTGGGCGCTCGCGATGCGCTACCGCGACGACTACGCGAAGGCGAACATCCCCATGCTGCCGGTGGTGGCGACCCCGGTGCAGGTGTCGCGGCGCATCCTCGCCTACACGTGGGTGATGGTGCTGACGACGCTCCTGCTGCTGCCCGTCACCTCGTGGATCTACGCCGGGGCGGCCGTCGCCGGCGGGGGGTACTTCATCTACCAGGCGCACCGGCTGCACCGCGCGGTCGTGACCGGCGCCGACCCCGCCCCGATGAAGCTGTTCCACCTGTCGAACGGCTACCTGTGCGGCCTCTTCGCGGCCATCGCCGTCGACGCGATCATCGGCCTCCCGCCGCTGTTGGGCTGACGCACCCGCAGGTCCCGACACCGCTTCAGGTCGCCGCGCTGAATCCGGCCGTCCCGGGTGCACGTGCCGGCGAGTCGTGGGTCCCACGCCGGCGAGTTGCCCCTTCCGGGCCGGCGAGTTGGCTTCCCCGGGTTGGTGAACTGCCCGGACGGGGTGCCGAGCGGCTGAGGGGAAGACGCCTGGCGGGGCCCGGTACCACCGCGGTCACACCGGGCGACTCGCGGTTCCGCACAGGCAACTCGCTGTCGCGCTGGGAGCAACTCGGTGTCCTTCACGGGGCAACTCGCTCGCCCGGAGCGGGCAACTCGCCGGTGCGTGGACGGGGCAACTCGGCGTCGTGGAGCCCGCGGCCCGTCGTCGTCAGCTGCGAACCCCGCGCCGAGCGCGGGCCTCAGGTGAGGTCGTCCGGGGTCTGCCACTCCTCGCCCAGCACGTGGTGGTCGAGGAAGGCCAGCACCGTCTGGTACCAGACCACCGCGTTGCCCGGCGTGAGGATCCAGTGGTTCTCGTCGGGGAAGTACAGGAACCGGTGCGGGAACTCCTCCGGTGGTCCGTCGTGCCCGTTGACCAGGTCGTACCAGAGCCGCAGCGCCTCGCCGATCGGCACCCGGTAGTCCCTGTCGCCGTGGATCACCAGCATCGGCGAGGTGATCTTCTCGGCGAACCGGTGCGGGCTGTTGGCCTGCTCCATCGACGGAGACATCTCGTGCCGCCAGTACGTCGCCACGTCGGTGGTGGGTCCGAACTGGTCGAGCGCCCACAGGCTCGCGTGCGTGACGATCGCGCGGAACCGGTCGGTGTGCCCGGCGATCCAGTTCGCCATGTACCCGCCGAACGAACCGCCCGCGGCCGCGGTGCGGGTCTCGTCGATGTCCGGGCGGGCCACGGCGGCGTCGGTGAGCGCCATCAGATCGGTGTACGGCGCGGCACCCCACGCACCCCAGCCACGCTGCACGAAGTCGGAGCCGTACCCCGTGGAGAGGGCCGGGTCGGGCAGCAGCACCGCGTATCCGCGGGCCGCGATGAGCCACGGGTTCCACCGCCACTGCCAGGCGTTCCAGCTGCCCAGCGGACCGCCGTGGATCGCGAGCACGAGCGGGGCGGGCCGCTGCGCCGACGCGCCCTCGGGCAGCACCAGCCACGACCGCAGCGGCGTGCCGTCCTCGGCGGTGGCGGTGACCTCGGTGAGCGTGCCCGGCAGCTCGGGCGTCTCGGCCGGGGCCGGCAGGCCCACGGGCTCCTGCTCGGGCGTGGTCGGGTCGAGCCGGACGGGCGCCGGCATCCGGTCGATGCTGCTGCGCAGCGCGTACACCGCCGATCCGTCCGGGGCCACGACGAGATCCGTGTACGCGCCGTCGTCGCCGGTCAGCTTCGTGACGGCGCCGTCGAGCTCCAGGCGGAACACGGGGGAGCGGCCGCGGTCGTCCGCTGTCACGATCAGCGCCGCCGAGTCCGCGGTCCAGCGGTACCAGATCGGCCAGCGGTCCCAGCCCTCCGTGACGACGCGCGGCTCGGCGCTGCCGTCCACCGCCAGCACGACGAGGTCCTGCTCGGGGCAGCGCGTCGGCGTGGGCAGGGTGGAGCGGCTGCAGACGACCCGACGGCCGTCCGGGCTGACGACCGGGCCGCCGTAGTCGTGGGCGGCGTCGCCGGCCAGCACACGCCGCTCCCCGGACGCGACGTCGATCGCGACGATCTGCGCGCGCCGGTCACCCCGCTCCGCCGGCACCGTCCAGCCGGTGACGACGGTCGAGCCGTCCGGCGTGACGTCGTAGGAGGCGTTGCGCAGGGCCGGGCCCGCGTCGGGGGTGAGATCGTGCCACTGGACGTGCGCGCCGTCGTCCGGGATCGCGCTGACCCCGCGGTCCTTGCGCGCGGTGCGCCGCTGCTGGTCCTCCTCCGCGGTGCTCGCGGTGGGCAGCGTCAGCGACGTCACCACGACCGTGCCCGCCTCGCGCGCCACCATCGGCGTGGCGATCCCGCCGGGCCGGGTGCCGACCGCCCGCGCCTCACCGGCCTCCGGGAGCAGCCACAGCGCGGCGGGCGCGTCCTCGTCCGGCTTGGCCGCGGCCGGGTCCGGGCGCGCCGAGGTGAACAGCAGCTCCCCGGACGGCAGGAACTGCGCCGCGGTGTCCGGCTTGCTCCCCCGGGTCAGCCGCCGCGCCGGCCGCCGTCCGGCCGGGTCGATCTCCCACAGCGCAGACCGGAACCGAGTGCCCTTCGGGTCCGGCTCGGACACCGACGTGACCAGCCGGGAGCCGTCGGGGGAGAGGACCAGCCCGGACAGCCTGGGCAGCTTCTGGTACGCCTCGAGATCGTGGAACGTCGTCGGCACGCGGGCGAGTCTGCCCGAGCCCGGTTCGCCGCCCCCGATCAGGGCAGGAGCAGCAGCTTGCCGGTGGTGCGCCGGCCCTCGAGGTCCTCGTGGGCGCGGCGGGCCTCCGCGAGCGGGTACCGCCCGCCGATGCGGACCGTGAGGCTGCCGTCGGCCACCGCGCCGTAGACGGCGCCCGCGCGGTCGAGCAGCTCCTCCCGGGTCAGGACGTAGTCGAACACCTTCGGGCGGGTGAGGTACACCGAGCCGGCGGCGTTGAGCCGCTGCGGGTCGACCGGGGGCACGGGCCCGCTGGCCGCACCGCAGAGCACCAGCATCCCGCGCACCCGCAGCGATGCCAGGCTCGCGTCGAAGGTCGAGGCGCCGACCCCGTCGTAGACGACGTGCACCCCGGCCCCACCGGTGAGGTCCCGCACCGCGCCCGCGACATCGCTGACCTCCGTGTAGTTGATGATCTCCGCCGCGCCGGCCTCGCGGGCGAGCTTCGCCTTCTCCTCGGTCGAGACGGTGCCGATCACCCGCGCCCCGCGCTGCGCCGCCATCTGCACGAGCAGCAGGCCGAGCCCGCCGGCTGCGGCGTGGACGAGCACGTCCTGCCCGGCCTGCACGGGGAACGTGTCGACGATCAGCGCGTGCGCCGTGAGCCCTTGCAGCAGCGCCCCCGCGGCCAGCTCGTCGGACAGCTCGTCCGGCACGGGCACGACCCGCTCGGCCGGCAGCGTGACCCGCTCGGCGTAGCTACCCATCGGCCCGGCCCACGCTACGCGCTCACCGGTGCCGACGATGCGGCCGACGCCCTCGACACCGAGCACGAACGGCTCCTCGATCGGGTAGATGCCCGCGCGGTGGTAGGTGTCGATGAAGTTCACGCCGACCGCGGACACCTCGACGAGCACCTGGCCGTCCCCGGCGACCGGGTCGGGCACCTCGCTGACGGTGAGCACCTCCGGCCCACCGGGCTCGGTGATCTGGACCGCACGCATCACATCACCTCCGCAGGTGCCGGCTCGGGCACCGCTCGCTCTGATCGTGCTCGTCGGACGGTACCTGCCCACAGCGCCGACGCCGCCACGACGGCCAGCATCGAACCGAGGACGTGCAGCGACACCAGCACCTCGGGCACGCCGAGCGCGTACTGGACGCCGCCGAGCACCCCCTGCGCGGCCGCGACGGCGATCACCGCGGTGTACCGGCGCCACAGCTCGGCGGGCCCGCCGACCGCGCGGAGGGCGAAGCCGAGGCCGACCAGCAGCCCCAGGTAGGCGAAGACGAGGTCGGCGTGCAGCTGCGCGGTGGCCTGCACGCCCAGCTCCAGCCGCGGGACGTCCGAGTCGCCGGAGTGCGGCCCGGCGGCCGTCACCAGCGTGCCGGCGACGACGAGCAGACCCAGCACGACCGAGGAGGTGGCCACCAGCCCGCGGACCGGGCCCGGGACGACCGGGATCGGTGGCCCGTCGGCACCGCCGTCGAACGCGTCCCGCACGGCGCACACCAGCTGCACCGCCAGCCACACGAACACGACCGAGAGCAGGAAGTGCAGCCCCACCGACCACCACACCAGCTGCGACCGGACCACCAGCCCGCCGACGACCGCCTGCAGGATCACCCCGACCGGCTGCAGCCAGGCCAGCCGCACCAGCCGGGCGCTGCGCGGCCGCACGCCCCACGCGGCCACGACGCAGGCCGCCGCGACCAGGATCACCACGCCGGTGAGCAGGCGGTTGCCGAACTCGATCCACTGCGTGAGCGGCTCGACCTCCGGGTGCGGCGTGGGCACGAGGCTGCCGGGGAAGCACTCCGGCCAGGTGGGGCAGCCCAGCCCGGACCCGGTGACCCGCACGACCGACCCGGTGACCGCGATGCCCGCCTGGGCGACGACCGCGGCGATCGCGACTGCGCGCATCATCGAGCGCGACGTGGTGGGCAGGCGGTCGAGAAGGTTCACACTACAGATCGTAGAAGGTGGCGCCGGTCGCCTCGCATCCGCATCACCGCTGATCACGGGCACCCTGTTCCGCGATCGAGCGGTTCAGCGCCAGCGCACCAACCGCGCAGCCGCAGCGGTGGCGGCAGCGGTCCAGGCGAGCAGCACGAGCACCGGCTGCCAGCCGGGCGACGCGCCGGTGGTCAGCGCCGTGCGCAGACCCTCGGCCAGCGCCCCGGACGGCAGGACCGCGGCGACCCCGGCGATCGGGCCGGGCAACTGCTCCAGCGGCACGATGATCCCGCCGGCCAGCAGCAGTACGAACCACACGATGTTGGCCAGGGCGAGCGTGATCTCCGCACGGACGGTGCCGCCGAGCAGGATCCCGAGCGCGCCGAACGCGCCCACGCCGAGCACGACCAGCAGCAGCGCCCAGCCGAGCCCGGCGGGGGCCGGTTCCCACCCCAGCACGGCGGCGATGACGCTCAGCACCACCAGCTGCACGACGACCACGCCGATGACGGCGACGAGCCGGCCGGTCACCAGCAGCCAGCGCGGCAGCGCGGTGGCGGCGAGCCGGGAGATGACGCCGTAGCGGCGGTCGAAGCCCAGCGCGATCGCCTGCCCGGTGAAGGCGGTGGACATGACCGCCAGCGCCAGCACCCCGGGGGTGACGGCGTCGACGCGCGGCTCGGGCATCGGCACCAGCGGCAGCAGGGTCAGCCCGACCAGCAGCATCGCCGGGATCAACAGGGTGAGCAGCACCTGCTCGCCGTTGCGCAGCGCCAGCTTCAGCTCGGTCGTGGCCTGCACGGCCAGCATCCGCGCCGGGCGGCCGGGTCCGGGCCGCGGGGTGAAGGTCCCCTCGGGGAAGCGCGCGGTCATCGCAGCTCCCGCCCGGTCAGCTCGAGGAAGACGTCCTCGAGGCTGCGGCGGGTGATCTGCACGTCGTCCGCGAGCGCGCCCTGCTGCGCGCACCACTTCGTGACGGTCGCGAGCACTGACGGATCGATGCGGCCCTGCACGACGTAGCGGCCGGCGGCAGGCTCGGCGGCCCGGCAGTCGGGGGGCAGTGCGGCGGCCAGCTCGGCGACGTCCATGCCGGGCTTGGCGCGGAACCGCAGCTCCCGGTGGTCAGAGCCGGCGGTCAGCGCGGCGGGCGAGCCCGCGGCGACGACCCGGCCGTGGTCGATGATCACCACTTCGTCGGCCAGCGCCTCGACCTCCTCCATCAAGTGGGTGGTGAGCAGCACCGCCACCCCGTCCCGGCGCAGCGCCCGCACCAGCTCCCACACGAGGTGGCGGCCCTGCGGGTCCAGCCCGGCCGTGGGCTCGTCGAGGAAGACCAGCTCCGGCCGCCCGACGACCGCGCACGCCAGCGCGAGACGCTGCTGCTGGCCGCCGGACAGACGCTTGTACGACGTGCGGGCGCACGAGTCGAGCCCGAGGATCGACAGCAGCCAGTCGACGTCGAGCGGATGCGCCGAGCAGGCCGCGACCAACCTCAGCATCTCGTCGGCGCGCACCCCCGGGTAGGCCCCACCGCCCTGCGGCATCACGCCGATGCGGGCGCGCAGCGCGTCCGGGGCGCCCGCCGGGTCGGTGCCGAGCACGCGCACCTCGCCGGCGTCGGCGGTGCGGAAGCCCTCGCAGATCTCGACGGCGGTGGTCTTGCCGGCACCGTTCGGGCCCAGCAGAGCCAGCACCTGACCGGCGTCCAGGCGCAGGTCGAGACCGTCGAGGGCGGTCACGTCCCCGTAGGACTTCACGAGGCCGCGCACGTCGACGGCGGGGGGTGCACTCACACCTCGAAGCTTAGGACGACGGCCGGGAGACCTCGGCCGACACCTCGCCGGGCGCGGCGGCGTGCGCGGGGGAGCGGCCGGGCAGCATCTCGATGTCGTAGCCGGTCTGGCCGCGCAGCAGGTGGCGCTGCACGAGCAGCAGCAGGATGAGCAGGACCACGCCGGCGACGATCGCCAGCGGCAGCTGGAAGGCGCGGAAGTTGAAGTCCGCGCCGGTCGGCGGCACGACGACGGCGAGCACCGCGGAGATGGCGAGCACCGCGCGCCGGTAGGTCGGCACGGCCCGGGTGGCGGCGAGCGGGATGACCGCCCACAACAGGTACCACGGGTGCACGACCGGCCCGAGGAGCACGAACGCGGCCATCGCCGCGGCCATGCCGGTGAACGCGTCGACCCGGCCGCGGTAGGTGAGCCAGAGCACCCACGCCACCGCGGCGGCGCCGAGCAGCAGTCCGAGGGACCGCGTGACGCTCAGGACGCCCTGGGTGTGCTCGCCGAGGCCGAACAGGATGCCGAGCTGGCCGCCGAGCATCCCGAGATCGGTGGTCACCGACATCCACGACAGGATCAGGCTCGGGATCGCCAGCGTGGTGGCCCAGCCGATGCCGACGCCGAGCCCGGCCGAGAGCGGCACGTACACGACCAGCCCGACGACGAGCAGCAGCAGGGCGGCGAGCGCGACGTCGCGCACCCGGTTGCCGCGCTTGCGGGCCCAGTCCATGCCCAGGAAGCCCAGCGCCATCGCGGCCGGCAGCTTCACCGCCGACGCGCAGACGATGAGCAGCCCGCCGGTCAGCAGAAGCGGATCGAGGATCCGCGGGCCGGCGCGCAGCCCGATCTCCATCCCGACGAGCATGAGCCCGACCATCAGCGCCTCGTTGTGCACGCCGCTGATCAGGTGGAACAGCACGATCGGGTTGGCGGCGCCGAGCCAGAGCACGAGCCCGGCGTCGAGCCCGCACCGACGAGCGAGCCGCGGCAGCGCCCAGATGATCATCGCGAGGCCGGCCAGCGCGAGCACCCGGTAGCAGACGATGCCGAGCACGACGTCGTTGCCGGAGATCGCGGTGATGACCCGGCCGAGCACGAGGAACAGCGGCCCGTAGGGGGCGCCGGTGTCGCGCCAGATCGTCGGGATGCTGCGCACCAGCGGGTCGTCGACGCCCAGCGCGGTGGCCGGCGGCATCGTGTACGGGTCGAGCCCGCGCGCGAGCGTGGCGCTCTGCGCGAGGTAGCTGTAGACGTCGCGGGAGAACAGCGGCGGGGCCAGCGCCAGCGGGATCGACCAGAGGATCGCGGTCTTCCACAGCTGGACCTTGTCCGGCGCGGGCGCGACCGCCCCGTGGTGGCGCAGCATCTTGCCGATCCACAGCCAGCACAGCACCACCAGCAGCAGCCCGGTGTAGGTGATGGCGATCGCGATCGTGACGTTGCGCGCGGGCAGGCCGAGGATCCGCAGCCCGGAGACGGGGTTGGGCACCGGCAGCGCGCCGGACCCGAACGCGCCGATGCCCATCAGCAGGGCGCCGACGGTGCCGAGGCGCCGGGCCACCCGGCTCGGATCCCGCGGCGGGGACTCCTGCACGACGGCAGCCGCGCCGTCGACCGCAGGAGTGACCATGCCGGGAGCGTAGCCGGGAGCGATCGGGTGACCGGCGTCACCCGGCAGCGGGGCGGGCGGGGCCGCCCGGTTCGCGCACGTCGTCGCGGGTCCGCCTGCCCACCGGCGCCGGTGGCCCCGGCCCAGCGCGGCGGACCGCGGAACCTCACCCGTCGGACAGGAGCGCACCCCTGCCCACCTGCGCGTTCGGCCCTGGCGACCAGCGATCTGCGTCACAACCGGGGGGTGGGTTTGTGTCCTGGAGGGAAATAGGAAACACTGGTGTTGTGAAAAGCGCGGAGCAGTCCCATGCCGACGGCCTGGCGGCCGGCGGCGAGGGTCGCACGCGCGCGGCCGTGGCCCGGATGCTCATGGAGCAGGGCCCGGTCACCGCGGGCGAGATCGCGGCGGCGCTCGAGCTGTCCGCGCCGGCGGTTCGTCGGCACCTCGACGCGCTGCTCGCCGACGGCGAGGCTGAGGTGCGTGAGGCGCCCTCGCGGGGCCGGCGCCGGCGCGGCCGCCCCGCCCGCATGTACCTGCTGACCCAGGCGGGCCGCGACCGCTTCGGCCACGGCTACGACGACCTCGCGGTGGCGGCGCTGCGCTACCTGGCCGAGGAGCTCGGGCCCGAGGCCGTCGAGGGGTTCGCCCGCAAGCGGGCCCGGGACCTCATCGGTTCCGCGGCGGCGGTCGTCGGCTCGGGCGGCGACCCCGGCGAGCGCGCCGTCCGGCTGGCCACCGTGCTGTCCGAGCGCGGCTACGCGGCCCAGGCCCGGGAGACCCACGTCGGGTCCCACCGCGGCGTGCAGCTGTGCCAGCACCACTGCCCGGTCGCCCACGTGGCGGCCGAGTTCCCGGCCCTGTGCGAGGCCGAGACCGTCGCCATCGCCGACGTGCTCGGCACCCACGTGCAGCGGCTGGCGACCATCGCGCGCGGGGACGCCGCGTGCACCACCCACGTCCCGCTCGACGTTCCCGAGGTCGCGCGGCGCGCCCATCCCACCACAGTCCCGAGAGGGAGGCAGTCCACGTATGACGACCGCTCCTGAGTCGCTCACCCAGGAGGAGACCCTCGCCGCGCTCGGCCGGTACGAGTTCGGCTGGGCGGACCCGGACACCGCAGGTGCGTCCGCCCGGCGAGGCCTCTCCGCCGATGTGGTCGCCGACATCTCGGCGCTGAAGAACGAGCCCCAGTGGATGCTGGAGTTCCGGCTGAAGGCGCTGGAGATCTTCGAGCGCAAGCCGATGCCGCGCTGGGGCGCGGACTTGTCGGAGATCGACTTCGACAACATCAAGTACTTCGTCCGGTCCACGGAGAAGCAGGCCACGAGCTGGGACGAGCTGCCGCCGGACATCAAGAACACCTACGACAAGCTGGGCATCCCGGAGGCGGAGAAGGCCCGGCTGATCGCCGGGGTGGCCGCGCAGTACGAGTCCGAGGTCGTCTACCACCAGATCCGCGACGACCTCGAGAAGCAGGGCGTGATCTTCCTGGACACCGACAGCGGGCTGCGCGAGCACCCGGAGCTGTTCAAGGAGTACTTCGGCTCGGTCATCCCGGCCGGTGACAACAAGTTCGCCGCGCTGAACTCGGCCGTGTGGTCCGGTGGATCGTTCATCTACGTGCCGCCGGGCGTCCACGTCGACATCCCGCTGCAGGCCTACTTCCGGATCAACACCGAGAACATGGGCCAGTTCGAGCGGACGCTGATCATCGTCGACGAGGGTGCCTACGTGCACTACGTCGAGGGCTGCACGGCGCCGATCTACAAGTCGGACTCGCTGCACTCCGCCGTAGTGGAGATCGTGGTGAAGAAGAACGCGCGCTGCCGCTACACCACGATCCAGAACTGGTCGAACAACGTCTACAACCTGGTCACCAAGCGGGCCAAGGCCGAAGAGGGCGCGACCATGGAGTGGGTCGACGGCAACATCGGCTCCAAGGTGACCATGAAGTACCCGGCGGTGTGGCTCATGGGCGAGCACGCCAAGGGCGAGGTGCTGTCCATCGCTTTCGCCGGCGAGGGTCAGCACCAGGACGCCGGGGCGAAGATGGTGCACCTGGCTCCGCACACGTCCTCGACGATCATCTCGAAGTCGGTGGCCCGGGGCGGCGGCCGCACGTCCTACCGCGGACTGGTCCAGGTCAACCCGCGCGCCCACCACAGCCGGTCCACGGTGAAGTGCGACGCGCTGCTGGTCGACAACATCAGCCGCTCCGACACCTACCCCTACGTCGACGTCCGCACCGACGACGTCACGATGGGGCACGAGGCCACGGTCTCGAAGGTCAGCGAGGACCAGCTGTTCTACCTGATGAGCCGCGGTCTCACCGAGGACGAGGCCATGGCGATGGTGGTCCGTGGGTTCGTCGAGCCGATCGCGCGTGAACTGCCGATGGAGTACGCGCTGGAGCTGAACCGGCTCATCGAGCTGCAGATGGAGGGTTCGGTCGGATGACCGCGGACGTTGCCGGGCTCGCCCCGGAGCTGGCCGGTGCCAAGAAGGGTCAGGGGGACAGGCCGCTCGCCTCAGCGGGCGAGCGCTTCACCTCCTACGACGTCGAGGCCTTCGAGGTACCCGGCGGGCGCGAGGAGATCTGGCGGTTCACGCCCATGCGCCGGCTGCGCGGGCTGCACGACGGCACCGCGGCGTTCGACGGCACGGCCGTGGTGGCCGTCGAGGGCGCAGCGGCGGAGACCGTCGGCCGCGACGATCCCCGCATCGGTGAGGGCGGCGTCCCCGCCGACCGCGTCGCGGCCGCGGCCTGGTCGGCGTTCGACACCGCCACCGTCCTGACGCTGGACGGCACCCCCGAGCCGGTCACCGTCACCGTGCAGGGCCCGGGGGAGGGCAGGTGCGCGGCCGCGCACCTGCAGGTGCGCACCACCCCGCACACGCAGGCCACGGTGGTGGTCACCTACTCGGGTTCGGGCACGCTCGCGGACAACCTCGAGATCGTGCTCGCCGACGCCTCCCAGCTCACGCTGATCGTCACCGACGAGTGGGCCGACGACGCCGTGCACGTCGGCGCCCAGCACATCAGCGTGGGCCGCGACGCCGCGCTGCGCGGCGTCGCCGTGGCGCTCGGCGGGGACCTGGTGCGCAACAGCTCCACCGTGCAGTACCGCGGCCCCGGCGGCGACGCCGAGCTGCTCGGCCTGGGCTTCGCCGACGCGGGCCAGCACCTGGAGCAGCGGCTGCTCGTCGACCACGCGGTGCCGCACTGCCGTTCCAACGTGCACTACAAGAACGCCCTGCAGGGTGACGGCGCGCACACCGTGTGGATCGGCGACGTGCTGATCCGGGCGGCCGCCGAGGGCACCGACACGTTCGAGCTGAACCGCAACCTGGTGCTCACCCCGAAGGCGCGCGCCGACTCCGTGCCGAACCTGGAGATCGAGACCGGCGAGATCGCCGGCGCCGGGCACGCGAGCGCCACCGGCCGGTTCGACGACGAGCAGCTGTTCTACCTGCAGAGCCGGGGCATCCCCGAGGACGTGGCCCGCCGGCTCGTCGTCCGCGGGTTCTTCGGCGAGATCCTGTCCAAGATCACCCTTCCCGAACTGAGGGAGCGGCTCGAGCAGGCCGTGGAGGCCGAGCTCGCCGTGACCGGCGCCTGAGTCGCCCGAGCTACTGGAGTCCACCACCACATGTCCACCCTGGAGATCAAGGACCTGCACGTCTCGGTCGCGACCGAGGACGGGCCCAAGGAGATCCTCAAGGGGGTCGACCTGACCGTCGCGTCGGGCCAGACCCACGCGATCATGGGCCCGAACGGTTCGGGCAAGTCGACGCTCGCCTACGCGATCGCCGGGCACCCGAAGTACGAGGTCACGTCCGGCTCGATCACGCTCGACGGCGAGGACGTCCTCGCCATGTCCGTCGACGAGCGCGCCCGCGCCGGCCTGTTCCTGGCCATGCAGTACCCCGTCGAGGTGCCCGGGGTCTCGATGGCGAACTTCCTGCGCTCGGCCGCCACCGCGGTCCGCGGCGAGGCGCCGAAGCTGCGCACCTGGGTCAAGGAGGTCAAGACCGCCATGGCCGACCTCGGGATCGACCCGTCGTTCGCGGACCGGTCGGTCAACGAGGGCTTCTCCGGCGGCGAGAAGAAGCGCCACGAGGTGCTGCAGCTGGCCCTGCTGAAGCCGAAGATCGCCGTGCTCGACGAGACCGACTCCGGTCTCGACGTCGACGCACTGCGCGTGGTCTCCGAGGGCGTCAACCGCTACCGCGAGAGCGGCGACGCCGGCGTCCTGCTGATCACCCACTACACGCGCATCCTCAACCACATCCGGCCCGACGTCGTGCACGTGTTCGCCGGCGGCCGCGTGGTCGAGTCCGGTGGCCCCGAGCTGGCCGAGGAGCTGGAGAAGCACGGCTACGTGCGGTTCACGCAGGCAGGAGCTCCGGCGTGAAGCCTGCGGTCGCGCTCGACGTCGCGAAGATCCGCGCCGACTTCCCGGTGCTGCACCGCACCGTGCGGGGCGGCCGCCCGCTCGTGTACCTCGACTCGGGCGCCACGGCCCAGCGGCCGCGCCAGGTCGTCGACGCCGAGCGCAGCTTCCTGGAGCAGCACAACGCGGCGGTGCACCGCGGCGCGCACCAGCTCTCGGAGGAGGCCACCGACGCGTACGAGTCCGCGCGGGCGCGGATCGCGGCGTTCGTCGGGGCGCTGCCCGAGCAGATCGTGTTCACCAAGAACGCGACCGAGGCACTCAACCTCGTCGCGTACGGGATGAGCAATGCCGCCACGGCGGGCGAGGACGCGGCCCGGTTCGTGCTCGGCCCCGGTGACGAAGTCGTGATCACCGAACTCGAGCACCACTCGAACCTGGTGCCGTGGCAGGAGCTCTGCAAGCGCACCGGCGCCACCCTGCGCTGGTTCCCGATCACCGACGACGGGCGGATCGACCTGTCCCAGGAGCGCATCACCGAGCGCACCAAGGTGGTCGCGTTCGCTCACCAGTCCAACGTGCTCGGCTCCATCGCGCCCGTGCAGGAGCTGGTGCGCCGGGCGCGCGAGGTCGGCGCGCTGGTCGTGCTCGACGCGTGTCAGTCCGTGCCGCACATGCCCGTCGACTTCGCCGCGCTCGACGTCGACTTCGCCGCGTTCTCCGGGCACAAGATGCTCGGCCCGACCGGCATCGGTGTGCTGTACGGGCGCTCGGAGCTGCTGGCGGCGCTGCCGCCGTTCCTCACCGGCGGCTCGATGATCGAGCTGGTGCGGATGGAGGAGACCACGTTCGCGCCGCCGCCGCAGCGCTTCGAGGCCGGCACCCCGATGAGCTCGCAGGCCGTCGGGCTCGCTGCCGCCGTCGACTACCTCTCCGGCATCGGCATGGACGCGGTGCACGCCCACGAGCTGGAGCTGACCCGGCTGGCCCTGGAGGGCCTGTCCGAGCTGCCCGGCGTGCGGATCATCGGCCCGAGCGACCTGACCGACCGCGGGGGAGCGGTGTCGTTCGTCGTCGACGGGATCCACGCCCACGACGTCGGCCAGGTCCTCGACGACCGCGGCGTCGCCATCCGGGTGGGCCACCACTGCGCCTGGCCGCTGCACCGCCGCTTCGGCGTCGCCGCCACCGCGCGCGCCACCTTCGCCGTGTACAACACGCCGGAGGAGGTCACCGCGCTCGTGGAGGGCGTCCGGGCGGCGCAGGAGTTCTTCGGGGTGGCCTGATGCAGCTCGAGCAGATGTACCAGGAGATCATCCTGGATCACTACCGCAACCCGCACGGCTCTGGCCTGAAGGAGCCGTACGACGCCGAGTCGTTCCAGATCAACCCGACGTGCGGCGACGAGATCACCCTGCGGGTGCGCCTCGACGGCGAGACCGTGACCGACGTGTCGCACGAGACGCTCGGCTGCTCGATCAGCCAGGCGTCCGCGTCGGTGCTCACCGACCTGGTCGTCGGCCGCTCCGTCGGCGAGGCCATGAAGGTCCTGCAGGCCTTCCAGGAGATGACCCAGAGCCGGGGTACCGTCGAACCCGATGAGGACGTGCTCGGCGACGGCGTCGCGTTCGCCGGCGTCGCCAAGTACCCGGCGCGGGTGAAGTGCGCGTTGCTGAGCTGGATGGCCTTCAAGGACGCGATCTCCCGATCCCAGGAGGGAGCAGCATGACCGAGCAGCAGAGCAGCCAGACCACGCCCGAGGAGGACGTCGTCCGGGGCGCTGCCGGCATGCCGGAACCGCCCGCCCCGCCCGCCGAGCAGGAGCCCTCGATCGAGGACCTCGAGGAGGCGCTGCGCGACGTCGTCGACCCGGAGCTCGGCATCAACGTCGTCGATCTCGGCCTGGTTTACGGCATCCAGACCGACGGCCGGAAGAAGGCCACGATCGACATGACGCTGACGTCCGCGGCGTGTCCGCTGACCGACGTCATCGAAGAGCAGGCCCGCGCGGCGCTCACGGCGAACGGCGGCCCCGGCGGCCTCGTGGACGACATCGCGATCAACTGGGTCTGGATGCCGCCGTGGGGGCCGGAGCGGATCACGGAGGAGGGCCGCGAGCAGCTGCGCGCCCTCGGATTCCGGGTCTAGCGGCTCACGTCGTTGCAGGAAGGCCACGGCGTTGATCGCGCCCGGTGACGGAACCGGGCGCGATCAACGCCGTGTGGATCTACACCGTGTGGACGATGAGGACGTCCACACCGGACCGGCGGGCCACCTCCGACGGCACCGACCCGAGGATCCGCCCGGACAGCGTGTTGAGCCCCTTGTTGCCCACGACCAGCAGATCCGCGCCGTGGTCGACGACCGCCTGCCGGAGCACGTCCACCGGCGGGCCGTCGACGGCGACCCGGCGGATCTTGCGCGCCCCGGCGGCGACGGCGCGTTCCTCGGCGGTGCGCAGGGTCTCCTCGGCGGGGGTCCAGCCGACGACGAGGTAGGCCTCGTCCTTGAGCACGTCCTCGGCGGCCGCGGTGTCCTCGCGCGTGGCCGGGGTGTACGCGCAGACGATGACGAGCTCGGCGTCGCTGTCCACGGCGACGGCGGCGGCGCGGTCGACTGCGCGGAGTGACGTCTCGGAGCCGTCGGTGCCGACGACGATGGTGCGGTAGGCGGACATGCGTTGGCCTCCCTGGGAACGTCGCTGCAGGTTACCGCCGGTAGGCCGACGGCTGCGCGCCGGGTGGCCGATGGTCATCGGCCGTCCGGGGGAGCGGGCGGCAGCAGCGCGGGCCCGACGAGGCGCATCCGCATCCGCATGTCCGCGCGGACGAACAGCGCCGCCATCGCGGCGGCGGTCGCCCCCGGGGCTGGATCGGCGGCGAGGTAGGCGCGCTGGTGGCGGTCCGGCAGCGCGAAGAACGTCTCGAAGAACCCCGGAACCTCGGCGGGCGGCATCCGCAGGAGCGCTTCCAGGCCGATCCGGCGGATGCGGTGCACCAGGCACGCCGACGCCGGCCACACCGCCTGCCGGATCGCCCGCGGGCTGCCGTCCGCGAGCGCGTCGGCCAGCCGCGGGGCCGCGGCGAGGGTCGCGGCCACGCTGAACCCGGACGCGGGATGGACGAACGGGGCGGCCGCGCCGAACCCGATCGCGTGCGGGGCCCGGTGGCGGGGCACGTCGAGCGGGAACCGAACGCGTTCAACGGTGCACTCGGGCGGTGGGACGATCCCGTGCGCGGCCAGCCGGGCCGCCAGGCGCGCGCGGAGCACCCGCAGCGGCAGGCCGGGTCGGCGGGCCAGCGAGGTCTCCTCCAGCAGCACCTCACCGGAGCCCACCGGTACCCCGTACAGGAACGTCGGCGGGCCGGGCATACCGTGGTCGGCCCGCCAGTCCATGAACAGCGCCGTGCCCGGCGCGACCAGCGGCGCGGCCGTGGCCGCCGGCACCACCAGGCCGTACGCGGTCTGCTCCGCCGCCAGGACGGGCGGCGGCCGGGCGGCCAGCGGCTGGCGGTGCCCGGCCGCGTCGACGATCCACCGGGCGCGGACGCAGACCCCGCCGGACAGCAGGAGCCGGCCGGGTTCCGCGCGCACCGCGCGGCCCTCCCGCACCGGCACGTCGAGGGCGGCGAGCCGGCCGTCGAGGTGGCGGCGCAGGGCCGCGGTGTCCAGCACCCGGTAGCGCCGGCCCAGGTCGTGCCGGGTCAGCGCGACCGCGTGCCCGATGGCCTCGGCCGCCACGCAGTCGGGCGGGAGATCGGCGGGCAGCTCGTCAGCCCAGCTGCCGTAGGTCGCCGTCCACGCCGCCGCGGGCCGCCGCTCGACGAGGACCGTGCGCAGGCCGCGCTCGGCGCAGGCGACGGCGAGCGCCCGACCGGCCGGACCGCCGCCCACGACGGCGACGTCGGCCTCGGGCCCGGATCCGCCGACCACACACGTCCTTCCACTGGGGCGGCCCCTCGTCACCCGGGCACGCCGATGCCCCTAGTCTCCAGCCATGCGAACCGTCCGGCGGTCCCGGGCCGCGGAGTTCTCCGCCGGCCGGGCCGGCTCGCCGTTCCGCATCGACCGCGACCGCATCGCGGCGTCCCCGTTCTTCGCCCGCCTCGCCGGCGTCACCCAGGTGGTGAGCCCCACCGGTCACGGCCTGCTCGTGCACAACCGGCTCACGCACAGCCTGCAGGTCGCGCAGGTGGCCCGGGCCATCGTGGAGCGGCTGACCGCCGATCCCGCATCCCGGGCGCTGCTGGAACGCCTGGGCGGCTGCGACGCCGACGTCGTGGAGGCCGCTTCCCTGGCGCACGATCTCGGACATCCGCCGTTCGGCCACCTCGGCGAGAAGGTGCTCGACCGGCTCGCCCGCGAAGAGCTGGGCCTGCCCGACGGGTTCGAGGGCAACGCGCAGACCTTCCGCATCGTCACCACGATCGACCTGCACGGACCGGTAGGCGGTGGGCTCGACCTCACCGCGGCCGTGCGGGCTGCGCTGCTGAAGTACCCGTGGACCCGGCGCACCCATCCCGATCCGCACCCCAGCACGGCCGTGCTGCCGCCGCGCGGCGCGGGCCCGGCCCCCGACGCGCCGAGGGCCGGTTCGGCGAAGTTCTGCTGCTACGACACCGAGCTGGACGAGCTGATCGAGGCGCGCCGACCGTTCAAGGCGGTGCTCGGGCCGTGGCAGCAGACGGTCGAGGCGGCGATCATGGACACCGCCGACGACATCGCCTACGCCATCCACGACCTGGAGGACTTCCACCGGGTCGGGGTGCTGCAGCCCACCGGGGTGGCCGCGGAGCTGGCGGGATGGCGCGGTGCCCGCGGTGGTGGCGGAGCGGGCGCCGACCTGGAGCGGCTGCGGCAGCGCTTGCGCGCCAAGGACGGCTGGGCGTACGACGACGACGCGTTCGCCGAGGCCGTCGACCGGGTGCGGGAGGACCTCGTCGAGGGGCTGCTCGCACGGGCGTTCGACGGGTCGATGGCGGCCGAACGGGCCGTCGCGGAGTTCTCCGCCCGCTGGACGGCCCGGCTCGTCGGCGGTGTGGAGGTGGTGCCGGATCCGCCGGTGCGGTCCGCGCACGTTCGGCTGGGTACCGCGCAGTGGCACGAGGTGGCGGTGCTGAAGTTCGTCCACCAGCGGTTCGTGCTGCGCCGGCCGGACCTCGCCTCGTACCAGCGGGGTCAGGCGACGGTGCTGTCCGAGCTGGTCGGCGCGCTGGGGGACTGGCTGGACTCCGAGGACGACGGCCCTCGGCTCCCACCGCGGCTGCACGACCTCGTGGAGCTCGCCCGTGCCCAGTACGCCCGGATGGTGCCGCGCCGGGACGTGGAACGGCTGGCCCGCGGCCGGGCCGTCGTGGACTACGTCGCGTCGCTCACCGACGGGCAGGCAGGCGCGCTGCTCGACGTGCTGACGGGCCGCTCGCCGCGGATCTGGACGGACGCCGCGGTGCTGTGAGGGGGGGAGTAGCTCTACTTCGCCGGTGTGACCCCGAGATCACGCCGGACGGCCTCGAGGACGTCGGCCGGGGGTGGACCACCGAACACCCGTTCGAGTTCGGCGAGTCCGCGGGCGCGGGCGACGTGCGCACGCACCGCGTCGGCGACGAACGCCGACACGCTCTCCGCAGCTCCCGTCGCGACGGCTCGGCGAGCTGCGTCGAGCAACTCTGTCGGGAGGCTCACCGTGACCCGCTCCGTGGCCATGGGAGCGAGGGTAGCCGGCACCGAAGTCGCAGGCCACCGGCGACGCGCCACACGGTCAGGTCGATCCTCGGCGCCAACGCCGGCCGGGCCCTGGGTGAACGAACGGCACTTTCGTCCACGCCGAGTGGACGAAAGTGCCGTTCGTTGCAGATGGGGCTCGTGCGGTGGGTGAGAACGGAGGGGTCCCCCGACTAGGGCCGGCGCCACCAGTAACTGTCATAACGCCGATTATCGGATCTGCGTGGCAGCATGTCAGCGCAGGTGGACGGTCCCTCCGGTTGTCTCGTGCGCGGACTGCCGCCACCGTGCTGACATGACCATCTCGGTGCGTCCCGCGTCGGTCTTCGAGGACGTCCGCGCCGTCCTGGGGCCGAAGTCGCCGACGGCGAACGTCTGCTGGTGCCTGAGCTACCGGATCGACGCGAAGCTCAACAGGAAGCTGCAGGGTCCGGCCCGCGGCGAGTACGTCGAGGAGCTCTGCGCCCGGGAGCCCGCTCCGGGTGTGCTGGCCTACGACGGCGACGAGCCGGTCGGATGGGCCGCCGTCGCCCCGCGGGCCGAGACGTCCTTCGCTCGCAACCGGAAGATCCCGCACGTGGACGATCTGCCCGTGTGGTCGCTCTGGTGCGTGCGGGTGCGGCCCGGGCACCGCAAGCAGGGCCTGTCGCGCGTCCTGATCGACGGCGCCGTCGCGTTCGCCCGTGCGCACGGAGCGCCGGCTGTCGAGGCCTATCCGCTGGACAACGGCGACGCCCGCGTCGATCTGACGATGGCCTACCCGGGCCTGAGGAAGAACTTCGAGCGGGCCGGGTTCGTCCACGTCGCCGACACCGGCTCCGTACTGGCCGGATTTCCCCGCGTGCTGATGCGGCGGGATCTGCGAGAACTGTCATAACGTGCGGGGTGTGCGTAGATCCACGCGGTCGGCGCACTCACCGCTGTCTCCGCCACCGGCGTGGAACCACTCCGGCCCGCCGAGCCGCGCACGACCGGCCGCTTCCGGCTCGTCGGCCGGATCGAGTCCGGTGGCATGGGCCGGGTCCACCTGGGGACCACGCCGGAGGGCCAGCGGGCTGCGAGTGAAGCTCATCCGCGACGACGTGGCCGACGACCCAGCGTTCCGAGCCCGGTTCCGGCGCGAGGTCGAGCCGCCGTGTCGGTCGCTGGGATCTTCGCCGCCCGCCTGCTGGACGCCGATCCCGAGGCCGATCCGCCGTGGTTGGCGACCGAGTACGTCGAGGGCCCGTCGTTGCGCGCCGTCGTCGAGTCCGGCGGGCCGCTGCCGGTCGATCGGCTCGTCCCGCCGACCACGCAGTTGTGCGGCGCGCTCGGATCGATCCACGCCGCTGGGCTGGTGCACCGCGATCTCACCCCGGCGAACGTGCTCCTCTCCCCCACCGGGGCCCCGGGTGATCGACTTCGGGTCGCCCGAACGTCTACTTCAACCCGGGGACCGCGAGCGGCGAGGTGATCGGCACACCCGACTTCATGTCCCCCGAACAGGTGACGGATGATCCGGTCACGCCCGCGTCGGACGTGTTCTCCCTCGGCGCCACCCTCGTCTTCGCCGCGACCGGCCGCGGGCCCGTTCGCGCCCGACCGGGCCGCGGCGACCTCTACCGGATCGTGCAGGCTGCCCCCGATCTCGACGGGGTACCGGCGGTGCTGGTGGAGATCGTGTCGGCGTGCCTGGTGAAGGACCCGGCCGAGTGACCGACCGTGGCGGAGCTCGCGGCCGCGCTGCGGGCCCTCCTGCCGGACGGCAGGTCCGACCCGACCGCGCCACCGCCGATCACCGGCCGCCCCGGCCGATCGACATGCAGCGACTGCGGGCACAGTGCCCGCGCGCCCTGGTGGCCACGGAGACGATCCGGGCCGCCGGCGGTGACCGACCCGACCGGCATCACCGGCACGGCGACCGCGGGCCCTCCGGGCGTGGATCCGGCTGATCCGCGGTTACCGCTACGTCAACCGGCTGTGCGGCTCGGGTGCGTTGCTGATGGCCGTGGCGGACTCGTTCGCTCCGGCCACCGCCACGTCTGATCCGGCCGTGGCGAAGCGGGCCTTCCTCGCGAACGGACCGGCTGACGGCGACCATCGATCTCGCGGTCGCCGACTTCGTCCCGCTGCGCGACGAGGCGTCGACGGAGCAGGCCCGAGCCGCGTTCAGGCTGATCGTCACGCAGTTCACCACGGCGCGCGCTGCGCTGCACGCGCTGCCGGCGCTGCTGCCGAGCCGCTGACGGAGCCGGTGTACGCGGCGGCGATCGAGAAGTTCGCCGAAGGTGCCGGCAGCCTCGCGCTCGTACCGAGCATCCAGCAACAGATCACGCTGCCCCCGAGTACCCGGCGCTGCGGCCGTGGCGCGGAAATGTGCGCAGCACCCGCCGAGCTGATCAGCCCGCGGCCGGGGGCTGGTGGACCAGCTGGGCCAGGAAGAGCTGCTCGCCGAGCTTGTCGATCAGCTCGAGGTTGGTCTCCAGGTAGTCGATGTGGTGCTCCTCGTCCTTGAGGATCTCCTCGAAGAGGTTCGCCGTGGTGTGGTCGCCCTTCTCGCGGCACAGGATGATGCCGGGGCGCAGCCGCTCCACGACGGCGAGCTCGATGGCGAGGTCCGACTCGAACTGCTCCTTGATCGTCTGACCGATCCGCAGCGTGCCGAGCCGCTGGTAGTTCGGGAGGCCCTCGAGGAAGAGGATGCGGTCGGTGATCGTCTCCGCATGCTTCATCTCGTCGATGGACTCGTGCTTGGTGTACTCGGCGAGCTTCGTGAAGCCCCAGTTCTCCTGCATCTTGGCGTGCAGGAAGTACTGGTTGATCGCGGTCAGTTCGCTGGTCAGCTGCTGGTTGAGCAGCTCGATGATCTCCGGGTCGCCACGCATGCGGGCGAGGATAGCCCCCGCGGTTACAACGGGTACGACCCAGGATCGACTCTGCGTAACCGAGCCAAACCTCAGCAGAGGTGAGGCATGGTCACGCGCTGCGCGGCAGGTCAGCGAGCTCGGAGGGCTGGCGCGCCGCCTCGAGGAAGACGTCGATGTGGTCGTGGCACGAGCCGCAACCGGTGCCTGCCTCGCAGGCCTCACCGACCTCTTCGATGGTGCTGGCGCCTGCGGCGATGCACGACCGGACCTCTTCGTCGGTCACCGCCATGCAGATGCAGACGTACACTGAGGCCCTCCTTGGCTCCGGTTAGGCGAGCCTATGCTCTCAGTAGATCGGGTCAAGTGCAATACCGTTCGTCGACCTCACAGATCCGGACCGGACCGGCCTCTAGCCTGATCGCGTGTCGCTCGAGGAGTACCGCCGCAAGCGCGACGCCCGCCGCACCCCGGAACCGGTGCCCGAGGCCGACCCCACCGAGACCGGGCCCGGCACCCGGTTCGTCGTGCAGGAGCACCACGCCCGCTCCCTGCACTGGGACCTGCGGCTGGAGCGCGACGGCGTGCTCGTGTCGTGGGCGGTGCCGAAGGGGCTGCCGCCGGACCCCGAGACCGTGCGCATGGCCGTGCGGACCGAGGACCATCCGATCGAGTACCTCACGTTCTCGGGCGAGATCCCCGCGGGCGAGTACGGCGCCGGCCGCATGTCGATCTGGGACACCGGCACGTACGAGACCGAGAAGTGGCGCGACCGCGAGGTGATCGTGCGGCTGCACGGCGAGCGGACCACCGGCCGTTACGTCCTGATCAGGGCCGACCGTGCCGAGCAGCGCGGCGTGGACCGGGGCGAGTCGTGGATCCTGCGGCGTTCTGATCCTGTGCCCGACCGCGACCCCCTCCCCCACGACGCGCTGCCGATGGTCCCCAGCCCGGGCGAGCTGCCCCCGGACACCACGGGCTGGACGCTGCAGGTGCTGTTCGGCGGCCGTCGGGTGATCGTCCGGGTCGACGGCGGCCGGGCCCGGTTCACCGACGCGGCCGGCGAGGAGGTGCCCGCGCCCGGCCTGCGCGGGTTCGGCGCGTCACTGGGCACCACGCAGGTCCTGCTGGACGCCGAGCTGGTCGGCGGCACCGAGCTGTGGATCGGCGACCTGCTGCACGTCGACGGCCGCGACGTGCTCGACGAGCCGTTCACCCGCCGCCGGGAACTCCTGGAGGAGCTGGGGCTGGCCGGGCCGCACTGGCGGCTCGCCCCGGTGTTCCCCGGTGCCGGCGAGGAGGTGCTCGTCGCCGTCCGGGAGCAGGGCCTGGCGGGCGTCGTCGCCAAGCGGGACGACTCGCCGTACCGGCCGGGCAAGCAGAGCGGCGACTGGATCGAGGTCCTGGCCCGGCCGCGCAGCACCGCTCCCCCACCGGCCGCGGCGCGCACCGGCGTCGGCCGCGCCCGGCTCACCAACCCGCGCAAGGTGCTCTACCCGCTGTCCGGCACCACGAAGAGCGACGTGCTGGCGCACTACCTCGCGGTCGCCGAGGTGATGCTGCCGCACCTGCGCGATCGCCCGGTCACGCTGGTCCGCTGGCCGGACGGGGTCGAGAAGCCGTCGTTCTTCGAGAAGGACGTGTCGCGGCACGCGCCGTCGTGGATCCGCACCGCCCGGGTCGGCACGCCGGGCGGGCGCTCGGAGAAGGCCGACTTCCCGGTGATCGAGGACGCCGAGGGGCTGGCGTGGGCGGCCAACCTGGCCGCCCTGGAGCTGCACGTTCCGCAGTGGCGGGTGGGGCCGGACGACGAGCAGCTGCTACCCGATCTGCTCGTGTTCGATCTCGATCCCGGCGAGGGTGTCACGATCGTCGACTGCGCGCGGGTGGCCGAGCGCATCGCCGAGCGGCTGGCCGACCACGGCCTGTCCGCCTGCCCGCGCACGAGCGGCGGCAAGGGCATGCAGCTCTACGCGCCGGTGACCGTGAGCAGTGCGGAGACCACGTCGACCTTCGCGAAGGCGCTGGCCGAGGACCTGGCGCGGGAGACCCCGGCCACGGTCACGGCGACGATGGCGAAGGCGCGCCGGCGCGGCAAGGTCTTCATCGACTGGAGCCAGAACAACCCCTACAAGACGACGATCGCGAGCTACTCACTGCGCGGGCGGGCCCGCCCGACCGTGGCCACCCCGATCACCTGGGACGAGGTGCGGGCCTGCCGGCGCCCCGAGCAGCTGGTGTTCACGATCGACGACCTGCCCGGCCGGATCGCCGAGTACGGCGACCTGATGGCACCGGTGCTGCAACCCGGTCCACAGTTGACGGTGTAACCCGGCGGAAACGGGGTGCCGCCGGGGGCGGTCGCCGTGGGAGGCTGCACGCGTGGAGCGCCACCCGTACCTGGACGGCCCCTATCCCCGCGCGTACGCGCACCGCGGCTGGCACACCGGGGACCTCGCGGGACTGGAGAACACGTTCGCGGCGTTCTCGCGGGCGGTCGAGGAGGGCTTCACCTACCTGGAGCTCGACGTGCACGCCAGCCTGGACGGGATCGCCGTGGTGCACCACGACTCGACCCTGGACCGGACCACCGACGGCACGGGCCGCGTCGCCGACTTCCCGGCCGCCGAGCTGGCCGAGGTCAAGGTGGGTGGGCGCGAGCCGATCCCGCTGCTGGAGCAGGTGCTGGCCGACCTGCCCGACACCCGGGTGACGATCGAGCTGAAGGCTGCGGCCGCGGTGACCCCGGTGCTGACGGTGCTCGAGAAGCTGGACGCCTGGGACCGGGTGTGCGTCGGCAGCTACCGCGAGTCGTGGCTCGCGGCAGCGCGGGCGAGCGCCGGGGATCGGCTGTGCACCTCGCTGGCGTACACGTCGGCGCTGGGGCTGCGCGGGCGAGCCTGGCTCGACCGGCTGCCCGGGCCGCTGTCGCGGCTACCGTCGCTCCCGGTAGCCGGTGCGCTGGCGCAGCTGCCGCACCGCTACGGCCCGGTGACCGTCGTCGACGAGGCGTTCCTGCGCACCGCGCACGCCGGTGGCCGCGAGGTGCACGTGTGGACGATCGACGACCCGGCGGAGATGACCCACCTGCTCGACATCGGCGTCGACGGGCTGCTCTCCGACCGGCCGGACGTGCTGCGGGAGGTGCTGCGCGCCCGCGACGCATGGCCGGAGAGCTGAGCAGGAGCCGGGCGCGGCGCGTCGAGTAGATCTACGGGGTGCGCCGGTCCCGGCCGCCGCTACGCTCCGCGCATGACCGCAGCCGCGCCTCCCGCGCAGCCCGCGACCCGCGGGCAGGTGATCGCCTGGGGCTTCTGGGACTGGGGCTCCGCGGCGTTCAACACCGTCATCCTCACGTTCGTCTTCTCCGTGTACCTGACCCGGGCGGTCGGGGACGGAGAACCGAGCGCCAGCGCCGCGCTGGGCTGGGCGGTCGGCATCGCCGGCGTCGCCCTCGCGATCGCGGCGCCGGTGATCGCGGCCCGCGCCGACTCCGCGGGCCGGCGCAAGCGCGCCACCGGCGTCTGGACAGCGATCACGATCGTCACGATGGCGCTGCTGGTGTTCGTCCGCGACGACGAGCAGTACCTCGCTCTGGGGCTGATCCTGCTCGCGCTGGGCTCGGTGTTCTGGGAGCTCGCGTCGGTGTCGTACAACGCGATGCTCTGCCAGGTCTCCACGCCCGCGACGATGGGCCGCGTCTCCGGCTTCGGCTGGGGAATGGGCTACCTCGGCGGCATCGTGCTGCTGCTCGGCCTCTACATCGGGTTCATCAGCACCAACGACGACGGCACCGCCGGTGTGTTCCACATCGCCACCGCCGACGGTTGGAACATCCGGCTCGTCGCGCTGATCGCCGCGGGCTGGTTCCTCGTGTCGGCGCTGCCGATGTTCATCTCCGTGCCGGAGATCCCGCCGGACCCGAACCGGCCGGCCCGCATCGGCATCGTCGCCTCGTACAAGCGGCTCGTGGAGGACGTGCGCGCGGTGCACCGCCGCGATCCGCACGCGCTGTGGTTCCTGCTGTCCAGCGCGGTCTACCGGGACGGCCTCGCCGGGGTGTTCACCTTCGGTGTGGTGCTCGCGGTCGCCGTGTTCGGCATCCCGGAAGACGACGTGCTCCTCTTCGGGGTGGTGGCGAACGTCGTGTCCGCGATCGGGGCGTTCGCCGGCGGCGTGGTCGAGGACCGCGTCGGCCCGAAGCCGGTCATCGTGGGATCGCTGCTCGGGCTGATCGGCGTCGGCGTCGTGCTGCTGTTCCTGTCCGGCCCGACCGTGTTCTGGGTGCTCGGCCTGTTCCTGTCGCTGTTCGTCGGCCCGGCCCAGTCGTCGTCGCGGACGTTCCTCGCCCGCATCGCGCCGCGCGGGCAGGAGGGCCAGTTCTTCGGGCTCTACGCGACCACCGGCCGGGCGGCGTCGTTCCTCGCCCCGAGCATGTTCGCGCTGTTCGTCACGCTGTTCGACGCGGAGCGAGCCGGCATCGCCGGGATCGTCCTGGTGCTGCTCGCGGGATTGCTCACGTTCCTGCCCGTGCGCTCCCCCGACCGGTCGCCCGCCCGCAGCTGAGTGGAACCCGCCGGCTCGGGCGCAGCGGTGATACGACGTGCCCGAGCCGGGTGTAAATCGCGGAGAACACCAGGTTAAGAGCACGTCGCAGGCCCGTGACATAGGTCACAAGTGGCTGACACGTCACATCCGCGTGTGTAACCGGGCCTGATGGTGGACACTCATCCCCCGGGACGGCAAACGTCCGGTGCACGTCGCCTGACGGCACCTGGGCACGACCGTTCGCGACAGGTCGGGAATGTACGTCGTAGGGATAGACGTTACACCCGACGGTGATGGCCGGGGGAGGCTCCCTCGGCATCGAGAACGGGAGGGTGACGCATGGCCGACCGCGTGCTCCGTGGCAGCCGGCTAGGGGCCGTCAGCTACGAGACGGACCGCAACCACGATCTCGCGCCGCGGAAGACCATTCGCTACGAGTGCCCGCGCGGGCACGAGTTCGAGGTGCCCTTCGCAGACGACGCTGAGGCCCCGACCACCTGGGAGTGCCGCCTGCACGGCAGCATCTCCCGGCTGGTGGACGGTGGCGAGCCGGAGCAGAAGAAGGTCAAGCCCGCGCGCACGCACTGGGACATGCTTCTCGAGCGCCGCACGATCCCCGAGCTCGAGGCGCTCCTCGCCGAGCGGCTCGAGATGCTGGCGGAGAAGCGACGCGAGATCGCCTGAGCGCAGATCGTTCAGCGCTCGTCATCAGCGCAGATCGATCGGCGCCATACGCAACCTGCGGAGGGCCGGGACGGATCACCGCGATCCGCCCGGCCCTCAGGCTGTCCGGCACTGCCTCCCGGCACTGATTCCGGGCGTCGATCAGGCGTCGAGGACCTGGCCCCTGCGCCGCACCACCGGCGGCAGCGTCGACCACGGGAAGTTGATCCACCGGTCGGTGCGCCGCCACACGTACTCGCACCGCACCGACGAGTGCGGCTTCTCGTACACCACTGCGCAGCGGACGTCGGCCACGTGCCCGGCGCAGAAGTCGCGCACCAGCTTCAGCGTGGCCCCGGTGTCGGCGACGTCGTCGGCGATCAGTACGCGTGCGCCGGAGAGGTCCACGACGCTCGGCACCGGCGGCAGCATGATCGGCACGGGCAGGCGCTCGTCGACGCCGGTGTAGAACTCGACGTTGGCCACGTGCAGGTTCTTGACGTCGAGCGCGTAGCCGAGCGCCCCGGCCACGAACAGCCCGCCCCGCGCGATCGACAGGATGATGTCGGGTTCGTATCCGTCTGCGGCGACCTGCTGGGCCAGCTCCCGCGACGCGGCGCCGAACGCCTCCCAGCTCAGCTCCTCGCGCTCGTCCGCCGGCTCGCTCATGTCCGCACACCTCGGCGCGCTCGACGCCGGTTGAGCAGCCGCTCGGCGCCCCAGGCAGCGACCCGCCAGAACGCCTCGACCATGACGGCGCGGTCCATCTTCGACGTGCCGTGCTCCCGCTCGGTGAACGTGATCGGGACCTCGGCCACCCGGAACCCGGCCTGCACGGCCCGCCACGCCATGTCGATCTGGAAGCAGTAGCCCTGCGACTGCACCGCACTCAAGTCGAGCTCCTCGAGCACCTGCCGGCGGAATGCGCGGAAGCCCGCGGTGATGTCGCGGATCGGCACGCCCAGCGCGACGCGCGCGTACAGGTTCGCACCCTTCGACAGCGCGTAGCGGTGGGCGGGCCAGTTGCGCACCCGCCCGCCCGGCACGTAGCGGGAACCGAGGACGAGATCGGCGTCCTTCAGGGCGGCGAGCAGCCTCGGCAGGTCTTCGGGGGCGTGCGAGCCGTCGGCGTCCATCTCCACGATGGCGCCGTAGTCACCGTCGAGGGCGCGGGCGAACCCGGCCAGGTAGGCGGCACCCAGGCCGTTCTTGGCTGTGCGGTGCAGCACGTGCACGCGCGGGTCGGCCGCCGCCAGCTCGTCGGCGATCGCGCCGGTGCCGTCCGGGCTGCCGTCGTCGACGATCAGCACGTTCACGTCCGGCACGGCCGTGAGCAGCCGATCGACGATGGGCCGGATGTTGTCGCGCTCGTTGTAGGTCGGGATCACCACCAGCACCGGCCCCGGCGCGTCAGCCCCTGTCATTCCGCCCCTGTCTTCCCGTTCCCGGCAGTGCCGGCGTCTCCCTCGCCGGGTGCGGTTCGCCGCGCCCGACCCGTCCACAGCGCGGCCCCGACCGCCAGCACACCGAGTGCGGCCAGCGTCCACTCGGGAACGCCGCGCAACCGGGACGCCAGCGTAGTGGTGTCGCGCAGGACGGTCTCATGCACCAGGTACCCGGCCTCGAACTGACCGGTCGCCTGAGTGACCGTGCCGTCGGGGTCGATCGTCGCGCTGACCCCGCTCGTGGTCGCGATGATCGAGGTGCGGTCATGCTCGACCGAGCGCACCTGCGAGATCGCCAGCTGCTGGTAGGTCATCTCCGACAAACCGAACGTGGCGTTGTTGCTGGGCACGGCGAAGACCTGCGCGCCGGCGTCGATCTCGTCCTGCACCGCGTCGTCGAACGCAACCTCCCAGCAGATCGCGACGCCGACCGCGATCCCGGCCATCGTGACCCGCCCGGTCCCGGTGCCGGGCACGAAGTAGCCCGCGCGGTCCACGTACGGGGAGAACAGCCGGAAGAACTCCCGCCACGGCATGTACTCACCGAACGGCTGGATGCGCCGCTTGTCGTTGCGCTCGACGACCCCGACGCCGGCCTCCCAGACCAGCGCGGAGTTGGAGGTGGTCACGCCATCGGGGTTGCGCAGCACCGCGCCGACGAGGATCGGCACCCCGATCGCCCGGGCCGCACGGTCGATCTGCGCGGCAGCGTCGGCGTTGAGCAGCGGATCGATGTCGCTGGAGTTCTCCGGCCAGATCACGATGTCCGGCTCGGGGACCTTGCCCGCGGCGACGTCGGCGGCGAGGGCCTCGGTCTGCCGGACGTGGTTGTCGAGCACGGCGCGGCGCTGGGCGTTGAAGTCCAGGCCCAGCCGAGGGACGTTGCCCTGGATCGCGGCGATCGTCACCGTGGGACCCACGGGCCCGGTGGGCGGCACCAGACCCGCGAGCGGGCCGGACGCCACCGCCGCGGCCGTCAGCAGCGCCGGACCGCCCAGCGACCGGGGCTGCCGCTGTCCCGCCAGCGCCCGGCGCACCAGCTCACCGAGCGCGAGTCCGGCCAGCACCGTGATGAACGACAGCAGCGGCTCCCCACCGATCGCGGCGAGCGGGACCAGCGGTCCGTCGGGCTGGCTGAACCCGACCCGCCCCCACGGCATGCCGCCGAACGGGACCCGGCTGCGCACCGCCTCCCCCGCGATCCAGACACACGCCATGAGCACGACCGGCGTGAACCGCACCCGGGCGACCAGTGCCATCCCGACGGCGGCGACGGCCATGAACAGCGACTCGAACACGGCGAGCGCGATCCACGGCAGCGTCTGGACGAGCGTCGACACCCAGTGCAGCAACGGGACGAAGACGCCCATCGAGAACAGGAAGCCGTAGCCGAACGCGGCACGGGGCCGGCGGCCGTCGAGCACCAGCCGCAGCAGAGCGAACGCCGGGATGGCGAGGAACCAGGTCGGGCGGGGCGGGAAGGCCAGGTAGAGCAGCACGCCACCGCCGGTCGCGGCGACGATCCGCAGCAGCGCGGTAACCACCGACCGGGCCCGCGCCGGCACCGCGGGCGGCTTCGCAGCGGGATCGGGAACGCGCGGCTGCGCGGTCGGGACGGCCACGCAGCAGAGCCTACGGGGCCGGTGTCACGGCCTTGTGATCTGCGCCGTGATCTGCCCTGTGATCCGCCCTGTGACCCGTGAGTGCGGCGAGCACCTCGAGCGGGCCGGGTTCCCCGCCGGTACGGCGGAACCACTCCTGGCCGTAGGCCGCGGCGAAGCCGTCCTCCGGCAGGTCGGACTCGGCGACCTGGCTCTCGTGGGCGAGGATCGCGGCCCGCTTCACGGCGAGGTCCTCGGCGGTCCCGGTGACCGAGAGCGAGATCTCCTCGGCGCGGCGCCCGTAGCGCACCCCCGCCGCGCCCGCGGCGCCGTGCACCAGGTGACCCGCTGGGGTGCGGGAGTCGAGCGCATCCCGGTCGACGGTGGTGCGGTAGGCGGGCAGCCCGGCCAGGTCCGCGGCCGCGGCGCCGATGCGGTGGGTGGCGGCGTGGTCGGGGTGGCCGTAGATGCCGTCCTCGTCGTCGTGGATGAGGGCGGTCGCGCCCTCGGCATCGGCCAGCTCGGCGAGCGCGCGAGCCAGCGGCAGCACCGGCGCGGCGGCCAGCGCGCGGGCGTGCCTGGTGCTCTCCCAACCAGGCAGGCCCGAGTCGCGGTGGCCCAGCAGCACCAGCCGGTCAACACCGAGCAGCTCGGCCGCGCGCTCCAGCTCGGCGGTGCGCCGCTGCGGGACGGTCTCCCCCGGGCGCAGCGGGACGCGGGACTCACCGAGGTCACCGGAGGTGGCGACCACCAGCACGGTGCGGGCCCCGGCCGCGGCCAGCCGCCGCAGCGTGATGCCGGTGAAGATCGCCTCGTCGTCGGGGTGGGCGTGCAGGGCGACGACGGTGTGGCCGGCGAGGGTGGAAGAGGATGCCATGGAGAGTCGCAGACGTACGGGCCACCGGCGCGAAGCGGTGGCGGAGCGGTCGAGGGCGGGTCAGCTGCGGCAGCAGCGACAACACGCCGGACAGCAGTGGGCCATGGCACCCACGAAGCCGTCCCGACCGGTCACGCGGGCCAGTATGGCACAGGCCGGTCCCCCGGCCCGTGCCGACTGGCTCACACCGCGCGTTTGGGCATGAGCACCCAGAGGATCAGGTAGAGCACGAACTGCGGGCCCGGCAGGAGGCAGGACAGCAGGAACAGCACGCGGACCAGGCCGCGGCTCAATCCGAAGTAGTCCGCGAGACCTGCGCAGACGCCCGCGATGACGGTGCCCTCCCTGGGGCGGCTCAACGAACGGACGGGTGCGGACATGCCGGCTCCTTCGGTCGTCGATCAGAGCACTCGATCTCGGTGCTCACATCCACTGCTCACCGTCCACTCTGCCTCCGCGGTGGCCGCTGCGGGGTGGGGGATGCCCCTGATGTGCCCCTGAGAGCACCCCGGACCTGCGGTGCGTGATCACGAGTGGCCGACGATCGGGTGACGATCGGCCGCAGCCGGTCGAACTCGCCCGGACTCCTGGTGACGCACGTCCAGCGCTGCCTACGGTCACGCGCATGCGGTGGCGGGGACGAGCTGCGGTGATCGGTCTGCTCACGACGGTGCTGCTCGTCCCGGCAGCGGTCGCCGACCCCGGCGCGTCCGCGGCTCCGGCCGCCCGGCCACCGGCCGTCGTGGTGCTGGGCGACAGCGCGGCCGCGGGCGACGGCGCGGGCGACTACGAGCCCGGCACCCGAGGCGAGGACGGCAACTGGTGCCACCGCTCCCCGCACGCCTACGCCCACCGCACCGGCCTGCCCGGTACGTCGATCAACCTGGCCTGCTCCGGTGCCGACACCGGCGACGTCGCCTTCCCCGCGCCCGGGCACTACACCGAGCCGTCCCAGGCGCGGCGGCTGGCCGAGATCGCCCGGCAGTACCGGGTGCACACCGTCGTCCTGCAGGTCGGCGCCAACGACGAGGGCTCGCTGACCCAGATCGGCAAGGACTGCGTGCGGACGTTCATCGACCCCGTCCAGCCGGCGTGCCGGACCACGATCGGCCCGTACCTCGGCGAGCGCACCGCCGCGGCGGCGGCCGGGATCGAGCGGGCCGCCCGCGACGTGCGCGAGGCGATGCGCCGGGCCGGATACGGCACGACCGACTACGCGCTGGTGCTCACCTCGTACGCGCCGCCGGTGACCGGGAAGATGATCTCGGTGCCGATCGCGATCGGGTGCCCGTTCAGCCGGCCCGACGCCGAGTGGGGCCACGACGTGCTCTTCCCCGCTTTCAGCGACGCCGTGCGGGGCGTGGCGCAGCGGGTCGGCGCCCAGTTCCTCGGCCTCGATCTCGCCACCGACGGCCACGAGGCGTGCACCAGCACCGACCCCGCGGCGGAGTGGCACCGGCGCATCACCGTCGACCCGCACGCCTTCGTCCACGGCGGGCTGGACGCGTTCGGCTGGCACCTCGCGCAGGAGTCGTTCCACCCCACCGCGGCCGCGCACGAACGCATCGGTGCGTGCGTGGGCGAGATCGTGCGGGCGGGCGTCGCCGCCGCGGAGTGCGTCACCGGGGCCGACGGCGTGACCCGGCTGGTCACGGCGGGCACCGAGCGGCCGGCCGCGGCCTGACCGGACCGCCGGCGAGCCGCCCCGCACGGGTGCGCGAGTTGCCCCCACGAGGTCGGCGAGTTGCCCCCACGAGGTCGGCGAGTTGTCCCTCCGGGTCGGGCGAGTTGCCCGCAGCAGGTCGGCGCGTTGCCCCGTTCAGCACGGTGAGTTCACCGGCTGGGTCCTCAACGGAGAACTCGCGCACTCGTGCGGGGCAACTCGCGCACCTCAGCGGGGCAACTCGCGCACCCGTGCGGGGCAACTCGCTGCTCAGAGCACGACGAGGTCGCGGGGGCGGTTGTTGAGGCGCTCGGCGCCGTCGGCGGTCACGACGACGATGTCCTCGATGCGGGCGCCCCAGTCGCCCTCGAAGTAGACCCCGGGCTCGATGCTGAACGCCATGCCCGGTTCGAGCGCGATGCCGTTGCCGGCCACGATGTTCGGCTGCTCATGGACGTCGAGGCCGATGCCGTGGCCGGTGCGGTGCAGGAACTTCTCCCCCAACCCGGCCTCGGTCAGCACGCCGCGGGCGACCGCGTCGATCTCCTCGGCGGTGACACCCGGGCGCACCGCCGCGACGGCCCGCTCCTGAGCCTCCTGCAGCACGGCGTACGCCTCGGCGACCCGTCCCGACGGCGCCCGGCCCACCGCGTAGGTGCGGGTGCAGTCGGAGTTGTAGCCGCTGGGCAGCGGCCCGCCGATGTCGATCACGACGACGTCGCCGGTCTCGACGACGCGCTCCCCCGCCTCGTGGTGCGGGCTCGCCCCGTTCGGCCCGGAGCCGACGATGACGAACGCCGCCTCCGCGTGCCCCTCCTCGACGATCGCGGCCGCGATGTCGGCAGCGATCTGGTTCTCGGTGCGGCCCGGTTCGAGGAACTCGCCGATCCGGGCGTGCACGCGGTCGATGGCCGCCCCGGCCGCGCGCAGCTGCGCGACCTCGTCGGTGTCCTTGCGCATGCGCAGCTCACGCAGCACCGGGCCGGCCAGGGTCAGCCGGGCGTCCGGCAGCGCGTCGCGCAGGCCGAGGACGTGGTCGGCGGTCATCGCGTCGGACACGCCGAGCACCTGCGGTCCGCCGGCCAGGTCGCTGACCAGCAGGTGTGGGTCCTCGCCGTCGGACCACGTGACCACCTCGACGCCGAGCTCCTCGAGCAGGGGCGTGTTCAGTCGCGCCGCCTCCAGGCGCGGCACCACCAGCGCCGGCGGGGCCCGGTGCCCGGACGCCGGGATGAGCAGGCACAGCAGCCGCTCGTGCGTGTCGGCGGAGCAGTCGATGAGGTACCGCAGGTCGGTGCCCGGGGTGACCGCGAGCAGGTCGACACCCTGATCCGCGGCGACCTCGCCGGCCCGGCGGATGCGGTCGGCGAGCAGCCCCGCGGCAGGAGCGGAGGGGACGGCCGGTGACATGCGGCCGAGGGTAATCCGGCAAGCTGCCCGTGTGACCCCGGCCCCACTGATGCTGCTCGACGCCGCCAGCATGTACTTCCGTGCGTTCTACGGCGTCCCGGAGTCGATCACCGCACCGGACGGCACCCCGGTCAACGCCGTGCGCGGCTTCACCGACATGGTCGCCCGGCTGATCAACGACCACCGCCCGGCCCGCCTCGTCGCCTGCCTCGACCTGGACTGGCGGCCGGCGTTCCGGGTGAACGCGCTGCCCACCTACAAGGCCCACCGGGTGCCCGGCGAGCCGGAGACCGCACCGCCCGGGGTGCCCGAGGAGGTGCCCGACGCGCTGGCGCCGCAGGTTCCGGTGCTGCTGCAGGTGCTGGCCGCCGCCGGCATCGCGACCGCCGGCGCGGAGGGCTACGAGGCCGACGACGTGATCGGCACGCTCGCGGCGCGCGAGCGCACCCACCCGGTGCTCGCGGTGAGCGGCGACCGGGACCTCATGCAGATCGTCACCGACGACGACCCCGGCGTGCGGTTGCTCTACGTCGGGCGCGGCCTGGCGAAGGCCGAGCTGCTCGGGCCGGCGGAAGTCGCGGAGAAGTACGGCGTGCCGCGGGCTCGGGCGGGCGAGGCGTACGCGGAGATGGCGATGCTGCGCGGAGACCCGTCCGACGGGCTGCCCGGCGTGCCCGGGATCGGCGCGAAGACCGCGGCCACCATCGTCGGGCGCTACGACACGTGGGCGAAGCTGCTCGCCGCTGTGTCCGATCCGAGCGACACCCGCATGTCCCCGAACGTGCGCACCAAGCTCGCAAAGGCCGCGGACTACCTCGCCGTCGTCGAGCCGGTGGTGCGGGTGGCGCGGGACGCCGACGTCGTCCTCGACCGCGATGACACCCTGCCCGTCGAGCCCGCCGACGGTGCGAAGCTGCTGGAGCTGGTCGAGCGCTGGGGCATCGGCGGCTCGGTGGAGCGGCTGCTGCAGGCACTGCAGAACGCCGCCAGATCGCGGTAGCCCGCGTCAGAAGAACGTGCCGCACCAGGGCATGACGGAGGTGGCGAACGCGCGATCGGCGCGCCGGCCGGCCGCGGGATCGCCCTGCCACCACCCGGTGGCGAGCAGCTCGGAGGGGCGTCGGTCGCCGAGGTAGGCCATCGCCAGGCCGGCGACCGTGCACGACAGGTCGGCCGTCTCCGATACCGGGCCGATCCGCTCGGCTGCGCCGTCCGCGATGCGGTACGTGCCGTCGTTGGCCGGCAGCAATCCGTCGTGCACGGCGATCGTGACCGGCTCGGCCGGCTCCCACGAGCGGGCGGCCAGCGCAGCCGGCACGTCGAGGATCCGCAGCCACGTCTCGTCGTCCACGGAGGAGACGGTGACGTCGCGAGGATCGTTCAGCAGCAGATCCAGCGGCTCGTCGAGCGGCCGCTGCGCTGCACGCACGGTGCCGGCCAGGTCGACGTCGAGCAGGAACCGCCACAGGTCGCAGAGCGCTGCCGCGTCGGTCGCGTGGAGATCGGACACCACGAGCGGGCGGGCGGTGAAGTCCGAGCCCTCGCCGAACGAGGCCACGCCGAACCCGTCGTCGCCGTGCGGGCCGCGGTGCACGAGCACGAGCAGGTGCCGGCCGGACCGCGCCGGTGCGACGAGGGTGCGGTCCCACCAGTCCAGGAACCGCGTGAGCCCACCGGGGCGGCGCAGCGCGATCTGCTCGTGCAGCGGCGCCAGCAGCTCGATCGCCCCCTCGGGTTCGACGAATCGCACCGGGCCGCTCGTCGGCGCATCGACCCGCAGCCCGCGTCCACCCCGCCGCCGCACCTCGACCGTGCGGAAACGGGTAGCGAGACCGTAGCCGAACCGGCCGTACAGCACCGCCTCGCTCGCGCGCAGCGAGGCGAGGACGTCACCGCGGCCGACCAGATCGGTCAGCTGTGCGTGCATCAGCGCGGTGAGCATGCCGCGGCGGGTGTGGTCGGCGCGGACCCCGACCCGCGACACCCCCGATGCCTGTACGACCCCACCGGGCACTGCGGCGCGGCAGCCGAACGACCACGCGGTGGCGACCAGTTCCCCGGCGGCGCGGATGCCGAGCGACCTCCCCGGCTCCCACGCGGCCTCAGCTCCGCTGATCCGGGCCTCGTCCGCGGCCGGGAGGCCGATGGCGCGGCCGAAGACGCGGATCGCCGCGCGGGTGTCCGCGCGCGACAGGACCTCGACGTCGTGGCTCACAGGACGGCTCGGCCCAGGATCGCTCTGCTCAAGATGATGACGGCCGGCCGACCTCGTAGGTGCCCTGGTCGTCCTTCACCGTGATCTCGATCCGGGACCGGTCACCGTCGATCGTCGCCTCGCAGACGAACGTGGTGCCGGCCTTCACCTCCCGGCCGGGCGGGCAGCTGACGCCGGTGACGTTCTGCAGGCCGTAGTCGGTCGTCAGCACGCGGGTGACGCCCTCCTGCACAGCCTTCTCGTCGAACACCTTCGGGAGAAGGAAGCCGGGCCAGACGAACAGCAGCACGGCCGCCACCCCGACCACCACCAGGGGCAGGACCACCGCACCGAGGATCAGCCCCAGCCTCGACTTCTTCTTCGGCGCCCCGGCGGCCGGTCCGCCCCCGAAGCCCGGCTGCTGCCCCCACTGCTGAGCACCCCACTGTTGACCGGGCTGGCCGGGCTGCGGTTGTTGCTGCAGCTGTTGCTGCGGCGGGGCGCCCCACTGGGCCTGGCCGGGCACCTGTGGTTGGACCGGCGCCTGCTGGCCGGCCGCCTGCTGGCCCCATCCGGGCGGCGCCGCCGGCGGCGCGTACGGGTTGGGCTGGCCGCCGTGCTGCTGCGCCCCCCCGCCGTACCCGGTCTGCGGAGCGCCCCACTGCTGCTGCGGCTGGCCCGGCTGGGGCGCACCCCACGCCGGGGGCTGCCCGCTCTGCGGTGCAGCTGGTTGGCCCCACTGCTGCGGCGGGGGGTACCCGGCCGGGGCGCCGGGAACCGGCTGGCTGGGCTGCTGGGGCTGGGCCCCGCTCTGTGCCGGGCCCTGTGCTGGATCCTGTGCCGGATTCTGGGGTGCGGCCTGCTTGGCGGCGGCGAGTTGCTGGCTCCACACGGCGGGGTCAACGCGCTGGGTACGGTCGGGATCGGCGTCGCCAGGCTGCGCAGCAGCCGCCGCAGGCGGCGGAAGGGACGACGGCGTGGCCGGCGAGGCGGCGGGGGCGGCGCCGGCCTGCTGACCCCAGCCCCCGGGCGGGGCTTGACCCCACGAAGCCTGCTCGGTCGGCTGCTCGGCGGCGTCGCCGGGCGTCGGGTTCGAGCCGGAGCCCTGGGGCGTACTCATCTCAGACCCTCTCATCACTCCCCGCCCGCGGCCGAGCGGTGTCGCGATCAAAGCACAGGCGCCGAGCGGCGGGCACCCCCTGGGCCCGATCGGCGTCACCGTTCTCCGCGGCTGCCGTCGTCAGCCTGCCGCCGGCCGATGGGGAGCCCTCCCGGGGCTCCGCAAGCCGGTGCTCCACCGATCATGTCAGCGTTCGGCGGGCCCGCACACCAGTCGGCTGGTCACTCGGTGCCGGCGGCGACCACACCGCGCCGGATCGCCTGCACCGCGGCCCGCGCGGTGCGCCCGATCGGGGTATCCCGACCAGCGACCCCGGCGACCTGGTCGAGCAGATCGACCACCTGTCGGCACCAGCGCACGAAGTCCCCGGCCGACAGTTCCGCGCCGTTCTGCTCGGCCGCCCGCAGCACCGCCGCCAATGACTCGCCGCGGGCCCAGCGGTGCACCGGCCAGGCGAACCCCAGGTCGGGCTCGCGGGTGCGGTCCACCTTGTGCCGCCGCTCGTCGGCCTCCAGTTCTGACCACAGCCGCAGTGTGGCCTGCAGGCCCTCCGCGATCGGGCCCTGCGGGACCCGCGGCAGCGGGCCGCCGTCCCGGCGCGACTCGTACACCAGCGACGACACCACCGCCGCCAGCTCAGCGGGGTTCAGCCCGGCCCACACGTCCTGGCGCAGGCACTCGGCGGTGAGCAGGTCGGACTCGCCCCACAGCCCGGCGAGCCTGCGGCCGTGCTCGGTGACGGTCTCGCCGTCGAGGTAACCGCGCTCGGTGAGCAGCGCACAGATCCGGTCGAACGCCCTGGCCAGCGAGTGCGTGGTGGCCTGCACCTTCTGGCGCAGCGCCTCGGTCTCCCTGGCCAGCCGGTCGTACCGCTCGGCCCAGCGGGCGTGGGCCTCCCGGTCGGCGCAGCCGTGGCAGGGGTGCGCCCGCAGCGCCTTGCGCAGCTCCGCCAGCTCCTCGTCCTGCGCGGCCGGGCCGCGGTGGCGGCGGCGCGGCACAGGTGGCGCCTCGATGCCGGTGTTGCGCAGGCTCGACGCGAGATCGCGGCGCACCCGCGGCACCCGGTGATCGACCCGCTTCGGCAGCCGCATCCGCCCCAACGGCTCGACCGGCCCCGGGAAGTCGGCCGCGGTCAGCCGCCCGGCCCAGCGATCCTCGTTCACCACCAGCGGGCGCGGATCGTCGTCGCCGTCCAGCCCCGGGTCGAGCACCACCGCGAGTCCCGACCGGCGGCCCGCCGGCACCGCGATCACGTCGCCCGGCTTGAGCCTGCGCAGCGACGCCGCCGCGGCCTCCCGCCGATCCGCCGTGCCCTTGCGGGACAGCTCCTTCTCCCGCCGCGACACCGCGCGGCGCAGCCGTGCGTACTCGGCGAAGTCGCCGAGGTGGCACTGCATCGACTCGCGGTACCCGGCGAGCGCCTCCTCGTTGCGCTCGATCCGCCGCGACACCCCGACCACCGAGCGGTCGGCCTGGAACTGGCCGAACGACTGCTCCAGCAGCGACCGCGCCGCCGCCGTGCCCATCCGGCCGACCAGGTTGACCGCCATGTTGTAGCCGGGCCGGAACGAGCTGCGCAGCGGGTAGGTGCGGGTGGAGGCCAGCCCGGCCACCTGCCGCGGGTCCATGCCCGGGTGCCAGATGACCACCGCGTGCCCCTCGACGTCGATGCCGCGACGGCCCGCACGCCCGGTGAGCTGCGTGAACTCGCCCGGGGTCAGCTCGGCGTGGCTCTCGCCGTTGTACTTGACCAGCTTCTCCAGCACGACCGTGCGCGCCGGCATGTTGATCCCGAGCGCCAGCGTCTCCGTGGCGAACACCGCCCGCACCAGACCGCGGACGAACAGATCCTCGACGGTCTCCTTGAACGCCGGCAGCAACCCCGCGTGGTGCGCGGCGATGCCGCGTTCGAGGGCCTCGCGCCACTCCCAGTAGCCCAGTACCTCGAGGTCGGCCGTAGGCAGGTCGGCGGTGTGCCGCTCGATCGTGCGGCGGATCTCGGCGACCTCCTCGTCGGTGGTCAGCCGCAGCCCCGCCCGCACGCACTGCCCCACCGCGGCGTCGCAACCGGCCCGGCTGAACACGAAGGTGATCGCCGGGAGCAACGCGTTGCGGTCGAGCCGGTCGATCACGGTGACCCGCGACGGCGGCCGGAACCGGGTCGCCGGACGCGCTCCGCCGCGCCCGCGGCCGCGGGACCCGCGGTCCCAGACCACGCTCTGCCGCTCCAGCTCGGCGGTGTGCCGGACCAGCTCGGGATCGACCTGCAGCTCGCCGCGCTCGTTCTCCCCGGCGAACAGGTCCATGAGCCGGTTGCCGACCATCATGTGCTGCCACAGCGGCACCGGGCGGTGCTCGTCGACCACCACGGTGGTGTCGCCGCGGACCGCCACCAGCCAATCGCCGAACTCCTCGGCGTTGCTGACCGTGGCCGACAGCCCTACGACGGCGACGTGCTCCGGCAGCTGCAGGATCACCTCCTCCCACACCGCACCCCGGAACCGGTCGGCGAGGTAGTGCACCTCGTCCATCACGACGTAGCCGAGGTGGTCGAGCCGGGTCCCGCCCGCGTAGATCATGTTGCGCAGGACCTCGGTGGTCATGACCACGACCTGCGCGTCACCGTTGATCGCGGTGTCGCCGGTGAGCAGCCCGACGGCCGACGCCCCGTGGCGCGCGACGAGATCGGCGTACTTCTGGTTCGACAGCGCCTTGATCGGCGTCGTGTAGAAGCACTTCAGGCCCTGGGCGAGCGCCAGGTGCACCGCGAACTCGCCCACGACGGTCTTGCCGGCGCCGGTGGGAGCGCAGACGAGCACGCCGTGGCCGTCTTCGAGAGCGGCACAGCCCTTGACCTGGAAGTCGTCGAGGTCGAAGGGGAGTCCGGCCGCGAACTCGGCGAGGTGGGGGCGAGCGGCGCGGTTCCGGGCGGCGGCGTACGCCTCCGCGGGACTCCTGGTGGGCACGGGTCCAGGTTTGCACACCCCGGCCGACCGGTCCCGGGCGGGAGCTGCTCAGGGGTTGAGCGGGAACCTCGCCTTGGTGGCCTCCAGGTACGACTGGACGTTGCGCCGGACCTCGGCGAGCGAGTCGCCGCCGAACTTCTCCGACGCGGCGTCGGCCAGCACCAGCGCCACCATCGCCTCGGCCACCACACCCGCTGCCGGCACCGCGCAGACGTCGGAGCGCTGGTGGATGGCCGGCGCAACCTCGCCGCTGGCGATGTCGACGGTGCGCAGCGCCTTCGGCACGGTCGAGATCGGCTTCATCGCCACCCGCACCCGCACGGGCTCGCCGTTGGTCATGCCGCCCTCGATGCCTCCTGCGCGGTTGGACAGCCGCCGCACCGGGTCACCGGGCACCATCTCGTCGTGCGCCGCGCTGCCGCGGCGGTGCGCGGTGCGGAAGCCGTCGCCGATCTCCACGCCCTTCATCGCCTGGATGCTCATCAGCGCACCCGCGAGGCGGGCGTCGAGCCGGCGGTCAGCCTGCACGTACGAGCCGAGCCCGACCGGGCAGCCGTAGGCGATCACCTCGACCACCCCGCCGAGGGTGTCGCCGTCGCGGTGGGCGGCGTCGACCTCGGCCACCATCGCGGCCGTGGCCTCCTCGCTGAAGGCGCGCACCGGGCTGGCGTCGATCCGCTCCAGGTCGCCGGGGCCGGGCAGCGGCCCGTCGGGGGCGTCCACCGAGCCGAGCGACACCACGTGCGAGACGATGCTGACGCCGAGCGCCTGCGCCAGGTACGCCTTGGCGACGGTGCCGAGCACGACCCGAGCGGCGGTCTCGCGGGCGCTGGCGCGCTCCAGGACCGGCCGGGCGTCGTCGAAGCCGTACTTGGTCATCCCGGCGAGATCGGCGTGGCCGGGCCGCGGCCGCGTCAGCGGTGCGTTGCGGGCCCGGTTGGCGATCAGCTCCGGATCCACCGGGTCGGCCGCCATGACCGTCTCCCACTTGGGCCACTCGGTGTTGCCGATGCGCACCGCGACCGGGCCGCCCTGGGTGACCCCGTGCCGGATCCCGCCGATGACCTCCAGCTCGTCGGCCTCGAACTTCATCCGGGCCCCGCGGCCGTAACCGAGCCGCCGGCGGGCGAGCTCCGCGGCCATCTCCTTGGTGGTGATCTCGACGCCGGCGACCATGCCCTCCAGCACGGCGACCAGCGCAGGACCGTGGGACTCCCCGGCGGTGATCCAGCGCAGCACGGACCGATTGTCGCACCAGCACCGCCGGTCGCCGGGCCCGGTGTCCAGCCCGGTCGGCGGCGCTCGGCTCACGGCGGCGCGCCGGCGGCGAACACCGTCGCCAGCGTGACGACGGTGGCGGCGAGCATCGACGGCCCGTGCGCGATCGCCGCCGGCCGCGGCCGGCGCCGCAACCGGGCCGCCACGACCACGGTCGCCGCCGCTCCTCCGGTGAACACGGCGGCCAGCCCGGCCGCGAGCAGCGGGGCCGGCCAGGCGGCCGCGGCGAGCACCGCGCCGAGCGGTGCCGCCAGCTTCACGTCGCCCGCCCCGAGCGCCCGCGGGGCCAGCAGGTGCCACGGCGCGTGCGCCGCAACGGTGAGCAGCGCCCCGGTGGCCGCGCGGAGCACCGCTTCTCCCCCGAGCGGCGCCACCAGCAGCAGCGCCGCCGGGAACGCCGGCAGGACGAGCGCGTCCGGCAGCCGCCGGTGGACGAGATCGGTGACCGAGGCGGCCACGACCAGCCACCAGAGCCCGACCAGCACCGCCACCCACGGCGGCGGTACGAGCCCGAGCGCCCATCCCGCACCGCACGCGGCCCAGCCGACCGCGACGGCGAGCTCGCACACCGGCGCGCGCACCCGCGCACCGCGGCGCAACCGCGCCAGCAGCAGCCGCGCGGCCGCGCCGGCGAGCACCCCGGCGGCACCGGGCGTGAGGACCGCGGCGACCAGCGGCGGACGGGTGAGGAGCGCGCTGAGTTGTTCCACGCCGTCGATCGTCGAGGCCGTGTCCGTCCGCGGCGAGCCCGACGGCGGATCTGTGGATGGACGCGGGCCGCTGGGGACAACCCGGACCGGCGAGCCTCGAACCGTCGCGGTCGTGTGGTAGAGATCCCGCCCCTACCGCGTCGCGGCGGGCACGGCGGCGTTCGTCAGTCCCACCAGCTGCTCGTGCAGCACCGCCGACACCGCCCCCGGATCCCCGACGGCCAGCAGGACCGCGCCGGGCCCGGCCAGCGGCGACCACGCCCACCGCACTCCGGGCAGCTCCCCCGCGCCGGAACCGCCGGCGCGGCCCACGACCAGCACGGACCCGACCGCGCGGGCCCCCGCCGACCCGCCTGGCCCGCTCAGCACCGGATCGGCCCCGTCGAGCTGCGTGACGTGCGTGAGCAGCGGCCTGCCCGCCCACGTCGCGACGAGCTCGCCCCGGTAGCGCCCGCCGCGCTGCCCGTGCCGGCCCAGCACCGCCGTCTCCACGACGACCGCGGAACCTCCGCGGGCCACGTCGATCCGCAGCCGGGAGTCCAGCTCGGCCCCGTCGGTGACGATCGACGGCTCGGGCGCCCAGTGCAGGCACCCCGCGACCGCGGCGGTCACGCTCCAGCGGGCGCAGCCGCCGTCCGCGCCCGGCTGCACCACCGTGGCGGCCGCGCTGCGCAGATCCAGCCGCGCCCCGGCACCCACGTCGAGGGTCAGCGACAGCTCGTCGCCGCCGAGCGGCCCGCCCGCACCCTGGACGAGGTGCACGCGGTCGTCCCCGGTGGGGCGCAGCAGGATCGGCCACGCCTGGCTCCACCGGATCCGCTGCCGCTCCCCGGGCAGCACCTGCACCGACGCGGCTGCGCTGACGCCGTAGCGCATACCGGGCTCAGCCCCGCCGCGCGGCGACCTGGGTGGCCACCCACTGGGCGACCGGCCCTGCGTCGGGCTGCTCCCGCAGCGACAGGAAGACCGTGGGGCGGCCCTCCCGGACGGCGTCGGCGTCGCGCCGCATCACCTCCAGGTCGGCCCCCACCAACGGCGCGAGGTCGATCTTGTTGACGACGAGCAGGTCGGACAGGGTGACGCCGGGGCCGCCCTTGCGCGGCACCTTGTCGCCGCCCGCGACGTCGAGCACGAAGATCTGCGCGTGCACGAGCCCGTAGCTGAAGGTGGCGGTGAGGTTGTCGCCGCCGCTCTCCACCAGCACCAGGTCGGGATCGTGCCGGGCCACCAGCTCCTCGACGGCGTCGAGGTTGGCGGTGATGTCGTCGCGGATGGCGGTGTGCGGGCAGCAGCCGGTGCGCACCGCGGCGATGCGCTCGTCCGGCAGGACGCCGTTGCGGCGCAGGAAGTCGGCGTCCTCGGTCGTGTAGATGTCGTTGGTCACGACCACGATCGAGAACCGGTCGCCGAGGGCTCGGCACAGGGCGGCGACCAGTGCGGTCTTGCCGCCGCCCACCGGTCCGCCGATGCCGATCCGCAGCGGACCGGCCGGCCCGGCGGCCAGCGGGGCGTGGTCGTGGACGGTCAGGGCGTGGTCACGATGCAAAGAGGGTCACCTCGGCAGATTCCTGGAGTTGAGCGAGGACGTCGTGCAGCGGGCTCCCGCCTGCGGGCAGGAGGGCGGGATCGCCCGCGGCGACGGCCGTGCGGGCGGCCGCGGCGGCCGATGCGGCGATCGGGCGTGCGGCCCGGGCCAGCTCGGCCGTGACGGCGGCGACGGCGAGCGGATCGAGCCCGAGCAGCCGCACCGCGGCCGTGGCCGCCCCACCGGTGAGGTGGTGCAGCGCGAGTGCGGCGGCGTCCTCCGCGGTCGCGGACGCCCCGGCCGCGGCGGCGCCGAGCACGATCGGATGGTGCGGCCGCACCAGTGCGTGCAGGGCGGTGATCGCGGGTCCCGGCCAGGCCCGGGCCACGGTCCGCAGTAGCGCGGCCCCCTGCCCGCGGGAGGCGGTCCGCAGCGCTGCCGACGGGGTGCGGGCGTCGACCGCGGCGTCCCACGGCGCCCACTCGGGCGCGCCGGTGCCCGCGAGCAGGCAGGCGGCTGCCGCGGCGGCGGCGATCGTCTCCCCGCCGGTGCGCAGCCGCCCGTGCAGGAACAGCGCGAGATCGGCCGAGGCGCGCAGCAGGCCGCGCGTCGCTAGCGCCTCGACACCGCCGGAGTGGCCGTGTCCCCCGGACGGGAGCCGGGCGTCGGCCAGCACCAGGAGCTCGGGGTTCACCGCCCCGGCTCCCGCCCTGCCCGCGGGCCTACAGGAGCAGGCCCGGCAGCACGGCCGCCGCGACGATCCCCAGGACGACCAGCACGGCGATCAGCGCGATCAGCGCGGCCGGCAGCCGGTTCCGCTCGGGCTCGGCGAGCGCAGCGGAGACCGGCGCCGCATCGGACGCTGCCGGGGCCACGGCCGCCGACGGGCCCGTCGGCGGGCCGTCCGAGACCACCCGCGGATCGGGGACCTCGGCCGGCACCTTCTCCGCCGTGATCACCGGGAGCGGGCCGGTCGGGACGTCGTTGCCGTAGTGCTGGACGATCATCACGGATCCTTCTGGGCAGGCCGAACCGATCCGGCCGAGCGTGACGCTGTGCGTCTGCTCGTTCGCGGCGGGTGATCCGTTCGTTACGCCTGCGGCGTGTCGGAGTGGCCGGGTCGGGCATCAGAACAGGAAGTACCGCTGGGCCATCGGCAGCTCGGCGGCCGGTGCCGCCTCCACCACCTCGCCGTCGACCCGGACCGTGAACGTGTCGGGCTCCACTTCGATCCGCGGCAGCGCGTCGTTGCGGGGCATGTCCGACTTCGTGAGCGAGCGGGTGTCGCGCACCGGCACCAGTCGCCGCCGCACCGCCAGCCGGGAGGCCAGCCCGTTCTCGATCGCTGCGGGCGCCACGAAGTGCACCGACGTGGCCGCCGCCGTGACCGGGGACGCGCCGAACATCGGCCGGGGCAGCACCGGCTGCGGGGTCGGGATGGACGCGTTCGCGTCGCCCATCGCCGCGTAGGAGATCACCCCGCCCTTGATGACGAGCGCGGGCCGGATCCCGAAGAACGCCGGCTGGTACAGGACGAGATCGGCGAGCTTGCCGACCTCGATCGAGCCGATCTCGCCGTCGAGGCCGTGCGCGATCGCCGGGCAGATCGTGTACTTGGCGACGTAGCGCTGGGCGCGGTGGTTGTCGGCGGGGCCGTCGCCGGGCAGCGCGCCCCACCGCCGCTTCCCGACGTGCGCGGTCTGCCACGTGCGCAGCGCGACCTCGCCGACGCGGCCCATGGCCTGGGAGTCGGAGCCGATCATCGAGATGGCGCCGATGTCGTGCAGCAGGTCCTCGGCGGCGATCGTCGACGGGCGGATGCGGCTCTCGGCGAACGCCAGGTCCTCGGGCACCGACGGCTTGAGGTGGTGGCAGACCATCAGCATGTCGAGGTGCTCGTCGACGGTGTTGACGGTGTGCGGCCGCGTCGGGTTCGTCGAGGACGGCAGGATGTTCGGCTCGCCGGCGACCGTGATGATGTCCGGCGCGTGCCCGCCGCCCGCGCCCTCGGTGTGGTACGCGTGGATGCTGCGCCCGTTGATCGCGGCGAGGGTGTCCGCGACGTAGCCGGCCTCGTTCAGCGTGTCGGTGTGGATCGCCACCTGCACGCCGGCCTCGTCGGCGATCCGCAGGCAGGCGTCGATCGCCGCCGGGGTGGAGCCCCAGTCCTCGTGCAGCTTGAACCCGGCGACGCCGGCCTCGACCTGCTCGCGCAGCGCCGCTTCGCCCACCGTGTTGCCCTTGCCGAGCAGCGCGATGTTGATCGGGTACTCGTCGAGTGACTCCAGCATCCGCGCGACGTACCAGGCGCCCGGCGTGACGGTGGTGGCCTTGGTGCCCTCCGCGGGCCCGGTGCCGCCGCCGATCCAGGTGGTGACGCCCGCGGCGAGCGCCTCGGGGATCTGCGTGGGCGAGATGAGGTGCACGTGGCAGTCGACGACGCCCGCGGTCATGATCAAGCCGTTGCCCGCGATGATCTCCGTGGAGGGGCCGATCACCAGGTCGGGATGCACCCCGTCCATCACGTCGGGGTTGCCGGCCTTGCCGAGAGCGACGATCCGGCCGTCGCGGACGCCGACGTCGGCCTTGATCACGCCCCAGTGGTCGAGCACGACGACGCCGGTGATGACCAGGTCCGGGGCACCCTCGGCGCGGGTGGCGCGCGACTGGCCCATCGACTCGCGGATCACCTTGCCGCCGCCGAAGACCACCTCGTCACCGCCCTGGGGCCCGCGGCAGCGGTCCTCGGTGATCTCGATGACCAGGTCGGTGTCGGCCAGCCGGATCCGGTCGCCGGTGGTCGGCCCGTACAGCTCGGCGTAGCGGGCCCGGTCGATCTCCCACCTCGGTGCGGTCATGGCAGCCTCAATCCCGGGACGACCTTGGCGCCGCCCAGCTCCACCAGCGCGACGGTCTTCTCCACGCCCGGCTCGAACCGCACTGCGGTGCCGGCGGGCACCGCGAGCCGGCGACCCTGGGCCGCGGCGCGGTCGAACCGCAGGGCCGGGTTGGCGGCGGCGAAGTGGTAGTGCGAGCCGACCTGGACGGGCCGGTCCCCGGTGTTGACGACGACGATCTCGATCCGCTCGCGCTCGATCCCGACGGGCTCGTCGGCGAGCAGGTACTCCCCCGGGACCATCACGCGATCGGCCGGTGGACGGTGACGAGCTTCGTGCCGTCGGGGAACGTCGCCTCGACCGCGACGGAGGTCAACATCTCCGGCACACCCTCCATCACGTCGTCGCGGGTGAGCACCTGCTGCCCGCCGGTCATCAGCTCCGCGACGGTGCGGCCGTCGCGCGCGCCCTCCAACACGTAGTCGGAGATGATCGCGACCGCTTCGGGGTAGTTGAGCCGCAGGCCACGGGCCCGACGTGCCCGTGCCACGTCCGCGGCGACGTGCAGCATCAGCCGCTCCTGCTCATGGGGCGACAACAGCAACTCGGGTCCTCCTCGGGGAACGGATGATCGCGACAGTAGCCGCGTCTCGTGACAGCGACGTAACACAGCCGCCTTCTGAGCGGGCAGGATGGGAGGTGTGACGGGGTTCGCGCGCGGGGTGATCCGCGCCCAGGTCGGGCACGGGTTCGCCGAGCTCGTCGGTGATCCGGACCGGCCGCGCGGCTGGACCCTGCTGGTGGACGGGACCGCCCAGAGCCACGTCGACCTCGACGACCCGGAGCACCTGGAGTTCGAGTACGTGCGGCGGCTCGCCCACGTCGTGGACCTGATGGCGCCGCCGCTGCGGCCGCTGCGGGCGATGCACCTCGGGGGCGGGGCGTGGACACTCCCCCGGTACGTGGCCGCGACCCGCCCCGGCTCGGCCCAGCAGGTGGTGGAGCTCGACGGGGAGCTGGTGGACCTGGTGCGGTCCCGGCTGCCGGCCGACGATCCCGGTCTGGAGGTCGTCGTCGGGGACGCGCGCGCGGTGCTGGCCACCGCCCGGCCCGCGGCGGCGGATCTTGTCGTGCTGGACGTGTTCGCCGGGGCCCGCACGCCCGCGCACGTGACGAGCGTGGAATTCCTGGAGCTGGCCGACGCGGCGCTGGCCGCCGGCGGCGTGTACGCCGCGAACGTCGCCGACGGCGGGGCGCTCGAGTTCGCCCGGGGGCAGGTCGCGGCGGCGCGGGCGGTGTTCGCGCACGTCGCGGTCGTCGTCGCGGCCGACGTGCTGCACGGGCGCCGGTTCGGCAACCTCGTGCTCGTCGCGTCGCAGGACCCGCTGCCGGAGGCCGAGCTGGCCCGCCGGGCCGCGGCCGACCCGTTCCGCGCCACCGTGCTCGACGATGCGGAGACGGCCCGGTTCACCCGGCGCGCGAAACCGCCGCACGACCGGGAGGCGCGGCCGTCGCCCGTGCCTCCCCTCGGGGTGTTCGGCCGCTAGAAGGCGCCGTTGCGCAGCGCCTTGTTCACGTTCTCCTGGTGCTCGTCCAGCGTGCGGGCGAAGCAGGACGTGCCGTCGGTCTCGCAGCGGACGAAGAAGAACCAGTCCCCCGGCTCCGGGTCCAGCGCCGCGGCGATGGCATCGGCGCCCGGTGCCGCGATCGGGGTCGGGGGCAGTCCGACCACCTGGTAGCTGTTGTACGGCCCGGGCCGGGCGCGGTCGGCCGCCGTGGTGCGCAGGGACTGCACATCGAGCGGATAGTTGACCATCGAGTCCAGCTCGAGCCGCTGCCCGACGCCCAGCCGGTTGTAGATCACCCGCGCCACCTTGGGCATGTCCTTCGTGATCGCCTCCTTCTCGACGAGGGAGGAGATGATCAGGACCTGGTAGGGCGAGGACCCGATCTCGCGCGCGCCCGACACCAGCCCGCTGGCCTGCAGCTTCGACGCGGAGACGGCGAGCAGCTCCCGCAGTACGTCCGCTGCGGGCTTCTCCGGTGCGACGTTGTAGCGACCGGGGACGAGCAGCCCCTCCAGCCGCCGGTTCGGATCGGCCTTGGCGACGTCCTCCAGCGCCCACTCGGGCACGCCGAGCTCGGCTGGGTCGGTGGTGGACATCGCGGTGCGCAGCTCATCGGCGGAGACGCAGCGGCGCTGGCCGTCGACGGTCAAGCAGGTGGCCTCGGAGATGAGCGACAGCACGCCCGGGGTGACCGCCCCGTCGGGTGAGCGCGTGTCGTCGAGCTGGGTGCCGCCGCGGATCTCCAGCTGGCCGACGCGGGAGTCCGGGTTCAGCATCAGCTCGACGGCCGCCTCCCCGGACATCCGGGCGCGCAGCTGGTAGTAGCCGGGCTGGATGGCGCGGACGCGGTCGTCGTCGGCGGCGGCCCGCAGGAACGCCCGCGGATCGGCCACGACCCCGCGCCCGGCGAGCTCGGCGGCGATCGCCGAGGTCGTGTCGCCGTCGGCGACCTGCACGACGACGCTGCCGGTGCCCTCCCCGTCGAAGTCGGGCACCCCGAAGAACGACTGGTACAGCAGGTATCCGCCGCCTGCGAGGGCGGCCAGCAACACGGTCACCACGACCGCCAGCACCCGCCGCCTGCGGCGGATGCGCTGCTCGCGGGCCCGCCGGGCGGCCAGCCGGTCGTGGCGGCGCGGCACGGTCGCGAGCCGCTCGGTCGGACCGTCCGCCCGCGTCGGGTCCGTGCCGGCTCCGCTGCCGTACGGCCTGCGGGGGGATCCGTCAGGGCTCACAACGGCGCACTGTAACGGCGTCCCGGTGCCGGGCGGGTCACCGGGGCTCTCCCTGCGCCGATCGGCGCCGGTCGAGCCAACTCTGGAGGATCCCCACGGCCGCGACCTGGTCGACGACGGCCCGCTGACGCTTGGCCGAACGGCCCGCGGCGCGCAGCTGCCGCGTCGCGACCACGGTGGTCAGTCGTTCGTCCACGTACTCGACGGGGACGTCCAGCACGGCCTCCAGCGCGGTGCCGAACTCGCGCGCGGCGGCCGCGGCGGGGCCCTCCTCGCCGCGCATGGTGCGCGGCAGCCCCACCACGACGCCGGCCGCCTCGTGCTCGGCGACGAGCGCGGCCACGGTGCGCACGTCGGAGCCGCCCTCGCGGTCGCGCGGCACCGTCTGCAGCGGGGTGGCGAGCAAGCCCTCGGGATCGCAGATCGCGACACCGACCCGGACGGCGCCGACGTCGATGCCGATGCGCCGCCCGATGCGCTCCCCGCTCACCCGCGCAGCGCGGCCCGCAGCGCGCCGATGGCCGCGGGGATGCCGTCCGGCTTGCTGCCGCCCCCCTGCGCCAGGTCGGGCTTGCCGCCGCCGCGGCCGCCGATGGGCTCGGCGAACGTGCGCACGAGCTGGCCCGCGGCGAGGCCGCGGTCGCGCGCCTGCGGAGTCGTGGCGACCACGAACGCCACCTTGCCGTCGGTGGGCGCGAACAGCGCCACGACGCCCGGGCGGTTGCCCAGCCGGGACCGCACGTCGGAAGCGAGCACGCGCAGGTCGTTGCCGGTGACCCCGCTCGGGGCCTCGGCGGCGACGAGCGCGACCCCGTCGACGTCCTCGGCGCCGGCCGCGAGTGTGCCGGCGGAGGCCAGCGCGGCGTCGATGCGCACCTTCTCCAGGTCGCGCTCGGCCTGGCGCAGCCGCTCGGTCAGCGCCGCGATCCGGTCGGGCAGCTCCTCCGGCTTGGCCTTGAGCTGGTCGGCCAGCGAGGTGACGAGCAGGTGCTCGGTCGAGACGTGCCGGAACGCGTCCAGCCCGACCAGCGCCTCGACCCGGCGCACGCCGGACCCGACCGAGCCCTCGGACAGGACCTTGATCAGGCCGATCTCACCGGTGCGGCCGACGTGCGTGCCACCGCAGAGCTCGCGGGAGTACTCCCCCATGTCGACCACGCGCACGCGGTCGCCGTACTTCTCGCCGAACAGCGCGATCGCGCCGATCCGGCGGGCCTCGTCCATCGTGGTCTCGTAGGCCTCCACCTCGCGGTTCTGCTGCAGGACGGTGTTGATCTCGTCCTCGATCTCGGCGAGCGCCGTGGGCGAGACCGCGCCCGACGGCGAGGTGAAGTCGAACCGCAGCCGGCCGGGCGCGTTGAGCGAACCGGCCTGCGCGGCGGACGTGCCGAGCGCGTTGCGGACCCCGGCGTGCACGAGGTGCGTGGCGGTGTGGGCGCGGGCGATCGCGGCGCGGCGGGCGTGGTCGACCTCTGCGATCACGGACGCGTCCAGCGACACCTCGCCCTCGGTGACGACACCCCGGTGCACCCGCAGCCCAGGCACCGGAGACTGCACGTCGTCGACCCGGACGGTGAACGACGCGCCGCGCAGGAAGCCCTTGTCCGCCTGCTGGCCACCGGACTCGGCGTAGAAGGGGGTGCGGTCGAGCACGACCTCGACGTGCTGGCCGGTGGTGGCGGCGGGCTGCGCGACGCCCTCCACGATCAGCCCGGTGATGCGGGCCTCGGCCTCCAGCATCGTGTAGCCGAGGAACTCCGTGGAGCCGTGCCGGTCGAGCACCGCGCGGTAGACCGAGCCGTCGCCGTGGCCGACCTTGCGCGCCTTGGCATCGGCCTTGGCCCGCTCGCGCTGCTCCTGCATGAGCGCGCGGAACCGCTCCTGGTCGACGTCCAGCCCGGCCTCGGCCGCCATCTCCAGTGTGAGGTCGATCGGGAAGCCGTAGGTGTCGTGCAGCTGGAAGGCGTCCTCACCGGGCAGCACCTTCGCCCCGCGCTGCTTCGCGGCGGCGACGGCGGTGTCGAAGATGCGCGAGCCGGTGGTCAGCGTCTGCAGGAACGCCTCCTCCTCAGCGGAGACCACGGCGGCGATGCGCTCGAAGTTGGTCTTCAGCTCGGGGTAGGTCGGCGCCATCTCGTCGCGGACGACCTCGGCGAACGAGCGCAGCACCGGCTCCCGCACGCCGAGCAGCCGGGCGGAGCGCACGATCCGGCGCAGCAGGCGGCGCAGCACGTAGCCGCGGCCCTCGTTGGAGGGCGTGACTCCGTCGTTGATGATCATGACACCGGACCGGGCGTGGTCGGCGATCACGCGGAAGCGCACGTCGTCCTGGGGCGAGGCGCCGTAGCGACGGCCGGAGAACTCCTCGGCGCGGGTGATGACCGGGCGGACGAGGTCGGTCTCGTAGACGTTCTCGACGCCCTGCAGCAGGTAGGCGACACGCTCAACGCCCATCCCGGTGTCGATGTTCTTCTTCGGCAGGGTGCCGATCGGCGGGTGCCCGTACTTGGGCGACTGCTCGCCGCGCACGTCCTGCATGAAGACGAGGTTCCAGATCTCCAGGTAGCGGTCCTCGTCGGCGACCGGGCCGCCCTCCTCGCCGAACTCCGGGCCGCGGTCGAAGTAGATCTCCGAGCACGGGCCGCCGGGGCCGGGCACCCCCATGTCCCAGTAGTTGTCCTGCCCCCCGCGGCGCTGGATCCGCTCGTCGGGGAGGCCGGCGATCTTCTTCCAGAGCGCGATCGCCTCGTCGTCGTCCTCGTAGACGGTGACCCAGATGCGGTCGGGATCGAACCCGTAGCCCCCGGCGTCCTGGCTGGTCGTCACCAGGGTCCAGGCGTGCTGGATGGCGCCTTCCTTGAAGTAGTCGCCGAAGGAGAAGTTCCCGGCCATCTGGAAGAACGTGTTGTGCCGGGTGGTCTTGCCGACCTCGTCGATGTCGCCCGTGCGCACGCACTTCTGGATCGACGTGGCGCGCGGGTAGGGCGCGGGCGCGTCACCCAGGAAGTACGGCTTGAACTGCACCATGCCGGCGTTGACGAACAGCAGGGTGGGGTCGTCGAGGATGAGCGACGCACTGGGCACCGGCGTGTGCCCGTTCTTGACGAAGTAGTCGGTGAAGCGACGGACGATCTCGTGGGTCTGCACGGAAAGCTGCCTCGGTTGCGGTATGGGGGTGGGTCGGCCCGGTGACGGCAGGAGCGCTGGTGCTTACGCCCCTGCCCCGCGCGCTCGCCGGCCGGGTCGGTGGGCCGGCTCCTCCGCGAGCGCGTTCGCGTAGGTCGGGAGCGCGGTCCCGGTGCGCCGCTCGACGAGCTCGGCGAGCTCCCGCTCCCGGGCGGCCATCCCGGCGCGCACCTCCGCGCCGAAGGCGCCCAGCCCGGCGCCGAGCTCGCGCAGCCCGTCGGCGAGGTTGGCGCCGATGCCGGCAGGTGTCAGGTTACGCGCCGCCTCGCTGGCGCGCCGCTGTGCGTAGACCCCGATGGCGATGCCGAGGCCGAGCCAGAACAGTCGTTTCATCGCGCAGCCCTCGCCAGTCGCTTGCGGCCGCGGCGCTTGCGCGCCGCGTGCGCCCCGGCGTCCTTGCCCGCCCGGCGGGCCTTGACGGCCTTGGACAGCCCGTAGGAGAAGGCGGCCGCGCGCACCAGCGGGCCGCCCAGTGTGGCGGTGAACAGGGAGGTGAGCACCGAGACGTTGCTCGCCACCGTCTGCGCGTTGGTGGTGATGCCGTCGACGCGCTCGAGCTGTGCGTTGACCACGTTGAGCGTGGTCTGCGCGTTGTCGAGCAGCGGTGCGCTGCCCTCGTGCGCCTTGCGGATGGCGATGGTCGCCTCGTCGAGCGTGCGCCCCAGCTTGAGCAGCGGAACGGCCAGCAGCAGGACGAGGACGACGAACGCCCCCGCCGCGATCAGTGCGGCGATCTGGCCAGCCGACACGAGCCCTCCCGGGCGTTCGAGAACCGGATTTTGATCGCGCCCAGGCTACTCCGAGGTGACCGCGTGGCCGGACTTAGCCCTGGCCACGCGGTCACGGATCGGTCACGGCGGGTTGTGTGACGCGGATTCGGGGCCGCGTTCAGCCCTCGGCCCCCTCCTCGGCGCCTACCCCGGGGAACAGGTCCTTCGCGGCGGGCAGCCCGAGCACGTCCCCATCGACCCCGATCTCAGCGCGCAGCCGGTTGAGCGCGCGGTGCTGGGTGACCCGCACCGCGCCGGGGGTGGAGCCGACCGCCGCCGCCGTCTCCTCGGCCGACAGCCCCACGGCGATCCGCAGGACCAGCACCTCGCGCTGGCGCGGGGTGAGCCGGTCGAGCAGCCGGGACAGCCGGTCGAGGCGTTCCCTGGCCAGCACCTGCGCCTCCGGCCCTCCGTGCACGACCGGCGCGTCGGGGACCTCGGCGACGGGATCGCAGCGGTTGCGACCCATCGCGCGGAAGGTGTCGGCGACCTTGTGCGCGGCGATGCCGTACACGAAGGCGCGGAACGACAGCCCCTTCAGCTGGTAGCCCGGCAGAGCGGTGACGACCGCCAGGCAGACCTCCTGGGCCACGTCGTCGGCCGAGCCCATGACGGACTCGCGGTTGCCGATGCGGGCGCGGCAGTAGCGCAGCACGAGCGGCTGCAGCAGCCCCAGGAGCCGGTCGCGGGCTCCGGGGACACCGTTGATGGTGTCGCGGACGAGGTCGTCGAACTGCGGTGGAGCCTCGGCCGGATCAGGTTCGGTGATCGCGTCGAGCGCTGTGCCGGCCAGCGCTGCGCCGGTCGATCCTGTGCCGGCGTGATCCGGGTCAGGTTCCGGTGTCGGCCCCGTCCCCCAGGCCGCTGCGATCATGACTCAACGCTGTTCTGCACACACTTTGTTCTCAACCTGCATTGAATTCCAGGCTCCACGAACGTTCCCCTCCCTGGAAGCGTGCGAGCGCTCTGAACGTGCCCAGGGATGAAGCGGGCGTCCGTGGACCACAGTGCCGAAGTCCCCCAGACGACGGCGCGGACGCCGTTCCGTCCCCGTACTGTCCGGTCGCGGGCGTGCCCTGCCTGTGGCCGGTGTGCCGACTCGCATCGGCACTGTCGTCATCTTGGGTGACACCCAAACTGGAGTCAAGCGAAGCTTGGGTCTCACATCGATTACGCTGTGTTCATGTCGACGCCCGAGGACCCGCGAGCAGACGATCCGCGGGCCCGGGCGGCGCGCACGAAGCGCGACCGCACCCGCCGGGCCCTGCTGGACGCCGCCGAGGCCATCTTCGGCTCTCGGGGCTGGCAGCGCACGCGCATGGAGGACGTCGCCGCGGCGGCCGGGGTGAGCGCCGCGACCGCGTACAACCACTTCCCCACCAAGCACGCGCTCGTCGCGCACGTGTTCAACCCGGTGATCCATCCACTGCGGACGGAGGCCGAGTACGACGTGGCCGCCGGCCGCTCGGCGACCGAGGCGCTGAAGGACCAGGTCGTCGGCCTGGCCCGGCTGAGCAGCCGGTATCGGCTGCTGATGAGCGCGTTCTGGGCGGCGGTCGAGGACTACACGCTGCGGGTGGGCCGGGTCCCGGATCCCGCAACGCCCGACGCCGACGCGGATCCGCGGCTGATCGCCCCGGTGCCCGCGCCGCTGGAGATGGTCGTCGAGTACGGCCAGCAGCGCGGCGAGTTCCGCGGGTACCCGCCGGCGCGGGAGATCGCCGCGATGGTGGTCAACATCCTGCTCACGCGAGCGGTGAACCGACCCGAAGAACGCCCGGAGGACCTCGCCGAGCTATTACTCACCGTGATGTTCGGAGCACTGAAACCGGAACTGCTGCTTTCCGAATCGTTAGCAGATCGTCCCTTTCGCGACCTCCGGTAGGGGTACACTCGTCCTCCGTTCGTACCAATCGCCCACCACTGGGTGCGTTCAGCCGGCGAGCTCCGCGAGCGCCCCGCGCAGTGCCGTGACGGCCTGGTCGAGCTCTTCCCGCCCGACCACGAGCGGAGGCGAGAGCCGCACCGTGGAGCCGTGGGTGTCCTTGACGAGCACGCCCCGCCGCGCCATCGCCTCGCTCACCGCGCGGCCGGTGCCCAGGCGCGGATCGACGTCGACGCCGGCCCACAGCCCAGCTGTACGCACTGCGACGACGCCCGCACCCACCAGCTCGTCCAGGCGGGTGCGCAGGTGCCTGCCGAGATCGCGGGCCTGGTCGAACAGCGCGCCGTCGCGAAGCAGCGCGATGACCGCCCGGCCGACCGCGCACGCGAGCGGGTTCCCGCCGAACGTGCTGCCGTGCTGCCCGGGCCGCAGCACGCCGAGGACCTCCGCGTCGGCGACGACGGCCGACAGCGGCACGATCCCGCCGCCGAGCGCCTTGCCGAGCAGGTAGACGTCGGCCTCCACCCCGGCACCGCGGGTGGCGAGCAGGTGACCGGTCCGGCCGAGCCCGGACTGGATCTCGTCGGCGACCATCAGCACGCCCCGCGCGTCGCAGATCCGCCGGACGTCGGCGAGGTAGCCCGCGGGCGGCACGATCACACCTGCCTCGCCCTGCACCGGCTCCAGCAGCACCGCCACGGTGTCGGGGGTGATCGCCGCGGCCAGCGCGTCCGCATCGCCGTACGGGACGACGTCGAAACCGGGGGTGAACGGGCCGAACCCGGACCGTGCCTCCGGGTCGGTGGAGAAGCCGACGATGGTCGTGGTGCGGCCGTGGAACCCGCCGGCCATGACGACGATGCGGGCCCGGTCGGGGGCCACGCCCTTGACCTCGTAACCCCACTTGCGGGCCACCTTGATGCCGGACTCGACGGCTTCGGCACCGCTGTTCATCGGCAGCACCATCTGCTTGCCGATGAGTGCGGACAGTTCGGCGCAGAACGGCCCGAGCTGATCGTTGCCGAAGGCGCGGCTGGTGAGGGTGACCCGGTCGAGCTGCTCCTTCGCCGCCGCGACCAGCACCGGGTGGCGGTGGCCGAAGTTGAGCGCCGAGTAGCCGGCCAGGCAGTCCAGGTACCTGCGGCCCTCCACATCGGTGACCCAGACGCCCTCCGCCGCGGCGATCACGACCGGCAGCGGGTGGTAGTTGTGCGCCGAGTGCTCCTGCACCAGCGCCTCGTGCCGGCCAGTGACCGTCCGGTCCAGGTCCGTGATCGTCATGCGCGCACCTCCAGCGTGCAGCACTTGGCCCCGCCACCGGCCTTGAGCAGCTCGGACAGGTCCACGGGGACGGGGACGAAGCCGCGCTCGGCGATCTGCTCGGCGAGCCCGGTGGCGGCGGCCGGGAGCACGACGTGCCGGCCGTCGGACACCGCGTTGAGACCGAGTACCTCCGCGTCGGCCGGGCTCGCCTCGATCGCGTCCGGGTAGCTGCGGCGGACGATCTCCTGGGAGGCGGGGGAGAACGCGGCCGGCAGCCACGCGATCGTCGTGTCGTCGAGGACGGCGATCGCGGTGTCGAGGTGGTAGAAGCGCGGATCGACCAGCTCGAGGCTGATCACCGGGCGGCCGAGCACGATCGACGCTTCGCGGTGCGCGGCCGGGTCGGTGCGGAAGCCGCTGCCGGCCAGCACGACGTCGCCGACGACGAGGAGATCGCCCTCCCCCTCGTTGACGTACTCGGCCTCCACGACCGTGAACCCGGCCGCGCGGAACCACGCCAGGTGCGCCTCGGCCTCGGCGGCGCGCTGCGGGTGACGGAAGCGGGCGCCGAGCACCCGGCCGCCGACGACGGTGGCACCGTTCGCCGCGAACACCATGTCGGGCAGACCGGGCAGCGGCTCCAGCAGGTCGACGCGGTGCCCGAGCTGCAGGTACGTGTCGCGCAGCGCCGACCACTGGGCCATCGCCCGCTCCTTGTCGACGGGCACGGTCGGATCCATCCAGGGATTGATCGTGTACGTGACGTCGAAGTAGGTGGGCGGGCACATCACGTAGTGGCGCGGGGTCGCGCGGCGCTCGGTGGCCGCGCGCACGGAGCGGGGAAGAACGCTGGTCACGGTCTCCTCCACACGGTTCGTGCGACGGTGCTTCCACGGTAGGCAGACCGGCGGCGCACCGAACCGGCGAAGCTTTGCTCATCTGCGCAACACCGTTGCGAGATCGAGCGGATCGACGCATGAACGTTGCGCGGTCGGGTGTCGGCGAGGGGTGCGCGTCGAGAACGCCGCTGCTGCCGTTCGAAACGTTTCCAGAGCACAGCGCCGTCGTCCCGCACGCCGCCCCCGGCCGGCTACTGGTGCGCGGGCACCACCGGCCTGCGGATCAGCGGCGACAGGACGAGCACCGACTTCGTCCGCGCCACGAACGGGAACGCGCCGATCTGCTCCAGCACCTGCTCGAAGTGCCGCATGTCCGCCGCGACGATCCGCAGCACCGCGTCGGCCTCCCCGGAGACCGTGCTCGCCTCCACCACCTCGGGGAACCGGTGCACGGCGTCGCGGATGGTGGCGGGCGCGGTGCTCATGCGGCAGTACAGCTCCACGTAGGCCTCCACGGTCCAGCCGAGTGCGGCCGGATCGAGCCGCACCGTGAACCCGGTGATCGCGCCCCCGGCCCGCAGCCGGTCGACCCGCCGCTTCACCGCGGAGGCCGAGAGCCCCACCTCGGCGCCGATGTCGGCGTAGCTGCGGCGGGCGTCGGCGACGAGCAGGCCGATGATCCTCTCGTCGAGGCCGTCGAGGTCCACGACCGCATCCTGCCCGACCGGATGCGACAGGATGACGCCATGCTCCGTGGCCACAGCCGCGTCGACGGCGTCCGCGTCGGCAGCTTCCGCGTCGACTCCGAGGTCGGGCCGCTGCGGCAGGTGATCCTGCACCGGCCGGGCCTGGAGCTGAAGCGGCTCACGCCGGGCAACAAGGACCGCTTGCTGTTCGACGACGTGCTGTGGGTGCAGCGAGCCCAGGAGGAGCACGACGGCTTCGCGGCGCTGCTGCGCGAGCGCGGCGTGACCGTGCACCTGTTCGCCGACCTGCTGCGCACGACCCTGGGGATCCCCGAGGCCAAGACGTACGTGCTCGACCGGATCTTCGACGAGCGCGTGTACGGCCCGCTGGCGATCGACGCGCTGCGCAACTGCTTCGACGCGATGGACACCGACGCGCTGACCACCCACCTCATCGGCGGGATCACCAAGCGCGAGGTGCTCGACCACATCCCCGAGCCGCGCTCGATCGCCTTCCACGTGCTCGATCCGGACGACTTCGTGCTCGAACCGCTGCCGAACCACCTCTACCCGCGCGACACGTCGTCGTGGATCCACAACGGGGTGTCGATCAACAGCATGCGCAAGATGGCGCGGATGCGCGAGACCGTGCACTACGAGGCCGTCTACCGGTGGCACCCGCTCTTCGCCGGCGCCGGGTTCGAGGTGTGGTCGGAGGGTTCGGTGAACGGCCCGGCCACCACCGAGGGCGGCGACATCCTGGTCCTCGGGAACGGCGCGGTGCTGGTCGGGATGAGCGAGCGCACCCAGCCGCAGGGCGTGGAGCGGCTCGCGCGGCGGCTGTTCGCCGGTGGCGAGGTCGACCGGATCGTCGCGCTGCGGATGCCGCAGACCCGCGCGTTCATGCACCTCGACACCGTGCTCACGATGATCGATCCCGAGACGTTCACGACGTACGCGGGCCTGGGCATGCTGCCCGCGTACACGGTGCGGCCGGGCGACAACGAGAAGGAGCTGCACGTCACCGACCACCCACCGGAGCAGATGCACGCGGCGATCGCGGCCGCGCTGGGCCTGCGGGAGATCCGGGTGCTCACCGCCGAGCAGGACGTCCACTCCGCCGAGCGGGAGCAGTGGGACGACGGCTGCAACACGCTCGCCGTCGAGCCCGGCGTCGTGGTCGCCTACGAGCGCAACGTCACCACGAACACCCACCTGCGCCGCCACGGCATCGAGGTCCTCGCGATCCCCGGCAGCGAGCTGGGCCGGGGCCGCGGCGGGCCGCGGTGCATGAGCTGCCCGATCGAGCGGGGGCCCGCGTGACGGGTGCGGTCCGGGTGCTCGCCTCGAAGGTGCGCGACCTCACCGGGCCGGGCGTCACGGACCGGTTCGGCATCGGCGGCACCGATCTCGGCGTCTCGGTCGCGGCCCCGGACGGGCGGCTGGTCGCGGTCTTCGGCGACACGTTCCGCCGCGCCGGGGTCGGCGGTCGCGGCTGGCGGGCCCCGGTGGTGCTCTTCGGCGACCCGGACAGCGTGCCGACCGGGCTGCGCTGGACCGGCTCGGCCGGCCGCGGCGAGTACGCCCGCCAGATCGTGCGGTACCTCCACCACGGCGTCCGGCGGCACCGCGGGATGCGCTGGCGGCGGGTCACGACCGTGCTGCCGACGGACGTGATCACCCTCGGCGACGAGATGTTCCTGCACGTCATGGTGTGCCGGCAGCTGGGCAACGTGCACTGGACGGAGATCCACCGCTCCGCCGACGACGGACGCACCTGGCGGCCGACCGGCGTGCGCTGGCCCGCCGACCACCTCGGCGGGCTCTTCCAGATGCTCACCTGGGAACGCGGCGGCGACGGCTACGTCTACGCGTACACGACCGGGTTCCAGCGGGCCCACGGGCTCGTGCTGTCCCGGGTGCCGCAGGATCGCCTCCTCGACCGGGACGCCTGGCAGACCTGGGGCTTCGACGGGAGCACGTGGGGCTGGGACCGGCCGCCGACCGAGGCGCTGCCCGGCAGGTTCGGCGAGCTGGGGCTGCGCAGGCTCGCCGACGGCGCCTGGGTGCTCACCGCCTTCGACGAGGCCAACTACCGCATCGACGTGCGGCTGCTCGACGGGCCCGTCGCCGACCTGCACACCGCGCCGTGCGTGACGGTGCTGGAGGGCTGCGACTGGGGCGAGGAGGACCACGCGGCCGGCCGGGTCGCGCAGCTGTACGGCGGCTACCCGCTGCCCGGCTCCACGCTGGCCGATCTGCACCTCGTGGTGAGCCAGTGGAACACGGCGACCAACTGGCCGTACCGCGCGATGCAGTTCCGGGTGGACCTCAGCGGCGTGCGCGCGGGCCGGGCCTGACCGCTCGCCCGTTCGTCGCGCGATCGGACCGATACCGAGCGTGTCGATCTTCCCGGCGGCCCACCGACGACCGGCCGTCATCACGCGGTGACGGGTAGTGTCGACCCCGCCGCCGGACACGCTCGGGAATCGGCTCGAATGGGTGACATGCACCACGCTTCGCAGCGTCATCCGTTCGCTCGTCGGTACGGCCACGCCGTTGCGGTCTCCGCGCTCCTGATGATCCTCGCCGGGTGGGCCGGCTCGTGGTTGTCGGCCCCGTTCTCGCTCACGTTCGTGCTCGCGGCCTACCTGTGGAGCATCGGCCACTCTCCGTCCGGCTCCGCCGCTGTCGGGTGCGACGGGTGCCCGGCCGGGTGCGTCGGCTGCCGCGAGCGGATCGACCCGTCGCTGCCCGAGCCGCGCTGACGGTCACTCGCAGGCCACGCCGTCGTTGTCGCGGTCCAGGTGGCTCGCGTAGCCCGGCTGGCCGCGGCGGATCGGCGCCGCACCCGCGGCCCGCGCCTCGGCGCAGTTCTTGTAGCGCACCGATCCGCCGCCGCTGCTGCTCCCGCCGGAGCTGCCCGAACTGCCGCTGCGGCTGCTCGAGCTGCCGGAGCTGCTCGCGTTGGGATCGACCAGCGGAACGGCGCGCGTGGCCGGTGCCTTCGTGGTCGTCGGGACTGCTCGGGTGGTCGCGCGGGCCGGTGCCGAGGTCGGCGCCACGAGGACCGGAGCAGGCGTCGGTGACGGGGTCGGGCGCAGGTACGGCGAGGTGGTCGGCACGCTCGTCGGGACCGGAGCCGCGAGCTGGGCCGGGGTCCCGTCGGGCTCCGACGCCCCGCACGAGCCGAACATCATCACGACGACGACGGCGATCGCGCTGCCGACGGTCCAGCGGTTCACGGGCACGGGCCCGATCCGGGCAGGTGCGGACATGGTTCGGGGAGCTCCTTCGAGGGTTCGGGGAACGGAGCCGCGATGGCTCGCCCCGAAGCACTCGGCCACGCGCCGCAGGGGGTTACTCACGCCTGGTGAGACGGTCCCGCCGGTCGGGAGCGATCCGCGGCCCGGCGGTAGCGCGCGGCCAGCTCGGGCGCGTCGACGACCTCGAAGTCGGCGTCGAGCAGGCCGCGGTGGTGCGCGAGCATCCGCGGCGAGTCCGAGCCGGGCCGGAACACGCAGCGGTCCTCGCCGAGCGGCTCGACGTCGGACCGGATCGGCATCCGGCGGCGGACGTGCTCGGCCGGCGCGTGCACGGATCACCCGGGCGCGGTACTGCCAAGTCGCCTCGCCGATGCCGCGGGCGGTCCGGTCGACGACCTCGCGGTCGGCCGGCAGCTGCCGGGGGACGAACCGCGGCCCGTTTCGGGGTGCGCAGCGCCATGCGGTCGACGCGGAACGTGCGCCAGTCGTCGCGCTCCACGTCCCAGCCGACGAGGTACCAGCGCCGCCCGCCGTGCAGCAGGCGGTACGGCTCGATCTCCCGCCGCGCCGTCGCGCCGGAGTGGGTGCGGTAGCCGAACCGCAGCCGCTCGTGATCCCGGCAGGCCGCAGCGGCTGCCGTCAACAGGTCCGGATCGACCTGCGGCGGCGCCCCGGCCGTGGGCGAGGTCATCGCCAGCAGGTGCGTGCCGGACGCGCCGATCCGGTGGCGCAGCCGGGACGGCAGGATCTGCTGCAGCTCGGTCAGTGCCCGGACCGACGTCTCCTCGATCCCCGTGACCGACCGGTGGCCGCGGCGCGCAGGCCGATCGCGACCGCGCCCGCCTCGTCGTCGAGCAGCAGCGGCGGGAGGGTGGCACCGGCACCGAGCCGGTAGCCGCCGGTCACCCCGGGCCGGGCCGCGATCGGGTGCCCCAGCTCGCGCAGCCGTTCCCCGTCGTGGTGCACGGTCCGGGTGGTGACGCCGAGCCGGTCCGCAGGGGTTCGCGGTGTTCGGCGCCGACGAGACCGTGGGCCGCCTGGTGCCCGCCCCGCCGGGCGCACACTGGAGCGAGTACGAACGCGGCGGCCACTTCCCGGCCATGGAACTGCCGGACGAACTGGTCGCGGACCTGCGCACGTTCTTCGGCCCACTCGCTGACCTCGGCGCTGGCCTTCGGCGCTGACTCTGGACGCCGATCTGGGTGCCGACCGGGCCCTACCCGGCGAGCAGCAGGAGGATCCGCCGCAGCTCGGCCCGGTCGGCCTCGTCGAGACCGGCGAAGAACGACTCCGCCTCCGCGGCTCGTGCCGCCCGGATCGCCTCGCCCAGCTCCCGGCCGGCCGGGGTGAGCCGCACGACGGTCGCCCGCCGGTCGGCCGGATCGGGCACGCGCTCGGCCCAGCCGCGGGCTGCCAGCGCGTCGAGGACGTCGGTGGCCGAGCGCGCAGCGATGCCGAGCCGCGCAGCGAGCGCCCCGGCGCGCATGTCCCCGTCGCGGCGCAGGACGCCGAGCGCCCGGGCCTGCGAGGGCGTGATGTCGTACGGGGCCAGCGCCTCGGCGGTGGCGCGCCGGAGTCGGCGGGCCACGGAGCGGAACAGGTCCGACAGCGTCGATCCGGCCGTCGATCCGGCCGACTCCTCGGGTATGGCGGAACTCTCGTCCTCTCCCATGGAATTCCTCTCGCGCAGATGCTGTTGCTACCTCATAGTGAGGTTACCTCAGTAAATCTGCGAGAGACAGGAGCCCTCCGTGGACCACGCATCATCCGTGCTCGTTCCCCCCGATAACCGTCCCCGCCACGACGGCGGCCCCGGCCGTCGCGCCGTGACCGCGGCCGAGAAGCAGCAGGCCAGCGATGTGTCGCTGTGGCGCATCGGCGCGCTCTTCCACCCCCACCGGGGGCCGCTCGCCGTCGTCGTCACGATCATCGTCGCCTCGTCCGTCCTCGGGATGGCCTCGCCGTTCCTGCTCCGGGCGGTCATCGACGACGCCCTCCCCCACGGCGACCTGCCGCTCCTGGCCTGGCTCACCGCAGGCATGGTCGCGGTCGCCGCCGTCACAGCGGCGCTGGGGGTGCTGCAGACCTGGATCTCCACCCGGATCGGCCAGGAGGTCATGCACCGGCTGCGCACCGACGTCTTCGCCCACCTGCAGCGGCAGTCGATCGCGTTCTTCACCCGCACCCGCACCGGCGAGGTGCAGAGCCGCATCACCAACGACATCGGCGGCATGCAGGGCGTGGTCACCTCCACCGCCACCTCGCTCGCTGCCAACCTGACCACCGTGATCGCCACGCTGGTCGCGATGGTGGCGCTGTCCTGGCAGCTCACGCTGATCTCGCTGGTGGTGATCCCGCCGTCGATCTGGCTGTCGCGGCGCGTGGCCCGCATCCGCCGGGCCGTCACGGCCCAGCAGCAGCGCGAGCTCGCCGAACTCTCGGTGACGATCGAGGAGAGCCTGTCTGTCAACGGCGCCACCCTGGCGAAGACCACGGGTTCCTCCGCCGCGCTCGTCGACCGGTTCACCACCTCGTCGCAACGGCTGGCCGACCTGGAGCTGCGCGCCCAGCTCGCCGGCCGGTGGCGCATGGCCACCACCAGCATCGTCTTCGCCGCGATCCCCGCGGTGATCTACCTGGTCGCCGGCCTGCCCATCGCCGAGGGTGCGATGTCGATCGGCACCCTGGTCGCGTTCACCGCGCTGCAGTCCGGCCTGTTCCGCCCGCTCACCGCGCTGCTCGACGTCGGTGTGTCCGTCGTCAGCTCGCTGGCGCTGTTCCAGCGGATCTTCGAGTACCTCGACCTGCCGGTCGACGTGGCCGAGCCGGAGCACCCCGTGCGGGTCGACCCGGCCGCGGTGCGCGGCGAGGTCCGCCTCGAGGACGTCACGTTCGCCTACCCGGACAGCCCGACCGCCGCGCTCGCCGGCGTTTCCCTGACCGTGCCCGCGGGCTCCCACCTCGCGATCGTCGGCGAGACCGGCTCCGGCAAGAGCACACTGGCCGCGCTCGTCGCCCGGCTGCACGACCCGACGGCGGGCCGGGTCACCATCGACGGCATCGACCTGCGTGATCTCGCCTTCGCCGATCTCGCCGCGATCGTCGGCGTGGTCAGCCAGGAGACCTACCTGCTGCACACGACCGTCCGGGAGAACCTGCGCTACGCCCGCCCGGACGCGACCGACGCCGAGATCGAGGCCGCCGCACGAGCCGCGCAGATCCACGACCTGATCGTGAGCCTGCCCGACGGCTACGACACGATCGTCGGCTCCCGCGGTCACCGGTTCTCCGGCGGCGAGAAGCAGCGCATCGCGATCGCGCGCACGCTGCTGCGCGACCCGCGGGTGCTCGTGCTGGACGAGGCCACCAGCGCGCTCGACACCGAGACCGAGCGCGCCGTGCAGCGGGCCCTCGACGAGCTCTCCCGCGGCCGCACCACGATCACCATCGCGCACCGGCTCTCGACCGTGCGCGACGCCGACCAGATCGTCGTGCTCGACCACGGCCGCGTCGTCGAGCGCGGCGCCCACGACGACCTGGTCGCCCGCGGCGGGCGCTACGCCGCGCTGGCGCGCTGAGCGTCCGTGGAGGCTCAGCGGAGGTGCTCGGAGAGCCAGCCGAACATCCTGGCCTGCGTGAGCCCGCGGGCCAGCGGCTGGCAGTGCAGGTCCGCCCCGTCGGCCGCGGTGAACTCGACGACCTCGTGCGGGCAGGTCAGGAGGGCCGCGAGCGCGCCCGACTGCCCCGGCCAGAACTGCTCCCCCTCCGGGTCGGTGATCAGCAGCGGGGTCCTGATCCGACCGGCCACCTCACGCAGCTGGTAGCGGCGCACCTCGGTGAACAGGTCGAACGGATCGTCCATCCCGTACGGGCGGGCGCGGAACGCGAAGGTGCGCTCGGCGTCCGGGTCCGGTGAGGCCTGCGCCAGGTACTGGTCGAACAGCTCCTTCTGCCCGCTGTCGAGCAGCTGGATCATCTCCGGCGGCAGGTAGGACAACCACGACGCGGAGACGTCGACGACCCCCGGATCGGCCACGGCCGCCTTGAAGCGGTGCTCGAACGCGAGCGCGCGCGGCAACCAGTAACCGGCCTGGCTGATCCCGTACGCGGTCAGCGCGTCCGCGTCGACGTCCGGCCGGGCCGCCACCGCGTCGACGACCGGGGTGAGCACGGCCTCCCAGTCCGGCCGGAACGCCGTGCCGTGCTCGAACAGCATCGACTGCTGCCCGGGCCCGTCGTAGACGAACGCGTTCCAGCCGCGCGCCAGCGCCGCCGCCCCCGCCCCGGCCCACAGCGCGGGCAACGCCCCGTCGCTGCCGTTGGTGATCACGAGCGTGGGCCGCGGCCGTCCGTCGGCGGCCGGGCGCAGCAGGTAGCCCGGCATCGTGATGCCGTCACCGGGCACGTCGACGCGCACGTGCCGGCCGCGGGACCGGTCGATCATCGCGTCCCACGCGCGGCGGCCCGCCCGGAACGTCGGCAGCAGCACGGCGTCGGCGCGCTCGGCGGGCAGCCCGTCGACCGCACCGAGCGCTCTCGAGTACGCCGCCGACGCGGCCAGCCACGTCCACGCCGCCGACGCGTCGTCGGTGAGCGACCCGGCCAGCTCGGCGAGCTCGTCCGCCCGCGCGCTCCACGCGTCGAACCAGCTCGACCGGTCGCCGTCACTGATGCGGGCCGCCGTGGCCAGCCACAGGCCGGGATCGCCCACGGCTCCGGCGGTGTCGCCGAGCGCGCAGCGGAACTCGAAGTCGAAGTCGGGATCGGAGAAGAACGGCCGGGTCGCCGGCGGAGTCAGCGTCATCATCGCCTCCGGGATCGGGTCGCGGGAGGCCGGGTGGCGACCCGCGCGTCCCTGACTCGTTCCGGAGGGGCGAAACGGAACACCCGCCCAGGGCGTTGCGGAACGGCGGTGGCATCGCCTAACGTTCCGCGTCGCCACACAGTCGACGTCGACGGTGCAGCGCCGCGAGAGCGAACGGCTCCCCCGCCGCACACCGTGGTCGCGTCCACTCCCTGGGCTGGTGTCGCAGTCGCGCCACCGTCTACCGCGCAGCATGCGCACGGAGTGCGATGTCCATCCACGCTTCCGGCGCGTCCGTTCCCGAGGACGTCGCCGACATGGGTTCCGCCTCGTTCCGCACCAAGGCCGTCTACGGCGGCAGCTCGTCGCTCATGATCGCGACGCGGCCCGCCGGCTACCACTCCCGGCCCCACACACACGACTGCGAGCAGCTGAACTGGCTGCAGTCCGGCGAGCTGTGGGTGTTCGTCGAGGACCGCGCGTTCCACATGCGGACCGGCGACTTCCTGCGGATCCCCCCGGGGAAGATCCACTGGTCCTGGAACAAGTCCGACGTGCCCTGCACGCTCGTCGAGGTCCACACCCCCGGGATGCAGCACGACCGGTTGATCTCCGGGTTCGCCGTCGGCCTGTTCGACGACGGCGAACCGCAGGAGTTCCTCGGCTCCCCGGTCACCGAGTTCCTGCCGGAGGACTCGACGTTCGATCCCGGCGTCGCCGAGAAGCTCGCGGAGTAGCCGTCATGCGACGCAACGGCGCGCGCAACCCCGCGACGTACCGCTGGGTGATCCTCGCGGTGCTCTGGTTCACCCTGCTGGTCTCCTACTTCGACCGCGTCGCCATCGCGGCGGCGCTGCCGTTCCTGTCCGCCGACCTCGCGCTCACCCCGGCGGAGATGGGGCTGGTCTCCGGGGCGCTCCTGCTGAGCTACACCCTCGTGCAGGTACCCGCCGGGTACCTGTCGGACCGCTTCGGGCAGCGCCGCATCATCCTGATCGCGATCGCGTGGTGGACGCTGTTCAGCATCCTGACGGGTGCGGCCTGGAACCTGCTCGTCCTGCTCGCCGTCCGGTTCCTCATGGGCGCGGGCGAGGGTTTCCATCCGCCGCCGCTGTGGCGGATGCTGTCGAACTGGTTCCCGCACGGGCGGCGGTCCCTGCCGCTCGCGCTGATGCTCACCGCGCTCACGCTCGGTCCTGCGCTCGCCCCGTCGATCGCGCTGCCGCTGGTGTCCGAGCTCGGGTGGCGGTGGGTGTTCTTCCTGACGGCGCTGCCCGGGGTGCTCGCCGTGGTGCTGGTCGTGCGGTACCTGCGCGACAGCCCCGAGCACGCCGACCTCACGATCCGCACCGCTCCCCCGCCGCCCTCCACCGGGCGCCGCTCGTGGTGGGTGCCGCACATCTACCTGACGTTCGCCGCGTTCTTCTTCTTCGGCTTCGTCCTCTACGGGCTGATGAGCTGGCTGCCCACCTACCTGATCACCTACCGCGGGCTGGAGCTCGCCCACGCCGGTGTGCTCTCCACGACTCCGTACGTGGCGGGCACCGTCGGCCTGCTCGTCGGCGCCGCGGTGTGCCAGCGCTGGTTCAACCACGTGCGGCGGCGGTTCATCGCCGTCGGGTACCTGGTGACCGCGGTGTGCATCGTGGGCACCGTGCTCGCGCCGTCGATCACCCTCGCCGGCATCGCCCTCACGCTCGCGGGATTCTTCCTCTACTCCGGCCTCGGCCCGTTCTGGTCGGTGCCGATGGACGTGGTCGCGCCGCACGAGGTCGGGATGTGGCTCGGCTTCATCAACATGGGCACCCAGATCGCCGGGTTCGTCGGGCCCGTCGTGATCGGTGGGCTGCTGCAGGCCACGGGGTCGTTCGAGCCCGTGCTGGTGGCGATGATCGTCTCGATGGTGCTCGCCGCGCTCTGCCTGAGCCTGGTGCGGGTCACGACCACTCCCGCAGCGGAGAAGGCGGTGACCGCGCCATGATCGTCGCCGAGGTGCAACCGGTGCACTGGGACACTGCGCCGGTGGCGAAACGCGACAGCATCATCGTGATCGGCTACGCGCGGGTCGCGGCCGGCGCCGCCGCCCACGCCGTCCAGGAACACCTCGCGATCAGCCTGCGGATCGACCGGGAGACCCACGTCGTCACCGAGGTCGACTCGACCGCCGCCACCGGGCTCGTGCGGCGCTGGCTCGCCGAGCTGCTGACCGGTGTGGACTTCAGCGCGGACATCACCCCGCTGCTCGCGGAGATCGAGACCGCTTACCTCGGCCACGGCAACGGGGCGATCCGGCAGGCGATCGGCGATGCGTGGCGGCGGTACGCCGCCCGGGCGGCGAAGTAGGAGGCGAGCGTGTACGAGATCCACCGACTGAACTTCGGATCGGTGCGCATCGACGCGGCGATGCGCGTGCGCGGCACCGCACCGGGCCGGATCATCGAGGTCCCCGCCCAGGGGTTCCTGCTCATGGGCCCGGACGGCCCGATCCTCGTCGACGCCGGCTACCGCGATCCGTCCGTGCTCGGGATGGGCGGCACGGTCGCCCCGGGTCAGGGCTTCCACGAGCAGCTGGCCGCGCACGGACTGGAGGCCGGCGACCTGGCCTGCGTGCTCATGACGCACCTGCACCGCGACCACGCGGGCCACCTGGACAAGGTGCCGATGCACGTCCCCGTCGTGGTCAACCGCAGCGAGCTCGCCGGGGCGTGCAGCGGCATCCAGGGCCGGGCCTACGCGAAGGACGACCTGCACCACCTCATCGAGCGGGTCTACCACCCGGGCTCGCTGGTCTTCCTGGACTTGGAGACCTCCGGGCCGGAGCAGCTGTTCCCCGGCATCAGCTGCCGGCTCTCCGGCGGGCACACCCCCGGGTCGATCGGGATCGTCGTCGAGACCGCCGAGGGTGAGGCGTACCTGTGCGGCGACCTGCTCTACGACGTGGAGGGCTCCCTGCACCGCCCGCCGCGGGAGGGGGCCGTCGCCGGGGTGCAGCCGACCTACCTCGTCCCGACAGACCCGGGACTGACCAACAACTTCACGACATCGGTGCTGCAGGAGATCGGCGCGGTCAAGCACGCCCGCCGGTACCGGTTCGTCATGCCCGCGCACGACGATCCGGGCGTGCTCGACGGGGGCCGCTACATCGGCCGGATCACCGGGGACGTGATCCCCGGCCCGGTCACCCCCGTCGCGGACTCCGCCGAGGAGGCAGCACCCGACGACCGAGGAGCCACATGCGCGCGCTCGTCATGAGCGGACCCGCCCTCGGGCCCGAGCGGACCGCCCTCGCGGAGGTGCCCGTGCCCCGGCCGGCCGACGGCGAGGTGTCGATCGAGGTCACCCACGCCGGCGTCAACTTCCTCGACGTCATGGCCCGCCGAGGCGATCCCGGGTACGTGCCGGCCTGGCCGTACGTCGCTGGGCTGGAGGTTGCCGGCCGGGTCCGCGAGACCGGGCCCGGGGTCACCGGGCTCGTCCCGGGGCAGGCGGTGGCGGCGTTCACCCGCGGTGGCGGGTTCGCCGAGGTCGCGGTCGCGCAGGCCGCGTCCGTCGTCCCGATCCCGGACGGGGTACCGGCCCACGTGGCGGCCGCGGCCCCGCTGATGCTGTCCAGCGCCCTCCTGCTGGTCGACTCGGTCACGCGGGTCCAGCCGGGCGAGGCTGTGCTGATGCACTCCGCCGCGGGCGGCATCGGCAGCGCTGTGGCCCAGCTGGTCCGCGACGCGGGCGGGGTGCCGGCGATCGGCACCGTCGGCCGGCCGGAGAAGGTGGCGGACGCGCTCGCCGCCGGGTGGGACGCCGTCCTGCCGCGCGCCGAGGCGACGGCGGACAAGGTGCTGGCCACGGTCGGGCGCAGGATCGACGTGGTGCTCGACCCGCAGGGCACGAGCATGATCGATCTCGATCTCGGCGTGACGGCCGCGGGTGCCCGGATCGCGCTGTTCGGCAACCCCGGCGGCACCGCCCCCGGGCCGCTGCCCGGCCTCGGCCGGCTCATCGCCGGGAACGTGGCGATCGCCGGGTTCAGCATCAGCCGGCTCGAGGCCGGCGCACCGCAGAAGACGGCGGCCGCGCTGCGCCGGGTGCTCGAGCTGGTCGCGGCCGGCCGGTTGCGGCCGGCCGTGACCGTCGTCGACGGGCTGACCGAGGTCCCGGCCGTCCACCAGCTGCTGGCCGAGGGTCGGGGCGTCGGCAAGTACGTCGCCGCCGTCGCGTGATGCGGGCGGCCTGGTACGAGCGGACCGGACCGGCCGCCGAGGTGCTCGTCGTCGGGGACCGGCCCGAGCCGGTCCCCGCACCCGGAGAGGTGCGGGTGCGCCTGGCCGTGGCCGGGATCAATCCGCGCGACGTGAAGCGGCGGGCCGGCGCCGGTGACCGCGTCATGGAGGATCCGCTGGTGATCCCGGGCGACGACGGCGCCGGGACGATCGACGCGACCGGTGCCGGTGTCGCCCCGGCGCGGATCGGGGAGCGGGTGTGGGTGCACGGCGCGGCGTTCGGCAGGCCCTTCGGCACCGCTGCCGAGTACGTGACGGTGCCCGCCGAGCAGGCCGTGCCGCTGCCGGACGGGGTGCCGTTCGAGATCGGGGCCTGCCTCGGGGTGCCCGCGCTGACGGCGCACCGGTGCGTGTTCGCCGACGGCCCGGTCGACGGCCGGACCGTCCTCGTCACCGGCGGTGCCGGGGCGGTCGGTCGGTACGCGGTGCAGTTCGCGGCGCTCGCCGGGGCGACCGTGATCGCGACGGCCAGCACGCCGGAGAAGCGGCGATCGGCCCGGGAAGCCGGGGCGCACCATGTCGTCGACCACCGCGATCCGATGGCGGCGCAGACCATCGCTTCGCTCGCCGGACCGGGCGGCGTCGCAAGGATCGTCGACGTCGCGTTCGGCGCCAACCTGCCGCTGACCTCGGCACTGATCGCACCCGGTGGCACCATCGCGACGTACGGGTCGGACGCCGAGCCCCAGCCTCGGCTGCCGTTCTACCCGCTGATGCGCAAAGGCGTGGTGATCCGCACGGTGCTGGTGTTCACCATGCCGCCACAGGCCCGGGAGGCTGCGGTGCGGGACGTGACCCGGTGGCTGGCGTCCGGGGCCCTCACCCACCCCGTCGCGCAGGTGTACCCGCTGGACCGCATCGCCGAGGCGCACGAGGCGGTGGAGCGGGGTGGCCGGGTCGGGCGGGTCCTGCTCGACGTCCGGCGGACCGGCCCCGAGCACGCGTGACCGACGCCGCGCGGAACTGCGTTGCCCGCCGCTGCGCGTCCGGCGATGCTGGAGCCGTGATCTGCAACCGCTGCTGCCCGCTGCCCGTCGACGCCGCGTCGGCGTCGCAGCAGCAGCCGGCCCCGGTGGTGGTCGCCCCTCCGCGGCCGTGACCGCCGAGCTGGTCCCGGCGCTCGTCGCCGGGGTGCTCGCCGGGTACGGGATCGCGGTGCCGATCGGCGCGGTCGGCACCTACCTCATCCAGCTGTCGGCCCGATCGCCGTGGCGGACGGGGGTGGCCGCGGCCCTGGGCGTCGCCACTACCGACGGGGTCTTCGCCCTGGTCGCCGTGCTGGGCGGGGCGGCGGTGGCCGAGCTGCTCGCGCCCGCGATGCCGGTGCTGCGGTGGGCCTCGACGATCGTGCTCGTGCTGCTCGCGGTCCGCGCGATCGCGGCGGGGCTGCGGCCGTCCGGCGCGGTGGCACACGTTCCGGCGGCCGCACCGGGGCGCACCTACGCCGCACTGGTCGGGCTCACCGCCGTGAACCCGGCGACGCTGATCTACTTCGCCGCGCTCGTGGTCGGCCTGCCGGACCGGCCGGCGGGCGCGGCGGCCGCGGTGTTCGTGGCCGCCGCGTTCACCGCTTCGGCGAGCTGGCAGCTGCTCCTCGCCGGGGCCGGGGCGGCGCTGGGCCGGCTCGCGCACTCACGGTCGGCCCGCCGGATCACCGCGGTCGTCTCCGGCGCTCTGATGCTCGTGCTCGCCGCGTACGTCGGGTCGAGCGCCTGAGGTCTTGCCCGGCAGGGAGGATGGGGTGCGTGGCCAGGTTCCGGGCGATCGTCTTCGACTTCTACGGCACGCTCACCCCCGGCCGCACGGGCGCGCAGCAGCTCGCCGCCCGAGCGGCGCAGGCGGCGGCGCTCGGGATCGATCCGCACGTGTTCGACGCGGAGCTGACCGCCACCGTCGACGAGCGGTTCCGCGGTGCGGGCGGGTCGATCGAGGGGTCGCTCGCGTGGCTCGCCCGGCGCCTGGGGGTCGAGCCGGAACCGGCCGCGCTGCGGGAGGCGGCGCGGGTGCGGCTGTCGGCGGAGCGGCGGTTCGGCCAGCCGCGGCCCGAAGCGGTTGCGGTGCTCACCGCCGTGCGGGCCCGCGGGCTCGCCGTGGGGCTGGTCAGCGACTGCAGCGCCGAGCTGCCCGCCTACTACCCGCAGCTGCCGATCGCCCCGCTCGTCGACGCCCCGGTGTTCTCGTTCGTCCACGGCGTCCGCAAGCCGGACCCGCGGATCTTCACCGCCTGCTGCGCCGCGCTCGACGTGGACCCGGCGGACTGCCTCTACGTCGGCGACGGCGGCAGCAACGAGCTGCCCGGGGCCCGGGCCGTCGGGATGCACGCGGTGCACCTCGCCGTGCCGGGCGAGCAGCACGGTGTGGTCTACGGCCGGCACGAGACCTGGGACGGGCCGCGCATCGCCGCCCTGCCCCAGGTCCTCGACCTGCTGGACTGACTCGGCCGGCGGATCAGCGCAGCGTGGTCGCGTACAGCTGCTCCAGCGCGGCCCAGTGCCGCTTCTGCGCCTCCGGGTCGTAGGTCGGGTTGTCCGGCACGGCGAACCCGTGCAGCGCCGGGTAGAACTCCAGCGTGTGCGGCACCCCGGCGTCGGTGAGCGCCTGCTCCAGCAGCTCCGCCTGCTCCGGGGTGTAGGAGTTGTCGTTCTCCGCGCCGGCGACGTAGACGGTCGCGGTGATCTTGTCCGCGCGCAGGTGGGGGCTGTTGGGGTTGTCCGGGTCGGCGAGCCCGCCGCCGTGGAACGACGCCGCCGCGCCGATCTTGTCGCCGAGGTGGCCGGCGACGGTGAGCGAGATCCGCCCTCCCATGCAGTACCCGGTGGTGCCGATCGGCCCGTCCGTCACCTCGGGCCGGGCGTGCAGCGCCTCGATGAACGCCTCGGTGTCGGCGACGACCATCTCGTTGGTCAGCGACTTCAGCATCGAGAACAGGCGGGCCCGCTCAGCCTCGTCGGAGAACGCGGTCTTCATGTCGAAGGGCGCCCAGTCGCCGTGGCGGTAGTAGACGTCGGGGAGCAGGACCGCGTAGCCCATGCCGGCGAGGTGGTCGGCCATCTCCGCCATCGTCGGGCGGGCGCCGCCCGCGTCGGGGAAGAGGATCACGCCCGGCCACGGTCCGCTGCCCTCGGGGGTGTGCAGCGTGGCCGGGCAGGTGCCGTCGGGGGTGGTGATCGAGAGATCGTGGCGCATGCGGAGAGTTCTACACCGCGGCCCGTCGCCTGCGGACTCAATCCTTGTGGATCCGCACCGTGACGTTCATGCCCGGCACCAGCGCGAGCCCCTTGGTGTCCGAGATCGCGATCTTGACCGGGATCACCTGGGTGACCTTCTGGAAGTTGCCCGAGGTGTTGGACTGCGGGAACGCGGAGAAGATCCCGGCCGCTCCACCCTGCACCTCGCGCACGGTGCCGGTGAACTTCTCGCCGGGGAACGCGTCGACGGTGATGTCGACGAGCTGGCCGATGCGCACGTCGTCGATGTCGGTCTCGTCGACGCGGGCGGTCACGTAGATCTTCGAGAAGTCGTAGGCGATGGCGAGCTGGGTGCCGGCCGCCACGAACGCGCCCTCCACCCCGTTGTCGACGACGACGGTCGCGGTGCCGGGCGCTCGGATGGCCTGCTGCGGTTGCACGAACCCGCCCTGGACGCGGATCCGGCCGACGATCTGGTCCTTCTTGATCACTCGGCCCTGGGTGGCCTGCCAGTCGACGAGGGTACCGCTGGTGGGCGCGTTCACGACGATCTGGTCGCCGTCGATCTGGGCGTTGTCGGTGCTGACGTACCGACCCGCCTCGACGACGTAGACCGCGACCAGCACGATCGTCGTGATCACCGCGACGACGCTGATCACGATCAGTGCGATGCGGGTCGACCGCTTGAGCGGGCGGCGCGCGGGTGCGCCCCCTTCGACCGGCGCCGCCTCGACCGATCCCCCGGCCGCTCCCCCAGCCATACCGCGACCCCTCTCCTACTGCCCCACCGGGAGCAGCACCTGCTGCCCCTCCTGCAACCCGGACACGACCTCGGTGCGGTCCAGCCCCACCTGGCCGGGCTGGAACGGCACGTCCGCCGGGCCGTTCGGGCCGAGCACGGTGACGACGCTGCGGCCGTCCACGTTGCGCACCGCCGACGACGGCACCGTCAGCACGTCCTCCGTCTCGCCGGTGATGACGTTGGCAGTGGCCGTCAGGCCGCTCTTCAGCCGCGGATCGTCGCTGTTCAGCGTGATCGTCGCGTAGTAACTGATCACACCGCCGATCGAGGTGGCCACCGGCGCCACCGAGAGCACCGAGCCGGGCGCGGTCAGGTCGGGGATCGCGTCGAAGGTGACGTCGGCCCGCTGGCCGGGCTGGATCTGCACGGCGTCGGACTCGTTGAACGGCACCACGACCTGGAACTGGTCGACGTCGCTGAGCACGATGAACTGGGTGCCGCCCGGCCGGTTCGCGGACACCCCGGTGGCCGCCGCTGCGGCCCCGCCGCCGGTCGCGCCGCCCGCCCCGGGGATCGGGGCGTCGCTGCCGGGCGCCAGCGCGCTCGTGCCGGTGCTGGGTGCCAGGTATTCGCCGACGGTGCCGTTGATCACGGCCACAGTGCCCGCGACCGGGGCGCGCAGCGTGCAGTTCTCCACGTCGCGGCGGGCCTGCTCGACCGCCGCCCGGGCGGCGGCGACGAGCGCGGCCTGCTGATCGATGCTGTGCGGGCGGTCCGCGGAGGTCGAGTCGAGGTTGTTCTGCGCACTCACCACGGCCTGTCGAGCGTTCTCGATCTGCACCCGGCCGTTGGCCTCATCGATCTCGCGCTTCTGCTCGGCCTGCTCCAGCGCGGCCTTCGACGCGGCGACCTGCTGCTTCGCAGCCGCTACTGCCTGCTGGTCGGCAGTGCAGCTGGGGCTGGTCAAGAGCGACGTCGAGCGGCGCGGCCACCCGGTGTCGTCGTCGTCAGCGTCGTCGTACGACGCGCTGGATCGTCCTGACCCGCAGCTGGCCGCCGCCTTGGCCTCGGCCTGGCGCAGCGCGTTCTTGTCGGCGGACAGCTGGCGCTCGGCGGCGCCGATCGAGACGTCGTCGGCCTCCAGCATCGCCTCGACGGAGTCCTCGGTCGCCTCGAGGATCTGCTGGGCCTGCGCGAGGGTGTTCTCCGCGCCGGACACCGCGGGCGAGTCCGTGATCCGCGCCAGCGCCGCCTCCTGCGCGGCGAGCTGGGCCTCCTGCTGCTTGAGCACCTGCTTCGCCGCGAAGTCGTCGACGGTGGCCAGCACCTGCCCGGCCTCCACCCGATCGCCCACCTTGACCAGCACGGAGGTGAGCTGCCCCCCCTTGGGGAACCCGAGGTTCTGCTCGGTGATCGCGGTCAGCGCACCCGGGGCGGAGACCCCGGTCGTCAACGTCGCGCGCTCCACCGTCGCGGTGCGCGGCTTGTCCGACTCGGCCGCCGTGCAGGCGACCGCACCGATGCCGACCACACCGACGAGCGCGGTGGCGGCGGCGAGCACACGGGTCCGGTTGATCACGAAACCTCCGCCGGACCGGGCGTGGCGGGCGTCCATCGAGCTCCTTCCCGCACGACTGCTCCACTCGGGGGACGAATGGGTCGTCATACGGACCGTCCGTGGCGGTTCCGCCGTCACGGAACCACCGTGTGGCGCAATGTAAACCACGTGGATCGGTATCTGAGAGACACCCCTCCGCTTTTCTGCAGCGGTCGAGTGATGCGACACTCGTCCGAACGGAGGACGAAACGGACATGGATTCCGAACAGCCGACGACGGCACGCGGTTCGGCGCCGCTGCGCGCCGACGCGCGCCGCAACCGTGACCGGATCATCGCAGCCGCTGCTCAGGCCTTCGCCGTCCGGGGCCCGGACCTCCCGGTCGAGGAGATCGCCCGGGCGGCCGGGGTCGGCATCGGCACCGTCTACCGGCGGTTCCCGGACCGCGACGCGCTCATCCGCGCCGTCGCGCAGGAGACCGTCCGCAGTGCGATGGCGCACGCGCGCGCCGCGGTGATCGAGGAGCCCACCGCCTGGGCCGCGCTGGAGCGCTTCCTCCGCCAGTCCCACGAGGTTCGGCTGGCGGTGCGGCTGGTCATCGACTCCCCCGGCGCCCGCGCCGCGATGGAGGACGACCCGGAGATCTACGAGCTGCGCCGGGTCATGCTCGACGTGCTGGACCGGATCGTGCACGCCGCCCAGGCCGAGGGCAGCCTGCGCGCTGACGTCGGCACCGGGGACGTAGCCGCCGCCTTCCTGCTGCTGGTGCGGCCGCTGATCGTCCCGGAGGCGGACACCGCCGCCTCCGCGCTGGAGCGCTGCCTCGGGGTGCTGCTCGACGGGCTGCGGGCGAGCGCCGCGACCTCGCTGCCCGGCGAGGCGCTCGCCCGCACCGCCCTTGAGCACTGACTCGTCAGATCTCCACCTCGCCCCGGATGTGCGTGCGCACCGCACCGCCCACCCAGACGGTGCCGGCGGCGTCGCGCTCGACGTCCACCCGACCGGCCCGGCCGAGCGCGGTGCCCTGCCGTGCCGCGTAGGGCCCGCTCACCCGGCCGCTGGCGTAGAGCCACTGGGCGACACCGGCGTTGAAGCTGCCTGTGACCGGGTCCTCGCAGGTAGCGCCGTTCTTGACGAAGAAGGCGCGCACCTCGAAGGCGAACTCGCTCCCTGCAGGGTACGGCCCGATGATCCCCACGTCGCCGGGCACCAGCCCGGGCTGGACGGCCAGCACGGCGTCGGCGTCCTCCAGCAGCACGGCCCGCCAGCCCGGCCCGTTGGACACCCACTCGGCGGCCCGGATCGCACCCGGATCGATGCGCAGGCCCTCGGCGAGCGCGGCCCGTTCGGCGTCGTCGACCGGCCCGGACCGCAGCAGGGGCGGCGCAGCGAAGGCCAGCCCGCTCGCCGTGCGCCGGACGGTGACCGCCCCGGCACCGCAGTCCTGCACCACCGCGTCCGCGGTGTGCTCCGGATGCGCGGTGAGCCATGCGTACGCGCTGCCGAGCGTGGGGTGACCGGCGAAGGGCAGCTCCCGGTCCGGGGTGAAGATGCGGGTGCGGTAGTGGGCGCCCTCCCGGGTGGGCGGCAGCAGGAACACCGTCTCGGACAGGTCGGTCCACTGCGCGAACCGCTGCATCTGCTCATCGGCCAGCCCGGTGGCGTCGTGCACCACCGCGAGCGGGTTGCCGGTCAGCGGGCCGGTGGCGAAGACGTCGAGCTGGGCGAACGGATAAGTGGTCACCCCGTCATCGTCGCCGCGGCCCTCCGCCGGGCAAGGTCCACCTGGGCCGGGGTGGCGTTCGGCGCCCGGGCGGGCAGACTCGGGGCTCATGAACACCGCGGAGTTGCTGCTCGACGGCTTCGACCGGGTCCGGGGCTCGGTCCACGCGGCCGTCGAAGGCCTGGACGTCGACCGGCTCACCCATCGGGTCGACCCGGACACCAACACGATCGCGTGGCTCGTCTGGCACCTGACGCGGGTGCAGGACGACCACGTGAGCGAGGTGGCCGGGATCGAGCAGGAGTGGACGGCGGGCGGCTGGGCCGAGCGGTTCGGGCTGCCGTTCGACCCGGCGGCCACCGGCTACGGGCACACCAGTGCGGAGGTCGCCGCGGTGCGCACCCCCGCCGCGGACCTGCTCGCCTACTACGACGCCGTGCACGAGCGGACGACGGCCTTCCTGCGCACCCTCACCGACGCCGCGCTCGACCGGATCGTCGACGAGCGCTGGGATCCGCCGGTCAGCCTCGGCGTCCGGTTGATCTCCGTGCTCGACGACGACCTCGAGCACGCGGGGCAGGCGGCGCTCCTGCGCGGGATCGCCGACCGGGTACACCGCTGATCGCTTTTCCGGACACCCGGCAAGCGTGCCTCACACCACGCACGAAAATTGCGCACCTGCAATTGCAGATGCACCCACGGATGCGGTGCGTGAACCTCAGGTCACACCGTGTCGCTGCGGGACCGACCAGCGCCACAGGCCGACCCGCCGACCAGGTGATCTTGTATCGCTGCAGGTCAAAACCAGTCCCAGCCGCGCATGTCCCCCTCCTTCCGCGCTTCGCGGGTGGTCGACGAGAGGTCGGCGAACGCACCGCAAGAGGCAGGACAATGGACCGACAACGGTCCGTCGCGCCATGGCACCGCAGATCATCCCCGACTCCGGATCACCATTACACAACCATTAGCGCCGAACAAGGCGATCATTTTGACAAGTGTCCAGAAGTCGGTGTCGATCAACTCCGTTCAGCTGATAAGTGCTGCGCTGAACGGAGTAGGCGGGTGTGACGAATCCCGGCGGTTACGATCGGGATCTGGCATGAACGCCGCTTCGGGGGGTGACCGACGTGCAGAGCCGGCGGTTCCCCGTGTTCGCCCTGCCCGGGCGGGCACTGGCGGTGGTCGTCGCCGTCGAGCTGGCGACCGCGCTGCTGGTCGTCGGCGACGTCGTGCGGGTGGCGACCGGCGCGGTCGCCGTCACTCCGCATCACCTCGCGACGGCCGGCCTGCTCACCGCGGCGGGCGTGCTGCACCAGGAGGTCTCGTCCCGGGTGGAGCGCTACCGCAGCCGGGTCGCGAGCGGCAGCGGAACGGCGGCGCTCAACCTGGGCTCGCTGTGGATCGCGACGGCCGCGCTGCTCTGCCCGACCCCGGTCGCGGTCGCCGTGGCGGTGGTCAGCTACCTGCACCTGCGCTGCTTCGTCTACCCGGCGCACGCCAACCGGGATCTCTACAAGATCGTCTACTCGGCGTCGGCCACCCTCCTGGCCGTGCACGCCGCGAGCGCGGTCACCGACGGTGACGTCACGCTGGCGACGACGGTGGGCGCGCTCGCCGCCTACCTCGCGGTGGACACGGTGGCGGTCGTCGGGGTCGTCGTGCTGTCCGGGGTGCTCAAGATCCGTGACCTGCCCCGGCTGCGGCCCGAGCTCACCCTCGAGACCGCGCTGCTGTGCCTGGCCGCGCTGCTGACCGCGGCCATGTCGATCCAGCTGTGGCTCATCGCGTTCGTCTTCCCGCCGCTCCTGCTGCTGCACCGGGCGCTGTTCGTGCGCCAGCTGGAGCTCGCCGCACGCATCGACGGCAAGACCGGGCTGCTCACCGCGGCGACGTGGCACGAACTGGCCACCGCTCACCTCGACGAGGCGCGCGTCCGTGGCCGGTCAGTGGGGGTGCTGATCGTCGACATCGACCAGTTCAAGGAGCTCAACGACCGCTACGGGCACCTGGCCGGCGACGCCGTGCTCGCGGCGCTCGCCCGCACGCTGCGCACTACGCTGCGCCGGCGCGACGCGGTCGGCCGGTTCGGCGGCGAGGAGTTCGTCGTGCTCCTGCCGCTGCCGCACACCGCGCCCGGGGAGAGCGCGCGCGCCGAGCTGGGCACGGTCGCCGAGCGGATCCGTGCCGCGGCGGAGGCGCTGCGCGTCGAGGCCGGTACCGGACCGGAGCCGGTCGTGATCGACCACGTCACCGTGTCGGTCGGCGGTGCGGTCTTCCCCGACCACGGCCACCACCTGCTGGACGTGGTCGCCGCGGCGGACGCGGCGCTCTACGAGGCCAAGCGGAGCGGCCGGAACGCGGTCCGGCTCGCCAAGCGCCGACCCGCGCCGGCGGGCCGGGCGGGCGCCGAGCAGACGGGCAGGCAGGCCGACCGCGATCGCTGACGACCCGTGTTCCCCGCTCTGGCAGACTTTCCGGACTGCTCCGTGCGCGGCCCGGGCCCGCGTCTGGCGGCCTCGGATGCGCCGATCGCCGACGAACTGCGCAGGATTCACCCGCCGGTATCCGGAGGATCAGCACGGACGACCGCCCTGATCGAACGACGAGCATCCCGGTGTGCGGCTCCGCGACCTCCCCGCACACGCAAAGACGATCCTCTGATTCGTCCTCCTGGTCGTCAGCCGAGCAGGCGCGCCACCGCGACCGTCTCCAACCCCGCGCCGGGCAGCGGATCGGTGTAGCGGGCGTACGGCTCGTCGCTGCCGGCGACCATCTGCTCGACGCCCAGGGCCTCCGCCACGGCGCCGGTCGCGCGGGCACCGTACGACGAGGTCTCCACGAACACGCCCGGATCGGTGGTGACCGGCCCGCCCCGGGCGACCGCCCGTTCCGCGTGCAGCGGGGCGAGCCCGGCCAGCATCGCGAAGCACACCCGCAGCCGCGGGTGCCGGGTTCGGCCCGCCGCGGCGAACGCGAACCAGGCCGCGTGCATCTGCTGCACGTAGGGCACGAGGGCGGCCCACCACGCGGGAGCGCCCGGGGTGGCCGGGGCCGGCCCGGGATGGACGAACAGCGGCCGGTTCCACCGCTCCAGTTCGTGGAGCAGCGGGGCGACCCGCCGCAGCCCCGCGGCGTCGCCGAGGGCAGTGGCGGGAAGCTGGAGGCCGACGCAGCCGGCGTCCAGCGCTGCGGCCAGTGCGGCGGGGTCGGGCTCGGAGACGGCCGCTGCGGCCCACACCCCGAACGGCCCGGGCAGTTCCAGCGCGCCCGCGTGGTAGGCGGTGAGCAGCGGCGCGGCCTCGGCCGCCGGCAGGTGCTCGATGCCCAGCGGCGACGACAGCGACACGAGCGCCCGGCCGAACCCGGCCGCGGCGAGCCGCTCGGCGCGCGCGGCGGGATCGTGGTCGGCCGGATCGACGGCGAACGGTGGCTCTCCGGCCAGGTGCAGGGTCCAGCCGTCCAGCCGCGGCGGATCGCGTCGGGCCCGCAGCGCCTCGATCAGCGCGGCGGGCCAGATGTGCTGGTGGACGTCGGTGCGGCCGGGGGTCACCCGGCCATCATGCCGATGCCTCCTGCGCGCGCGCCGCAACCCGCGTGCGCGGCCGTTCGAACCGCATCCCGACGGTCACCCTGGCCCGCTTCATCTGCAGCCGCTCCAGCGGGTAGTTCATCCGCACGGTCCACGGGCTGCGGCTGCCCTGCTTCGGCAGCTGGTCCAGCGATCGGCGGATGTAGCCGGGCGTGAAGTCGAGCAGGGGGCGGCGGACGACCGTCGGATCGGTGTTCACCGGGACGGCCACCGCGTAGCCGTGGTCGCGCATGTGGGCCAGCAGCCGGGTGACGAAGTCGGCCACCAGGTCGGCGCGCAGCGTCCACGACGAGTTGACGTAGCCGAACGTGTAGGCGAAGTTCGGGACGCCCTCGAGCATGAGCCCGCGGTAGGTCATCACGTCGCGCGGCAGGATCGGTGTGCCGTCCACGGACGGGACGACGCCGCCGAGCATCCGCAGGTTCAGCCCGGTGGCGGTGACGACGACGTCCGCTTCCAGCTCCTCCCCGGACGTGAGCCGGATGCCGCGCTCGGTGAACGACTCGATCTGCCCGGTCACGACGGACGCGGTGCCCGCGCGCAGGGCCCGGAACAGGTCGCCGTCGGGCACCACGCACAACCGCTCGTCCCACGGGTCGTAGCGCGGGGTGAAGTGGGTGTCGAGGTCGAAGCCGGGCAGCTCGCGCTCGGTCATCCGGCGGATCAGCGCCCGGGCCTGTCGCGGGAACGCCTGCATGAGCTGGTAGTTCGCCATCTGCAGCAGGACGTTCTTCCACCGCACGATCGGGTAGGTGAGCCGGACCGGCAGCACCTTGCGCAGCTTGGTGTCCAGCGGGTCGCGCTTGGGCAGCGACACGATGTACGTCGGCGAGCGCTGCAGCATCGTGACGTGGGCGGCCTCGTCGGTCATCGCGGGCACGAGCGTGATCGCGGTGGCCCCGCTGCCGATGACGACGACCCGCTTGCCCGTGTAGTCGAGGTCCTCGGGCCAGTGCTGGGGGTGGACGATCCGGCCGGTGAACCGCTCCGCGCCGGGGAACTCGGGGGCGTAGCCGCGCTCGGCGTCGTAGTAGCCGGAGCAGTGCCAGAGGAACCCGCAGGTGATCGTGGACCGGTCCCCCGTGACCGGGTCCGCGAGCTCGACGGTCCAGCGCTGGTCGGCGCTCGACCAGTCCGTGGCCACGACCCGGCGGTGGAACCGGATCCGCTGGTCGATGCCGTACCGGCGGGCGGTCTCCGTGAGGTAGTCGAGGATCGCCGGGCCGTCCGCGATGGAGACGTCGGACAGCCACGGCGCGAATCCGTACCCGAGGGTGTGCATGTCGGAGTCCGACCGCACCCCCGGGTAGCGGAACAGGTCCCACGTGCCGCCGATGGCCGCGCGGGCCTCGACGATCAGGTACGAGCGCTCGGGGCAGCGGCTGCTCAGGTGGTAGGCGGCTCCGATACCGGAGATCCCGGCGCCGACGATCAGCACGTCGACGTGCTCGGGGTCGTGCTCGGCGTCGTGCTCGGCGTCGTGCTCGGGACCGTGCTCGGGGTCCGGGGTGGTCTGCTGGGCCATGCGGGCTCCTCCGGGTAGGGCGGCGCAGCCAACTTACTCACGGTAACTTACTCCGGGTAGGCTGGCCAGCCCTGGAGGAGGAACCAGATCGATGCAGGTCAGCCCAGGATCGCGGCGACCGCCGACTTCGTAGCGGGCGCCTTCCCGGGCAGGGCGCGCAGGATCGGGCCCGCGATCGCGTCCAGCTCGAGCGTCGCCCCGGCGACCCGGTCCTTGAGCATCGACGAGCGCATCGACGCCGGCACCCCCGCGATCCGGGCGCGGACGGCGTCCGGATCGATCCTCGCGCCCCACTCGGCCGCGGCGGCGCACGCCTCGTCCACCAGCGCGGCCAGCTCGCTGGGCCGAGCCTCCCGGGCGGGCCCGATCGGTGCCTGCGTCGCGGTCGTCAACAGGGCTACCGGGGCCAGGAACGCCAGCTTCCGCCACAGCAGGGTGGCCTCGTCGGCGGCGGAGGTGTCGACGTCCAGCCCGGCCTCGGCGAGGAGCACGCCGGGCTCGGTCTCCCCGGCCGTGGCGTAGCTCGCGAACGGCGACAGGTGCTCGATCACGCCGGGTGCGGTGCGGGTGGCCTCCACCGAGACCGTCATCGGGACGACCTCCGCCTCCGGGTACACCCCCCGCAGGTACGCGACGTGGTCGACGCCGTTGAGCAGCGGCACGACCGTCGCCCGGCCGACCACGGCGGCGGGGGCGCGCAGCAGCGCGGCCGCGAGGTCCGGCGCCTTCGTGGCGACGACGAGGACGTCCGGGGGCTCGACGAGCCAGCTGCGGGCCTCGACCGCCGCGGTGATCTCGCCGTAGGTGTCGCTGGCCAGGCTCAACCCGTGCACGGCGATCGCCGCGGTCGTGCGGTCCGAGCCCAGCACGACCACCTCGTGACCGGCCTTCGCCAGCAGTGCCCCGAGCATGCCACCGACCGCACCCGCACCCAGCACCGCGACCCGTGCCATCAGTCCGACTCCCCCTCTCGTTGCGTGCAGCACTCATCCAACACCGCCCCCGAGGCGCCCCGGCAGGCGGCAGGGCCGTCGTCCACCCCTACCGTTCGCCCATGACCGCCGAGCCCCACATCGTCCTGGAGCGCTGGTCCGGCCCGTGGCCCGACGACGACCCGGACGCCGCGTTCAAGGCCGAGGTAGCCGACTACACCCGCCTGGATCCCACCGTCACCCTGCAGGGCCTGTCCGCCCGCACCGGCATCCCGGTCGGTGCGCTGGCCCGCTACGTGCTGGCGAAGTGGGCCACCGCGGGCAGCGGCGGGCTCATGGAGCTGGGCCCGCAGACCCTGCACCGGCTGTGGGAGCCGATCGCCGCTGCCGAGCAGGCCGGCACCGATACCGTCCGGCTCGCCGCGTACGAGCAGCTCAAGGGGATGCTGTCGTGGCTGCGGGTGCCGCTGGAGCACCCGGAGGTCTACTGACCGGGGACCGGGCGCAGAATCGCCGGGTGAGCGTCGAGCGGGAGAAGACCTACACGCACGGCCACGCGCCGAGCGTCCTGCGGTCCCACCTGAACCGGACGGTCGCCAACTCCGCGGCGTACCTCGCCGACCGCCTGGTGCCCGGCGCAGCCGTGCTCGACGTCGGCTGCGGGCCGGGGACGATCAGCATCGACATCGCGCGGCGGGTGGCGCCGGGTCGCGTGCTCGCGATCGACGCCGCCGAGGCCCCGCTGGCGGGAGCCCGCGAGCGGGCGGCCCAGGCCGGGATCGACACGATCACGTTCGAGGTGGGCGACGCCTACGCGCTCGATCTGCCCGACGACAGCTTCGACGTGGTGCACGCCCACCAGGTGCTGCAGCACCTCGGCGACCCGGTCGCGGCGCTGCGCGAGATGCTGCGGGTGTGCCGGCCCGACGGCGTCGTGGGCGTGCGCGACGCCGACTACGCGGCCATGACCTGGTACCCGGCCGATCCGCTGCTCGACCGCTGGCTGGCGATCTACCGCGCGGTCGCGCGGGGGAACGGCGCTCAGCCCGACGCCGGCCGCCACCTGCTGGCGTGGGCACGCGCCGCCGGGGCCGCGAGCGTCGTCCCGTCGGCGTCGGTGTGGTGCTACGCCACCCCCGAGGAGCGGGAGTGGTGGGGCGGCATGTGGGCCGACCGCATCGTCGAGTCCGACCTGACCCGCCAGGCGATCGACGGCGGCCACGCCGACTTGGCCGAGCTGCGCGCGATCTCCGCCGCGTGGCGGGCGTGGGCGGTGCACCCCGACGGTTGGTTCGCCATCCTGCACGGCGAGGTGCTCGCCGCACCCGCCCGCTGATCCCCACCCGCTGATCGCAGCTGGAGATCTCAGCCGGAGATCTCACCCCTTCACGCAGACCAGTGCGCGCAGCCGCGCCACGACGTCGACCAGGTCGGACTGCTGCGCCATCACCGATTCCAGGTCCTTGTAGGCGCCGGGGATCTCGTCGAGCACTCCGCTGTCCTTGCGGCACTCGACGCCCTCGGTCTGGGCCTGCAGGTCGGCGATGCTGAACGTGCGCTTCGCCGCGGCCCGCGACATCTTCCGACCCGCGCCGTGGCTGGCCGAGCAGTACGCCGCAGGGTTCGCCCTCCCGCGCACGATGTAGGAGCCGGTGCCCATCGAGCCGGGGATGATGCCCAGCCGCCCGTCGGCGGTGGAGATGGCGCCCTTGCGGGTGACGATCAGGTCCACCCCGTCGTAGGTCTCCTCGGCGACGTAGTTGTGGTGGCAGCTGATCTCCTCGCCGAACTCGACGGGCCGGCTCAGCGCCCGCACGAACGCCGACTTGACCAGCTCCATCATCACCATGCGGTTCAGCCGGGCGTACTCCTGCGCCCACCGCAGGTCGGCCAGGTAGGCGGCCATCTGCGGGGTGCCGGCCAGGAAGACCGCCAGGTCGCGATCGGGGAGCCCGGCGTTGTGCGGCAGCGCCTTCGCGGCCTCGATGTGCTCGTCGGCCAGGACCTTCCCGATGTGGCGGGAGCCGGAGTGCAGCATCAGCCACACCCGTTCGTCCTGGTCGGCGCAGACCTCGATGAAGTGGTTCCCGCCGCCCAGCGAGCCCACCTGCTGGTGGGCCCGCTTGCGCAGGTCGTCCGCCGCCGTCGCCGACATGCCCTTCCGCAGGGCGTGCAGCGCGTCGAACCGGGCCCAGAAGTCGTCCCAGTCGTAGGCGCGGTGCAGGCCCACCCGGCGCAGGTCGAGGCCGTTCCTGTGCAGGGCGAACCCGACCGGCACGGCCCGTTCGACGGCCGCGCGCACCCCGCGCAGCGAGTCCGGCAGCTCGGCCGTCGTGACCCCGGTGGGCACCGCCGACATCCCGCAGCCGATGTCGACGCCGACGGCGGCGGGCGCGACCGCGTCGCGCATGGCGATCACCGAACCGACGGTCGCGCCCTTGCCCAGGTGCACGTCGGGCATGACGGCCACGCCGTGGGTCCACGGCAGGTCCGCCACGGTGCGCAGCTGCTGCAGCGCCGCGGGCTCCACCGTCGCCGGATCGGTCCACATGCGCACCGGGGCCCGCGTTCCCGGCAGGATCTCCATGGCCGCCATGGTGGCGCACCCGCCCGCGGGGGTCCCGGGAATTCCGTGGTCAGGGCACGGGCGTGAGCGCTGTCCCGCGCTCGAACCAGGAGATCAGGTTGTCGACGACGAGCTGCCCCATCGCGCGGCGGGTGGCGAGGCTCGCCGAGCCGACGTGCGGCAGCAGCACGACCGTCTCCATGTCGATCAGCTCCTGGGGCACGTGCGGCTCGTCCTCGTAGACGTCGAGGCCGGCACCGCCGATCGTGCCCTCGCGCAGGGCCGTGATCAGCGCCTGGGTGTCGACGACGGAGCCGCGGCCGATGTTGATCACGATGCCGTTCGGGCCGAGGGCGGCGAGCACGTCGGCGTCGACCAGGTGCCGGGTCGCCCGCCCGCCCGGCACGACGACCATCAGCGTGTCGACGGCGGCGGCCAACTCACGCGCGGACGGGTAGTACGGGTAGTCGACGTCGGTGCGGCGGTTGCGGTTGTGGTAGGCGATGCGCAGCCCGAACGGCTCGGCCCGCTTGGCGATCTCCAGCCCGATCCGGCCCAGCCCGAGGATGCCGAGCGTGCGGCCGGCGAGCGTGTGCGGGGTGAGCCGGTACGGGCCCTCGTGCTCCCAGCGGCCGGCGCGCAGGTAGCGCTCGGCAGCGCCCAGCTCACGCACCGTCATGAGCAGCAGGCCCATCGCGGTGTCGGCGACCTCGGCGTCGAGCACCTCGGGGGTGTTCGTGACGACCACCCCCCTGGCCCGCGTGGCGTCGGTGTCGACGCTGTCGTAGCCGACCCCGAAGTGGGCCACGATCTGCAGCTTCGGCAGCTGGTCGAGCAGGGCGTCGTCGACCGGGCGCTGGCCGTTGGTCGCCACGGCGAGCACCTCGCCGCCGCGCTCTCGCAGCAGCACGGCCGGGTCGTCGGCCTCCCAGAGCTTGACGAGGTCGAACCGCTCCTCGCAGGCCTCGACGACGGTGGGGAGCATCGGGGTCAGCATCAGCACGACAGGAGCCACGGGGTCACCCTACGTGCCGGCCCGCCGGCGGGGCTGGCCGCCGGCGGGTGGGGCGGTCGGTCAGTAGTTGGGTGCGAAGCGGGTGTCGTGCGGGCCGCGCGGCTGCGGCAGCGGCTCGACGGGCCGGGGTGCCTGCGCGGGGACCGGGTACTGCGGCCGCTCCTCGGCGACCGGGGCCGGGCCGGCGGCCTCCGGTCCTGCGAGCCGGGCGTTCTCGGCGCCGGCGATCATGTGCGCGGTCACCCACTGCGCCAGCGCGATCCACGAGGAGCTCATCGCGCCGGAGAACGCGGGCCCGGCGACCTCGCGCACCGCGCGGACGAGTGCGTGCCCGATGTAGGTGTACTGCCAGGGCTCGACGCCGTAGCGGAAGAAGTGCCGGCGGCCCAGCTCGTGCAGCCGCGCCTCGAGCTGCGACAGGTCGGGCTCGGTCAGCCCGGTGATCGCAGCGAGGAGCATCTCGGTCATCTTGTACATCTGACCGGAGAGGTCGTGCGGGAACACCGCGCGCAGCCGTGGCTCCATCGCGAACAGCTCTTCGTAGAAGACCTCGGCCAGTTCCAGCGGTCGGTCCACCACGGCCTGCAGTGACTGGCGCACTGCGGCGATCGCGTCCGGCGCGGGCCGCGGGGGCAGCATCCCGGTCATCGGCCCGACCGCCGATCGGAGTACTGCACGTGCACAGCTGACACAGGTTGCCAATCGTCAGTGGTTTCGGGGGTGCCACGAACGTATCGAGACCAGACCGCGCGTCGCATCCCTGCCACGCCGACATGACGTTCCCTCGCGCTGGGCGGAAACTTGCGGTCACGGACCGTGTACGCGGGGTACGGGTTGCACCTCACCCGGAACGGGGTTCCCTGTTTCCGGGCCCCTTGACCGACGCCGCTTGCCCCACCCGGTCGTCCGCGTCGGGCTGATCACCCATCGGCACTGGTCACGATCCCGTGGCCACAAGCATGCTGCTCCGTGCCCCGACACCGACCGGCGGCAAGGCCGGATGCACCCGATCCGCGGCGGTGGCGGCGGCTACCGCCGACCGACCAGAACCCTCCGGCCACCGATGACATAACACCGGTTACGGGCCAGCGATCAGTGACGCTCCGTCACATGTGATCTTCATAGCAGGGTCAGCTCCGGGTTCTCCCGCCACAGCCGGGTGACGTCGACGGCGGCCGCCGGGTCGGTCTCGGCCACGGTCCGCTCGGCCACGCTGACGTACTCGCGCGAGCGCGACCGGGAATTGCGCAAGCGCACCACGTTCGGGAAGCGACCAACGGCCTTGAGGTCCCCCACCCCGGTCAGGAACACCAGCTGGATACCGTTGGCGGCGGCGACCTTGCGCTGCAGGTCGAGGAAGACCACGTAGTTCGCCTTGCCGAGCGGGTTGTCCAGCGGCAGCACACCCAGCCCCGGCTGGTCGCGGCCGCGGCCGGCGGCGCGCAGCTTGGCCACCGTGCAGAACAGCAGCAGCGAGATCGTCACCTTCTCGCCGCCGGACCACTTCCGCATCCGCTCCACCGACACCCGTTCGATCGCGTACGTGGTGGACGGCTTGAGCACCCGCGCCTTCCAGTTGCCCTCTCCGACGACCGCGCTCGTGGCCTGCCACAGCAGCTCGTGCCCGCGCGGGACCGGGCTGCCGCGGCCGGCCAGCGAGTCGACCAGCCGCGCGCAGCGGTCGCGCAGCACCGCGTCGGCCGTCTCCACGGTCGCCCGTGGCCCGACCTCGAGGAACCGCTGGCCGGCCCACTCGCCGAGGGTGTCCGGCAGCTCCGACAGCGCCTGCGCCCTGGCCAGCGCCTTGAGCGCCTGGCGCACCATGCCGACCATCGCGGTGACGACGACGCCCTTGTGCTCCTCCAGCTCGCCGAGGCGCTCCCGCAGCTGCGCGGCGTAGAGATCGAAGTCGCCGGCCAGCCGTTCGGCGTCGGGGAGCAGGTCGTCGAGCAGATCCCGGGCCGGGTCCTCGGTGCGGAACCGGTCGCGCACCGCGGGCTTGACCGAGCTGAACCGGTCCTCCGCCGCCCACAGCGCGAGCCTCTGCCCCTGCTGCTCCAGCGCCCGGCGCGCCTTCCGGGAGGCGGCCGCGGCTTGGTCCCACGCCTCGCGCGCCGTCTTCACCGCGGCGCGGGCGTCGTCCAGCGAGCCGGCGAAGGGCTCGGTGTCCGGCGCGCCGCCACGGGTGACGTCCTGGTCGGGCAGGGTCAGCAGCGCTGCGATGTCGCGCAGACCGGCCGCGCGCTGGCGGGCGGCCGTGACCTGCGCGGTCGCCTCAGCGGCCGCGGTCCTGGCCCGCTCCCCCGCCCGGCGGTGCTCCGCGGCACGGTGCTCGGCGGCGGCCGCGGCGGCGAGGGCACCTCCCCGGTCGGTGCCGCCGGGATCCACCGCGGCGTCCTCGGCGTCGAGCGCACCCACTTCCGCCAGCTCGGCGCGGGCGGCCCGCAGCTCCGCGCGGGCGTCGGCGGCGACGGCGACCGCGGCGTCGTGGGCGTCGGCCGCCCGTGCCGTGGCGGCGGCCTGGGCGTCGGGGTCGAGCCCGGAGGCCGCGTCGAGCAGCGCGACGGCGGCGGTGACGTCGCCGGCCGGCAGCGCGGCGACCTGGTCGCGGGCCCGGGCCTCGGCGTGCCGGGCCTCCTCCAGCGCCGAGGCCAGCGCGGACTCGGCCACCTCCCGGCGGTAGGCCCGGTCGGCGGCCTTCCACGCGGCGCGGGCCGCGTCGACCGAGAGATCGGGGTCGGATCCACCGTCCGGCACTGCACCGAGAGCGGCACGTTCGTCGCGGCGGGCCTGCTGGGTGCGGGCGAGCGCCTCAGCGTGGCGGCGGGCCGCCTCCGCGAGCGCCCGGTGGCGGGCCTCGGCCGCGGCTGCCTCTTCGACGTCCCGCGCGGCGGCCGCGAGCGCGGCGGGCAGTGCGGCGAGCTGCTCGCGGGGGGCTTCGGCGGCGCGTTCGGCGAGCGCACCGAGCACGCCCAGCGCCGCGGCCGCGGCCCGGCGGACCTCCTCGGCAGCACTGCGGGCGGCGTGCAGCTCGGCGTCGCGGACGGCGAGCGCATCCTCGGCCTCGGCGAGGTCGGCCGCCTCCCGGGCCAGCTCGGCCAGCCGCTCGTCGGCGGCCTCGCGGGCGGCCGCCAGCGCGTCGAGCGTGCCGGGTGGGCAGGCGGCGACCAGCTCGCGCAGCCGCCCCTGCAGCTCGGTGTCGCGCTCCAACGCGGCGAGCAGTTCCGCGTCCTGAGCGCTGCGGCCGGCCCGTGCCCGCTCCCGGGCCTCGAGCTCCGCGCCGGCGGCGGTCCGGTCGGTCAGGGCGGGGGCGGGTGGGACCAGGAACCCCGGTGCGGCAGCAGCCGGATCCGCGGCAGCCGCGGCGAGCTGTGCGGTGGTGCCGACGACGATCGCCGACAGCGGCCGCAGCCCGGCCTCGTCGAGCACCTTCATCGCCAGGGGCAGATCCTCCGGGTCGTGCACGAGCAGCCCGGACGCCAGCGCGGGGGCGGCCCGCAGCACCGCGGAGCGGGCCTGCGGCTCAACGTGGTCGGCGAGGTAGCGCCATCCGGTGACGGCGCTGATCCCGGCCTGCTCCAGCACGTCGTGGGCGTGGACGAGATCGAGGCTGCCGGGCAGCAGCTGGGTGGCCGACAGCGCCGCGAGGGCGCGCTCGTCCTCGGCCCCATCGACGGCGAGCTCGATGCGCCGCCGCTGGGCCCGGGCGATCGCGTGGGCGAGGGCATCGCCGAGATCGCGTGCCTCGGCGACCGGGTCGGTCAGCTCCCCGTCGCTCAGCGAGCGCAGGCGCTCGTCGGCGGCCAGCTCGGCGACCCGCGTGGACAGCTTGCGGTGACGGGCGTCGAGCTCGGCCCGTTCGCGTTCGACGACGGCCCGCTCGGTCAGCAGCGCTGTTCCGCGTTCCCGCAGCTCCTGACGTTCGGCGGCGAGGGCCCGCTGGGCGTCGGCGAGCCCGGCCAGCTCGGCCTGGGCGGCCGCGTCCGCGGCGCGGTGCCGGTCCAGCGCGGCCGCAGCGTCCTCGCCCTCGAGCAGGTGCCCGGCTGCCACGGCCGCGGTCAGGTCGCGGTCGAGCGCGGCCAGCGCCGCACGTGCGGTCTCCAGCTCGACGGCGACCCGGGCCCGCACGTCCCGCGCGGCCTCGGCCCGGTCCCGGGCGGCGCGCTCGGCCTCGCGCTCGGCTTGGGCCTCCGCACCCGCCGCGGCGATCTCCTCGTCGAGGGCGGCGACGGCGCGGTCGAGCGCGGCGGCGTAGTCGCGGGCGGCGGCGTCACGGCGTTCCCGCAGCGGTTCGGCGTCCTCGGTGGCGGCGGCGAGCTGGAGCTCGAGGTGGCGGGTGCGCTGCTCGGCCGCGCGCAGGGCGTGGACCGTCGGCACCGCGCGCCACGCCGCCAGCCGGGCGGCGGCCTCCTGCTCGGCTCGGGTGTGCGCCTCCACCGCGTCCTGCGCGGCGGTGTGCCGGTGCTGAGCGGCCACGCGCCGCCAGCGCCGGGCGGCGCGCTGCTCGGTCTGCTCGGCGGCGGCGTGTCGGGTGGCGTCGGCCTCGTGGGCGGTGACCGCCGCCGCGGCGACCTCCGCGGCCGCGTCCGCCTCGGTGGCCGCGGCGGCGAGCCCGGCGAGCAGGCTGCGCGCCGCCGCGGTCTCGCGCTCGAGCGCGTCGGCGGCCGCGCGATCGGCCGCGCCGGCGGCGACCAGTTCGCGCAGCCGCGGCCCGGCCTCCTCGGCGAACGCGAGGTCGGCCAGCAGCTCGGGCCGTTCGGCCAGCCCGGCGCGCACCCGTTCGAGGATGTCCGCGACGGCACCGGGCACCTCGGGATCGACGATCAGCTCCAGCAGGTACTGGACGAACTGGTCGGCGGTGCGGAACTGGAACTGCCCCTCGATCCCGCCCTCGGTGGCGTTCATCTGCAGGATCGGGGTGAAGATCTCCGGGTCGAGGCCCTGGGCGTCGAGCATCTGCCGCCAGCGGTCCATGCCGTCGGTGACCGCGGCCCCGCAGTGCGGGATCGCGTCCCACGCCCGCACGGCGGCCACGAACTCGCGCAGCGGCGTCTGCCGCCCGTCCTCGGTGCGGAACGGCAGCAGGTCCAGCTCCGCCCTCCCCGGCTGCGGGGTGAACAGGTACCAGCGGGAGACGAGCCGGTCGTGGTCGCGGGTCGGGTCGGCGGGCTGGGTGCGGTCGGCCCACTCGTACACCGCCCCGGTGACGAGGGTGCGCCCGTCCGGGCCGGACCACTCGACGACGACGTGCGCGGTGTCGGAGCCGAGCACGTAGTCCTCGAGGTGCTTGCCGGTGGCAGCGGTGGCGAGGAAGTCGCGCCGGTGCGGCCGGATCAGCGCGCACACCAGCGAGAGCACCGTCGACTTCCCGCCGCCGTTGCGCAGCCAGAGGATCGTGTCGAGCGGATGCCCCTGGGCGTCGGTGAAGTCGAGGGTGACGTCGAGGAACCGGGCGGCCGCCGGTCCGATGTGGTCGAGGCGGATCCGGCGGATCTGCCACATGACCGGTCCTCGGCCGGTCGCCATCAGCTCGCCTCCGCCGCGGTCTCGCGGCGCACCGCGCGCAGCGCGTCCAGCGCGGTGGTGCCGGCGCTGTCGGCGACGAGCAGCCGGAAGTGGTCGGTGAGGTGGAACGTGTCCGGCCCGAGCGAGGTGGCCTCGCGGGCCGCGCCCTGGCTCACCAGCCAGGCCAGGACCTCTTCGATCGCCCGCAGTGTGCAGCCGCGGGCCCGCCGCCCGGTGCTGGTCAGCACGAGCGCGGGCAGATCGGCGTAGAGCTCGGCGGCGGCCCGGGCCCGTTCCTCCGCCTCCGACAGGTCCGCCTTGGCGACCGCGGTGCGCAGGAACTCCTCGATCGCGGTGACCTCGACCAGCCGGGTCTCCGGGTCGTCGAAGTCGACGTCGTTCGGGTAGGCGTAGGCGGCGATCCCGACCAGGACCAGCCCGAAGATCAGCTTCTCGTGTTGGTCCATGGCCCGCAGGTCGCCGAGGCGGGTCGCGAACGGGCCGCCCGGCTCGGGGGCGAGCACGATGCCGGCCCGCGGCGTGCCGAGGACCTCCAGCCCGAGCCCCTCGGCCATCGTGTCGACGACGTCCTTGAACCTCAACTCGTCGCGGTAGCGGTCGAGCAGCTTCCGGTACTCGCTGCCCTCCACCGGGCGCACGCGCCGGGAGAGGCCGAACTGCAGCAGCTCGGCCGCGGCGCGCACATCGGTGAGGTCGGCGGCCACAGCGGTCACTCGGCGTCCTCCTGCAGGGGAACGGGTTCGGGCATCGGGCGGGTGAGCAGCAGGTCGGGACCGCGGAACGGGCCGTCGGTGATCACCTCGCCGGTGGGGACGGCGACCAGCCCCGCGGCGAGGAACCCGACGTCTGATCCGGCCGTGTCGTCATCACCCGGATCGGGTGCGAAGGCCCACAGCGCCGACAGGGCCACCAGCTCGGCGACCTCGTCGGGCAGGTCGGCGGCGAGCAGGTCGGACAACGCGGTCTCGCCGTCGTCGACCCGGGCCAGCACGTCGCGCGCGGCCTCGACGACCTCGGGCGGGTAGCCCTGCGGGTCCTCGGCGTCCTCCGGGAGCTCGGCCTCCTCCGGCGGTGCCTCGGGCTCGGGAGCCCGCGGGGCGGCCCACAGGGCCTCGATCAGGTCGTCGAACCGGGGCAGCCGCGGCACCGTGACCCCGAGCGCGCGGTCGGCGAACGGCTCGGTCACCGCCAGTGCCTGCTCGACCGGCAGCTCGAGCACCGGCGCGAGCACGTCCTGGCCGAGGTTGAGCATGCGCAGCCTGCGCCGGCGCGCGATCCGCTGCCGCACCTGCGCGGCGAGGAACACCTCGCGGGCCCCGACCAGTCGCTTCTCCAGGTCCAGGTGCACCTGCTTGGCCCGGGTCAGCAGGTCGACGATCTGCCCGGACACCGCGCGGACCTCCGGGGACACCTCGGTGTCCAACCCGTGCTGCACGTGCTCCAGGAACCGGTCGTCCTCCGCGATCCGCTCCTCGACGTGCTTGCGGGCTCGGGTCAGCCGCTCCGGCAGGTCGGCCACCCAGTCCGTCGACGTCACGTCCCGGCGGGTGGCGTCCAGCAGCTCCGCCAGGGTCGCCGACAGCCCGACGCTGGTCCGCTCCGCCTGCGCCGCCGTGCGCGCGGCGGCGTCGAACCGGCGGTCCTCCAGCTGCCGCTGCAGCACGTGGGCGAGCGCCCGGTCGGCGTCCTCCAGATCGACGTCCAGCCCGTGCAGGAACAGCGTGATCGCCTGGTCGCTGGCCACCAGCACGGGACCGAACTCGGTGTCGCGCAGCGAGAGCAGCCGGAAGCTGTACGGCTCCCACCGCGCCGTCTCGGGATCGGACAGGTCCGCGAACCGGTAGGTGAACCGCCGCCCGTCGTTCGCGTCGTTGAGCAGGCCCTTCAGCACCGTCTGCGCGACGAGGGGCCATTCGTGCGGCGCGTCGGGATGCATGCGGGCGCACAGCCGCGCCAGCGCGTCCAAGACGTCGTCGAGCGTCGCCTCACGGGCGAACCCCATCTGCCCCACCACGACGTCGATCGCCGCCAGAGCCAGCCGGCGCAGGTCGTAGCGTCCCTCGTCGACGCCCGCGATGCCCGCGTGCGCGGCGTTGCGCACCAGCCGCGAGATGGGGTCGGTGAGCACGAGCGACCGCCAACGGGCCCGGGCGCTGGCATCCGCAGCGGGCGACACGACGGGCTCTGGGCCAGCCCCGATCGATCCCGGCACCGGGCGAGCGTACGAGGCGGGCCCGGGCGCCCGGTCAGGGGATACCGTTGGGCCGGACGCACCGCGAGCCGTGGTATCGCCGCCAGTTGCGCGCTGCGTCGGCACGTGGTCGCCGCTGCGCGTCGTCCGCCGCCTCGGGCGCCGCACCGGCGCTGCCGGGTGGTCACCCAGCCCCGCGCTCAACAGCACCCGACACGGAGGGACGAGACGACGGCGCCGGCGTGCGGTGCCCACCGATCCACCGCGCGACCAGACGGCCGATCGGTAACCACTTAGACTGGTGACATGGCTCCCGACCCCGACGCCCGCCGCTGGCGCAGCGGCCGGCCCTGCCTGGACTTCGTCCACAGCGGCGGCGCCCCGGAGCACGCCGCGCACTGGGAGCTCATCCACGACGCCGCCGACCTGCGCCGATGGCTACCGACGATCCTCCACGCGCCCGGCTTGGAGATCAGGGCGTCGGACGCCGACGTCGAGCCGTTCCGCGAGCTCCGCACCGCCGTCACCCGCCTCGCGTACGCGGTCGCGGCGGGTGCCTCCCCCGCCGATCCGGTGCTCGCCGAGCACATCGCGGTCGTCAACCGGTTCGCGGCGACGAGCCCGCTCGTGCCGGCGCTCGACGGCGCATCGACGACGTTCGTCGCCCCGACCGCCGCACAGGCGCTGGCGACGCTCGCCCGCGACGCGGTGGACCTGTTCGGCGGCCCGCTGCGCGAGCGGGTCCGGGTCTGCGCAGCTCCCGACTGCGGCCTGCTGCTGCTCGACACCTCCCGGCCCGGCAACCGCCGCTGGTGCTCGATGCAGCGCTGCGGCACCCTCGCCAAGGTCCGCGCCCACCGGTCCCGCGGAGGTGCGCGGTGACCCCGCGGTTCACCGCCGACCAGGTCCGGGCGTGGCGGATGGCCCGCTGCCTCGACTTCGACCAGCCCGTCGACGCCGACACCGTCGTGCGGCGACTCGCGGGCGTCCAGGCGCAGGTCGCCTCCTGCGCGGAGCAAGCGGTGGCCGTGCGCGGCGCGGGCCTCGGCGCCGTCTCCGCGGCCCTGCACGACCGCACGCTCATGCGCACCTGGGCCCACCGCGGCACGCTCCACGTCCTGCCCGTCGACGAGGCCCCGGCCCACCTCGCACTGCTCGCCGCGGCCCGGACGTGGGAGAAGGGGTCGTGGCAGCGCACGTTCGCCACAGCCGCGCAGGTCGCAGCGATCACCGAGGCCGCCGCGGACGCGTTGGAGAACGCCGAGCTGACGCGGGAGGAGCTGGCCGCCGCGATCCTCGACCGCACCGGTGACGACTCGCTGCGCGGACTGCTCGGCTCCGGGTGGGGCACACTGCTCAAACCCCTGGCCTGGCAGGGCGTGCTCTGCAACGGCGACCCGGCGCCGGACGGCGCGAAGGTCACGTTCACCAGCCCCGCCAGCCGCTTCCCCGGCTGGTCCGGCCTGCCCGATCCCGACGTCGCCGCCGCCACGGTCATCCCGGCCTACCTGGGGGCGCACGGCCCAGCGACCCCGGCCGCGTTCGACCAGTGGCTCCTGCGCGGTGGCAGCCGCAGGGCCGCGGTGAAGCGGTGGTTCGGCGAGCTCGTGGCGGCCGGGGAGTTGACCGAGGTGGAGGTGGACGGCGAGCGCCGCCACGCCCGCACCGCCGATCTCGACGCCCTCGCCGACGCCCGCCCCACCGGCCGGGTCGTGCTGCTGCCCGCCTTCGACCAGCTCGTCCTCGGCCCCGGCACCGCCGCCGCGGAGCTGCTCGACCCGACCCGCCGTCCCCAGGTCAGCCGGGCGGGCGGCTGGATCGCGCCGGTGATCGTCCGCGACGGGCGCGTCGTCGGCACCTGGGAGCCGGCCGGCGACCGCGTCGATGTCACCGTGTTCCCGGAGGAGGCGCCCGTGGCCGGGCTGGACGAGGCCGTCGCCGCCCTGCGGGCCGCACTGCGCTGGACCCGTGACGGCGCTGGACCGGTGATGGCCTACCGTCCGGCTGCAGCACGCGCCTCGATGCGGAACCGGACTGCCGTCCACCCGAGAGCCAGCAGGTAACCGGCCCCGAGGACCCGGCCGACGATGTCCATCCGGATCGGGTGGCGCGCTCGCACGCCGAGCAGATCGAAGATCGGCACCCAGCGGGCGCCGTCAGCGACGTCCGGCGCCAACGCGCCGAAGGCGACCAGCGACAGCGCGCACAGCACGAACGGCACCGCGAGCCGGGCGGTCAGCCGCTCCAGCCGCAGCGCCGCCACCGCGAGGGCTGCCGGCAGCAGCGCCAGCAGCGGCGCGATCACCGTGGCCACCAGGAACTCCGTGACGAGCCCCGGTCGCGCCGCCCGCAAGGCGACCGCGAGGAGGAGGGCGACCAGCTGCACGCCGAGGTTCACCCGGGCGGACAACCCCTGCGCCGCGGCGGTCTGCATCATGTCGGTCCTCGTCAGCCGAACTGCCCCGCCGAGGGACACACCCCAGCGAGCACGCAGCTCCCGCAGGCTGGTCTGCGCGCCGTGCAGACGCGCCGGCCGTGCAGGATCGCGGTGAGGGTCAGTCTGCCCAGCTCGGCCGGGTCGAACAACGCCGCGACCTCGGCCTCCACCTTGTCGGCGTCATCCTGCGTGGTCCAGCCGAGCCGCTTGGCCAGCCGCTTGACGTGGGTGTCGACGGCGAGCGCAGACCCACCGAACATGCTGACGACCAGCAGGTGCGCCGACTTGCGGCCGACCCACGGGATCGACACCAGCTCCTCGACGGTCCGCGGCACCTCGCCGTCGAACCGCTCCACGAGCGCGGTGGCGACGGCCTTCACCGCCTTCGCCTTCTGCCGGTAGTAGCCGACCGGGCCGAGGATGCGCTCCAGGTCGGCGAGGTCGGCGGCCGCGTAGTCGGCGGCGGTGCGGTAGCGGGTGAACAGCTCGGGCGTGACCGAGTTGACCCGCTCGTCCGTCGTCTGCGCGGACAGCACGATCGCGATCAGCAGCTCCAGGGGATTGCTCGCGGCCAGCTCGACGCGGGCGTCCGGGTACGCCTCGGTGAGCAGCCGCAGGACGATCTCGGGATCCGCGCGGTCCGGCTGGCGGGAGGGCACGGCGCGAGCCTAGGGGTTTGCCCCGACAGGTGTCGGGCAGACTTCGGACATGGACTTCCGCTCGGTCTACCGGCACGGGTTCGCCCGGATCGCCGCTGCGACGATCACGACGACGATCGCCGATCCGGCCGCGAACACCGCCGCGGTACTGGCCACCGCCCGGGAGTGCCACGACGACGGGGTGGCCGTCGTCGTCTTCCCGGAGCTGACGCTGTCCGGCTACTCGATCGAGGACATCCTGCTGCAGGACGCGCTCCTCGACGCGGTCGAGGCGGCGCTGGCCGATCTCGTGGCGGCCTCCGCCGAGCTGCGGCCCGTCCTCGTCGTGGGTGCGCCGCTGCGCTACCGGCACCGCATCCACAACTGCGCGGTCGTGATCCACCGCGGCCGCGTGCTCGGCGTGGCACCGAAGTCGTACCTGCCGACCTACCGGGAGTTCTACGAGCGCCGCCAGGTCGCCCCCGGCGACGACGTGCACGACGTCCTCACGCTCGCCGGCCAGGAGGTGCCGTTCGGGCCCGACCTGCTGTTCCGCGCGTCCGACGTGCCCGGGCTCGTGCTGCACGTGGAGATCTGCGAGGACATGTGGGTCCCGGTGCCGCCGAGCGCGGAGGCGGCCCTGGCCGGGGCGACGGTGCTGGCGAACCTCTCGGGCAGCCCCATCACGATCGGCCGCGCCGAGGACCGGCACCTGCTCGTCCGCTCGGCGTCCGCGCGCTGCCTCGCAGCCTACGTCTACGCGGCGGCCGGCGAGGGCGAGTCCAGCACCGACCTGGCCTGGGACGGCCAGACGATGATCTACGAGAACGGGGTGCTGCTCGCCGAGACCGACCGGTTCCCGCAGGGGCCGCGGCACTGCGTCGCCGACGTCGACCTCGACCTGCTGCGCGCCGAGCGGCTGCGCATGGGCACGTTCGACGACAACCGCCGCCACCACGCTGCCCGCCTCGCGTCGTTCCGCACGATCGACTTCCAGGTCGATCCGCCGGACGGCGACATCGGCCTGCGGCGCGTCGTGGAGCGGTTCCCGTTCGTGCCCGCGGACGAGTCGCGGCTGGAGCAGGACTGCTACGAGGCCTACCTCATCCAGGTGTCCGGGCTGGAGCAGCGCCTGCGCGCCATCGGCCAGCCCAAGGTCGTCATCGGCGTCTCGGGCGGGCTCGACTCGACGCACGCGCTGATCGTCGCCGCGAAGGCGATGGACCGGCTGGGCAGGCCACGGTCGGACATCCTCGGCTTCACCCTGCCCGGCTTCGCCACCGGCGAGCGCACGAAGAGCAACGCGTGGCGGCTGGCCGAGGCGCTGGGCATCACGTTCGAGGAGCTGTCGATCACCGAGACGGCGCGGCAGATGCTGCAGAACCTCGGCCACCCGTTCGCCGCGGGCGAGCCCGTCTACGACATCACGTTCGAGAACGTCCAGGCTGGACTGCGCACCGACTACCTGTTCCGCGCAGCCAACCAGCGCGGCGGCATCGTGCTGGGCACCGGCGACCTCTCCGAGCTTGCCCTGGGCTGGTGCACCTACGGCGTCGGCGACCAGATGTCGCACTACAACGTCAACGCCGGCGTGCCCAAGACGCTCATCCAGCACCTGATCCGCTGGGTCGTGTCGTCCCGCCAGTTCGACGACCGGGTCGGCGAGGTGCTGACCGACGTCCTCGACACGGAGATCACCCCGGAGCTGGTGCCGACCGGCGAGGACGAGGAGGTGCAGTCGAGCGAGGCCACGGTCGGCCCGTACGCGCTGCAGGACTTCACCCTGTTCCACACCCTGCGGCACGGCATGCGCCCGTCGAAGATCGCGTTCCTGGCCTGGCACGCGTGGCACGACGCGAAGAACGGCGACTGGCCGGCCGGCTACCCGGAGGACAAGCGGCCGGAGTACGACCTGGCCGAGATCAAGCACTGGTCGCAGGTGTTCGCGCGGCGGTTCTTCCAGTTCAGCCAGTTCAAGCGCTCGGCGCTGCCGAACGGGCCCAAGGTGTCCGCGGGCGGGTCCCTCTCCCCGCGCGGCGACTGGCGGGCACCGTCGGACATGTCGGCGCGGATCTGGCTCGCGGACCTGGAATCGGTCCCCGACGCCTGGCCCGCGACGCGCTTCCCGTCGACGCGCGGCTTCGACGCACCGCCTCGGGCACGTAGCCTCGAAGGATGACCACCGCCGCGGACATCGTCACGTTCTCGCACACCTACGCGCGGGACGTTCCGGGCCTCGTGCTGCGGTGGTCGGCCGCCGAGGTCGAGTCGCCGCAGCTGCTCGTCCTCAACGACGAGCTCGCCGTCGAGCTGGGGCTCGACCCGGCCGCGCTGCGCGAACCGGCGGGCCTGGCCCTGCTGGTCGGCAACGGGGTGCCGGACACGGTGGCGCTCGCCTACGCGGGCCACCAGTTCGGCAACTACTCCCCCCGCCTCGGCGACGGGCGGGCGCTGCTGCTGGGCGAGTTGATCGACACCGCTGGGCGGCGCCGCGACCTGCACCTCAAGGGATCCGGGCCCACCCCGTTCGCCCGCGGCGGGGACGGGCTGGCCGCGGTCGGCCCGATGCTGCGCGAGTACCTCGTCGGCGAGGCGATGCACGCCCTCGGCATCCCCACGACCCGGGCGCTCGCGGTGGTGGCGACCGGGCGCCCCGTCGTCCGGGAGCAGGTGCTGCCCGGCGCCGTGCTGGCCCGGGTCGCGGCCAGCCACATCCGGGTGGGCACCTTCCAGTTCGCGGCCGCCACCCGCGACGAGGCGCTGCTGCGCAGCCTCGCCGACCACGCCGTCGCGCGCCACCACCCCGAGGCCGCCGAGGCACCCAACCCGTACCTCGAGCTGTTCCGCCGCGTGGTGCTCGCGCAGGCGGAGCTGGTGGCGCGGTGGATGCTCGTCGGGTTCGTGCACGGCGTCATGAACACCGACAACATGACGATCTCCGGCGAGACCATCGACTACGGTCCGTGCGCCTTCCTGGACACCTACCACCCGGCCACGGTGTTCAGCTCGATCGACCACGGCGGCCGCTACGCGTACGGCAACCAGCCGGCCGTGGCCCAGTGGAACCTCGCCCGCTTCGCCGAAGCGCTGCTGCCGCTCATGGCCGACACCCCTGAGCAGGCCGTGGAGCTCGCGACGCCGGTGCTCGGCGAGTTCGCCGACGCCTACCACGCCGCGTACCGGGCCGGGATGGCCGCCAAGCTCGGGCTGGCCGAGCACGACCAGCAGCTCGTCGACGACCTGCTCGCGCTCCTGCGGGACCAGCGGGTGGACTTCACGAACTTCTTCCGCGCACTCGCCGACGGCACCGCCCGGGACCTCTTCCTCGACCGGGCAGCGTTCGACGCCTGGGAGGCGCGGTGGTCGGCGCTCGGCCCGGACCGCGCGGCGATGAACCGCGTCAACCCGGTCCACATCCCGCGTAACCACCTGCTGGAGGACGCCCTCACGGCGGCCGCGGCGGGTGATCTCGCGCCGTTCCTGGAGATGCTCGAGGTCGTGCGGCGGCCGTTCGAGCCGCGGCCGGAGTGGGCCCGGTACACGCAGCCGGGCACCGGGCCGTTCGTGACGTTCTGCGGAACCTGACCACCCCCGAATGGAGTAGACACCTCCTCTGATCGTCACCCGGTCGGACCATCGATCGCACCGGATCGACCACTCAGCGCGCACGACCGGCTGGTGAGGCAACCCTCTGCCTACTCTCGGGTCATGTCCGCGAACGCTCCCCACCTCCTCGCCGGACCGCTCCCCAGCACCACCGAGCAGCCCGGGTACGACCTCGATCACTGGCTCTGCGACGACGGGCCCGACCTGCGCCCGCTCGCGCGCGTCCTGGCCGCGGTGGTGACGGTGCTCCTCGCCGTCGTGGCCGTGGTCATCGGGCGGTAGGTCCTCGTCACACCCGGCGCAGAAGAGCGCCAGGAGCTGTCAGGTTTGGCTCCTAGCGTCGCGCGCATGCCGAACGACCACACGATCGCCGTCACGGGGGCCACCGGACGCATCGGCTCCCGCGTGGCGCAGCTGCTCGTCCAAGCAGGCGCCCGGCCCGTGCTGCTGGTCCGCGACCCCGACCGGCTGGCGCCCGGGCTGGCGGAGTCCGCCGAGGTCCGCGTCGTCGATCTCGCCGATCCCGTCTCCGTCCGCAGCGCGACGAAGGGCGTCTCCGCCGCGTTCTGGCTCGACGGGGTGGGTGAGTCCGCACCCGATCCCGTCGCCGCATCCGCCGCGTTCGGCGAAGCCGCGGCGGCCGCGGTGCGGGCCAACGAGGTCCGCCGCAACGTGTTCGTCTCCAGCATCGGCGCCGAGCTGCGCGGCGGCGCCGGCGCGATCGACGGGCTGGCCGCGATCGAGCAGGCGCTGGACGCCACCGGCGCCGACGTCACGCACCTGCGCTGCGGCTTCTTCTACACGAACCTGCTGATGGACCTCGACGGGCTGCGGGTGGGCCGGCTCACCGGCACGCGCAGCCCCGGCGAGCGGATCGCCTGGGTGGATCCGCGCGACATCGGTGACGTCGCCGCAGCGCGGCTGCTGTCCGCCGCCTGGTCCGGCCGCCACGTGCAGGGCGTGCACGGCCCGCAGGACCTCAGCTGGGCGGACGTCGCGGCGATCCTCACCGGCGTGCTCGGCCGCCAGATCACCTACACGCAGATCGGCGACGACGCCGTGCGCCAGGCGCTGCGCGGCGCCGGGCTGCCGGCCGCGGCGGTGGAGGCGATCGTCGGGATGACCGCCGGCACGCGCGGCATCACCCCGGAGCAACCGCGCGACCACGTCACCACCACACCGACGACGCTGGCGGCATGGGCGTACGCGAACCTGCGGCCCCTAGTGACGGCGGGGTGAACCGACGGGCTTGAGCGGATCGTGCCCGATCCGCATGAGCTTGCGGCGCCAGTGCGCCTGCCCGGCGGTGGGCTCCATGTCCACGCCGCGCTCGGCGTGCACCCGGTCGACGACGCGGCGCATCACGGCCACGTCGTCGACGGTCAGGTCACCGCGGCGCTTGGCGAGGACAGCGAGCGTCGCCCGGCCGGTCGGGGTGCCGATCGGACCGACGGCGGGCTCGCTGTCCTCCTGCGCGTCGTCGGTCTCCAGCCACTCCCGCAGCTCGCGCGAGGTCATGTTCACCACGCGGTGGAACTCGTTCCAGAGGTCGTCGTCGACGTGTTCGGCCATGGCGCGGGCTACCCGTTGCACGGCCGGTCAACCCTCCCGGTCGGGGCGGCGTGTGGTTCGTCCTCGCTGCACGGGGTTCATCGGCTGCCCGCTCCGGGAGCGCAGTCCCGTGGGCTAACGGTGCCCAGAGGTGTGCCGGGCCTGCCCCGGACGCCGTCCCGGTAGCAGCACCGACACCGCGGGTAGCCAAAACGAGCCAACTCCAGTAACTTCTCGTTAACAGCAGATAGGAGCCTCGGATCGTCCTCCTGAAACGGGGTCGGCCAACAACGTCTAGATGCGACAACGCTTGACATGTGAAGCACGACTAACTAATCTCCCGGCGCGTGGCACGCAGTGCGATCACAGTGCAGCAAAGCAGGGAAGGGGTCGCGGTCGTCAGCATCGACCGACCGCCGGCGAACGCGCTGACGACGGAAACCGTCACGCAACTGCGCGAGATTCTCGACGGCTTTGCACCTGAGGGACGAGCCGTCGTGATGAAAAGTGACAATCCCCGGTTCTTCTGCGCAGGCGGGGACATCAACGACTTCGCCACGATGGACGGCGATCAGCTCGATGAGCGGATGACGCGGTTCCACGAGTGGCTGATCAGGCTGGAGACCTACCCGGGTCCGCTGGTCGTCGCGATCAACGGGATCGCTGTGGGCGCGGGCTGCGAGATGCTGCTCTACGCGGACCGGGTCGTCTCCGGCAGTGCGACGCGGATCGGGTTCCCCGAGGTCCGAAACGGCGTGCTGCCCGCCGCCAAGGGGATCTACGACCTGCAGTGCGCCGTGGGCTACCTGCGTGCCCGCAAGATCATGCTCTCCGGCGAGCTGCTCCACGTCATTCAGGCGCGTGACCTGGGGCTCGTCGATGAAATCGTCCCGGAGGAGGAGCTCGTCGACACCGCGATCCAGTGCGCCGGGGAGTACGCGGCGCGTCCGGCCGTGTTGCATGCGGCGATCAAGGCGCAGGCCCGGCCCGGGCGCCGGGCCACGAACGACGAGCTGCTCGCGGAGTCGCTCGAGCGGATGCACGCCTACCGGAACGACCCGGCGACCCAGCAGGCCCGCAGCCGGTGGCGCGGAGACCCGACCGGGTCGCGGAAAGAGCGATGACAGCGCTCGGCGGACTCGCCTGGCCGGAGGTCGCAGACCGGCTCGCCGGCGGCGCGACGGTCGTCCTGCCGTGCGGCGCGACCGAGCAGCACGGCCCGCACCTCCCGCTGGACGTCGACACCCGGCACGCGGCCGAATTGGCGTCCCGGCTGGCGCAGCGACACGCGAACTGCCTTGCCGCCCCGGTGGTTCCGATCGGGGTTTCAAGCCATCACATGCCTTTCGCCGGCACGCTGAGCATTTCGGAACCGACCTTTCTGCAGGTAGTTCGGGAAACTGTCGGGTCGTTGCGCGCGCACGGCGCAGAGCGGATCTGCGTGTTCTCTGCGCACATCGGGAACTTCGCAGCACTGGCGAAGTACTCGGCGGAGCTGTCCGAGCAGGAGAAGGAGAAGGTGACGGTCTTCTCGGACCGGGACGCGTTCATCGGGGTCTGGCAGGAGACGGTGGCCCGACGCACCGGCACGGCGGACAACGTGGGGGCCCACGCCGACGTCGCCGAGACGTCGATCATGCTCGCGCTCGCCCCGGAGGCGGTGCGCACCGCGGAGCTACCGGTCCACGGCACCGGCAGGCTACGCGCGGAGGACTACGCGCACATCTTCGCGGACGGGATCGCGAGCGTCTCCGAGACGGGAGTACTGGGCGACACCCGCGGCGCCGACGCCGCGCTGGGCGAGGAGCTGATCACGAACGTCCTCGACCTCCTGGATGCGTTCTTCTTCGGTTCGGCCGGGGTGGCGCGATGAAGGCGGTCACCGTCGACGACGGCGGCCTCACCGTCACCGAGGTGCCGATCCCCCGCCCCGGGCCACGCGAGGCGCTCGTGCAGGTGCGCGCCTCCGCGATCAACGGGGCTGACCACTACCTGCGGGTGGGCCGCTACCCCGACACCAGCAGCGGGGGCGGACCACTGATCCCCGGACTCGAGGTGGCTGGCGTCGTGGCCGAGGTGGGCCCTGGGACGGAGCTCGAGCCGGGCACCCGGGTCATGGGCCTGACCCCGTGGGGCGGTCACGCGGAGTACGTCGCCGTCGACGAGCGCCTGCTCCTGCCGGTGCCCGAGCAGTGGAGGTGGACCGAGGCCGGGGCGTTCTGCGAGGCGTTCACCGCGGCGCACGACGCCCTGGTCACCCAGGGTGGCGCCCGGGAAGGCAGCCGGGTGCTGATCACCGGAGCCAACGGCGGTGTCGGTACGGCCGCGCTCCAGATCGCCCGGACGACCGGCTGTGCGGTGAGCGCGCTCGTCCGCGATCCAGCGGTCGCCGAGCACGTCCGCCGGCTCGGGGCCGACGAGGTCCACCTCCACCCGGACGACCTTTCCCCCGACCGGTTCGACGTCGTTCTGGAGCTGGTCACGGGCGCCAACATCACCAAGCAGATCGCCGCACTCCGCACCGGCGGGCGAATCGTCGTCCTCGGCTGCGCGGCCCATCCGCGGGCCGACTTCAACCTGCTCAAGCTGATGGCCAAGCGAGCCTCCATCGGCGGGTCCACGCTGCGGTCCCGTCCGGTCGAAGAGAAGGCGCAGGCTCTCGCGCTGGCGTACCGCGCGGTGGAGCACGCCGCCCGGGACGGGAGCGTCACCATCCCCGTCGACGCGATCTTCGAGCTGGCCGATGCCCCGCAGGCCTACGAACGCTTCGAGATGAAGGGGAAGACCGGGCGCGTCGTGCTGGTCACCAGCAGTGCCTGAGCCCCGCTTCCCCAGAGCGAAGACACCCCCTCTCATCCCCTCGAAGGATCACGAGCGATGCGTATCCCCCTGCCATCGAGAACCGTGAAGACGCTCATCGGCGCCGTACTCAGCGTCACCGCGCTGCTGCTCACCGCCTGCGGCGGCGGCGCGAGCGACGACCAGCCGGGCTCCGGTACCGGTACCGGTACCGAGCGGAAGCACCTCACCTTCGTCACCCCCTACGGGTTCGACCTCGCCGTGGTCCCGGTGCTCTACGCCGCGGCGTCCGGCGGCTTCGAGCAGGCCGGGCTCGACGTGGAGGTCGTCGCCAGCAACGGGACGGCCCAGACCATGCAGCAGGTGATGGCCGGCAACGCCGACCTGGGCCAGGCGGTCGGCATCGACCTCATCAGCGCGGTCGTGGACAACGACGCGCCGCTCACGGCGTTCGGCACCGCGGACCAGACCTCGCCGTTCCACTGGATCAGCCTCGCGTCGGCGCCGCTGAAGGAGCCGAAGGACTTCGTCGGCAAGCGGGTCGGGGTCATCTCGGTCGGCGGATCAAGCGAGGCCTCGCTGGACATCATGATGGCCAGCGCGGGATTCAACCCGAGCGACGTCGCACGGCAGGCGGTCGGTGAGTCCGCGGGCGTGGTCGAACTGCTCAACCAGGGCCGCATCAACGCGTTCGTCGGCTCCAGCGACATCTTGGAGGTCGCCCGGAGCCAGGGCTACGACATCTACAGCTTCCCGCTGAACCAGTACGTGCCGACCCCGGGCGGCGTCTACTTCACGACTACCAAGAAGGCCAAGGACAGCGCCGAGGAGATGACCGCGTTCCTGACCGCCGCCAAGGCGGCGATGCGCCACACCATCGCGAACAAGGACAACCTGAGTGAGGTCATCGGCAAGCTCCGCGAGAAGTACGGCGACAAGATGCCGGTCCTTGCGAACGAGGAAGAGGCGCGCGCCGGCATCGTCTCCCGGATCGAGATGTGGACGGCGTTCGGCGAGGACAACCTGCTGAAGAACAACGAGCAGCAGTGGAAGGACGCGGTCGCCACGCTGCACCGCGCGGGCAAGCTGAAGTCCGACGACCCGCCGGCGCACCTCTTCACCAACGACCTCCAGCCTGCGAGCTGAATCGGTTGACATGACGAACGCGCCGACCCCCAGCACCCTGGCGGCGGAAGCCGGGGTGACCACCGAACCGATCGTCCGCATCGAGAACGTCAGCAAGATCTACCGTTCCGGGGACGACACGGTCACCGCGCTCAGCCCGACCGACCTGGCGATCGCCGAGGGTGAGTTCATCGTCCTGCTCGGCCCATCGGGCTGCGGCAAGACCACCCTGCTGCGGCTCGTCGCCGGGCTGATCAGCCCTAGCACCGGTCGAATCGACATCCGCAGCGGCGATCATCCGCCGGCCGGCCGGGAGGGTGCACACCTCGGCATGGTCTTCCAGGAAGCCAGCCTCTTCCCGTGGCTGAACATCGAGGACAACGTCGCGCTGCCCATGCAGCTCGCCGGGCACAAGGCGAAGGAGCGGCGCAAGCGGGCGCGCGAGCTGTGCAAGCTGGTCGGGCTAGAGGGCTTCGAAAAGCGCTGGCCACGTGAACTGTCCGGGGGCATGCAGCAGCGGGCCGCGATCGCCAGGGCGCTGTGCGCCGACCCTGCCATCCTGCTGATGGATGAGCCCTTCGGCGCGCTCGACGCGTTCACCCGTGACCGGCTCAACCTCGAGCTGCAGGACATCTGGCTCAAGACCGGGAAGACCGTCGTGCTGGTGACGCACTCGATCAGCGAGGCGGTGTTCCTCGCCGACCGCACCGTCGTGCTCAGTCCCCGGCCTGGGCGCGTCGTGGCCGTCGAGGACATCGGCTTCGAGCGACCGCGGACGCTCGAGCTGCAGGCGACGCCGGAGTTCCAGGACCGCGTCCTGGAACTCCGGCGGATTCTCGGGCAGGTGTGAGATGCGAGCGTTGCGGTCCTTCAACAAGAAGTACAGCTGGGTGTTCGCCACCCTGCTCATCGTGCTCTTTGAACCGTCCTGGGTTCGCGAGAGGCTGAGGTTCAGGCCACCTCGCCCCGTTGGGCGATGGTGTCACTATACATGACTTCCCACTCTATGGGTGT
>NZ_FRAP01000025.1 GCF_900142365.1 Pseudonocardia thermophila | reverse complement strand
GCCTCCCCGTCCTGACCGCCGCCACCGCCACCACCTACCGCATCCTGCAAGAACTCGGCCTACCCCCGATCGTCCCCAACGCCGGGAAACTCCTCGCGGGGTAGCCAGCCGGGCGCCCCGATCGCGCTCAGCACCTCGGCGTTGTGCCGCAGGGTGGCCAGCGGATCGCGCTCGGTGCTGAGGTCCTCCAGCGACACCCACCCCGCGTACCCGGTCTCCGCCAGCAGATCGAGGAACCCGGGCACGTCGACCGAGCCGTCGTCGAGCGGGCTCCAGCGCGGCCGGTGCAGCCGCGTCGGGCCGGCCCCCTCCACCGGCCCGATCGCGGCGTTCTTCAGGTGGACGTGGTGCAGGTGGGGGCCGAGCAGCTCGAGGGCGATGCGGTGGTTCTCGTAGCCCTCGACGACGAGGTTGCCCACGTCGTAGATCACGCCGACGTGGGCGGGGTCGCGATGGCCGACCGCGCGCAGGGCGAGCGAGGCGCTGGGGAAGATCGTGTGCTGGTGCAGCTCGACCACGATGCGCACGCCGCGGCGGGCCGCGCGCTGCTCGGCCTCGTCGAGGAACGCGCTCGCCTGCGCGAACAGCTCCCGGTACGCGGGGCCGCCGGGGCGTGGGCGCGGACCCTGCCAGCGGATCTGCGGGGCGCCCGCGGCCACGGCGACGTCCAGCACCTGCTCCAGGGCGGCGAGATCGCCGGTCTGCACGTACGGGGCGAGGCCGACGACCGCGAGCCCGGCGTCGGCGCACAGGGCCGCTGCGCGCTCGCCGTCGACCGGGTCGACGGCGAGCGTGCAGCGGTTGCCGAGCAGGAACCTCGCGGCGCTGCTGCCCATCGCGGACGGGGACTCTCCCACCTTCCACTCCAGGCCCCGGTAGCCGGCCGCGGCTGCGTGCGCCACCGCCTCGTCCGGGGTCAGCGTGGGCAGCGCGATCGTCGCGTAGGAGTAGCGGATCACCAGTGCTCCCAGTGCAGCACCTCGTCGACCGGCACCCGCTTGCCCGGCCGGAACGAGGTGCCGACGGTGTGCGCGAGCGGGGTGAGCGCCACCTGCATGACGCGGTCGTGGTCGATGCCGAGCACCTCGGCCGCTTCCTCCTCGTAGTGCAGGTGGGAGGTGGTCCAGCAGGTGCCGAGCCCGTGCAGCCGCGCGGCCAGCATGAAGCTCCACACGGCCGGCAGGATCGAGCCCCACGTGCCGGCCTGCTCGACGATCGGCGCGTCGTCCGTGCGCCCGGTGATGCACGGGACGACCAGCGCCGGCATCCGGTGCATGGTGCGGTGCAGGTACTCGACCCCGGCGTAGATCTTCTCCATCGTGCCCGGGTGGGCGTAGGCGCGGCGGACGTCCTCCTCCGGCATGGGGGCGCTGCCGACCGCGGTACCGCGCCGCCACACATCGGCCAGCGCGGCCTTCCGCTCGGGATCGGTGACGACGACGAAGCTCCACCGCTGCCGGTTCCGGCCGGTCGGCGCCTGCGTCGCGATCCGCACGCACTCCTCGATCAGCGCGGGATCGACGGGCCGGTCGAGATCGAGCCTGCGGCGCACCGCGCGGGTCGTGGTGAGCAGTTCCTCGGCGGTGAGATCGAGCGTCTTGATCATCGGGCCACCGTGTCTCGGCGGGGATCGGGCAGGAGGGCGAACAGCACCGAGGCGAGCACCAGCAGCCCGCCGCAGAGCAGGAACGCGGTGGTGTAGCCCGCGGTCGGCGACGAGGTCGCGTCGAGGATCATGCCGGTGATCAGCGGGCTCACGATGCCGGCGCTGCTCCCGGCCGCGATCAGCACGGCCAGCGCACCGGCTCGCTTCTCGGCCGGGGCCAGCTCGGCGACCATCGGGATCGCCACGGTGTTCACCGTGACCGAGAACCCGTAGCCGACGACGAGGAGCGCGATCGCGAGGACCGCCGAGGTCACCCACGGCAGCAGGCACAGCAGCGCGCCGGAGACGGCGAGCACGATGCCGCCCGCCGTGGCGCGGACGGTGCGGGAGCTGACGCCGCGGCGCAGCATCCGGTCGCCCAGCGTGCCGACGAGGATCAGCGCGACGATCCCCATCGCGCTCGGCAGCGCGTACAGCACCCCGGACTGGGTGGCGGTGAACCCGAGCCCGTTCTCGAAGTACGACGGCAGCCAGGTGAACACCACCCCGGCGAGCGCGCCCTGCGCGAAGTAGACGAACGCGGAGGTGAGGAACGTGCGACTGCGCAGCAGGCGGGTCCAGCGGACGGCCGGTCCCTGCTCCGGCGCTGGCTCGTCCGCCTTCGGCTGGTCGGTGGCGTACGGGCCGGTGCGGCCGACGAAGTACCAGACCACTGTCCAGACCAGGGCGAGCAGCCCGACGACGAGGAACCCGCTGCGCCAGCCGAGCGCGACGATGACGATGGTCAGCACCGGCAGCAGCGCGACCTTCGCGACGGCCGACCCGCTGGTGATCAAGGAGGCGGGCAGGCCGCGGCGCTCGTTGGGGAACCACGAGTAGGCCATCGTGTGCAGCAGCGGCACCACCGGGCCCTCCGCGGCGCCGACGAGCAGCCGGCTGACGATCACCGCGGCGGCCGTCGTGGCGAGCAGCGCCGGCACCTGCCCGATGGCCCACAGCACGCCGGAGACGAGCAGCAGCCAGCGCGGGGAGATCCGGTTGGCCAGCAGCCCGATGCCGAGGCAGGCGGCGACCTGCAGGACGTGCGATGCGCTGCCCAGCGCGCCGAACGCCGTCGAGGACAGGTCCAGCTCGGCCCGCATCGGGTTGGCGACCAGGCCCAGCAGGGCCTTGTCGAGGAACACCACCACGACCGCGCCGACGACGGCCGCGGTGACCGTCCAGGCGCGCACCGCACTGTAGCCCGGCGGCGGGGATTCCGTCGTGATCGCGGCGGCGCGATCACCGTTGACCGTCATCGTTCTCCTCCGAGTTGTCCTGCGAACGGGTTCAGTCGATCTCGCGGAGCCAGTCGGCGACCGTGTCGGCGACCAACCGCGGATGTTCCTGGTGGATCCAGTGGCCGGTGCCGGGCACCTCGACCACGCGGGTGAGCGGGTGCCGGCTCAGGGAGCGGTCGAGCGCGGCGCGGGCGGGGTCGCGGTGGAACGCCAGCACCGGCTGGTGCCGCTTCGCCAGCAGCTCCTCCGCCTCGGGCCGGAACCGGATGGAGCTGGGCGCGACGAGGTTCGCGTGCATGCTGCGCTGCACGACGAACGGCGGCACCCGGGCGAGCGTCTGCTGGTGCCACTCGCGCAGGTGCGGCGCAGCGGTGCGGGCGTCGGGCCCGGCGGCGACCATCCGCGCCACGTCCCGCACCACGGCCCGCGGATCGGGTTGCTCGGCGATCGCCAGCATCCGCTCGCGGTCGCGCGGATCGCCGCCGTAGTCGGGATCGACCAGGACGAGGGCGTGCACCAGCTCCGGGTGCTCGACGGCGACCCGAGACATCAGCGACGCCCCCATGGAGTGCGCGACGGCGACGACCGGCGCGAGCTCGAGCGCGGTGATCAGCGCGGCCAGGTCACCCGCCAGCTCCGCGGCGTCGTAGCGGGAGTCGGGGGCTTCGCTGTTGCCGTGCCCGCGCAGGTCCGGGGCCACCACCCGGCGGGTGCGGCGCAGCTCCGGCAACAGGTGGATCCAGGTGTCGGAGCTGTCGAGCCAGCCGTGGACGAGGAGCGCCGGACGGCCCGCCGGCTGGTCGGCGGGTTCGTCGGTGAGGTGCAGCCGCACCTCGGGCAACTGGATGCTCGGCACCGCGGCCTCCCCTCAGGGCCGCGGGGCGAGTTGGGCGCCGCCGGCCACGTGCAGCACCTCACCGGTGATGAAGCGGGCCTCCGGGGAGGCGAGGAACGCCACCGCGTTGGCGACGTCCTCGGCGCTGGCGAGCCCCGGCACCGCGGACATCGCCTCGTGCCGCTCGACGATCGCGGCGAACTCCGCGTCGCTGCGGTCGCGCCGGGTGAACGGAGTGATCACCATGCTGGGCGCCACCGCGTTGACGGTGATCCCGCGCGGGCCCAGCTCGACGGCCAGCGCCCGGGTGAGCCCGACGAGCCCGGCCTTCGACGCGGCGTACGCGGCGGGCCCCCCGGACAGCCAGGTGCGGGAGCCGATGTTGACGATCGCGCCGCCGTGGCGGCCCATCAGGTCCGCGGCGGCGTGGCAGAGCAGCGCCGGGCCCCACAGGTTCACGGCGACGACCTGGTCCCAGTCCTCGCGCATCTCGGCGAACCCGCCGCGGGCGTTGCGCCCGGCGGCGTTCACGAGCTGGTCGAGCCTGCCGTGCTCGGCGGCGATCTCGGCGATCAGCCGCTCCACGTCGGCCTCGGCGGTGACGTCGGCCTTGCGCCCGATCACCGGCAGGCTCGTCTGCGCGGTGATGCGCTCGGCGGCCCGCTCGGCACCGTCTCCGTCGACGTCGACCAGGACGACGCGGGAGCCGGCCCGGGCCAGCCGCAGCCCGGTCGCGGCGCCGAGCGCCCCGGCGCCGCCGGTGACCAGTGCCACCCGCGAGATAGAACCATCAGGCATAGACGGAGTACAACTCCGCCCGATCTTCCTGTCCAGATCCGACTGCCTTACCCCTGTTCTGCTTTGAAGGCATAGCATCGAGCACATGGAGCTGCGGCACCTGCGCTACTTCCTGACCGTCGCCGAGCTGGGCTCGCTCAACCGCGCTGCGGCGCACCTGCGGGTGGCGCAGCCGTCGCTGTCCCGCCAGGTCCGCGCGCTCGAACGCGAGCTGGGCCGGCCGCTGCTGGAGCGCAGCGCGCGCGGGGTCTCCCTCACCCCTGCCGGTGCCGCGCTCGCCGGGCACGCCCGTCAGCTGCTCGCCCTGGAGGCGGCGACGGCCGACGTCGTGGCCGGCAGCGACCGCACCCGCGAGACCGTCTCGGTCGGCGTGCCGCCGGGCATCCCGCCCGAGTGGCTGGTCGGGGTGGTGCGGCAGCTGGGTGAGCGACTGCCCGAGTGTGCGCTGAACCTGGTCGAGGCGAGCACGTCCGACCAGCTGCGCGCGCTGCAGGCGGGCGAGCTGGACATCGGGATGATCCACCAGTCCCCGCCGTCGGGCTACCTCGGGAAGCTGCTGTGGACCGAGTCGTTCGGCGTCGCGCTCCGCCCGGGCCACCCGCTGGCCAGCGCGGCCACGCACCGGCTCGCGGACCTCGACGGGCTGCGCGTGCTGATCCATTCCCGGGGCCAGGTGCCGGATCAGCAGGACAGCCTGCTCGCGGCGGCCAACACCGCGGGCGTCCACCCGATCTGGATCTTCGCCCGGTTCGTCGAGCACGCGCTGGCCGCGGCCGAGGCGCAGCGGGTCGACGCCGTGTGCGTCGGCTCGTCGACGGCGCGGCGGCAGCTGCCCGAGTGGCGGTGGGCGCCGCTTCTCGATCTGCCGCTGTCGCTCACGACCTGGGCGGTGCACCGGGGGGACACCCGGCGGGTGGTGGTCGACGTGGCGGAGGCGATCGCGAAGTGCCCTGCGCCGGTGGAGGGGAACCGGTAGGGCCTCCCCGCCACCGGGCCCGGGCGGTGGTCAGGTCGCGACGAGGCCGCCGTCGACCAGGATCTCCACCCCGGTGATGTAGGACGACCCGTCGCTGGCGAGGAAGAGCACGGTCGCGGCGACCTCCTCGATCTTGCCCTCCCGCCGATCGGGACTCCCGCGATCTGCTGGGCGCGCCAGCTCGGATCGGCGGAGCCGCGGGAGGTGCGCATGGCGGGCAGCATGCCGGGGGCGACGGCGTTGACGCGGACGCCGCAGTCGGCGTGCTGGACCGCGGCGATGCGGGTCATCGCCGCGATCGCGGCCTTCGAGGCGCCGTAGCCCATGTGCACACCGGGTTGGCCGATGGAAGCCGAGATCGAGGACATGTTGACGATCGAGCCGCGGCCGGTGCGGGCCATCGCCGCCGAGCCGTGCTTGATGCCGAGGAACACCCCCTGCGCGTTGACCCGCATGAGCAGGTCGTAGAAGTCGGTGCTGGCCAGGTCGGGATCGTAGGTGCCGCTGATGCCGGCGTTGTTGACCAGCACGTCGAGGTGGCCGTGGCGCTCGACGACGTCGTCGACGACCTCGATCCAGCTCTCCTCGTCGCAGACGTCGAGGTGCCGGTACTCGGCCCGGCCGCCGCCGGCGCGGATCGCGGCGGCCGTCGCCTCGCCGTCGTGGCCGAGCACGTCGGTGACGACGACCACCGCGCCCTCGCGGGCGAAGGCCTCCGCGGAGGCGCGGCCCATGCCGCCGGCGGCGCCGGTGAGGATCGCGATCTTGTTCTGCATGCGCATGGTTGTGGTCCTCGGGGTCAGGGAGCGAGATCGACGTCGGTCCGCTCGGGTGCCGGTGCGCGGCGCAGGGCGATGCTCGCCCGGCCCTTCACGAAGACGGCGCAGATGCACACCGCGGCGGGCATGAGCAGCGAGAGGAACACCTCGCGGTAGTTCATGCCCACGGCGACGAGGACGGTACCGGCGGCGGCCCCGGCGATGGCGCCGAAGCGCGCGATGCCGGTGGCCCAGCTCGTGCCGGTCGCACGGATCGACGTCGGGTAGAACCGCGCCGACAGGATCGGGAAGCCGGTGCCGACGGTGTTGGTGAACATGCCGAGCACGAAGATCAGCATGCCGATCACCAGCACGTCCTGAGGCGCGATCGCGATGAGCACGCACATGGCGGCGGCGCAGCCCATGGCGGCGATGACCGTGCGGTGCGGGCCGAACCGGTCCATCAGCCAGCCGATCGCGAGGTTGCCGACGGTGCCGCCGGCCTGCAGCAGCAGCCCGATCGTCGCGGCCGCGGTCAGCGAGAAGCCGACGTCGGTCATCAGGATCGGCAGCCAGCTGTTGGTGAGGTACACGATGAAGAACGCGGCGACGAACCCCGCCCAGATCCCGAACGTCCCGATCCGGAACCGCCGCGTCAGCAGACCGGCCACCCGCATCCGGGACTCGACAGGCGGCTCGTCCAGGACGAACCGGGTGCCGTCCGGGATCGGCTCCGCCACCATGCGCCGCACCAGCGCGACCAGCTCGCTGCTGCGCTCGGGCTGGCGGGCGAGGTACGTCGGCGACTCGGGCAGGTGCCGGTACACGACCACCGCGTACGCGATGGGCAGCACACCGCCGACGACGAGCGCCCAGTGCCAGCTCGCGAATTCGATGAGGGCGCTGGTCAGGTAGCCCGCGGCGCACCGCCGAGGGTCATCCCGCAGTAGGTCAGCGACATCATCGCGCTGCGCCGCCGCGCCGGGGCGTACTCCGACACCAGCGTCGTCGCGTTCGGCAGGGCGGCGCCCAGCCCGATGCCGGTGAGCACCCGCAGGATCGAGAACCACATGACGTCGGTGGTGAACGCCGTTGCGATGCTCATCAGGCCGAACCCGACCATCGAGGTCAGGATGACCGCGCGGCGGCCCACCCGGTCGGCGAGCGGACCCGCCACCAGTGAACCGATCGCGAGACCGAGCAGCCCACTGGTCACCACGGGCCCGAGTTCGGCCTTCGAGATACCCCAATCGTCGATCAGCGCCGGGTTGATGTAGGCGACCATCGCCACGTCGATCCCGTCGAGGGTCACCACACCGAAGCACAGCAGCAGCACGAGCCGCTGCAGGCGACCGACCTTGTTCCGGTCCATGACGGTGTGCAGGTCGACTCTCGTCATGTGCCCTCCGTCGGACAGATGGGGAACCCCGCAGCTCAGCGGGGATCGGAGGCCGGTTCGAGAACGAGGTCGAACTCGATCAGCCGGAACGGGTTGTCGACGCCGTGGCACGCGGCGCGCTCCGGGTCGTCGACCACGGTCACGGGCCGGATCAGCGACTCCTTCACCCCGAACACGGCGTCGGAGTCCAGGTACGGGCTGCCCTCGACGAACAGGTGCGTCACGACGGGCCGATGGCCCTCGGCCGCACCGATGAGGTGGATGTGCGCCGGGCGGTACGGGTGCCGGCCGGTGGCCGTGAGCAGCGCGCCGACCGGACCGTCCGTCGGGATCGGGTAGTACCGGGGCACCACCGTGCGCAGCCAGAACCGGCCGTCTGCGTCGGTGGTGAACAGCCCGCGCAGGTTGCGCTCGGGCTGCACGTCGGGCTGCTGGACGTCGTAGAAGCCGGCGCCGTTGGCCTGCCACACGTCGACCTGAGCCCCGGCGAGCGGGGTGCCGTCGGTGCTGCGGACCTGACCGGCGAGCACGCACGGGGGGCCGTTGCGGTCCAGCGAGATGTCCGCGCCCAGCTCGCGCGGCGGCGACTCGACCATGTGGAACGGGCCGAGCACGGTGGACTCGGTGGCGCCGCCGGACACGCGGTGGTTGATCGCGTCGACGAGCATCGACACCCCGAGCACGTCGGAGAGCAGGACGAACTCCTGGCGGGTGTCGTCGCACGTCTGCCCGACGCGGGTGAGGAAGTCGATCGCCGCGGCCCACTCCGCCTCGGTCGGCTCCACGTCGCGGACGAACGCGTGCAGGTGGTGCACGAGGCTCGTCATGATCTGCCGCAGCCGCGGATCGGGGGTGCCGGCGAAGCTCGCCCCCACGACGTCGGCCGAGGTCTCCTCGCTGAACGCGCCGGGGGTGACGGTGCTGCTGGTCATCGGTGCTCCACGGTCGTTTCCCAGTCGGGGGTCGGCAGGCCGGTCGCGGCGACCACGGCGGCGCCCGCGGCGTAGGCCAGTCGGGCGGCTTCCTCGGCCGGGTGCGCGTCCAGCTCGTCGGAGAAGACCTCCACGGTCACCGGCGCACGCACTCCGCGGTCGCGCAGCGCACGCAGCACGCCGGCGGTGTCGCCGGCGCCCTGCCCGGGCAGGATCCGGTGGTGGCGGCCCTCGTAGGTCAGGTCGGGGCCGGGTTCGGGCCGTACGTCGCACAGCTGCACGGCGACGATCGCCTCGGCCGGGACCGCGGCGAGATCGGCGACGCGGCCGCCGGAGCGGAACCAGTGCCAGAGATCGAACGTGATCCCGCCGTTGGGCCGGTCGGCCGCAGCCACGACCCGCCAGGCCTCGGCGAGGGTGCGGACGTGGCTGTAGGGCAGGAACTCGAACCCGACCAGCACACCGTGCTCCGCTGCCCGGTCGCACAGGCCCGCGAACGGCTCGACCAGCTCGTCGAGCGGGTGCGCGTCGAACATGGGGACGTTGAGGTGGCGTACTCCGATCCGGTCGGCGAGGCGGAACACCGCCTCCTCCACGGGGTCCTCCCCCAGCGACCAGTCCCAGGTGTGCTCCAGCTCCAGCACCCGTACGCCGTGGTGGTCGAGCAGGTCGCGGATGGCCTCGTCGGAGAGGCCGGCGTCGACGTAGTCGCAGAGGCGCAGCCCGATCCCGGCGAACCCGGCCGCGGCGGCCGCGCCGACGCGGGTGGGCAGGTCGGCGAAGCGCAGGGTGTTCGCGCTGCAGCCGAGGATCATGAGGCCACCTCCAGGTGCGAGCTGCCCGGGGTGGGCGAGCCGGCCAGCCACTTCGCGCCCTCCTCGTAGAGGCGCTCGACGGCTGCGCCGGTGAGCCCGGGCAGCCCGGTCTTCACCGTCATGCCGGCCTTCGTCTGCAGGTAGCCGAGGTGGCGGTAGCCGGTCGGGAACCGGGCCAGCAGCTCGGCGTCCAGCTCCAGGCGAGCGGCGGGATCGACCGGGTCGAGCCGGTCCTTCTCGTAGATCGGCTGGCGGCGCACGATCTTCCAGCCGTCCGGTTCGCGGCTGCAGAAGTCGTAGAACCGGCCGGTGCAGACCACGTCGACCAGCACGCCGTCGACGAGCGCCCGCTGGTTGATCGTCATCCTGGTCTGGCAGATCGCCCGGTCCTCGGCGACGTCGGCGGTGTGGCCACCGAGGAAGTGCAGGATCTCGACCCCGCGCTCGAACCCGGCCCGGCTCGCCGCGATGAACTCCGGCGCGGGACCCTGGAACCAGGTGGCCGACATCCAGCCGTCGGTGGGGTGCCAGACGGTCGCGAACCGGTCCCAGTCACCGGCGTCGCGCCACAGCGCCCAGTTCTCCACCAGCTCCCGCAGGTCCTGGCGGTCTTCTCGGTCGGTCGGCACGGGTGGCTACTCCTTGGCTCGATCGATGTGCGGGGATTTCGGTGGACGGGCCCGGCGGACGGGTTCAGTGGATGTACGGCGCGAGGTGGGTGCCGGCGGTGACGTGCAGCGTCTCCCCCGTGATGGCCCCGGCGGGCTCGGAGAGCAGGAAGGCGACGGCGTGCGCGACCTCGCGCGGTTCGACGAGCCTGCCCAGCGGGGACGCAGCGGCGAACCGCTCGGCGAACGCCTCGACGAACTCGGGATCACCCTTCGTGGCGTTCAGCGGGGTGCGCAGGAAGCTCGGGGCGACCACGTTCACCGTCACGCCGAGCGGCCCCAGCTCGCGGGCGGCCTGGCGGGTCAGCCCGACCAACCCCGCCTTGGCCGCGGCGTAGGCGGCCGAGGCGCCACCGCCCAGCCAGGTCCGCGAGCCGATGTTCACGATCCGGCCGCCGCCCGCCCGGCGGAACAGCGGGATGCAGTTCTTGATCATCAGGGCGGGCCCGGCGAGGTTGACGTCGAGCGTCTGCGCCCAGGTCGCCGGGTCGACCGTCTCCAGGGTGTGCGGGGGCTCGACGCCGGCGTTGTTGACCAGCGCGTCGACGCGTCCCCACTCCTGCTCGACCCGGGCGAGGGCGGTGCGGACGGACTCCTCGTCGGTCACGTCGACCGGCACCCCGAGCACGCCCAGCTCGCCGGCGACCTCCGGGGCGCCCTTGAGGTCGAGCAGCGCCACGCGGAACCCGTCGGCGTGCAGGACCTCGCCGATCGTGCGGCCCAGGCCGCCGGCGCCACCGGTGACGATCGCGACCCGCGCACTCACCGGAACTGCCGCCCAGTGGAAACGATCTCGCCAACCGTCATCGGAAGAACCTCCCTGTTCCCCGTCGTTCTCCGGTCGGGACCCGGAAATCCTGACGCCCGGCACCAGCGCGTACCAAGACTTCGTTGCCACTGAACGGCAGACGGGATACGGTCGGCGGCCGTGGCGGGACGGACCAAGAACCCCGGCCAGTCGGTGTCCCGGCGCCTGCTCGCCGTCCTCGACAGCTTCGACGTGGCCCATCCGGCGCTCACGCTCACCGAGATCGCGCGGCGCAGCGGGCTGCCGGTCTCCACGGCGCGGCGGCTGATCACCGAACTGCGCGAGTGGGGCGGGCTGGAACGGCTGGACGACGGCCGCTACCGCATCGGGATGCGGCTGTGGACGATCGGCACGCTGGCGCCGCAGCAGCGCGGGCTGCGCGCGGCCGCGCTGCCCTACATGCACGACCTCTACCAGGCCACGCAGGAGAACATCCAGCTCACCGTCCTGGACGGGACGTCGGCGCTGTGCATCGAGAAGATCTCCTCGGCCCGGGCCGTGCCGACGCTGACCCAGATCGGCGGGCGGCTGCCGCTGCACGCAACCGGGGTGGGCAAGGCGATCCTCGCGTTCTCCGGACCAGAGCTGCTCGCCGAGGTCGCGGCGGCCGGCCTGCCGCGGATGACGCCGAACACGATCACCCGCCCGGGCGTGCTGGCGGCCGCCCTGGCCGAGGTGCGGGCAACCGGGGTCGCGTACTCGTTCGAGGAGATGACGCTCGGCGCGGTCTCGGTGGCGGCACCGATCCTGCGGCTGGACGGATCGGTGCGCGCCGCGCTGGGCATCGTCGCGCACTCGCGCGCGGCCGTGGACCGGCTGGCCCCGGCGGTGCGCACGGCGGCGCTGGGGATCGCGCGCTCGGTGGGGTAGCCCGCTAGCCGTCGATGCGGACGTGGAAGGCCCGGATGTGGCGTTCGAGCCGGTCGGCGGCCAGCGGCGCGTCCCCGGCCTCGATCGCCTCGACGACGCCGCGGTGCTCGCGGCGCAGCTGGTCGCGCAGGGTGGGCCAGTCCGGCTCGGCGCGCATCCCGTCGAGCAGCGCGCCGCGCAGCGACTCGCGCACAGCGGCGGTCAGCTCCCCCACCAGCTGGTTGCCGGCGGACCCGGCGATCGCGACGTGCAGCTTCGTGTCGAGCTCACTGAACTCCTCGCGGCCGAGGTCGGCGTCCATGGCGGTGAGCAGCTCGCGCAGCCGGGCGATCGCCTCGGGATCGCGCCGCTCAGCGGCTGCGGCGGCGCTGGCGCGCTCCAGCAGCACGCGGGCCCCGGTGAGATCGGCGGCGGGGAACGAGCTGACGGCGAGGTGCAGTCGCAGCACCCGGGACAGCGCGTGTGCGGGGGCCGGGACGATCACCGTGCCCGCGTCGCTGCCCGTGCCCTGGCGCGACCGCACGATGCCCAGCGCCTGCAGCACCCGCAGGGCCTCGCGGACCGCCTGACGGCTGGCGCCGAGCAGCGCGGCGAGCTCCCGCTCGGGCGGCAGCCGGTCGCCGGGGCCGAGCGCACCGGAGACGAGCTGCTCCTCGATCTTCTCGATGACGAGCTCGTAGGTCGCGACCCGCTCGACGGGGCCCCACTTCGGTGCTGCCATCACCACCGCCTCATGGACGGGAGTCTATCCATGACCTATGGTCGGACCATAGGCGCGCGCCGGGCGCGCCGGGGCGGAGGATGCTCGTGGCCGTCGGCCTGCTCGTCACCTGCCTGAACGACGTGCTCTACCCGGAGACCGGGAAGGCGGTGGTCACGCTGCTGCGCCGGCTCGGCGTGGAGGTCACCTTCCCGGCCGGGCAGACCTGCTGCGGCCAGCCGATGGTCAACACCGGCTACCTCGACGAGGCGGTGCCGCTGGTGCGCCGGCACGTCGAGGCGTTCGCCGGGTGCGAGGCGATCGTCGTGCCGTCGGGTTCGTGCGCCGGCTCGGTGCGCCACCAGCACCGGATCGTCGCGCGCCGATCGGGTGATCCGGGGCTGGTGCGAGCGGTGGAGGAGTCGCCGCCGGTGTACGAGCTGTCGGAGTACCTGGTCGACGTGCTGGGCGTCGTCGACGTCGGCGCGTACTTCCCGCACCGGGTCACCTACCACCCGACCTGCCACTCGCTGCGCATGCTCGGCGTGGGTGACCGGCCGCTGGCACTGTTGCGGGCGGTGCGCGGACTCACCCTGTGCGAGCTGCCGGCGGCGCAGGAGTGCTGCGGGTTCGGCGGCACGTTCGCGGTGAAGAACCCCGACACGTCGGTGGCGATGGGCGCGGACAAGGCCCGGCACGTGCGGGAGTCCGGCGCGGAGGTGCTCGTCGCCGGTGACAACTCGTGCCTGACCCACATCGGCGGGCTGCTGTCGCGGCAGCGGGCGGGGGTGCGGGTCATGCACATAGCAGAGGTGCTCGCCGCCACCGAGACCCCCGCCGCTCTCGCCGACCCGGCCGCGGAGGTGGCCCGATGAGCCGCACGTTCCTGGGCACGCCCGCGTTCCCGGAGGCCGCCCGCAGCGCGCTGGCGAACACCCAGCTGCGGCGCAACCTCGCGCACGCGACCAGCACGATCCGCGCCAAGCGGGCCGCCGTCGTCGGGGAGGTGGCCGAGTGGGAACGGCTGCGCCGGGCCGGGGCCGCGCTGAAGGACCGCACGCTGCGCCACCTCGACACCTACCTGCAGCAGCTGGAGGAGTCGCTGACCCGCGCGGGTGCGACCGTGCACTGGGCCCGCGACGCGGCCGAGGCCAACCGGATCGTCGTCGACGTCGCCCGCCGGCACGGCACCGACGAGGTCGTCAAGGTCAAGTCGATGGTCACCGCGGAGATCGGGCTCAACGACGCGCTGGCCGCGGCGGGCATCACCGCGTGGGAGACCGACCTGGCAGAGCTGATCGTGCAGCTCGGCGACGACCTGCCCAGCCACATCCTCGTCCCGGCGATCCACCGCAACCGCTCCGAGGTGCGGGAGATCTTCCTGCGTGAGATGGGCCGCTACGGCCGGCCCGCCCCGGCGGATCTCTCCGACGTCCCCGCCGAGCTGGCCGCGGCCGCCCGCGCGCACCTGCGGGAGAAGTTCCTCCGCTCCCGCGTCGCGGTGTCCGGGGCGAACTTCGCCGTCGCCGAGACCGGCACGCTCGCCGTCGTCGAGAGCGAGGGCAACGGCCGCATGTGCCTGACCCTCCCGGAGGTGCTGATCAGCGTCGTCGGCATCGAGAAGCTGGTGCCCACCTGGGCCGACCTGGAGGTGTTCCTGCAGCTGCTGCCGCGCTCGTCCACCGGGGAGCGGATGAACCCGTACACGTCGCTGTGGACCGGCGTCACCCCCGGCGACGGCCCGCAGGAAGTGCACGTGGTGCTGCTGGACAACGGCCGCACCCAGGTGCTGGCCGACGAGGTGGGCCGTCAGGCGCTGCGCTGCATCCGCTGCTCGGCGTGCCTGAACGTCTGCCCCGTCTACGAGCGCACCGGGGGGCACAGCTACGGCTCGGTCTACCCCGGCCCGATCGGCGCGATCCTGACCCCGATGCTGCGCGGCGTCGGTGCCGATGCCCAGGTCGACTCGCTGCCCTACGCGTCCAGCCTGTGCGGGGCCTGCTTCGAGGTGTGCCCGGTGCGCATCGACATCCCCGAGGTGCTGGTCCACCTGCGCGCCGAGGTCGTCGACTCCCACCGCGGCCACCCGTCCGCGCAGAACGCGGCGATGGCCGCAGCGGCCTGGACCCTCGGCGACGCCCGCCGCACCTCCGTCGCCGAACGCGTCGCCTGCGCCGTCGGGAAGCTGCTGCGCCGCACCCGGCGCCGCGCCCCCGGCGGCCGCGCCACCCTCGGTGCCCTGCCCGGCCCGGCCGCCCGCTGGGCCGACGCCCGCGACGTCCCCATCCCCGCGCCCGAATCGTTCCGCGCCTGGTGGGCCCGCACCGACGGCGGACGGACGGAGCAGCAGTGAGCGCCCGCGACGAGATCCTGGGCCGCATCCGCGCCGCCCTGCGCGACGTGCCCGCCACCGAGACCCCCGCCGACATCGCCGTCGACCGCCCCGCCCCCGCCGCTGCGAGCCCCGCTGACGTCGACACGTTCGTCGAACGGGTCGCCGACTACCGCGCCCGCGTCGTCCGCTGCACCCCCGACGAGCTGGCCGCGCACATCGCCGCCGAGTGCACCGGCCGGGTCCTCGTGCCCGCCGACCTGCCCACCGAGCTGTGGCCCGCCGGCGCGGTCCCCGACCACGCCCTGCCCGTCACCGAACTCGACGACGTCGACGCCGTCCTGACCACCGCCGCGCTCGGCATCGCCGAGACCGGCACCATCGTGCTCGACCACGACCCCGGCCAGGGCCGTCGCGCCGCCACCCTCGTCCCGGACCGGCACGTCTGCATCGTCCGCGCCGACCAGGTGGTGCCCGACGTCCCCTCGGCGATCGCGAAGCTGGATCCCACCCGGCCACAGACGTGGATCAGCGGTCCGAGCGCCACCAGCGACATCGAGCTCGACCGCGTCGAGGGTGTGCACGGACCACGGAACCTGGTGGTTCTGCTCCTCGGGTGACGTTGCTCCACCCCGGCTATCTGGCGAGGACAACGCCCGCGGGCAGTTTTGTCTGCCGTGTCCATCGGTCATGGTGATGCGCGACGGCAATGTGACGAGCGCAACCGCGGAAGCCCGGGTGACTGCGATTCACCAGTTCAAGGAGGAACTTCATGGCTGAAGTGCTGGCCGAAGGCTACAACGTCTTCGACACCAGTAAGTCGCCCAGCGGGACGGTGAAGTACTTGGCGTCACCGGCCGACGTGATCGCGCTGATCCAATCGGGCAAGCTCAAGGAGCACATCCTGCTGGTCCGCGGTGGCACGACTACGTTCCTGGCGCCCGCCCTCTCGATGGGCGCGATCGGCGTGATCACGATGTCCGGCGCGCCGGAGTCGCACCTGGGCATCCTCTCGCGGGAGTTCCAGACGCCCTGCGTGATGACCGCCCACCTGACGAGCAGCGAATCCCGGTACGTCGTCGGGAACACCCCGGAGGCGCACTTCGAGGAGATCGCGAAGACCCTCGACGGCCGCAAGGTCCGCCTCGACTGCACCGACCACGAGATCGGCCGCGTCCTGGCCGACGACTGACGTACGAGCCCGAACCCTCAGCGACCCCGACAGGAGCACGAGTCAGTGACGACCACCGAGGGCAAGCGCGCGACCTACAAGCAGCGGTACGAGCCCGACGACGACGGCCTGCGCTTCCAGGAGCTCACCTACACCGGCAACTTCGTCGGAATGGATCCCGTCACCGACGGGATCAAGGGCGACAAGATGATGCGGGCCCGGGCGAAGAGCCGGGTCCTGGAAAAGGTGTCCAAGGAGGACGTCCTCCGCGACGAGTTCACCATCGACGAGCTCAACGACCTCAACAACTACCTGGCGTGGAACATCTGGGACGTGCTGGTCATGCGCGCCACCGAGGGCGTGAGCGGCATGATCCCCCGCCAGGAGTACGAGATCCTGGCCTTCATGCACGAGTTCTACCGGTGGCCGGAGATCCTGCGCATGACGACCGACGAGGTCGGCGGCGCACAGGGGGTCATGGACATCGGGGCGACTGCGCGGCGCGAGATCGGCACGAAGATCAATTCGGTGCACGACTGGTGCATCGGCGCCGTCGGGTTCGGCATGGGCCGGTGCGGTCTGCTCGCACTCGAGGCGATCGGCCCGGACGACTACATCGAGGAATCCAACATCATCCTCAAGTTCATGCAGCGGGTGCTGTGGGGCAAGCGCCAGGACGGCTACATCCTCAATTCCCAGGACCGCTACCGCTGCCGGATCCACGAGCCCGAGCTGCTCTCCCAGATCACCTCGCAGCTGGAACCGCTCGACGAGGGCGGCCCGGCGCACGCGAAGTTCACGCAGTTCAACGCGGCCGCGGAGCTGCTGTCGTTCCTCGACCACTACGACTGCCGGCTCGGCCTGGGCGACACCGGCCCGTACGAGCTGCCGGACGGCCAGCTGTTGATCCTGCGCGACCTGTTCGTCAACGAGGAGATCTTCCACTGGAGCGACGTCTGCGACGACGCCGGTCTCCCGCACTGCTACACGCTGGCCTTCACCATCGACCCGGAGAAGATGGGCCTCGCCGAGATCCGGGTCAACGACATCTCCACGACGTTCACCCGCCCGAAGAACTACATCGAGGCGATCACGAGCGGAGCGGTGTTCGCCCGGGAGAAGTGGAACACCCCGATGGGTGAGGTGTACCCGATCACGGTCGCCGAGCTCGACAAGCACCTCGAGAAGGTGCAGACCGCGACGCTGAAGCTCTACTCCAAGACGTCGCGGATGTGCCGGCGCGACCTGATCTGGAACGGCCAGTACGTCTACTACATCGACATGATCCTCCCGCACCTGCGGCTGGCCGGAACCTACGAGAAGGCCTGCCGCGACTACGACCTGTGGGAGATCGACCAGCGGGTCGCGAACTACTACTACGAGATCACCAAGCGCGGGTTCGCGCAGGAGACGGTGCCCAGCAAGATCTTCTCCGGCTCGGGTTACCTGCCGTTCTCCGAGAACGCCGACCGCAGGCGCTCGAAGTACCGCTGGCTGTAACGGCCTGCCGGCACCACTCTCGGACGTCCACACCGGGCGGCGCGGGCCTCCGCGCCGCCCGGTCCTGCGAAAGGGCAGAAGTGACCGAAGGGTTGGACAAGACCGACTACGACGTGCTCAACGCCGTCGCGCTGAAGAAGATGGCCTCCGCGGACGCGATCGCGGACGCCATCGGCGGGGACCCGCAGCAGGTGGCGGAGCGCCTGCAAGGGCTCGCCGGACGCGGCCTCGTCGTCGAGGCGGGCGGCTCCGCCCTGCCGACCGACGAGGCAGAACCCGCGCTGCGCGCCGCCGCCGACCAGCTCTACGCCCCGGTGCGCGCCGACCGGACCGTCGGCGAGCTGGTCGAGCGCTTCGAGACCACCAACTCCCAGTTCCTCACCACGATGTCGGCGTGGCAGCAGGTCGACGTCGGCGGCCGCAAGGTCGCCAACGACCACTCCGACGCCGAGTACGACGGCAAGATCATCGATCGGTTGGACAAGCTGATCGCCCGGCTGACCCCGCTGCTGGACGTGCTCGCCACCCACGATCCGCGCTTCTCCGCCTACCCGCGGCGGTTCCGCACCGCGCTCGCCGGCGTGGACGCCGGGCGAACCGAGCTGGTGTCCTCCCCCACCGTCGACTCGATCCACAACATCTGGTTCGAGTTCCACGAGGACCTGCTGCGCACGCTGGGCCGGGAGCGCGAGGAATGATTCGCGCGACGCTCACCTTCGCCGAGGCCGATCCGGCCGACGTCGACCGGCTGGGCGGCAAGGGTGCGGGGCTTGCCCGGCTCACCCAGCTGGGCCTGCGGGTGCCGCCCGGCTACGTCATCGCCACCGACGCCTGCCGCCACTACCTGCAGGTCGGCGGGCTGCCCGAAGGCTTGGCCGACGAGGTGTTCACCCGCCTGGAGGAGCTGGAGCGGGCGAGCGGCAAGGCGTTCGGCTCCGGGCCCGTACCGCTGCTGCTCTCGGTGCGGTCCGGCGCCCCGATCTCCATGCCGGGGATGATGGACACGATCCTCAACCTCGGCATCGACCGCCGCGCCGCCGTCGCGCTCGCGCAGGCGACCGGCGACGTGCGGTTCGTCGCCGACGTGGTCCGCCGCTTCCACGCGATGTACGCCGAGACCGTGCTCGGAGCGCTCGATCCCGGGCAGGGCCTGGAGGTGCTCGCGGCTGCGGTCGGGCCGGACGACGACCCGGGTGAGGTCTACGACCGGATCTGGGCGGCGTGCGAGAAGCAGCTGCAGGACGACTGCGGCGAGTCGGTGCCCGACGATCCGCGGGCGCAGCTGCTCGGCGCCGTCGAGGCCGTGTTCCGCTCGTGGAACACCCGCCGGGCCCGCACCTACCGGGACTTCCACGGCATTCCGCACGACCTGGGCACGGCCGTCGTCGTGCAGTCGATGGTGTTCGGCAACCTGTCCGCCGACTCCGGGTCCGGGGTGGTGTTCACCCGCAACCCGGTCACCGGCGCGCCGGGCCTGTTCGGCGAGTACCTCGCGCACAGCCAGGGTGAGGACGTCGTGGCCGGCATCCGCACGCCCGACCCGGTTGCCGAGGCGCTGCCCGCCCCCCTGCTGGAGGAGCTGCGCACCACCTGCGCCGAGCTGGAGCGCACGTACGGCGACGTGCTCGACATCGAGTTCACCGTCGAGCGCTCCACCCTGTACTTCCTGCAGGTCCGCAGCGCGAAGCGGACCGCGGAGGCGGCCGTCCGCATCGCCGCCGACCTCGCCGGCGAGGGCACGATCGCGCCGGCGGCCGCGCTGCGCATGGTCACCGCCGAGCAGGTGCGCCAGGTCCAGCGGCCCGGGTTCGCCGACGACGACGTCGCCGAGGCGCGCGCGGCGGGCAGGCTGCTGACCACGGGGATCGGCGCGTGCCCCGGGCAGGTGAGCGGCAAGCTGGTCCTCGACTCCGACCGGGCCAAGGAGCGTGCCGAGGCCGGTGAGGCGGTGATCCTCGCGCGGCCCGTGACGAGCCCGGCCGACCTGCACGGCATGATCGCGGCGGAGGGCATCGTCACCGCCACCGGCGGCTCGACCAGTCACGCCGCTGTCGTCGCGCGCGCGCTCGGCACCACGTGCGTGGTGGGGGCGTCCGCGCTGGTCGTCGACGAGCGGGCGCGCACCCTGGTCGTCGGGGACCGCGTGCTCCCCGAGGGCAGCGAGGTCTCCCTCGACGGCGCCACCGGCGAACTGTTCGAGGGTGCGTTCCCCGTGGCGACACCGGCCGCGGCCACCGCGGCGCTCGACGGGCTGCTGCGCATCGCCCGCAGGAGCGGCGACAGCACGGTGCTGGCCCGGGTGACGCTTCCCGCCGACGTGGCCCCGGCGCTCGCCGCGGGCGCGGACGGACTGGTCACCGCCGTCGACGACGTCCTCGCCGCGACCGGGCACATCGACGGGCTCGTGCAGAGCTTGCTCGACGGGGCCGACGACATGTCGGCCGCCGCGTTCGACCGGATCGCCGAGCTCGTCGAGGAGGAGTTCACGCCGCTGCTGGCCGCAGCGGGCGGCGCCGAGGTGGGCATCCGGGCGATCGACCTGGTCGCCGACGAGGCCCGCGAGCTGCTGCAGCAGACAGCGGTGACCACCCGGCACCCGGCGCTGTCGGTGCCGCTGGGCAGGCCCGCGCTCGTCGCGGCGCAGCTGCGGGGCCTCGCCGCCGCCGCGGCCGCGGCCGGGGGCGCGGCGCGGCCGCACCTCGCGCTGCGGCACGTCTCCGACCCGGCCGAGGCGCGCGCCCTGCGCGAGTTGGCCGCGGAGTCCGGGGTGCCGGTGGGCGCGTACGTGACGAGCCCGCGCGGCGTGCACCACGTCGCGGAGATCGCCGCAGCGGGGGACGTGCTGTGGCTGGAGCTGCGCGCGCTGCAGGCGGCGGTGTTCGGGCTGCCGGCGCGGCAGCTGCTCACCGCGGAGCCGCTGGACGACTACCTAGCCCGCGGCCTGCTGACCTGCGACCCCCGGAGCAGCGTGGACCCGGCGGTCGTCGGCCTGCTGGAACGGGTGGCCGCGGTGCGGTCGTGCCCGCTCGGGCTGCGCCTGTCCGGCACGGTGTCGCAGGAGACGGCGGCGCAGCTGCACGCGCTCGGGTTCCGCCGGTTCGCGGTCGACGCCGCGGAGACGCGCCCCCTCGTCCTCGCCCTGGGCCGGGCAGCGGCGGGGTGAGCGGGTGACCGGGGCCGCCGTCGCTGTACAGCGCGGCGGCCCCTGGGCCTCTGCGAGGGAACACGAGAGGGAACACGAACGGCCCGTTCGTGAGCGATGCTTGCTCACGAAGGGCCGTTCGTCGCTGTTCGCGCTCGGCTAGCCGGCGGGTTCGGTGCAGCGCTCGCGCAGGCGCGCGATGGCCTCGGCCGGGATGCCCCGCTCGGCGGCCCAGCCCTCCGCACCCCCGTGGTCGCGTTCGAGGGCGTCGAGGAACCCGGTGATCGAGTGCTCGTGGGTCTCGTAGAGCTCTGGCGGCACGGCCGCCATGTGCGCCGCGTAGTGCGGCCAGCCACGCATCCGCTCGACGATCCGCGGCATGTTGGCGTCGGTGGCGAGGTAGTCGGCGACGATCTCGCCGCGGTCCACTCCGAGCAGGCTCAGCAGGAGCGCGACGACCAGGCCGGTGCGGTCCTTGCCGGCGGCGCAGTGCACGAGGACCGGGCGCCCGGCGACCGCGGCGAGCATCTGCACGAGCATCGGCAGCGCCGACGTCGGCGACCGCAGGTGGTCCAGGTAGAAGATCAGTGTCTGCTCGCGCGGCGGGTGCTGGGACGCCTCGGGCGCCTCGGCCAGCGGCACGTTCAGGTACGTCACCGTGGTCTCGGCGAGGAGACCGCGGCCCTGCGCGACCGCCTCGCCGCCGCGGCGCAGATCGACGACGAGCTCGATGCCGACCTCGTCGACGAGGTACCGGACGTCGTCGGGGGTGAGCGCCTGCAGCGTGTCGGAGCGGTGCAGCAGGCCGTGGCGCACCCGGCGGCCGTCGGCGCAGTGCAGCCCACCCAGGTCGCGGAAGTTGTACGCGCCGACCAGGCCGCGCACCGGACGGGGCTCAGCCACCGCAGGTCCTTCGAATCGCGCTCAGCAGCTCGCCCCCGGCCACCGGACCGGCTCCTGCGAGCTGCGCCGGCTGCGGGACCGGCGGCGCCGGCGCGCAGGCCACGAGCACGTCGGCACGGGCGGCGGTGCGCCGCCGCCGGCGCCGAGCTGCGGCCGCCGCGCGCACCGCGGCGAGCGGATCGGGCTCGGGCGCGGACTCGTGCTCGACGGTGGGTGCCGCAGGCGCGGCGGGCAGGGCACAGGCCCCGCCCACAGGGTCCGCGGCCGCGTCGCCGAGCAGGTGCGCGAGCAGCTCCTGCGGCCACAGCGCGACGAACTCCGCGCCCGCCGCGGTGAGCTCCTCGACGGTGTGCATGCCCCATGCGACGCCGACGACGCGGATCCCGGTGGCCAGCGCGTCCCGCACGTCGCCCGCGGTGTCGGTGACCAGCACGGTGCTGGCCGGGTCGGGCGTCAACGGGCGGCCGGCCTCGTCGTAGTCGGCCGAGCAGCGCCGCCCGTACCCGTTGGCGGGCTCGGCGAGGAACGCGCGGATGGCGGTGCGCTTGTCGGGGATGACGTCGCCGCCGTAGACGTGGGCGAAGCAGAACGCCAGGTCGTTGGCGACGAGGACGCGGCGCAGCACCTGCATCGCGTTCGACGACATCACCGCCAGCGTGGCGCTCGCAGCCAGCCGTCGCACCACCGCGGCCATGCCGGGCACGAGCGGCGGGGTGTACTCGGTCCGCAGCAGGCGCAGGAACTCCTCCTTGACCTCCGCGGCCTGCTGCTCGTCGCGGCACAGCTCGGCGATCGAGGTGTAGATGTTGCCGTTGAACAACGCGAAGTACTGCTCCGGGTCGTCCACGCCGAGCCCGTAGCGGCGGCTGATCTTCTCGAAGACCTCCCACGACGCGATGCGGGTCTGCACCAGCGTGCCGTCGAGGTCGAACACGACCGCCCGGACAGGTGGGCGAGCGGGCGGGGTCATCGCGTCAGCTCCCGGTGTGCAGCCTGTGGTAGACGTCGCCGAGCTCTCCCATCCCGATGAAGTCCATGCACTCGCCGTAGCCGGTCTGCCCGTCGTGCGTCCAGCGCAGCAAGCAGTTGTGCCCGACGACGCCGGGCTGGGACTGCCACGGGAACGCGGTGAGCGCGGTGCCGCTGAACTCCCAGATGCGCCCGGACTTGTCGGCGACCTCGATCTGGATCTTCTCGGGGTAGAACCCGCGCCGCTCGGTGACCCCCTTGCCGGAGGCGAGACCGATGACCTCGCCGTGGTCGAGCACGTATCCGTGGGTCATCTGGATCGGCGACGGGGCATCGGGGCCGTTCTCGGTGGTGAAGTCGAACAGCCCGTGCACGGCGAAGTCAGGCGAGAAGTGCGCGTGCATCCACGACAGCCGCGAGGTCTGCCGCTCGGCGCGCACGCCCCAGCTGTGGTCCATGGTGGACACGCAGTCGATCGGGGTGGTCACCCCGCGCAGGCGGATCTCGCCCTCGAAGCGGCAGGTCATGTCGAAGTGCCCGGCGTAGGCGTGGCCCCACGTCTTGCTCATGTCGCGGTCGGCCGCGAGCGGGTCCATCGCCGGGTCGTTGATGTCGTACGGCTCCATCAGCGCCGTGCAGCGGAACCGGATCTCCAGGTCGGCCGCCGGGTCGGTGTAGGCGACGTCCCACACCTTGTTCGGGTCGGAGCAGACCACCTTGAGCCCGTTCGCCAGCTCGTAGTCGAGCAGATTCGACGGCTGCGGCACGACGAGGTGCTCCCACGCGTCCCAGTAGTCGGCCACCCAGGGCACGGTCACCCTGCGGCTGTTGACCGAGACCGTGGAGCCGACGACGCCGAGCGGTTCCCGGAACAGGGCGTAGATGCCGATGTTCATCGGCCGGTCGGTGTCCTGACCTGCGTAGAGGCCGAAGTAGTTCGTCTCGGCCCACAACGGGTCGTCGCTGGTGGGCTGGTGGAACTGCGCGTCCTCGGGCCGGATCACCCTGCACCTCCTCGTGGCCGGACCGCCCGGGGGCGGGAGGTCCCGTGCCGCCACGATGCCGTTCCGCACGCACGTGACTCCAGTGCGACGAAGGACAACCGATCCCGGAGACGTTGTCCCTTCGGGATAAGGCTCGGCGGGTCCGGCCGCTCCTACTGTCCGATCCGGCGGATCCCGCCGTGAACCACACACCGATGGAGGTGACCGGGCGTGCAGCTGGCGAAGGTGCTCGGTCAGGTCGTCTCCACCGCCAAGGAGCCCGGGCTCGACCGGTTCAGCCTGCTGCTGGTGCAGGACGCCCTCGACACCGACCCCGAGCAGACCAGCGGCCCCGCCTACGTGGCTGTGGACGTGGTCGGCGCGGGAGTCGGCGAGGTCGTTCTGGTGGCCGCGGGAGGGGCCGCCCGGGTCGCCGCAGGCGCCGATGTCCCGACCGATCGGGCGGTCGTCGCCATCGCCGACACCGTGGTCCGCGACGGCACCGTCAGCTACCGCAAGTGATGAGCGCTCTCCGGCAGGGCGCGACCACCGACCCCGGTACCGATACGGAGGACAAGATGGCTGCGACTACTCCAGCGGCGGCCGCACCCGCGCTGCGCGGGGCACTCGGCCTGATCGAGACCAAGGGCCTCGTCGGGGCGATCGAGGCCGCCGACGCGATGGTCAAGGCCGCGAACGTGCAGATCCTCGGCCACCGCGAGATCGGCGGCGGCCTGGTCACCGTGATGGTGCGCGGTGACGTCGGTGCGGTGAAGGCCGCCACCGACGCGGGTGCCGTCGCGGCCGGCAAGGCGGGCGAGGTCGTGTCCGTGCACGTGATCCCCCGACCGCACGACGAGACCGAGGGCATCCTCGCGGCCCTGACCCGACCCAAGGCCTGACGCTCGATGACCGCGACGCTGGACGCCGACCTCGCCGGGCTCGCCGATGTCCGTGCCAAGGCACGCGCGGCGCGCCGGGCGTTCGAGGCGCTCGACGGCGCCGACCAGGACACGCTCGACCACTACGTGCGCGCGATGGCGCGGGCCGGGACCAATGCCGCCGAGGAGCTCGCGCGCATGGCGGTCGACGAGACCGGGTACGGCGTCTACGAGCACAAGATCTACAAGAACCGCTACAACACCGGTTTCGTCGCGCGGTGGATGCTGCAGCGCCGGGCGATCGGGGTGCTGTGGGTCGACGAGGCGGCCCGGGTCACCGCGATCGGCAGCCCGATGGGGGTCATCGCGGGGATCATCCCCGTCACCAACCCCACGTCGACGACGCTGTTCAAGAGCCTCGCCGCGGTGAAGTCGGGCAACGCGATCGTGCACGCCCCGCACCCGCGGGCGGCCCGGTGCACCCACCGGGCCGCGGAGATCATGGCCGAGGCCGCAGTGGCCGCAGGCGCGCCCGAGGGGCTGATCTCCTGCCTGGAGAACCCCACCCTGTCGGCCACGCAGGAGCTGATGCGCCGCCCGGAGATCGCACTGGTGCTGGCCACCGGCGGACCGGGCATGGTGCGCGCCGCGTACTCCAGCGGGAAGCCGACCATCGCGGTCGGGGCGGGCAACGTGCCGGCCTACGTCGGCGCCAGCGTGCCCGACCCGGCCGAGGCCGCCGAGATGATCATCACCTCGAAGTCGTTCGACAACGGCACCGCGTGCGTGGCGGAGCAGTCGATCGTGGTGGCGGACGCCGCCGCCGACGCCTTCCTGTCCGCGTTCACCGAGCGCGGCGCGTACTGGATGGACGAGGCGCAGCAGGACGCGCTGATCCACGTGCTGTTCGACGAGCGCGGCGCGCTGCGGCCGGCGAACGTCGGGCAGACGGCGGTGCGGCTGGCCGAGCTGGCGGGCTTCTCCGTCCCGGCCGGCACCCGAGTGCTGGCCTGCGAGTTGGACAGCGTCGGCGTCGACACCCCGCTGTCGCGGGAGGTGCTCGGCCCGGTGCTGTCGGTCTACCGGGTCCGCGACGCCGCGGAGGGCTGGGCCCGCTGCCGGGAGATCCTCGCCCTCGACGGCGAGGGCCACACCACGGCCGTGCACGCAGCCGATCCCGAGGAGATCGCCCCGTTCGCGACGCTGCCCGCCGGCCGCATCGTGATCAACACCCCGGCGCTGTTCGGCGGGATGGGCTTCTCGACCGAGGTGGACCCGTCGTTCCAACTGGGCACGGGCACGTGGAGCGGCTCGATCTGCTCCGACAACGTCACACCCATGCACCTGATCAACATCAAGCGGGTGGCGCACGAGGTCCGGCCGTGGCGCACGATCTACGACCCGGTGGAGATCCCGTGATCACGACGGTGCCCGACGTCCGGGAGCTGCTGGAGGAGGCCGCCGCGGTGGCCTCCGGTGCGCGCGACGGCGGCCCGCGCCCGCTCACCGGCGGGCCGCTTCAGGTCGGGGTCGACCTGGGCACCGCCAGCTGCGTGCTGGTCGTCCTCGACGCGGGCCGGCCCGTCTGGGTCGGCGCCCATCCCTCCGGCGCGCTGCGCGACGGTGTGGTCGTCGACTTCGCCGAGGCCCGCGCGACCGTGACCCGGCTGCGGGAAGCGGCCGAGGCCGCGCTCGGCGTCGAGCTGGTCAGTGCCGCCACGGCGTACCCTCCGTGCATCCCCGTCGCCGACGCCCGCGCCTGCACGTTCGTCTGCGAGGGCGCGGGTTTCGCCGAAGTCGCGCTGGTGGACGAGGTCAGCGCGGCGCACGCGGCGCTGGGCATCACCGACGGGGCCGTCGTCGACGTCGGCGGCGGATCGACCGGCGTCGGGGTCTTCCGCGACGGCGTCCTGACCCGGCTCGACGACCGGCCCGGCGGCGGCCACCACCTCGACCTCGTGCTCGCCGGTGCGCTCGGCATCCCCGTCGAGGAGGCCGAGCCCTACAAGCGCACCCATCCGCGCGAGAGCCTCCCGATCCTCGTGCCCGGGCTGCAGAAGATCGCGGAGAACGTCCGCGACCTCACCCGCGGCGACGAGGACCTGCCCCTGCACCTCGCGGGCGGAGCCCTCATGGTCCCCGGCGCCGATGACGTGCTGGCGTCCTACCTGGAGCGAACCGTCGTGACCTACCCGCACGCCCTGCTCATCACCCCGCTCGGGATCGCGAGGTGCGCGCCGTGACCACCGCGTCGAGCCACACGCCGACCCTGCGCACCTACGCGTTCATCGACCGGATGCAGCCGCAGTGCGCCGCGCACATCGCCGCGACCAGCCCGGGTGACGTCCCGCTGGCCGGCATGGCCGAGCTCTACATCGAGATGGCGCCGGGCAACGAGGTGTTCCGCGCCGCGGACATCGCGCTGAAGGCGGCCGGCGTGCGACCCGCGCTGCAGATCATCGAACGCGAGTTCGGCCTGCTGGAGATCCACTCCGAGCAGCAGGCCGAGGTGCTCGCGTCCGGCCGGGCGATCCTCGATGAGCTCGGCATGACCGAGACCGACCGGATCCGCCCGACGATCGCGTCCACGCAGTTCATCACCAACGTGCACCCCTACCAGGCACAGCTGCTCAACAAGTGGCGCAAGGGCTCGATGCTCATGCCCGGGCAGAGCCTGTTCGTCATGGAGGTCGCACCGGCGGCCTACATCTCGATCGCCGCGAACGAGGCGGAGAAGGCCGCCAGCATCACCGTGATCGAGCTGCGCGCCGTCGGCCGGTTCGGGCGCATGTTCCTGTCCGGCACCGAGAGCGAGGTGCAGAGCGCTCGCGACGCTGCCGTCGCCGCACTGGAGGGGATCGAGGGGCGGGAGGACCGGCGATGACCGTGGTGGGAGCCGCCGCGGTGGACGCCGCCACCGGCGGTGTCCTGCACGTGGGCGCCCGCGACGTGGTGACCCCGCTGGCCCGCGAGCGGGCACGGGAGCTCGGCGTCGAGATCGTGGTCGGGTCACCGGTCCGCGCGACTCCGCCTCCGCCCGCACCCACGCCTCAGCCCGCAGCACCCACGCCCGCCCCGCCGCGGGCACTCGCCCCGCCGGCGCCGGAACCGCCCGCCGCACCGGACGCTGCGGTGATCACGGCCGAGCTGTTCCGCAAGCTCGGTCCCCCGGCGCCACCGATGTCGCCGCCGTCCGGAGCGCTGTTCCGCCGCAACGCCCGGCTGTCCACCCCCGCGCCGGCGGGCACCGGCCGGGTGGTCGTGGTCGGGGCGGGCCAGGTCGGCACGATCGCCGCGCTGCGCCTGGCCGACGCCGACGTGTTCGACGAGGTCGTGCTGGTCGACGTCGACCAGGGCCGGGCCGCCGGTGTGGCGTTGGACCTCACGCACACCGCGGCGCTGTCCGGCTTCGGCACGCGCGTGCGCGGCGTCGGCTCCGTCGAGGAGGCGGGCCCGGCGGACTACGTGATCATCACGGCCGGCCGGCCGCGGCAGCCGGGGATGAGCCGGTCCGACCTGATCAGCACGAACGCCGCCGTCGTCGGCGACATCGCCAAGCGGGTCGCCGCCACCGCGCCGGACGCGGTGATCGTCGTCGTCACCAACCCGCTCGACGAGATGACCCAGCACGCGTGGCGGGTCTCCGGGTTCCCGGCGCACCGGGTGCTCGGCATGGCCGGGGTGCTGGACACGGCCCGATTCCAGGCACTCGCCGGGGCGGCCGTCGGGATGCGCGCCGACCGGGTGTCCGCGTGGGCGCTGGGCAGCCACGGAGACGAGATGGTCATCCCGCTGTCGCAGGCCCGCGCCGCAGGTACGGAGCTCGCCGGGCCCGCGGTGGAGGCGGCGGTCGACCGCGCCCGCAACTCGGGTGCAGAGGTGGTGGGACTGCTGCGCACCGGCAGCGCGTTCCTCGCCCCCGGCACCTCCGCCGCGCGCATGGTGCTCGCGATGGCCGCCGACCGCGGCGAGGTCATGCCCGCGGCCGTCCTCGCCGACGGCACCTACGGCATCCGCGACGTCTACGTCGGCCTGCCCGCCCGGCTCGGCCGCACGGGCGTCCGCGAGATCGTCGAGCTGGACCTGTCCCCCGCCGAGCTGGCCGCGCTGCGCGAGGCCGCGGAGCGCATCCGCATCCGCGTGGCCGACCTGGAGGCGGTCCCGGCATGAGCGGAGGGTCGCGGTGAAAGCGGTGCTCTACGCCGGCGACGGCGAGGTCCGCGTCGACTCCGTCGCCGAACCCGACGTCCTCGCGCCGACCGACGCCGTCGTGCGGGTGCGCCGGGCCGCGGTGTGCGGCACGGACCTGCACCTGGTCGCGCACGACGCCGGCCTGCCCCGCGGCACCGTGCTCGGGCACGAGTTCGCCGGCGAGGTCGTGGCCGTGGGCGACGCCGTGCACGGCCACGCGCTCGGCGACCTCGTCGCGGGCGCGGACTTCACCGCCTGCGGACAGTGCTGGTGGTGCCGTCGCGGCGACCACTGGGAATGCGCCGATCGCCGGTTCTTCGGCACCGGCGTGACGTACGGGCCTGCGCTCGCCGGAGCTCAGGCCGAGCTGGTGCGTGTCCCGTTCGCCGACACCGTGCTGCGGCCCGTCCCGGACGGAGTGCCGCTCGACGCCGCGGTCCTCCTCGGCGACACGCTGGCCACCGGCTACGCCGCGATCCGGCGCGCTGAACTCGCCCCGGGCGACTCGACGGTCGTCGTCGGCGGCGGTCCGGTCGGGCAGCTGACCAGCCTGGTCGCGCAGGCCTGTGGGGCCGGGGCCGTCGTCGTCGTGGAACCGGTGGCGCCACGGCGCGCGCTCGCCGCGGCCGAAGGCGCCCTCGTGACCGATCCCGACGGGGCCGCCGAACTGGTCGCCGCGATCACCGACGGGCGCGGCGCCGACGTCGTCGTGGACGCGATCGGTGGTGCGGCCGGGCTGGACACCGCGTTCACGCTGGTCCGCAAGCGGGGAACGATCGTGTCGGTGGGTGTGCCGACCATGCAGACCCACTCGGTGCCGGTGCAGCGCGCGTTCGCCGATGAGCTGACGCTGCGGTTCGCCATCGGGGACGTGATGCGCGACGGGGACCAGATCACCGCGCTCGTGAGATCGGGTGCGGTCGATCCGACGGTGATCGTGACGGAGACGGTTCCCCTCGACGAGGTTCCGCAGGCGTATCGCCGGATGGCCGAGCGCCGTACGCTCAAGAGCCTGGTCACAGTCTGACGGGTGGAGGGTGGCGATGGCTCCTGCATCACCGGCCAGGGCGCCGCGCACCCCCGAGGTCAGCAACCGGAGCCCCGCGCACGGGGGAGCCGCCGAGGCCGTGCGCGATCTGCTGGAGACCCTGCCGACCGACGTCGCCGCCGCCGCGGACGCGTTCGCCGCCAGGGCATCGCTGCTGATCGGCACCCCGGTCACGGTGGCCGCCTGGTCGCAGGCGCGCTGGATCACCCTCGCCGGGCCCGGAACGGGTGTCGCCGCACTGCCGGCGAGCGGTGACTGCCGGCTGCTCGACGGTGATCTCCCCGGGCTGCTCGCTGTTCCGGACGGGCACGTGGCGCTGTGCTGGGACCCGATGGTCCGGCTGGAACCGGGCTGGCGGCGCCTGCTGCGGCAGGGCTGCGCGTGGCTGTCGCTGCTGCGCCAGCGGGCCTCGGCCGACGCGGAGATCGCCGCGGCGGCGGCCGAGACACAGGCGATCGGCGAGGTCGTGCAGCAGCTGCTCTCCGTCCGCGACGTCGATCAGGTGCTGCACACGATCGCCGAACGCACCCTGCGCCTGCTCGACTCCGACATCTGCGGGGTGATGCTGCGCGAGGGTGACGTCGTGCGCATGCGCTCGTGCGTCGGGAACCGGTTCGCGCAGACCGCGCGCCTGGAGATGCGCCGCGGTCAGGGCGTCGCGGGGCTGGTGTTCCTCACCGGGGAGCCGGCGAAGGTCGACTCCTACCTGGAAGACGAGCGGATCAGCCAGGACTTCATGTCGCTGGCGGTCAAGGAGGAGACCCGTTCGGCGCTGGCCGTGCCGCTGCGGCTGCGCGGCGAGTTCGTCGGGGTGCTCGAGGTGTGGCGGCGGCGCACGTCGGTGTTCACCGACAACGACACCCGCCGCATGGTGACCCTCGCCGACTTCGCCGCCATCGCCATCGACAACGCCCGGCTGCACGACCGGCAGGCCGCGGCGACCGCGGAGGCCGAGCGCGCCCGGGACGCGCTGCAGCAGCAGGTCGCCGTGCTGGGCCGCTCCTCGCAGCTGCAGCAGCGGCTGCTGTCCACCGTGATCGAGGGCGGCGGGTTGCCCGCGGTGGCCCGCACGGTGGCCACCGACCTCAACTGCGAGATCGGTGTCTACGGCCCCGACGGCGAGCTGGTCGCCACGCACAGCGGCGGCCGGATGGTCGGGATCCTGCCCCCGTCGATGCCGCAGCCGGGGCGCCGCGACGGCGACGGCGATCCGCGGCTGTGGGCGCGCCCGGTCTACGCCGACGGCGACCGCGCCGGCCACGTCGTGCTCGTCCAGGGCGACCACTCCCCCGACCTGATGGAGGCCGTCGCCGGGCAGGTGAGCATGGCGTGCTCGCTGGCGCTGCTGCGAGAGCGGGCCGCGAGCCGGGCCCGCGCCGAGGCGATCGAGCAGGTGCTGTGGGACCTGCTGCAGGGCCCGGTGGAGCACCGGCTCGCCGCGCGGACCCGCGCCCACCAGCTCGGGATCGTCCTCACCAAGTCGCTGCGGGTGGTGCACGGCCGGCTGGAGAACGTCGAGGAGCTGGCGGCGACCAACGGCTGGGACACCTCCCAGACCGACCGCCTCCGCCGCGAGGTGCTGCGCACCGTGCGCTCCCTCCACGACGGTCGCGGCCTCGCGCTCGCCGGGATGCGCGGCGACATGCTCGTCGCCGTCGCGGTGGACCTGGACCGCCCGCAGGCGAAGGACCTCGTCACCGCGATCGCCGCGGCGATCGACCGCACCCATCCCGGCCTGCGCATGACCTGGGGCGTGAGCCGTCAGCACGCCGACGTCGTCGAGCTGCCGAGCGCGTTCAACGAGGCCCGGACCGCCCTGTCCGCTGCGCGCCGGCTGGGCGGGCAGAACGTGTTCCTCTACGAGGAGCTCGGCATCGTGCGGCTGCTGCTCGGCTCGGGCAACGACCCCGACCTGCAGACCTTCATCGAGGAGGTCACCGGCCCCCTCATCGAGTACGACCGGGAGAACGCGGGCTCGCTCGTGCGCACTCTGCGCGCGTTCTTCGACGCCGACTGCTCGCAGCGCGTCGCGGCCGAGCGCCTGTTCATCCACCACAAGACCATGCGCTACCGCCTGGAACGCATCCGCCAGCTCACCGGTCTCGACCTGAGCCGGCACGAGGACCGGATGCGGGCCGACTTCGCGCTGCGGCTGCTGCAGGTCAACGAGTCCGCGGCGGCGGAGAACCAGAACGGGTCGTGACCCGGTCGGGCAGGAGCTCGGCGAGCAACCCCTCGACCCGGGCGCGGATGTCGTCGCGGATCGTCCGCACCACCTCGATCGGCTGCCCGGCGGGATCGGGGACCGGCCAGTCCTCGTAGTGCTTGCCGGGCACGACCGGGCAGGAGTCGCCGCAGCCCATCGTGACGATCACGTCGCTCGCGTGCGCAGCGGCGTGGTCGAGCTTGCGGGGTTGCGCAGTCGCGATGTCGATGCCGACCTCACGCATCGCCGCCACGACGATCGGGTTGACCCGGCCGGCCGGCTCGGACCCCGCGGACCGGACACCGACCGCGTCACCGGCGAGGTGCCGCAGCCATCCGGCGGCCATCTGGGAGCGGCCGGCGTTGTGGACGCAGACGAACAGGACGACGGGTTCACCGGCCATCGCTCACCCGCCCGCTCCGGCGGCGACGACCGGAGACGCGTCGAGGAGCTGCGACAACGCACCCAGTTTCGCCGGCACGACCCAGTAGTAGACCCACGTGCCGCGCCGCTCGCAGTCCACCAGCCCGGCTACGCGCAGCACCTTCAGGTGGTGGGAGATCGTCGCCGCGGTCAGCGTGAACGCCGAGGTCAGCTCGCAGACGCACACCTCGCCACCACGGCGGGCGGCGATCAGCGACAGCAGCCGCAGCCGCACCGGGTCGCCGAGCGCTTTGAATCCGCGCGCCAGCTCGACGGCGGCTTCCTCGCTCAGCGGCTCGCTGATCATCGGTGTGCAGCAGAGATCGTTCACCACGGAGCTAGTTTGACAGTCTTCTAATCAGCGTGCCACTGTCTGTTTAGACATTCGTCTAACCAAGGAGGTGCGGAGATGTCCCGCGTCCAGCTGGCCCTGCGCGTACCCGACCTGGAGGCGTCGGTCACGTTCTACTCGAAGCTGTTCGACACCGAACCCGCCAAGCGCCGCCCGGGCTACGCCAACTTCGCGATCGGCGAGCCACCGCTGAAGCTGGTGCTGATCGAGGGCGAGCCCGGCGAGCCGACCGCACTGGACCACCTCGGCGTCGAGGTGGCCAGCGCGGACGAGGTCGTCGCCGCCGCTGCCCGGCTACAGGAGGCAGGCCTTGCCACGACGACCGAGAACGACGCCGAGTGCTGCTACGCGCTGCAGGACAAGGTCTGGACACAGGGGCCGGGCTCAGAGCCGTGGGAGGTCTACGTCGTGAAGGCCGACGCCGATCGACTCTCCACGGCGGTGGACAGCGCTTGTTGCTCTGCGTGACATCGCCTGCGCGACCAGGAGCCGCCCTGCGACCCCTCGAACGAGAACTCGAGCCGACACCACCACCGCGCGAGTCCCGGTTCACTGAACCCTTGTTCATTCTCCTCGTCGGAGAATAGAACATTTGTTCGAGATACGTTCGCCGGCAGGCTCAGACCATGTCGTCCGCACACGCTGCCGCACTCGCCGACCGGGTGCGGCAGCGTGTGCGCGAGAAGAACAGCGCGGCCGAGCGGGAGGCTGCGGCGATCCTCGAGTTCGCCCGGGCACTCGCCGGGCCGAGATCCCCGGACACGGGCCCGTCCCGCTCGCCCTGCTCAAGGACGACGACGGGCGCACGACCTACCGGCGCATCCTCACCCGCGACGGCATCATCATCGGCGACGACTCCACCCAACGACCGGTCCACACCACTCGCGCACCGACACCGAGCCGGGTCGACCCACCGCGACACGATGCACAGCGCGGTGACTGACCACGGTGGCGACGGGACCACAAGCAGTCAGCCAGCCCCGACTCAGCCCGCGACGCGCCGGCGCGACAAGGAGACCGACCGCGGATGCCGACCCAGGTTCCAGGTCCCGCGGAACTGCGCGGTGCCCGTCACTCAGGGCGCACGACAGCAGCCCCGAGCACATCCTCCGTCCCTGCGTCCGGCCGCGGGATGACGTGGCTGGCGTACAGCTCCCCCACCTGCTCGGCCGCCGCCCGACCGGCGGCGACCGCGGCCGTCACGGCCCCGACGTCACCACGGACGACGACCGTCACCTGGCCGTTGCGCAGCGTGCGGTAGCCCTCCAGCTCCACGTTCGCCGCCTTGACCATGGCATCGGCCGCCTCGATCGCGCCGACCAGGCCGCGGGTCTCGATGAAGCCCGCCGCGCCCGAACGCCGCACGGAGTCCGCCACCGTGTCCTCCCGTCTGTCGCCCCGCAGCGAACCTACGCGGGTCGGGGGCCACCGCCGTTGTCCCCGCGGGACAACGGCGGCGACATCGCCTGTCCCGCGGAGCTCATCTCGACCGGCTCCGGTGGTAGTGGCGGGCCACGCGGACCCGGTTGCCGCACCGCGCCGCCGAGCACCAGATCCGTCGGGGATGCGCGGGGAGGAAGACCAGCACGCAGTCGTCGGCCGCGCACTGCCGCACCCGCGTCACCGCGGGATCGGCGAGGAACTCCGCACCCGCCTCCGCCAGCCACGCCCCCATCCGGGCGGACACGTCACCGGTGCGCGAGCGGGTCGCGACGACCCGCGCGCCGTCCCACGCCACCTCCAGCACCGCGGGCGCCGCGCGCTGCGCCTCGGCGAGCGCGGCCAGATCGTCCGCTTGAGGGGGCTCCCCGTGACGAGCCGCGTCGACGGCGCGCGCAACGCGGTCCCGGATCGACCGCACGACCTGGAGGGAACCCTCGTCCAGGCCCGCCGCCACCACCTCGCCCGCCTCAGCGAACCGCTCCGCCTGGACGGCGAGCCAGTCGGTCAGCCGCTCGGGCGTGACCAGCAGGTCGGCGGCCGCGGTGCGGGTGTTGACCAGGTCGAGGGCGAGGGGCTCGCCGATCAGCGGGAACGGAGCCGTCACCCTGCTAACGGTACACGACGGTCTTGACACGTTAGAACACGCCGCGCAGCATCTAACGGGTCATCGCCAACTTAAGGAGTTAGCCATGGACACGTTGCCGATCGCCCGCACCATCCATCGCCACATCGACATCGGGGACGTCCGCGTCTTCTTCCGCGAGTCGCAGCCCGATCGGCCCGACGCTCCGGTGCTGCTGCTCCTGCACGGCTTCCCGTCCGGGTCGCACCAGTTCCGTCGGCTCATCGACGTGCTCGGCGCCCGCTACCGGCTCGTCGCCCCCGACCACCCGGGCTTCGGCCGGACCGTCGCCCCCGTGGACTTCACCTACACCTTCGACCGGCTCGCCGACGTCACCGAGGGCTTCGTGCACGCGCTCGGTCTGGTCCGCTTCGTGGTGTACGTCTTCGACTTCGGTGCCCCCATCGGGTTCCGGCTCGCCGAGCGGCACCCGGAGCGGATCGCCGGGCTGGTGGTGCAGAACGGGAACGCCTACGTCGAGGGGCTCTCCGCCGACGCGCGCGAGTTCATCGCGCTACGGCCCGAGACCCCGGGCGCCCTCGAACGGATCCGCGTGCTGCTCACGCTCGAGGGGACCCGCATGCAGTACGAGACCGGTGTGCCCGACCCTGAGCGCCTCGCTCCGGACGCCTGGCTGCTCGACCAGGTCTACCTGGACCTCCCCGGCCGCAAGGACGCCCAGGTAGCGCTGGCCCTCGACTACCGCAGCAACGTGGAGCGCTACGAGCGATGGCAGCACTGGCTCCGCACCCACACCCCGCCGACGCTCATCACCTGGGGGGTCGGCGACCCGTTCTTCCCCGAGCCGGGTGCCCGCGCCTACCTGCGTGACCTCCCCGACGCCGAGCTGCACCTGTTCGACACCGGCCACTTCGCCCTGGAGACGCACCTGGGCGAGATCGCCCCGCTGATCGCCGGCTTCCTCGATCGTGTGTGGGCCGGGCCGGTGCCGCGGGCGGCCTGACGGTACGGGCTACGGGGCGGTGGCCGCGGCACCGGCCGCGGACACCGGTTCATCGATCCCGCGTCCTCGCCAGCGCGATCTCGGCGAGCAGCGCTGCCAGCTCAACCGGCCGCGTGACGAACGGTGAGTGCCCGCCGGGCAGCGCGTGCACCCGGAACGGGTTGTCCGGCACGACTCGGTCCGCCTCGGCGACCATCAGGTCCTGCGTGCTCGGCGGGAGCGCGAGGTCGTCGGTCAGCCGGACGTAGGTGCGCGGCAGCCGGCCCCAGCGCTGCGGGGTCACCAGCACCGGGGTGGTGAAGCTCGAGTACGGGTGGTCGGGGTGGAGGAACTGCCGCCACACGTCCGCGCTGCCCGGGGCGAGGTCGTTCAGGAACGCCCGCCGGATCACGTCGGTGTGCGCGGGATCGGGCGAGAGCGGGTTGATGCGGATCGCGCCCAGCTCGGCGGGATCGCCGATCGGCGGGATCTGCACGGCGTGGGAGTTCTCCGGCGCGGTGACGTAGTCGGCGAACCGCGGGCGGCCCGCCGGCACGAACGCCGACAGGTAGACGAGGTGGTCGACCAGGTGCGGGGCCTGCTCGGCGGCCGCCGACGCGGCTGATCCGCCGGCGCTGTGCGCCACCAGCACCACGTGCCGGTACCGGGTGCGGGCCGTGGCCAGCGCGCCGAGCACGACGTCGGCGTTGTCCTGCATGGTCACGTCGGTCAGCGCGGACTCCTCGGTGGCGAACCCGGGCTGCCCGGGCAGGAAGTAACCGCTGGGCACCGGGGCGTCCAGCCCGCTTCCGGGCAGGTCGAGGGCGACGGTGGCGAGGCCGCGCTCGGCGAGCGCGCGCTGCGTGGCGCTCCAGTGCACCGCGCCGTGCCAGGCGCCGTGCACGAGCACCAGGACGGTCTCGGCGGCGGTCGGTCGGGTCACTGCGGCTCCTCGGGGTAAGGGGCGATGACCTCACCAGCCCAGCGCAGCGTGGACCACCCATACATCACCATTGCTCACGATGGCTTTCCCGATACACCACGGATATCGTGGTCGCGGTGGAAGCACGTCATCTCCGCTACGCCGTCGCGCTCGCCGAGCACGGCCACTTCGGCCGCGCCGCGGCGTCGCTGGGGATCGCGCAGCCGCCGCTGTCGACCCAGATCGCGGCGCTGGAGCGGGAGGTCGGGGAGCGCCTGTTCGACCGCACGTCGCGCGGGGTGTTCCCGACCGCCGCGGGCGAGGCGTTCCTGGTCAGGGCGCGGGCTGCGCTGGCGGAGATGCACCGGGCCCGGATCGACGCGGCCCGGGCCGCCCGCGGGGAGACGGGTCGGCTGCGGATCGGCGTCGTCGCCTCCGCCCTGCTCGACCCACTGCCCACCGTGCTCGGCCGGTTCCGCCGCAGCCGCCCGGAGGTCCGGCTGATCGTGCAGGAGATGACCACCCCGGAGGTGGCGGCCGGCCTGCTGGACGGCGAGCTGGACGTCGCGGTCGGCCGGGGCGGGCCGCGCGGCGCCGGAGCGGAGGATCTGGTCACGGTGCCGATCGGGGCCGACCACCTGGTGGCCGTGGTCTCCGCGGCGCACCCGTTCGCCGGGCAGCCGGGCGTGACCGTCGAGCAGCTGGCCGCGGAGCCGCTGGTGGTGGAGACCGACGCGGCCGAGTCCTACCTGCGGCCGCTGTTCGCCGACGATCCCGCCCCGCTGGGAGCCGCCGCGACCGCCCGCGACATCCACACGATCGCCGGGCTCGCCGCGTGCTGCGCCGGGGTCGGACTCGGCCCGTCCCGGATGCGCCTCATCGCCCGCCCCGACGTGTGGTTCTGCGACGTCGCGCCCCGCTACCGGCTACCGGACCTGCAGATGTCGTTCCGAGCGGCCGACCCGTCCCCGGTGCTCGCGGCGTTCCTCGACGTGGTGCGGCGCAACTGCGCGCGGGTCGGCTCCCGCCTCGACGACCTGCTCGCCCGGCACCCGGCGATCACCCAGGTCTGAGCGGTCACCAGCGGTTCCAGTGCAGCACCTCGTCGACCGGCACGCGGTGCGCGGGCCGGAAGGCGGTGCCCTTCGTGTGCGCGACCGGGATCAGCGCCACCTGCATGACCTCGTCGTACGGGATGCCGAGCAGCTCCGCCACCTCCCGCTCGACGGCCAGGTTGCCGGTGGTCCACACCGTGCCGAGCCCGTGCGCGCGGGCGGCGAGCAGGAAGCTCCAGACGGCCGGCAGGATGGAGCCGAAGTGGCTCGCTTGCTGGGGCAGCGCCAGGTGCTCGGCGCGCCCCTCGATGCACGGGATCACCAGCGCGGGCACGCGGTGCAGGTTGTCGGCGAGGTGGCGCAGCCCGCTCCACACCCGCTCCATCGAGCCGGGTTCGGCGTAGGCGCGGCGCAGGTCGGCGGGCGACATCGGCTCGTCGCCCTGGCCGAGGCCGCGCCGCCACAGATCGGCCAGCGCGTGCTTGCGCTCGGGCTCGGTCACCACCACGAACGCGGCCCGCTGGCTGTTCCGTCCGGTCGGGGCCTGCAGCGCGATCTCGACGCACCGGCGCAGCACCGCGGGGTCGACGGGTCGGTCGAGGGCCAGGCGGTGGCGGACCGCCCGGGTGGTGGTGAGCACCTCCAGCGCCGTCAGCCCCAGGTCGGGGATCGCGGTGGTCACGCCACCAGCTCCGCGAGCGCCGCCAGGACCTCGGCCGGCGCTTCCTCCGGCACGAAGTGCCCGCCCGGCACCGCCCGCCCGCGCACCGCGGCGGGATCGGCGTGGTGCTCCTTCCACACGCCGACGACGTCGGTGCCGCCGAGGGCGCCGTCTGCGCCCCACAGCAGCAGCAGCGGTGCCCGCACCCGCAGCCCCGCGGCGTGGTCGGCCTCGTCCTGCTCCAGGTCGGCGGTGAACCCGGCCCGGTAGTCCTCGAGGGTCGCCTGCAGGTGCGCCGGATCGGAGAACGCGCGGACGTAGTGCGCGAACGTGTCCTCGTCGATCACCCCGCGGACCACCAGCGACCCCATGAAGAACCGCAGGTACGGCTCGACGTTGCCGGCGATCAGCAGCTCCGGCAGCTCGGGCTGCAGGTGGAAGAACCAGTGCCACATGTAGGCGGCCTGTTCGCGGTCGAAGCTGTCCATCACCACCCGGGTGGGCAGGATGTCGAGCAGCGCGAGCGCTGCGATCTTGTCCGGGTGGTCGAGTGCCATCCGGTGCGCCACCCGGGCGCCCCGGTCGTGCCCGACGACGACGGCCTGCTCGTGGCCGAGGTGCGCGACGAGCGCGGCGAGATCACCCGCGGCGTCCCGCTTCGTGTAGCCCGTGGTGGCGAGGCCGGAGTCGCCGTAGCCGCGCAGGTCCGGCACCGCCACCGTGCCGCGCTCGGCCAGCGGGTCGACCACCTTCTGCCAGCACCGCCCGGTCTGCGGCCAGCCGTGCACCAGCACGTACAGCGGCGCTCCGCTGCCCGCGAGCCGGAAGGCGATCTCGACGTCGTCCAGGGCCATCCTGTGGACCCGGTCCCACTCCATCCCCACCCTCCTCGGTCTTCGTGTCCCTGCCGATGCTCGGCTCCCCGCCGTCCGCATCCCAGGATCGGTTGCCACCCAGTGGCAGACTCTCCGCATGAAGATGAGCCGCGTGCTCGGCGCCGCTGCCGCCGCCGTCGGTGCGGTCGCGGTCCGGGACTTGACCCAGAAGAAGCACGCGCTGCGGCGGAACTTCCCGGTGATCGCGCACGCCCGCTACCTCCTGGAGGAGATCGGCCCGGAGCTGCGCCAGTACATCGTCACCGGCAACGACGAGGAACGGCCGTTCAGCCGCGACCAGCGCCGCTGGATCTACGCCAGCTCGAAGTCGGAGAACAACTACTTCGGGTTCGGCACCGACTGCGACACCGAGCACACACCCGGCTACGCGATCATCAAGCACCGCACGTTCTCCGCGGTCGCCCCGCCGGCACCGGTCCACCACGCGCCCGACGTGGTCGTGCCCAGCGCGAAGGTGCTCGGCGGTCCTCGCGGACGGACGAAGGCGTTCCGACCGGGGTCAGTGGTCAACATCTCCGGCATGAGCTTCGGCTCGATGTCGGCCAGCGCGATCACGGCGCTCAACCGCGGCGCCGCGATGGCCGGCTGCCTGCACAACACCGGTGAGGGCGGGCTCTCCCCGTACCACCGGGAGGGCGGAGACCTCGTCCTGCAGCTCGGCACCGCGTACTTCGGGTGCCGCGACGAGCACGGTCGGTTCGATCTCGCCCGGCTGACGGACCTGGCGGCCTCGGCGCCGGTCCGAGCGATCGAGATCAAGCTCTCGCAGGGCGCGAAGCCGGGGCTGGGCGGGCTGCTGCCGGCCGCGAAGGTGACGCCGGAGATCGCCGAGATCCGCGGCATCCCCGTCGGGGTCGACTGCGCCTCGCCCGCCCGCCACACCGCGTTCTCCGACGTCGACTCGATGCTGGACTTCGTCGAGCTGATCGCCGCCGAGACCGGGCTGCCGGTGGGCATCAAGTCCGCCGTCGGCGCGATGGACTTCTGGGACGAGCTGGTCGCGCAGATGGCCAAGGGCGATCGCGGCGTCGACTTCGTGACGATCGACGGCGGCGAAGGCGGCACGGGTGCCGCACCGCTGATCTTCACCGATTCGGTCGCGCTGCCGCTGCGGATGGCGCTCTCCCGCGTGTACGGCCGGTTCGCCGACGCGGGGCTGACCGACCAGCTCACGTTCATCGCCAGCGGCAAGTGCGGGGTGCCGGACAACGCGGTCGTCGCGTTCGCGCTCGGCGCGGACATGGTCAACGTCGCTCGCGAGGCGATGCTCTCGATCGGGTGCATCCAGTCGCAGCGGTGCCACACCGACCGCTGTCCCACCGGCGTCGCCACCCAGGACCGCTGGCTCGCCCGGGGTCTGGACCCGGCGTCGAAGTCGGTGCGCTGCGCCAACTACCTCCGGGCGCTGCGCAAGGAGCTGCTCGCGGTGTCCGAGGCCGTCGGGGTGGCGCATCCCGGCCTGATCACCCCGGACGACGTCGACATCCTCTGCGGCGACTACGAGGCGCGCGGACTGGGCTCGGTCTACGGCTACAAGGACGGCTGGGGCAGCCTCGGCGCCGCGCTGCAGGAGGAGATCACCGAGCTGATGCTCACCGAGTCCCGCTGACGCGCGGCCTGCTCACAGGACGGTGGACGGCGGCGGTGCCGGCCCGCTACCGTTCCGCTGGACAACTGCACATCGGGCCGTTCGAACCCGGGCGGGAGAGTCCCGTGTCCCGACCCCGCTGAGGGGGGCGAGGACGACGGGCGCCGGAGGAGCAAGCACCCCGCCAATCTCTCAGGCACCCACACCGCTCGGGCGAGGCCACTCTGGAAAGCAGGCGTCCGACACGCCTCGCCCACGGTGAAAGTCGGCACCCGGCCTCCGGGTCCGGCGAATCTCTCAGGCTCACGACAGAGGGGGCTCCCGCCCCGGCGCCCGCCGGGGCGCGCAGTGCTGGGAGCCCGCATGTCGATCACGTCCGGCCGATCCGGCCACCACCCCACCAGCGATCCGCGCTGCGCCGCGCGCCGTCCGCCTCCGCGCGGACCTTCGTGCTGCCCGCTCTCCCGGCCACCGTCCCGTCCTGAGGAGCACCCGTTGGACAACTCCGCCCTGCTGCGCACCCCGCTGCACGAGACCCACGCCCGGCTCGGGGCGATGTTCACCGACTTCGCCGGCTGGTCGATGCCGCTGCGGTACGGCAGCGACCTCGAGGAGCACCACGCCGTCCGCCGCTCGGCCGGCCTGTTCGACCTGTCCCACATGGGCGAGGTCCACGTGACCGGCCCGGCCGCGGCGGACGCGCTGGACCTGGCACTGGTGGGCAACATCGGCGCGCTCGCGACCGGCCGCGCCCGCTACACGATGCTCTGCGCCCCCGACGGCGGCGTGCTCGACGACCTGATCGTCTACCGGCTCGACCAGACCCACTTCCTGGTGGTCGCGAACGCGGCGAACCGGGCGCTGGTCGCGGCCGAGCTGGTCGCCCGCGCCGCCGGGCTGGACGCCGAGATCACCGACCGCACGCTGGAGACCGCACTGGTCGCCGTGCAGGGGCCGGCGTCATCGGCGATCGTGGCCGCTGCGACCGGGCAGGACCTCGACGACCTGCAGTACTACGCCGCCCGCCCGGCGACGCTCGCCGGCGCCGAGGTCATGCTCGCCCGCACCGGCTACACCGGCGAGGACGGCTTCGAGATCTTCGTGCCCGACGAGCAGGCCACCGCCGTCTGGGAGAAGCTCACCGAGCTCGGCGGCGACCGGTTGGTGCCCGCCGGGCTGGCCTGCCGCGACACCCTGCGGCTGGAAGCGGGCATGCCGCTCTACGGCCACGAGCTGAGCACGGACCGCACGCCGTTCGAGGCCGGGCTCGGCCGGGTCGTGCGGTTCGACAAGGCCGTCGACTTCGTCGGGCGCGCCGCACTGGAGAGGCGGCGCGACAACCCCGCGCCGCAGGTGCTCGTGGGGCTGCGCGGCAGCGGACGGCGAGCCCCGCGCGCCGGGTACCCGGTGCTGCACGACGACACCGCCGTCGGCGAGGTCACCAGCGGCGCCCTCTCGCCCACCCTCGGCTACCCGGTCGCGATGGCCTACGTCGACCGCGCGGTGGCCCAGCCCCGCACGTCCCTCGTCGTCGACGTCCGCGGTCGGCCGGAGCCGGTCGAGGTCGTCGAACTGCCCTTCTACAAGCGGACTTCCTGAAAGGACCGAGCATGGCCACCATCCCCGACGACCTGCACTACACCGAGCAGCACGAGTGGGCCCGCCGCGACGGCGACACGATCACCGTCGGCATCACCGACGTCGCCGCCGGGCTGCTCGGCGACATCGTGTTCGTGCAGCTGCCGAACGTCGGCGACACCGTGACGGCGGGCGAGGCGTGCGGCGAGGTCGAGTCCACCAAGTCGGTCAGCGACATCTACGCGCCGGTCAGCGGCACGGTCACCGAGGTGAACCCGGCGATCGACAGCTCCCCCGAGACCGTGGGCGCCGACCCGTACGGCGAGGGCTGGCTGTTCCGCGTCGCCGCCCCGGACGCCGATCTCGACGCGCTGCTCGACGCGGCCGCGTACCGGCAGCTCACCGAGGAGGCCTGACGTGGATCCGCAGCTGCTGGCTCCGCTCGCGGACGCCGATCCGGAGGTCGCCGCTGCCGTGCAGGCCGAGCTCGGCCGCCAGCGCGGCACGCTGGAGATGATCGCGTCGGAGAACTTCGCGCCCACCTCCGTCCTGGAGGCACAGGGCTCGGTGCTGACCAACAAGTACGCCGAGGGCTACCCGGGTAAGCGGTACTACGGCGGCTGCGAGCACGTCGACGTCGTCGAACAGCTGGCGATCGACCGGGCGCGGGAGCTGTTCGGCGCCGACTACGCAAACGTGCAACCGCACTCCGGCGCGCAGGCCAACGCCGCCGCGATGGCCGCGTTCCTGGAGCCGGGCGACCGCATCCTGGGCCTGGACCTCGCCCACGGCGGGCACCTCACCCACGGGATGCGGATCAACTTCTCCGGGAAGCTGTACGAGGTCTCGGCCTACCACGTCGACCGCGAGACCGGGCGGGTCGACATGGCCGAGGTGGAGCGGGTGGCGCACGCCGCACGGCCGAAGCTGATCATCGCCGGTTGGTCGGCGTACCCGCGGGTGCTGGACTTCGCCGAGTTCCGCCGCATCGCCGACGCCGTCGGGGCGCTGCTCATGGTGGACATGGCGCACTTCGCCGGCCTCGTCGCCGCCGGGCTGCACCCGAACCCGGTGCCGTTCGCCGACGTCGTCACGACCACGACGCACAAGACGCTCGGCGGCCCGCGCGGCGGGCTCATCCTGGCGAAGGAGCAGCACGCGAAGCGGATCGCGTCCGCGGTGTTCCCCGGACAGCAGGGCGGGCCGCTGGAGCACGTGATCGCGGCGAAGGCGGTGGCACTGCGCATCGCGGGCACGCCCGAGTTCCGCGAGCGCCAGCAGCGGACCCTCGACGGCGCCCGTATCCTGGCCGACCGGCTCACCGCGGGCGACTGCCGCGACGCCGGCGTCCGGGTGCTCACCGGCGGCACGGACGTGCACCTCGTGCTCGTCGACCTCGTGCAGGCGGAGTTGACCGGAAAGGAGGCGGAGGACCGCCTGCACGACGTGGGGATCACGGTCAACCGCAACGCCGTGCCGTTCGACCCGCGCCCGCCGATGATCACGTCCGGGCTGCGGATCGGCACCCCGGCGCTGGCCACCCGCGGGTTCGACGAGGCGGACTTCCGGGAGGTCGCCGACATCGTCGCGCAGACGCTGCTGCCGGGCTTCGACGCCACCCGCGGCGACGAGCTGCGGGCCCGGGTGGCGGCGCTGACCGCCCGCCGCCCGCTCTACCCCGAGCCCGTCGTGACCGGGTAGCTCCCCGTGGCCGTCAGCGTCTTCGACCTGTTCTCGATCGGCATCGGGCCGTCGAGCTCGCACACTGTGGGGCCGATGCGCGCCGCGCGGATGTTCGTCCACGGCCTGATCGCGGACGGCCTGCTCGACCGGACGACCCGCGTCCGGGCCGAGCTGTTCGGGTCCCTCGGCGCGACGGGGCACGGCCACGGCAGCGGCCCCGCTGTCGTGCTGGGCCTGCTCGGGGAGGAACCGGAGACCGTCGACACCGACGCCGCGCCCGACCTGGTCGCACAGGTGCGGGCATCCGGAGAACTGCCGCTCGCGCGCCGGCGCGCGGTGGCGTTCTGCGAGCGCGACGATCTCGTGCTGCACCGCCGCCGCACGCTGCCGGAGCACCCGAACGGGATGATCTTCCGCGCGTTCGACGGCGCCACCGAGATCCGGGCGCGCACCTACTACTCGGTGGGTGGCGGGTTCGTCCGCGGCGAGGACGGATGCGGGAGCGAGGAGGACCACCCGGTCCCGCACCCGTTCGGCTCCGGGGACGAACTGCTGGCGCACTGCGCCGCCGCGGGGGTGCCGATCAGCGAGGTGATGCGCCGCAACGAGCGCACCTGGCGCAGCGACGCGGAGATCGACGCCGGACTGCTGCGGATCTGGGACGTCATGCAGGAGTGCGTGCGCAACGGTTCGCACCGCACCGGGGTGCTCCCGGGTGGGCTCGCAGTGCGGCGGCGAGCAGCCGGCATCCGGGCCCGCCTCGAGGCGCTCGAACGCGCCCACGACCCGCTCGACGTGCTGGACTGGGTCAGCCTGTTCGCCATCGCGGTGAACGAGGAGAACGCGTCGGGCGGACGCGTCGTCACCGCCCCGACCAACGGCGCCGCCGGTGTCGTGCCCGCGGTGCTGCACTACTACCGCCGGTTCGTGCCCGGGGCGAGCGACGACGGCGTCGTCCGGTTCCTGCTCACCGCGGGCGCGATCGGCTCGATCATCAAGCGCAACGCGTCGATCTCCGGGGCCGAGGTGGGCTGCCAGGGCGAGGTCGGGTCGGCGTGCGCCATGGCGGCGGCGGGGCTGACCGAGGTGCTCGGCGGCACGCCGGAACAGGCGGAGAACGCCGCCGAGATCGGCATCGAGCACCACCTCGGGCTCACCTGCGACCCGGTGGGCGGGCTCGTGCAGATCCCGTGCATCGAGCGCAACGCGGTCGCGGCGACCAAGGCGATCCACGCCGCGCGACTGGCGTTGCAGGGGACGGGGGACCACGTCGTGTCGTTGGACAAGGCGATACGGACCATGCGGGACACGGGGGCGGACATGAAGGTCAAGTACAAGGAGACGTCGCGGGGTGGGTTGGCGGTGAACGTGGTGGAGTGCTGAGCCCATGTGGTCCCCGTCCGCACACGCGTCGCGGCGTGGTTGCTTTCCGCAGCGCGCGTGGGGCGAGTGGATTACTCGAGCAGTGTGGTTGCGTTGACGGCCCCTCGACGGGGAACTCGAGCTGACTCACGGGTCATCGACCCGTGGTCCATCTACTTGCTTTGAAGAATAGAGCACCTGTTCGAAACAGATCCGCGAACTCGCCCGGGAACTCGCCGCCGACGCCGTCACCGCTGGGCTCACCGAACCGCGCCAGATCGAGAAGCTCATCACTCACGACGTCGCAGTGGCCTGCCGGGTCTTCGCCCACCAAAGTGGGGTGCGGGTGCGGACCACCCACGACCTGCACGACCGGGTCCGGCCACTGTCCACCGCCGGGGAGTTGCACGAGCAGAAGATCGCCGCCAGCACCACCGCCGGCTCCTACCTCACCAGCGAGGAGCGGCCCGAGCTGGACCGGCGGATCACCGCACACCCGCTTCCCGCGACGGGCGTGCGCCCGGATCGAAGACCTCGCCACGAAACCCGCCGCCGAGACCACACCCGACACCCACGAACAACACTGCACGCAGGCCCGGCACGGCCGCCACGTCCCGTACCACCACCCAACGACCCCGACACAGCCGACCTCGTCACCCACCACATCACCGGACAATCCACAGCCACGACGCCGGATCCGCGGCCACACCCCTCACCCCCATCGAACCCCTACCCACCAAGAACAACCCACAACCCGCCGAGCCCCCCGACACGACCCCGCTCCCCCACGCCGCTCAAGGACAACGGCGCGCGCACGACCCGAAAGCGATCATGACCGGCGACTGGACGCCGAACTTCTCCGTCGACAACGCGGCCGAGGACGCCGATCTCATCGTGTCCGCCGCCGAGGCCGCGGGCGTGCGGCTCGACGTCGCCGCCGCGGCCCGCGACCGGTCCCGGCGGGCGTCCGCCGCCGGCCACGGCGCCGACGACACGGCCGCCGCCCATGCGGCGAGCCGGCCAGCGCCGCAGACCTGATCCGGTTCCGTCCCGGCGAACGCGCCGGTTGACCGTCACCGATGCCTACCCATCCTGGCCGGGGAAGGGCGATGATGCCGACGATCACGGTCACCACCCGGGCACGGGACGAGGCGCAGGACGCCTGCGGGCGGGTCTACTTCCCGCACCGCCTCACCGTGCTCGACCCTCAGTCGTTCGGGATGTCGTTGTCGGCGATCGATCTCGGACGGGTCCGGGCCGGAGTGCTGGCGTACCGCGGTGAGGTGCTGCTGGAGACCGCGGAGCTGGAGACCGGCTACGAGGTCAACGTGCCGCTCGACGGCCCGTTGCGCACCTGGACCGGGCACGCCGACGTGTGCGCCACTCCGCAGCTGGCTGCGGTGTACCGCCCGGACGGGCGCACCACGATGAGGGGCTGGGCCGGCGGCGGACGGCTGTTCGGGCTGCGGATCGAGCGCGGTGTCCTGGAGGACACGCTCGCGGACCTGATCGACCGGCCCGTACGGGCCGCCGCACCGCTCGGCGCGACGCTCGATCTGTCCTCGGGTCCCGGTCGGCAGTGGTGGCGGCTGGCCAGGGTGCTGATGGACGCGATCGAGGATCCGGACGGCCCGCTCGCGGCGCCGGTGGTGGCACGCCCGCTCGCGCACGGTCTCGTCGTCGCGCTGCTGCACGCAGTTGACCATCCGTGGCGAGGCCTGCTGGCCGCGCCGCCGCGGATGCCGCGCGCGTCGGCGGTGCGCGACGCCGTCGCGCTGATCGAGGCCGAACCGGAGGCGCCGTGGACCGTCGGCGTCCTCGCACGGCGGGTCGGCGTCGGCAGCCGTGCGCTGCAGGACGCCTTCGCCCGGCACGTCGGGATGCCGCCGATGGCGTACCTGCGGAAGGTGCGGCTGCAGCGGGTCCACGCCGATCTGCGCGCGGCCGACCCGGCCCGCACGACCGTCACCGACATCGCGCTGCGCTGGGGCTTCACCCACCACGGCCGGTTCGCCGCGGCCTACCGCGCCCGATACGGGCAGCTGCCGTCGGACACCCTCGCCCAGGACTGACCCGGCACTTCGCTGTTCGGCCGCCCCACCTGCGTTCTGCGGCTAGGAGGTGATCCGCGACATACCTAGCGTCGGCCTCGTCCGACCGAAGCGACGCCGAGGAGCCGCCGTGACCACCGCCGAGATCTCCGCCGACGAGGCCGCGTCCGACTTCAACCCGATGGTCAGCCCGCACCGCGAGGACCCGCACCTGTTCTACCGGGTCGCCCGGCAGGGGCCGCCACGTCTGTCCCCCACGATCGGCGCCTACCTGGTGACCCGCTACGACGACCTGATCACCGTCCTGAACGACCCCGAGACGTACTCGTCCAAGGCCGCCCTCCCGTGGATCTACGACAACCCGCCCGAGGTCGTCGAGATCCTGCGGGCCGGCGGCGTACCGGAGACGCCCATGGTCGTGAACGACGACGAGCCGGACCACACCCCCGTGCGGCGCGTGTTCGACGCCGGGTTCACCGGTGCCCGTGTGCGCGCGATGCTCCCCACGATGCGCGCCCGCGCCGACGAGCTGATCGACGGGTTCACCGACGACCGGGCCGATCTCGTCGCCGACTACGCCGTGCCGTTCGTGCAGACCGTGATCAGCGCGATCATCGGCTTCCCGCCCGAGGACACTGCGCAGATCCAGCAGTGGACCGACGACGTCAACACGTTGTGGAACCGCCTGGCCCCGGTGCCAGACCGGGTCGCGGCAGCGCACCGCATGGTCGAGTACACCCGCTACCTGCAGGCGCTCATCGACGACCGGAGGGCACACCCGCGCGCCGATCTGATCTCCGATCTGGTGCACGGCGCCAACGGCTACCCCGGCCTGTCCGACGCGCGCGTGCACAACATCGTGCGCGGTGCCGCCCGGGTCGCCGGGTTCGACACCACGCGCGACGCGATCACCGCGACGATGCTGATCGCACTGCAGAACCCGGACGTGCACGCCCGGCTGCGCGCTGACCCGGTCAAGACGATCCCGAAGCTGACCGAGGAGGCACTGCGCCGCGACGCACCCCACCGCGGTCTGTTCCGCGTCACGACGCGGGCCACGAACCTCGGCGGTGCCGAGCTGCCCGCGGGCGCCCCGTTGCTGCTGCTGTTCGGCTCCGGCAACCGCGACGAGACCCGGTTCCCCGATCCCGACCGGGTCGACCTCGACCGGCCCAACGTCCGGGAGCACCTCGCGTTCGGCCGCGGGCTGCACACCTGCCCGGGCGCCCCGATGGCGCGGGCGGAGATCCGCGTCGCGGTGGAGACGCTGGTCCGCCGGCTGCCCGGGATGCGCCTGGCCGACGGCTACGAGCCCACCTACATCGCCAGCTACTTCTTCCGGGGGCTCGAGTCGCTGCTCGTCACCTGGTGAGCAGCGCACCGCCCTCGTGGGGGCGAGGGCGGTGCGCGCCGCCCCATCGGGTCGAGCTGCACGACGCCTCGGGATCGCCGCCGGTGTGCGCACACCGGCGGCGATCCGTGCTCGTGCTTCCCGTGCTCGCGGACCTCCTGCGGGTCGCCGATGCGGTCCATGACCGTGGTGGTGCGGCGGCGCCACCGTGGCGCGGTCGGCGAACAGAGCGCGGACGTGCTCCTCGGCGCCCCAGCGCGGCGGCGGGTCGCCCCGGGCGGGCAGGGACGGCGGCGACGCGCTCGTGGGATGCCCAAGCCAGCACGCCGCTCGACGACATCGGCTGATGAGATCAGCTTCTTGGCTATGAGGAACAGCGGTGGCTAGGGCGGGGCTCTCGACGAGGCGGTCGTGGATGCCGCGCTCACCGTCGTCGACGAGCACGGCATCGACGCGCTCACCCTCGCCGCGGTCGCGCAGCGCACCGGAGTCGCCACCCCGTCGCTGTACAAGCACGTCGCCGGCCTCGGCGAGCTGAAGACCCTGATCGCGGCGCGGGTCATGGGCGACATGACCCGGCACTTCACGGCCGCGGTCCTCGGCCGCAGCGGTGACGACGCCGTCCGCGCCCTGCTCGACACCTACCGCGACGTCGTCCGCCGCCATCCCGCTCGCTACGCCGCCGTCCCGCTCGACCCGCTCCACGACCCGGCGCTGGCCCGGCCCGGCGACGAGCTGTTCGACGTCGTGCTGGCCACGCTGCGCGGCTACGGCCTCACCGGCTCGGCCGCCGTCCACGCCGCCCGCTGCCTGCGCGCCGTCGCCCACGGGTTCAGCTCGCTGGAGGCAGGCGGCGGCTTCGGCCTCCCGGAAGACCTCGACCAGACCTGGAACCAGCTGATCGCCGCCGTCCTCACGACCCTGCGCCCCGTCCTGCGCCCGTGGGACGACGAGGCGACGGTCGCCGGCGCGCAGGCCGCCATGGGCTCCAGCGCCTGGGTGGTCTCGCACTACGCGGCCGTGCTCGGCTTCATCCTCGTCGCGCTCGCCCTGCTCGACCTGCGCGACCGGGCCGCCGCGCCCGCCACCGCGTGACTCAGCCGAGACCGAGCCGCACGAGCAGCCGGCCCGCCCGGCTCCCGCCCGCGCGACGCGGCGTGCGATCCCCGTCCATCCGGTCAGGACGTCGTCCTGATGTCGTATCCGCTGGTCCCTGCTTCGTCCCCGCGCTGGCGCAGGCACCCGTCCCGGAGGTGAGGCAACCCCGATCCGCCCCGGGCGTCTTCCTGGTTGAGGTCGAATCCGGCGGTGCTCACGCCGCGGGGTTCCCGACGCGAGGAGCAAGGCAGTTCATCATGGGACGCAACCAGGTTCGAGCGCTCGGCGTCGCGGTTTCGGTCGTCGGGCTCGTGCTCGCCGCTGGGGCGTGCGGCTCACCGGCCAGCACCGCCGCACCGCCGGTGGCGGCTGCACTGCCGACCGCAGCGCCCGTGACCGAGGAGGAGTCCGCCGAGCCGTCCGAGACGCCGACGTCGACGCCGAAGCCGACCACCGTCGCGGCCGCACCGAAGCGGACCGCGCAGATGGCCCGGTCGCAGAAGCTCGCCACCGGCACCCCGTGCACGGTGTCCGCGAAGGCCTGCGTCGATCTCGACTCCCAGCGGGCGTGGCTGCTCGACGGCAAGGGCAACGTCGTGCGCGGCCCGGTGCTCGTCGCGACCGGCAGCAAGACCGAGCCCACCCCACCCGGGTACAACTGGCGGGTCGAGTGGAAGAACAAGGACCACGTCAGCAGCGAATCGTTCACCAACGGCGTGCCCGACCCGATGCCGTACTCGGTGTTCTTCGCACCCGGCGGCATCGCCTTCCACGCCGGTGACCCGGAGAACCCGTCCGGCGGCTGCGTGCATCTGCCCCTCGAGGACGCCAAGTTCTGGTTCTCCTACCTCAAGGTCGGCGACCTCGTCGAGGTCGTGAACGCGTCGAAGGAGTACGCCGCCCGCGGCATGACCTACGACGGCCCGATCTACGGCGCCGGCGGCGTGCGCAAGTGGCTCAAAGAGAACGGCGGCGACGACGGGTCGTCGCAGGAGAGCAGCTCCTCGTCGGGCAGCGACGACGAGGACCACGACGACGACGACGAGGACTGAGGAAGCGCGGACCGGGCAACCCGGCAACCTCAGCCCACCAGCCGCGGCAGCAGGTCGCGGCACCGCTGCCGCAGCTCGTCGAGCGCCGTCTCGGCTCCGCCCAGGTACTGCTGCAGCGCGTGCAGGAACAACCCGTCGAACAGCGCGTACGCCTCGGCCGCTGTGCAGCTCGGCTGCGCACCGGCCAGCTCGGCGTAGGCGCGCACGAGGTCCCAGATCATCGCCTGCAGACCGGCGTCGATCTCCGCGACGTCGGCGCGGAACCCTTCCTCGAACATCGACTGGTTGCGCAGGTCGTACCAGAGCCGGTGCATGAGCGGCGCGTCGGCGAGGGTGGCCGCGAGCCCGTCCCCGCAGGCGATCGCCAGCTCCTCCGGGGTGGTCGCCTCCGCGACGAGCACCGAGTAGCGCTCGGTGCACGCGGCCTTGTACCGCTGCACGCAGTACGTGATGAGCTCGATCTTGTCGGCGAAGTAGTAGTGCAGCAGGCCGTGGGAGAACGACGTGTTCTCCGCGATCGTACGCAGGCTGGTGCGCGCGTAGCCGAGGTCCGCCAAGGTGTGCAGCGCCGCGTCGGCGAGTTCGCGGCGGCGCTGCTCGAACTTGTCCACGCGACCCCGCAGCCGGGCGGCTGCTGAACTGGTCACCGCGTCACGGTAACCGTCGGGTGGATTCTTTGACCACTCGTCCAGAAAAATCTTGACATCCGTCCAGCACCGGGCCACGGTCGTGACTGTCATCACAGCCGATGGTGGATCGATCGGGGGGCGGCGATGTCGCTGAGCTTCTACCTGGACAAGGGCGCCTCCCTGGATCCCGGGGCACCGTGCCTCACGATCGACGGCACGTCCCGGACCTACGGCGAGGTCGTGGCGCTCTCCCGCACCGTGGCCCGCGCGCTGCGCCGCTCCGGTGTGGCGCCCGGGGACAAGGTCGGCATCCTGTCCGCCAACGATCCCACCGCATTCACCTGCGTCTTCGGGATCGCCCGGGCGGGTGCGGTGTGGTGCCCGATCAACCCGCGCAACGCGGCGGCCGAGAACGCAGAGCTGCTCGACCTGTTCGAGTGCTCCGCGTTGCTGTACCAGCCGGCGTTCGACGAGCTGGTCGCCGAGATCGCGCCGGGGCTGCCGAAGCTCACGACACTCGTCCGGTTCGGGCCGGGCGACGGCCTGGCCGCCGGGTTCGACGACTGGCTGGACGCCGCCCGCGCCGATCCGCCCGTCGAGGCCCCGCCACCCGACGACGTGGTGGCGCTGGTGGGCACCGGGGGCACGACCGGACGACCGAAGGGGGTGATGCTCACCGACCGCAACCTCGAGGTGATGTCGGCGATCACGCTGATGAGCTACCCCTTCGAGGGCCGCCCGGTGTACCTGGCGCTCGCGCCGCTGACGCACGCGGCCGGGGTGCTCTGCTTCCCGGTCATGGCCCGCGGCGGCGAGATCGTGATCATGCCGAAGCCGGACGTCGGGCGGTTCCTGGAGCTGATCGAGCAGCACCGGGTGACGCACACGTTCCTTCCGCCGACGGTGATCTACATGCTGCTCGGCCACCCGGCGCTGGACAGCACCGATCTGTCATCGCTGCAGTGCTTCTGGTACGGGGCAGCGCCGATGTCGACGGCCCGGCTCGCCGAGGCGCTGGAGCGGATCGGCCCGATGGCGCAGCTGTTCGGCCAGTCCGAGGCGCCGATGATGATCTCGACGATGTCGCCCGCCGAGCACCGGCTGCCCGACGGCTCGATCGCGACGTCCCGGCTCGCCTCGGCCGGCAAGCCGACGCCGCTGGTCACGGTGGCGATCCTCGACCCGGAGGGGAACCCGCTGCCGCGGGGCGAGCGCGGCGAGATCTGCGTGCGCGGCTCGCTGGTGATGGCCGGCTACTACCGCAACCCGGAAGCCACCTTGGAGGCGTCCCGGTTCGGGTGGCACCACACCGGCGACATCGGTTACCTCGATGAAGAGGGCTACCTCTACATCGTCGACCGCGCCAAGGACATGGTGATCACCGGTGGCTTCAACGTCTACTCGGCCGAGGTCGAGCAGGCGCTGATGGCGCACGAGGCCGTCCGCGACTGCGCTGTCGTCGGGCTGCCGGACGAGAAGTGGGGCGAGCGCGTCACTGCGGTGGTGCAGCTGCAGCCCGGCGCTGAGATCGACCCGGCCGAGCTGATCGCGTTCGCGAAGGAGCGCATCGGCAGCGTCAAGGCGCCCAAGCAGATCGAGATCTGGCCCGACCTGCCGCGCTCCACCGTCGGCAAGGTCCTCAAGACCGAGATCCGTGGCGCGCTGACCCGCGCGTGACGGATCCCGTACCAACCCCACCCACCCGTTTCAGCAAGGAGACCGATCCGATGAAGCTCGCGCTCTACCTGCCGAACTTCCGCACGAAGGTGACCCTCAAAGAGCTGGAGGACCTCACCGCCCTCGCCGAGGAGCTCGAACTGGACTCGGTGTGGACGCTGGACCGCATCGTCGTCCCGGTGGCCTCCGACCGGCAGGAGCTGACCTACCCGTTCGGGATGATGGACGGGCTGCCGAAGGCGCTGCCGGTGGCCGCCGCGGGTGAATGGTTCCAGGGTTACCCGCTGATCCCGTGGCTCGCCGCGAAGACGTCGAAGGTGCGCATCGGCATGAGCATCACCGACACCCCCTACCGCGCGCCGGCGGTGCTGGCCACCGAGATGGCCACGATCGACCACCTCGCCGGCGGGCGGCTCAACGTCGGCGTCGGCTCCGGCTGGATGCCCGAGGAGTTCGCGGCGGCGAGCGCGTCGCACATCTTCCCGAAGCGGCACAAGCACGTGCGGGAGACGATCGAGATCATGCTCGGGATCTGGCAGAACCAGTTCTTCGAGTACCACGGCGAGTTCGCCGACTTCGAGCCGTGCGGGTTCGGCGTCAAGCCCGTGCAGAAGCCGCACCCGCCGATCTACTTCTCCGGGCTCAAGGACCCGAAGCGCTCGGCGGCGCGCATCGCGAAGTACAACCTCGAGGGCTGGATCGGCATCCAGGACTCCCCCGACGACATCCGCACCTGGCGCGCGGCGATCCAGCGGGAGCTCGAGGAGCTCGACACCAACCGCACCGTCGACGACATCGTGATCAGCTCGATGATCTGGACGGTCATCACCGACACCGAGGTGGACCAGTCCCCGAACGGCAAGCTCACCAACCTGCTGGTGGGCACCGAGGCCCAGATCACCGACCGGCTCAAGGCCTACAAGGAGGCCGGGCTGGACATGCCGATGATCTGGCCTCCGTTCCAGGACGTGCCCACCGAGAAGACGATGGACGACCTCAAGCGGCTCAAGAACGACATCCTGCCCAAGGTCGAGGCCGGCTGACGGATCCGACCCACCACCCCACCCGAGAGGAACCAGATGAGCGAGCTGGAGGGTAAGCGGGTCTTCGTCACCGGATCCGGTGCCGGGATCGGCAAGGCGATCGCGACGCTGTTCACCCAGCGCGGGGCGCGCGTCGTGGTCAGCGACATCAACGCCGACGCGGCCGAGCAGACGGCCGCCGAGATCGGCGCGGCGGGCGTCGCGAACTGCGACGTCACCGACGAGGCGCAGGTGCAGTCGGCGATCGCGCAGGCGGTCGAGATCCTCGGCGGGCTGGACGTGCTGGTCAACAACGCCGGCATCGAGGTCTCCTCGCCGCTGCTGCACCAGTCGACGGAGAGCTTCGACCGGATCCACGCGGTCAACGTGCGCGGGCCGTTCGTGGCGATGAAGGCCGCGATCGGGCACCTGATCGAGTCGACGGGCAACGTCGTCAACATCGCCTCGATCGCCGGGATCGGCGGCAGCCCGCTCCTGGGCTCGTACTGCGCGTCGAAGGCGGCCCTGATCCAGCTGACGCGGGTCGCGGCCGTCGAGATGCGCCCGACCGGTGTCCGGTTCAACGCGGTCTGCCCGGGGTTCGCCGACACCGCGATGGTGGAGCGGCTGGTCCCGGACTTCGAGGCCGCGACGCAGATGCCGTTCGGCGACCTGGTCGCGATGAAGCAGGGCCGGCTGGGCACCCCGGAGGACATCGCCGAGGTGGCCGCGTTCCTCGCGTCCGACCGGGCGTCGTGGATCACCGGCGCCAGCTACGTCCTCGACGGTGGGTTGACCGCGTCGCTGGTCTGAACGTCGCTGGTCTGAGTGGTCGCTGGTCTGAGTGAGATCGGACCCCGGCGGGCCCCGATCACGGGGCCCGCCGGGCGTCGGAACGGCGGTAGCAGGAGCGGGATGACGGAGAAGGCAGTAGAGACAGCGGGCGAGTTGCTCTGGACCCCGCCGCCCGAGCGGATCGCGGGTTCGACGCTGCGGGCCTACCTCGATTGGCTGGAGCAGCGGGAGGGGCGGCCGTTCCCCGACCACGACGCCCTGTGGGCGTGGTCGGTCGAGGACATCGACCGGTTCTGGACCTCGATCGTCGACTACTACCAGGTCGAGTTCGCCACGCCGGCGGAACGGGTGCGCACGCCCGACCCGATGCCGCGCACCCGCTGGTTCCCCGGGGCCCGGCTGAACTGGGCCCAGAACGCGCTGCGCCGCGGCGCCGACGACGCCCCGGCGCTGGTGTGCGTGCAGGAGGGCGGGCAGCCGGCCCGGGAGATCACCTGGGGGGAGCTGCGCCGCGCGGTGGCCGCCGCGGCGGGCTGGCTGCGCCGGGCCGGGGTGCGCCCCGGGGACCGGGTCGCGGCGTACCTGCCGAACACCGAGCACACGGTGATCGCCTGCCTCGCCGCGGCCGCGGTCGGTGCGGTGTGGGCGTGCTGCTCACCGGACTTCGGCGTCGAGGGCACGATCGGGCGGCTCGCCCAGCTCGAACCGGCCGTGCTGATCGCCGTCGACGGCTACCACTGGAACGGCAAGCTGGTCGACCGCGGCCCCGTCGTCGCGCAGCTGCGGGAGAAGCTGCCCCCACTGCGGCACGTCGTGCACGTCCCGTACGCGTTCGACCGGCCGGCGCCCGACGGCACCACACCGTGGGCGGAGCTCGTGGCGCAGGACGCCGAGCTCGAGTTCGAGCCGGTCGAGTTCTCGCATCCGCTGTGGGTGCTGTTCACCTCCGGCACCACCGGACTGCCCAAGGGCCTGGTGCACGGCCACGGCGGGATCACCCTCGAAGGCCTGAAGTGGGCCGGGCTCTACGCCGGGCTGCGTGAGGGCGAGCGGATGTTCACCTACACCGGCACCGGCTGGGCGCTGTGGAACATGCAGATGGGCGCGCTCACCCAGGGCGCGTCGATCGTCCTGTACGAGGGCAGCCCGAACCATCCGCCGGGCGCGGTGTTCGAGGTCGCGGCCCGCGTCGGGGCCGACGTCGCGTTCATGGGCGCCGCGGTGATCACGACGACCGCGGCCACCGGCGTGTCCCCGCGCGAGCAGCACGACCTGAGCCGGCTGCGCCACCTGATGGTGAGCGGCTCGGCGCTGCCCCCGGCCGGCTACCGCTGGGTGGCCGAGCACGTCGGCCCGCACGTGAAGATCGATTCGACGAGCGGCGGCACCGACATCTCCGGTGCGTTCGTCGGTGCCAACGAGTACTCCCCGGTGCGGGTCGGCCGGATCGGCGGCAAGCTCGCCGGCGTCGACTGCGCGGCCTGGGACGAGGACGGCAAGCCCGTCGTCGACGCCGTCGGCGATCTCGTGGTGACCCAGCCGATGCCGTCGATGCCGGTGCAGCTGTGGAACGACCCGGACGCCGTCCGCTACACCGAGTCGTACTTCGACACCTGGCCGGGCGTGTGGCGGCACGGCGACTGGGTGACCATGCACTCCGACGGCAGCATCACCATCCACGGCCGGTCCGACTCCACGCTCAACCGGCAGGGGGTGCGGCTGGGCACCGGCGACTTCTACGACGTCCTGGAGTCGTTGCCCGAGATCAGCGAGACGCTCGTGATCGGCGTCGAGCAGCCGGACGGTGGTTACTGGCTGGGGCTGTTCGTCGTCCCAGCGCCCGGGCACACGCTCGACGACGCGCTCAAGCAGAAGATCGTCACGACGCTGCGCACCCAGCTCTCCCCGCGGCACGTGCCCGACGAGATCCTCGAGGCTCCTGCGGTGCCGCACACGCTCACCGGCAAGCGGCTGGAGGTGCCGATCAAGAAACTGATGCGGGGCACCCCGCTGGAGAAGGCCGCGAACCCGTCGTCCGTCGACGATCCCGGTGCGCTGCGCTGGTACGCGGACTTCGCGGCTCGGCGGCGGAGCGGGTGAGGATCGGCGCGGCGCTCGTCCACCTGTCCCCCGGCCCGCCGTCCCCGGTGGTGGAGTGGGCGAAGCAGCTGGTGGACGCCGGGTTCGAGAGCCTGTGGGCGCCGCAGGTGATCGGTCGTGGCCGGCTGGTGCCCGATCCGTTCGTCGCGCTGGCCGCCGCGGCCACAGCGACGGCCGGCAGCGGGATCGAGGTGGGCACGGCGACCGTCCAGGTACCGCTGCACCATCCCGCGGACCTCGCCCACCGGATCCTGTCGCTGATGCTGGTGTGCGGCGACCGGCTCACGCTCGGGCTGAGCCCGGGATCGACCGCAGCCGACTTCGCGGCTCTCGACCGCGATCACACGACCCGCTTCCGGGACTTCCGCTCGTCCGTCGAACGGTTGCGGGGACTGCTCGCGCACGGCCGCGACGAACACGCCGATCTGGCGCCCGCCCCGGCCGCTGGCCCGCCGCCGCTGCTGCTGGGCTCGTGGGGTGCGAACGTGGAGCGCGCGGCGCGGGAGTTCGACGGCTGGATCGCCTCCGGTCACCGCCGCTCCCCCGGCGAGATCCTCGCCGCGCACGAGCGGTTCCGCGCGGCGGGCGGGCGGCGCGCGGTCGCGGGCTACGTGCCCGCCCGGACGGCCGACGAACTGAGGGCCGCCGCCGAGGCGCTGGAGCGCTACGCGGCGGCGGGGTTCGACGACGCGGTGCTGCTCCTCGCGCCCGGCGGCCCGGAACCCGCCCAGGTCCGCGCGCTGCACCCGTGAGCCGAACGGGCACGGTCCTGGGCCGTTCCGGTGAGCCGCCGTCGCCCTCCGTGAGGCCCGCCGGACCAGCGTGCACTCGTCGGTGTGGTCGTCAGGGGTGGGGCTAACGGCTGTTTCCGGGTGCTCGATGATCACGACATGGGAACGCTGCCGACACCTCCACCACGGCCGGGGTACCACCTCGGCATCGACCTCGGTTCGACGTGGACGACGGCGGCGGTCGCGCGCGCGGCGGATGCGCGCCCTGAGCCCGTGTCCCTGGGTGGTTCGGCCACCGCGATCCCCACGATCGCCCTGCTCACCGAGGCCGGCGAGCTGCTCGTCGGCGAGGCTGCGCAGCGCCGCGCGGCGACCGAGCCGCAACGGGTGGCCCGCGGGTTCACCCGCCGCATCGGCGACCACACCCCGCTCGTCCTCGGCGACCGCGTGATGCGCGCCGACGAGATCGCCGCCCGCTTCGTCACCAGCGTCGTCGGCCTGGTGACCGCCCGGGAGGGCGGCGCACCGGACGGCATCGCGGTCACCCACCCCGCCGGCTGGGGCGCCCACCGCTGCACGACCCTGCGCGAGGCGCTCACCGCGGCGGGCCTGTCGGACGTGCAGCTGGTCGCGGAGCCGGTCGCGGCCGCGCTCGGGCACACGGGCCCGGCCGGGCTCGAACCCGACACCCTGATGGCCGTCTACGACCTCGGCGGTGGCACGTTCAGCGCGGCCGTCCTCGCCGGCGACGCCGACGGCACCCCCGTCGTGCGCGGCCTGACCGTCGGCCTCGACGGGGTCGGCGGCAGCGACCTCGGCGGCGTCGACTTCGACGAGCAGGTCCTCGCCCACGTCCGCGAGGCCATCGGCGACGCCTGGGACCCGGCGTGGGACCAGGCCGGCGTCGAGGACACCGATCCTGACGTGCTGGCCGCGGTGGCGGCGCTGCGCCGCGAGTGCACCTCGGCCAAGGAGGCGCTCTCGGCCGACGTGGACAGCGCGGTGCAGGTCATGCTGCCCGGCGTGCACACGCGGGTGCGGATCGCGCGCGCCGACTTCGAGGACCGCATCCGGCCGCAGGTCGCCGAGACCGTCCCCGCGCTGCGCCGAGCCCTGGCCGCCGCCGGGATCGACGCGACCGCCCTGCACACGGTGCTGCTCGTCGGCGGCTCGTCGCGGATCCCGCTGGTGCCGCAGCTGGTCTCCGCCGGGCTGGGGCGTCCGGTCACCGTCGACTCCGATCCGCGCACGACCGCGGCACGCGGGGCCGCTCTGGCCGCGCAGCGCGCCGCGGCAGCCGTGGCTGCTGCCGCGCCTGCTGCCGAGCCGGCGACGCCGGTGCCGGCACCTGCTCCGGCGCCCGCGCCTGAGGTGGTCCGTCCCGCTGCCGCGAGCAGCGCGCCGGCCGCGCCGCCGCGGCCGGACGTGCCGGACATCCGCCGGGCGGCCGTGGAGTGGCCCGAGCCGGAGCGGCAGACCGGCCGGGGGCTGCGGCTGCGCGTCGCGCTGCTCACCGCGCTGGTGACCACGGGGATCGCGGGCGGCGCCGCGGCGCTGGCGTACACCGTCGATCCGACGTTGCTGTCGGGGGAGACGCCCGCCGTCATCTCCCGTCCGGCCGCCCCCGCTGAGCAGGCCGCGGAGGGCGCGCAGACCGCGACCGCCGACGCCCCGGCCGAGGTGGAACCGCCGGAGCAGGCCCCCGCGGCGCAGCCGCGGCCGGCCGCGCCGCAGGAGCGGTCCGCCGTTCAGACCGGGCGGGCTGCCACGGCGCCGCAGCCGCCGGCGCAGTCGGCACCGGCCCCCGCTGCCTCCGCGCCGAACAGTTCGCCGGCCGCGCCGGCGCCGGCCACGGTGCCCGAGCCGGCGCCGGCCGATGGGTCGACCACTCCTTCGGACCCGGGGCCGGGGACGTCGCCGAACCCCAGCCCCGCGGCACCTGATCCCGGCACGCCGGCTCCGAGCCCCTCGGACCCCGCACCGTCCGATCCGGGCACCGGTAGTTCCAGCCCCGGCTCGGGTGAGGGCACGCCCACTCCCCCGGCGTCGGGCGGGGGCAGTCCGGGTGCGGGCGGAAACCCGGTCGCGGAGGGCAGCGCACAAACAGCTCCGCCGACGACCGCGACGCCCTGAGCCCTTCGTCCTGGTACCGGCAGTCCCAGGAAAACCGCACAGTCCTCATGCCTGCGCCGCTCGGACGATCGTGGAGGCATGAGCACGATGTTGATCACCGGAGCGAACAAGGGCATCGGCAAGGAGACGGCGCGGCAGCTCATCGCCGCCGGGCACCGGGTCTTCCTCGGCGCCCGTGACGAGGAGCGCGGCCGGGCCGCGGCCGCCGAGCTGGGTGCGGAGTTCGTCCAGCTCGACGTGACCGACGACGCCTCCGTCGCCGCTGCCGCGAAGACCATCGAGGACGCCGGCGGCATCGACGTCCTCATCAACAACGCCGGCGTGGAGGGCCGGCTGCCGGACAACGGCATCCTCGCACCGGCGGACACCACCGCGGACGACGTCCGCGCCGTCTTCGAGACGAACGTGTTCGGCACCATGCGGGTCACCCACACGTTCTTGCCGATCCTGCGCCGCTCCTCGGCGCCCGTGATCGTCAACCTGTCGAGCGGGCTCGCGTCCCTCTCCACGCTGAGCGACCCGGCCAGCTTCACGCACTTCTACCAGGGCATCGCCTACCCGGCGTCGAAGACCGCGGTCAACGTGATCACGATCCAGCTGGCCAAGGCGCTGCCCGAGTTCCGGGTCAACGCCGTCGAGCCCGGCTACACCAAGACCGATCTCAACGGCAACACCGGCACGCAGACGGTGGAAGAAGCCGCCGAGATCGTCGTCCGGATGGCGCAAGTGGGACCGGACGGACCGACCGGGACGTTCGTGTCCAAGCACGGGGCCATGCCCTGGTGATCTCCCGTCCGGCAGGGCTCGGTCAGGCGCGGCGTGCCGGTCCGGGGTGCGCGGCCGGGGCGCTGTTGAGGTGGAGCGCGTCTACCGGAGCCTCGTACATGCAGATCCTCGCCGCCTGACCGCGGAGGGGGTCCCGACGCCGTACGGTGTGCGCTCACGGCGGAGCTTCCCCTCATTGCCAGGGCGCCACCGCGGGACCACGCTGTCCTGCACGGCGGCGAGCGAGGAGTCGGCATGGGCGGTGACGACGGCGCGCTGCGCACGGCGCGGGCGGCCTACCAGCAGCACCGGTGGGACGCGGCCCGGGAGGGTTTCCGGCGGGCGGCAGCGGTGACGGACCTGGCGCCGGCGGACGCGCTGGCGCTCGCCGACAGCGCGTGGTGGCTCGGGCAGGTGGACGAGTCGATCGAGGCCGGGCGAGCCGCGCACCGGGCGCACCTGGCAGCCGGGGAGCGGCGCGGGGCGGCCGCGGCGGCGCTGCAGGTGGCGGTCAACCATCTGCTGCGCGGTGAGGACATCGAGGGGTTCGGGTGGATGAGCCGGGCCGCGGAGCTGCTCGCCGAGCTGCCGGACGCGCCGGAGGCCGTCTACCTGCGCTACTTCACGCGGGTCGAGGCCGCGATCGACGACTGCGGGGATCCGGAGGTGGCCGAGTCCGTCATCGCTGCGGCGCGGTCGGTCGCGGCGGACGGACGGCGGCTCGGCGATCCCGGTGTGGTCGCCGCCGGCACCCTCGGCGAGGGACGGGCGCTGGTGAAGCAGGGCCGCGTCGCCGAGGGACTGGCGCTGCTGGACAAGGCGATGGTGACCGTGGTCGACGGCGAGATCGCGCCCGACATCGCCGGCAACCTGTACTGCCACATGATCGCCGCGTGCCACGAGCTGGGCGATGTGCGGCGCGCCGCGCACTGGACGGCCGCGCTGGAGCGCTGGCGCCGCGCTGCCGGCCGCCGTGGTGTTCACCGGCATCTGCCGGGTGCACCGCGCGCAGATCCTCGCGATGGCCGGGGACTGGGAGCGGGCCGAGCGAGTGGCGGCGCAGGTGTGCGCGGAGCTGGACGAGATCATGATCAGCACCGCGGCCGAGGGGCACTACGAGCTGGGCGAGCTGCACCGGCTGCGGGGCCGGTTCGACGCGGCCGAGGAGGAGTACGCGCGGGCGCACCGGCTCGGCCGCGATCCGCAGCCGGGGCTGGCGTTGCTGCGGCTCGCCCAGGGCAGGACGTCGGCGGCCGCGGCGGCGGTGCGGACGGCGCTGCTCGCCGAGACCGGTGACCGGCTCAAGCGGGCCCGGCTGTGCGCCGCGCAGGTCGAGATCGCGCTAGCGGCCGGGGACCGGGTCACCGCGAAGAAGGCCGCGGCGGAGCTGTCGGCCACGGCGGCCGAGTGCGCCGGGCCCGGGCTGGCCGCGTTGGCCGCCCGGGCGGCCGGAGCGGTGCAGCTGGCGACCGGCGACGCGGCCGGGGCGGCTGGGTACGCTGCGCGCCGCGTGCCGGCAGTGGGTCGAGCTGAGCGCCCCGTACGAGTGCGCACGCACCCGGCTGCTGCTGGCGGACGCCTACACCGCCCTCGGAGACGGCGAAGCGGCGACGCGCGAGCTGGACACCGCGGACGCCGCGTTCACCGAGCTGGGCGCCGTCACCGGCCGGGCGGACGTCGCGGCCCGGCGCGGCGGAGCGGTTCCGGCCGGGCTCACCGCGCGGGAGCTGGAGGTGCTGACCTGCCTCGCCGCGGGGCAGACCAACCGCGAGATCGCGGCCGCGCTCGTGATCAGCGAGAAGACGGTCGCGCGGCACCTGTCGAACATCTTCGCCAAGCTCGGCGTCACCTCGCGGACCGCGGCGGCGGCGTACGCGTTCGCGCACGGCCTCGTTCCCGCTGAGCACGGGTAGCGCACCTGGGTAGAACGACCCACATCGACGCCGCCGAATGGGTCGTGCGCGCGATGCGGCGGCCCTTCCGGCGGGCCTAGCGTTCGCGGCCCGACCGAAGGAGGCCCCGATGACCGCCACCACGCGCAGCGGCAGCGATACCACCAGCACCAGCACCGCCAGCACCGCCACCGCCACCGCCGGCATCGACACCGCCGGCATCGACACCGCCCGGGTCGAGCGCTTCGCCGGCGAGCTGATCGGCACCTACGCCGGAGCGATCACGACGTTGATGATCGACCTGGCCGAGCGCACCGGGTTGCTCGACGCGCTCGCCGAGGGGCCCGGCACCAGCACGCAGCTGGCGGAGCGGGCCGGGCTCACCGAGCGGTACGTCCGCGAGTGCCTGGCCGCCCTGGCGACCGCGGGGATCGTCGAGCACGCTCACGGCACGTTCACGCTGCCGCCCGAGCACGCGGTCTGCCTGACCGGGCCCGGATCGGCCAACCTCGCGCCGATGGCCCGCATCTGCACGCTGCTCGCCCCGCACGTCAGCGGTGTCGCCCGCGCGTTCCGTGAGGGCGGCGGGATCCCGTACGAGGAGTTCCGGCCCGAGTTCACCGACGTCATGGACGGAATGTCCCGCGGGCTGATGGACGGGCAGCTGCTCGACGGCATCGTCCCGCTCGTCCCCGGCCTGCCCGGCAAGCTAGCGGCGGGCGCTCGGGTCGCCGACATCGGCTGCGGCACGGGGCACTCGACGAACCTACTGGCCAAGGCCTACCCGGCCAGTAGGTTCGTCGGCTACGACATCGCCACCGACGCGATCGCGCGCGCCCGCGCCGAGGCCGCCGAGTGGGGCTTGACCAACGTGGCGTTCGAGGTGCGCGACGTCGTCGGGCTGCCGGCCGATCCGCCGTTCGACGCCGTGTTCGCCTTCGACGCGATCCACGATCAGGTCGATCCCGCCGGTGTGCTGGCGGCCGTGCGCCGTGCGCTGGACTCCGACGGCGTGTTCGTGATGATGGACGTCAACGCCGCGAGCCGGCTCGACGACAACATCGGCGACCCGGCGGCCCCGCTGCTGTACGGGGTCAGCACCCTGCACTGCATGACCGTGTCGCTCGCCCACGGCGGGGCGGGGCTCGGCACGATGTGGGGCCGCGAGCTGGCCTGCGCGATGCTCGCCGACGCGGGGTTCGGCGACGTCACCGTGCACGACGTGCCCGACGACCCGCTGGACTGCCTCTACGTCGCGCGACCCGCGTAGCGGTCGAGGATCTCCTGCGCCCCGCGCACGACCGCGGGATCGACGAGGCGGCCCTTCGCATCGACCGCCGTCGCCTGCCCGCGCCGCTGGGCCTCGTCGAGGACGGCGAGCAGTTCCCGCGCCTCGGCGACCTCCTCGGCGGTGGGCGTGAACACCTCGTTGATCACCGGGATCTGCCGCGGGTGCAGCGCGGTGCGGGCGCGGAAGCCCTGGCGCAGCAGCCGGGTCGTGGAGACCCGCAGCCGTTCCTCGTCCCGCACCGCGATCTCCACCGGCCCGACGGGCGGCGCCAGCCCGGCGGCCGCGCTCGCGAGCACGACCGCGAGCCGGATCCCGTACAGCTGGTTGGCCTCGTGATCGGGTTGCAGCCGCAGCTCGCCCGCGAGATCGGCCTCGCCGATGCCGAGTCGCACCACCCGCGGGGAGCGGCCCACCTCCTCCGCGTGCAGCACGCCCACCGCGGTCTCGATCAGGGCGATCACCGCGGTCGATCCCTCGGCCAGCCCGGCCGCGCGCTCGAGCGCGGTGAGCCGCTCGTCGACCTCCGCGAGCAGCGCGGGCTCGGCCTTCGGCACCCAGATCCCGGTGAGCGCGGGCGAGACCACCGCGGCGAGGTCGTCCGCCAGGTGGGCAGGATGGGCGTTCACGCGCGCCCACACCTGCGCCCCGGACGACGGCCCGCCGGCCAGCAGCGCGGCGCACGCTCGGCGGGCTTCGTCCTTGGCGTCGGCGGGGACTGCGTCCTCCAGGTCGACGATGACGTCGTCGGCCCCGCTGACCAGCGCCTTCTCGTGCCGGTCGGCGCGGTGGCCGGGGACGTAGAGGTAGCTGCGGCCCGGTTGTGCGGACCTGTTCGGCATGACACACCTTTCCGTTCCCGGGCGCGGCCCGGGGTGGCACTCAACCGCCGTTGGTTCCCGTGAGCAGAGCGGACATGGTCGCCGCGGCGTCGACGACCAGGGGCCCGAGCCGTTCGGGGGCGGAGTCCTTCAGCCGGTCGTGCGGGCCGCAGACGCTGAAGCAGCCGACGGCCCGGGTCCCCCGCGCGATGATCGGCGCGGCGATCGCGGCGGCGTACGGATCGCGCTCCCCCTGGCTCACCGAGTAGCCGCGGCGCCGGTCGATCTCGAGCATCTCCCGCAGCCGCCCGGGATCGCGCACGGTGCGGTCGGTGAGCGGGTTCAGCTCGATGCCCGCGAGGTAGGCCTCGAGATCCGCGTCGGGGAACGTCATGAGGATCGAGCGGCCCGAGGCACCCGCGTAGAGCGGGTAACGCCGGCCGACCTCGATCGTCATCCGCACGTCCTGCTTGCTCTCCACCTGCCCGACGTACATGCGCTGGCGGCCGATCGCGATGCTCAGCGTCACCGTCTCACCGGTGCGGTCCCGCAGCTCCTCCATGATCGGTTGGGCGAGCGAGCGCAGGTCCACCGTCCCGAGGGACGCGATGGACAGCTCCAGCATCCGCGGGCCCAGCCGGTACCGGCCGCGGTCCGCGTCCTTGGCGAGCAACCCCGTGCGCACCAGCGCCTCCAGGATGCGGTGGACGGCGCTCTTGGGGAGGTTGACCGTCTCCGCGATCTCGGTGACGCCCAGGTCCCGGCTCGCCTCGGTGAAGCTGAGCAGCACCGCCGACACCCGATCGACCGCTTGCATCGTCGTCCTTCCGGTGGTCAGAGCCGGCCGCGCAGCGCGGCTGCCGCGGTGCGGACACCGGGGGTGTCCGTGACCGTGAGCCCGGCGAACCGACCCTCGAAGGCGGCCTCGAGCGCCGTCCGCGGGGCATAGGCGTCGCCGATCACCGATCCGGTCACGGAGCCGGGCAGGGTCGGCGTCGTACCTGCGGCCCGCTGCCGGATCGTGATCACTGAGGACACATTCTGCAGCTCCCCCTCCTCACCAGAAAGGGGGTCCCGGTAGGTCAGCACGCCGTCGTCGAGCCGGACCGGAGCCCGCATGAGCACGGCGCTGAACCCGCGGCCGGAGAGCTTCTCCCACAGCGCCGGCCGGGAGTAGACCGGCACCCGCCAGGACATGCTCGGGCGGTCGGTGAGCAGCGTGACCCGGCAGCCGCGGGTCAGCAGCAGGTCGGCGACGGCGAGCGCGGTCGTCGTGCCGTCCTCGTCCACGACGACGACGTGCCCGCCGGTGCTGTCGGGCTCGGCGAGCGCGGTGGCCAGCGGCAGCGCGGGGAACCGGGTCTCCGGCACCTCCACCCCGCCGGTCGCCAGCACGACGGAGTCCCAGCCCTCGGCCAGCAGGGCGTCGTCGGCCCGCACACCGAGCTGGACGTCGACGCCGACGTGCCGGGCGAGCGCCTCCGCCTCGCTGATGAACCGGCGGAACTCCCCGCGCATCGGTAGCTGGGCCGCGAGCCGCAGCGCACCGCCCAGCTCGGGCTCCGCCTCGACCAGCGTCGTGGCGTGCCCCACCGAGGCGGCCGCGATGGCGGCCTCGAGCCCGGCCGGCCCTCCGCCGACGACGAGCACGCGGCGGCGTTCCCCCTCGCGGGACGCGGCGCGCAGCGCGTCCCACTCCCGTTCCATGCCGACCTCGGGGTTGACCACGCAGCTGATCGGCAGCCCGGCCTCCAGCCGGGCGGCGCAGCCCTGGTTGCAGGCGATGCAGTCGCGGGCGGGCGGAGCGTCGTCGAGGAGCGGCAGCGCGGCCAGGTCGGGGTTCGCGATGTGCGGGCGGGCGAGGGCCACCAGGTCGGCGTCGCCCTCCTCGATGAGGCTGCGGGCGTTCTCCAGGTTGTCGACCCGGCCGACCGCCAGGATCGACAGCTGCGGGAACTCCCGCTTGAACGCGCGCGGGAGGTGGCGGAACGGCAGCGGCGGGAAGCTCATGTCCGCCATCTGCGTCGCGATGCTCGCGCTTCCGACGTAGGCCGAGTGGCTCACGTGGAGCACGTCGATCTGGTGCTCCTTGAGCAGCAGGTCGACGGCGGCGAGCGTGTCCTCGAGGACGAGGCCGCCCTCGATGAACTCGTCCGCGCTGATCCGCAGGATGACCGGCATCTCCGGCGGCAGCACCGCCTCGACGGCGTCGAACACCTCCTGCGTGAGGCGCAGCCGGTTGGCGAAGCTGCCGCCGTATCCGTCGGTGCGCGTGTTGGTCGCCGGCGAGAGGAACTGCTGGAGCAGGTGACCGTGGCCGAGGTGCAGCTCGACGGCGTCCGCGCCGGCGGCCGCGACCCGGCGGGCGGCGGCGCCGAACGCGGCGACCAGTTCGGCGATCTCCTCGGTCGTCATCTCGTGCGGGACGGCCGCAGTGCTCGACCAGGGGATGGGTGACGCCGCCCACGCCGGGGTCAGCATGTGGTGCCCGCCCGACTGCCGTCCGACGTGCAGCAACTGGCCGGCGAGCAGCGCGCCCTGCCCGTGCACGACCTCCACGAGCTCGGTCAGGGAGGGGATCACGGCGTCGTCGAAGGCCGAGACGGTGTTGGAACGCGCGAGGCTGGTCGGATGCACCCGCATCCCCTCGGTGATGATCATGCCGACACCGCCCGCCGCGCGCGCCCGGTGGTAGGCGATGTGCCGGGGCGAGAAGACACCGTTCACGGCGAAGTTCGTCGTGTGCGCTGGCATGACGATGCGGTTGCGCAGAGTGAGGCGGCCGCACCGGACCGTCTCGTGCAGGCGCAGGTGAGCCGACATCTGGCGACCCTTCAGAAGCATTCGGAGCGACGGCGACCCGGAGGGCGCTGCCCGGAACGGACAACCGTCGCTGTTTCAAGTTGTTAACCGTTCGGGCTTGACAGCAGGACGATCTGTTCTTGAGAGTGGGACATCATCGTAGCGTCTTCCCATTGACCGGAACAAGGTGAGGATTGATGACGCGGAGAGCACTTGCCCGGGCGGCCCGCTCCGGCCCGTCGTGGCGGAGGAAGGCGGGGCCGGTGGCCGTTCTGGCCGCGACGGCGCTCGCGGTCACGGCGTGCGGCGGCGGTGGCGGTTCGCAGTCCAGCGCGGCCGCGGGCGGGACGACGTTCACCTACGCGATCTCGGGTCTACCCACGAGCCTGGACCCGGCCGACCACCAGGGCGACCCGTCGCGCAACATCGGCTTCGAGCTCGGCGGGACGCTGTTCCGCTGGGGCACCGAGGATCTCGACCAGCAGGGCTGCACCACCCTCGCGAGCGTCGACCACCTCAAGGGCGACCTGGCGGAGTCCTGGGAGCGCAGCGCCGACGGCAAGACCGTCACGGTCAAGCTGCGCGAGGCCACCAGCGCGGCCGGCAACAAGCTGACGTCCGAGGACGTCAAGTGGACGTTCGACCGGCTGATCGACCTCAAGGTCGGCACGCCGAACACGCTGATGCAGGACGTCGCCGACTACGCGGCCGACCCGATCAGGGTGATCGACGACCGCACCTTCGAGATCCACATGGACAACCCGTCCGCGATGGATCTGGCGATCCTGACCTGGTACCAGTTCCGCATCCTCGACAGCACCGAGGTCAAGAAGCACGTCACCGCGGACGACCCGTGGGGCAAGAACTTCGTCTCCAAGAACGCCTCGACGTTCGGCCCGTGGACGCACGCCGAGAGCGACTTCGTCTCCGGTGACCGGCTCACGCTGAGCAAGAACCCGAACTACACCGCCGAGCGCGGTGACGTCGAGAAGCTGGTGTTCATCGGCGTCTCCGACGCCGCCAGCCGGGCCCAGCTGCTGTCCACCGGCAACGCCTCGTACGCGGCCGGCCTGGCCTACGAGCAGTACGCGCAGCTGCGCGACAACCCGGCGATCGACGTGCAGACCTGCGTGTCCGCCGACCGCATCCCGCTGGTGCTCAACGCCGCCGACCCCGTCCTGGGCAAGGACGAGGTGCGCAAGGCCATCTCGCTGGCCATCGACCGCAAGTCGATCGTCGACGCCGTCTACCGCGGCTTCAACCAGCCCGCCGAGGCGAGCGTGAGCACGGCGTACGGCGTCGAGATGCCGGAGGCCGCGAAGTACCGCTACGACGTCGAGGAGGCCAAGCGGCTCCTCGAGCAGGCCGGCGTCAGCAACCTGTCGATGACGCTGCACATCTCCCCGGCGCGGCCCGGCCCTGAGGCCGAGCAGATCGCTATCCTGCTGCAGAACCAGCTGAGCAAGGTCGGTATCGACGTCAAGATCCAGACCCTGGCCAGCGCCACCGAGATCAACACGGTCTTCCACGACGGCAACTTCCAGGCGCTGCTGTACCTGGAGCCCCCGGCCGTGGCCGACCCGTACTACTCGCTGTTCCTCTACAACTCCTCGAAGAGCAAGCTGAACACCTTCGGCTACGTCAACAGCGAGTACGACGACGTGGTCGCCAAGGTCGGCACGACCAGCCCCGGTGACGAGCGCGACGCGCTGGTCAAGCGCGCCGGCGAGCTGCTCGCCGAGCACCCGGGCTTCATCTACCTGGTCGATCGCCAGTTCGTGCACGCCGTCCGCACGGGCCTGACGAACTACCAGCACGCCCCGAACGGCGAGATGTTCGTCCACACGCTCAAGCAGGGCTGAGATGACCGACTACCCGAACCTGTTCAGCCCGCTGAAGATCGGACCGCGGACCGCCAAGAACCGCGTCTGGATGACGGGCCACAGCACCCAGCTGGTGAAGGACCACAACTTCAGCGACGAGCACGTCCACTACTACGCGGAACGCGCTCGCGGTGGAGTCGGCGTCATCACCATGGAGGCGATGGCGGTCCACCCCACCACGCAGCCGTACAAGGGCAAGATCTTCGCCTTCCAGCCGGCGGTGGTGGACAACTACCGCAAGCTGGCCGCCGCGGTGCACGAGCACGGCTGCCTGCTGCTGGCGCAGCCCTGGCACCGGGGCCGGGAGACCAACGGCACGGTCAACCGGCTGCCGGTGTGGGCACCGTCCGCGGTGCCCTGCACGGTCTACCGCGAGATGCCGCACGTGCTCACGCACGAGGAGATCGAGGAGATCGTCCAGGGGTACGTGCTCTCGGCGCGGTACGCGGCCGAGGGCGGCCTCGACGGCGTCGAGGTCCACGGGCTGGCCCACGGCTACCTGCTCGGCCAGTTCCTCTCGCCGGCGACCAACCACCGCACCGACGAGTACGGCGGCAGCTTCGAGAACCGGCTGCGGCTGATCCTGCGGATCATCCGCCACACCCGGGAGGAGGTGGGGTCGGACCGGATCGTCGGCGTCCGCATCAACGGCACCGACGGCGGCGTCCCCGGCGGCCTCACCAACGCCGACTGGACCGAGATCGCCAAAGCGATCGTCGACACCGGGCTCGTCGACTACGTGTCCGTCTCCGCGGGCACGTACATCGAGCGGATGAACATCTACGGCGCGACGCCGCAGCCGGCCGGGTTCCAGCTGAAGGACACCGCGAACATCAAGCGGGCGCTGCCGCCGGACATCCCGGTGGTGGCGGTCGGCCGGTTGAACACCCCGGAACTGGCGGAGGCGGTCCTCGCCCGCGGGGACGCCGACATGATCGGCATGACCCGGACGCTGATCGCCGACCCGGAGTGGCCGATCAAGGCCATGCGCGGGGAGACGAAGCGGATCCGGCCGTGCGTCGGCGCCAACCACTGCCTCGCCTCGATCGTCAACAGCCCGCTGGCCTGCGTCCACAACCCCGCGGTCGCGCGGGAGACGGAACTGGGCATCGGCACGCTGAAGAAGGCCGAGCAGAGCAAGCGGGTCGCCGTCGTCGGCGGTGGACCCGGCGGGCTGCGGGCGGCGCTGACCGCCGCGCAGCGCGGCCACTCGGTCACCCTGTTCGAGCAGAAGAACGAGCTCGGCGGTCAGGTCGCGCTGATGGCCAGGTCGGCGAGCTACGCCGAGTGGCAGGGCATCACCGACTGGCTCATCTCGGAGATCGAGGACGCTCAGGTCGAGGTGAAGCTCGGGCACCGGGCCGAGGTCGAGGACCTCACCGGGTTCGACGAGGTGATCATCGCGACCGGGTCGACCCCGCTGAAGCACGGCTGGAGCTCGCTGCGGCCGGCGTCGTGGGGCGACGGCTCGATCGTGCCCGGCGTCGACCAGTGGAACGTCTACTCGATCAACGAGGTGATGTCGGGCAAGGCCGAGATCGGCCCGAACGTGTTCGTCTTCGACGACACCGGCGCCCGGCAGCCGGTCGTGGTCGCCGAGCACCTGGCGGACCTGCGGCACTCGGTCACGATCGTGACCCGCCTGCCGCAGGTGGCCCCCGACCTGGAGGCCAGCCGGGACCTGCAGGCCACCTACCGGCGCATCCGCAACAAGGGCATCACGTTCATCACCGACCACGAGCTGGTCCGCGTGTTCGAGGACACGGTGACCCTCGGCGACGTCTGGACCGGTGAGACCACCGAGTACTCCGACGTCGACGCCGTGGTGCTCAGCACCGGCAACAAGGCCGAGGACGCCCTGTTCCACGCGCTGAAGGGCGTCGTGCCGGTGCGCGCGATCGGCGACGCCGTATCGCCGCGCCGGGTGTTCAACGCGATCTGGGAAGGCGAGCTCGCCGGAAGGGAAGTCTGAGAAGTGACCACCACCGAGAAGCCCGAATCGGAGGCGCTGGCCACCGTCCGCGCCCGGCGGGGCTACGTCCTGCCGGTGCACGAGCTGCTCGACGAGGTCTCCCCGGAGATCCTCGCCCGCTACGACGCGCTCACGGCCGAGCTGCTGTTCGCCGAGGAGCCGCGGGCGCTGGACCTCAAGACCCGCTACCTCGTGCTGGTCGGCGTCGCGACCGCCGCCAAGAACGACCCCGACGGGATCGTCTACTTCGGCAAGCGCGCGCTGAAGCACGGCGCCAGCCGCCGTGAGGTCCTGGAGGCGATCGCGCTCTCCGGGCTGCCGGCCGGCATGCCGACCATCGAGGCGGCGACGCAGGTGCTCGACCGCCTCTTCGACGAGGGCTGATCCCCCTCCCTCAGCCGTCCCCGCGCAGCTCCCCCACTGCGCGGGGACGGCACCCCGACTCTGTACGACTTGCGAAACGAGGAACAGCGGGTGACCACCTTCACGCTCGATGTCCTACGGACGGGCGCGGGGCCGCAGCGGCTCGTCACGACCCCGCAGCGCCTCTACAACCTGGGGTCGGCGACCGTCGACCCGAACGCGGCCGTCGCCCACCAGCGCGAGGTCGCCGACGTGGGCGTGCGGATCGCGTTCGACGTCCCCGCGCCGCGGATCTACCCCATGTCGGTCAACTCGGTGACGACCGACGACCGGATCGGCGTGCACAGCGGGAGCACCTCCGGGGAGGTCGAGCTGGTGCTCGTCGTCCACGAGGGGGAGATCTTCCTGGGCGTCGGGTCCGACCACACCGACCGCGTGCTGGAGAAGCACAGCATCATCTGGGCCAAGCAGTACTGCCCGAGCGTGCTGGGCAGGCAGGTGTGGCGGTGGCGCGACGTCGCCCCGCGCTGGAGCGACCTCGTCCTCGAGTCCACCGTCGACGGCGCGCTCTACCAGCGGTGCGGCGCGTCGGTCTTCCTCTCCCCCGACGCGATCGTGAAGGTGCTCGAGGAGCGGGTGGCGGCGCTGCCGTCGTCCTACCTGGTGTTCTGCGGCACCTACACCAGCATCGAGAACACGATCCGGTACGGCACCACCTGGACCGGCACTCTCCGGGACACGACCACCGGTGAGCGCCTCGACCTGCGCTACGAGGTGGTCGACCTGCTCTCGGAGATCCGGCCCGGGTTCCGGGTCCCGCTCGTGAACGGCGGCAGCTGATGTACGGGCGGCGAGCGCGTGTCGGTGTCGTGGTCCCGTCCACGAACACCACGGTGGAACCCGAGTTCGCGGCGTACCTGCCGCCCGACGTCGCGGTGTTCGCCACCCGCGTCGCGGTGGCCGAGGTCGCCTCCGAGGAGGAGAAGGTCGCGAGCCTGCTCGCGATGCACTCCCAGCTCGACCGGGCGGTCGCCGAGCTCGCGTCCGCGGGTGTGGCGGCCATCGCCTACGCGTGCACGTCCGGCAGCTTCCTGGGCGGGCGCGACTCCGACCAGGCGACGTGCGACGACCTCACCCGCGCCCACGGGGTGCCGATCGTCACGACGAGCAGCGCGCTCGTCGCCGCGCTCACCGCGCTGCGAGCGCGGAAGGTCGCGCTGGCCACCCCGTACGTCGCCCCGGTCGCCGACGGCGCGGTCACTTACCTCGGCCAGGCCGGGTTCACCGTGACCGCCCGCAACGACCTGCACATCCTGTCCAACCTGGACAAGGGCCGGCTGGAGCCCGCGGCGAGCTACGCGGCGGCGACGGCGCTCGACGTCTCCGACGCCGACGTCGTGGCGATCAGCTGCACGAACTGGCGGACGCTCGACTCGCTCGTCGCGATCGAGCAGCAGACCGGCCGGCCCACCGTGAGCAGCAACCTCGCCACGCTGTGGGCGCTGCTGCGCCTCGCGGGCATCGACGAGCCGCTGAGCCCCGCCGTGCGCCTGTCCGGTCTGCCGCTCCCCGAGCAGGCCCGGGCCGAGTGGCACGGCCGATTCGCGGAGGTGACCTGATGACCGACTCCCAGGCTTCCCCCGTCGCCCTCGTCACCGGCGCCGCAGGCGGCATCGGTACGGCGATCTGCGACGAGCTGGCCGCCCACGGCTACGTGGTCGTGGCCGCCGACCTGGGCGGAGCCGCGCCGGCGAGCGCGACCCACGCCGTCGAGCTGGACCTGCGCTCCGGGGACTCGTGCCGCGCGGCGGTCGCGGCCGCGGTCGAGCGGGCCGGGACCGTGGACCTGCTGGTGAACAACGCCGGCATCAACGCCCGCGGCGCGACCGAGACCATGCCGGAGGAGGTCTGGCACGACGTCGTCGAGGTCAACCTCAACGGCACGTTCCGCATGTGCCAGGCCGTCTACCCCGTGCTCTCCACCCGCGGGGGCAACATCGTCAACCTGGCCTCCACCGGAGGTCTCGTCGCGATCGCCGGCTCGGCGATGTACGGCGTGACGAAGGCGGGGGTCATCCAGCTGACCAAGATCCTGGCGCTGGAGTGGGCGGGCGCGAAGATCCGCGTCAATGCGGTGGCACCCACGATCGTGCCGAGCCCGATGACCGCGGACGTCCTCGACAACGAGGACTACATGACCGCGAAGCTCGCGACGATCCCGCTCGGCAGGGTCGTGCGGCCCGAGGAGGTCGCGGCTGCGGTGCGGTGGGTCGCCTCCGCCGAGGCGGCGATGGTCACCGGCCACACCCTGTGCGTCGACGGAGGGGTGAGTGTGCTGTGACGACGGCGCGAGCCGCGCAGCCGGCGGTCAAGCAGAAGCAGCGCCGCCCCATGCTGCGCTACATCCTCAAGCGCATCGCGATCGTGCCCATCTCCGTGTTCGTGCTGGGCAGCGTGTCGTTCTTCCTGACGTTCCTGATCCCCGGTGACCCGGCGATCACGATCCTCGGCGACTTCGCGACCAAGGAGCAGATCGCGCACGTCAACGCCCAGCTCGGGCTCGACAAGCCGGTGCTGGAGCGCTATGTCTCCTACTGGACGAACCTGCTGCAGGGCGATCTCGGCACCTCGTTCTTCACGAACGAGCCGGTGCTGTCCGACCTGGGGAAGTTCCTGCCGAACACCATCGAGCTGGTCTTCTTCTCGCTGCTGTTCGCGCTCGCGCTGGGCATGACGATCGGCGTGATCGGCGCCTACTTCGCCCGCAGGCTCCCGGACCGGATCATGAGCGGCATCACCTCGGTGCTGCAGTCCGTGCCGGACTTCTTCCTCGCACTGGTCGGCATCTACGTGTTCTTCTTCCTGCTCGGCTGGGCGCCCGCGCCCATCGGGCGGCTGCCGATCACGGCGGGCTCCGCCGACGAGCGGCCGTTCCTGATCTTCTCCAGCCTGTTCACCGGCGACTGGGAGACGCTCGGCATGGCCGTGAGCCACGCGGCGCTGCCGGTGCTGGCGCTGGGGCTGGTCTACGCGTCGTACTTCGCCAAGACCGCGCGCGGCAGCATGGGCACCGCGCTCACCACGCCGCAGGTCGAGTTCGCCCGCGCCTGCGGGCTGCGGGAGCGCACGGTCGTCTACTACGCGTTCGCCGCGTCCCGCACCACGGTGATCACCTACGTCGCGATCCTGTTCGGGTCGCTGCTCGGCGGCGCCGCGATCGTCGAGCGCGTCTTCAACTGGCGCGGCATGGGCCAGTGGGCGCTGGACGGCGTGCTGAAGGTCGACGTGCCGATCATCCAGGGCTTCGTGATCACGGCCGGCCTGCTCACGCTGACCCTCTTCCTGCTCCTGGACATCGTGGTCCTCCTCCTCGACCCGCGGGTGAGCTATGAGTGACGCCGCCGCCATCCCCAAGTCCCCGGCCGCCGAGGTCGTCACGAAGATCGTCAACTTCGCCCGGGTCAGCCCGGGCATCGTGGCCGGTGTCGCGGTGCTGCTGTTCCTGCTGCTGGCGTCGTTCCTGGCGCCGCTGCCGTACGACCCGGTGACCCCGGACCCGACGTCGGTGCTGCAGCCGCCGTCGGCGCAGCACATCTTCGGCACCGATGCGAACGGGTTCGACGTCTTCTCCCGCGTGGTCGCGGCCGGCCGCAGCGACCTGCCGCTCGCGCTGGCCGGCACGCTCGCCTCGCTGGTGATCGGTCTCCTCGTCGGTCTCCCGCTGAGCGTGAAGAGCAAGTGGAGCGAGGGCTTCATGCGCGCCCTCGACGCGTTCCAGTCGTTCCCGCTGATCGTGCTGTCGGTGACGATCGTGTCGCTGACCGGCAACGACATCCAGAACATCCTCTACGCGATCGTCATCATCAACGGCCCGCGGTTCATCCGGCTGATCCGCAGCGAGGCGCTGGCGATCCGCGAGGCGCGGTTCATCGAGGCCGCGATCGCCACCGGGGCCCGGCCGCGGCGGGTGATGTTCCGGCACATCATGCCGAACGTCATCGACGTCTGCCTGGTCCAGTGCTCGCTCACCACGGCGAACGCCGTGATCGTGATCGCGGCGCTGAACTTCCTCGGCATCGGCGTCTCGCCGCCCACCCCGACCTGGGGATCGATGGTGCAGGTGGGCGCCCAGGCGATCTCCACCGGCCAGTGGTGGATCGCGATCTGGCCGGGCGTGGCGATCTTCATCGCCATCGCGAGCCTCAACATGCTGGCCAACGGCATCCAGCGACGGGTGGAGGGAAGCTGATGCTCCGCGTACAGGGTCTGACCTCCCAGTTCCGGGGCCGCGCGGGTGTCGTCAGGGCGATCGATGACGTCTCGTTCGAGGTGCCGGCGGGCGAAGCGGTCGGCATCGTCGGCGAGACCGGGTCCGGCAAGTCCGTGACCATCCGCTCGATCCTGGGGCTGCTGCCCTCCTACGGGCGGGTCGTCGCGGGCAGCGCCGAGTTCGAGGGTGAGGACCTCATCAAGCTCTCCCGCACCCGGTTGCGGGAGATCCGCGGGGCCCGCATCGGCTTCGTCGCGCAGAACCCGTTCGGCGCGCTCAACCCGGTGCTGTCGATCGAGAAGCAGTTCCGCAACGTCATGCGGGCACACCGCCGGATGAGCCGCGCCGAGCTGCACGATCTCGCGATCGAGCGGCTGGCGGCCGTGCAGGTGCGCGGACCGGAACGGGTGCTGCGCGGCTACGCGCACGAGCTGTCCGGCGGCATGGCGCAGCGTGTGGTCATCGCGCTCGCGATGCTGCACGACCCGCCGCTGGTCATCGCGGACGAGCCGACGACCGCGCTCGACGTGACCGTCCAGCGCCAGATCCTGGACCTGATCGACTCCCAGGTGAAGCAGGGCGGCCGCTCGCTGCTGCTGGTCACGCACGACCTCGGCGTCGTCGCCCAGTACTGCCACCGGGTGGTGGTCATGAAGTCGGGTCGGGTCGTCGAGACCGGGCTCGTCGCCGACGTGTTCACCAATCCGACCCACGAGTACACCAAGCAGCTGCTCGACGCGGTGCCACCGGCACCGTGGGCGCAGGAGGCGCCGGGCCTGACCGAACAGGCGGTGACCAGCCGATGAGCATCATGGAACTGCGCGACGTGAACCACGTGTTCCGCCGCGGCGGCAAGGAGGTCCACGCCGTCAACGGGGTCTCGTTGTCGGTGGCGAAGGGCGAGACCGTCGCCGTCATCGGCGAGAGCGGCTCCGGCAAGTCGACGCTCGGCCGCATCGCGCTCGGCCTGATCACCCCGACGTCCGGCTCGGTCGTGTTCGACGGCATCGAGCTGACCGCGCTGTCGAGGAAGCAGATGCGGCCCCTGCGGTCGCGGCTGCAGGTCGTGTTCCAGGAGCCGTACGAGTCGCTCAACCCACGGCTCAAGGTCGGCGACATCATCGCCGAGCCGCTGATCATCCACCGGCCGGAGCTCTCCCGCGCCGAGCGCCGCGAGAAGGTCGTGGCGATGCTGGAGCGGGTCGGCCTCACCGCCGAGCACGCTGACCGGCTGCCGCGCAACCTCAGCGGTGGCCAGCAGCAGCGCATCGGCATCGCGCGGGCGATCATCACCGAGCCGGAGCTGGTGATCCTCGACGAGCCGACGTCGTCGCTGGACGTGTCGGTGCGGGCGCGCGTGCTCGACCTGCTGCGCGACCTGCAGCGCGAGCGCGGCATCTCCTACGTCTTCATCTCCCACGACCTGGCCACCGTCGGGCTGATCAGCGACCGGGTCGCGGTGATGTACCTGGGCACCGTCGTCGAGCAGGGCCCGACGCAGGAGGTGCTGACCAACCCGCGCCACCCGTACACGCAGGCGCTGATGTCGGCGACGCTCTCCACGGTCGTCGGGCAGAAGCGCGAGCACGTGCCGCTGCGCGGGGAGATCCCGAACCCGTCGAAGAAGCCCACGAAGTGCGTGCTGTCCGGGCGGTGCCCGATCGAGGTCGACGCGTGCTCGTCGTGGCAGGTGCGCTTGGCGCAGGTGGCCGACCGGCACGAGGTGGCGTGCATGCGCGTCGAGCAGGAGCAGAAGCAGCCGGTGGAACTGGGGGGTGGCCGATGACCGGCGAGTACCTGCCCGTGCCGTGGGGTGCGGTGCACGTCCTCACCGCGAGCACCGATCCGCTGCGCGACCAGGTGGCGTCCGGGCGACCGGTGCTGATCATGATGCACCAGAGCCCGCTGTCGGCCCGCCGCTACCGCAAGGCGCTGTCCGGGCTCGCGGAGTTCTGCGTCCCGATCGCGATCGACACGCCCGGCTACGGCGAGTCGGATCCGCCGCCGCGGGAATGGGGCGTCGAGGACTACGCCGAGGTTCCGTGGACGGTCGCGGACGTCGTCGGGGCCGAGCGGCCGTTCCTGTTCGGGCGGGCGACCGGAGCGGTGTTCACCCTGCACGCGGTGGCCCGCCGGCCGGGCCGCGCAGCCGGCGTGGTCCTGCACGGGGTGCCCGTCTACACACCGCAGGAGCGGGCAGACCGGCTGGCCTCGTTCGCGCCGCCGTGGCAGCCCAGCCCGGACGGCAGCCACCTGAACTGGATCTTCGACCGGGTGCGGGGCGAGTACCCGTGGGCGGACCCGCACCTCGTCACCGAACTGGTGCGGGACTACCTGCACGCCGGCCCCGACTTCGCCTCGTCGTACCGCGCGATCTGGCGCCACGACCTGCGCGACTCCGCAGCTGCCGCAGGACCGGTGGACCTCCTGCTGGCGGGCACGGAGGACCGGATCAAGCACATGCACCCGAGAGCGGTCGAGCTGATCGAGCACCGCAGCGCGGTCGTGGTGCCGGGAGCGACCGACTTCCTCGCCGAACAAGACCCGCAGACGTTCTGCCGGATCCTGCGCGAGGTCATCGAACCGAGGGGAGCCATTTCCGCATGACCGAGCAATCCGCGCTCGGCGATGGCCCGCTGACCGGGGTGCGGGTCGTGGACGCCTCCACGATCCTGGCCGGTCCGCTGTGTTGCCAGCTACTGGGGGACTACGGCGCCGACGTGATCAAGATCGAGCACCCGCGCCGCGGCGACGGGATGCGCGGGCACGGGCCCGCCAAGGACGGCGAGCCGCTGTGGTGGAAGGAGGTCTCCCGCAACAAGCGGCTCGTCGCGGCCGACCTGTCGCAGCCCGAGGGCGCCGAGGTGCTGCTGCGCCTGGCGGAGCGGTCCGACGTGCTGGTGGAGAACTTCCGGCCCGGCACGATGGAGCGCTGGGGCCTCGGCCCGGAACAGCTGTGGGAGCGCAACCCCGGCCTGATCATGGTGCGGGTCACCGGGTTCGGGCAGACCGGGCCGTACGCGAGGCGGGCCGGGTTCGGCACGCTCGCCGAGGCGATGAGCGGCTTCGCCCACCTCACCGGTGAGCCCGACGGCCCGCCCACGCTGCCCGCCTTCGGCCTCGCCGACTCGATCGCCGGCGTCGCCGCGGTCGCCGCGACGATGATGGCGCTCTGGGAGCGGGACACCAAGAGCCCCGGCAAGGGCCAGGTCGTCGACATGAACCTGCTGACCCCGCTGATGACGGCGGTCGGTCCCGGCCCCACCGTGTACGACCAGCTCGGCGTCGTCGGGCAGCGGACGGGCAACCGCTCGCAGAACAACGCGCCGCGCAACACCTACAAGACGAAGGACGAGCGCTGGGTCGCGATCTCGACCAGCGCGCAGAGCATCGCCGAGCGCGTGATGCACCTCGTCGGGCACCCGGAGGTGATCGACGAGCCGTGGTTCGCGACGGGCGCGCAGCGCGCCCAGCACGCGGACCTGCTCGACGGCTACGTCTCGGAGTGGATCGGTCAACGCACCCGCGACGAGGTCATCGCCGAGTTCACCGCGGCGGGCGCGGCGGTCGCGCCGGTCTACGACGCGGCCGACATCGTCAACGACGAGCACATCCGGGCCACCCAGATGCTGACCAAGGTGCCCGACCCGAAGCTCGGCGAGGTGCTGATGCACAACGTCATGTGGGGTATGTCGCGGACCCCCGGACGGATCAGGCACACCGGCGGCGACCTCGGGGCGGACACCGAGCCGGTGCTCACCGAGCTCGGCTACGCGCCGGCGGAGATGGACGAGCTGCGCGAGCGGGGGGTGATCGCATGACTGTGAACGACGCGCCGCGGGAGATCACCTCCTCGTGGCTGGATGCAGCACTGGGATCGGGGGTCCGGGTCCACGACCTGGGCAGGCCGCTGTTCAAGGGCATGCCGCAGTCGCCGAACCACCCGCCGTACTGGCACACGCTCCCCCGCCGGCACGGCGACATGGTGCGCGCCGACGGCGGCTCCGCCGCGGCCGACCACATCTCGCTGGGCACCCACGTCGGCACGCACATCGACGCGTTCTCCCACGTCTCGCACGACGGCGAGCTGCTCGGCGGGATCTCGGCGGAGGAGGCGCAGCGCGGCGGTGCGATGAAGGCGCTCGGCGCGGAGACGATCGCGCCGATGTTCCGCCGCGGCGTGCTGCTGGACGTGCCGCGCGCACTCGGCCTCGAGCAGTGCGAGCCGGGCTACGAGATCACCCCGGACGACCTGCACCGCACGGTCGAGCAGCAGGGCGTCGAGATCCGCCCGGGTGACGTGGTGCTGATCCGCAGCGGCTGGGGCGCGAACTTCGACGCCGGGGCCGAGGTCTACACCGGCCACGCGAGCGGCGTGCCGGGGGTCAGCGAGGCCGGAGCGTACTGGCTCGCCGACCGCCAGGTGCACGCGGCGGGCGCGGACACCATCGCGTTCGAGCGGCTGCTGCCCGGCCAGGGGCACGCCCTGCTGCCCGCGCACCGCGTCCTGCTGGTGGAGAAGGGCATCCACATCATCGAGACGATGGACCTGGAGGAGCTGGGCGCCGCCGGGGTGCACGAGTTCCTCTTCGTGCTCTCACCGCTGAAGCTCGTCGGGGCCACGGGCTCGCCGGTCCGGCCGCTCGCGGTCGTCCCGGAGGCCGGCTCGTGACCGCTCCTGCTCCTGCACCCACCCTGTCTGCACCCACGCTGAGCCAGACCGTCGCCCGGTTCGCCGTGGAGGCCGCCGCGGGCCAGGTGCCCGAAGCGGTGCGCGCGAGCGTGCGGCAGCGGATCCTCGACGTGCTGGGCCTGTGCGTGGCCGGACGAGCGCTCGACACCAGCGCCGCCGCCCTCGCGTTCGTCGCCGAGCAGGGCGGCACCGGGCGGGCCCACGTCGTCGGCGACCCGAACCCGGTGCCGGCCGCGCTCGCCGCGTTCGCCAACGGAGTGCTCGCCCACTCGCTCGACTACGACGACACGCACCTGCCGTCGGTGCTGCACCCGAGTGCGAGCGTCGTGCCCGCGGCGCTCGCAGCGGCTGAGGACAACGACGCGAGCGGCGACCTGCTGATCGCCGCGATCGCCGCCGGCCTGGAGGTGTGCGTCCGCATCGGGATGGCCGGCTACGTCCCGGAGAGCGGCAACTCCGTGTTCTTCGAGCACGGCCAGCACGCCACGTCGATCTGCGGCGCGGTGGGCAGCGCGGTCGCGGCGGCTCTGCTGGGTGGTGCCGACGAGGCGGAGGTGGCGCACGCGATCGGCATCGTGGCGTCGCTGTCGTCCGGGATCATCGAGGCGAACCGCACCGGCGGCACCGTCAAGCGGCTGCACTGCGGGTGGGCCGCACAGGCCGGGGTGTCGGCGGCGCGGCTGGTGCGCCACGGCTTCACCGGGCCACCGACGGTGTTCGAGGGCCGGTTCGGGTTCTTCCAGGCGTTCCTGCACGGGGAGTACCGGCCGGAGGCGATCACCGACGGGCTGGGCACCGATTGGGAGGTGCCGCGCATCTTCTTCAAGCCCTACCCGGCCAACCACTTCACGCACACGATCGTCGACGCGGCGGCCGAACTGCGCCGCCAGGGACTCGCACCGGCGGAGGTCGAGTCGCTGGAGATCGGGGTGCCCGCACCGGTGGTGCGGACGGTGGGCGAGCCGATCGAGAAGAAACGCACGCCGAGCACCCCGTACGAGGCGCAGTTCAGCGGCCCGTACGCGGCGGTGGTGGGGCTGTTCGGCGGCGGTGGGCTCGGAGCGGCGCTGGCGGACTACGCGCCGGCGCACCTCGCCGACCCGGCCCGTCAGGAGCTGATGCGCCGCACGACCGTGGTCGCCGACGAGGAGTGCACGAGCATCTACCCGCACCAGTTCCCCGCCGTGATCCGGGCGCGGTCCACCGACGGGCGCGAGTGGACCGCGAAGGCCCTGGTCAACCGGGGCGGCGTGGACAACCCGCTCACCGACGAGGAGATCGCCCGCAAGTTCACCGACAACGCCGGCCCGGTCCTGGGCGACACGACCGCCCAGAGGGTGGTCGCAGCAGTCGCCGGCCTCGGCACCACGACCGAGGTGGGCGAGCTGCTGGCGCTCACCGCCCGGCAGAACGACAGCACGGAGGAGACGGAATGACGGCCTACGACCTGGTCCTGCACAACATCGACCTCGTGCGGCCCGGGGCCGACACCCCGGTCCGCACCGCGATCGCCGTCAAGGACGGCAAGGTCGCCGCGATCGGGCCGGAGCTCGCGACCGCGGAGGCCACCGAGGTGGTCGACGGCGGCGGCAAGCTCGCGTTCCCCGGCGTCGTCGACGCCCACCAGCACTGGGGCATCTACCACCCGCTCGCGATCGACACCGAGACCGAGAGCCGCGCCTGCGCCCAGGGCGGGGTCACCACTGCCCTGAACTACATGCGCACCGGCCAGTACTACCTCAACCGGGGCGGCCGCTACGAGGAGGTCTTCCCCGAGGTGCTCAGCACCGTCGAGGGCAGGGCGTACGTGGACTACGGTTTCCACCTCGCGCCGATGATGAGCGCGCACATCGACGAGATCCCCGAGCTGATCAGCAAGTACGGGGTGTCGTCGTTCAAGGTGTTCATGTTCTACGGCTCGCACGGTCTGCACGGGAAGTCGAGCGACCAGAGCGAGTTCCTCATGATCCCCGAGGGCGAGCGCTACGACTACGCGCACTTCGAGTTCGTCATGCGGGGCATCCAGGCCGCGCGGGAGCAGTTCCCCGACATCGCGTCGGAGATCTCGCTGTCGCTGCACTGCGAGACCGCCGAGATCATGACCGCGTACACCGAGCGGGTCGAGCGGGAGGGCAAGCTCAAGGGCCTGGAGGCCTACTCGGCGTCGCGCCCGCCGCACTCGGAGGGCCTGGCGATCTCGATCGCGTCCTACCTCGCGCACGAGACCGGCCTGGCGAACATCAACCTGCTGCACCTGAGCTCCCGCAAGGCGCTCGACGCGGCGCTGCGGATGGCGGAGGCGTTCCCGCACGTCGACTTCCGCCGCGAGGTCACCATCGGCCACCTGCTCGTCGACTACACGACCGCGCACGGCCTCGGCGGCAAGGTCAACCCGCCGCTGCGCGAGCGCGCCGACGTCGACGCGCTGTGGGAGGCGGTCAAGGAGGGCACGGTCGACTGGGTCGTCAGCGACCACGCGTGCTGCAAGGACGAGCGGAAGTTCGGCAAGGGCGACAAGCGCGACGACGTGTTCGCCGCCAAGTCCGGCTTCGGCGGCACCGAGTACCTGCTCGCCGGGCTGGTGAGCGAGGGCCGCAAGCGCGGCGTGCCGCTGGGTAGGCTCGCCGAGCTCGTCACCGCGAACCCGGCCCGCCGCTACGGCCTGCGCAACAAGGGCGACCTCGCCGTCGGGTTCGACGCCGACATCGCGCTCGTCGACCCGGACCACACGTGGACCGTGCGCGCGGAGGACTCGGAGTCGAGCCAGGAGTACACGCCGTTCGAGGGCCAGGAACTGACGGCGAAGGTCACCGACACGTTCCTGCGCGGCACGCGGATCCTGCAGGACGGCAAGATCGTCGGCGAGCCGGCGGGCCGCTACCAGAAGCGGCCGGTGGGCGCCTGACGGTCCACCGCTCCTGACGGAGCGAGGCTCGGCCGGGCGGGGTGGTCGGTGGGTGCCCCACCCCGTCCGGCCGCCCCAGCTCAGCTGCGGGTACCGACCGGGACGGGTGCGGTGGTCTCGGGCTCGGCCCCGGGGGCACCGGGACGGCCGCGGCGGGCGAGGCCGATCGCCGTCGTGACGACGGTGCCGGCGGCCATGCCGACGAGCAGCGCGATCAGCGGATCGCCGGCGACGGCGGCGCCGCCGAGGAAGCCGAGCAGCGCGGACCAGCCCGCGGAGAGCACGGTGCCGGGAGCGGTGAAGAACGCGAACCGGCGACCGGCGAGCCCGGTGGCGCCAGCGGCGAGGGCGGCGACGGTACGGCCCGCCGGGATGAACCGCCCGGTGAGCAGGATCAGCCCGCCGCGGGTGTGCAGCAGGTGCTCGACGTGGGCGTACGTCGTGGCGCGGGTGGTGCCGGGGACCATCCGGCGCCGGACGGCCGGCCCGAGCCTGCGGCCGATGAAGTAGGCGATCGACTCTCCGACGAACGAGCCCGCAGCCGCGGCGGCCACGACGAGCACCAGCTCCTGCGAGCCGGAGGCGGCGGCCACTCCCCCGCCGATGATCAGCGCTTCACTGGGGACTGCGGGCAGCAGCGCGTCGATCACGGCGAGGCCGAGGATGACGAGCAGCAGCCACGGTGAGGACAGCGCGCCCTCGATCAGCTGCCGGAGCCCCTCGACCACGTCCACACCGTCCACGCTAGGCAGCCGGTCACGGGGCCGGCATGCGGTGAAGCCCTGGTTCGACCCTGATCTCCCCCGGGACCTTCCCTGAGGCACTGCATCTTCTGCTGCATCCTCTGCGGCGTCTTCTGCGGCGTCTTCGTCGACGCATCCGCTCCGACGCGGTGGCCGGGGCCGGCGTTCCCGATGCCGATCAGCCGAGCAGCTCGGGCAACCGCCACAGCTGCGCGGGCTCCCCAGCGATCACGTACGCGTCGGCGCCGGACGCCACCAGGGCGCGGACCGGGCCGCGGACGTCGGCGATCGCCCTGGTGGTGACGCCGCCGTCGCTGATCTCGATCGCGCGCACCCGGTCGCCGTCCGCGGCGATGTGCAGTGCTCCGCCGCTCACGATCAACGGGGCGGCGACGGGCTCCCGCTCCCCGAGCGGGATCTCGGGCACACCGGCCACCCGCTCCCAGCGATCGCCCACGAACCGCCAGAGGGCGAGTCGACCGTCGACCCGGCCCGCCACCGCGCACTCCGCTGGTCCGCAGCGGGCCGCGAGCGCGATGCCGGCGCGCCCACCGTCCGGCAGCGACGTGACCTGCCACGACCCGCCGACCTGGCGCCACACCGCCGGCTTCTGTCCTGAGGCGCCGGCCTGCCAGCCCGTCACCAGTGCCCCACCGGGTGCACGGGTGGCGGCGACGGCGAAGTTCAGCGTCGTGCGGGTGCTCTCCAGCGGCGTACCCGCGACGTCGACTCGGCTCCACTCGTCGCCGGCAGCGGTCCAGACCATCACGTCGTTGCCCGCCTGGGCGCTCTCCCACGAGCCGACCAGCAGCGGCCCGCCGGAGGCGAAGACGGCACCGACCAGGTCGCCCGCACCCCAGCCGCCGAACGTCGAGAACGCCTGCACGCGCTCAGCGACCCCGCCGGCGTCGCCGGTCCACACGCTCCAGCGGACGTTGCCGTGCGCGCCGCCGCGGTCGCCGCCGACACCCAGGATCCGCCCGCCCTCCGCGGTCAGCGCGTACCAGGAGGCGGTGGCGCCGTAGCCGGTGGCGGGGCTGAGCGGGACCTCCGCCGGCTGCCCGTCCGGTGTGAGCCGCAGCAGGCCGGGACGGTCGTCGCGGCGGTGGCCGACCAGCACGCCGTCCGCCTCCGCGAGGACCTCAGGGACGCTCCCGGGCGGCAGCTCGACGCGTTCAGCCGGCTGTGCGCTCCCCCCAGCCGCACAGCCGGCCAGCGCCACCACCGCCGCCGCGAGCACACCGACGACTCGCTGCGTCAGGGTCATATCCGTTACGATAGTGACGATAGCCGGTCAGTGTCCACATGGGAAGGTCCGAGGGTGCACGCCGATCACCCCACCGACAGCCAGGGGCGGATCCTGCCCGACCCGGCATGGCCGCCGGGCCGGGAGGCGCCGGGCGATCTGGAGCTCGTACGGCGCTTCCTCAACACCGCGAACCGGGAGAACGGCGCCGACCGCTTCGCCGAGCCCGGCGGGCTGACGGCCTGGACCACGGCCGAGGGACTGCCGGTCGTCCCGGCCGATCCGGCGGAGCACGCCCGCGTCGTCGCGTTCCGGGAGGCGCTGCACACGTTCACCGCGTCCCACACGACCGGCGCAGCCGCCGCCACCGGAGAGCTGGCGCCCCTGCTCGCGCCGGTGTCGTTCGCGATGACGGCCGCTGACGGGGGCCTCCACCTGCAGGTCACGAGCCCGCGCGCGACCGATCGACTGCTCGGGACGCTCGCCCTCGCCGTGCTCGACGCGCAGTACCGCGGCACCTGGCCGAGGCTCAAGGCCTGCCTGCAGTGCGGCTGGGTGGTCTACGACGGCTCGCGCAACCGCAGCGCGCGGTGGTGCTCGATGACCGTGTGCGGCGGGCGGGAGCACGCCCGCGCGTACCGGAGGCGGAAGGCGGCGACCCGGGGCCGCGACTGAGCCGATCCAACCCCGCTGATCCGACCCCGGTCAGCCCGACGCCAACCAGGCCAGCATCCGGCCGCGCAGCCAGCACCGGCCCAGCCCCTCGCCCCGCACCCGGCCACCCGCGGCCCGCACCAGACCGAGGATGCTGTGGCCGGAGGCGGGGCGATCGCCGAAGGTCGGCACCTCTGGTGCGACGCCGACCCCCTCGACGGTCACCCACGCGATCTCCCGCTCGGCGCTCGCGGCGGCGAGCCGCTGCAGCAGCAGCCGTCGCCGTTCCCGGGTGAACCGGGAGAGCGCCCACGTCGTGACGACGACGGGCAGCGCGCCATCGGGGACCAGGGCCACGGCGGCCGCCAGCAGGTCGACGGGGTTCCCGACCATCCGCTCCGGCGGATCGGCCGCGGCGAGCGCGATCTCGGCGGCGAGCCGCGCGGCCCGATCGTGGTCGCCGGGCGGCAGGCAGGCGCGCAGCCAGCCGGCGACGTCGGGATCGGTGACGTCGAGCGGGGCCCGGTCGACGACGATCCGCGCGGCGACGGGCGGCATCGGCCGATCGGGCACCGCCCAGCCGCCGACGATGGCCGCGGCGACCTGCACGGGCGAGGCGGGATCACCGAGCGTGCGGCCGTCGTCGTAGGCGACGGCGGCGCGGTCGACGGTGAGGTTGAGCCCGGCCGGGCGGCCGACGTCCACCAGCCCGACGGCGCCCGCGCCGCTGCGGTGCGCAGCCTCAGCGATCAGCGGGTACAGGACAGCGGGGTGCCCGGTCTCGTCGGGCAACGGGCGGCGGCGGGCCAGCTCGGCGACGTCGGCGGCCATCCGCTCCAGCACGTCGAGCGCCGCCTCAGCGGCGGCGGCGGCATCCCCCTCCTCGTACGCGGCGGCGAGTTCGGGCGCTCGGCCGGCCAGTGCGAGGTGGTGCAGCGCAGCCAGCACCGCCGCCTCGCGCCCGGCCGGCACCGCGGCGGGGGCCGAGGCCCGGAGCGCGGCCGCGACGTGCGCCTGCACCGTGGCCCGCCGATGCGTGTCCCGCCGATGGTCCACGTCCGCGATCATGCCCCGGCGCCGACCAGGGGGGAAGGTCGGTCCGAGTGTCAGGCCGTGTACGCCCCGGCGTCGATGTCGGCGATGATGCCCGGCCCGGCGGGCTCCCAGCCGAGCAGCTCGCGCGTCGCGGCGCTGCTGGCGCTCATGTCCAGCCCGAAGAAGCCGCCGATCCAGCCGAAGTGGGCCGAGACGTCGGCCGGGTCGATCGAGGCGATGGGGACGCCGGTCACGCGGCCGATCGCCTCGGCGATCTGCCGCGTCGGCACGCCCTCCTCCGCGACGGCGTGCAGCCGCGCTCCGGCGGGGGCGCCCTGCAGGGCCAGCCGGACGAGCCGGGCGGCGTCGCTGCGGTGCACCGCGGACCAGCGGTTGCTGCCGTCGCCCGGGTACCCGGACACGCCCTTCTCCTTCGCGATCGCCGTGAGGACGGCGACGAACCCGTGGTCGCGGAAGCCGTGGACGGTCGGGGCGAACCGCACGGCCACGGTGCGCACCCCGCGCTCGACGAACTCCAGCGCGAGGTTCTCGCTGCCGCCGCGCGGCGAGTCCGGCCCGTGGAACGGCGAGGGATCCCGTTCCGTGAGGACATCGGAACCGAACTTGGTCACCCCGGAGGCGAGCAGGAACGGCCGCCCGGTGCCCTCGAGCGCCTCGCCGATGGCCTGCACCGCGGCGCGCTCGGCGGCGTTGTTGCCCGCCGGGTCGGACCAGTCGTGCTTGTTGGCGAGGTGGATCGTGGCGTCGGCCTGCTCGGCGCCGAGCGCGAGCGCGGCGAGATCGTCCAGGTCGCCGCGGTGGACGCGGGCGCCCTTCGCCTCGAGGCCGGCGGCGGAACGGTCCGACCGGGCCAAGGCGGTGACCTCGTGCCCGGCCGCGAGCAGCTCGTCGACGACGGCCGAGCCGATCCACCCGGTCGCACCGGTGACGAAGACGCGCATGGGAAAGCCTCCCGATGTCAGCGACTGACGTCAGTCGCAGACATCACTGTAGCGATGATGTCAGCCGCTGTCATCACCTAGACTCGCGACGTGGCACGGTGGGCGGCAGGCACCCCTGAGCGGTTGCAGAAGGCGGCGCTCGAGCTGTTCGCCACCCGCGGGTTCGAGCAGACGACGGCCGCGGAGATCGCCGAGGCCGTCGGTCTGACCGAGCGCACGTTCTTCCGCCACTTCAGCGAGAAGCGCGAGGTGCTCTTCCACGGTCAGCAGGCGCTGGTCGAGGCCTGCCGCGCGGGCGTGGCACAGGCCCAGCCGGACGCGTCGCCGATGGAGGTCGTCGCCGCCGCGCTGCGGGCCGTCGGCGCGTTCTTCACCGAGGAGCGCCGCCCGTTCTCCCGGGCCCGCCAAGCGGTGATCGACCAGAACCCGCAGCTGCAGGAACGGGAGCGGCACAAGCTCGCCAACCTGGCCGCCGAGATCGCCGCCGGACTGCGGGACCGCGGCGTCGGCGAGGTCACGGCGGCGCTGGCGGCCGAGTGCGGGATGGCGGTCTTCGCCGTCGCCTTCGGCCAGTGGCTGCGCGACGACGCCCGCTCGTTCGCCGAGATCACCGCGGACGTACTGGCCGAGCTGCACCGGCTCACCGCGGCCCCGCTCCCGCAGGGCTGACGGTCAGCCGTACTCGGCGGCAGTGACCGCAACGGTGCGGTGCAGGCGCGCGAGCAGCAGCTCCGCCTCCTCCCGGTCGAGCAGCACCGTGCACTCCAGGCGGCTCTCCGGCACGCCCTCGCGCACGTCGACGGCGACGTCGCGCAGCCGGTAGCAGCGCTGGCGCAGCAGGGTCATGACCCGCAGCGCACCGTCGAGCCCACCGGTCATGTGGACGACGATCCTGCGGTACATGCGGGACGGGACGGGGTCGGCGAGGACCACCACGGCCTCCTCGGACTTCGGGGGAACGGGAAGTCCGGGCCAGGTCCCGGTGCGACAGCAGACGGCGCGCCGACGTCCTGGCTCAGCCGGCGCGCTCGATAATGATCAGCCCGATCACACTGCGCACGTGCCGGATCGTAGCGCGCCGGCAGGCGGAAGCCCCACCGGGATCACGCCGGGTAGCTCATCACCAGCAGTGCCCGCCCCCCCCCCTCCGGCCCTGCCGCGTAGACGTGGGCCGCGGCTCCGTCGAAGAACGCGGTGTCCCCGGGCTCCAGCTCCAGCGGCGCGTCGAGCGGGCCGCAGCGGATCCGTCCGGCGACGCAGTAGACCGCCTCCCGGGTGCCCGGCTCGTGGGCGTCGCCGCGGAACTGCGCGTCCGGCGGCAGATCCAGCTCGAACAGCTCGGTGCGGTGCCGGCCGCCGTCGGTGTGCAGCAGCCGCCCGCGCATCCCGGCGGTGGACTCGACGACCGGCCCGGCACCGCGGCGCAGCACCGTGGCGGCGGCCGGTCGGGGCTCTTCGAGCAGCTGGCCCACGCTCAGGCCCAGTGCGCGGGCCAGCCGCCAGAGGGTCTCCAGCGACGGGTTGGCCCCGCCGGCCTCCAGCCGCGCGAGGTTCGTCTTCGACAACCCGGTGGCGCGGCTCAGCTCGCCGAGCGAGAGGTTGTGGATCTCGCGGTGGCGACGCACGGCGGCGGCGAGCCGGTCGACCATCGGCTGCGTCGGCGACTGGGCGGCCACCCGACCCCCTTCCCCGTTCCGTAGAGATTTCGGATCGTTCCCCATAAGGTACGGGCAGCCGACGGTGGAGGTTCCCGTGGATCTGGCCGCGACCGTGCAGGAGTGGATCGAACCACGCGCCGAGGAGATGGCCGCACTGCTGGCCGACCTCGTCGCGCTGGACACCGAGAACCCGCCCGGCCGCGGCCTGGGCCGGTGCGCGCAGCGGCTGCGCGCGGCGATGACGGAGCTGGGCCTCGCACCGCAGATCCTCCCGATCCCGCCGCACGCGCAGCTGGAGGAGCCGAGCATCGTGCGCGGCGCGGCCGGCAGCGGGCCGAAGCTCGTCTACTTCCACGGCCACTTCGACGTCGTGCCCGCGCAGAGCCGCACCCAGTTCACCCCGGAGCGCCGGGACGGGCGGATGTACGGGCGCGGCACCGCGGACATGAAGGGCGGCGTCGTCTCGATGCTGTACGGGGCCGCGGCCGCGCGCGAGCTGGGGCTGCTCGGGGACGGACGGATCGTGCTGCACCTGGTCTGCGACGAGGAGACCGGCAGCGACGCCGGCGCCGGCTACCTGCGGCAGCACGGGCTGATCGATCCGGCCGCGCTCGCGATGGTGACCGCGGAGCCGACCGGCGGCGTCGTCTGGCACGCCAGCCGCGGCGCGCTCACCCTGCGCGTCCAGGTCAAGGGCCGCGAGGCCCACGTCGGACAGGCCCACCTCGGCGACAACGCGTTCGCGCACATGGTCGCCGTCGCGCACCCGCTCACCGAGCTGGCCCGCGAGCTGCAGGAGCAGCGCACCGCGTTGCCGATGGCCGACGAGACCGGCAAGGGCTCGATGATGGTCGTCGGCGGCGCCTCGGGCAGCGGCGTGAACTTCAACGTCGTCCCCGGCTCGGCGTGGTTCTCCGTCGACCGCCGGTGCAACCCGGAGGAGGACCTCGACGAGGAGATCGCCCGCATCACCGACCTCGTCACGAGCGCGGCGACGGCCGCGGGCACCACCGCGTCGGTCGAGGTCCTGCAGCGCCAGCCGCCGGGCGCTACCGACGCCGACCACCCCGCGGCCCGGGTGCTCGCCGCGTGCGTCGCCGAGGTCGAGGGCGCCCCGCCGGCGTTCGAGCTGTGCCCGGGCATCCTGGAGACTCGCTGGTACGCGCAGCTCGGCATCCCCGCGTTCGGCTACGGCGCGGGCCGGCTGGACGTCTCGCACGGCCCCGGCGAGTTCATCGACGAGGCCGCGATGCGCCGCTGCGCCGCCGTCTACGCGCTGTTCGCAGCGCGGATCCTCAGGTAGCGCGGACGTCGAGCCCGGTGAGGATCGCGTCGACGCCGAAGGCGAACGCCTCCTCCGACTCGGCCTGCCGGGCGGGATCGTCCGGCAGGATCCCGGCCCGGACCAACTCGTCGTGGTTCTGCTCCTCGGCGACGAACCCGAGGACGAAGTGCACGACGGTGCGGGCGGCCCAGTCGGCCTCGCGCTCGCCGAGGTGCTCCGCGAAGAGCGTGCGCAGCTCGCGCGTCGGAGCGACCGACTCCGGGCGGAACGCCTGCACGAAGCTGACGACCTCGGCCCCGTCGCGCACCTGCAGCAGGGCGCGGCGCAGGCCGGCGGCGGCCGAGCGGGGATCGGCGGCTCCGCTGGGCCAGTCCGCGAGGATCCGTTCGGCGACCGCGGCGAGCAGCTCCTGCTTGCTCGCGACGTGGTAGTAGAGCGCACCCGGTGCCACGTCGAGGTCCTGGGCCAGCCGGCGCATCGACAGGCCGGCGAGCCCGTGCGCGCGCAGCGCCTCGAACGCCCCCTCGACGACCTGGGCCCGGGTGACCTTCACCCGTGGAGTGTGCCTCCCGGCACCGGGGGCTTGTCGCGGCCACCCCGCCTCGCTACTTTCGAACAGTGTTCAAAACAGTGTTCAAAACCCTCGATGACCTGGCCGAACGGGTACTGTCCGGCGAGCCGCTCGACCGGGCAGGGGCCCGGGCCGTGCTGCAGTGCCCCGACGACCTGGTGCTCGATCTCGTCGCCGCGGCGGCCCGGCTGCGCCGCGCGCACTTCGGCAACCGGGTGAAGGTGAACTACCTCGTCAACCTCAAGTCCGGGATGTGCCCGGAGGACTGCGGCTACTGCTCGCAGCGACTGGGCTCGCAGGCGCAGATCCTGAAGTACTCCTGGCTGTCGACCGAGGAGACCGTCCGCCAGGCCGCGGCCGGGATCGCCGGCGGCGCCACCCGGGTCTGCCTCGTCGCGAGCGGACGCGGCCCCGGCGACCGCGACGTCGACCGGGTCGCCGACGCCGTGGCCGCGCTGAAGGCCGAGCACCCCGACGTCGAGGTGTGCGCCTGCCTGGGGATCCTGCGCGAGGGCCAGGCGGAGCGGCTGCGCGCAGCCGGCGTCGACGCCTACAACCACAACCTCAACACCGCCGAGTCCCGCTACGCCGACATCTGCTCGACCCACGGCTTCGCCGACCGCGTCCGCACCGTCGAGCAGGCGCAGGCAGCGGGGCTGTCGTCGTGCTCGGGGCTGATCGTCGGCATGGGCGAGACCGACGACGAGCTGATCGACGCCCTGTTCGCGCTGCGCGACCTCGGGACCGACTCGATCCCGATCAACTTCCTCATCCCGTTCGACGGCACCCCACTGGCCGGGACCTGGCTGCTCACGCCGCTGCGGGCGCTGAAGGTCCTCGCGCTCGCCCGGTTCGTCGCCCCGGCCGCGGAGCTGCGGATGGCCGGGGGCCGCGAGGTGCACCTGCGGTCGCTCCAGCCGCTCGCACTGCACGTGGCCAACTCGCTGTTCCTCGGCGACTACCTGACGAGCGAGGGCCAGGCCGCCGAGGCCGACCTGGCGATGATCGCCGACGCGGGGTTCGAGGTGGTCGGTGCTCGACCGGCCGAGCATCTGCCGGTCGAGCCCGAGGTCGCGGTGGCGATCCGGCAGCGCGGCGCCGGGACCGCGGTGGCCCCGAACGCATGAACGGGCTGATCGAGCGCGACCGGGGACTGCTGTGGCACCCGTACGCATCCCTGGCCGGGCCCGCGCCGTACGCGGTGCTCGACGCGGCCGGCACCCGGCTGGAGCTGGAGGCGGCCGACGGCATCCGGTTCACCGCGATCGACGCGATGAGCTCCTGGTGGTGCGCGATCCACGGCTACCGCCACCCCGCTCTGGACGCCGCGGTGCGCGAGCAGATCGGCCGGTTCAGCCACGTGATGTTCGGCGGGCTCACCCACGAGCCCGCGGTCCGGCTGGCCGAGCAGCTGGTGGCGATCACCCCGGGCGAGCTGCAGCACGTGTTCCTGGCCGACTCCGGTTCGGTGTCGGTGGAGGTCGCGCTGAAGCTCGCCGTGCAGTACCAGGTCGCGATCGGGCGGCCGCAGCGGCGCCGTTTCCTCGCGCTGCGCGGCGGGTACCACGGCGACACGACGGGCGCGATGAGCATCTGCGACCCGGTCGACGGCATGCACGCGCTCTTCCCCGGACTGGTGGCCGAGCAGCTGTTCCTGCCGCGCCCGCCCGCCGCGCCGACCGCGGACGGCGCGATCGCCGGACCCGCGGACGTCGACGAGTGGGCCGCGCACGCCCGCCGGACCGCCGCCGCGCACGCCGGCGAGCTGGCGGCGATCGTCGCCGAGCCGGTGCTGCAGGGCGCGGGCGGCATGCACGTCTACCCGCCCGAGTGCCTCGTCGTGCTGCGGGAGATCGCCGACCGGCACGGGCTCCTGCTCATCGTCGACGAGATCGCGACCGGGTTCGGCCGCACCGGTCCGCGGTTCGCCGTCGACCACGCCGGGATCACGCCCGACGTCCTGTGCGTGGGCAAGGCGCTGACCGGCGGGTACCTGACACTGGCTGCGGTGCTGTGCACGTCGGCCGTGGCGCGGGCGGTCGGCGCGCTGCTGCACGGGCCGACGTTCATGGGCAACCCGCTGGCCTGCGCGGTCGCCTCGGCGTCGCTGGAGCTGCTGCCCGGCTACGGCGACCGGATCGGCGGGATCGCCAAGGAGCTGGCCGATGCCCTCTCCCCCGCCGCCGAGCTCCGTTCGGTGCGGGACGTGCGCGTGCTCGGCGCCGTCGGCGTCGTCCAGCTGGACCGGCCGGTGGACGTGCCGGCGGTGACCAGGGCAGCGCTCGAGCGGGGCGCGTGGGTGCGCCCGTTCCGCGACCTCGTCTACACGATGCCCCCGTACGTCTGCCGGTCCGACGAGATCGCCGCCATCGGCGCGGCGATCACCGGAGCCGTCGAGGAGGTGCACGGCTGATGGCCGCACTGGACACCTGGCTCGCCGAGGCCGCCGCCACCCGGATCCGCACGGGGCTGGTGCGGCGCACCGACGCCGCCCGGCACCCGCGCTCCCGGGACGGGCTGCTCGACCTGGCCTCCAACGACTACCTCGGCCTCGCCGCCGATCCGCGGCTGCGGGCCGCCGCGCGAGCCGCCGTCGAGCGGTTCGGGACGGGTGCGGGCGCGTCGCGGGTGGTGACCGGGACGACCGCCGCGCACGCCGAGCTTGAGGCGGCGCTGGCCCGGCTCACCGGACAGCCGGCCTGCCTGACGTTCTCCAGCGGCTACACGGCCAACATCGGGATCCTGACCGCGCTCGGTGACCCGGACACGCTGCTGATCTCGGACGCGCACGTGCACGCGTCGCTGATCGACGGGGCGCGGCTGTCCCGCTCGCCGGTCGCGGTCTGCCCGCACCGTGACCTGGACGCGCTGGACCGGCTGCTGCGCGAGCGCGACCAGCCGCGGGCCGTCGTCGTGGTGGAGTCGATCTACTCGGTGCTCGGCGACGCCACCGACCTGCAGCGCACGGCCGAGCTGTGCGCGCGCCACGACGCGTTCCTCGTGGTCGACGAGGCGCACGGCATCGGGGTCGCCGGTGACGGACGGGGTGCCGTGCACGCGGCGGGGCTCGCCGGGAACCCGAGCGTGGCCGTCACCGCGACGCTGTCGAAGGCGCTCGGCGCGCAGGGCGGGGCCGTGCTGGGCTCGCCGGTGCTGCGCGAGCACCTGGTCAACACCGCGCGGACGTTCATCTTCGACACCGCGCTCGCCCCGGCGGCGGCCGCAGCGGCGGCGACGGCGTGCCGGATCGTCGAGGATGAGCCGGAACGCGTGGCGGACCTGCACCGGGTGGCCGGGGCGATCGCCGAGGCCGCGGACGTGCCGCGGGCACCGGGCGCGGTGCAGTCGATCCCGGCCGCGTCGCCGGACGACGCGGCCGCGGCGACCGCGCGGCTGCAGGACGACGGGGTGCTGGTGGGCTGCTTCCGCCCGCCGAGCGTGCCGGACGGGATCTCGCGGCTGCGGCTGGTCGCGCGGGCGGGCATCGCCCCGGAGCGGGCGGCGGGGGCGGCCCGGCTCGCGGCGCAGTGGGCGCAGCCGAAGCAGCACACACAGCAGCCGCAGTGGACACAGCCGCGGGTACCGGCGTGATCCTCGTCGTGACCGGTACCGACACCGGTGTCGGAAAGACCGTGGTGACGGCGGCGCTGGCGGTCGCGCTGGCCGCGGCGGGCCGCCGGGTCGCGGTTCTCAAGCCCGTGCAGGCCGGGACCGAGGACGATCTCGGTGACGATCTCGGTGACGGCCTCGGTGACGGCCTCGGTGACGGCCTCGGTGACGCTGACGTCGTGCGGCGGCTGGCCGGGGTCCGGGCGGCCGAGGGGATCCGGTTGCCGGACCCGATGGCCCCGGTGGCCGCGGCGGCGCGGGCGGGCGTGCGGCTGCCCGGGCTCGCGGAGCACTGCGCGCACGTGGAGCGGCTCGCGGCCGATCACGACGACGTGCTCGTCGAGGGTACGGGCGGGTTGCTCGTCGAGCTGGACGGGTCCGGCGGCACCGTGGCGGACCTGGCCGGGCTCACCGGGGCGAGCACGGTGGTGGTGTGCCGGTCCGGCCTCGGCACGCTCAACCACACCGCGCTGACGCTGGAGGCGCTGGAGCGGCGTGGAGTGGCGGTGCCCGGGCTCGTCGTCGGCGCCTGGCCGCGCTCGCCGTCCGAGGTGGAGCGGGACAACCGGGCGCGCCTGGCACGGCTGGCTCCCCTGCTGGGCGCGGTACCGGCCGGGGCGGGACAGCTGCCGGTGGCCGAGTTCCGGCGCGCGGCGCCCGGCTGGTTCACCGGGCTGCCTCAGGCGGCGTCGACGAGCGCGAGGTCGAGCTTCGGCGGCCGCGGCCCGTAGGCGTTGGCGCGGGCGGAGCGGCGCTGCAGCACCGGCAGTTCCAGCAGCGGCCGCAGCCGGCGGGGCGGGGCGAGCACGGCGCCGCGGCTGCGGGCCCGGTCGGAGCTCCGCTCGGTGCGCTGCTGCTCGGCCTGCACCTGCGCGATCGCCGCCTCGCGGGCGGCCTGAACACGGGCCAGATCGGCCTCGGTCAGGGTGCCGGCGCGCAGCGGCGCGATGATCGCGTTCGCTGCGGCGACGGCGTCCTGCACGGCCATGAGGATGCCGTTGCCGCCGACCGGGGAGATGACGTGCGCGGCGTCGCCGATGAGCAGCAGCCCGGGGCGGTGCCAGCACGGCGCTGCCGAGATGTCGACCGACAGCAGGCTGGTCTGCCCCATGTCCTCGAGGTGGTGGACGCGGTCGGCCAGCCACGGCACGTGTGTACGCAGGAACTCGCGGATCGGCTCGACGCCGGCCTCGCGCACCGCCGCGTAGCCCCCGTGCGGGATCGCGTAGCCGACCCGCCAGTGATCGGAACCGCCGAGCACACCCACGTAGCGGCCGGGGCCGGCGTAGAGATCCAGGTCGGCGGCGGGATCGTCGGCGCGGCGGGGTAGCCGGAACCACACGAGATCGGTGGTCGCACCTGAGGAGACGACGGGCAGATCGGCGAACCGGCGGACCGCCGAGAAGCGGCCGTCGGCGCCGATCACCAGGTCGGCGGGCAGCTCGTGCTCGCCGGAGCGGTCGCGCACGCGCAGCCCGGTGACCCGGCCGTCGGCCTCCACCAGGCCGGTGGCCTTCGTGCTGGTGCGCAGCTCGAACCCGGGGAACCGGGCGGCGCGGTCGAGCAGGAACTCGATCAACCGGGCCTGCGGCATGATCGCGACGTAGTTGAACCGGGTGCGCAGCCGCGCGTAGCTGGCCGGCGTCACGGTGCCGTAGGGCGTGTGGAAGCGGAAGGCGTCGGCGGCGACGTGCGGGATCTGCAGCACGTCGTCGGCGAGGCCGAGCTCGTCGAGCAGCTCCAGCGTGTACGGGTGCAGCGAGTCGCCGCGGTACTCGCGTTCGAAGTCCGACCGCGCCTCGCAGAGCGTCACCGCGATGCCGGCGCGGGCCAGCAGGTACGCGAGCAGGGCACCGCCGGGGCCGCCGCCGGCGATCACGACGCGCGCGGCGCTCACGACGCGCTCGAATCGGTGCTCGAATCGGTGCTCGCCGTGGTGACCAGCTCGAACACGGCCATCTCTGGCATAGCCGCGACGACCTCGTCCAGCAGTGCGTCGGGCGTGAACGGGAAGGCGCTGCGGGCCGGGCCGTGTGCGGTGCGGGCGTACTGCAGGGCCACGAGGGCGGCCGTCCGGTCGGTGCGGCGGACCGCGGTGAGCGGCGCGTCCTCGCCGAGGATGCTGCAGGCGGGGTGCGCGTCGAGGTTGGCGACCCAGTCGCGGCGGGCCCGCGGCGCCACCAGGTAGCGGCGGCCGTCGCGGGCGATCACCGCGAGCGGGACGTCCCGCGGCTCGCCGCTGGTGCGGCCCGTCGTGCGGACGACGCGCAGCGCGTAGCCGCCGTCGACCAGCGGCGCCGGCTCGGCCGTCGCGATCCGCTGGGCCATCTGCTGGTTGAGCTGCCGGAGCTGTTCCCGGTCCATTCGACCTCCCATGTCACTAGACAGTCTACATAAATTCGTTAGGCAATCTAGCGACCGGTAGCCTGAGGAGGTGTCCGACGGGATCCCCGACGCCCTGCGCGCGCTGATGCGGACCGTCCACGCCGTGGAGGCCGCCCTGGCCCGCCGGCTCGGCGTGGGCGTCACCGACGTCCTGGCGCTGCAGATCCTCGCCGACCGCAACGCCGGCACCGTCGAGCTGGCCAGACAGCTCGGCATCCGCTCGGCGTCGGCCACCGCGCTCGTCGACCGGCTGCAGGCGGCGGGCCACCTGCGCCGGGTCCCGCACACCACCGACGGCCGCCGCGTCGTCCTGGAGCTGACCGACTCGGCCCGGACCATGGTCCTCGCTGGGCTGGAGCCGATCCTGGACGCGGTCGACGACGCCGTCGCCGAACTCGACCCGGACGAGCGCCCCGCCGTCGAGGAGTTCCTGCGCCGGATCACCGACGCGTTCGAGGAGTTCAGCAAGGCCGGCTGACGGGCCCCGCGCAAAGACATCACCCCGGTGACGTCCCCCGCGGCGCCGCCGCCCACACCTGGCCGGGGTGCCAGCCGCGTCACACTCGGCGTGGGCGCGAGTTGCCCCGACGAGCACGGCGAGTTTCCCCGAGCGGGCGGCCGAGTTGCCCCGACGAGCACGGCGAGTTTCCCCGAGCGGGAGGGCGAGTTCGCCGAACCGGGACGGCGAGTTGCCCGACGGAAGTCGTCGATCTCACGGCGGACGCGCCGCGGCAGGCGAACTCGACGTCCTCGACGGGGCAACTCGCGCAGCCGGACGGGACAACTCGCGCAGCCGGACAGGACGACTCGCGTGCGCCGGGGTGCGGCCCGGACCCCTCGTACCGGGCCGCACCCGGACGCTCACACCGGGTGCAGCGCCCCGGCGTCCGCGGGCGGGCCGGTCGGCGCGTCGTCCCCGGCTCGGCCCGGGGTGTCGTCGGCCGGCAGGAGGTAGGCGCGGCGGGCGTCGATCCGGACCCGCACCGTGGTCTGTTCGGCGAGGATTGTGTCCGCGTCGGGATCGGGGACCGACGCGAGCAGGGTGCCGTGCGCGGTCTCGACCTCGTAGTCGACGGTGTCGCCCCGGTACACCGAGCTGACGATCACTCCGTTCCCGCCCTCGACGGTCGGCTCCACCTGGACCGACTGCGGCCGCACCATGAGCACCGCGTCCTGGCCGGCCCGCAGCTGCGGGTGCGCTGCGACCCGGGTGGGCGTGCCGAGCAGCGGCACGGTCGCAGCCCCTTCTGCGAGGTCGGTCGCGTACGTGGGCAGGAAGCTCGCCCGGCCGATGAAGTTGGCGACGAACACCGACGCCGGCCGCGTGTACACCTCGACGGGCGTGGCCACCTGCTCGATGCGCCCCGCGTTCATCACCACGATGCGGTCGGACAGGCTCATCGCCTCGTCCTGGTCGTGCGTGACGTAGAGGCTGGTGATGCCCATCCGCCGCTGCAGCAGCCGGATCTCGGTGCGCATCTGCTCGCGGAACTTCGCGTCCAGGTTGGACAGCGGCTCGTCGAACAGCAGGACCGCGGGCTGCATCACCATCGCCCGCGCGAGCGCCACCCGCTGCTGCTGACCGCCGGAGAGCTGGTGCGGGAAGCGGTGTTCGAGGCCGAGCAGGTTCATGCTGGTCACCGCCACCTCGACGGCCTCAGCCAGCCCCGCCCGCCGCCGCCGGTCGATCTTCAGCCCGTACGCGACGTTGTCGTACACGCTCAGGTGCGGGAACAGCGCGTAGTTCTGGAACACCATCGCCATCGGCCGCTTGTTCGGCGGCAGCGGCACCATGTCCGCACCGTCGAGCACGATCCGCCCGGTGGTGGGCTTCTCGAAGCCCGCGATCATCCGCAGCGTGGTGGTCTTCCCGCACCCGGACGGGCCGAGGAAGGTCAGGAACTCCCCCGCCGGGATGTCCAGGGTCACGTCGGCCACCGCGGGCCGGGCGGCCGGCGGGGTGTTCTCGTAGCGCTTGCCGAGCCCGTGCAGCTCGACGTGGCCGAGCTCGCGCTGCTTCGCCGTCATCGGGTCACTCCTTCGTCGCCGGTACGGCCGGGAACCAGTGCCGCCGGTTGCTCGGTCGCGGTGGCGGTGGCGAGCCCGCTGCCCACGCCGGCGGCGTTCGGCCGGGCTCCGGGGTCGCGCACCACGAGCCGGATCACCCCGACGAGCGCGAGCACGATCGCCATCAGCACGCAGCAGTAGGCGAACGCGTTGCCGAACCGGCCGGCGTCGACCTCGGAGAGGATCTGCGAGGTCATGATCTTGGTGCTGGGCGTGGTGAGGAAGACGATCGGCGAGAGCGTCGTCATCGACCGCGCGATGGCGAACGTCAGCCCGGCGATCAGCGCGGGCCGGATCAGCGGGAGGGTGATCCGCCGGAACGTCGTGAAGTCGTCCGCGCCGAGGCTGGTGGACGCCTCGTCGATCGACGGGTGGATCTGCTGCAGCGACCCGACGCCCGCCCGCAGCGCCGCCGGGGTGCTGCGCACGGTCAGCACCGCCAGGATGCCGGCCGCCCCGCCGAGCAGGGCCGCCCCGCCGACCAGCGACGGCAGCACCGGCACGCCGAACACCAGGTGCTCCGGCCGGTAGGCGAGCATGAACCCGATGCCGAGCACCGTACCGGGCACCGCGATGCCCAGCATCGTCAGGAAGTCCAGCACGCCCGCGAGCCGCCGCAGCTTGCGCACCACGACGTAGGCGATCACCACACCGATGACCCCGGCCAGCGGTGCGGCGAGCAGCGCCAGCACGGTGGTGTCGACGATCGCCTCCGACCCGATGCCGAACAGCACGAACTCGAAGTGCGCGAGCGTGAACGTCGGGTCGATCCCCGGCACGGCGCTCACCGCGCCGACGACGATCGTCGCGTAGATGACGACGATCATGACCGCCACGAACACGCACACCGCGTAGACGATGTACGGGACCGGCCCACGCAGTTGCTGCACGCGCCCGGCGGGCTTGCCGGTCACGGCGAACACCTGCCGCCGGTCGATCCAGTACTTCTGCAGCACGAACACCAGCACGGCCGGGATCAGCAGCGCGAACGAGTACACCGCGCCCGCCGTGACGTCGTACTCGCCGGTGATCGCGATGAACGCCCGCGAGGACAGCACGGTGAAGTCGCCGCCGAGCACGAGCGGGTTGGCCAGGTCGGCGATCGCCTCGACGAACAGCAGCAGGAACCCGCTGGCCAGGCCGGGCACGAGCATCGGCAGGGTCACCGTGGCGAAGATCCGCCGGTGGCCGGCGCCCAGGCTCTGCGCGGCCTCGTCGAGCGACGGGTCGAGCCGCTGCATCATCCCGACCAGCGTCAGGTACACGACCGGGAAGAACGACAACCCGAGCGCGAGCGTGAGCCCGTCGAGCCCGTAGATGTCGTACGGGATACCGAAGATCCCCATGCTGATCACGCCGTTGCGGCCGAACAGCACCACGAGCGCGGTGGCGAGCGCGAACGGCGGGCTGATCACCGGGATGATCGCGATGACGTGCAGCACCCGCTTGAACGGCACGTCGAGCCGCACGACGACGAACGCGAACAGGAACGCCAGCGCCAACCCGAAGGTGGCCGTGGTGAGGCCGAGCAGGATGGTGTTGCCGACGACCTCGCGGTTGACCGCGTTGGTCACCAGCTCCCCGAGCCGGTCGAGCCCCTCGCCGGACAGCGCCCCGAGGAACACGCTCGCCAGCGGGTAGAGGATCCCGATCACCAGGAACAGCACGATCCCGGCCAGGGTGACGACGAGCGCGGGGTTGGCCCGCGCCCGGCCGGGGACCGCGCCCCGGGTGCGGAGCGGATCGCCGGCGTCGAGGACTGCGGTCACGTCACTTCTCCGGGCTGTTGGCGACGTCGCTGGAGAACTGCTTGAGCAGCGCCTCCTTCGCCTTGCCGGCCGCGACGAGGTCGTAGTCGACGAGCTTGGTCGTCTCCGGGTCGAACGACTCGGGCGCGGCCGTGGCGTCGGGCGCGGTCGGTCGCTGGAACGAGTTCACCGTCGGGCCGATGTTCTGCGCCTCCGCGCTCGCGGCGAAGTCGACGTACTCCCGGGCCGCGTCGAGGTTGTGCGCGCCGGCGAGGATGCCGACGCCGCCGATCTCGTAACCGGTGCCCTCCTCGGGGAACGACAGCACCAGGTTCGGCGCGCTCTCCTTCTTGTACTTCGCGCAGTCGTGGCTGAACACGATCGCCGTCGCGACCTCACCGCGCGCGGCCTGCTGGCCGGGCCCGCTGCCGGTCTTGCTGTACTGCAGCACCGACCGGTGCAGCTTGCGGAAGTAGTCCAGCCCACCCGCCTCGCTGCCGGTCAGCGTCACCATCGTCCACAGCGCCGTGTACGCGGTGCCGGACGTCGCCGGGTGCGCGATCCCGACCTGCTTGGTGAACCCGGGCGCCAGCAGGTCGTTCCACGACGTGGGCACCTGCAGCCCGTTCGCCTGGAGCACGTCGGGGTTCGAGCAGAACCCCAGCGCACCGAAGTAGATGCCCGTCCAGTACCCGGCCGGGTCGCGGAACTGCGCCGGGATCCGCTCGGTGATCTCCGATGTGTGCGGCTGGAGCAGCCCCCGCTCCTGCGCCGCGACGTAGGTGTCGGCGGGCCCGCCGTGCCACACGTCGAACTCCGGACTCCCCTTCGCCGCGTCCACCCGCGCCAGCGCCTCACCGGCCGAGAGCCGGACGAACCTCGTGGTGATGCCGGTCTTGGCCGCGAACGCCGCCGTGACCTTCTGGCACCAGTCCTCCTGCGCGCTGCACAGGACGGTCAGGCCCTCCCCTGAGCCACCCCCCGGGGCCCGCTGGGAACATCCGGCCACCGCAGCCGCCGCCACCAGTAACGCCGTCAACAGAACCTTCGTGCGCATTCGTCGGCCTCCTCGCCGCCGTCGGACCGACTGTGTCCGAGATCGCAGCGAAAGTAGATCCTCGATCGGCCGAATGGTGTGACGAGATGGTGAGCGTCGGTGACGAAACCGTCACCTGACGAGCCGGTAGCCGACGCCGCGCACGGTCTCGATGTAGCGCGGGTGGGCCGGGTCGTCACCGAGCCGGTGCCGCAGCCGGTAGACGGCGGCCTTCACCATCTCGCGGCCGCCCACCCAGTCGTCGACGTCCCACGCCGTCGCGAGCAGCTGCCGCCACGACACCACCTCGCCGACCCGCTCGGCGAGCGCGGCCAGCACCCGGATCTCGGTGGCGGCGAGGCTCACCTGCCGCCCGGCCACGGTGACCGTGCCGCTGCGCAGGTCGATCTCCAGGTCCCCGACGACCGTCGGCGCCATCCGGGTCGGTTGGGCGCGCCGCAGCAGCGCCTGCACCCGCAGGGACAGCACCCGGGGATGGAACGGCTTGGTCACGTAGTCGTCCGCGCCCGCCTCCAGCCCGGCGATCACCGACTGGGTGTCGGTGCGGGCGGTCAGCACCAGGATCGGCACGGAGCTGGCCGCCCGGATCCGCGTGCACAGCTCCAGCCCGTTCGGCCCGGGCAACTCGATGTCCAGCACGACCAGGCCGATCCCGCCGGCGCTCCACTGCTCCCAGCCCTGCGCGCCGTCGCGGGCCAGCCGCACGTCGAGGCCGTCGGTCTGCAGGATGTACTCGACGATGTCGGCCATCTGCGGCTCGTCCTCGACGACGAGCGCGGTGACCGTCATGCCCGCTCCCGCGGGAGCCGCAGCATCATCGTGGTGCCGCGGCGCGGGCTGGTGTCGACCAGGATCCGGCCGCCGTGCGCCTCGGCGATGCGGCGGGTGAGCACCAGCCCGAGCCCGGTGCCGTCGCCGAGCGTCGAGCCGCTGACGAACGGGCGGAACAGCCGCTCCCGCTCCTCCCGGCTCATCCCGATCCCGTCGTCGGTCACGCAGATCACCACCGACGTCTCGTTGTCCAGCACCCTCAGCACGATCAGACCACCGTAGGTGGTGAACCGCATGGCGTTGGTGGCGAGGTTGACCACGGCGCGGCGCAGCAGCGGCGCGTCCACCAGCGCCCGCACCGGCACCGCCGGGAGTTGCGTGATGATGTGCTGGTCGCGGCGCTGGGCGAGCGGGCGCAGCCCGGTGACGGTCTCGCGGACCAGCGCGGACAGGTCGGTCATGGTGCGGCGCAGCTCGTACGCCCCGGCCTCCAGCCGCGCCTGCACGAGGTTGTCATCGGCGATCTGGACGGCGTGCGCGCTCTGGTCCACGACGGTCCGCAGGAACCGCTGCTGGGTCGGGGTGAGGGGGCCGGGCCCCTCGGTGAGCAGCAGCTCCGCGGCCGCCGACACCATCGCCAGCGGGGAGCGCAGGTCGTGGCTCGCGGCGGCCAGCTGGTCGGCCCGCTCGTGCGCAGCCCGGTCGGCCTTCGCCACCTCGGCGGTCAGCGCGCGCACCCGCCGTCCCACGACGGCGACGCACGCCCCGGCCACCCCCATCGGCAGCACGATCCAGCCCGGGGCACCCAGCAGCGCCGCCGGCAGCGCCGCCGCTCCCGTCAGCAGCGCGCCTGCGGCCGGCGCGACCACATCGGACCAGGCGATCACGGCCACATCATGCACCGGCGCCGGGCGCTCCCGGACCGTCCGCGAGCTCCTCCCGGACGACGGCCACGAAGGCGTCGACGTCCGCCTCCGTCGTGTCCCACGCGGTCATCCACCGCACCTCGCCGCGGGCGCGGTCCCAGTCGTAGAACCGCACCCGTTCCCGGATGCGGTCGGCCGCGTCGGTCGGCAGGGTCGCGAACACCGCGTTGGCCTCGGTGGGCTGGGTGAACGCGAGCCCGGGCAGTGCCTCGGCTCCCAGTGCCGCCCGCAGCCGGGCGGCCATCGCGTTCGCGTGGGCCGCGGCGCGCAGCCCCAGATCGTCCTCGAACAGGGCGAGCAGCTGCACCGACGCGAACCGCATCTTGCTGGCCAGCTGCATCGTCATCTTCCGCACGAAGCGCAGGTCGCTGACCCGCTCGGGCGCGAGCACCACCACCGCCTCGGCGCCCAGCAGCCCGTTCTTGGTGCCGCCGAGGCTCAGCACATCCACGCCCGCGTCGGTGGTGAACGCCCGCAGCGGCGCCCCGAGCGCCGCGGCTGCGTTCCACAGCCGGGCACCGTCCATGTGCACGGCCATCCCGTGCGCGTGCGCGAAGTCGGCGACCGCGCGCACCTGCTCGGGCGAGTACACGGTGCCGACCTCGGTGTTCTGCGTGATGCTGACCGCCAGCGGCTGGGCGCGGTGCTCGTCGCCCCAGCCCCACGCCTCGCGGGCCACCAGATCCGGGGTGAGCTTCCCGTCCGGGGTGGGCACGGGCAGCAGCTTGATCCCGCCGATCCGCTCGGGGGCACCGCATTCGTCGTTGTGGATGTGGGAGTTGGTCGTCGTGACGACCGCGCCCCAGCGGGGCAGCACGGCGGTCAGCGCGACGACGTTGGCGCCCGTGCCGTTGAACACCGGGAACGCCTCGGCCTGCCCGCCGAAGTGGTCCTTGATCACCTCTTGCAGCCGGGCGGTGTAGCGGTCTTCGCCGTAGGAGACCTGGTGGCCGCCGTTGGCGGCGGCGAGGGCGGCCAGCACCTGCGGGTGCACTCCGGCGTAGTTGTCGCTGGCGAACCCGCGCCACCCCGGATCGTGCAGCGTGGTGACCACCATCCCCGAGTCCTCCCTCAGCCGAGCAGCCCCGCCGCCGGGCCGCCGCCGTCGACCTGGATGCGCTGCCCGGTGACGTAGTCGGCGTCGGCCGAGACGAGGAACGCCACGACGCCCGCGACGTCCTCGGGCCGCGCGACCCGCCCGAACGGGAACCGGGCGTCCAGCTCGGCGATGCTCGCGCCGCTGCGCGCGGCGGCCAGCCGCTCGCCCATGTCGGTGGCGACGAGACCGGGGGCGACGATGTTCACCCGCACCCCGTGCTCGCGCTCCTCCTTGGCGAGGGTGCGGGCGGCCGCCTCGAGCGCGGCCTTGGCCATCGTGTACGGCGCCCCGCTGGGCGGGGTGTCGGAAACGATCGAGCTGGAGATCACGACCACGTCGGAGCGGTCGCGGGCGCGCATGCCGGGCAGCAACCGCCGGATCAGCTCCACCGGCCCGAGGACGTGCACCTGCATGAGCCGCACGTACTCATCGGCCGGGGTGTCGGCGATCGTGCGGCCACGGCTGGCCGTGCCGGCGTTGCTCACCAGCAGGTCGACCGGTCCGAGATCGGTGGTGATCGCCTCCGTCATCGCGGCGACGGCCTCTGCGTCGTCGACGGGTGCCCGGTAGGCCCGCGCCGTCCCGCCCGCAGCCTCGATCTCGGCGACGACCTGTGCGGCAGCAGCCTCGTCGCGCCGGTAGTTGACGGCCACGGCGGCGCCGTCGGCGGCCAGCCGTGTGGCGATCGCCTGCCCCACCCCGCGCGATCCGCCCGTGACGAGCGCGACCCGATCCGACAGCGGCTTCGTTGCGGTCACCTGCTGATCCTCCCGTCGAGCCCTGCCGCGACCCTAGCGTCGGCGATCTACAGTCGCGCGGAGACGCACTCGTCCGCCGGGAGGTTCGGTTCATGAGCTCGTCGCCGTCCACCCTGCCGATGCCGGGCTGCGAACCCGGATCGAAGGGCCTGCGCGGCGGCGCGATCGGGCTGCTCGGCGGCGTGGTCATCGGCATGGCCTCGACCGCGCCCGCCTACAGCCTCGCGGCCAGCCTGGGGTTCGTCGTGGTGCTCGTCGGGGACAAGAGCCCGGGCGTCATGCTGCTCGCGTTCGTGCCGATGTACCTGATCGCGGTCGCCTACCGCGAGCTGAACGCCGCTGAGCCGGACTGCGGTACCACCTTCACCTGGGCCGGGCGCGCGTTCGGCCCGTGGGCGGGCTGGATGGGCGGCTGGGGGATCATCGCCGCCGACATCATCGTGATGGCGAACCTCGCCCAGATCGCCGGCCAGTACTCGTTCCTGCTCGTCGGCCTGCACGATCTCGCCGCCTCCACCCTGTGGACCGCGGTCGCGGGCTCCACGTGGATCCTGCTCATGACCTGGATCTGCTACCGCGGCATCGAGGTCTCGGCCCGCCTGCAGTACGCCCTGCTGACCGTCGAGCTGCTGGTGCTCGCGGTCTTCGCCGTCGTCGCCCTGGTGAAGGTCGGCACGGGCGACGCCCCGGAGGGCTCGCTCGTGCCGAGCCTCGCCTGGCTGTGGCCGTTCGGCGTGGGCGTCGATGAGCTGGTCGCGGCTGTGCTCATCGCCGTCTTCCTGTACTGGGGCTGGGACAGCGCCGTCTCCTGCAACGAGGAGAGCGACGATCCCGGCACCACCCCGGGCCGCGCCGGCGTGCTCTCCACCCTGCTCCTGGTGACCACCTACGTCCTCGTCGCCGTGGCTGCCGTGGCGTTCGCCGGCACCGGCACCGAGGGCATCGGCCTGGGCAATCCCGAGCACCTCGACGACGTGTTCGCCGCGATCGGCCCGGCCGTCTTCGGCGACGGCGAACTCGGCACCGTCTTCGAGTTCCTGCTGGTCCTCTCGGTGCTCACCTCCGCCGCGGCGTCCACCCAGACCACCATCCTGCCGACCGCTCGCGCCGCCCTGTCCATGGCGGCCTACCGCGCGCTGCCGGCCGCGTTCGCCCGGGTCCATCCCCGTTTCCGCACCCCGACCTGGTCGACCTGGGGCATGGGCATCGCGTCGGTCGTCTTCTACGTCGGCCTGACCGCCGTCAGCACCAACGTCCTCGCCGACTCGATCGCCGCGGTGAGCCTGATGATCGCCTTCTACTACGGGCTCACCGGCTTCGCCTGCGCCTGGTACTTCCGCCGACAGCTGTCCGGCCGCGCCCTCTGGACGAAGGGCGTGCTGCCGCTCACCGGCGGCGTCGTGCTGCTGGCGGCGTTCGTCCTGTCGTGCATCGACTACGCCGATCCCGCCAGCGGCGAGACCGTCGTCTTCGGCGTCGGCGGCGTCTTCGTGATCGGTGTGGGCGCCCTGCTCCTCGGCGCCGTGCTGATGCTCGTCTACAGCCGGGTCGCGCCCCCGTTCTTCCGCGGCGAGACCCTCGTACCGGCGACGGCGGGCCCCCAGCGCTGACCCCCTACCCCACCAACGTGTTCTGCCGAGCCACCACCCACCACCGCCCCTGCTCCTTGGTCAGCACGTAGAGCGCGGTCATGGCGTGCCCGACGTCGACGAGCTCCCCCGCCTCGTCCACCGCCCAGGCGTGCTTGCGCGCCAACGCCACATCCGGCCGCACGAACGTGATCCCGGCGACCTCGTACCGCGCCCGCTGCCCCTTGAGCGGGCCGGCGAAGGCGACCCGGCTCGCCTCGAGCGTGGCCGCACGCCCGGCCAGCTCGACACCGGTGACCCCGACGCCCGACGCGTTCGCGGCCATGTGCTCCACGAACAGCTCGGCGTCACCTGTGTTGAACGCCTGCTCGGTGTCGGCGATGATCGCGCGGATCGCGGCCTCGTCGGCGGTGTGATCGGCCAGGTCTTCGACGTGGGGGATCTCCATGGCGGAGACCCTGCCGGTTGAACCCGGCTCCAGGGCAAGGGCGATGGGGAGCGGGATCTGCCGCACCGCCGGCATCGGGTTGCTGAGCACCCCGTCGGCGGGCAGCTCCTCGACCAGAACGAACTCGGCCGGCTCGCCGTGCGCATCCGGCATCGGCAGCGCGAACCCCGCCGACGACTCGGGATCGATCAGCCGCAGCTCCCGGACGACGACCCGCGCGCAGGCCGGCGGCAGGCCGCTGCCGACGTCGCCCGGTACCGGGCGATGTCGGGCACGAGGCCGCGGCCGCCGCGATCTGCCCGGGTGATCGCGGTGCCCTCCCGGAACGGGGCCGATCCGCGCAGCTCAGACCGCGATCACCGTCGGCACGATCATCGGCCGCCGCCGGTAGGTCTCCCCGACCCACCGGCCGACCACCCGTCGCACGGCCTGCGCCACCCGGTGCGGATCGGTGATGTTCTCCGCCTCGGTCCGCGACAGCTCGTCCTCCACCATCGGCAGCACGGCGTCGAGGGCCTTGGGATCGTCCGAGAACCCACGCCCCGACAACGTCGGCTTGGTGACCGCGCGCCCGGTGGTGGCGTCGATCGCGACGGTGATCGAGATGAAGCCGCCCTCGCCGAGCACCAGCCGGTCGCCGAGGGTGGACTCGCCGATGTCGCCGACGGCGAGCCCGTCGACGTAGACGCGGCCGACCTCGACCTTGCCGGTGATGCTGGCGCGACCGTCGACGAGATCGACGACGACACCGTCCTCGGCGAGCACGATGCGGTCCTCGGGCACCCCGGTGAGCGCGGCGAGCGCGGCGTTGGCCCGCAGGTGCCGCCACTCGCCGTGGACCGGCATGACGTTGCTCGGCCGCACCGCGTTGTAGAGGAACAGCAGCTCGCCCGCGGTCGCGTGGCCGGAGACGTGCACGCGGGCGGTGCCCTGGTGCACGACGGTCGCGCCGAGCCGGGTGAGCCCGTTGATCACGGTGAAGACCGCGGTCTCGTTGCCGGGGATCAGCGAGCTGGCCAGGATCACGGTGTCCTCGGCGCGGATGCGCACCGAGCGGTGGTCGCCACGGGCCATGCGGGCCAGGCCGGACAGCGGTTCGCCCTGCGAGCCGGTGGACACGATCACCACCCGGTCGTCGGGCAGCGTCATCGCCTCGTCCAGCTCGATGAGCAGACCGTCGGGGACGTCGAGGTAGCCCAGCTCGGCGGCGATGCCCATGTTGCGCACCATCGAGCGGCCGACCATGCACACCTTGCGGTCGTGCGCGGCCGCGGCCTCGAGCACCTGCTGCACGCGGTGCACGTGGCTGGCGAAGCAGGCGACGATGATCCGGCCCGGCGCGCGGTGGAACACCCCGTCGAGGACAGGGCCGATCTCGCGCTCGGAGATGGTGAAGCCGGGGACCTCGGCGTTGGTGGAGTCGACGAGGAACAGGTCCACTCCTTCGTCGCCGAGCCGGGAGAACCCGCCGAGGTCGGTCAACCGCCCGTCGAGCGGGAGCTGGTCGAGCTTGATGTCGCCGGTGTGCAGCACCAGGCCGGCTTCGGTGCGGATCGCGACGGCCAGCGCGTCCGGGATCGAGTGGTTGACGGAGAAGTACTCGCAGTCGAACACGCCGTGCTGCACCCGGGCGCCTTCCTTCACCTCGTGCAGGCGCGGGGTGAGGCGGTGCTCGCGGCACTTCTCCGCGACGAGCGCGAGCGTGAACCGCGACCCGACGACGAGGATGTCGGGCCGCTGCCGCAGCAGGAACGGAACGGCGCCGATGTGGTCCTCGTGGCCGTGGGTGAGCACGAGCGCGTCGATGTCGTCGAGCCGGTGCTCGATGGCGCGGAAGTCGGGCAGGATCAGGTCGACGCCCGGCGAGTCCTCCGACGGGAACAGCACGCCGCAGTCGACGACGAGCAGCCGTCCGGCGTACTCGAACACGGTCATGTTGCGGCCGACCTCGCCGATGCCGCCGAGGGCGACGACGCGCAGCCCGCCATCGGGCAGGTCCGGCGGTGGGCCGAGCTCGGGCTCGGCGGGGTTCTCGGCGTCGACGGGGACGCTGACCGGGCGGCTGCGGTCGCGCCGGGAGCGGCCCCGGTCGCGCCGGCCTGCCGGGCGGCTCATCGGGCCCCTCCCCGGCGGGTGGGGGTGCGCGGGATGCGCGGCGGAGTCACGTGGTGTCCTTCGGTCATCGGGATGGATTCAGGATCGGGGGTAGGCGACCTCGGCCCCGAGGTCGGCCGGCACGCGCGGGCCCAGCGCGCCGAGCCCCGGGGCCGTGCCGTCGCCGCGGACGGCGTCACGGGCGGCGGGATCGAGCGCGACCCCGGCCGCGGTCAGGTCGCCCGCGATGGCGGCCACCTGCTCCTCGGTGGCGGGCGGGAGCGGCAGGCGCGGGTCGCCGACGTCGATGCCGCGCAGGCGCAGTGCGGTCTTGGCGAACACGGCGCCGCCGACACGGCCGATCCCGCGGATGAGCGGGATCATCGACGCGTTGATGGTGCGGGCCCGCACGACGTCACCGGCCTCGAACGCCTCCAGCATGGCACGCAGCCGGTCGGCCACGACGTGCCCGGTGACGGAGACGAAGCCGACCGCGCCGACGGCCAGCCACGGCAGGTTCACCGGGTCGTCCCCGCTGTAGTAGGCCAGGGTGGTCGTGGCGATCACCTCGGTGCCGACGCGCAGGTCGTTGCGGGCGTCCTTGACCGCGACGATGCGCGGGTGCTCGGCGAGCCGCTGCAGGGTCTCCAGCTCGATCGGGACGACGCTGCGCGGCGGGATGTCGTAGAGCATCACCGGCAGGTCGGTGGCGTCGGCGATGGCGGTGAAGTGCGCGATGAGACCGGACTGCGGCGGCCGCGAGTAGTACGGGGTGACGGTGAGCAGGCCGTGCGCACCCGCCCGCTCCGCCGTCCTCGCCAGCTCGATGCTGTGCGCGGTGTCGTAGGTGCCCGCCCCGGCAACGACCTTGGCCCGGTCACCGACGGCGCCGACCACGGCGCGGATCAGCGCCTCCTTCTCCGCGTCGGTGGTGGTGGGGCTCTCCCCGGTGGTGCCGTTGACGACGAGCCCGTCGCAGCCGAGATCGACCAGGTGGTTCGCCAGCCGCTCCGCTTTCGCCAGGTCGAGCGAACCGTCGGCGGCGAAGGGGGTGACCATCGCGACGAGGACCTGACCGAACGTACGCGCTGCCGAGCTCATGCCCCTGACCGTACCGCCCGGCCACGGCGGCATCCGGGCGGCGCGGCGGGCCGGCCGGGGATCACACGCGCGGCACGGGCGTCAGATGCCGCGGCCGGCCCCGCCGAAGGCCGTCACGGCGTCGGGATCGCCCTGGATCTCCACCTGGACGGCGTCGCGGCCGAAGCCGTGCAGCAGCAGCTCACCCGGCTCACCGACGACCGTGACGCCCTTCCCGGGCCGCGCGACGGTCTCGCGGCCGTCCGGGGTGCGCAGGGTCACCCCGACCGGGCTGCGGCGGTGCAGCATGCGGCCGGTGCGGCAGACGATCGTCCAGACCTCGGCGTCGCGCTCGGGATCCGGCGGGCGCGGCGCCCAGCCCGGCTCGCCGCGGCGCACGTCCTCGTGGTGGACGAACAGCTCTGCACCGTTGGCCATCCGGTCGACGGCACCGATGTAGAACGGTGACCAGATCGGCGGTCCACCGCGCAGGGTCGCGACCATCTCGTGCCACGGAACGTCGGCGTATCCGCGCATGGCCCGCTCGGTGACCGGGGCCAGCGCCGGGACGAGGATGCCGCCCGCCGCCCACGGCCGGCGTTCCCGCACGAGCAGGTGAGCGAGCAGGTCGCGGGTGGTCCAGCCCGCGCACAGGGTGGGCCGGTCGGGTCCGGCGGCGAGGAACGCGTCGCAGATCGCGCTCCGCTCGGTGGTCGCCAGCGACATGCGGTCAGCCTTCCGTGACGTAGGGGCTGGAGGCGATCTCGGTGCCGTCGGCCAGGACACCGATCTCGAAGTCGGCGAACACGTTCGGCACCTCCCGCTGCAGCTGGCGCAGGCACTCGACGGCGAGCGCGCGGATCTCGACGTCGGCGTGCTCGGTGGCGCGCATCCCGATGAAGTGCCGCCAGGCGCGGTAGTTGCCGGTGACGACGATGCGGGTCTCGGTGGCGTTGGGCAGCACCGACCGGGCGGCCTGGCGGGCCTGCTTGCGCCGCAGCGTGGCGTTCGGCTCGTCGGCGAACTTCTTCTCCAGGCCCTCCAGCAGCGCCTCGTACGCTTTCACCGACGCGTCGGTGGCCTGCAGGAAGAGCTCGTGCAGCTCGGGGTCGTCGGCGATGACGTCCGGCTCGACCACGTCGGCGTCGTGCTCGGGGACGTAGCGCTGGGAGAGCTGGCTGAACGAGAAGTGCCGGTGGCGGATCAGCTCGTGGGTGAGCGAGCGGGAGACCCCGGTGATGTAGAAGGTGACGCTGCCGTGCTCGAGCACCGACAGGTGGCCGACCTCGATGATGTGCCGCAGGTAGCCGGCGTTGGTGGCGGTGGCCGGGTTCGGCTTCGACCACGACTGGTAGCACGCGCGCCCGGCGAACTCCGCGAGCGCCTGCCCGCCGTCCGCGTCGGTGCTCCACGGCACGTCCTCCGGCGGGATGAACTGCGTCTTCGCGACCAGCTGCACGCGGAGCGGCACGATCTGCGGCATGCTGTGAGGGTAGCTGCCACCAACGTGACGTCAGATTCTCCTTGACTGACGTCATCAATGACGCCACAGTGGCGTCATGGACCTGAGCCAGTACGTGAACCAGCTGCGGGAGGACCTCGCGTCCGCTGCCGCAGCCGGTGACGAGCAGACCCGGCGCACCGCCGCCCTGCTCGCCGCCGCCATCGAGCCGGCGGCCCGGCTGGCCGTCATGAACGCGCTGTCCGATCTCGCCGCCGAGGTGACCGCGGCGCTGCCCGACCACGTCGTCGAGGTCCGCCTCGACGGGCGGGACGTGCGCGTGGCGGTCACCCCCCAACCCGGCGCCGAGGAGGAGACCGAGCAGGAGAGTCCCGAACCGCCGCCGCGCAACTTCGGCGGGTTCGGTGCGGAGGCCGGGGACATCTCCCGCATCACGCTGAGGCTGGTCGAGCAGATCAAGAACCAGGCTGAGCAGGCCGCCGCCGAGCAGGGCATGTCGCTCAACTCGTGGCTGGCCCAGGTCGTCCAGGGCGCGCTCGCGGGCCACGGCCGCAGGCCCGGCAAGCCGTACAAGCAGCCGAAGCACGACAGCCGCCGGATCCGGGGATGGGTGCAGGGATGATGGACTTCACGAAGGACGCACCGCAGGACGACGGGTCGCAGGACGCCCCGGAGGTCCGCCGGGAGAGCTGGTCGTGCGCCGGCACCGCGGAGCTGGAGATCGCCGTCGACGTCGGCAGCGTGCAGGTCGAGCTGACGGACCTGCCCGAGGGCGAGTCCGGCGAAGTGCGGGTCGAGGTGCGCCACGACCCGGACATCGGCGGGTTCCTCGCGCAGGGCGTGCGCGGCGTCGTGAACTGGGTGAGCGGCGCCGCCGCGAGCTGGACGGCGAGCAAGGGCTTCCCCGGCTTCGGCAGCTGGGACGTCGGCTCGTTCGACACCGGCCCGCTGGAGAGCGCGGGCTTCGACATCGGCCGGCTGGGCGCCGAGGCGGTGCGCGCCACCGAGATCAGCTGGTCGGAGGCTGGGCGGCGACTGGTCGTGCGCTCGCCGCAGCAGATGCCGCTGCGGCTGGTGCCGCTCGCGGTCACGGTGCACGCCCCGGCCGACTCCCGGCTCGCGGCCCGCACCGGCGCCGGCGACCTGACCGTGACCGGCCGCTCAGGCTGGACGGCGCTGCGCACCGGCACCGGCCGGGTCCGCGCCGACGAGGTCAACGGCGATCTGGACGTGCAGACCGGATCCGGCGACGTCACGATCACCCGCACCCGCGGTCGCTCCCGGGTGCGCACCGGGTCCGGCACGATCACCGTCGAGGACGCCGCAGGATCGCTCGACGCGAAGGCGGGCAGCGGTGACGTCCAGATCGCCCGGCTCGCCGGCGACCTGGACGCGCGCACCGGGTCCGGCGACGTGCGGCTCGACGTCGCGGTCTCCGGTCGCGCGGACATCACCGCCGGATCCGGCGACCTGACGGTCGGCGTGCACCCCGGGGTGTGGGCCGAGGTCGACCTGTCGTCCGGTTCCGGGAAGGCGCGCAGCGATCTCGACGTGCGCTCGACCCCGCCGGAGGACCAGCCGCGGCTGCACCTGCGCGGCCGCACCGGCACCGGTGACGTGCTGGTGACGCGGGCGCGCTAACTGTAGTGACTCAGGACGTTGTTGTCAGTGCTCGACGGCGTGTCGGCTTGAACGAGGGGAGGGCCTCCGGGCGAGGTGGGTGTGTCTGAGGCACC
>NZ_FRAP01000011.1 GCF_900142365.1 Pseudonocardia thermophila | reverse complement strand
GTCACCAGTGGTCAACACAGCCACCGTCTCACCCTCGTGCACCCCGGACAGCCTCAGCTGCTGCAGGCAGATCTCGTTGAACAGGCTCTGGTCCACACTCGCCTCCCGAGATAGTCCGAACCGAGATAGTCCGAACACTGACGATCTCAAGCGGAGGTGGCCGCCGTCAAGCCGATGCTCGTGACATCTTCGTGACGGACGGCCGCCCCGCGGACCGGTCGACCCCGCGGACCAGTCGACTCAGAAGTCGGTGAACTCAGTCGTAGACGATGACCCCGCGCAGGTTCCGCCCGGCGTGCATGTCCTCGAAGCCCTTGGCCACCTCGTCGAGCCTGTACCGGGTGGTGATCAGCTCCTCCAGCTTGAGCTGGCCCTGCTGCCACAGCCGCAGCTGCGCCGGGATGTCCGCGGTCGGGGCGGACGCGCCGAAGAGGGTCCCCTGCAGCCGCTTCTGGAACAGCACCAGCTCCATGAGCGGGATGTCGCCCTCGTGCGAGCGGACGTCACCGAGCCCGACGACCACGCACGTGCCGCCCTTGCGCACCGCACGCAGCGCGTCGCCGACGTGCTTGCCGCGCGTCACCCCGATCGCGACGATCGCGGAGTCGGCGCCCTGCCCGTTGGTCATCTCGCGAGCCAGCTCGGCGGCCTCGGCGAGCTCGGCGACCGCGTGGGTCGCGCCGAAGTTCGGCGCCACCTCGCGCTTGAACGGCACCGGGTCGACCGCGATCACGGCCGCAGCGCCGGCGTGCGCGGCACCCTGCACCGCGTTGATGCCGATGCCGCCGATGCCCAGCACGATGACGACGTCACCGGGCCGCACCTGCGCCGAGTTGACCGCGGCGCCCCAGCCGGTGCCCACCCCGCAGCCGGTGAGCGCGGCGACGTCCAGCGGGATCGACGGGTCGATCTTCACCGCTGACGCCGTGGAGACCGTCGTCACCTCGCAGAACGTGGAGAGCCCGCACATCTGCGCCACCGGCTGCCCGTCGAGCGAGAGCCGGTAGGACGTGGGATCGTCCCAGCGAGCACCCGTCGCGATCGAGGCGCCGAGGTCGCACAGGTTCTGCATGCCGCGCGCGCACCAGCGGCAGCGCCCGCAGGCCGGCAGGAAGGAGAACACGACGTGGTCACCCTCGGCGAACTCCGTGACACCCGGGCCGACCGCCTCGACGACGCCCGCACCCTCGTGCCCGCCCGCGAACGGCAGGCGCCCGGGCTTGATGTCGCCCTTGGCGTGGTGGTCGTCGGAGTGGCAGAGCCCCGTGGCCGCCATCCGCACCCGGATCTCGCCCGGCCGGGGGTCGTCGACCTCCAGCTCCACCACCTCGAAGGTGCCGGGCACCTCGCGCAGTACCGCGCCCCTGGTCAACATCGCGTCCTCCTCGTCGAGCCCACGTTCCGCAGTGGGTCCGCGTGATCAGCATGCCGGACTGGCGAGCCAGGGCGACCCGGCTCGTGGCCGATCTCATCGCACTCGGCGTGCTCGACGATCCACGCTGGGTGACGGCGTTCCGCGAAACCCCCCGACATCTGTTCGTGCCGCGCTGGCTCAGGCAGGAGGAGAACGGGTGCTGGCATCCGGTCGCGCACGACGATCCGGCCACCGCTGCCGAGTGGGCCGAGCGCACCTACACCGACGCGCCGCTCGTCACCGCCGTCGACGCGACGGGCGCTCCGATCTCGTCGAGCAGCCAGCCCTCGCTGATGGCGCAGATGCTCACCGCGCTCGACGTCACCGACGACGCCCGGGTGCTGGAGATCGGGATCGGCACCGGCTACAACGCTGCGCTGCTCTGCCACCGACTGCGCGACGAGCAGGTGCACAGCATCGACGTCGAACCGGCCCTGACCGAGATCGCCCGGGAGCGGCTCGCCGCGCTCGGGCACGCACCGCGGCTGGCCACCCGCGACGGCGTGACGGGCTGGCCGCAGCCCGGGCCGTACGACCGGATCGTCGCCACGTGCGCGGTGGCGCGGATCCCACCCGCGTGGGCCGAGCAGCTGCAGCCCGGCGGGCTGGTGCTCGCCGACCTGAAGATCGGGGCGGGCTCCGGCAACCTCGTGCTGCTGCGGGCCGGCCGGGACGGACTCCTCGGTCGCTTCCACCCGACATCGGTGGGGTTCATGCCGCTGCGCTCCCCCGCCGTCCCGGCGCGCCGCCCCGCCGCACCGCGCGGATCCGGCGAACCGCGACCACTCGATCCCGCAGCAGTCCCGCCGCTCAGCCCGGCGGAGACGTTCTTCGCCGCGCTCGGCCTTCCCGGCAACCACCTCTCCCACGACGTCCTGCTCGACCGGGTCCGGCACACGCCGTCGACGGATCGCTACGTCGCCGAGGACGGGTCGTGGGTGGAGATCGACCGAGGGGCCGACCACGCGCGCTGCGGCGGCGGTACGCCGCTGCTCGACCTGCTGCTCGACGCGCACGCCCGTTACGAGGGGCTGGGCCGTCCGGCGTGGGAGCGCTTCACGCTCACCGTCGCGCCGGACGGCACCCACACCGTCGCCCTCGACCAGCGGGCGGCCTGGACGCTGCCGCGGTGACCGGCCGTGTCCAGCCGACACCACCACCGTGGCCCCACGCCCGCAGCGGGCCCACCGCCGTGTCGGCCGGTTGGCCACCATCGGCGCACCGTTGGTGGGAACGGGCTGACGTCGACGATCGTGGCGGCGATGGCGAGCGCGGCAAACGTGATCACCTGGGCGGGCCAGCGGGACTTCGTACGACCTCAGCCCGAGCGAGGAGCGTGGCGGTGCCGCTCGGGATCGCTCAGCGTGCCGGGCCGCGGTCACCGGGCCCCGCCGGAGCCGTCGGCTTCGATCGCGACCTCCTCCAGCCGATGCCGCGGCAGCTCTGCGCCGTCGAGCACCACCAGGGGCACGACCGACGTCGAACGGCCGCGGCGCCGGCATCTCGCCCCGCAGGCGCTGACCAGCACGGGAACGGCATCCGCGCCGACGCTGAGTTCGGGGGCGTACCGTGGCCGCCGTGGCCCCGTCAGCGACCCGGCCCGGGCTGGACGCGCTGCTGGCCGAACTCTGCGACGGACCGCTGCAGAGCTGGGACGAGCCGCTCGCTCCTCCACCGGCGCACGCTGACACCGCCGAGTACCGGGCGGCGCTGCACGCGGCGCGGGAGCGGAGCGGCCACGATGAGTCGGTCCGCACCGGTGAGGCGCGGATCGGCGGGCACCGGGTCGCGATCGTCGCAGGCGACTTCGCGTTCCTCGCCGGCTCGATCGGCGTCCGCGCGGCCGACCGCATCCTCGCGGCGATCGAGCGGGCCACCGCGGCGCGGCTGCCGCTGCTGGGCATCACCGCGTCCGGCGGAACCCGCATGCAGGAAGGCACGCCGGCGTTCCTGCGCATGGCCGAGATCGCGGCGGCGCTCACCGAGCACCGGCGGGCGGGCCTGCCCTACCTCACCTACCTGCGGCATCCCACCACCGGGGGCGTGCTCGCGTCGTGGGGGTCGCTCGGGCACGTCACGTTCGCCGAGCCCGGGGCGCTGATCGGGTTCCTCGGGCCGAAGGTGTACGCGGCGCTGCACGGCGGGCCGTTCCCGCCCGGGGTGCAGACCGCCGAGAACCTGCACGCGCACGGCCTGGTCGACGCCGTCGTCACCCCGTCGACGTTGCGCGGTGCGGTGTGCAAGGTCCTGGACCTCGCGAGCGGCCCACGGCCGGCGCCGCTCCTGTCACCGGCGCCGGCCGGGCCCGCCCCGGACCCCTGGACCTGCGTCACCGTCACCCGCGACCCGGCCCGGCCGGGATTGCGGGCCGTGCTCGCCGCGGCCGACGACGTCCTGGAGCTGGCGCCCGCACCCGGCGCGCGCCTCGCGCTCACCCGGTTCGCCGGCACGCCGTGCGTGCTGATCGGACACGACCGCGGCGATCCCCGCCCGGCCGGGCCCGGCGCGCTGCGGCTGGTCCTGCGCGCCACCGAGCTCGCGACCGAGCTGGGGCTGCCGCTCGTCACCGTGATCGACACCGGTGGATCGGAGTTGTCGATCTCCGCCGAGGAGCAGGGCACCGCGCAGCACATCGCCCGGTGCCTCGCCGCGCTCACGTCGCTGCCGGTGCCGAGCGTGTCGGTGCTGCTCGGGCAGGGCGCAGGCGGGGCGGCGCTGGCGCTGCTGCCGGCCGACCGCGTCGTCGCCACCCGGCACTCGTGGATCGCGCCGATCCCGCCGGAGGGCGCCAGCGCGGTGCTGCACGGCACCGCCGACCACGCCGCCGAGCTGGCCGCCGCCCAGCACATCCGCGTCGCCGATCTCGGCCTCGCCGACGTCGTCGTGGAGGACACCGACCCCGGAGTGTTCCCGGTCCACGTGGCCGCGGCGATCGGCGCGCAGCTGCGCGCCGCACTCCACGCCCCCAGGAGCCGCCGCCTGCGACCGATCTGAAGGTCCGGCCCCGGGCCGCGTCGAGAACGAAGTCGTGGTGATCGAAAAGCCTTGTTGATCACCGCATCGTCGTTCTCGACGCAGCACCTCTGACCTCCCGGCCCCGCGCGAACGCTCCCGGCGGCACCCCGACGATGCGGGTGAAGTGCCGGGTGAGGTGGGACTGGTCGTAGAACCCCGCGGCGACGGCCGCCTCCCTCGCCGGCATGCCGTCGAGCAGCAGCCTACGGGCGTGGTCGACGCGCCGGCTCGTCAAGTACCGGTGCGGGGCCATCCCGAAGGTCGCGGTGAACGTGCGGACGAGGTGGGCCGGGTGGGCGTGCAGGATCGCCGCAGCCTCGGCCAACCCGATCCCCTCCACCTGGTGGGCGTCGAGCAGATCCCGCAGCCGGTGCGCGAGCGCCGCGCTCCCGGCGGGCGGGGAGGCAGGCGCGCGGGTGCCCAGGTGGCTGCGCAGCTGCTCCCCCACCAGCGCCAACCGGCTCTCCGCCGTGAACTCCTCCCCGCGCAGCGCGAGCGCCGCGTGCAGGTGCCCGATGGCCGCCCGCAGCGCCGGGTCGGCGATCACCGGCTGGTCGACGGCGTGGCCGATCAGCTGCTCCCCCACCACGGGTGGGTCCAGGTACACGACGCGCTTGCGGAACCCGGTGGGTGTGGCCGCTCGCCCGTTGTGCGGCACGTACGGCGGCAGCAGCGTCACGACGGAGTCCGCGGCGATGTGCGGATTCCGCTCCAGGTCGTAGCTGACCACCCCGCTGTCGACGATCAGCAGGGTCCACGCGGCGTGCGCGTGCATCGGGTACTCGTGGTCGGTGAACCGCGCGTGGAACACCTCGGACACCCCGGGGACGGGCGGGCGCCACGCACGGACCCGGGACCGCCCGGACATGCGAGGATCGTACAAGACCGCCGGCGGCCGGCCCGGTTCGATCGAGGCATGCACGACACCGCCGGACCCGTCCGATTCCCCACGAAGATCGCCGTCGTGGTGCGTTCCGACCTGCAGGTGTGGCAGCGGCTCAACATGACCGCCTTCCTGGCCAGCGGCGTCGCCCACGCTGTGCCCGAGCTGATCGGCGAGCCCTACGCCGACGCCGACGGCACGCCGTACCTGGCGATGTTCGGCCAGCCGGTGCTCGTGTTCGAGGCGAGCAAGGAGCAGCTCGTCGCCGCGCACCGCCGGGCCGTGGACCGCGGGCTGCCGATCGCCGTGTTCACCTCGGACCTGTTCAGCACGGGCAACGACCGGGACAACCGGGCCGCGGTCGCGGCCGTCCCGCGGGACCAACTGGATCTCGCCGGGATCGCCGTGCACGGGCCGCGCAACGCCGTCGACAAGGTCGTGAAGGGGGCGTGGATGCATCCGTGACCGGCTCCGCCGCGACCGAGGACGGGGCGCGGTTGGCGATCACCGACCGCAAGAAGGACGTGATCATCACCGGTGGCCGCGGTCGCATGCGGCTGGGCCCGATCGGCACGGTCGTCGCCAGCGCCGGCATCGCCCCGTACGGGGAGCTGCTCGACCTGGGCGTCGACCGGTGGCGGCGGATCCTCGACATCAACCTCACCGGCGCCTGCGCCGTGACGACGGAGTCTGCGCGGCGGATGGTGGAGGCCGGGATCCGCGGCGCCGTCTGCTGCATCCCCAGCGGCGCAGGTTCGCTCGGCCGGGTGGGCGCAGGCCGTACTGCGCGTCGAAGGCCGCTCTCAACGTGCTCGTGCGGGTGTTGGCCATGGAGCTGGGGCCGCACGGCATCCGCGTCAACGCCGTGACCCCGGGTTCATCGACGACGGCTACCGCGAGGGGCTCGGACAGTTCGCGTCGCCGTAGTAGGTCGCGGCCAACCGGCGCACTGTGCCACTCGACAAAGTCGGCACCGCGCAGGACGTCGCCGACACCGTCGCCTACCTGTGCTTGCCCGCTGCGACGTTCGCGTCGGGTGCGGTCCTGACGGTGGACGGCGGCAGCACCGCAGGCCGGTACGGCTTCGCCTGGGACGCGGCGGCCGGGACGATCCGGCGGTGGCCTCCGGGAACGTCGCCGCCACCACGAACACGCCGTCGTCGGCGGGATCGGCCGCCACCTGACCACCGACGGGCTGCACTCGGTCGGCGATGCCGTCGAGGCCGCGGCCCCGTCGACAGCGGGGCCGCGGCTGCGCGGGAGCGGGTTGCTGATCGTCAGGTGCAGCCGCGGGTGGTCCCACGCGAACCGGATCTGCACCGGGGCGCCCGGGGCGTGCCGCACGGCGTTGGTGAGCGACTCCTGCAGCACCCGGTTGACCGCCCGGTCGACCGGGAAGCGGCCCGCAGCCAGGAACGAGCCCGCATCGCCCAGGAGATCCACGACTCGGTCGGCCACCACGCGAGCCTGATCGCGGTCAGCGCGGCCGCGCTGTCGGCGTCCACCACCGACCCGGCGAGCAAGGAGTCCGCCGAGAAGATCCACGAGCTGGCGAAGTGCACCCTGTCCGAGCTGTGCTCCGCCCTCGGGCTGATCGACGTGGCCGCGGGCCGCCCGGGCAGCGACGCGGAGAGCACCGCGCTCGTCGCCGGTGCCCGGGTCGCGGGTGTGTGCGTCGACGTCGAGCAAGACGGGGAGCCGCTCGAGCTGCGCCCGGCGGTGGCGGCGAGGACGTCCTCGCGGGCGCGGCGCAGATCGGCCAGGCTCGCGGTGAGCTGCTCGCGGGTCGTCATGAGCAGGACCAGCAGCACGGGCGCGGCGGCCATCAGCGTCGTCAGGGTGGCCGTGAGGACCCAGCGCTGCCAGGGCAGCGACTCGGAGTAGGCGACCGAGGCGAACACGGCGAGTTCGGCCAGCCCGACCCACACGGCCAGATCGTGGCGGGCCGCCGGTTGCGCTGGCCCAGCGCGTAGAGCGCGACGGTGGCGGCCGGCCAGCCGAGCCCACCGGCGAGCGCGGGCAGCACCCCGACGACGGCGAGCTCGGGGCGCAGGTGTCGCAGCGGCAGCAGGCCGCACCCGATGAGCGCCGCGGAGAGCGACCAACCGTGCGGGGCCACCGCCCAGGCGGCGGCGAGCGCCGGCAGCCCACGGCGGCGGCCTCGCCGAGGACCCGCTGCAGCACGGCGGGCAGGCTGCGCCAGCGGCGTTCGAGCTCGGTCAGGCCCATCCCGGCTCCCAGCTGCGCGCGATCAGCGCCACCTGCACGCGGTTCTCCGCGCCCAGCTTGATCAGCAGCGCTGACACGTACGTCGACGGTGGCCTCGGCGAGCCCCAACCGGCAGGCGATCGCTGCGTTGGAGTCGCCCGCGGCGAGCCGGCCGAGCACCTGCCGCTCCCGCAGCGTGAGATTCGCGGGCGGGCGCGCCGGGACGGCCGAACCGGCCAGGCGCGGGAGCAGCCGCGCGGCGATCGGCGGATCGAGCACCGCACCGCCCGCGTGGAGATCGAGCACGGCGCGCACGAGCACCTCCGGGTCGGCGTCCTTGAGCAGGAACCCCTGCACGCCGATGCGCAGCGCCTCGGCGACGTACTCGTCGAGATCGAACGTGGTGAGCACGGCCGTGACCGGCGAATCGGGGCGGGCGCGCAGCGTCCGCATCGCAGCGAGCCCGTCGGTGCCCGGCATCTGCACGTCGACCAGCGCGGCGTCCGGCCGGTGCCGGGCAACCGCGGCCAGCAGCTCATCGCCGTCCGCGGCGAGGCCGACGACCTGCACCGCACCGCCCGCCTCTAACAGGGTGCACAGGCCGGTCCGCAGCAGCGGCTCGTCGTCGGCGAGCACGACGCGCACAGGTCGTCGAGCGCTCGCGCGTCCCCCGCCATGTCTCGGAGAGTAGCTGGCACGCCGCCTGATGGATGAGCGATGGTGGGGCCGGGTCGAGCGATCGGCCACCGTGACCAGAAGACCGGCGGACGCCGAGCGAGCGGGGGAGCCGCTCGATGCGGCCGCCATCGCCGATATGGAACCAGCCGCCGTCGAACGCCGCAGCCGTCTCCTCGGGCTGCCGCCAGCACTCGGCCAGCACGCCGTTGCTGCGGGCGAGGATCTCCCCTCCGTGCTCGGCGAGGCTCACCAGATGACGGGCGGGATCGCGGCGGAGACCAGGCGACGGGCTCGCTCGCCGGGCTCGGCGCGGTTCGTGGTGAGCAGCGGCGACGTCTCGGTCATCCCGCAGATCTGGCAGAACTCCCAGCCCAGCTCCTCCATCCGCTGAACGAGGCTCGTCGGGCGATGGGCACCGCCGCAGGTCGCGCTGCGCATGGAAAACGGTGCTGCTCCACGGGTTGGGGCCGGCACGTGACCGGGACGAGCCGGGATCGGGGCAGGACGACGAAGAGCGGCGTGCGCGTGCGAGAGCGCCGGGGACGGCACGCCCGAGGTCACCGTGCGCTGCGGGTCAGGTCAGGATGTGCCGGCGGCGCGCCTCGCGGACCGACTCGGTCCGGCGCGCCACGCCCAACTTCGTGCAGATGTTCTTGAGGTACCACTTGACGGTGTTGATCGTGACGCCGAGCTTGCGCGCGATCTCCTTGTTGGATAGGCCGAGGTCCACGAGCCGGAGGATCTCGATCTCGCGGGCGTTGAGCGGTTCCTCGGCACCCGGGTGGTCAGCGCAGCCGACGATCACCGCCGGCGTGCCCGGCTGCACGGTGGAGCGGGCGGTGGCGAGCAGCCGGGACAGGTAGTCGAACGGCACCTCGGGCAGGTCGGCGGGCCAGCGGCGGCACCGGGCCGCATCACGGAGGTCGGCGATGATCTTCAGAAGGGCCGGGGAACGGTCGACGACGCTGCGGATCAGTCCAGCCTGCGCGCTGACGACGAGTGCGGGCACCAGGGTGCGCACCGCTGTGGCGGTGTCGCCGACGACCGCGTGCACCCCGGCGAGATCGATCCGGGCGATAGTCTTGGCGTACCGCCAGCCCACGGCGCGGCTCTCGTCGAGCACGTCGGTCAGCAGCGACCGGGCACCGTCGTGATCGCCTTTCGCCGACAACAGCTGGGCACGCATGCCGAGATGGTGGTGGCGGACGGCCATCGTGATCCCGTCGTAGCCGCGCGGGACCTCGCCCTGGCGGGCCAGCACGCTCTCCGCTCGCCCCACGTCACCGAGGGCCAGGTGCATGCGGACCCGTTCGTCGTCCACTGCTGCGGCCAACCGGGGCAGCGCGAGCTGAGTGGCGGCCTCGTGGCCCTCGTCGAGCAGCGACCAGGCCTTCTCCGGGTCGCCGCGCAGCGCCTTGATGCGCGCCAGGGTCGTGAAGGTGGCGATCAGGAATTCGGCGACGCCGCTCTCGGCTCCCAGCTCGTGGCAGCCCTCGAGCAACCGTTCGGCGGTGTCGGCGTCCCCGCGTTCGTAGTGCAGCCTGCCGAGCAGCGCTCCGGCCAGCCGCGCGGCGTGCGAGTGCTGCCCCGCACTCCCCCTGGCCAGCGCCACCGCCTCCTCATAGAGCCGCTGCGCCCCGACGAGGTTCAGCTGGGCGAGCGCCGCCAGCCCGGCGAAGCAGCGGCCGTAGACGCCGGCGAACGGGCCGGTCGTGGTCGCGTGGAACGGGTTCGCCCAGCGCTGCCGCTCCTGGGCGGTGCCGTAGCGGAACGTGTGGATGTCCACGAACGCCCGGATGTTCGCGGACACCGCGACCAGCCACGACCGGTACGGCGGATCGGGCACGAGGTACCGGTCGACCAGGGCGGCCGCCCGGTCGATCCGGTCGCCGTAGATGTCGATGCACGCCTGCAGGACGTCCGCCTCTCCCAGCAGGTCCACGCTCTCCTCGTCGGTCGCCGAACCGATCGCGGCGCGGACGTGGTCGAGCGCAGTCTGCGCGGGCCGCGCGCGTTGCAGCAGGCAGTTGGCCCAGGCGATGGCGATCTGCAGCTTCGGCCTGCCGAGCGGCAGCTCCGTGGGCAGCTTGTTGACCAGGCCGAGCAGGGTCGCCATCCGGCTGTGCTCGACCATGTGCATGGCTTGGCGCTCCACCAGGTCCACGGCCCCGGTGTCGTTGCCAGCGGCCAGGGCATGCGTGACGGCCTCGCTGAGCAGGCCGTGGTCGGCGAACCAGGCCGACGCGGTGCGGTGCAGCGTGACAATCCGGTCGGCGTGGTCCCGCTCCAGCCGTTTGCGCAGGTAGCCCGCGAACAGGTGGTGGTAGCGGACCACTCCCGGTTGTCGTCGAGCGGCCGCAGGAACATGTCGCGCCGCTCGAGCTCCTCCAGCAGCGCTTGGCCGCGCGGCTGCCCGCTCACCGCGGCCGCGAGATCGCCGCAGAGCCGGTCGCAGATCGACGTGGTGAGCAGGAAGTCGAGCAGGTCCTCGGGCAGGGCGTCGAGCACGTTCTCGGCGAGGTAGTCGCCGATGGAGTGATGCCGCCCGGAGAAGCCGCGGATGAGCGCGCCGGGATCGTCGCTGTTGCGCAGCGACAGCGACGCGAGCTGGAGCGCGGCGACCCACCCGTCGGTGGACGTCCACAGCTGGTTGACCGCCTCGTTGTCCAGGGCGAGCGCGTTGATGCCGAGGAGGAACTCCGCGGACTCCTGCCGGTCGAACCGCAGGAGGGTGGCGTCGACCTCAGTGACCTGGTTGCGTACCTTGAGCCGCCCGATCGCGGGTGCCCGGGTGCGGCTGGTGATCACCAGGTGCAGGTTGTCCGGACCCGCGTTGAGCAGGAAGTCGAGGGCGGCGGCGGCATCCGGGTCGTCGATGAGGTGCCAGTCGTCGAAGACGATCGCGAGCGGGCGTCGGTACTCCGCGATCTGGTTGACCAACTCGGTGAGCACGTAGCGCCGGACGTCCTGCGAGCGCTCCTCCAGCAGGTCAATCAGCTCACCGGCGGCCAGGTGGTGCGCGTAGTAGGCGACCACAGCCTCCACTCCGGGGCCGACGCCGAAGCCGCGGCGCAGGGCGGCGCTCCACCGTCCCGCGAGATCTCGGCGGCCTCGGCCGGGGTCTTCAGCCTGCCGTTTCCCGATCCCGTGGATCCCGACCACGGCGTGCCAGCTGGTCATCGTCGTCCCTCCGTCGGCTCAAGCACGACGACCTCTGCGTCGAACCCGGCAACAAGTAGTTGTCCGCGCTGATAGTGATTGAGCGGACCTTGGCGGGTAGATCGATCCGTTCGACCTCCTGTCTCTCCCCGAGGTCCCACAGCCGTACGGTGACATTTGCCCTGCCGGTGACTGCGATCGGCCAGCTGTCTACCACGGCGCAGGCCACCGAGTAGACGGTGCCACTGTGGCCAGTAGGCGGCTCGCCCAGCGGGACGCGCTCCCGCAGATCAAACCGCACGCCATTCCGCACTCCGGTGACCGCGATCGGGCATCCATCCACCACGGTGCAGGCCACCGACACGACGGGGTCGCAGTGGCCGGTGAGCGGATCACCCAGCGGGCCATCGAGGGCGCCAGATCGAGGAGACCGAGAGCTGAGCCCGGCTCAGTCGCCCGGGCAGCCATGAGCGAGGCACGCTAGATTCGCTCAACGACCGGTAACGACTGCCGCACCGGGGACCTGACGCCGGCCGCATCGACCGCGGCGTGTTGACCCCGTGACGAACCTCCTCCACATGACGGCGTCCCGACGAAGCTCTTGCAGCCGATCTCTACCCATCTGGTCAAGGGGTCGCATGCACTGCGGGGCCGGTACCGACCGCGGGCCCCGCTTGGCGGCTGCCGATGCCGTCATCCTGACGTGCTCCACAGGGGCTCGCACAGCAGTCATGCCCAGTCATGCCCGCCGACGGCACAAGGCCGACACCCACAGCAGGCAACCCCGCTGACCTGTGTCAACCCGGATCACGGGACCTCGGCCACGCGTGCGGAACCCACGAGAGGCAAACCCGCGGCCCCTTGACCAAAGGCTGGTCCGGCACCCCTGCCGGCTACGCCTGCAGCACCACCGGAGCGAATGTGACGTCGACCGCTCCGAACCCCACTTGGCGCCAATCGGTCAACGAACTTGACCCCACTTGGCCGGTCGGTCAGAGCCTGGGCACGCCGCTCCAGATTCGCTCCAGTACGCCACCGGATCGACCACAGTGGACGCTGCAGCAAGATCGACTTCAGACCGGCCCAGCCGCGACGTTTCCGCTGGTAGACAGACGGATGGGCGGTCCTCCCCGTCGTGGAGGACCGCCCATCGTGCCGTCGGGACGACAGGATTTGAACCTGCGACCCCTTGACCCCCAGTCAAGTGCGCTACCAAGCTGCGCCACGTCCCGGCCGCCCCCGAGGAGGCTCGTTCAGCCTACAACACCGCCGAGTCGAGCCGTTCGGCCGGTCGTGGCTCCCCCTCTGCCGGTCGCTGCACCGCTGGTCGCGGCGTTCGGACTCGCCCGTCCGCGGCACAAGCAGTCTCATGGGCACCGCGCCGCCGCACCACCGTCGATCGTCGCCCGGGCATGGCGACTTTGGTGGGTACCGGGCGGTAACCGCGGAGCGGCTCCTGCTCCCGGACTGCCCAGCGAGTCGCGCATGTGGTCCTGCGACGCGCGCTCCGCTCTCACGCCGCCGTGGATCGCGCGCAGAACTCGCCCGGACCGGACGCGGGCACACCCGACCGAACGCAGGACTCACGCAGCCGAACGCAGAACTCGCCGGACAGAACGCGAGACTCGCCGCGCCCCGGCCGGGCCTTCAGGAACGCCGGCCCGTCCGCGCCATCGCCCGCCCGCTCGGTGGGGTGAGCCCGCGCGAGGTCAGCCAGGATTGGGTGCGTCATGCCGAGGGCATCGACTTCACCGCTGTGCAGGTGGCGGCGGCCGCATGACGAGCACCGCGCCCACGCTGGCGGCGATGAACGGCACCCGCATGCTGGCCGATCTGGAGTCGGGCGCCGTCACCGCCGTCGAACTGCTCGAACGCCACCTCGCCCTGCTCGACGGGCCCGGCGCGGCGCTGAACGCCGTGGTCGACACCGAGCGGGCCGGGGCGCTGCGCGCCGCCGCGGCCGTCGACGCGGCCCGCTCAGCCGGGGAACCGGTCGGTCCGCTGGCCAGCCTGCCCGTCACGGTCAAGGACGCGTTCGACGCCGCCGGCATGCGCACCTCCCACGGACGGCTGTCGGACGCACGGCAGGCCACGGTCGACTCCCCGCTCGTTCGGCGGCTTCGGGAAGCCGGCGCCGTAGTGGTCGGCAAGACGAACGTGCCCGTCTACCTGGCCGATCACCAGTCGGCGAACGAGGACTTCGGCCGCACCCGCAACCCGTACGACCCGCAGCGGTCGCCGGGCGGCTCGTCCGGCGGATCGGGCGCGGCGGTGGCGGCGGGCCTCGCGGTGGCGGACTTCGGCAGCGACCTCGCCGGCTCGCTGCGGGTCCCCGCCGCGTGGTGCGGGTTGTTCGGGCACCGCCCATCGAACGGGATCGTGTCCAAGCTCGGGCACATGCCGTGGCCGGAGGGCGGGCTGCTGGAACCGATGGTCTCCGCCGTCGGTCCGATGACCCGCTCCGCGGCCGACTCGGCCCGGTTCCTCGACGCGATCGCCGGCGCCGAAGGGCTGGAGGCGCGGGCGTGGCGGCTCGAGCTGCCACCGCCTCGCGTGAGCTCGCTCGCCGATGCGCGGGTGGCGGTGTGGCTCGACGACCCGGCCTGCCCCGTCGACACCGAGACGCGGGACGCGATCCGCGCCTTCGCCGACGCGCTCGCCCGGGCCGGCGCCCACGTCGAGGAGCTGACCGATCCGCCGGTGCGCGGGCAGGAAGCCATCGACCTGTTCGTGCGGCTGCAGGCGGGCGAGGTCGTGCACGGCTTCGACGAGGAGGCGTACGCGCGCAGCGTGCGCCTCGTCGAGGAGGGTGCAACCGGTCGAGCGGGCGCGATGGCCCGCGGGCACCTGCAGTCGCTGCGGGACGCGCTGGACGACTTCGAGGAGCAGCGGGCGATCACGGCTCGCTGGGCGGACGTCCACGAGCGCCACCACGTCGTGCTCTGCCCGGCCGCGCCGTGCGCCGCGCCGGTGCACTCGGACGTCCCCGTGGACCGGCGGACCCTCGTGCTCGACGGGCGCGAGTACCCCGCCGCCGACACCGTCAACGCATGGAGCCGGATCTCCAGCCTCGGCCGCGGCCCCGCGACGGTCGTCCCGGTGGGCCCGGGGCCGGTGACCGGGCTGCCGATCGGCGCCCAGCTCCTGGGCGCCTACCTCGACGACCGCACCCCGCTCGCCGTCGCGATGCTCGCCGAGGAGGCCGGGCTCATCGGTTTCACCCCACCCGAAGGGTTCTGACGTGCTCTCCGAGACGCTCGCCGCCGACCTGCGTGCACTGCTCGGCGACTCCGCTGAGGTCAGGGACGACGAGGCCGCCCGCAAGTCCGCGACCAAGGACTTCTCGTGGGTCTCGCCGATCATCCACAACACGATCCCGCGCACGCTGCCGGACGTCGTGGTCACCGTCCGCACGGTCGAGGCCGTGCGGACGCTGGCCCGGTTCGCCCACGAGCGGCGGATCCCGCTCACCGCCCGCGGCAAGGGCACCTCGAACTACGGCCAGATCATCCCGCTCGCGCGGGGGATCATGGTCGACTTCCACGAGCTGTCCGGCGACCTGGTCCTCGACGACGACGGGGTGGTCCACGGCCTGCCCGGCACCACATGGCGCGACCTGTTCGCCTTCCTGGAGGACACGGGCCGGGAACCCGCGATGTTCCCGACCACGCTGAACAGCACGCTCGCCGGGTCCGTCGCCGGCGGCGCGGGCAGGCCGGGGTCGATCGAGCACGGGTTCAACCACGAGGGCTTCGTGCAGATGCTGACCCTCGTGCCGGTCACCGCCGACGCCGAGCCGGTCACGCTGCGGTACCCGGACACCACTCCGCACGTGCACGCGTTCGGCACCACCGGGCTGTTCGTGCGCGTGGGGTTGCAGACCGTCCCGGCGCGGGAGCGGACCGCCGTGTTCGCCTCCGTGCCGGACCTCGACGCCGGCGCCGCGATGGCCCTGCAGATCCTGCAGCTGCGCCCGCCCCCGCAGATCCTCGCGGTCACCGAGCCCGAGCTCGCGGCGCTCTTCCCCGAGGACCCGGGGTTCGAGCCGGGCCGCACCAACCTGCGCGCCGTCGTCGACGTCGCCAACGCGCCGGTGGTGCAGGAGATCGTCGAGCGCGGCGGCGGCACGGTGACCGGTGCGCGGCCGGACGCGGTCCGCTACCTCGCGACGCTCATCAACAACCACACGACGGTGCGGGCGAAGGCGAAGCGCCCGGAGCTGTACCACGTCCTCGTCCGCGGCAACGCGATCCTCGGCAAGCGCGCGCTCATCGCTGAGGCGTTCGAGGACGCCACCGTGCAGCTGGAGGGCATCCGCGGTCGGGGGGCCCGTGCCTCTCGGCCCGGATCCTCGCGCCGCACCGCGACGACGCCCTGGTGCACGCGGGCATGGACCGGCTGCGCGCCGAGGGCCTGGAGGTGGACAGCCCGCACAGCTGGGTCGTGCACACCGACATGCCGCCGCGGTGGGCGGCTGCGGACCGCTACGACCCCGTGGGCCTGCTCAACCCCGGCAAACTGCCGCGGGAGTGAGGATCGACCTTCCACCGACCGGATCGGGACGAACGGCCCCTGCCCAGTGCCTCCGCCGGCGCCATACGCTCGACGGGTGAGCATCGCCGTTCCGATCGACGACCTGGCCAAGACCGCGGCCCGCTACGGCTTCGCCTACCTGGTGACCATCGCCGACGACGGGCGACCGCACATCGTCGCGGTGTCCCCGCAGGTGCGGGACGGCGCGGTCGTCGTCGGCGACCTGGGCCGCAAGACCCGCGCCAACGTCGCCGCGCGTCCCGCCGCCACGCTCGTCTGGCCCCCGACCTCGGCCGCCGATCACTCCCTGATCGTCGACGGCGAGACCGCGCTCTCCGACGACGTGCTCACCGTGACGCCGACCCGGGCCGTCCTGCACCGCCCGGCACCCGCACCCACCGCGGGCGGCGGCTGCGGATCCGACTGCGTGGAGCTGCCGACGGCGTCCGGCCGGGGCTGACCGTCGGACGCGCGGCGGTGGGCCGGTGCGCCCGCGGCGCCCCCGGCGAAGGTCCCTGCCCGCGACGGCTGCGTCCGGGGAGCGTGGGGGTGCACCGACCAGGAGGAGGCCACCATGCCGCACAGCACCGCGGTCGACCCCGCCGTCGCCGACCCCTTCACGGTCCCCGCCCAGTGGCGGCGCGGAGAGGTCGTCGAGGTCATCCGTAACGGGGACCGGGAGCAGTACCGCATCCGGTGGGAGGACGGGCAGGAATCGCTGTACCGGCCGGGCACCGGTACGCCGCCGGCCTGACCGGCAGGGCGCCGCGTCCGCACCGGACCCCGTCGCCGCGGGCGAGGGTCAGCACCCTGTCTGGCGCCGTCGAGACCCAGCTGACAGCATGGCCCGATCAACGCGGTTCGAACCTCCGATGGTGACGGATGGAGCTGCGCCGGGCCACCGACTCCACGGGAAGCCGCGTGATCGTCGGCATCGTCGCCGCCTGAGGACGAGGGAGCAGGACGAAGGTGCAGCGACTCGAGGGCCGAGTGGCCGTCGTAACGGGAGGCGGCAGCGGAGTCGGTCTCGCGACCGTGCGCAGGTTCGCCGCCGAGGGCGCGCTCGTCGTCGTCGCCGACATCGACGACGACGCCGGCAGAACGGCCGCCGACGAGGTGGGCGGGCTGTTCGTCCGCACCGACGTGACCGACGAGGGCCAGGTCGAGAACCTGTTCCGCGCCGCCGCCGACACCTTCGGCAAGCTCGACATCGCCTTCAACAACGCCGGGATCTCGCCGCCCGACGACGACTCGATCCTGATCACCGGGATCGAGGCGTGGGAGCGCGTGCAGAAGGTCAACCTGACGTCGGTCTACCTGTGCTGCAAGCACGCCATCCCGCACATGCGGGCGAACGGCAAGGGTTCGATCATCAACACCGCGTCGTGCGTCGCGACGATGGGCGCAGCGACCTCGCAGATCTCCTACACCGCCTCCAAGGGCGGGGTGCTGGCGATGTCGCGGGAGCTCGGCGTCCAGTTCGCGCGCGAAGGGATCCGGGTCAACGCGCTGTCCCCCGGCCCGGTCAACACGCCGCTGCTGCAGGAACTGTTCGCCAAGGACCCGGAGCGGGCCGCCCGGCGGCTCGTCCACGTACCGCTGGGCCGGTTCGCCGAACCCGAGGAGATCGCTGCCGCCGCCGCGTTCCTCGCGTCGGACGACTCGTCGTTCATCACCGCGTCGAACTTCCTCGTCGACGGCGGCATCTCCGGCGCGTACGTGACCCCGCTGTAGTGCCGCGAGAACTGACGAACGGCACGTTCGTGAGCACCATTGCTGACGAAGGTGCCGTTCGTCGAGCTGCGCCAGGAACCCGGCCCGCACGGAGCCGACGCGTCCGGGATCATCGGGTGGGCAGCAGGCGCGCGGCGGCCGTTCGCGCACTGAGTGCGAAGTCCGCCGCGCCGAGCACTGCGGCGCTGACGATCGCTCCCTCGGCGAGCAGGAAGATCTGGCGCGCGGTCTCGGTCGATCCTCCCGCGGCGCGGACGAGCTCCTCGACGTAGCCGGCGAACAGCTCCTTGTGCCGGCGGGCTTCCGCGGCCACCGCGGCGGACGTGGCGCCGAGCTCACCGAAGGAGTTGACGAACGCGCAGCCGCGGAAGTCCTGCTCGGCGAACCACGCGCCGAGCCAGTCGAAGACCGCCAGCACCCGCTCCCGCGGGTCGGCGGCCTGCTCGACGTGGGCGGCCAGGCGGGCCCGCCACTGCTCGTCACGGCGCCGCAACCAGGCCACGACCAGCGCCTCCTTCGACGGGAACAGCTGATAGAGGCGCTTGAGCGAGGCACCGGAGGCGTCGCGCACGTCGTCCATGCCCACGGCGCCGACACCGCGCGCGTAGAACAGCGCGCCTGCCGCAGCCAGGACGTCGTCGTTGCTCGGAGAACGCACGTTCTCTACGCTACCGGAATGAGCGATCGACCCCCTCTCCCGCCGTTCACGCTCGAGACGGCGACCCAGAAGGTCCGCATGGCGGAGAACGCGTGGAACACCCGCGACCCGGAACGGGTGGCGCTCGCGTACACCGAGGACTCCCGCTGGCGCAACCGCGACGAGTTCATCACCGGGCGCGCCGAGATCGTGCAGTTCCTGACCCGCAAGTGGGAGCGGGAGCTGGAGTACCGGCTCATCAAGGAGATCTGGGCCTACGGCGACAACCGCATCGCCGTCCGGTTCGCCTACGAGAGCCACGACGCCGACGGGCAGTGGTGGCGCTCCTACGGCAACGAGAACTGGGAGTTCGACGAGCACGGGCTGATGGCCGTGCGGCACGCGTCGATCAACGACGTGCCGATCACCGAGGCCGAGCGCGCCTACCACTGGCCGCTCGGGCCCCGACCCGACGACCACCCGGGACTCAGCGACCTGGGGTTCTGAACCCCACCGGTCGGACCGCGGCGCTGGTCCGCACCGCTGCATCCCGGACAGTCCCCGCCGCGGTTCACGCCATCCCGGACGCCGTTGGTTGAGCCGCACCGATCGCGCGACGCACCGTCGGCTCGTGCCGGGAGAGTCCCGGCACCGGCCGAAGGAAGTGGTGATCCGCGCATGAAGGTGTTCGTCGCCGGCGGGACCGGCGTTCTGGGACGGCGGTTGGTTCCGCAGCTGGTGGCGCGGGGGGCACGAGGTGGTCGCGACGACCACGAGCCCGGCGAAGCTGGACCTGCTGCGGGAGATGGGAGCGGATGCGGTTGTGATGGACGGGCTCGACGCCGAGTCCGTGCACGACGCCGTGGTGAAGGCCTCCCCGGTCGTCGTCGTCCACCAGATGACGGCGATCTCGCCGGTCCACGCCGGCAAGCCCGACGTCAAGCACATGGACCGCTGGTTCGCTCGGACGATCCGGCTCCGCACGGCGGGCACCGACAACCTGCTGGCCGCGGCCGCGGCGGCCGAGGTGCCGCACGTGGTCGCGCAGAGCTACGCGAGCTGGAACGGCATCCGCGAAGGTGGGTGGGTCAAGACCGAGGATGATCCGCTCGACCTGCACGTCGGCACGCCCGCGCACCCGGGGATGCTGGCGATCAAGCACGTCGAGCAGCAGGTGCTGGCGGTGGACGGGGCCGCGCTGCGCTACGGCGGCCTCTACGGGCCAGGCGCCGTCGACGACCAGGTCGAGCTGGTGCGCAAGCGGCAGTACCCGCTGATCGGTGACGGCGGCGGGTACTCGTCGTGGATCCACCTCGGCGAAACCGCCGATGACGCTGCCGAAGTGGCTCGGGCGGATGCTCGCCGGGTCGGTGGCCGTCGCGATGATGACCGAGGGCCGCGGGTTCTCCAACACCAAGGCGAAGCGCGAGCTCGGATGGCAGCTGCGGTACCCGTCGTGGCGGGAGGGGTTCCGCGCCGCGCTGGCCTGACGCGGACTCCCCCGGTGTCGCGCGCGGACGTCAGCCGGCGAGCGCGGTGTCGCCGGCCGACGCCGTGTCCCGGAACGCGCGCCGGTAGCTCGACGGGGACGTGCCCAGGACCGCGACGAACCGCTGGCGCATCGTGACCACGCTGCCGAAGCCGGCGAGCCGGGCGATGCGCTCGACGGTCTCGTCGGTCTCCTCCAGCAGCTCCCGCGCCCGGGTCAGCCGCTGGCTGAGCACCCACTGCGCCGGTGTGGTGCCGGTGACCTCGCGGAAGCGTCGGGTGAAGTTCCGGGTGGACATGAACGCGATCGCCGCCAGGTCCGCCAAGCTGAACTCCTGGTCGAGGTGGTGGACCACGTGCTCCATCACCTTCTGCACACCGCCCGCCGCGGCACCCCGCTCGGGCACCGGGGTCATGATGAACTGCGCCTGCCCGCCTTCGCGGTGCGGCGGCATCACCATGTGCCGCGCGACCTGCCGGGCCACCCGCGCGCCGTGGTCGCGGCGGACGACGTGCAGCGCGAGATCGACCGCGGCGGCGGTGCCGGCGGACGTGAGGACCCGGCCGTCGTCGACGTAGAGCACGTCGGGCTCGACCCGGATCCGCGGGAAGGCCCGGGCGAGCCGGTCGGTGTGCTTCCAGTGGGTCGTCGCGCGGCGATCGTCGAGCAGACCCGCGAACGCGAGGACGAACGCGCCGTCGCAGAACGACACGATGCGTGCGCCGCGAGCGTGCGCGCGGCGGAGCGCGGCCAGGACATCGGGATCGGGCGGGACGACCGGCTGGTCGGGGTCCACCGGACAGCCCCGACCCCGGCCCCGGCGACGATCACGGTGTCCGCCGCGTCGACGGCGTCGAGCCCGTACGGGATCGGCACGGTGACCAGGCCGCAGTCCGCCAGCACAGCAGCCGGATCGGCCGCGCACAGCTGCACGTCGTACCAGGGCTCGGGGAGCCCGCTGCGGTGGCCGGCGAAGATCTCCAGCGCGATCCCGACCTCGAACATCGAGAACCGCTGCGGCACGAGGAGCGCGACCCGGTGGGGCGTCACGCTGGCACCGTACGGCGGCGGATCCCGAACGGCTGCCGGCGCGACGGCCATCGACCGACGAGATCCGGCCACCACTACCCGCGATGCACTCGGTTGAGCTCGATCACCGACGGCCGTTCGCCGCGCAGCACCCGGGTGTCGAAGTCCTGGCGGGCGGAGCGGATCGCGTCGACGTGCGCCTCGGCCCAGTCGTAGACGGTGCGCTGCAGCGAGAGCAGCTGCCGGCCCAGCCCGGTCAGCGAGTAGCGCACCCGGGCGGGGACCACGGTGGTCTCGACGCATCGATCGACGAACCCGTCACGTTCGAGGCCGCGCAGCGTCTGCGTCAGCATCTTCTGCGTCAGCTGCGGGTGCTCGCGACGCAGGTCTCCGTGGTGGCGCGGGCCGTCCGCCAGCGACGCGACGAGCAGGGTCGCCCACCGTTCACCGAGGCGGGCCAGCACGATGTGACCCGGGCAGTCCTGGAGGCTCACATCCCCACGATGGGCGCGGCAGGCGCCCGCTTGAACCGCGGACGTGGCCACGCGGCGATGGGCTCGCGCCACGTTCAGGCCGGCCGCCAGTGCGGGTCGCGGCCGTAGCGGCGCACGAGCGCAGCGATCCGGTCGTCGCCGGGATCAGCCGGGAGCGCCGGCCGGTAGGCACGGCCCTCCCCGACCAGCGGACTGCGCGGGTCGGTGGCGCGCACCGCCACGGCCTCGGAGGCGACGAGCAGGTCCTCGGGTACGCGCGCTTCCCGGCCGAGTGAGGTGAGCAGGTCCCAGCGGTGGATGACCATGTCGGCCAGGTGGACCGTGAGCACGGTCCGGACGCTCTGCTCCGTCTGCGAGGACGGGACGAGCACCGGGTCCGTTCGACCGGTGAAGAAGGCGAGCCAGCGGTCGGCGGCGAGCCCGAACGCCCGCACCGGGTCGCCCTCGGGGCGTGTGCCGCCGCAGATGGCGACGTGCTCGGTGGTCATGTGCTCCACGAGAGCGCGGACGCTCCATCCCGCGCACGGCGTCGGCTGCTCCCACTCGGCGGACCGGATGCCGTCGACCACGCGACGGATCTCAGCGAGTGCGCAGGCGTCGAGGCGGAGCAGGTCATCCATGGTGCAGGTCCACGGCAGCGGCGATGAGCATCGCCGCGAGCTGAGGCGGGCGCAGCAGCATGGCGTCGTGGCCGGCGGTGATCGCCCGGAGGGGGAAGCCCTGCGCCTCGGCGAGCTCGGCGAACGGCAGGGTGCGCGGCTCGCAGACGATCCCGATCCCCGGGATGCCGGCGTCGGCGAACCGGAAACCCGCGGCCACATCGGTGAAGGTGCGCACGGGCTGGGGCCGCAGTCGTGGGGTGACAGCGGCGGCGAGCTGCGGATCGTCGATGCCGAACACCGCCGGCGGCGGCACCGGCACGGCGGGCTGATCCGCGGCGCTCGTACTGATCAGCTCCGCCATCCGGGTAGGGACGAGGTCGAGGAACGAGGCCGGCTCGACGGCGAACCACGCGTCGATCCCGATCACCCCGGCGACGCGATCCGGTACCGCCGCGGCAGCCTCCTGGGCGACCAGGCCACCGTGGCTGTGCGCGACCAGCAGCGAACCGGGGGCGAGGGCCTCGCAGACGGCTCGCGCCTGATCGGACAGCGACACCGCGGGATCGCCGTCGGCCCCGGGCAGGTCGAGGGCGACGACCTCGTGGCCGGCGGCGCGCAGCAGATCGGCCACGGGAGCCCACGCCCAGGCGCCGTGCCAGGCACCGTGGACGAGTACCAGGCGGCGCCGCATCAGGCGTCCGGGGTGAGCACGATGCGGCTGCGCAGGCCACCCGCCTCCATGAGGGCGTGCGCTGCGGCGGCCTCACCCAACCGGTGCGGCAGCACGTCCGGCGGGACGACGACGTCCTTCTCGACCAGCTCGACCAGCTCGCGCAGGACGGTGGTGTCGGCCCACGACTCGTGGACCACGACCCGGGTACCGCGCAGGGGAAGCGGCGCGAACGGGCGGACGAGCGCCACGAAGGTGCCACCGCCGCGGAGGGCCTCATGGGCGGCGGCACCGAGGTTGGCGGTGTCGATCACCGCATCCACCCCGCGCGGTCCCAGGGTCCGCAGCTGCACGGCCAGGTCGTCGGTGTCGGCGAACCGGGCGCCGAGGCCCTCGATCCGTTTCGCGTCGCCCGCCCGGCCGGCCGCCACGACGTCGAGGCCGCGGTGGACGGCGACTGCGACGCACATCTGCCCGATCACCCCGCCCCCGCCGGTGACCAGCAGCGATCTGCCGGATGATGCTGCGCGGACAGCGCCGATGGCCGTGACCCCGGCCAGTGGGAGACCGCCGGCGGTCAGGAGATCGACGCCGTCGGGGGCGTCGACGACGGCGGACTCGTGCAGCGCGACGAACTCGGCGTGGGTGCCGGGCCGGCCGAGGACGTCCCGCAGCCCGATGACGCGGTCGCCGGGCGCGACGGCGGTGACGCGGGTACCGACGGCCTCGACGGTGCCGGCGACGTCCCAGCCCATCCCGTACCGCGGGGCCGGGACGAGCAGACCGGCGTGCTGCAGCCTGCCGGCGCGCAGCGACACGTCGATCCAGTTCAGTCCCGCGGCGGCGACGCGGACGAGGACGTCCTCCGGGCCGGGTTCGGGGACGGGCCCGTCGACCAGCTGAAGCACGTCGGGGGCGCCGAATTCTTCGACGATCAGGCTCCTCATGCGGCGGACGCTAGGCAGCGCCGGGCAGCCGGGACAGAAGGCACTTGCAGGTGCCCACCCGCGCCGGCGGGCAGAGCGCATCCCCGCCGCGCACGGACGGTCGGAGCAGCGAACGGCCCTTTCGTCCACTCCTGGTGGACGAAAGGGCCGTTCGCTGCGATCGGGCACCGCGATCGGGCACGGCCACACGGCGACGGGTCTGCGCCGCAACGCTCGCTACGCGATCGAGACCGGGCGCGGAGCACCTACCGTCGGGCTCCCACCCGGGCCGCGATCGAGGGAGACGGACATGACGCCGGCGACGACCACCATGGCGAGCCCTGCGCCCCTCGAGGGCACCGATCTCGAGTACCTGTGCGCGATCGAGGCGCACTTCGGCGACGTCGTGACCGCCCCGACCCCGACGGGCACCCGGATGCTCTTCCCGGTGACGCACGGGAGCGTCACCGGGCCCCGGCTCGCGGGACGGATCGTCCCCGGCTCGATCGACTGGGTCACCGTCGGCGCCGATGGTGTCGGCCGCATCGACGTCCACGCGCTGGTGGAGACCCAGGACGGGGCGCGGATCGAGCTGACCGCCACTGGGCGGGCGGTGCTCGGTGAGCGCACCACTGCCTTCCTCGCGGGCGAGGAGGTCCTCGGGCGCGACGCCTACCTGCGGATCTCGCCGCTGTTCCAGACGAGCGATGCCCGCTACGCCTGGCTCAACGAGATCGTGGCGGTGGCCCGCTGCGATCTTTCACCGGCGCGGATCCGGTACCAGGTGTCGCGGGTGCGCTGAGGCCGTTCCCACACCTTCGTACGTGGCACCGTTCCCGTCGTTGCGAGCCCACTGAGGTCTGCGCTACGAACGGCCCTTTCGTCCACTCGGGGTGGACGAAAGGGCCGTTCGTAGCGATCGGGGCGGCCTGGCGCCGGCGTGGATCCGGCACCAGCTGCGCCGGGTGCGTCAGATCAACGCCGTGACCTGCTCCTGCTGCCCGAGCAGCTCGCGCCCGTACACCTCCGCCGCGATGGACGGGTTGACGACGGCGTGGCGGCTGCCGGTCTCCTGGTCCCGCCAGATGCGCTGCAGCGGGTTCTTCTCGCCGAAGCTGCTCGCCCCGCCGATGCTCACGAGCAGGTCGATGGCCTCCCGGCAGCGGCGGGCGATGTAGCCGGTGTCCATCCGCACGCGGGTGCGGGTGAGCCGGTCCATGTACTGCGCCGACGAGGCCCACTCGTCGATGTCGGCGGCCGCACGCATGGCGTGCAGGTGAGCGGTGTCGATCAGCTGCACGGCCTCGGCGAGGTTCAGCTGCGTGGTGGGGGCGGCCGCCGAGTCCTCGTAGAAGGTGTACGAGATCGGCTTGCGCTTGGTGAGCGTCTCCATGACGACGTCGAGCGCCGCGCGGGCCATGCCGATCTGCGGGCCGACGAGGATCAGCGCGAGCACGGGCACGAACGCCGAGCGGTACAGCGTCTCGCCGGTGTGCTCGGTGCCGTACTCCCCCTCCACCGCCTTCGGGACCGACAGGATGCGGTGTGCGGGCACGAAGACCTCGTCCGCGACGAGGGTGTTGCTCGCCGTGGCGCGCAGACCGGCGACGAACCAGGTGTCCTTCACCGTCAGCTCGGACATCGGGATCAGCGCCAGGCCCTGGTCGACCTGGGCGCCCGCCGCGTCGACGACGGGGATGCCCAGCACCGCCCACTGCGCGTGCGCCGAACCGGACGCGAAGCCCCACGACCCCGACACGACCTGGCCGCCGTCGACGGCCCGGACCCGTGCGGCCGGGGCGAGCACACCGCACACTCGGGCCTCGGGATCGGCGCCCCACACGTCCCGCTGGGCCTGCTCCGGGAAGAGCCCGACCATCCAGCAGCAGACGTTCATCAGCGCGGTGACCCAGGCCGCCGAACCGTCGCCGCGGCCGATCTCCTCGCTCACCTCCATGAACGTGGTGAAGTCGGCCTCGAGCCCGCCCCAGCGGCGCGGCTGCATGATGCGGAAGACCCCCGTGGCCCGCAGCGCCTCGACGACCTCGTCCGGCACGCGCCGGTCGGCCTCGGCCCGGGCGGCCTCGGCGCGCAGCAGGGGACGCAGGTCGGCGAGGCGGCGCAGCAGCTCCGCGGCCGACGGCCGGTCGTCGATCGCCGGGTGGGGGATCTCTGCGGTGGTCGTCATCGGATCTCCTCGTCGAGTGGCAGTGGCGGGCAGCGACGTCGGACGCAGCCACATCGGACGCAGCCGCATCGGATGCGGCGACATCGGACGCAGCGGCATCGGATGCAGCGGCATCGGATGCAGCGGCATCGGATGCAGCGGCATCGGATGCAGCGGCATCGGCTGAACCAGGACGTCGAGACGGATCGGCAGGCGATCGGTGCGGCCGCGGATCGCCGATGCCGGTAGTACACGGCGTGCGCCGCGTCTGCGGCTTGCTCCGTCAGCACAGAGTTCGGGCCGCGCCTTGGACCGCCGTTCCTATCCGCCCTGCGGCAGCACGGCCGCGCCCAGCCGCTGGGCGAGCAGCAACGCGGTGTGCAGCTCCAACCGGCGGGTGCCGACGTCGCGGCCGAGCAGCTCCTCCGCCCGCCGCACGCGGTAGACCACCGTCCCGCGTGCGACGTGCATGTCGGCGGCGACGGCGGTGACGCTGCGCTCCTGGTCGAGGTAGCGCAGCAGGGTCTCGCGCAGCGCGTCGGCCTGCTCGGTCGGGGCGGCCAGCGGGCCCAGTTCGCGGGCGACGAACTCGCGGGCCGTGTCGAGGTCCTCGGTCAGCATGGCCAGGACTGAGACGTCGGCGTAGCCGGTGCTGCGCGCCGCCCGGGGCCCGGCCAGCCGTGCGAGGCGGTGCGCCCGCACCGCCTGGACGTGGCTCTGCCGGAACCCGGCCGGGCCGCAGCCGGGCAGGCCGTGCGCGGTGCGGATCCGCGGATCCGCGGGCTCGGGCACCGGGTCGCTGGGCTGCTCGCCCGCAACGGCGCCCCACGCCCACAGGACCGAACCCCCGACCGGCACGACGAGGACCGCGGCCGCGCCGCTGGCACGCAGCTGGGCCTGAGCAGCGCGTTCCAGATCAGTGGTGAGGTTCCCCGCATCCGCCCACGCGACGAGCGCCAGGTGCCGCCGGCTCAGGTCGTAGCCGAGCAGCTCGGACGTCGCCGGAACGTCGACGTCCTCGCCGTCCAGGATGCGGCTGACCGCCTCGGCGCGGGCCGCGGCGGCGCTGGTGATCCACCGGTCCCGCTCGGCGAGGAACTCCACCACCATCGCGTCGGCGAAGCCGTCGATGTAGCGGAACAGCTCCTCGGACACGGACTTCATCTCGTCGGCGACGCGGTCGGTCCCGACGTGCGCCTCGCAGGCGGAGAGGAACGCCTGGGCCATCCCCGCGTGGCCGAAGCGGATACCGCGCAGCACCGTGTCGAGGGTGATGCCGCGGCGCACGAATTCGCGATCGCCCTCGAGCGCCTCCTCAGTGATCGGCTGCAGCCCGAGGTCGGGATAGGCCAGCAGCAGCATCGCGCGCAGCGCGGAGGACTCCGTCCCCTTGCGCAGCATCTGGAACGGGCCCTCGCCGCCGCCGAAGGCCGGGATCTCCGCGATGATCGTCCGCGCCATCTCGCGCCCGACCTCGACGCCCCAGCACAGGGGTCCCTCCCCCAGGTGCGCGATCGTCTCGGCGACGGTCGCGGGCGAGCTCGCGGCCTCCTGTACCCGCACCGGGCCGCGGGAGGCCAGCTGCAGCAGCCATTCCCGGCCTGCTGCGGGCGAAGGAGAGGGCATCGTTGCCACCTGGGGTGCGTCGGGTGAGGTGACGACGCCCGACCGTACCGGTCGACGGCTCAGGCGCCGGAGTGCGCGCCGGTCATGAGCGCCGCGAGGTCCTCCGGCTTGATGAACGACGGCGGAGGCGGCGGCCCCCAGTTGAACAGCCCCTTGGCGCCTTCGAGCGTCTCCGGCGTCCAGAGCTGGTCGTCGAGGATGCTGTCCATGTCGGAGTAGTACTCCGAGAAGTTCCCGGCGGGATCCTTCAGGTACCAGAAGAAGTTCGATCCCGCGTGGTGGCGGCCGAGGCCCCACACGTGCCGTTCGGGGTGGTCCTCGAGCATCGCCATCGCGCCGCGGCCGATCTCGTCGATGTCGTCGACCTGCCACGACGTGTGGTGCAGGAACGCGACCGGCGCGCTCAGCACGAGGACGTTGTGGTGGTCGGTGGAGCAGCGCATGAACGCGCCGGCGCCGGCGATCCGGTCCGACAGCTTGAAACCGAGACCGTCGATGAAGAACCGCTCGGTGACGGCCAGGTCGGGGGTGCCGATGACGACGTGGCCGAGTTTGCGCGGCCGGACCGGGCCGGTGCGCACGACACCCGGTGCGCGGGCACCGATCCGCTCCAGCCGCCCCGGTCCGTTGTAGCGCGTGGCGGGAACCCGTGGCTGGTCGAGCCGCGGGAGCACTGCCACCGTCGCACGGATCCCCGTCGCGGGCTCCACCGTGGTGAGTCCGTCCGCGCGGAGGTCGGCCGGGAGCCCGAGGCGCGTGAGCCGGTCGGACACCCGGCCGAGGTCGTCCTGGTCGTCGGCGCCGACCGTGAACTGCACCAACCGCCGGAAGGGAGTGCGCACCAGGCGGAGCTGCTCTCCCCCGTCGACGGTGCGGAACACCCGCTCCCCCTCGACACCGGTGTCGACCGGCATGAGCCCGAAGTCGGTGTAGTAGCGAGCGGTCTCCTCGACGTTCGGGACGCCGATCACCACCGACGCGAGCCGGTGCAGGGCCATGTCTCCTCCTCGAGTCAGGCGGCGACGAACTTCTGGTGCAGCTCCCCGATCCCGCGCACCCAGCTGACCAGCTCCTCGCCGGGGTGCAGGAACCGCTGAGGGGTGCGGCCCAGCCCGACGCCTGCGGGGGTGCCGGTGAAGATGATGTCGCCGGGCAGCAGCGGGGCCACGTGGGAGAGCCGCTCGATCAGGACCGGCACCGTGAAGATCATGTCGCTGGTGCGGCCGTCCTGCACGGTCTCGCCGTCGATCGCGCAGCCGAGCTCCAGGTCGTCCGGGTCCTCGAACTCGTCCACGGTGACGACGCACGGGCCGAGCGGGGCGAAGCCGGGGAACGACTTGCCGAGGCTGAACTGCGGAGCGGGGCCGGCCATCTGGCTCTTGCGTTCCGAGAGGTCCTGGCCGATGGTCAGCCCGGCGACGTACGACCAGGCGTCCGCGGCCGCGACCCTCTCCGCGCGCTTGCCGATGACGGCGACGAGCTCGACCTCCCAGTCGGTGTTTCCGCCTGCGGGCAGCACGACGGTGGTGACCGGGCCGGTGAGCGCGGTGCGGAACTTCGTGAACACCGGGGGCAGGCCCTCGGGCACCGCGAAGTTCGTCTCGGCGGCGTGCTCGCGGTAGTTCAGCCCGATGGCGAACACCTGCGCGGGCGCCGGGACCGGTGCGCCGAGGTCGGCGGGGTTCACCGGGACGGCGTCGCCCTGGTCGATCGGGGCCGAGCGGGCCCACGCCACGAACTCGTCCCACCGTTCGTAGACGGCCTGCGGGTCGGCGGAGAACTCGCCGCCGGACGCTTTCTCGACGTCCACCGCGGCGCCCGGGTCACCGCCGGTGAGCAGGACCAGCCGGCCGGACAGGTTGGCGATGCGCACGGGTTCACCTCACTAAGACGGGACGAGTCGATGTCCGAAGCCTGCGCCCAGTTGTATCGACATGTCAAGTCAGTTTCGAAATTGCTATCCATTCACGAAGATGGTTGACTACGGAGCATGACTCGGAGCGGGGTGCCCACACGCGCAGAACGCGTGTACTCGGCGCTGCGGGCCGACATCCTCGCCGGCCGCCTGCGTCCCGGCGACCGCCTGCCGTTCACCGAGCTCTCCGCGCAGTACGGAGCCAGCATGGGCGTCGTGCGCGAGGCCCTGACCCGCCTGGCCGCCGAGGGGCTCGTCGAGGCCCAGCCGCAGTACGGGTTCCGCGTGACCCCCGTGTCTGCCGAGGACCTGCGCGATCTCACCGAGGCCCGCTGCGCGATCGAGACCCTGGTCCTGCGCCAGGCGTTCGCCCACGGCGGCGTCGAGTGGGAGACGAGGGTCGTGGCCACCCACCACCGCCTGCAGCGCACCCCGCAGATGGCGCCCGACGATCCCGAGCGCCTCAGCGACGAGTGGCTGGCCGCGCACCGCGCCTTCCACACCGCGCTGCTCGACGGCTGTCCCAACCGGCGGCTGCGTGCCGTCGCCGCATCCCTGCACGACGCTGCAGAGCTGTACCGAAGCTGGTCGGTGTCGCTCACCCAGGAGCGCCGGGACATCCCCGGGGAGCACCGCGCACTGCTCGACGCCGTCGTCGCCGGAGACGCGGACGCGGGCGTCGCCGCCCTCACGGCGCACATCCAGCGCACCACCGCCACGCTGATCGCCGGGGCCGAGCTGAGCGACGCGGCTCCGGCGTGAACGGGCGCCGAACGGGCCGGTTTCCCGGATCCCCGCGCGGGTGACGCAGAAGCTGTGAGCCCCACCCCGGTTCGTGCCCGCACACCGCTGCCGACCTGCGCAGACACCCCGCAGCCCGAATCGCGCAAGTACCGACCTCCGCCCTCCGGCTAGGGCCACAAGTCCCTGTCCCGGATCGGACCAGGAGCGGATCATGACGGGGGAAGGTGGAGGAACTGTGACGGATCACGTCCACGAGACGGAGCGCATCGACCGCAGCCGTGCGGTCGGCGGGCGCGACCTGATCGAGCTGGACCGCCGAGAGTGCCTGCGGCTACTCGCCACGGGTGTGATCGGCCGGGTCGTGTTCACCCACTCGGCGCTGCCCGACGCTCAGACCGTGGCCTACCGGCTCGACGGCGAGGAGATCATCTTCCGCACGCGCGGCGGCAGCAAGCTCGCGGCCGCGGTCCGGCACGCCGTCGTCGGGTTCCAGGTCGACGAGGTCGACATCGAGAACCGCACCGGCTGGAGCGTGTTCGGCATCGGCGAGGCGTACGAGGTCGTCGACCCCGTCCGGCTGAAGGAACTGGCCGAGCTCGACGGCGACCCCTGGGTACGCGGGCACGACGCGCACACCATCTCGATCCCGCTGCAACTGCTGAGCGGACGGCGGCTGGGCCCCTGAGCGCGTGCTCCCACGCGGGCGGCACCGCGTCGGGACCGAAGCCGTGGTGGTCGAGCGCCCCCCATCGATCACCACGGCTTCGTTCTCGACGTGGCACGGAAGGGGCTCCGCCACGAGGGGAAAGAGCCCGCGGCCTGGGGCCGTCCCAGGCCGCGGGCTCGTGCGCGGAGCCCCCGATCACACCGTGATCAGGTGTGCGATCAGGCGGTGTGTGATCAGGAGGTGTGTGATCAGGAGGTGTGTGATCAGGCGGTGCTCACCGGGATCGTGATCGCCTTCGACGCCTCGGGCTCGGCGGGCACCGGGACCCGGATCTCGAGGATCCCGTCCTTGTAGGTGGCCTTGATGTCGCTCTCCTTCACGCCCGCGGGCAGCGGCAGAGAGCGGCTCATGCTGCCGTAGCGCAGCTCGTGGCGGACGTAGCCCTTGTCCTCGCGGTCGGCCTCCAGCCGGCGCTCGGCCTTGATGTTCAAGATGCCGTCGCTCACGGTGATCTCGACGTCCTCGGCCGGGTCGATCCCCGGAACCTCCGCCTTGATCACCACCGTGTCGCCCTCGCGGAACTCGTCCACGCGGATCAGGTCCTCACCCGGCCAGTCCCAGGCGAACCCGAACGGGCGGCGCATCGGCAGCGAGCGGAACCACTCGTCGAGCAACCGCTCGCCCCACGCGAAGGGGGTCAGCTCGCGGTCCTGCCGCATGATCGTGCTCATCGGTCCTCCTCGGATCGTTCCGTCCTGACCGACCCCGGCTCGGTCCCGGGGTCGGGTTCAGCTGTCGTCCTTCCGCGAGCCCGCCGCCTGCAGGACGGCGAGCCGCTCGCGGTACTCGTCGGCGTCGATGTCGCCGCAGGCGAACCGGCGGGCCAGGATCTCCTCGGGCGCATCCGCAGCACCGGGTTCGACGTCCTGCTCGCGCGTCCCGCCCGCGCCCCGGGCAACGACGATCAGCCCGGCCGCGACCGGCGCGAACAGCAGGACACCGGCGAGCACCATCAGCGCCCAGCCCCAGCCACCCATCGCGGGCCCGTGCCACCACACCATGTGTGCCCACCTCCCCGGTGTCGCCTCTCCAGCGTCGCCTCCTGCGGGGCGATCGCCATCCGACCGACGCCTCGTTCTCGCCCGTCCGAAGGTCCCGGTCCGCGGGCGGGCGGTCGCCCTACGCCGGCACGATCCGGACGTCGACGACGCCCGGCACCCCGGCCGCCACGACGGCCGCGGCGTGCCGCTCCTCGGGCAGGTCGTAGGGATCCCCGAGCACCACCACGCCGCCGGTGACGTGCAGGACGTCCCAGCGGCCCCGCCCGGCGTAGTCGGCGAGCGCCGCGCGGACGTCGGCCGCGATCTGGCCGTCGGTCCGGTCGAGCGCGCGCATGATGTCGCGCCGGCTCACGATCCCGACCAGCCCGGTGTCCGGCTCGACGACGGGCACCGAGCGGAACCCGGTGTCGCGCATGCGCCGCTCCAGCTCGGCGACGTCGGTCCACGGGTCCACCGTCATCACGTCGGTCGACATGACCGCTCCGACCAGCTGCGGCGGGTGCGCGTCGATCTCCGCGTGGACCTCGCGGGAGTGCACGTCGTGGCGCACCCGGTCGCGCAGCACGTCGGCCTCGGTCACGATGCCGACCAACCGCCCGTCCTCGTCGCCACCGGGAGCGCGGTGAAACCACGCTCCGCCAGCCGGGCCAGCGCCGTGTGCACGGGCGTGTCCGGACCGACCGTCTCCACGGCCGTCGTCATCACGTCTCGCACGATCATGGTGGGCTCCTTCCCTACCACCACGCTCCGCCCGAACCGGGTTCCGCAGCAGGGGCGCAGGGCCCGGATCCCGTCCGCCGCTCGGTCCGCCGCGGCCGGGACGGCGGGCCGGGACCAACGGCAGCGCGCCCTGCCCGTCCGGCCCTGCGTGCCGCGCCGCGGGTGCAGCAGGGTGGCTCCCGTGCGCGCCGGGATGGTCGTCGTCGCGGGCCTCGCGGTGGTCTGGCTCGCGCTCGTCGCCGCGGACCTGCTGCTGCGGCTGGCCCGCGGCCGCGCGGCACGCGCGTTCGACCTCGCGGAGCTCAGCCTGCTCCTCGCGCTCGTGGCGGTGTTCCTCGCCGATCCACCCGCGGCCGCGGTGGTCACCGGCGGCGCCGTCGTCGGCGCCAGCCTGCTCACGCAGCTCGGGCTCGATGCCGCCGCGGGCTCGGGCGGGCGCAGCGACCTCCCGCGCCTGGCCGTCGAGGTCGTGAAGATCGCGGCACTCGCGGCGACGGGGGTGGCGGCTCTCGGCCGGATCCCGTGACCGCCCCTCGACCCGCAGACTGCTGACCTCCGACCCTGCCCGCTGGGCGGGCGACGCCCCTACGGTCGAGGTATGAGGCCAGCTCGTCGCGGTGACCCGTTCGCCGGTGCCGATCCCGTCAAGCTGCTGCGCCTGGGGCGGATGATCAAGCATCTGCTGGAGGAGCTGCACGCGATGCCCCTGGACGGCGCCGCCCGCGACCGTCTCGTGCGCACCCATTCCCGCGCGGTCGCCGAGATCGAGGCCGAGCTACCGGAGGACCTGCGGACCGAGCTGGACGTGATCTCCCCGCACCTGTCGGTCGGCACTGCCGTCACGGACGCCGAGCTGCGCATCGCGCACGCGCAGCTGGTCGGCTGGTTGGAGGGCCTGTTCCAGGGCGTGCAGTTCGCAGCCATGACCGGCGCCGGACGGCGCAGGCAGGACCAGCAGCACGGGACCAGCGGACCCGGCCGGGGCTGACGTCCGGCCCTGCCGCGCGCCGCCGCGAGCGGGTGTGATCGGCGAGTGGACGCACCCCAGCGCCGGCACCGCCGCCGGCTCACGATCCTCGTCGAGGAGACCGACGAGCCGCACCGCGGCGAGATCGGACTCGCCGCCGAGGTGATCCTCGACCTGGCCCGCGAGGCCGGCCTGTCGAGCGGCGCCGCGTTCCCGGCCGCAGCCGGGTTCGGGTTCGGGCGCGCCGGCACCGGCCGGCCGACGGCCGTCGTGGTGCTGGGCGACGTCGAGGGCGTCGAGGACTTCGCCCGGGCGATGGCGCTGGCGCTGCCGAGCGGGTTGATCACGCTCGACGACGTGGAGGAGGTCGTGCCCGTGGCGCCGCCCGATCCCGTCGGCGATGCCCCGGCCCGGCCCCCGCTGCGCCTGGTCCGCGCTGATCCGGCGCCCGGGAGGAGTCCGTCATGACCACCCAGCGCGACGTCGAGCGGACCTACCGCGGCGCCGGCGCGGCCGCGCCGGACTGGGCCGCGGCCGACCTGCGCGCGGTCGTCGACCCGCACGACGAGTCGCTGCACGCGGTGTACTTCGACACCGCCGAGCGCGACCTGCTGCGGTACGGCATCACCCTGTGCCACGAGCGCGGCGCCGGCCGCGCGGCGTGGGCGTTGAAGATCCCGGACGGCCCGGACGCGCGCCACCGCGTCGAGGTGCCCGGCGATCGCGACGCCGTGTGGCTGGAGTGGCCGCCGCCCGAGCTCACCGCGCTGGTCCGCGCTGTCGTGCGGGGCCGCCCGGTGGACGTCGCAGCGACCGTGCACACCCGCAGGCGGCGCACCGTGCTCTGCGACGCGACCGGCCGGGAGCTGGCCGAGGTGGCCGACGACCTGGTGGAGGCCGCCCCGGCCCGCATCGGTGACGACGCCGCACCCGAGCGGCGCCGCTGGCGGGAGATCGACGTCGAGCTGGACCCGGCGGTCCCGCCGGCGACGCTGGACGTCCTGGAGCGGGCGTTCCTCGACGCGGGGCTGCGCCGCGGCAGCCCGTCGAAGCTGCCGCCCGCGCTGGGTGCCCCGCAGCCGCAGCCGGACCGGGAACCCGCGACCGCGGGCGAGGTGCTCGTCGCCGAGATCTACCGGCGCACCCGGGAGCTGGTGCTGCTCGATCCGCTGGTGCGGCTGGAACGGCCGGACTCGGTGCACCGGATGCGGGTGTGCTGCCGGCGGATCCGCAGTGTGCTGCGCGTGTTCGGGCGGGTGCTCGACCGCGAGCGCACCCGCGGGCTCGACGCCGACCTGCAGTGGCTCGGCGAGGTGCTGGGCGTGGCGCGGGACCTGGAGGTGCTGCACGCCCGCATCGCCGCCGCGGAGCCGGAGCTCACCGCCGTTCTCGACGCCCACTTCGCGCCGCGGCGGACCGCGGCGGCCGAGGAGGTCCTTGCGGCGCTGGACGGCGCGCGCTACGTGGAGCTGCTCGCCGCGCTGGACGATCTCGCCGCCAACCCGCCGTTCACGAAGCGCGCGTGGCGGCCGGCCGAGGAGGTGCTGCGCAAGGAACTGGAGCGAGCCGCCCGGCGGATCGCTGCGACGCTGCACGGCGCCCGCACGACCGCGGAGGCAACCGACCGGGACCTCGCCCTGCACCATGCCCGGAAGGCGGCCAAGCGGCTGCGCTACGCCGCCGAGGCCGCCGCGCCCGTCGCCGGCCGCCGCGCGGACCGGTTCGCCCGCGCCGCGCACGCCCTCCAGGACCTGCTGGGCGAGCGGCAGGACGCCGTGACCGCCCGCCCGATCCTGCGCGAGATCGCCGCCTCCGTCAGTGGATCCGACGGCTTCCGGCTCGGCGTGCTGCACGAGCGGGAGGGCGACGTGCTCCGGCGCACCGAAGCCGAGCTGGCGGCGGTCGGTGGGGCCCTGCACCGGGCCTTGCGCTGACCGGACCGCCGTCCGGGCCGCTGCCGCAGGCCCTTCGGCCGTGCCGCCGGCCGGCACGCCACGAGGACGCTGGTCCGAGCCCTCTTCCGACAGGAGCCGAACGATGATCGAGACGATCCCCGACCTGCCCGCCGGCATCGACGGCCTGCGCGCGAGCGGGAAGCTGACTCGCGAGGACTACCAGGCCGTGGTCGAGCCGCTCGTCGCCCGGGCGGCCACCACCGGGCAGCGGCTGCGGTGCCTGGTGGAGATCCCCGACTTCGGCGGTATCACGTCCGAGGCGGCGTTCGAAGACCTCGCGCTCGGTCGCCGAGTCCTGCACGCGTTCGACGGCTGCGCCGTCGTCACCGACCTGCCGTGGCTGGCCGGGATGACCCGGTTCGCCGCGTTCTTCACCCCGTACCCGGTGCGGGTGTTCCCGTTCGAGGAACGCGCCGCGGCGATCACCTGGTTGCAGGAGCTGCCGGGTGCGTCCCACCTGCGGATCCGGGTGGCCGACGACACGGTGGTCGTGGAGGCCGACGGCCCGCTGCGCGTCGAGGACGTGGCCGAGCTGGCCGCGGTCGTCGACCGGCACCTCGCCGAGCACCCGACGCTGCACGCGGTCGTGCTGCACGCGGCTGCCGTGCCCGGGTGGGAGAACTTCGCGGCGCTGCGTGCCCACCTGCAGTTCGTCGCCCGCCACCACCGGCGGATCGACCGGATCGCCGTGGCCGTCGACGGAACCGTCGCCGCCGCGGCCGCCGGGCTCGCCGGGCTGATCACCCATCCGCGGACCCGCCACTTCGCCCACGACGAGCTCGACGCCGCCATCGCGTGGGCTGCGGCCGGTCGCGCCCGCGCGGCCTGATCCGAGAGGACCGTCATGACCACCACCACCCCACCGCTGGCCGAGGTGATCGAGCGCATCGACCGCATCCGGGACGAAGCGCTCACCGTCCCGCCGGGCGGGGACGATCCCGGCCGCTGGCGGGCCCTGCGCGACCGCGCGCTCGCTGAGCTGACCGCCGGCCTGCCCGACGTCGACTGCGCCGTGTGCATCGCCGGTGCGCCGCCGATCCCCGTGGCGCACGCCCCGGACCTCGCCGCCGAGGCCCGCAGCCGGCTGCTCACCTGGCTCGCCCGCACCGCGGAGCAGCTCCGGCTCGGCCGGGCCGTCGCGGAGTCCATGCACCACGAGACCGGGCACCACAAGACCGGGCACCGCGACTCCGGGCATCACACCGATCGCGTTCCCGGCTGATCCTCCTCGGCCTCCCGGTAGGCGGCCACGGCGGTGGGCAGGGTCGGGAACACCCGCCGCTCGTCGATCACCTCGGTGACCCCGGCTCGCTGCAGATCCCGCCACAGCTCGGTCTTGGCCCGCGCGACGGCGACGACGATCCCGCGCGCGGTGAGACGGCGGATCAGGTCGCGCAGCACGTCCGCGGCGGTCAGGTCGATCTCGGTGACGGCCTCGGCGTTGAGCAGCAGCCAGCGCGGCGGCGGGTCCACCGCCACGGCGTCCTCGACGCGGCGCCGGAAGTCCTCGGCGTTGGCGAAGCACAGCGGCGCGTCGTAGCGGTAGACGACCAGGCCGGGAACGGTGGTCGCGCCCGGGTGGTCGTCGATGTCGTGCATCCCGGCGAGCCCCGGGACGAACCCGAGGATGCCGTCGTGCGGCCGCGAGACCCGCCGCACCAGGTCCAGCACCGACAGCAGCACCGCCACCAGCACGCCGTACAGCACCCCGAAGAGCACCACGGTGACCGTCGCCAGCAGCGCGATCGCCAGCTCGGCCCGGCGGAACCGGGCGAAGCGGCGGAACTCCCGCACCCGCACCAGCCGGCACGCGGCGTAGACGACCAGCGCACCGAGCGCCGCCTGCGGCAGCGCGGCGAGCAGTGACCCGGCGACCAGCAGCACCACGACCACCGCCGCGGCGGAGACCACCGACGACAGCTGGCTGCGGCCGCCCGCGGACTCCCCGATCACCGTGCGGCTGCCGCTGCTGCTCACCGGGAACCCGTGCAGCAGCCCGGCAGCGACGTTGGCGGCCCCGATCGCCACCAGCTCCCGGTCGGCGTCGATCTGGTCGCGGCCGCGGTCGCCGAACGCGCGGGCGGTCAGCACGTCGTCGCAGAACGTCACGAACGCGACCCCGGCCGCAGGCACCACCAGCGCGGTGAGATCGGCGACGTCGATCGCCGGGATCGCCGGCACGGGCAGCCCCTGCGGCACCCCGCCGACGGTGCCGATGCCGAAGCGCTCGAGCGCGAACAGCGCGGCCACCGCGGCCGCGAAGGACACCGCGATCAGCGGCATCGGCAGCTTCGGCAGCGCCGCACCGCCGACCACCAGGAGGGCGAGTACACCGGCCGCCATCAGCAGCGTCGGCACGTGCACCGCGTCCAGCTGCTGCACGAAGGACACCGCTTCGGTCACCGGCGTCTCCCCCGTCACCGGGACGCCACTGACCGGCCCGAGCTGTCCGGCGATCATGATGAGCGCGATCCCGGCGAGGTAGCCGACGAGCACCGGGCGGGAGAGCATCTCCGCGACGAACCCGAGCCGCGCCAGGCGCGCGAGCAGGCAGATCACGCCCACCAGGCAGGCGAGCGCGGCCGCGAGCACCGCGTAGCGGGCCGGGTCACCGGCGGCGAGCGGGCCGACCGCGACCGCCGTCATGACCGCGGTCGTCGACTCGGGTCCGGCGGAGAGCCACCGGGAGCTGCCCAGCAGGGCGTAGAGGACCAGCGCGCCGATCGCTGCCCACAGCCCGGTGACCGCGGGCAGCCCGGCCACCGCCGAGTACGCCAGCACCTGCGGGACCAGGTAGGCCGCGACCGTCACCCCGGCGACGGCATCGCGCCGCACGGCCCGGCCGTCGCGGCGACGCAGCGCATCCAGCCCGGGCCGCAGCCCCGCCCCCACGACGCGCCCGGTGCACCGCGCGACGATCCGGCGGAACCCAGGGGTCATCGCCGGATGCGGGGTGGCGACGAACGGCACTCTCGTCCACTCGGGGTGGACGAGAGTGCCGTTCGTCGCGTCAGGCCTGGGGGCACCGCGCGGGTCCGGAGTGCGTCCCCACCGGGACCGCGGCCGGCACCGCGGCGTGCAGCACGACCACCGGGCAGGGCGCGGACTCGACGAGCGAGCGGGTGGTCTCGCTCAGCGGCGTGCGCTCGGGCGCGGACCAGCCGCGGTTGCCGAGCACGAGCATCCGCGCGCCCTCGGCGCGGCGGTAGAGGACGCGCAGCGGGGTGTCCTGCTCGACGACCTGGTCGATCGGCAGCAGCGGGTGAGCCCGGCGGACGTCGGCGAGGCTGGTGGCCAGCAGCCGCCACGCCGCGGCGCAGCCGTCGTCCGCATCCCCGGACCAGGCGTGCACGGCGACCAGGCTGGTGCCGAGGTCCGCGGCGAGCCCGGCCCCGAACCCCAGCGCGGCGGCACCAGCGGCGGACCCGTCGACCCCGACCACGACCGGGCCACCCCGCGGCGGCGCGACGCGCGGGGCGGTGCCGCGCACCACCGCGACCGGGCACTGCACCCGCCCGACCACCGCGATCGACACGGGCCCGCTGAGCCCGCCCGACCAGCCCGTGTCACCGTAGGATCCGAGCACGACCATCCGCGCGTCCCTGGCCCGCGCGGAGACGATCTCCACGACGTTGCCCTGCACGACCTCGTGGACGCGGTCGGGCACGCCGGTGTGGACGGCGAGCGCGTCGAGCTGCTGCAGCCAGCGCGGCGGCGGCAGCGGCGGGTCGGTGGAGCGGCCGGGCACGACGTGGAGCAGGTGCAGCGGGACCGACCAGTCCGCGGCGACCTCCGCGGCCCAGACGGCGGCGTCGCGCGCCGAGTCGGACGGGTCGACGGCCACGAGGACCGGTCGCGGATCGGGAGTGGGCTGCATGATGACGCCTCCGGTGGTGCGTGCGCTGCGGTCCAGCGCACCACGCGCACCCGGTGGCGCCCAGGGGACTCGGTCGGTGCGGGCGGGGACGAACGGCCCGTGGTTGCGGTGAGCGCGAGGGTGATCGGCGCGGAGTTGTGATCGGCGCGGAGTTGTGATCGGCGCGGAGTTGTGATCGGCGCGGAGTTGCGGTGGACGCGGTGTCAGGTGCGGGCCAGGCCCGATCCGTCGGTGGACCCGTTCTTTGACCGGCGCGGGAACTGGTGGTGGCGCGCGGCCAGGATGACGACCATCAGGATCCCGGCGAGCAGCGCCGCGCCCGCCGTGCCCTGCTTGATCACCAGCAGGCACAGCAGCGCCGTCAGGCCGGACAGCACGGCCGCCGCGTCGTAGAGGAGCGGCAGCAGGCTCTTGGGGCCCCGGCGCAGCTTCCGCACCAGCCAGGGGCTGGACCGCACGAGCTCCTGCTCGATCTCGTCGAGGACCTTGCGATCGTGCTCGCTCAACATCTCCGGCTCCCTTCGACCCATTCTCCACCATGCCGCGACGTCGTGCGGCCCGGCCACCCACGAGGTGCCCGGCCGCCGCGGGACCTCGGACCAGGGGCGCCGGTCGAAGGGCCCTGACGGATCCGGTGGCCGCGGCAGAAGACTGGGTGGCGCGACATGCGCGATCGAGGAGGTTTCGATGGACGGCGGGACGCGCCGGGCTGACGACGTCGACGGCCGGCCGGACCGGTGAGCGTCGAGACCACGGGCCACACCGTGACGCGGGCACCGTGGGCCCGGTCGGCGGCCGAGGTCGCGGACGAGCTGGGCGTCGATCCGCAGGTGGGCCTGTCCGCCGACGAGGTGCTCCGCCGCCGCGCCGCCGCGGGCCCCAACGACCTGCCGGCGGAGCGGACGCGGTCGCTCGCCGGCTCGATCGGCGCCCAGCTGCGCGACACCTTCGTGCTCGTCCTGCTCGCCGCCGCCGTGCTCACCGCCGCGACCGGCGATCTGTCCGACTGCGCGGTGATCCTGCTGGTCGTGCTGGTCAACACCGTGGTCGGGGTCGCGCAGGAGCGACGGGCCATCGGTGCGATCGCCGCGCTGCGCGCGGCCTCCGCGCCGGCCGTCCGGGTGCTGCGCGACGGCCACCAGCAGCGCGTCCCGACCACTGACCTGGTGCCGGGTGACGTGCTCGTGCTCGCCGAGGGCGACGTCGTCGGGGCGGACGCGCGGCTGATCGAAGCGTTCGCGCTGCAGGTGGACGAAGCGATCCTGACCGGCGAGTCGCAGCCGTCCGACCGGGACACCGCCCCCACCGGCTCCCCGGACGAGGAGGTGGCGGTCGGCGACCGGACGTCGATGGTGCACGCCGGCACCCTCGTCACCCACGGCTCCGGGACAGCGGTCGTGGTCGCCACCGGCACCCGGACCTGCATGGGTGGGATCGCGTCCCTGCTGCACGACCAGGGTGCTCCCCCGACACCGCTGCAGCGACGGCTCGCGGTGCTGGGCCGCAGGCTCGCCGCCGCGGTCGTCGCCGCCTGCGCGCTGGTCGTGGCGATCGGGCTGGTGCAGGGCAGCGACTGGCGGCTCATGACCGTGGCCGGGGTGAGCCTCGCGGTCGCGGCGATCCCGGAGGCGCTGCCCGCCGTGGTGGCGCTGGCGCTGGCCGGCGCGGCCCGGCGGATGGCCGCGCGGGGTGCGATCGTGCGGTCGCTGCCCGCCGCGGAGGCGCTCGGGTCGGTCACCGTGCTCGCGGTCGACAAGACCGGCACCCTCACGACCGGCCGGATCGCCTGCACCGCGGTGTGGACGCCGGACGGCGGCGAGTGGGAGTTCCCGGACTCCGGGCCGGCGCAGGCCCCGGAGGGGGTGCGCGCGGTGCTGCGCGCCGTCGCGCTGTGCTCGGACGCCGCCCCGGGCACGACCGGAACCGAGGGCGCGATCCTCACCGCCGCCGAACGTGCGGGCATCGACGTGGAGCAGGTGCGGCGCGACTGGCCGCGCACCGACGTCGTCCCGTTCGACGCCGTCCGCCGCAGCATGACGACCCGCCACCGCGGCCCGGACGGACAGCCGTACGAGGTCGTGAAGGGCGCGCCGGAGGTGCTGGCGCAGATCGATCCCGCCCGCGCTGGCGCGGACGTGGTGGCCGCCTGGGCCGAGGGGGGCAGGCGGGTCCTCGCCGTCGCGGCGGGCCAGCCCGGGGCGCTGCAGCTGCTCGGCCTCGTCGGGCTGACCGATCCGGCCCGCCCGGACGCGCCCGCGACGATCGCCGCGATCCGCGACGCCGGCATCCGCCCGATCATGATCACCGGGGACCATCCCGGCACCGCTGCTGCCGTGGCCCGCGAGGTGGGCATCGAGGCGCGGCTCGCGCCCGACACCGAGCGCGGGCTGCGCACCGTCTACGCCCGCACCGATCCCGGCGGCAAGCTCGACATCGTGCGGGCCTGGCAGGGCGCGGGCGAGGTCGTCGCGATGACCGGGGACGGCGTCAACGACGCACCCGCGCTGCGCGCCGCCGACATCGGGGTGGCGATGGGCCGGCGCGGCACCGAGGTCGCGAAGTCCGCCGCCGACGTCGTGCTGACCGACGACAGCCTGCTGACGATGGTCGCGGCCGTCGAGGAGGGCAGGCGGGTCTTCGACAACATCCGCCGGTTCGTCCGCTACGCGGTCGCGGGCGGGCTCGCGGAGCTGCTGCTGATGCTGGTGGGCCCGCTGCTCGGGTTCGCGCTGCCGCTGCTGCCCGGCCAGATCCTCTGGGTCAACCTGGTGACGCACGGGCTGCCGGGCGTGGCGATCGGGTCGGAGGGGGCCGAGCCGGACGTGCTGCGCCGCCCGCCGCGCGACCCGGCCACCGGTGTGCTGGACGGTCGGCTCGTGCGCCAGATCGCGGTGCTCGGCGGGATCGTCGCGGTGTGCTGCCTCGCGCTCGCCGTGTGGGCCCGCGCCGCCGGGCTGCCCTGGCAGACGATGGTGTTCGTGACCCTCGCGGTCTCCCAGCTGGGCATCGCCCTGGCCACCCGCTCGGACGTCCGCCCGGCCTGGCGGGTGCCGGTGTCGGCGAACCGGCCGCTGTACGCCGCGGTCGCGGTGAGCCTGGCTGGGCTGGCCGCCGCCGTCTGGCTGCCGGGCCTCGCGGACCTGCTCGGGACGGAGCCGCTCGGCGTGCGTGAGCTGATGATCTCGCTGGGGGTCGCGGCGGTGCCCGCCGTCGCCGCGCTGGGCGTGCTGGCGGTGCGGCGAGCGCGCTGACGGGGTCAGCGCGCGGCGGCGAACCTCCCGACGTCGTCTCCCGCGGAGATGCCGCCGGCCACGTCCCCGGTGATGTCTGCGGTGATGCCTCTGGAGATCTCCCTGGAGATGTCCCCGGCGAGGACCGCTGCCGACCCGGTCCGCTCGGCCGACCGCTCCTCCGCGGTCGCCAGCTCGTCCAGCAGCGCGGCGACCGGCTGCGGCAGGGTCGGGCGGTATCCGCCGATCCCGGTCACGGACAGCACGACGCCCGCGCGGGCCGCGCTCGCCCGGGCGTGCCGCAGCAGCCGCACGCCCGCCGGTTCGAAGGTGCGGACGTTGCCCAGGTCGATCCGCAGCAACGACACGTCGCCCCGCCGGGCGGCCCGGCCGAGCAGGTCGTCGAGCAGTCGGAGCAGCCGCAGCCCCGATTCCGCCGTGAGGTCGCCCCCGACCCGTACCCCTGCCACGCCCGCCACCGTCGGATCGACGGCGATCTGCAACGGACGCGCGGTCATCCGCTCCTCCTGTCCCCTGCCGAGGAAGTCGTCGAGTTGTGATCTCGAGACTGCCCGGCGATCGACCCGCCCGACAGGGACCTTCGTCCCGTGCTGGGCCCTGACCAGCGACCCATGTCGATCAGCGGAGTCGATCAGCGGAGTCGATCAGCAGGGTCGGTCAGCGGGAGGGGCGGCGGGATCAGGCGGCGATGCGGTCGGTCGGCTCGTCCGGTGGGGACGGCAGGGTCCGGACCTGCTGCGGAGCGACCGTCTCCGCGGTGACCGGGCGGCGCCGGGAGGCGGCGATGATCCCGGCGACGACGAGCGCCCCGGCAGCGGCCACGACCCACGGCCCGGTGACCGATGCGCACCACGCCGCGGTGGCCCCGACCAGCGCGGCCGCGGGCAGCGTCACGAACCAGGCGACGACCATGTGGCCGGCGATGCGCCACTGCACGTCGGCCGACTTCCGACCAGCGGCGGCGCCGACGATCGATCCGCTGCACACCTGCGTGGTCGACAGCGGCAGCCCGAACCAGGACGAGGTGAGGATGACCGTGGCGCTGGTGGTGTCGGCCGCGAACCCCTGCGGCGGCTCGACGGTGGACACCCGGCGGCCGAGGGTGTGGATGATCCGCCACCCGCCGGAGTACGTACCGGCGGCGATGGCGAGGCCCGCCGCGAGGATCACCCAGAACGGCGGCGGCGAGCCGGGGGCGAGCACGCCGGCGGTGATCAGGGCGAGGGTGACCACGCCCATCGTCTTCTGCGCGTCGTTGGTGCCGTGGGCGAGCGAGAGCAGCGCCGCGGCGAGGACTTGACCGGCGCGGTAGCGGCGGGCGTTGCGCCTGCCGGACGCGCGGTAGACGGCGGCCGTGCCGGCGAAGGCCAGCCCGCCCGCGATCAGGGGCGAGATCGCGGCCGGGAGCAGTACCTTCCCCACGAGGCCGCCGAGGTGGACGGCGCCGGCGCCGGCGGCCGTCCACGCGGCCCCGATCAGGCCGCCGAACAGCGCGTGCGACGAGCTCGACGGCATGCCGACCAGCCAGGTCACGAGGTTCCACACGATCGCCCCGACGAGCCCGGCGAAGACCACCTCGGGGGTGATGGCGGCGTCGTCGACGAGGCCGCCGGAGATCGTCGCGGCCACCTCCACCGACAGGAAGGCGCCCGCCAGGTTCAGCACTGCCGAGTTCGTCACGGCTGTGCGGGGCCGAAGCGCGCCGGTGGCGATCGAGGCGGCCATCGCGTTGGCCGTGTCGTGGAAGCCGTTGGTGAAGTCGAACGCGAGCGCCGTGCCGATCACCAGCACGACGATCAAGGACACGTCCATGCGACAGCGCTGCTCCTCCGCCGACGTACGGTACCGAGCGCCCGGTCGGCGACGGTGCAGCTCTGAGGCTCCAGCATGCTCCCCGGCCGAGCGGCGCCGCCAGGGTTGTCCGGCCCCGTGTAGCGGATCTCTCCCCACCAGCCGGGCGGGGCCTACGGCACGAGCACAGCGGCGCCGGTGACCCGGTCGCCCGCCAGATCGGACAGCACCGCGTCGGCCTCGGCCAGCGGCCGCGGGGTGGTGTGCGGCCGGATCTCCAGCGCGGCCGCGAGCCGGAGGAACTCCTCGCCGTCGGCGCGCGTGTTCGCCGTGACGCTGCGGATCTCCTTCTCCAGGAACAGTTCCTCGGCGTAGTTCAGCCGCGGCACATCGCTCAGGTGGATCCCGGCGACGGACAGGACCCCGCCGCGGTCGAGCGCGCGCATCGCGACCGGCACCAGCTCGCCGGCGGGGGCGAACAGCACCGCCGCGTCGAGCGGCTCGGGCGGCTGGGCGTCGGCCGGTCCGGCGGAGGCCGCGCCCAGCTCGAGCGCCAACTCCTGCGCTTCGGCCGAGCGGGTCAGCACGTGCACGGTGGCGCCCTGCGCGGTGGCGACCTGGGCGACGATGTGCGCCGATGCTCCGTACCCGTAGATTCCCAGCCGGCCGCCCGGCGGGAGCCCGGCCCGCTTCAGCGCCCGGTACCCGACGATGCCGGCGCACAGCAGCGGCGCGGCGGTGACGTCGTCGAGCGCGTCCGGGAGCCGGTAGGCGAACGCCTCGGGGACGACCGCGTACTCGGCGTAGCCGCCGTCGGCGTCCCAACCGGTGAAGACGGCGTCCGGGCAGAGGTTCTCCTTGCCGGCACGGCACCACCGGCAGCGCCCGCACGTGCCGCGCAGCCACGCGATGCCGACCCGGTCGCCGCGCGCGAACCGGCCGGTGCCCGAGCCGAGCTCCACGACCTCGCCCACCACCTCGTGCCCCGGCACGGTGCCCGGGCGGCGCGGGGCGAGATCGCCTTCGGCGAGGTGCAGGTCGGTGCGGCAGACCCCGCAGGCCCGCACCTGCACCAGCACCTCTCCCGGTCCTGGTCGCGGTCGTGGCCGCTCCACCGCCCGCAGCGGAGCACTCGCGATCGGCCCCGGCGTCTCGACGATCCATGCCCGCATGCGTCCAGTGTCGGCGCTGCGGCGGCCGCCGCCCAGAGCCGGTCGGCCCTGCGCGTCAGGCGAAGGGCACGACGGGGAGGTCCGTTCCGCGGTCGTCGACCTGGTAGTGGAGCCGGTCGACGATCGCGACGACGCCGTCCATGCCGGAGACGAGGTGCCGGGCGATCTCGACGTCCGAGCGGGTCGGCAGCTCCCCGAGCAGCGTGACCACCCCGTCATCGACCTCGGCGCGGACCCGTTCGGGATCCGCGGACAGGGCCCGGCCGAACACGTCGCGCTCGATCTCGGCGCGGATCTCCTCGTCGTCGCGGAGGAAGACGCCGAGCACGTCGGAACGGCTGAGCACACCCACGACGGTGCCCTCTGCATCGGTGACGGGCATCCAGCGCAGCTCACCGGCCCGCATGCGGCGGGCGGCCGCGGCGACCCGGGTCCACGGGTGCACGGTCTCGACGTGGGTGCTCATCAGCTGTTCGGCGGTCGCCGCGCCCGCCTTCGCGCCGGAGTGGCGGCGGTGGACGTGCCGGGGCCGCCACCACGGGCGCTCCTCACCGGCGGGCCGGGCGGCGGTGGCCATCAGGTCGGCCTCGGAGACGACGCCCAGCAGCGCCCCGTGCTCGGACAGCACGGGCACCGCGCGGACCCCTGTTCCGTTCATGACGCGCACGACCTGCGCGAACGAGTCGTCCGGGCGCACCGAGACGACGTCGGTGGTCATGACGTCGGAGACGAGGACGTGGTGCACGGCGGCCTCCTCACCCGTCCGCCACGAACGTGCCGCGCACGACCGGGTTCGCGGCCGAGCCGAGCAGCACCCCGTCGATCGCGACCCGGTGGCGGCCGGACACGATCGGCTCGTGGTCGTCGTCGACCAGCACGGCGAGGGCGAGGATCCGCACCTTCGCGGGCCGGCGGACCTTCTGCACCACGATCTCCGCCGCCGGGCGGACGGCCAGCACACCGTCGGTCTGCACTCGTGCGGTGTCCATGTGAGCTCCTCTCGTCCGGCGGCCCGGGCGGACCGCCGCGTCCGACGCTGCCGGATGCGGCCGCGGTGCACGAGGGACCGAAGACCCGGGGTCGGCGGCCGGTCGGTGCGGGATCGAGCGGGGTCGACCGGCCCGCGCCGGGCATCCGGCGCACCCGATGAGGGACGTCCGGCCCGGCAGCGGGGCCTCATCGGCCGTGGTTCGGGTCGCCGGGTGCGGCGGAGCATCGCGGGTGAGGCCGGGGCGCGCGATCCCCGGGGAAGGAACGGAAGCGATGCGGGTACGTGTGGGGCTCAACGGGATGGGCCGGATCGGCCGCGACGTGCTGCGGATCGCGACCGACCGGCCCGAGCGGTCGTTCGACGTCGTCGCGGTCAACGACGTGATGGAGCCCGCGACGGTGGCGCACCTGCTGCGCCACGACTCCACCTACGGGCAGTGGGCGAGGCGAGTGGAGCTGGCCGGTGACTTCCTCGCGATCGACGACCACCCGATCCGCGTCCTGCGCGAGCCCGACCCGGCCGCGCTGCCGTGGCGGGAGCTGGGCGTGGACGTCGTCGTCGAGGCGACCGGCCGGTTCCGCACCCGCGAGTCCGCCGCGGCGCACCTCGCCGCGGGCGCGCGGAAGGTCGTCCTCACCGCGCCGGGCGCGGACGTCGACGTGACCGTCGTGATGGGGATCAACGAGACCGACTACGACGCGCTGCGCCACGACGTCGTCTCCAACGCGTCGTGCACCACGAACTGCGCGGCCCCCATGGCGCAGGTCCTCGACAACGCGTTCGGCATCGAGGAGGGGCTGCTCACGACCGTGCACAGCTACACGGCCGACCAGAACCTCCTCGACGGCCCGCACCACGATCTGCGCCGCGCCCGGTCGGCCGCGGTCAACGTCATCCCGACGACCACGGGGGCAGCCCGGGCCGTGGGGCTCGTCCTGCCGGAGCTGGCGGGCCGCCTCGACGGTGTGGCGGTGCGGGTGCCGGTCGTCGACGCCTCGCTGGTGGACCTCACCGTGCGGCTGCGGGAACCGGCCACGGCCGCGCAGGTCAACAGCGCGTTCCGGGCCGCGGCCGAGCGCAGCCTCAAGGGGATCCTGCGGTGCACCGACGAGCCGGTCGTGTCGCACGACGTGCTCGGTGAGACGGCGTCGTGCCTGGTCGACACGGGGCTCACCCGGGTGGTGGGGCGGAGCGTGAAGGTGTTCGGGTGGTACGACAACGAGTGGGGGTACGCGAACCGGACCGTGGACCTCACGGACCTGGTGGTCCGCTTGCTGCCGGGGTGAGAGGAGCGGCTCAACCGGAGCTTCGTGACCCGTTCGACCGGGGTGGAAGAAGGTGCAGGAAAGCCCTTTCCGGCACCTTTCCTGGCGGGAGAAGGGCTTTCCTGCAACTCTTTCTTTCCTGCAGCTCTTTCCTGCAACCACGGCCCGGGACCCGGACCGCGGGTCGTCGGCGGCTCACGCCCGCACGACGGCGACCGGGCAGGCCGCGCGGTGCACGGCGTCGCTGCTCACCGACCCCAGCACGACGCTCGCCAGCTCCCCGCGGCCGCGCGAGCCCACGACCAGCAGCTGCGCGTTCTCGGCCTCGGCGAGCAGCCGGACGACCGGGCGTTCCAGGGTGATCACGGACCGCACGTCGACGTCGGGGTACTTCTCCGTCCACGGCCGCAGCCGCTCGTCGAGCAGGGCGCGGTGCGCGGGGGCGTCGGCGGGCCGGCCGCCGACGGCGTGGACCGCGATCAGCGGGACCCGGCGAGCGGACGCCTCCTCGAAGGCGAACGCGGTCGCGGCGACGCTGCCCTCGGTGCCGTCGATCCCGACGACGACGGGGCGCTGATCGGCCCCGTTCGCCGATCCGGCGCCGCCGAGCCCGCGGACCACGACGACCGGGCACGGCGCGTGCGTCGCCATGGCCATCGCGACCGATCCGGCTATCGGGCGCAGCTGCGCGTCCCCGCAGCGCCCGACCACGACCAGCTGCGCACCCGATGCCGCGGCCAGCAGCTCGGCGGCGGGGTTGCCGGTGCGCAGGATCGACTCCACCGGGTGGTCCGGGGCGAGGCTCTCGGCGAGCTGCGTCGCCGCGGCGAGGTGCTCACGGGCGCGCTGCTCCAGCGTGTCGCGGTAGGCGGCACCCCGCCGGACCTGCCGCGGAGGTGGCGGCGCCGCCCAGGGGAAGACCGTGACCAGGTGCAGCGGGGCGCCCCGGCGCTGTGCTGCGGGGACCGCCCAGCGCACGGCCTGCAACGCATCCGCGGACTCGTCGATCCCGACCACGACGGGTGGCGCGGCTGCGGTCACGGCGATCACCGGTAGACCCCGACCGCGTCCCCGCCGGGCCGTGGCCAGCGCTCGGCCGGCTCGACCCGCGCGTCGGGCGGCGGGACGACCACCGAGTCGGCCTCGTCGCCGAGCCAGCGCACGACGTAGCGGACGGCGCCGTCCTCGCCGACGAGCACCTCGCGGATGCGGCCCCAGCGCCACTCGTGCTGGTGGAGCGGGCCGGGCACGACCAGCCAGTCGCCCGGCGCGCCCGGCGGGCGCGGCTCGGCCTCGTGCTGCTCAGGAGCGGACATGGGAGCACACCTCCGTCGTCGGTACGGGTTCACGATCCCCGTTCGGGCAGGGCCGTCGGTACCTGCGGCGGACCCCGCTCCACAGGCCGGTCGGCCCAGGTCGCAGAGGTCCGACGACGCTTCCGCGCGCCGCGGATCCCGGGGAGCCTCGCTGGCGAGGACACGTCCGACGGAGGAGCTTCCGCCATGACCGAGCACGTCGACGCGACGACCGTCCGCAGTGCGCTGGCGCTGGCGTCGCGTGCGCCGTCCGTGCACAACAGCCAGCCGTGGCTGTGGCGCTACGACAGCCGCACCGTGCACCTGCGGGCCGACCGGCGCCGCTGGTTGCGCGCGACCGACGCACCCGGGCGGGACATGCTCCTGTCGTGCGGGACGGCCCTGCACCACGCACGGATCGCGCTGGCGGCCGCCGGGGTGGCCGCGACCGTGCGGCGGATGCCCGATCCGGCCGATCCCGACCACCTCGCGACGATGGTGCTGCACGCGCGGCCCGCGTCCGACGCCGACATGCGCGCGGCGTCGATGATCGCCCGCAGGCGCACCGACCGCCGCCGCTACACCGATTGGCCGGTGCCACCGGCGTTCCTCGACGAGCTCGTCGAGCGCGCGGCCGCCGAGGGCGTGGTGGCGCGGGCGCTCGACGGGGCGGGCGGTCGGGCCGCCGTCGTCGAGGCGATCCGGGTGGCGGCGGCGCTGCGCAGCGAGGTGGACCAGTACCTGACCGAGACCGCGGTGTGGACCGGGCGGCTCGGCGGCGACGACGGCATCCGCGCCACCAGCCTGCTCGCCGACTCCACCACCGGCGACGGGCTGGCCCGCCGGTTCCCGGCCGGCACGATCGTGCAGGAGGACGGCACCGACGGCGCGGCGCTGCTCGTGCTCGGCACGGCCTCCGACGACGCCCTCTCCCAGCTGCGCGCCGGGGAGGCGCTGTCGGCGATGCTGCTGCACGCCACCGATCTCGGCCTGGCGACCTGCCCGCTGACCGAACCGCTGGAGGTCGAGACGACCTACCGCGCCATCCGCGACGGTCTGCTCGACGGAGCACTCATGCCGCAGGTGATCCTGCGGGTCGGGTGGGCCCCGGCGGATCCGCTGCCGCTCACCCCGCGCCGGCCCGTCGAGGACATGATCGAGCGGATCCCGCGATGATCGCCGCGCGGACGCTGCCTCGTCCCCGAGGCCGGACCGAGTGCGACGACCTCGTGGTCCTCACCGACGACGGGGACGTGCCGGAGTGGGTGGACCGCTGGCGGCGGAGCACAGGGCGGACGCTGCGCACGGTGCCCGCCCCGGTCGAGGAGCCGGGCGGGCTCGTCACGCCGCAGCTGGCTGCGCTCGCGGCCCGGCGCGGCTGCCCCGTCCTGCTGATCCGCACCGCCGACCGGCCCGCCGCCCCGCGCGGGCGCGTCGTGGTCGGCGTGCAGGAGATGCCCGAGGACGCGCCGGTCGTCGAGGAGGCGGCGCGCTGCGCCGCCGCGCTCGGCGCCGCGATCGAGGTGCTGCACGCCGTGCCGCGGTCGTTCGGGGAGAAGAGCGTCGGGCTGCGGGACGCGCTGGACCGCGGCTGCGAGATCCTCGACGAGGCGCGCCGGCTCGTGCCCGACGCCGACGTGACCGTGCGGCTGGTGCGCGCGCATCCCCACGAGGTCGTCGGCGAGCGCGTCGAGGCCGATCTCCTCCTGCTCGGCGGGCCGCGCCCGACCGCGGACGGCGCGCTCGGGCTGGTCGCGCTCAGCGCGGTGCACCACGCCGCGTGCCCGGTGCTGCTGGTACCGCGGGCGGTGGCCCGATGAGCGGGGAACCCGACCTCGTCGCCGCCGTCGAGCAGGCCGTGCGCGCCCCGTCGGTGCACAACACGCAGCCGTGGCGCTGGCGGATCCACGGCCGGGGGGTCGAGCTGTACGCCGACCCGCACCGCCACCTCCCGGCGACCGACCCGGAGCGGCGCGACCTCGTGCTGTCCTGCGGCGCCGCGCTGCACCACCTACGGGTGGTGCTCGCCGCCGCCGGTCACGCCACCAGGGTCGAGCGGACACCCGACCCCGACCGCAGCGACCTGCTCGCCCGCATCGAGCTCGTCGACGGCGAACCCGATCCGGCGGACGCGGAGCTGTTCCCGGCGATCGCCGAGCGCCGCACCGAGCGGCGCCGCATGAGCCACCGCCCGGTACCGCCGGACGTGATCGAACGGCTCGCCGCCCAAGCCCAGCAGCGGGGTGCGCTGCTGGTGCCGGTCACCGCCGGGCCGATGCGAGCCCGGCTCGACCGCGCGCTCGCCGAGGCCGAGGCGGCACAGGCGAAGGTGCCCGGTTACGCGGCCGAGCTGGCGCGGTGGACCCACCGGTTCGCGGGCGCTCGCGACGGCGTCGACCCCCGCACGGTCGCCGCGGTACCACCGGGTCTGCCCGGCCGGTGGCCGCTGCGCCGCTTCACCGAGGCCGCGCTGCGCCAGCCGCAGCAGGTGCCCGCGCACGCGGTCCCCGACGATGCGGCCGAGTTCCTGGTCGTCGTCACCGCGGGCGACGACGTCGTCGACCGGCTGCGGGCCGGGGAGGCCACCAGCGCCGTCCTGCTGGCCGCCACCCGGGAAGGCCTCGCGACCACGCCGCTCAGCCAGGGCATCGAGGTCGAGAGCACGCGCACCGCGATCCGCCGCGACGTCCTGCGCATCCCGGAGACCCCGCAGCTGATCATCCGCGTCGGCTGGCCGGCCACCTACGCGACCACCCTGCCGCGCACGCCCCGCAGATCCGTCGACGCGGTGCTCATGACGGGCTGATCGACTGCGCGGAGGCCGACGCCGGCGTACCACATCGCCCTGTTGATCACGGCGACGTCGTGGTCGTGCTGGATCCTCGTGTGCTGGATCCTCGTGCTGGCTCACGGCTCCGTCGCGCCACGCCGAGGTCGCGCCGCGAAGGTTCGCCACAGCGATGTGCCCCGCAGGTCAGGACAGCGGGTCAGGACAGCGGGTCGATGCCGTACTCCGTCGCCGTCTCGTCGATCGCGGCGCGCAGCCGGTTCTCGACGCCGACGACCCCGTCCACCCGCTCGGCGAACAGCTCGGCCAGCTCCACCTCGGCGTGCGTGTCCAGCTCCCCGCTGAGGGTGACCACGCCACCGCGGACGTCGACGGCCACCCGGTCCGGATCGACCACCAGCATCCGCTTCAGCACGTCGTCGACGATCTCGCGGCGGATCTCCTCGTCGTCGCGCAGGAAGACCGAGAGGACGTCGGAGCGGCCGAGGACGCCCACCACGCGGCCGTCGGCGTCGACCACCGGCAGCCAGCTGACGCCCTGCTGACGCATGCGGCGGGCCGCCGCGCCGAGCGGGAGATCAGGGGCCACGGTCACGACGTCGGTCGTCATCAGGTCGGCGGCCACCGGCGTGCTGCCGCGGGCGCGCGGCTGGTGCCGGCCGCGCCGGATGTGCCGGGGCCGCCACCAGCGCGGCGCCGATCCCTCCTCGGCCGCGGTCGGCAGGAGATCGGCCTCGGAGACGACGCCGAGCAGTCGCCGGTCCTCGTCCAGCACCGGCACCGCCCGCACCTCCGCCTCGTGCAGCAGGCGGGCGATCTCGGCGAACGGGCTGGTGGGGCGCACCCAGACCACGTCGGCGGTCATCACGTCGCGAACCGTCCTCCGTCGCACGGCCGTCTCCTCCCGATCGCACGTGCCTCCCACGTGGACGGTGCCCGCACCGGCCCGGCCCGGGCGACCGGCCGAGGTCCCGACCAGGCCGGGCCGGTCGACCCGACCTGAAGGCACCGACCGCACCACTCCGCGAATGACGTGCGCCGAAGGAGGAAGCCGCAATCCCCCACGAGAACGAATCTGTGGTGATCAGATCGGCTCTCTGATCACCACAGGTTCGTTCTCGACGCACTCGTGACCAGTGCCCACCAGCGCGGGCCCTACGGCCCTGGGCACCGCCCTCCCCTCCGGCGCAGGCTGCCCTCGGAACGGAGGAACAGCCATGGAGCGGGAGAGTCAGGGGGCCGGCGAACCCGATGCTGCGGGTGCGCTGGGCGTGGTCGTCGGCGTCGACGGGTCCGCCGCCTCGTCGCGCGCGGTGCAGTGGGCCGCGGCGGAGGCGCAGCTGCGCGGTCTGCCGCTGCAGATCCTGCACGCCGCCCCGTACGCCGTCGACGGAGCCGGCCCCGGCCGGGACCGGGCGCGCGAGGTGCTGGAGGACGCGGCGAAGCTGGCGCGGCGGCGCGCCCCCGGCACCTGGATCACCACCCGGTGCGCGCTGCAACCGCCGGTGCCGGCGCTGGGAGCCGCGGCGGCACGGGCCGAGCTGCTGGTGCTCGGCGGCACGGAGCGGTCCAACAGCGAGCCGACGGAGTCGGTCGGGCTACGGGTGATCGAGACCGCCGAGTGCCCGGTGGTGATCGTGCACGGCCGCACCCGCACCGCGGACGACGACCGGCCGATCGTGGCCGGCATCGACAGCCTCGATCCGTCCACCCCGCTGGTCGCCGACGTGCTGGCGGCTGCCGCCGCGGCTGCGCGCCGCCACAAGTGCCTGCTGGTGGTGCTGCACGCCGGCACCACCACCGACGTGGACGCCGAGGCGGTCATGGGTTGGTTCGACGTGGTCCACCCGAACCTGGAGGTGCGCTGGCAGATGACGGCCGGCCACCCCACCACGGCACTGCTCGACGCGGCCCGCAGCGCGCGCCTGCTGGTGATCGGCGCGCGGGGCCGATCAGCGCCGGTGCGGGTGCGGATGGGCACGACCTGCCGCGAGGTGCTGCGCCGCGCGACCGCCCCGGTGGAGGTCGTGCCGGGCCCGCTGCCCGACCACCGGTTCGCGGAGACGGTGCCCGAGTTCTCCCCCACGGCGGCCGACCCGCACGACCGGGCCCAGCTGTGGTGACACCGCAGATCGCCGAGACCCACGTCGGTCTCGTCGTCCTGGTCGGCGACCGCGCCTACAAGACGAAGAAGGCCGTGCGCACGGCGTTCCTGGACTTCTCCACGGCGGAGCTGCGCCGGGCCGCGCTGTGCCGCGAGCTGGAGCTCAACCGCAGGCTCGCCCCGGACGTCTACCTCGGGATCGCCACCTTCACCGATCCGGACGGCGGCACCGAGGCGGTGCTGGTGATGCGCCGCATGCCGGCCGAGCGCCGCCTGGCCACCCTCGTCGCGGCGGGCGCCCCGGTGTCGGATGCGCTGCGCGACCTCGCCAAGCTGATGGCGGTCTTCCACGCGAGAGCGCGGCGCACGCCGGAGATCACCGCGGACGGCGGGGCGCCCGCGCTGCGCGGCCGCTGGGCGGCCAACGTCACCGAGCTGGCGCCCTACCGGGACCGGGTCCTGCCCGCGGCCGACGTCGACGAGATCGGCCGGCTCGCCCTGCGGTTCGTCGACGGCCGCGGAGACCTGTTCCGCAGCCGCTGCGCCGAGGGCCGGGTCGTGGACGGGCACGGCGACCTCATCGCCGACGACGTCTTCTGCCTGGACGACGGGCCACGGGTGCTGGACTGCCTCGACTTCGACGCCCGGCTGCGGCACGTCGACGGCCTCGACGACGTGGCGTTCCTCGCGATGGACCTGGAGCGGCTGGGCCGCCCGGATCTCGCCGGGGACTTCCTGGACGCCTACGCCGAGTTCGCGGGCGACCCGGCCCCCGCCGCGCTGCGCCACCACTACATCGCCTACCGCGCGCTGGTGCGGGCGAAGGTGGCGTGCCTGCGCCACGACCAGACCGGGGCGCAGACCGACGCGGAGACGGCCCGCACGTACGCGGCGATGGCGCTGCGCCACCTGCGGACGGGCGCGGTGCGGCTGGTACTGGTCGGCGGGCTGCCGGGCACCGGGAAGTCCACGGTCGCGGGTGCACTCGCGGACGCCTGCAGCGCGGCGCTGCTGTCGTCCGACCGCATCCGCAAGGAGACCGCAGGGCTCGACCCGCACACACCGGCGGGCGCGGGCTTCGGCCAGGGCCTGTACGCGCCGGAGCGGACCGAGCAGCTGTACGGCGAGCTGCTGCGGCGGGCGGAGCGGCTGCTCGCCCGCGGTGAGTCGGTCGTGCTCGACGCATCGTGGATCTGCGCCGAGCACCGCGCGGCCGCGGCGGACGTCGCTGGGCGCACGGTCAGCGACCTGGTGGAGCTGCAGTGCCGGGCGCCGGCCGAACTAGCCGCCCGCCGTATCCGCTCCCGCGGTCCGACCGCGTCCGACGCGACGGCGGAGATCGCCGCCGCGATGGCCGAGGCCGCCGACCCGTGGCCGCGCGCCACCGTGGTCGACACCTCCGGCTCCGTCGGGGAGTCGCTCGAGCAGGCCCTGCGCGCCTGGGAAGCCGGGCCCCCGGCATGAGACCCACGGCGCCCGGGCACTCCGTCCCGACCGGCGGGGCTGGTTCCCCTTCCCGGTGCGCCGGGACGGGCGGACCATCGGACCACGGACGAGGCGAAGGGAGACCGTCATGGACCACCAGCACGTCCCTCCATCAGCGCGGCCGGGGGTGATCGTCGGAACCGACGGCTCCACGACGGCGTTGCGCGCCGTGGCCTGGGCGGCCGCCGAGGCCAAGCTGCGCGGTGCGGGTCTGCTGATCGTGCACGCGGCACCGTACGCGGACACCGAGTCGGGCCGCCGGCACGCGAACGCCATCCTCACCCGGGCCCGCACGGTCGCCCGGCACGAGCGCGGCCTGCCGATCACCACCCGGGTGCTGCTGCCCGAACCGCGCACCGCGCTGCGGGAGGTCGCCCAGGACGCCGATCTCCTCGTGGTCGGCATGATCGCCGAGACCGCGGCCGACGCGCTCATCGGCTCGGTCGCCACCGCCATCACCGCGCACGCGCCGTGCCCGGTCGCCGTGGTGCGCGGCCACCACCAAGGGCACGACGGGAGCCGACCGGTGCTGCTCGCGCTCGGCGACGCCGCGGAGGACCGGCCGGTGATCGACGCCGCCTTCGCCGATGCCGAGCTGCACGGCAGCAGCCTCGTGGTCGTGCATGCGTCGGGCGACCCGACCGCCGCCGAGCGCCTCGAAGCGAACCTGCAGCCGTGGCGGGCGCGGTACCCGGGCGTCGCGGTCGACGTCCAGGTCGCGCGCGGCGGCACCCTCAAGGTGCTGCTCACCGCCGCGCACACGGCCCGCCTCGTCGTCGCCGGCTCGCCGTCGCGCGGCGCGGTGGCCCGCACGATCCTCGGTTCCACCGCCCACGACCTCGTGCGCTGCGCCCCGTGCCCGGTGCTGGTCGTCCCGCGGCCACCGGCCGCCTCGGCCGCAACGGCCCCGGCTGCGGAGACCGGTGGGGAGGCCCTGCTGTGAACCTGCCCAGAACCACGGCGGCGGTGGGCCGCGGCTCGATCCGCACCGCGGCCGAGCTGGCCGGCCGGGCGCCGTCGCTGCACAACACGCAGCCGTGGCGGCTGCACTGGACCGGCCGCACGCTGCAGCTGTGGGCCGACCGCACCCGGCAGCTGCCGGGGACCGACCCGGAGGGCCGCGGCCTGCTGCTCAGCTGCGGTGCGGCGCTGCACCACCTGCGGGCCGCTCTCGCCGCGCTCGACGTCGGCACGCTCGTGGACCGGTTCCCGGACCCCACGGAGCCCGACCACGTCGCGACGCTGCACCTGCACCCGGATGCGGCCGATCCCGCGCTGGCCGAGCTCGCCGGCGCGATCTCCGCCCGGCACACCGACCGGCGCCGGTTCACCGAGCACCCGATCACCGAGGCCGACGTGGAAGCGCTGCGGCTGGCCGCCGCGGGCGAGGGAGCGCTGCTGGTGACCCTGTCCGCCCCGCACGCCCACCAGGAGCTGCTCGCGGCCATGGCCGAGGCGAACCGGCTGGCCGCCCACGATCCGGAGATCGCGGCCGAGACCGAGCTGTGGAGCGGCGCGTTCGCCGGGGACGACGGGGTGCCGCCCGATGCCGTACCCCGCGACCCGGCGGGCGTGATCGGCGGGGTGCGCTACTCCCCCGGCACGCTCGCGCAGCCGCCGGACCCCTCCGACGGGGCATCCCTGCTGCTGCTCGTCACGAACGCCGACGACGCGCGCAGCAGGCTCCGGGCCGGGGAGGCACTGAGCTCCGCGCTGCTGCGGGCGACCACCCGCGGCCTGGCGTGCGCGCCGCTCACGCAGGTCCTCGAGTACCCGCAGACCCGGCGCGCCGTGGCGAAGCGGGTGCTCGCCGACCCGGCCGTCCATCCGCAGGTGGTGCTGCGGATCGGGTGGCCCCGCAGCGGCGCCGCAGCGCTCGTGCCGACCCCGCGCCGCCCCGTGGACGACTACCTCGACGAGGTCCCCGATCCGGGGGAGCCCGAGCCGGGACCGTCGTCCGTTCCCTGATCCGACTTCGACCCGTACGTCCCGAAGGAGACCCGAGATGACCGACACCATCGATCGCGACGCCGCCGCCCAACCCGTCAAGACGATCATGCGGGACACGCTCGCCGACGTGGAGCAGCACGACTCGGTGCGCGACGTGGCCGCTGAGCTCACGGCGGACGAGATCGGCGCCGTCCTCGTCGGCGGCCCGATGGGGCCGATCGGCGTGCTCTCCGAGCGGGACGTCGTCACGCTGGTGGCGATGGGCGCCGACCTGGACAACGAGCAGGCCCAGGCGGTCATGACGACGGATCTGGTCTCCGCCGACGTCCACGACTCGATCGCCGACGTGGGCCGGCAGATGATCGAGAACCGGGTGCGGCACGTCGTGGTGCGCAAGGACGACCGGATCGTCGGCATCGTCTCCATGCGGGACGTGCTGGACGCCCTGCTCGCCGGGGTGTGAGGCACACGGAGAAGAGGCACACGGAGAAGGGGCCCGGGGAGCTTCCCCGGGCCCCTTCTCCGTGTGATCAGTGCCCGTGTGATCAGCGCGCGTGTGATCAGCGGCGCGCGGCGTCGAGCAGCAGCCTCCTCTCGGCGGCGGCGATGGCCGCCCGGGCGGCCGGGACCGCGTCGGGGTTGACCGACACGGAGGTGATGCCGGCCTCGACGAGGTGGTCGACGTAGCCGGGGTGCACCGACGGCGCCTGCCCGCACAGCGACGAGGTGATGCCCAGCTGCCGCGCAGTGGCCACGATGTCGCGGACGGCGGCCAGCACGGCCTCGTCGGTCTCGTCGTACAGCTCGGCGCACTCGGTGGAGTCCCGGTCGACGCCGAGCATCAGCTGGGTGAGGTCGTTGCTGCCGATGGACACGCCGTCGATGCCCAGCTCGACGTACTCGGGCAGCCGGTGCAGCACGGACGGCACCTCGGCCATCACCCAGCGGTGCAGCCCGCGGTGGTGGCGCAGCGGGCTGGCGTCGACCAGCTCGAGGCATGCCTCCAGCTCCCAGCGGGTGCGCACGAACGGGATCATCAGGTGCAGGTTGGGGGTTCGTTCGCGCACCTGGGCGAGCACCTGCAGCTCCAGCGCGAACAGGTCGGGTTCGCGCAGGTACCGGTAGGCGCCGCGGTAGCCGATCATCGGGTTGTGCTCGACCGGCTCGTGGGACTCGCCGCCGGCGAGCCCGCGGAACTCGTTGCTGCGCAGGTCGGTGGTGCGGTAGACGACCGGCCGCGGCGCGAACGCCTCGGTGATCTTCAGCAGCGACGCCGTCATCACGTCGACGAACAGCTGCTGCTCGCCACGGGCGATGACCTCGCGCGGATGCCGCCCGCCGAGCGCCTCGGTGAGCATGAACTCGGCGCGGACCAGGCCGACCCCGTCGACCGGCCCGGCCGCGACCGCGGCGGCCTGGTCGGGCATCGCCAGGTTGACGTAGAGCTTCGTCGCGATCGGCACGTCCACCCGCGCCGGCGGGGTCCGCGGCGTCGTGGTCGCCGGGGCCGCGGAGACGGGTTCGGACGCGGCCTTCGCCGCGGCACCGGCGGTGATCTCGCCGGTGCCGCCGTCGACCGTCACCGCCTGCCCGTCGTGCAGCACGGTGGTGGCGTCGCGGGCACCGACGACGCACGGCACGCCCAGCTCGCGGGCCACGATCGCGGCGTGGCAGGTGGTGCCGCCGGAGTCGGTGACCAGCGCGGCGGCCCGCCGGACGGTGGGCAGCCAGTCCGGGTTCGTCATCGGCGCGACGAGCACGTCGCCGGTCTGCAGCCGCGCGCCCTCCTCGGGTGAGGTGAGCACCCGCACCGGCCCGCTCGCCCGTCCCGGGGACGCCGGCAGGCCGGTGACCAGCGGGCGGCGGGACCGATCACCGGCCAGCGTGGTGATCGGCCGGGCCTGCAGCAGCCACAGCGCGTCCCCGTGGAAGGCCCATTCGACGTCCTGCGGCACGCCGAAGTGCTCCTGCACCCGCAGCGCGAGCCGGGCGACGGCGGCGGCCTGCTCGTCGTCGAGCACGCGGGCGCGGGCCAGCTCGGGATCGAGGTCGACGGCGATGTCGACACCGTCCGGGCCGCGGACGATCTCGTGGGTCTGCTCGCCGATGTGCATGCCGCGCAGCGGGGTACCGGGGGTCGCAGCCAGCTCGTACGTGTCGGGCTGCACGGCACCGCTGACGACGACCTCGCCCTGCCCGAGCGCGGCCTCCACGACGACGACGTCGGTGCGGCCGGTGACCGGGTGCGCGGTGAACGCGACGCCCGCCCGCTCGGCGGCCACCATGACCTGCACGACGACCGCGACGGCCGGTTCCGCGGCCGAGCCGCGGCCTGCCCGGTAGGCGACGACGCGCTGGCCGTAGGCGGAGGCCCAGCAGTCGATGATCCGGCCGATCAACTCCTCGGCGCCGCGGACGTTGGTGAAGGTGGCGTTCATGCCGGCGAACGAGTCGTCCGCGCTGTCCTCCCCGACGGCGGACGAGCGGACGGCGACGAACGCCTCGTGGCCGTCCGTCCCGAGGGCGGCGTAGGCGGCGCGCACGGCGTCGGCGAGCCGGTCGGGCATGCCGGCGGCCCGTACCTTCGCGGCAGCCTCGGCGCACAGGGCGTCGAGATCGGCGGGATCAGTGGCGGTGAGGGCTCGGTCGTGCAGGGCGCGCAGCTCGTCGCGGACCCCTGTGGCGGCCATCGCGTCCAGGTAGGCGTCGGCGGGCAGGACGAACCCGGGCGGTACCGGGAAGCCGGAGGCGATCAGCTCGCCGAGGTTGGCGGCCTTCCCACCGACCGCCGGGGCATCGGCGGCGCGGAGGGTGTCCAGGCCGCGCACGAGAGCGGTGTCCGTGGTCGAGGCGCTCATCGGAGAACTCCTTCCGTCGTGACCTCCGGGCGGACGACGGCGACGGGGCAGGCCGCTCTGTGCACGACGGCGTTGCTCACCGAGCCGAGCACCCAGCCGACGAAGTCGCCGTGGCCCCGGCTGCCGACGACGACCAGCTGGGCGCTTCGGGACAGCTCCAGCAGCTGCCGGACGGGCTGGACATCGGTCACGACGCGCCGCACCGGCACGCCGGGGTACTTCTCCGACCAGCCGGCCAAGCGCTCGGCGAGCAGCGCCTTCTCCGCCTCGAAGCCGTCGTCCGGGTCGGCGGGGTCGATCGGGGCGTCGGGGCAGGTGTGCACGGCGATCAGCGGGGCGCGGCGGCGGTCCGCGGCGTCGAAGGCGAAGGCCAGCGCGGCCTCGCTGATCGGGGTGCCGTCGACCCCGACGACGACCGGCAGGCCCTCGGTGGAGCCGGTGCCCTCGCCGCGGACGACGACCACCGGGCACTCGGCGTGGACGGCGACCGAGACGGCGACCGAGCCGGTCAAGGCCGCGGCGACCCGGCCGAGCCCCTGCTCCCCCACCACGACGAGGGCAGCCGAGCGGGACTCGTCGACGAGGACCGAGGTCGGGAACCCGATCCGCAGGTGCTCCTCGACGACCACGTCCGGGACTTCCCGGCGGGCCGCGATCGCGGCGGCGCGCAGGCTCTTGCGGGCCTGGTCGAGCAGCTGGTCGCGCAGCCGCGGCCCGGGCCCCGGATGGCCCGCGACGCGGTCGGCGACGTGGGTGAACGCGAGCACCAGCCGCAGCGGGACCTTCCGGGCGCCCGCCTCCCGGGCCGCCCAGCGGACCGCGCGCAGGGCGATGTCCGAGCCGTCGACACCGGTGACGACCGGACCGCGGGGCCGGCCCGTCACGCCCCCGCCCCCGGTCGCACCGGCGCCATCTGCGCCGCGAGGTGGGCACCCCACGCGCGGGCGCGGAAGGGCTCACCGTCGCGCAGCGGCCCCTGCATGCCGACGACCCGGAAGGTCCGCGGCCGGTCCACGAGGCGCACCCCGAGCCTGCGCAGCGCGCGGGCCGCGCCCTTCGCCGCCGACCCGGGCAATCGGAACGTGTCCATCCGCGTGTCGAACGCCGCCCCGGCCACCGGGCCGACCCGGACGACGGCCAGCCACTCCCGCAGCCCGACCGCGGCGGGGGGAACCGCCCCGCCGGACTGCTCGGCGGCCGCGCGACGGGTCGACTCGCGGGTCATCCCGAACGCGTGGGTCGGGCCGCCCACGACCAGCAGGTCGACGCCGTCCACCGTCGCGGGCGCGTCGGCGACGTCGACGACCCGGACCAGTGCCTCGTCGCCGAGCCCCTGCGCGATCGCCTCGGCGATCTGCCGGGTGTTGCCGAACACCGACTCCACCACTACGAGTGCCTTCATGGTCCTGCCGCCTCCCTCGACGCCTTCCTCCCGGCAGACTCCGCGCCGGCCGCGCGCCGGCCCAGGGTCGGGGGCACCCGGGCCTGCGGGACCAACGCCCACGTCCGTACGGCCTTCTGCCCGCAGCGCACGCGGCCGGATCGGCGGAGGGTGGTCCCATGCGAAGCGATGGGCCGACCGAGGACCAGCGCCGGCGCGGCTGGATCGCGGCCGTGGTGGAGCCCGAGATCTCGCCCGCCGCGGCGATGCGGTGGGCGGTGCGGGAGGCGCGCCGCCGCGATCTCGACGTGCGCGTGCTGCTGCCCGACGACCACCGCCGCCACCTGGGCTGCCACCGCGCGTTCGCCGTCGCGCTGTCGGTCGCCCGGCAGACCGAACCGGACGTCGTCGTCTCGGCGGTCGTGGTGGACCAGCCGATCGAGCGGGCGGGGCTGGCCGCCTCGGCGGAGGCGGAGCTGCTCGTGCTGCCGGCCGCGTCGCCGCACGTCGACGGAGCCCTGATGAGCGCGCACTGCCCGGTCGTCGTCGTGCCGGACGAGGCGCCGACGCCGCGCCCCGGCAGGCCCCGGCACTCGCAGGACCCGTTCCCGGTGATGGTGGCGGTGGGCCCCGCGACCGGGAGCGAGGTGATCGAGTTCGCGTTCGCCGAGGCGGGGGCGCGCTCGGCCGGACTGCTCGCCGTCCGCACCTGGCACGATCCCCTGATCGACCTCTCCGCCCCGCTGGGTCGGCAAGCCGGCCGGTGGGACGTCGCGCACGAGGCCGTCGCCACCGAGCTGGACCAGCAGCTGTCGCTGTGCCGGCTCGCCTACCCCGACGTGGTCGCAGAGGAGCTCGTGGTCGACGACCACTGCGCCGACCTGCTCGTAGCGGTGGCGATGCACGCACGGCTGCTCGTCCTCGGCCGTCCGTCGCGGGGTGCGCTGCTGGACAGCGTCGCCACCTCGCCGGCCCGGGTGCTGGCCCGGCGCCCGCCGTGCCCGGTCGTCGTGGTGCCGCCCGCCCAACCGGCCAAGGCGGGTTGGTTGCCGGCGCGCAGGGTCGGGGTCGCCGACCTGCGCAGCTGACGATGTCGGCCGGCGGTTAGGCGGTGCTGGCCGCCGGGCTGTGGTGGGCGGTGCTCGGGGCCGCCCTGAACACGGCCTCCGGGATCCTGCAGTCGGACGCGACCCGGTTCGTGCGGCCCGGCCGTCCGGTCGTGCGCCAGCCCCGCTACTTGGCCGGGCTGACGCTCGACGGCCTGGGTTGGCTGTGCGCGGTCGCCGCGCTGCAGCACCTGCCCGTCGTGCTCGTGCAGTCGGTGCTGGCCTGCGGGGTGGTGCTCACCGTCTACGCGGCCCGGTTCCGCTACGCCGTGGTGCTGCGCCGCCGCGACCACGTCGCCGCGGTCGCGTGCACGGCGGGGCTGGCGCTGGTCGCCTCGGCCACCGGCACCGACGCCCCGTTCGCCGTGTCCGGGTGGACCGTGGCGGCGCTGGCGTCGGCGGCGGTTCTGCTCGCGGCGGCGGTGGCGGGGACCTGGGACGCCGGGCGCGGCTGGCCGCTGGGGGTGCTCACCGGGCTCGCGTTCGGCGGGACCGCACTGGTCGTGCGCGCCGACCACGTCGACGACGCCGGCACGCTCCCGTTCCCGCTCGCGGTCGCGCTCGTGGCAGCGTACGGGATCACCGGAGTGGCCGCGCGCACCCGGGCACTGGAGCTGACCGGGGTGGCGCGGTTGGCCGCGATCGTGTCGGTGACCCAGACGATGGTGCCCGGCGCCGCCGGCATCCTCGCCCTCGGCGACCCGGTCCGGCCCGGCTGGGGCTGGGCGCTGGCCGCGGGGGTGCTGCTCGCAGCGTCCGGGGTGCTGGTGCTGGCCGGGTCGCCCGGGCTGCGCCCGCCGCCGACGGCGCTGCGCGGGCGCCGAAAGCCCCGGCCCGGGGGCGTCCGTCGGCCCTGCCGGCGCGATCACCGCGGACCTAGTGTTCAAGCATGACCAGCAAGGATCGCTCCCCCGCCCCCGACTCCCCGGTTACGGACGCCGACAAGCTGGTGCGGGTCGGGAGCATGATCAAGCAGACGCTGGAGGAGATCCACGCGATGCCGCTGGACGCGAGCGGCCGCGAGCGGCTCGTCGCCGCGCACCGGACGGCCGTCGCCGAGATCGAGGCGGTCCTGCCGCCCGAGCTGCGCCGGGAGCTGGAGGCGATCGCCCCGCACCTGAGGGTGGGCGCCGCGGTGACCGACGCCGAGCTGCGCATCGCCCAGGCCCAGCTGGTCGGCTGGCTGGAGGGTGTGTTCCAGGGCGTGCACTTCGCCACCGTCGTGTACACCGAGGACGAGGGATGACCGAGCCGGGCCGATCGGCGCGGTCCGCCCGGATCGCGCTGATCGGGATCGAGCTCCTGGCGGGCGTCAGCGCGGTCGGCGGCATCGGGCTCACCGCCGGCAACGCCATCGGCATGCTCGCGTGGCCGCGCCGAGCGGGACGCGCGTCGAGAACGAAGCCGTGGTGATCAACAGGGCTTCTTGATCACCACGAGTTCGTTCTCGACGTGGTGGGTCAGCTGTACGGCGTCGGGAACGCGCCTCGGTCCACCGGGTGGCAGCCGCTGATGGCCACCAGGACGTGCGTGCGGGGCGCCAGGGCCCCGACGTCGCGGGCGTGCTGCAACCGCCCCTCCAGATCGGCGGGCCAGGCCATGAGCGAGAGCGCCCCGCCGAACAGCCGCACGGTGAGCACGAGGTTCTGCAGCGCGGCACCGGCCCTCAGCTGCTCGGCCGGGACGTCGTGGGTGCTGCCGAGGGCCAGCAGCAGAGCCGTCTTCGGCAGGTTCGCGATGCGTGCGTCGTAGCGGGCGAGCCGCTCCCGCGCATCCGGGGCGACGGTGCGCAGCCACTGCCCCTCCTTCTCCACGGCCGCGCGGGCCCGCAGGTGCAGTCCCTGCGGCGCCGGCAGGTCCGCCACCGGGGGCAGGTACCGGGCCGCCGGGCGGACCGTCGCGGCCATCGCGCGCTCGAGATCGGTCGGGTCGCCGGGCACGCCGTGGCGCAGCATCACCAACACCTCCGGCCGGCGCTGGTCCGGCAGGAGCGAGACGATCGGCCGCCGACCGCTCATCGCGATGCCCAACCGCATGGTGGCCATCGCCGCACCCGCGGTGAGCAGGACCGTCTTGCGGCCGGCTGCGCTCATCCGGGCCATCGTCGGCCCGTTCGCCAGGATCCGTGCACCGCCCTCGATCGCGGAGACCTGCCAGGGTCTGCCCCCGGGGTGCCCCACGGCGGACAGGGCGAGCTGCCGCAGGCGGTCGAAGCTCGGCCGACCCAGGTGGTCGGTCCGCGGTGCCATCAGCATGTCGGCTGTCACAGCTTCGAGTGTTCGCGCCGCGACGCTCGATGATCAGGGCCGGAAGGCCCGAACCGGATCTGCGTTGGTCGCTATCCCCGAGACCGGCGTCACACGGATCCGCAGGTCGACCGCGGCGGCGCCGCCGGGCCCCACGACGAGCGGAGCGACCTCGATCTCAGCGATCTCGGCGAACCGGTCGGCCAGCCAGGCCACGCGGGCCGCGGTGTCGCGCACCGCGGCGACCACCTCGGCGGAGTCGGGCCGGGCCAGCAGGCGCGGGGCGCAGCGCAGATCGTCGAGCAGGTGGTCGAGCTCGGCGGTCTCGGGCGGCACGGTGCAGTAGGCGCGGTCGTCCACGAGATCGGCGGAGGCCCCGCCGAGCCCGACGGTCAGCACCGGCCCGAACTCGGGATCGCGCACCGCGCCGACCAGCAGCTCCAGCCCCGGCGCGAGCATCGGCTGCACGACGATGCCGGTCAGGTCGGTGCCGAACCGGTCCCGCAGGTCCCGCACGGCCGCCCGGATCGCCGGCCGCCCGTCGAGGTTGAGGTGGACGCCGCCGCAGCCGGTGAGCCCGTCGACGTCGGGCTTCACGACGACCGGCACCCCGAGCTCGCGCCGGACCTCCTCCACCTGCTGGGCCGACTGCACGATCGACGTCGGGCAGAGGGGCAACCCAGCGGCGCGGCCGATCGCGAGCGCGGCCGCGGCCGGCAGCCAGCCGCCTTCCGGCCGCGTGGCCAGGGCCGTCCGCACGGCGTCGCGGACCGGCTCCTCCTGCACCTCCGGCGGGGCGTCCAGCACCCGGTGGTGGTCCGTGCGCAGCCACCGGGTCCGCCGCGCCGCCGTGGCGAGGGCGCGGGCGGCGTCGGCGGCCTCGGTGAACACGGGCACGTCCCGGCCGCCCAGCCGGTGCCGAGTGACGACGACCCCGGTCGACGGGCGGACCAGGACCAGCGGCTTCCCCTCCCCGACGGTCCGCGGCTCGCACCCGGCCAGCGGATCACCCTCCGCGGTCGCCACGCCGAGCGCCAGCACGGCGTCCACCTCGGGGGCGGCCAGCAGGGCGTCGACCGCGTCGGCGAACGCCTGCGGTGCGACGGTGGCGGTCGCGTCGACCGGGTTGGTCACCACCGCACCGGCCGGCAGACACGCGGTGAGCACCTCCTGGGTGGCCTCGGACAGGGTGGGCACGTCGAGGCCGGCGTCGGCGCAGGCGTCGGCGGCCAGCACGCCCAGCCCGGCTGCGTTGCTGAGGATCGCGACGCGCCGCCCGGCCACAGCGGGCTGCCAGATGTGCAGGGCGAGCAGGCCGGGGACGTCGTCGAGATCGTCGAGCACGATGACGCCGGACTGGCGCAGCAGCGCCTCACGGTGCGCCCGCGGAGCCGCGCGGGCCGCGGTGTGGGCAGCGGCCGCGCGTTCGGCGGCGGCGGATCCGGCGGGCCGGATCGCGATGACGGGCACGCGGGCGGCCAGGCGGCGCAGGTGCCGGGCGAGGGTGCGCGGATCCGGCATCGACTCCAGGTAGAGCACGGCGGCCCGGGTCCGCTCGTCGGCGAGCCACCACGCCGCGAGATCGGCCGCGCCGACGTCGATCCCGTCCCCGAGCGAGACCGACGTCGACAGGCCGAGGCCGAGCCGGTTCAGCGTGTCGATCAACGCGATCGCGACACCGCCGGACTGCGTGGCCAGGCCCACGCAGCCCGGGTCGGCGATCGGGCCGAAGGTCGCCTGCAGGCGGACGTCCGGTTCGGTGTTGGACAGCCCGAGGCAGTTCGGGCCGACGACGCGCATGCCGTAGCGGGCGGCGACGCGCAGCAGCTCGTCGGGTTCGTCGATGCCGGAGCTGATCACCAGCAGCGCCCGGACGCCTCGTTCGCCGCAGCGGCGGGCGACGTCGACGACGGCGGGCGCGGGCACGCAGATCACCGCGAGATCGATCCCGTCGGGCAGATCGTCGACGCTGCACCGGGCGGGGATCCCGGCCACCGCCGCGGAGTTGCGGGCCACGACCTCGACGCACCCGGTGAACCCGCACTCGACGATGCGGCGCAGGATCAACCTGCCGACCGACGTGGGCCGGTGCCCGGCGCCGATGACCGCCACCGACCGCGGCCGCAGGACGGGGCGCAGACCGGCGACCTCCGCGGTGGTCGCCCGGTCGAGCACCGCGTCGGCGAACCGCTCGGCCGCAGCCGTGGTGCCCGCGGGCGGCACGACGAGCGTCACCTCGCGCACGTCGTAGGCGCGGCGGCTGCGCACGGTGAGACCGAGGTGGTCGAGCACCTCGGTCATGTCGTGGTTGATCGCGAGGACGTCGGCGTCGAGGCGGGTGATCCCGGCGGCGCGGGCGATGCCGACCAGCTCCTCCAGCAGGACCGTGCCGCAGCCGCGGTGCTGGTGCTCGTGGGCGACCGCGACGGCGACCTCGGGGTGCGCCTGGCCGGGTGCGCGGTAGTAGTGGGCGACCCCGATCAGCCGGTCGCCCTCGAACGCCCCGACCGCCGTCCACTCCGGGCTCACCACCCGGTCGGCGAGCTCGTCGATGTGCTCCGTCGACACCCCGAAGAACCGCAGGTAGCGGTCGGCGAGGGGCAGCCCGGCGTGCAGCCGGGCGACGGTGTCGCGATCCTCCGGGCCGAGCCTGCGGACCGTCACAGCGGCCCCGTCGGACAGCAGGCGGCGGCGCGCTCCGCGGTGGCCGGGCGTCAGGTCGGTCGGCATGCACCGATTCCACGCGGGTCCCGGCCGCAGCGGCAGCGGCGTTGGTCCTGGTCCGGCGGGTGGTTCGGCCCCTGTTCCGGATCAGCGTGACGGTGCTGGTGAGCGCACCGTCACCGCGCGGCCGAGCCGGCCTCCGGCGAAGTCCACGACCACACCGTCCTGCAGCACCTCACCGACGCGGACGCCGCTGTCGTCGCGCACGATCCCGGACGCGTCGACGGGTCCGATGCGGATGCCCGCGTCGCTGACCGCGATGCGCTGCGTGGTGTCCATGGAGTCCTCCCTGCGCCGAGTCCGGATGTCGAGTCCAGGGTGCGCCCCGGGTCGGAGCACCGGTACGGCCGGAGGACCCCGGCGCCGCGAGCCCACCGATCCCCCGATGTGCGCCCGGACGCAACGAACGGCCCTTTCGTCCACTCGGGGTGGACGAAAGGGCCGTTCGTTGCGGCTTGCGTACCGTTCCTCGCGGCTGGCGTACCCAGCGGATCAGCTCTCCTCGGTGTTCCGCACGATCGCGACCGGGCAGGACGCGCCGTGGATGAGCGCGTTGCTCACCGAGTCGAGCAGCAGCCCCGCGAACTCGCCGTGCCCGCGCGAGCCGACCACCACCAGCTGCGCGCCCTTCGAGCGGTCCAGCAGCACGGACGCGGCGCGGCCGCGGGTCACCAGCCGCTCGACGGGGACGTCCGGGTACTTCTCGCCCCAGCCGGCGAGCCGCTCGGCGAGCTGCAGCTCCTCCTCCGTCTCCACCACGTCCCAGTCGATCATCGGCGCGAGGTAGGGATCGTTCAGCGCGTCCGACCAGGTGTGCACCGCGACGAGCGGGGCCTGCCGCGCCGACGCCTCCTCGAACGCGAACTTCAGCGCGGCCTCGCTGCGCGGTGTCCCGTCGATCCCGACGACCACGGGGCCGTCGACCGGCTCGGTGTCGTCGCCCTTCTTCTGGTCGATCTCCCCGCGCACCACGACGACCGGGCACGGCGCGTGCGCCACCACGGCCACCGCCACCGAGCCGGCGATCAGTGAGGCGAGCCGGCCCCGGCCGCGATCGCCCACGACCAGCAGCTCGGCGCCCTCGGCCTCCTTGCGCAGCACCGCGGCGGGGAAGCCGACGATCTCCCGGCGCACGGTCGTCACCTCGGGGGCCGCCACGGTGGCCACGGCGTCGGCGGTGTCGAGCGCGGCCTCGGCCAGCTTCTTCAGCACGTCCCCGGTCCGGTCGCGGCCGATCGCCGGGAGCCCCGGCAGGCGCTCCTCGGCCCACAGGACCGCGGCCACCAGGTGCAGGTCCGCCTTGCGACGCACCGCCGCCCGCGCGGCCCAGCGCACCGCGCGCAGCGCTCCCGGGCTGCCGTCCACACCGACGACGATCTTCCTGCCCGCAGTCTCGGCACTCATCCTTGACGCCCTCCTCCATCGGCTCTCTCGAGCCACCGTCTCGCTGCCGCAGATCCGCCGGTACCGGCTCAGGGCCCCGCCCTGCGGGCACTCCGGCCCGGGGGCGGGAGGCCCGTCGGCGCGGATCAGGAGGCCTCGGCGATCTCCACCGCGCGCACGCCGGGCACCTGGTGGACCAGCACGGCCACGGTGTGCCGCTCCGCGTCGGGAACCCCGCGCACGACGACCACGCCGTCGGACACCGACACCTCGCCGCGGCCGGGTCCCAGGTAGCCGTCGAGCATCCGCCGGGCGCCCGCGACGATGCGGCTGTCCGGCACATCGTCGGCGCGCAGCACGTCGCCGCGGGTCACGATCCCCACCAGCCGGTGGCCGTCGACGACCGGCAGCGACCGGTGCCCGGTCTCGCGCATGAGGGCCACCGCGTCGGCGACGTCGGTCCACGGCTGCACGGTGATCGGGTTCGGGGTGGCGACCTCGGCCACGCACACCGGTACCGGCCCGGCCATCTCCTCCCGCAGCCGAGGCGAGCGCGCATCGTGGCGGCGCAACGCGGTCAGGTCGGTCTCGGTGACGATCCCGACCAGGTCACCGCCCGAGTCCACCACTGGGAGCGCCGTGAACCGGTGCTTCACCAGGAGCCCGACGGCCTCCCGGATCGCCGACCCGGGCCGCACGGTCACCACGTCGGTGGTCATGATCTCACGGACGAGCACGGCGACCTCCGGATCAGCCGGTGGGGGTGGCGGTCAGCGCCCGGGTCACCGCGTCGTAGACGGACAGCCGGCCCGGCACCTCCGCGGTCCCGTCCACGCGGACGAACCGGCGCAGCAGGTCGCGAGCGGTCACCACCCCGACCAGTCGCCCGTTCTCCACGACCGGGACCAGCGGGGCGGCCCGGTCGGCCAGGGCCTCGACGACGGTCTCGAGATCGTCGTCGGGCGCCACCCGGCGCGGCGCGGGCACCATCACCTCGCAGACGACCGCCGGCTCGGGATCCGCGGTGAGCGCGCGGACCAGGCGCGTCTCGTCGACGATCCCGCACAGCTCGCCCTCGGCCGTCACCACCGGAACGGCGACGACCTGCTGGTCGAGCACCAGCGCTGCCACCGCCCGGACCGGGTGGTGCGGGCGGGCCGTCCCCGGATGGGGACGCATGACGTCGCGGACCAGCATGGGCTCCTCCTCCATCGGCCGGTGGGCAGTGGGCTCACCGGAACTCGCGCCGCCACAGCGGCTCCACCGCGGCCCACTCCTCGGCCCAGCGACGGCTGTTCACCGCGAACGCCAGCCGCTGGATCCCGAGCCAGCACAGCGCAAGCACGCTCCAGGCGACCGCGATCGTGCCGAGGCCGGCGACGATGCCGCAGAGCACCGCGTCGGTCGCGGTCAGCGGCGGCCGCGCCGGGTGGCCGTCCTGGTCGAGCCACATCTCGACGGGCTCGCCCGCCTCCTTGGTCGCGGGGACGATCGAGTAGCCCTGCTGCGGGGTGCCGTCGTCGGTCTGCCAGCGCACGGCCGCGTAGGTCTGCGGGCGGGCGGCGGCCGAGGGGTTCAGGACCACGGTCGTGGACTCCAGGACCTGGGCGGTCACCAGCTTGTACGTCGCCTGGGCCTGGGCCGCCTTCTCGGCCATGTCCTGGTGGACGTCCACGCCGATCGGGATCGCGGCGCAGGCGGCGGCAGCGGCCAGGGCGATCAGCGCCGCGCCGATCCGGGACTGCAGCACGTCCGTGGACCGGCGAAGCGGGTTCCGGTCAGCCACGGCGGCCTCCGCGCTCGTGAGTCATGCGCGCGTCCATTCGTTCGGCGGGTGGGTTCTCGATCCACGGTGCGTCGCCGCGGGGTGGTGGGGACACGGCCGGAGGTCCTGATGCGGGGTGTCGGTAGGCAGGAGCGCTTGGGCCTCGGGTCCGCTTCCGGGCGCTTCGGCCCTGCGCCCCGTCGCCGGGGGCTCCCGCCCCTGACCGCCTCCACCCGAGGCGCTCTCGGGAGGTGGAGATCGGCGGCGCCACCATCGCGGTCGCGGTGATGGCGCACCGGCGGAAATGCCGAGGAATGGCGTTCTCACCCCCGCGCCGGCGCGGCCTCGTCGGGGCGGCCGACCGGCGCTGACGCTTTCGCTCCGCTCAGCAGTTCGTGCGCTGCCTGCGGTGGGCAGGGCGTAGGCGAGCGAGCGGCAGGAAAGCCATTTTCCCGCCGAGAGATGGCGGTGAATCCACTTTCCGGCGACCGCGCGCCGACCCCTTCGCCTGGTGACCGGAATCGTCGGACCTCGCGCGATCTGCACTCTGTCCTCGATCGCGCACGGGGCGTGGTCGCGCGCGGAGATCCCGCGTGCGGGGTCGGATGATCGCCGGAGCGCTCCACCTGCGAAGGCGTCGTCGTCGGCGGAGAGATCCGCAGCCGCGGCTCGCGCGGGCACCTCGCCACGATCATCCCCGCCCGTGTCGGCCGGGATGCCGCGCGCCGCGCTGCGACGGGCGCATCCAGCACACGACCAGCCGGTGCGGCGTCGGGACGGGGCGCACGTTTCCTGAACGGCGACGAGTCGTGTGATTCCCACCATCACCTGCACGAAATCGGGGTGGCGCGGCGACCTCTCCGGAAAACGGTGGTCGAAAGTCCTGGCGCCGCAGGGCGATCGGGCCGGACGGCGCGTCGCCGCGCATTTCGGCCCGGCGGTGGTGATGCTCGGGAGGCCCGTCCGGGAAGGGTCTTTGGACCGTGTTCGGCGGCGCGCGAGGGGGTGATCATCGTGGCCATGAGCCAGATTCCTGCTGCACTCGGGCTGACGTCACAGGACGTCACGGGCCTGCTCGCCGTGGCAGGACGGGCTCCGTCCCTGCACAACAGCCAGCCGTGGCGGTTCCGGGTCGAGCCGGACCGGATCGAGCTGTGGGCCGACCCGGAGCGGCAGCTGCCCGCAGCCGATCCGCACGGGCGCGAGCAGCGGCTCGCGTGCGGGGCGGCGCTGTTCAACCTGCGGCTCGCCCTGCACGCGCACGGGATCCGGCCGCTGGTGACGCTGCACACGGATCGGGCGTTCCCGGACCTGCTGGCGGCCGTGCGGCACGGAGGGCGGAAGGCGCCGACGGCGCTGCAGCGGGAGCTGCTGGCGGCGGTGCCGCGGCGGCGGACCAACCGGCGCCCGTTCACGGACGAGCCGGTGACGACCGCGGAACTGATGGCGTTGCGCAACGCCGCGATGGCGGAAGGGGCGTGGCTGCACGTCGTGGCGACACCGGCCGAGCGGACGCGGCTGCTGGAGCTCTCCGCTGATGCGCACGCCGCGCAGCAGGGGGACCCGGCGTTCCGGGAGGAGTTCGAGCGCTGGACCGCGGTGGAGCCCGACCGACCCGACGGAGTGCCCGCCCTGCCGAACGAGCACCGTCCCGCGGCGCACGACCGGTGGGTCGCCCGCGACTTCACCCACGGCGCGGGGCGCACCACCGCCGAGACGGGTGTGCTGTTCGAGAACGAGCCCGCGCTCGTCGTCCTGTCGGCGCAGATGTTCGGACCGACCTCGGAGGTCGCCGCCGGCCAGGCGCTGCAGCGGGTGCTGCTGACCGCCACGACGCTGGGGTTGTCGGCGTCGTTCCTGTCCCACATCATCGAGGTCGACGCCACGCGCGATCGCCTCCGGAACCTGATCCACGGCACGCACAGCCCTCAGGCGGTGCTGCGGATCGGGCACGGCTGGCCGGTCCCCGCGACGCCGCGCCGGCCGCCGGAGGACACGCTGCTGGTGACGCCGCCGCTGGTGTCCCGGCGCACCGGCGTGCGCCCCGTCGACGCCGGGCTGCGTGCCGGGATCCCCTGATCCGGCACAGGCCGAACGTCCCGACCCGCTACGGCCCTTCGGCCGCGGCGTTCCGCCCTGCGACCCCTCCCGCGGCCGGCGCGGAGCAGTCAGGCTCCCACGGCGAGCCAGGAGGGGAGCCGATGTCCGAACCGCCGCTGCTCGCCGCGCCGCCGGAGGCCGTGGACGACGATCCGCCGGTCAGCACGTTCATGACCCGCGACGTCGTCACGGTCGACGCCGACGCCGGGCCCGGCACTGCCCTGCGGGAGATGGCCCGGCACGGGGTCCGTCACCTCGTGCTGCGCGTCGGTGACCGTGAGGAGGGCGCTGTCACGGAGGCGTCGGTGCTGCGCGCCGTGGCCGACGACCGGCCCGACGCCCCGCTGCGGCAGTTCCGCGTGGTGCTGCCCGGCATCCCGGCCGACACGCGCCGGACGGCCGTCGCCCGCCGCATGGTGGAGCACCGCGTCGACGCCGCACTGGTCGTCGACGGAGACCGGGTCGTCGGCATCGTCACCGCGACCGACCTGGTGCGCTCGCTCGCCGGCGCGTCGCGCTGACGGCATCGGCGGCCGAGCCGCGGGGCGGACAGGAGGGAGGGGTTGTCCGCCCCGCGTTCCCTCCCGGGGGTGACGCCGGTCCGGCGTCCCGGTCGGACGGAGAGGGCCGAAGGTCCCCCGCCGTCGCCGCCGATGGGCCGGACCGGGGGTCCGCCGGTCCCGATGATCGGGGACCGGCGACTCTGCCCCGGTCACACCGCCCCGAGCGACGCTGGGCCCGGCTTCGGAACCGCCCGACGGCCCGCTCACGGAGGATGTGATGAACCTCGATCTCGCACGGTGGCAATTCGCGATCACCACCGTGTACCACTTCCTGTTCGTCCCGTTGACGATCGGGCTGTCCCTGCTGGTAGCCGGCATGCAGACTGCGTGGGTCCGCACCTCGGACGAGCGATATCTGCGCATGACGAAGTTCTGGGGGAAGCTCTTCCTCATCAACTTCGCCATGGGCGTCGTCACCGGCATCGTGCAGGAGTTCCAGTTCGGCATGAACTGGAGCGACTACAGCCGGTTCGTCGGTGACATCTTCGGTGCCCCGCTGGCCATCGAAGGCCTGCTCGCGTTCTTCCTGGAGTCGACGTTCCTCGGCCTGTGGATCTTCGGCTGGGACCGGCTCCCGAAGAAGGTGCACCTGGCGTGCATCTGGCTCGCCGCGATCGGCACCGCGCTGTCGGCGTACTTCATCCTCGCCGCCAACGCGTGGATGCAGCACCCGGTCGGCTCGGTGATCAACGACGAGCGCGGCCGCGCCGAGCTCGTGGACTTCGGCGCCGTGCTCACGAACTCGACGGCCGTCGCCGCGTTCTTCCACACGATCACCGCCTGCTTCGTCACCGCAGGCGTGTTCATCGTCGCGATCAGCGCCTACCACCTGGCCCGCGACAAGTTCACCGACGTCGCCACGCCGTCGATGCGACTCGGGCTGGTGACCGTGCTGATCGCCAGCATCGGCGTGATGGTCTCCGGCGACATCCAGGCCCGGCTCATGACCGAGCAGCAGCCGATGAAGATGGCCGCGGCCGAGGCGCTCTACGAGTCCGCCGCACCCGCGTCGTTCTCGATCTTCACCGTCGGGACGCTGGACGGCAGCCAGGAGCTGTGGAGCATCCGCGTGCCCGGCCTGCTGTCGTTCATGGCCACCGGCTCGCTCGACGGCCTCGTCGAGGGCATCAACGACGTCCAGCGCGCGTCGGAGACCACGTACGGCCCCGGCGACTACATCCCGAACGTGCCGGTCACGTACTGGACGTTCCGGCTGATGATCGGTTTCGGCGCGCTGGCCATGCTGGTCTCGATCCTCGGGCTGTGGTTCATGCGCCGCCGGGCGCAGAAGCCCGTGCCGCGCTGGTACTTCACCGCCGCACTGCTCGCGCTGTTCACGCCGTTCGCGGCCAACACCGTCGGGTGGATCTTCACCGAGATGGGCCGCCAGCCCTGGCTGGTGTACGGGATGCTGCCGACCGCTGCCGGCGTCTCCCCCGGCGTCAGCACCGCCTCCGTGCTGATCTCACTCATCGTGTTCACGCTGCTCTACGGCGTGCTCGCGGTGATCGAGGGCGTGCTGATGGTCCGCTACGCCAAGGCCGGGCCGCCGCCTGCCGGCATCGCCGAGGCCTCACCCGACGACCCCGAGGCTCCGCGGCCGCTGGCCGTCGCGTACTGAGGAGACCGGCATGGAGCTCACCGACATCTGGTTCCTGCTCATCGCCGTCCTGTGGACCGGCTACTTCGTCCTGGAGGGATTCGACTTCGGCGTCGGCACCCTGCTGCCGGTCGTCGGCAAGACCGACACCGACCGGCGCGTCGCGATCAACACGATCGGCCCGGTCTGGGACGGCAACGAGGTGTGGCTGCTCGTCGCGGGCGGCGCCACCTTCGCCGCCTTCCCCGAGTGGTACGCCTCGCTGTTCTCCGGCTTCTACCTGGCGCTGCTGCTGATCCTGATCGCGCTGATCGTGCGCGGGGTCGCGTTCGAGTACCGGGGCAAGTTCGACAGCCCTCGGTGGCGGCGCAACTGGGACATCGCGATCACCGCGTCGTCCGCACTGCCGGCGCTGCTGTGGGGCGTGGCGTTCGCGAACATCGTCCACGGCGTGCCGCTCGACGCGGACCACGAGTACACCGGCACGCTGCTGACCCTGCTCAACCCGTACGCGCTGCTGGGCGGCGTGGCGACGCTGGCGCTGTTCACCTTCCACGGCGCGGTGTTCCTCGCCCTGAAGACGACCGGTGAGGTCCGCGACCGGGCCCGCCACGTCGTGCCCGCCGTGGGCGGCACCGCCGTCGTCGCGGGTGGCGCGTTCCTGGCCTGGACGCTGCTCGACAAGGGCGTCATGTGGACGGCCGTGTCGGCGGCGGTGGCCGCGGTCGGCCTGCTCGCCGGGCTCGCGCTCACGCTGCGCGGCCGCGACGGCTGGGCGTTCACGGCCACGGCGGTGGCGATCATCGGGGTGACGGTCACCCTGTTCGGCTCGCTCTACCCGAACGTGCTGCCGTCGACGATCGACCCGGCGTTCAGCCTGACGACCGCCAACGCGGCGTCCACCCCGTACACGCTGACGATCATGACCTGGGTCGCCGTGATCATGACCCCGATCGTGCTGGCCTACCAGGCCTGGACGTTCTGGGTCTTCCGCAAGCGCATCGGCCGGGCCGACATCCCGCCGTCGGGCGGGCTGCCGCCGCTCGCGCGCACGACCGAGTCCACCACCGGGTCGGCCGGGACCGCCGGTCCCGCCACCACCCCCACCACGCCATGAAGCCGCTCGACCCACGACTGCTGCGGCACGCGTCCGCCGCGCGCCGGTTCGTCCTGCTGACCGCGGGTGTCGCTGTCCTCGCGGCGGTGCTCGTGCTCGCCCAGGCGCAGCTGCTGTCCGGGGTCCTGGCCGACGCCTTCCTCGGCGGGGCCGCGCTGGACGTCCTGGCCCCCGCGCTCGGCGCGCTGCTCGCGGTGGTCGTGGGTCGAGCGCTCCTGTCGTGGGCGGGCGAGGTGGCCGCCCACCGCGCGGCCGCCGACGTCATCGGGGAGCTGCGCCGCAGCTTGCTCGCGCACGTGCTGCGGCTCGGCCCCCGCCGCCCGGAGGTCCCGCCGACCGCGGAGATCGCCACGCTCGCCACCCGCGGGCTCGACGGCCTCGACGGCTACTTCAGCCGCTACCTGCCGGCCCTGCTGGTGGCCGCGGTCGTGCCGGCCGTCGTCGCGGCGCGGATCCTGTTCGCCGATCCGCTGTCCGGGCTCATCGTGGCGCTGACCGTGCCGCTGATCCCGGTGTTCATGATCCTCGTCGGGCTGCACACCGAGCGGCAGACCAAGCGGCAGTGGCGCAGCCTGGCCGTCCTCGGCCACCACTTCCTCGACGTCGTCGCCGGCCTGGACGTGTTGGTCGCGTTCGGCCGGGAACACCGCCAGGCCGGGCGGATCCGCGAGCTCGCCGACGCCTACCGCCGCACCACGATGCGGACGCTGCGGGTGGCGTTCCTGTCCGCGCTGGTCCTGGAGCTGCTCGCGACGCTGTCCGTCGCGCTGGTGGCGGTGTCGATCGGCCTGCGGCTGGTCGAGGGCCGCCTCGACCTCGCGACCGGCCTGCTGGTCCTGATCCTCGCGCCCGAGGTGTACCTACCGCTGCGGGCGGTCGGGGCGCGCTTCCACGACTCCGCGGAGGGCCTGGCCGCGGCCGCGGAGACGTTCGCGGTGCTGGAGACGCCCGCCGAGACTCCGCGGGACGCGTCGGTGCCGGTGCCCGACCCGGCGGACGCGCCGCTGCGGCTGCGCGGCGTCGTCGTCGACGGGCGGGGCGGCCGGGTGCTCGACGGGCTCGATCTGCACGTCGATCCCGGCACCGTGCTCGGGGTGCGCGGGGCGAGCGGCGCCGGCAAGTCGACGCTGCTCGACCTGCTGCTCGGGCTGCGCCGCCCGGACGAGGGCGCCGTCCTCGTCGGCAACATCGATCTGGCCGACGTCCCGCGCGACGCCTGGCTGCGCCGCGTCGCGTGGGTGCCGCAGCGGCCGGTGCTGGTGGCCGGAACGGTCGCCGACAACATCCGCCTCGGCAACCCGCGGGCGAGCGTCGCGGAGGTGACGGCGGCCGCGCGGGCCGCGGCCCTGCTCGATGATCCCGGCCTGACGCTCGACACACCGGTCGGCGAGGGCGGCAGCGGCCTGTCCACCGGGCAACGGCGGCGCGTCGCACTGGCGCGGGCCGTGCTGGCGGACCGCCCGCTGCTCCTGCTGGACGAGCCCACCGAGGGCGTCGACGCCGAGACCGAGGCCGCCATCATCGCCGCGCTCCCGGCGATCACCGCATGTCGGACGGCCGTCGTCGTCAGCCACCGTAACGAGGTGCTGGCCGCGTGCGACCGGGTCCTCGACCTCGGCGCACCGCAGCGGCAGGAGCGGCATCCCGCCCAGGTTCCGGCCGGCGGGCAGCCGCCCACCGGCCGCACGGATGTCCCGGAGGACCGCCCCCCGAATCCGGGACACGCCGACCGGGTGACGGGCGACCGTCACCCGGTCGGTCGGATCGCCCCGCTCCCTGCACTGCGGGCGGCGCTGGAGGTCGTCCGCCCGCTGCGCGGCCGGGTCGTCCTGGCGGTCGCGCTCGGCGCGCTCGCGCTGGGCAGCGGCGTCGCGCTCACCGCCACGTCCGCGTGGCTGATCTCGATGGCGGCGCTGCAGCCGCCGGTGCTCACGCTGATGGTCGCGATCGTCGCGGTCCGGGCGTTCGGCATCGGCAAGGGCGTGCTCCGCTACGCCGAACGCCTGGTCACCCACGACGTCGCGCTGCGCGCCGGGACCGCGCTGCGGGTGCACATCTGGGAAGCGCTGGTGCGCATCGGACCGGCCGGCACCGCGCGGCTGCGCCGCGGCGACCTGCTCACCCGCCTCGTCGGCGACGTGGACGCGCAGCAGGACCTGGTCGCCCGCGTGATCGTGCCCGTGGGCGCCTCGACCGTGGTCGGGATCGGCGTGGTCGCCTGCATGGCGGCGGTGCTGCCGGCCGCCGGCGTCGTCGCGGCGATCGGTTTCGTCGCGGCCGCGGTCATCGCACCCGCGCTCACGGCGTGGGCCGCGCTGCGCAGCGAACGCCGCACCGCGGACGCGCGCGGGCGGGTGAGCGCCCGCACCCTGGAACTGCTGGAGGCCGCCCCCGACCTGATCGTGTTCGGTGCCGCCGACCGGCGCCTGCGCGGCGTCGTGGACGCCGACCTGCGGCTGCGGGACCTCCTGCGCCGCGGTGCGGTGGCGCGCGGGCTCGGCTCCGGCGCATCCGTCCTGGCGATCGGGGCGACGTCGGTCGTCGCGACCGTCGTCGGGATCGCCGCTCTGCGCGCCGGGCAGCTGCCCGGGCCGACGCTCGCGGTGCTCGCCCTGACCCCGCTCGCGCTCGGCGACGTCGTGGCCGCACTGCCCGACGCGGCGATGCGGCTGCTCACCGCCACCCCGGCCGCGCAGCGGCTCGCCGAGCTGCAGCGCGCCCCCGAGACCGTGCCCGACCGCCCCGCCGCGCCCGTCGGCACCCCGCGCCGCCTCGGGGCGGAGGAGCTGACCGTCCGCTGGCCGGGCGCCGACCGGGACGCGGTCCGCGGGGTGACGCTCGACGTCGGCCCGCACCGGCGGCTCGTGATCACCGGGCCGTCCGGGTGCGGGAAGTCGACGGTGGTGGCCGCGCTCATGCGCACGCTGCCGCCCGTGTCGGGCCGGGTGCTGGCCGACGGCCGCGACGCCGCCGATCTCGCCCCTGCGCAGGTGCGGCAGGCGGTCGCGTGGTGCGGGCCGCAGGCGCACCTGTTCGACTCCACGCTACGGGCCAACCTCGCGCTGGCTGCTCCGGACCCGGACGACGTCGACGACGAGACCCTCATCGCCGCCCTGCGCGCCGCGCGGCTCGGCGACTGGTTCGACAGCCTGCCCGAGGGGCTCGACACCCCGATCGGCGAGCACGGCGGCGCCGTCTCCGGCGGGGAGCGGCAGCGCATCGGCATCGCCCGCACGCTGCTCGCGAACCGGCCGATCACGATCTACGACGAGCCGACCGCACACCTGGACCCCCACACCGCGGACGCGCTGGCGCAGGAGATCCTCGCGGCCACCGAGGACCGGGCGGCGATCATCGTCACCCACCGGCCGGACCAGACCTCGGGGCTGCCGCAGCTGCGGCTGGGTGAGACCGGCAGCGTGCGGGTGGGTTAGGCCGGGCCCGCGTGCCCGGACTCATCCCGTGCCCGGACTCATGAGCCCGGACTCCCCGCCAGCCCCGGCCTCCCGGCACAGCGCGGCCCGAGAACCTACGAACGGCACTTCCGTAAGCACCACCACGTACGAAAGCGCCGTTCGTTGTGCAAGGGCCCTGGTTCCCGGCCGGGGTTCCGGGCCTTGATTTCATGGGCCGGGCACGGACCCGACTCCCTCTTCACCTCGAGCCCGTGCCCTGCCTGATCAGTCGATGCCCTGACCGATCAGTTCAGCCCAGTGCGCGCTGGATCAGCGAGGCGATCCCCAGGACCAGACCCGCCACCGCGGCCCACAGGATGACCGCGACTGCCAGCAGCAGCCCGACCACCAGCGACGACGTCGTGGACAGAGCCTCACCGATGCGGCTCATGCCGACACCTCCCCAGAGACGGTTTCCCCGGTCCGTTCGCCGTTCGTGGCCCGCGGGTGCACGACGATCACCGGGCAGGGTGCGAAGCCGATCAGCGCGGTGCTGGTCGAGCCGGTCAGGATCCCCGTGAACCCGGTGCGGCCGCGGGTGCCGACGACCAGCACCCGCGCGGAGCGCCCGGCGTCGAGCAGCACCTGCAGCGGGGTGCCTTCCACCAACCGCCGCACCACCGAGGAGCGGCGCTGCGCGGCGAGGACCGGCTGCAGGCGCCGGTCCAGGACCTCCTCGGCCTCCGCGGCCAGCTCCGTGGGCGACTCGCGTCGCCGCACCGGGACGCCCTCGGGATCGACGACGACGTCGGTCCAGGCGTGCACCGCGAGCAGCTCGGTCCCGAGTGACTCGGCGAGATCGGCGGCGAACGCCACTGCGGCCGAGCCGGCCGGCGAGTCGTCCACGCCGACGACGACCGGGCCGCTGCGCGGCGGCGGCAGCTGCGACGCCGACCCGCGCACGACCGCGATCGGGCAGGCCACCCGCCCGGCGACGCCGAGCGCGACCGACCCGGCCAGCATGCCCGCGGCGGCGCCCCGGCCGTAGCTTCCCAGCACCACCATCCGGGCGCCGACCGCGCGGCCGGCGACGGTCGGGACGACCTCGCCGGGCTGCACCTCCGTCGTCACCGGGTCGGCACCGGACCGCCGCGCGCCGTCGGCCAGCTCGGCCAGCCAGTCCGGGGCCGGTCTCGGCGGGTCCTGCGGATCCCCCTCGGGCACGTGCAGCAGGTGCAGCGGCGCCGACCAGTCGGCGGCCAGGTCGGCCGCCCACAGCGCGGCGTCCCGGGACGATCCGGACTCGTCGACCGCGGCCACGACCGGTCGCGGATCGGGATCGGTGGGCATCAGCGCCTCCAAGCGTCTCGACCGGGGTCCTCCCCCACCCTCACGCGGCCGCGTGCGCGCGGGCAGGGGCGCAGGTCGCGTCCGGCACGGACCAACGGCCCCGGGCGCAGGTTACGGCGAACCGGCCCGCACCGCACCGCCCCTGTCGTCAGGTTGCGAGCCGAGCGGCCCGCCGTCGAGGGACCTTCGACCCGCGATCAAGGGACGTCCGCGGGAGTGCCGGACCATGGGTAACCGTCGTACTGTCTTCCCAGCAGCTGACAGGAGGCCACCGACATGACCATCTCCGTGTTCCTGCTCGACGACCACGAGATCGTCCGCAGGGGCATCGCACAGCTGCTCGAGCTCGAGGACGACATCGAGGTCGTCGGCGAGGCCGCCACCGCCGCGCAGGCCATGGCGCGCATCCCCGCGCTGCGGCCCGACGTCGCCATCCTCGACGTCCGCCTGCCCGACGGCGAGGGCGTGACGGTGTGCCGCGAGATCCGCTCGTCGGTCACCCCGCCCCCGGCGTGCCTGATGCTGACGTCGTACTCCGACGACGAGGCGCTCTTCGGGGCGATCATGGCCGGCGCGTCCGGCTACCTGCTCAAGCAGGTCAGCGGCGTCGACCTGGTCGGTGCGGTCCGCACGGTCGCGGCCGGCGGGTCGCTGCTCGACCCGAAGGCCACCGCCGTCGTCCTCGAGCGGCTGCGGCGCGGCGACGAACCCGAGGACCCGCGCTACGCCTCGCTGAGCCCTCAGGAGCGGCGCATCCTCGACCTGATCGCCGACGGGCTCACCAACCGCCAGATCGGCGAGGAGATGTACCTCGCCGAGAAGACCGTCAAGAACTACGTGTCCTCGCTCCTGCACAAGCTCGGCATGTCCCGGCGCACCGAAGCCGCCGTGTACGCCGCTGAGCTGCGGGGCCGCCAGCACAACTGAGCTGCCGGCACCTGAGCACTGCGCACTCCAGCTCTGCGCACCCGAGCTCTGCGCACCCGAGTCGCGGCATGCCCGACGACACAACCACCCGACCTCGACCGCGCGCGGACGCGCACCACCGCGCGGCGGTCCTGCGATGACGGGCCGCGGGCACGACGGGCAGCAGTGCCCGCGGCCCCTCAACGCTTGGCGAGCGGAACGCGCCAGGTGAGCCGGGTGCCGGACGCACCGTTCGGCCGCACCGCGAACTCGCCGCCGCACTCCAGCGCGCGTTCCTCCAGGTTGTGCAGCCCGCTGCGGGCCACTCCGGGATCGATCCCGATCCCGTCGTCGCACACGTCCACGAGCAGCTCCTGCTCGGTCGCCTCCACGGTGAGCACGACCTCCTTCGGCCGGGCGTGCCGGATCGCGTTGCTCACCGCCTCCCGCACGACGGCCACCGCGTGCGCCCCGACGTCCTGCGGGACCAGCGTGTCCACCGCACCGGAGATGCGCACGGTCGGCGTGATGCTCGACCCGGACGCGGCCTGGGTGGCCGTGTCGAGCAGTCTGCGCCGCAGCCCACCGGCCTCACCCTCGCCGGAGGTGTGCAGGTCGAAGATCGCGGTGCGGATCTCCCGCACGGTCATGTCGAGATCGTCGACGGCCCGCTGGATGCGCCGCTGCACGACGGGATCGTCGGTGCGCCGCAGGGTGCTCTGCAGGGCCAGCCCGGTCGCGAAGAGCCGCTGGATGACGTGGTCGTGCAGGTCGCGCGCGATCCGGTCGCGGTCGGCGAACACCGCCAGTTGCTGCTGCGCCTTGTTCTTCTCCCCCAGGTCCAGCGCCAGCGTCGCCTGCTCGGCGAACGAGGTGAGCAGCTCCACCTCGCCGGGCTGGAACGGCTGGTCACCTCGGGTGCGCACCGCGACCAGGACACCCCAGATGGACTCCGTGGCCTGCAGCGGCACGGCCATCACCGGACCGAACTGCTCCCGCGCGACGGGGTCGACCAGCAGCTCGTGGGCGACGTCGGCGAGCACCACCGAACCCGAGTCCGCGACCTGGGTGAGCAGCGGGTGGCCGGGCTCGACCCGGTCCGCCGGGTGGGCGCCGTAGCCGCGCCGGGCGGCGATCGTGAAGGAACCGTCGTCGTGCGGGCCGAGCGCGATGAACGTGGCCTCGGCCCGGGTCAGCTCCAGCGCCCGCTGCGCCACCAGCAGCAGCGCGTCCTCCTCCGTGGCGCCCGCGAGCAGCTCGGCCCGGATCTCCGCGGTCGCCTCCAGCCACCGCTGCCGCAGCTTGGTCTGCTCGAACAGGTCAGCGTTCTGCACCGCGATCCCGGCCGCCGCCGCGAGCGCCTGCACCACGACCTCGTCGGCCGAGGTGAACTCCTGCCCGCCCGCCTTCTCGGTCAGGTAGAGGTTGCCGAACACCGCGTCCCGCACCCGCACCGGCACGCCCAGGAACGTGCGCATCGGCGGATGGTGCGGCGGGAAGCCCACCGACGCCGGGTGCGCGGACAGATCGGGCAGCCGCAGCGGATGCGGGTCCACGATCAGCTGCCCGAGCAGCCCCTTGCCCTCCGGCAGCCGCCCCACCTTGGCCCGGGTCTCGTCGTCGATGCCGACGTAGACGAACCGGGAGATCCCGCCGCCCGGGCCGAGCACGCCCAGCGCCCCGTAGCGGGCATCCACCAGCTCCGCCGCGGCCTCCACGATCCGCCGCAGCGTCGTGTCCAGCTCCAGCCCGGCACCCACCGCCAGCACGGCGTCCAGCAACCCCTGCATCCGGTCCCGGGTGGCGATGATCTCCGCGAGCCGGTCCTGCACCTCGCGCAGCAGCTCGTCGAGCCGCAACCCGGACAGCAGACCGGGTTTGAGCGGCTCACCTCCGGTCGAACCAGACATCGATGCTCCTCGCGAACACGCAGCCGTACCGAACGTCATCATGCCGGGCGCTCCCGGCAGCGCACAGGCCCGCGGGCGCATGCCCCGCCCCGGTCGGTCAGGCGACGTCGATCACCACCCCGACGTGCGGGACGACCCCACCGCGCCGGGTGGCCTGGGAGCCCGGGCGCTCTCGACCCGATCGGTCCGGGCCTTGCGGCCCTGCCCCGGGCAGCGCGCCCCGGCAGATCATCAGGGCGGACACCACCCCACCGGAGGACGGTTCGGATGCGGCAGCCGATGCGCACGTCCGCGCTCTGGTGGCACTGGTGGCGGACGGCGACCGCAGCCGAGGCGCTCGGCTTCCTCGTCCCCGCCGCGATCGGCGCTGCCCTGACGGGCGTCGCGGGCGGGCTCCTGCTCGGCACCGCCCTGCTCGCGTCGATCGGCACCGCGCAGTGGCTGGTGCTGCGCCGGGTCGTGCTCGCAGCCGCCTGGTGGATCCCCGCGACGGCCGCGGCCTGGGTGGCCGGGCTGCTCGCGTTCGCGACCGTGACCGGCCCGTTGTGGCAGTCCGGGCAACCGGGACCGCTGGTCGCCGCGATCGGGGCGCTCGGCGGGCTCGTCATGGCCGCGGTGGTCGCCGCGCTCACCGGATGGGCGGCCACGCGGTTGCCGTACTGCGGACACCGCCGGACCGGGACAGGATGAGAGCGGGTCGTGCCGAGAGGGGCGAGGGTGACCGACACCGGTAGCACCGAGGAGCGTGACCGGCGATGAGCGACGTCCTGGTCCTCAACGCGGGCTCGTCGACGATCAAGTACCGGCTGCTCGACGAATCCGGCGCGGCGGTCGCCGGCGGCCTGGTCGAGCGGATCGGCGAGACCGGGTCGCGGCTGGTCCACCGCAGCGGGGGCGACGAACGCGTCGTCGAGGAGCGGATCGACGATCACGCCGCCGGATACCGGCTGCTGTTCGCCGAGCTGGGCCACCCTGAGGACCAGCTGCTGGCCGTCGGGCACCGGATCGTGCACGGCGGCGCCCGGTTCACCGAGGCCACCCTCGTCGACGACGGCGTGCTGGCCGCCTTGGAGGAGCTCACCCCGCTCGCGCCGCTGCACAACCCGGCCGGGATCAGCGGGATCCACGTGGCCCGCGAGCACTACCCCGGGGTGCCGCAGGTCGCCGTGTTCGACACCGCCTTCCACCACACGATGCCTGCGCGGGCGCACCGCTACGCGCTGCCCCGCGAGCTCGCCGACCGCTACGGTATCCGGCGCTACGGGTTCCACGGCATCTCCCACGCCTACGTCGCCCGCCGCGCCGCCGAGCACCTGCGCCGCCCGCTCACGGACCTCGCCATGGTCAGCCTGCACCTGGGCAACGGGGCGAGCGCCGCCGCGGTCTCCGGGGGCCGCTCCGTCGACACGTCGATGGGGCTCACCCCGCTGAACGGGCTGGTCATGGGAACCCGAGCCGGCGACGCCGACCCGGGCGTGGTGTTCCACCTGCACCGTGAGGCCGGGCTGCCGGCCGAACAGATCGAGGACCTGCTCACCCGCCGCAGCGGGCTGCTCGGCCTGGCCGGGGCGAGCGATCTGCGCGAGGTGCACCGCCGCGCCGACGCCGGGGACCGCGCCGCCGCGGAGGCGCTGGAGCTGTACTGCTACCGCATCCGCTGCCACGTCGGGGCCTACGCGGCCGCGCTCGGCGGGCTCGACGCGCTCGTGTTCACCGCCGGCGTGGGCGAGCACGACCCGGCCGTGCGCGCCGAGGTCTGCCGAGGGCTCGCCCACCTCGGGATCGCCGTCGATCCCCACCGCAACACCGCCGACGAGTCCGGCCCGCGCACGATCTCCCCGCCCGACGCCGCCGTGGCCGTGCTCGTCGTGCCCACCGACGAGGAGAGCGAGGTCGCCCACGAGGCCCGCGCCCTCGTCGCCACCCGTCCAGCCGATCGGAGCACCGCATGACGACTACCGAGCACCCCGCGCCGGCCTCCGCCGACCGCACCGATCTGCGCCTGCTCGACGCCTGGTGGCGGGCGGCGAACTACCTGGCCGTCGGGCAGATCTACCTGATGGACAACCCGCTGCTGCGCGAGCCGCTCGCCCCGGAGCACGTCAAGCCGCGCCTGCTCGGTCACTGGGGCACCACCCCCGGCCTGACGTTCCTGTGGGCGCACCTGAACCGGGTCATCGTCCGCGACGACCTGCACGTCCTGTACGTGACCGGGCCCGGCCACGGCGGCCCGGCCGTGGTGGCGACGGCGTGGTTGGAGGGCACGTACTCGGAGCGGTACTCGCGGGTGTCGCAGGACGCGGACGGCATGAAGGAGCTGTTCCGCCAGTTCTCCTTCCCCGGCGGCATCCCCAGCCACGCCGCGCCGGAGACCCCCGGCTCGATCCACGAGGGCGGCGAGCTGGGCTACGCGCTCGCCCACGCGTACGGGGCTGCGTTCGACAACCCGGATCTGCTCGTCGCCTGCGTCATCGGCGACGGCGAGGCCGAGACGGGTCCGCTGGCCGCGTCGTGGCAGGGCAACAAGTTCCTGCACCCCGTCCACGACGGGACGGTGCTGCCGATCCTGCACCTCAACGGCTACAAGATCGCCAACGCGACCGTCACCGCCCGGATCACCCGCGAGGAGCTGATCGCCCAGTTGGAGGGGCACGGGCACCGCCTGTACGTCGTGGAGGGCGGGTTCGACGGCGAGGACCCGATGGCCGTGCACGAGCGGATGGCCGCGACGATGGACGAGATCGTCGCGGAGATCGCGCGCATCCGCACCCGCGCCGCCGAGCAGCTCGCCGCCGAGGGCCGCGTGGACCGGCCGCGCTGGCCCGCGCTGATCCTGCACACGCCGAAGGGCTGGACCGGGCCGCGGGAGGTCGACGGTCTGCCGGTCGAGGGCACCTGGCGGGCGCACCAGGTGCCGCTGGCCGGCACCCGCGACAACCCCGAGCACCGGGCTCAGCTGGAGGCGTGGCTGCGCTCGTACCGGCCCGAGGAGCTGTTCGACGACGACGGCGCGCCCCGGCCCGAGCTGGCTGCGCTGACCCCGTCGGGCGACGCGCGGATGAGCGCGATCCCGCACGCGAACGGCGGGGTGCTGCTGCGCGATCTGAAGCTGCCCGATTTCACCCAGCACGCCGTGGACGTGCCGCGGCCCGGCGCGACCCAGGCGAGCGCGACCGGGACGCTCGGCGCCTGGCTCGCCGACGTCGTGCGGGCCAACCCGACCACCTTCCGCATCGTGGGCCCCGACGAGACCGCGTCGAACCGGCTGCAGGCGGTGTTCGAGGCGACCGACCGCCAGTTCGTCGGCGAGATCCTGCCCACCGACGAGCACACCGCACAGCACGGCCGGGTGCTGGAGGTGCTGTCGGAGCACCTGTGCCAGGGCTGGCTGGAGGGCTACGTCCTCACCGGCCGGCACGGGCTGTTCAACTGCTACGAGGCGTTCATCCACATCGTCGACTCGATGTTCAACCAGCACGCGAAGTGGCTGGAGGCCAGCCGGCACATCCCGTGGCGGCGGCCGATCGCGTCGCTGAACTACCTGCTGTCCAGCCATGTGTGGCGCCAGGACCACAACGGGTTCTCCCACCAGGACCCCGGCTTCATCGACCACGTGCTGAACAAGAAGGCCGAAGTCGTTCGGGTCTACCTGCCGCCGGACGCGAACACGCTGCTGTCGACGATGGACCACTGCCTGCGCACCCGCGACTACGTGAACGTCGTCGTGGCCGGCAAGAACCCGGGCCCGCAGTGGTTGTCCGTCGACGAGGCGATCGCCCACTGCGCGCGCGGCATCGGCATCTGGGACTGGGCCTCCACCGACGGTGGCGCCGAGCCCGACGTCGTGCTCGGCTGCGCGGGCGACGTCCCCACCATCGAGACGCTCGCCGCGGCCGCGCTGCTGCGCGAGCACCTGCCGCAGCTGAAGGTGCGGGTGGTCAACGTCGTCGACCTGCTGCGGCTGCAGGACGCCCGCGAGCACCCGCACGGGCTCGCCGATCGCGAGTTCGACGCGTTGTTCACCACCGACAAGCCGGTCGTGTTCGCCCACCACGGCTACCCGTCGCTGATCCACCAGCTCACCTACCGGCGGACCAACCACTCGAACATCCACGTACGCGGGTACAAGGAGGAGGGCACGACCACCACGCCGTTCGACATGGTGATGCGCAATGACCTGGACCGGTTCCACCTGGTCGCCGACGTCATCGACCGGGTGCCGGGCCTGGCGGTCAAGCACGCGGCGCTGCGCCAGCACATGCTCGACGAGCGGCTGCGCTGCCGCCGCCACGCCTACACCTACGGCGTGGACGCCCCGGACGTCGCCGACTGGGTCTGGCCCGGCTGATCCGCCTCGCCCGGCGGGTGCCGGAACCGCGCCACCAGCCCGGTGAGCGTGTCGTGCCAGACGGGCGCGAGATCGGCGCCGTGGAGCATCCCCCAGAAGCCCGGGCCGTCCGGCGGCTGCCAGGTGGACATCTCTGACGAGCACAGCCCCTGGCAGGTGGCGTGGAAGGCGAAGCAGCACGCCACGTCCGTCCGGTCGGGGTGCACACCGCCGGCCGCGCGCAGCCGACGGACCCGGCTCCGCAGCGCCCGGTAGGTGTCGTAGGCGGTCTGCGCCACGGCCTCGTTCTCGAGCAGCTCGGCCGACACCTGCTCGAAGGTGAGCCGGAACAGGACCGGTTCCTCGAGCGCGAACGTGCGGAAGCCCTGCATCCCGACCGTCACCAGGTCGCCGGCCGGGTCGTCGGTCTCCGGCACGGCGGCGACCAGATCGACGAGCCGCGCGTACCCGCGCTGCGCCAGTGCGTCGAGCATGCCCTGGATCGACCCGAACACCGAGTAAACCGCTCGCGCGCTCGTGCCGGCCGCCTCGGCGACCGCCCGCACGGTCACCGCCTCCGGCCCGCCCGCGCGCAGCAGGGCGAGTGCCTCGTCGAGGAGCGCCTCGCCGGTCGCTTCGTCGTGCACCCGCCGTCGTCCCACGCTTGACAGCCTAACGTATGCCTGTAACGTTACATCGTAACGTATCAGCGTAACGAAATTAGGGACGGGGTGACAGCGATGGAGATCGATCGGGTCGTCGTGGTGGGTGGCGGGATCGCCGGCCTCGCGGCCGCGGCGGTGCTGGCGCGCCGTGCCGGGGAGGTGGTCCTCGTCGAACGGCACCCCGCGCCTGCGCTGCCCCCGCAGGCCGGGCTGCCGCACGCGATGCTGCTCTCCGGCGCGCTCGTCCTGAACGAGCTGTTCCCCGGCCTCGACGAGCGCCTGCGCGTCCGCGGTGCGGTGCCACCGGGGCCCGATCCGACGCACGTCCCGTGCCACTGGGCCGCGGCCGGGGCGGTGCGCCACGAGCTGCGCTTCCCCGACGTCGGACGGGGCCGGAGCCTCTGCAGCCGCGAGTTGATCCAGCAGGAGATGTGGGCGGCGGTGGAGCGGATCCCGAACGTGCGCCGGGAGCACGACACGGTCACCACCGCCGTCGGGCGCGGCGGTGCCGTCCACGGCGTCGCGCTGCGCTCCGGGCGGACGATCGAGGCCGATCTCGTGATCGACGCCGGTGGCCGCGGCCGCGGCGTGCCCACCGGGGTGCCGGATCCGCCGGTCACGGAGGTCGGCGTCGACATCCGCTACACGTCGTTCCTCGTCGAGCGGCAGGAAGGTGATCTCGACGGCGCGGTGGTCGCGGCGGTCCAGCACACCCCGCGCATCCCGCGCATGGGCATCGCGCTGCCGATGGAGGGCGGGCTCTGGCAGGTCGGGTTCGGCGCGTTCTTCGGCGAGGCCGGACCCACCGACCCTGCGGAGGTCCGCGAGTACGCCGCCGCGGCCTTCGCCGACCCGGTCCTCGCGCAGCTGCTCGACCGGCCGTTCCTCGACCGGCCGCGGCGGTACACGTTCCGCAGCGGCCTGCGCCGGCACTGGGAGCGGATGGCCCGACCGGTGCCGGGCTTCGTGGCGGTCGGGGACACCGTGGCGAGCGTCAACCCGATCTACGGCCAGGGCATGAGCTCGGCGCTGCTGCAGGTGCGTGAGCTGGGCCGGCTCGTCGACCGGTACGGCGTGGGCCCCTCGCTCGCGGCCGCCGCACCGAAGGCGCTGGCGAAGATCGCCGATGCCCCGTGGCACCTGTCGACGGGCGCGGACTTCACCTACGCCCGCACGACCGGCCCCCGTCCGCGCGACCAGGCCCGCATCAACGCCTACGTGTCCCGCGTGCTCCGGGCGGCCGCCGTCGACGACCGGGCGAACCTGGCGTTCACCTCGGTCACCCACCTCATGGCACCGCCCGCGGCGCTCTTCGCCCCGCCCGTGGTGGCCGCCGCGCTGCGCCACGGCGCACCGCCGAAGACGCCCGCCGATCCGGCCCGGGCCGGTGCGGCAGCCTGACCCCTACACCGTGGCCGGCGCCGAAGGGATCCCGCCCGGCCCGGGGTCGGCCACCCGCACGCCCTTCACGACCAGGTACACGCCGAGCGAGAACTCCCACACCGCGATCGGGAGGGCGGCGAGCGCGGACACCGGGGACACCCGGTCCCACAGCCCGAACAGGGTGGCGAGGTCCGACGCCAGCAGCAGCGCCGCTCCGGCGAACCCGATCAGCGCCAGCACCCGCGGCACGAGGTGGAACCGGTGGAGCACGCTGCCCAGCAGCAGCGCGTTCGCCGCCGGGATCAGCCCCTGGCTGAGCAGGAAGTCCGCGTCGTAGAAGGCGACGAGCGCCCGGGCGACCGGCAGCTCGCCCGCTTCGACCCGCTTCATGGCGACGACGGCGAGCAGGCTCGCGACGCCGACGAGGATCGCGGTCCCCTCGACGATCCGCGCCGCGACGAACCCGAGCGCCCGCGCCTCGGCGTACCGGCGCAGCACCGGGTACAGCGCGACAGCGGTCCCGATGCACGCGACGGCGACGATCACCTCCAGGATCCCGCCGACCACCACCGGCTCCCAGGGCGCGCCGCCGGTGAGGAAGTCCGGCTCGTGCACGTGGCCGTAGAGGACCAGCGTCGGGATGGAGACGAAGGTGAGCAGGTAGCAGCCGCCGGCGATCCGGGCGAGCCTCTGCGTGGGAACTGCGGTGTCGACGGCGGTCATGGCCGTGCCTCTCTGCGGATACCGGAACCACTCTGACTCGCTCGGCGCGACCGCCGGGTTACCCGCGGACGGCGAGGAGCGGCGACCGGTCCACGGTGGGTGGGGGTCGTCGCTCCTCGGCGCGGTGGTGCCGTCTTCTGTTGTCAGGCGTCCCTGCGTCAGTTGTTCATCCCGTTCATCTGGTTGTTGCCGTGGGCCAGGAAGTTCGCCAGCGCGGCCTGGGTGGCGGCGTTCATCTCACCGGTCTGCGGCAGCCCCGCGTCGCGCTGCAGGTACGTGATCGCCTGCCTGGTCTGCGCGTTCATGATCCCGTTGATCGGGCCCTGGTAGTAGTTGAGCTGCGCGAGCTCGTTCTGCAGCTTCTCGATCGCGGCCGAGGGCTTCACCGGCGGGGTCACGTGGTGGTGCGCGCTGCCGCCGTGCGCGGACCCGCCGTCGATCACGACCGCACCGGACGGCGCCGGCACGGCCTGCTCGGACGTGCCACCCAGGCCGATCACGAGACCGGTGGCGATCCCGGCACCGGCGAGCAGGCCGGCGGCGGCGAGGGCGATGCCGCGGCCGCGGCCGTTCTTCTGCGCGACCGGAGCAGCGGGGGCGGGGGTGGTGGTGATCATCTGGATCAGCTCCTTCGTGGTGTTCCCCGGGGTGTTTCCCCGGTGCCACAAAGGTCTCGCGAACCGGCTTCCGGCACCGTCGGGCGAGCGGCCGGTGTCCAGTGCGAACCCGGTGTCGGCCGATCGGTGGACCCCCGGGTCGCCCCCCCTGCAGGGAACACGCGCCCGGGAACATGCGCCCGAGAACACGGAAGCCGCACGAGGACCGTCCTCGTGCGGCTCCGTCGTGACGCGGTACCCGTCAGCTCGCGCGCTGGATCTCCACCTCGGTGTCCACCTGCGCCGGCACCTTCAACCACCGGCTCGGGGTGTCCTCGATCAGCGCGACCATGGCGTCGTTGCCGAAGAAGGCCGGATCGATCCGGGTCACCTGCAGCTCGACGTCGCGGGCGGGCACGCGCACCCGGTCGCCCGGCCGGACGTCGGCGGCGACGCCCTTCTCCCAGCCCTGCTCGCCGCTCGGGGTGGACGCGTCGAGGGCGGCCTCGATCGCGCTGGTCACGGCCTCGTCGGTCGGGGCGGTGCGCGGCCGGAACCGCCCGATCACCTGGCCGGACCGCGACACGAGGAACTTCTCGAAGTTCCACTCCACGTCACCGGCCCGGCCCTCCGCGTCGGGGTGCGCGGTGAGCCGGGTGAACAGCGGGTGGCGCGACTGGCCGTTCACGTCCAGCCGCTCCAGCAGCGGGAACGTGACCCCGTAGGTCGCCGAGCAGAAGGTCGCGATCTCCTCCGGCGTCCCCGGCTCCTGGCCGGCGAACTGGTTGCACGGGGCGCCGAGGACGGTGAACCCGCGGTCGCCGTAGCGCTTCTGCAGCTCCTCGAGGCCCTCGTACTGCGGGGTCAGCCCGCACTTCGACGCCACGTTCACGACCAGCACCACCTTGTCGCGCAGCGTCGCCGGATCCAGCGGGGACCCGTCGAGGGCGACCAGGTCCACGTCGAACACGCTCGTGTCAGCACTCACACCGCACATCTTGCGCGGTGCGACCGGGGTGGTGGGAGCCGCGTCGGGGACCGCGGGAAGATTCCATTGTGGACTTTCGGGACGACTCCCCGGCGCTGCGGAGCTCCCCGGAACGGCCGACCGGCATCGCCGGGGCGGCGGTCGGCGCTGGGAAGGAACACGACGGTGGACGGGCGGACGGTGGCCAACCCGATCCTGACCTGCAGGAACCGTCGTCGGCGCCGGCCGGGGTTGCCGGTCGGTAAGCAAAGGCTGACGCCCGCGCGACGATCACGTCCCGCCGCGGGCATTCCGGCTCCCGGCCCCGGACGGCGATGCTTGCGGCCATGGCGAGCGGGGGTACCGGGGCGGCGGTGGCGACCGTCACAACATCGATCGGTGCAGCATCGTCCGGTGCCGCTGCTGCTCGGTCTGTCGAGAGCGGTCCACGATCGACGTCGGGGGGAGGCGTGACGACGACCGGGAGCACCGCCGCCACCACACCCACTCCCCGGTACCCCGCGAGCCCGCAGCCCACCGTCCGGCTTCAGGTCCCGCCCCGGCTGCAGCCCCCGAGCCCGGTACGGCCGGGCGTGACGTCGTTCGTCGTGACGTTCCTGGTGGCGATCTCGGTCTCCGGCTGGACCTTCTCCCAGCAGGGCGCCACGACCGGGACCCTCTCGTGGGTCACCACCATCCTCTGGACGTTGCCGTGCAGCGCCTCGCTGATCGGCATCGCCGGCGCGATCCGCACCCTCCGCCGCCTGCGCGGGCTGCGCCGCGAGCCGCCCCCGCCGCCGGTCCACGACGCGAAGCTGCTGGTCGTCGTCCCCACGATCGGTCGGTTCGCGACCTACCCGGCGTTGGAGCGGGTCGTGCGCTCCTACCGCCGCGCCCTGCCCACCCACTTCCCCCGCATGCGCGTCGACGTCGTCGTGGAGGAGGGCTGCGAGGCGCTCGGCCGGATCGCCCTGCTCGCCGGCCCGCAGGTGCGCATCGTGATCGTGCCCCGGGCCTACCGCACCCCCGCCGGCACCCGGTTCAAGGCCCGCGCCAACCACTACGCCCACGAGCTGCGCATCCGCGAGGGCGAGGCCCGCGACGACGTGTGGGTGCTGCACATGGACGACGACACCGGCGTCGACGTGGACACCAGCGCGGCGATCGCCCGCTTCGTGCACGCCCAGCGCGGCCGCGGCGCCGCCGCGAAGCACCTCGCCCAGGGCGTGCTCACCTACCCGCGCGAGCACGGGGCGCAGCGGCTGCTGTGGCTCGCCGACGCCGTCCGCCCCGCGTGCGATCTGTCGACCTTCGCGCTCACCACCGGTACCGGCACCCCCCGGGCCGGCGTGCACGGCGAGCTGCTGCTGGTCCGCGCCTCGGTCGAGGCCGAGATCGGCTGGGACTTCGGGCCCCGCGCCATCGTCGAGGACGCCCAGTTCGCGCTGCACTTCGCCGACCGCTACCCGGGCCGCAGCGACTGGTTCGCCGGCCGGTCCCTCGGGGCGACGCCGGCGAGCGTCACCGATCTGGTGCGCCAGCGCGAGCGCTGGGCCTGGGGGCTGATGGAGCTGTCGGTGAACCGATCGGTGCCGCTGCGCCATCGGCTCCTGCTGATCCACAACATGATCATCTGGGGCTGCGGGCCGCTGCAGCACGTCGCCGTCGTCCTCGTCGCCGGCGCGCTGCTGGGCGACCTCGACACCCTGCCCGTGACCGCGGCGCTCCTGCCGGTGTGGGCGATGAACATCGCCTACCAGGTCTGGACCTACTGGGAGGGGCTCAAGCTCAACGCCCGCGCCTCCGCCGACGGCCGTCGGCGCTGGTGGGAGCGGATCGCTGTGGTCGCGCTCATGCCGCTGTTCTCCCTGTGGGAGGCCGCGGGCGTGCTCTGCGGCGTCGTCCGCTTCGTGCGCCACGGCGAGACCACCTTCACCGTGATCGCGAAGCCGCTGTGAACCGCACGAGCCTCATCCGCTGGACCGCCGGTGTCGCCGCGGCGCTGGCGGTCGCGCTGGGCAGCTGGACCGTCCCGGCCGCCGAGCCCGACCCGCCGGTCGCCCGGGCGCTGCTGTCGGCCACCGGACCCGTCCCGACCCCACCGCGGACCGGGCCCGCGGTCGCCGCGCCCTGGCGGCCCGGCGTGCCCGAGCTGGGGGTGCAGGTCTACTGGGTCAACAACCCCGATGACCCCGACGAGGTGGTGCTCGCGAAGGCCCGTCGGCTGTTCGCCCAGGTGATCGGCATGGAGGCCAACGCCGTGGCGATCACCTTCCCGTTCTTCACCGAGTCGCTCACCGCGAGCACGGTGCACGCCGACGAGCGCACGCCCTCTCCCGAGCGGGTCGGGCTCGTGCTCGCCCAGGCGAAGGCGATGGGTCTGCGCACCACGCTGCGGCCGCTGCTGGACGAGGCGAACCTGATGGAGCAGGACCCGCGCGCGTGGCGCGGCAAGCTGCTGCCGGCCGACGTCGACGCGTGGTACGCCTCCTACGAAGCGTTCCTGACGCCGTACCTGCACGTCGCCCAGCGCGTCGGTGTGGACACGGTGGTCGTGGGTGCCGAGCTGAACACGCTGCAGCGCGACCGGCACTGGGTCGGGCTGGTCGCCCGCGCCCGCGAGGTCTACCGCGGCCAGCTGTCCTACTCGGCCAACTGGGACGCCTACACCTCCGCGCAGGCCGGGATCCCGGTCGACGTCGTCACCGTCGACGCCTACCCGTGGCTCGACGTGACCCCGCGCGACGACGAGGAGCGGCTCACCACCGCCTGGTCGCAGTGGCTCGCCGAGGCCCGCATCGGCCCGGGCGTCGTGCTCTCCGAGGTCGGCGCCGCCGCGGAGGCGGAGACCCTGCTCAACCCCGCTGTCCCGCACCGGGACGGCGCGGAGCTCGACGAGGACGTCCAGCGGCGCTGGTTCGTCGCCGCCTGCCGCGCGGCCCGCGACCGCGACCTGGGCGGGCTGTACTGGTGGAAGATCGGCTTCGACGTGGACCCGGCCGCCGCCGATCCCGTCAACGACCTGCACGACTCCTGGCTCGGCCGCGCGGCCCAGCCGGCGATGCGCGACTGCTTCGCTGAGTGGGGGCGGGCGGGATGAGCGCCGTCGCGCCCGGGCGCGCCGTTCCGCCGGCCGTCACGGCCTTCGCCGGGCTGGCCGTCCTCGTGGTGGCGCTGCAGACCAGCGGTGGGTTCGCCGTCGAGCTGCTCGGCCCCGATCTCGTGCTCGCCGCAGCCGGGTTCGTCGTGACGGTCACCGTGCTCACGGCGAAGGACACCGCGGGCTGGCCGGTCCGCCTCGGTGCCTGGTACCGCGACCAGCTCGGCCGGCACGGCCCGCTGCTGCTGCTCGTGCTGCTGGCCGGGCTCGCCGCGGTCGCGCTCCTCGGCCGCACCCAGCAGGTCGGGCAGGCCGCCGTCGACGCGGCCGGCGGGCTGCTGGGGGTGCAGAACTGGGTGGAACTCCTGCGGGCCGGCGCTCTGCCGCTCCCCCCGGAACTCACCGATCTGCTCTTCGCGCACGGGGACTGGTACGCCACCCGACTCGACCGGATCGACCCGTTCGGGACGCTGTGGCTGATCGCCCTGCTGGTGCAGTTCACGCTGCTCTGGCCGCTGGTGCTGCACGGCCTGCGGTGGGTGCTGCGCGTGCGCGCGGGCCGCGGGGCGCTGCGGATCGTCGCCGTGGTGGCCCTGCTGGCGGTGCTCTCGGTCGCCGCGGGCCTGCTGCGGGCCCGCTGGGGCGCCGACCCGGTCGAGCTGGCGTTCGGCAGCCACGTGCGGGCCGCCGAGTTCCTGCTCGGCGCCACCGCGGGAGCCACGGCCGCGGCCCTGCCCCGGCCGACGCACCGGGCCGCGTGGCCGCTCGCGGCGCTCGGCCTCGGCGGACTCGTCGCGTCCGCCGTCGTGGCGACGCGCTGGCGCGAGGACTGGCTCGCCACCGGCGGGCCCGCGTCCGCCGCGCTCGCCACCGCCCTGGTGCTGCTGGCGCTGCACCTCGACAGCGGCGAGCCGGCCGGGAAGCTCGCCGGGGTGCTCGGCCGGGGGCTGCCGCTCGAGCTGGGCCGCTCGGCGTACCCGATCCTGCTGCTGCACGCCCCGGTGTTCTGGCTGATCCAGCTCGCGGTGCCGGGGGCGCGGCCGTTCGCGCTCATCGCCGTCGGCACCGCGCTGGCCTGGTTCCTCGGCCTCCTCGTGCAGGACGGCCTGCTGCGCCGCCGCCGCGACGCCGCCGCCGGCCACCCGCCCCGCATCGGCGCGGTGCTGCGGGCCGGGCTCGCGGCCGCGCTGGTCGCCGGGCTCGCCGCGACCGTCGTGCTCGCTGACCGGCGCCCGGTCGGGAGCACCGGCGGACCCGCCGTCCTCGTCCTCGGCGGCTCCAGCGGGGCCGATGCCGCCGCGGCCCTCGCGGCGTCGCGGTTCTCCGTGGTCGACGCGACCCGCCCCGGGTGCGGCTTGCTGCCCGACCCGCCCGTGCCGGACTCGCCGAGCCGCCCGACCGCGCTCGCCCAGGCCCCGCTACCGGCCCCGGACTGCACCGGCACCGCAGCCCGCTGGCGGGCCGCGGTCGCCGCCACCCGGCCGGTCGCGGTCGTGCTCGACCTGTCCGCCGACGCGGCGCCGCGCCGGGCGCCGAGCACCCTGCCGGCACCGTGCGACCCGGCGTTCCGGGCGCTCTACCGGGCGCTGGTCACCGACGCCGTCGGGGCGCTCACCGCTGGCGCACCCGGCCGTCCGGTCCTCGTCCCCGCGCTGGGCACCGACACCGGCCGTCCGTCCGCCGACGCCCGCAGCAGCTGCCTCGACGCGCTGCTCGTCGAGGCGGTGGCGACGCACGCCGCGCTCGTCCGGTTCGACCCCGACGGGCCCTTGTGCCCAGTCGGGTACTGCCGCACCGTGGGGGAGCCGGGCGCGCCCCGGTTCGGCGACGGCGTTCACCTCACCGGGGCCGGGATCGCGGCGCTGGCCGGGCCGCTGGAGGACCGGCTGGTGACCCTGCTGGCCCCGGACGCGACGGCGACCCGGACGCGCGGCTTCGCCACGGGCTGCGCACCGGATCGGGAGGGGATCGAGGATGGGTGCTGACCCGGTGGTGGGCCCCACGGGCGGGTCGGCCGCCGACGAGCCGACCCGCATCATCGGCATGTTCGGGCACTACCGCCTGGACGAGGTCATCGGCCGGGGCGGGATGGGCGTCGTCTACCGGGCCTACGACACCCGCCGCAACCGCGTCGTCGCGATCAAGCGGATGCCCCGCCACCTCGCCACCGACGAGGAGTTCCGCACCCGGTTCCAGCGCGAGTCGGCGCTCGCGGCCAAGCTGCGGGAACCGCACGTCGTCCCGATCCACGACTACGGCGAGATCGACGGCCAGCTCTACATCGACATGCGCCTGGTCGAGGGTGTCGACCTCGGCACCGTGCTCAGGAAGGGGCCGCTCACGCTGCCCCGCGCCGTCGACATCGTCTCGCAGATCGCCGACGCCCTCGACGCCGCGCACGAGGACGGCCTGGTCCACCGGGACGTGAAGCCGTCCAACATCCTGCTCGTCGGCAAACCCGAGCAGGTGGTGGAGCGCGGGTTCGCCTACCTCACCGACTTCGGCGTGGCCGCCAACATCGGCGGCTCCACCCTCAGCCGGCCCGGGCTCGCGCTCGGCACCGCGTCGTACATGGCGCCCGAGCGGATGGTCGGTGAGCCGTGGGACCACCGCGTCGACGTCTACTCGCTGGCCTGCCTGCTGTTCGAGATCGTGGTCGGCCACAAGCCGTACCTGGCCGACGACCTGCTGGGGCAGCTGCAAGCGCACCTCAACCGGCCGATCCCGCGCCCGTCGGAGCTGGCCGACGGCGTGCCGCCGGGGCTGGACGACATCATCGCCACCGGCATGGCGAAGAAGGCCGCCGACCGCTACGACAGCTGCGGCGCCCTCGCCGCCGCGGCCCGGGAGCTGCTGGAGACCTGGACCCCGCCCGTGGCGCCCGCGGTGGCGCCGGTGATCGCCGAGTCGACGCTCACCGCCGACGCGCTCCGCCCCGTTGCGGGCTCAGCACCGCCCACCACGACCGCCGACGCCTCGTCACTGCCGCCGGTCGAGACGCCGTCCGTCGCGGCCCCCGCGGTCGCGGCTGCCCCGTCCTCGGGCGCGGACTCGGCGCCCGAGGACACCGTGACGTCGTCCGGTGAGGTCCCGGCAGCCGACGGGACGCCGTCCGGCCCGGTGGGGCCTGACTCGTCCGGGCCGCGCGTCACCCTGAGCAAGGCGCCGGCCGAGGAGACCGTCACGGCGTCCGGTGAGACCCCGGTCGCCGTGCCCGAGCCGCCGACCGAGGTGCAGCCGCCGCCCCCGCCGCCGGCACCGCCCGAGCCGACCGAGCGCCCCCCCGCACCCGAGGCACCCCAGCAGGGGTTCTGGGAGACCCCCGCCACCGCGGCCACTACCCCGCATCCGCCGGTCGCCCCGGCGACCACCGGTCCGACCGACCTCGGCGATGACCCGCTCGCCGGGCCGACCTGGAAGCTCGCCGGCCCAGCACCGCGGCCGGCGGGCTGGCCGGCCGATCCCGGCTCGGACCCGACCGTGGTCACGATCCCCCGCCGGCCGACGCCGGCGCCGGTGCTCCCGGGGCGGGGCTTCGAACCCGAGGCAGCGGTCTCCGGTCCGACGGACCGCGCACCGCGCCGGCGCAAGCGGACGAGCCCGCTGCTGATCGTCATCGGGTCGGTGCTGTCCGCGCTGGCCGTCGCGGGAGTGATCATGCTGGCGCTGTTCGTCTTCCAGCCGCCGGCCCGGCCGGTGCTCACCACCGTGGCCACCTTCACCACCGGCGCCGCACCGGCCGAGATCGCGCTGAGCCCCGACGGGAGCCGCGCCTACATCACGAACAAGGACGCGGGCACCCTCTCCGTGCTCGACACCGCCACCGGCGAGCCCGTCGCCGCGCCGATCCCCGTCGGGGCCCTCCCCAACAGCGTGCGGGTCTCGGCCGACGGCAGCCGGGTGTTCGTCACGACCACCGGCTCCGGCACCGTCACGATCGTCGACGCGGCGACGAACACGGTCGCCGCGACCGTGCCGATCGGCGGGTTCGTCGACGGCATCGCCCTCTCCCCCGACGGCACCCGGCTCTACGCGGGGGTGGCCGACCGCGGCGAGATCGTCACGATCGACGTCGCCACCACGCGCCGGATCGGCCGACCGATCAAGGTCGGCGACCAGCCGTACGGCATGGACATCAGCCCCGACGGCCGCCGCCTCTACGTACCGAACTTCGGCACCGACGACGTCTCGGTGATCGACACGCAGACCGGCGCGGTCGTGGCCACCGTGCCGGTCGGGGACGCCCCGCTGGGTGCGGTGGTCAGCCCGGACGGCTCCCGCCTCTACGTCACCAACCAGGACGGCGGAACCGTCTCGATCCTCGACACCGCCACGAACGCGGTGATCGGGACGGTCGCGATCGGGCCGAGCCCGGTCGGGATCGCGCTCAGCCGTGACGGCGGGCAGCTGTACGTGACCGGCCGCGACGGCGACTTCGTGCGGGTGCTCACCACCGGGGACCGGTCGCTGTCGGAGCCGGTCGCGGCCCCGGCCGGGCCGGTGGCGATCGCCGTCGCACCGGACGGGCGGGTCCTGGTGGTCGGTGAGCGCGCCGACGCGGTCTCCGTGATGCGGCCGGGGCGGGCATGACCCACGCCGCACCCGCCGCGGCCCGCCCGTGGTGGGTGGGAGCGGTCGTCGCGGTGACCGTGGGCGCGCTCGTGCTGCGCCTGGTCGGGATCGCCGAGAAGAGCCTGTGGGTGGACGAGGCGTTCAGCTGGTGGCTCGCCGTGCAGCCGCTGGACGCGATCTGGAGCTACGTGCTGCTGGTCGACCAGCACCCGCCGGTGTACTACTCGCTGCTGCACCTGTGGCTCGCGCCCGACGACCGGGAGACCGGGCTGCGGGTGTTCTCGGCGCTGTGGGGCGTCGCCACGGTGCCGGTGGTGGCCCTGATCGGCCGCCGGGTCGCGGGACCGGTCGTCGGTCTGCTCGCGGCGGTGCTGCAGGCGGTGTCCCCCCTGCACGTCTGGTACGCGCAGCAGGCGCGGATGTACACGATGCTGACGTTCTTCGCCGCCCTCGCGACGCTCGCCGCCCTGTACCTGCTCGACACCCGCGGTCGGACGCAGCGCGAGATCCGGTCCGCCGTCGCCGGGCTCGCGGTGGGTGTGGCCGGCACGATGCTCAGCCACAACATCGGTGTGCTGCTGCCGGTGGTGCTCGCCGGGGTCGTGGCGGTCGTCGCGGTGCGCCGGCGGACACCCCCTCGCGTCGTCGCCCCCGACGGGGCGGTCGACCCGGGCGCCACCGTGCTGATCAGCGCGCAGCGGCGCACCGATCTGCGCCCGCTCGCGCTCGGGCTGGGGCTCGGGCTGGCCGGCTGGCTGCCGTGGCTGCCCGGATTCCTCAAGCAGGCCGGGCAGGTGGACGCCGAGTTCTGGCTGCCCCCGCCGACGCTCGGCGCGCTCGCCGAGCACCTGCGCAACATGCTCAGCGCGCACGCCCCCGGCCCGCTGACCGCCGTCGTGGCGCTCGCCGCGGTCGGGCTCGCCGTGGCGGGATGTCTGAGGCTGCGCGGCCGGCCGGAGGCGTTGCTGCTGCTCGCGCTGTTCGCCGGCCCGCTGCTGCTGGAGCTGCTGGCCAGCATCCGCCGCCCCATCTTCTACTCGCAGACGCTGATCTGGACGTCGGTGCCGCTGATCGTGCTCGCCGCCGTCGCGCTGTCCCGGATCCGCCGGCGCGCGCTGGTCGCGGCGGCCACGGCCGCGCTCCTCGTCCTCAACACCGTCTCGCTGGTCTCCTACTACCGGGCCGGGAGCACGGAGGACTGGGAGGGCGCCGCGCTGTACCTGGCCGAGGCCGCGGAGCCGGGCGATCTCGTGCTGTTCAACGCCGGGTGGACGCGGATCCCGTTCGACTTCTACTACACGGGCGTGGGCCCGCGGATCGACGAGCACGGGGTGCCCGCCGAGCTGTTCGAGCGGGGCGTGCTGGAGCCGCGGATGACGCAGGCCGACGTACCGCGGATCGACGAGCTGCTGCGCGGGCACCGGCGCGTCTGGCTCGTCTACAGCCACGACTGGTACACCGACCCCGACGGCATCGTCGGCCGGCACCTCGACTCCGTGCTCGAGCGGGTGGCCGAGCAGCGGTTCACCGCGATCGTCCTGCGTGAGTACGCACTCCCGTCGATCGACGCGCCCGCAGGCTGATCCCGCCGCCCGCTGCGGTCCCCGCGCTGGCGGGCGAACCGTTCGGCGAGTCCCGCATCCGGCCCGGCGAGTCCAGCGTCTCGTCGGCCGAGTCCCGCGTTCCGGCCGAGGCGCGGCGGGGATAGCGGCGGTCCGCGCCGATTTCCGTATCCGCATCAGTTTCCTGACCCGTCCCCGAGCACCTGGAGATCGCCTGAGCGATCGCGCTGCCCGCACCCGAACCCGAACGCCCGAGCCACGCTCCTGCAGCGGGTCATGGCCAACGCCGGCTACCCCGTCTCACCGGACCTCCCCGGCATCGACCGGCCCGATCTCGTCGACGAACTGCTCCGCACCCGCCACGACTGGTCCTTCGGCGATGACGATCTGCGGGCGGGCCTGCGCGCGACTGCGATCCCTTCGACGTGGGTGCGGACCGCGCAGCGTCCTTCTCCGTCGTCGAAGCTGGTCGGTCCGCCGTCGCCGGGCCGGGGGTCGTGGTCGACGTGCTGATCGCAGGAAGGCGCGCAGCACCCGAGGAACCGCGCAGCACCCGAGGACGAGGACGCGAGCACCGCAGGCGCACCTCGACGACGCACCGGGCCGCGAGCCCCGAGCGGGTGCAGGGCCGTCGTCGACGCGGGGAGCGCACGAGCCGCGATCCGGCGACGAAGGAGCCGGGCGCAACACGGTGGCTCTCCTGCCATCTCCTGGCAGGAACGCGGCTCTCCGCCAGGAGCACATCCTCGAAACCCACGACTCGCGGTCACGGAATCCGCGACTCGCACCCCAGGATCCCTGGCACCCTCACCCCCATGCACGTGCTCGTGATCGGCTCCGGCATCGCAGGCGCCTCGGTCGCCTACCACCTCACTCGCCGCGGCACCCGCGTCACCGTCGTCGACGCTGAACGCCCCGGCCCCGCGACGGCGGCCGGCGCCGGCATCGTCGCGCCCTGGGCCAGCCCCGACGAGCGGTACTTCGCCCTCGCCGGCCCGGCCGCCACCTACTACCCGGAGCTGATCACCGCGCTCGCCGGGGACACCCCGGAGCCGACGTCGTACGAGGTGGTGGGCCGCTTGATCGTCAGCCGCTCCCCCGAGGCCCTCGACGCCACGCACCGCCGGCTGACCGCGCGCGCCGCGACCTTCCCCGGGGTGGGCGAGGTCAGGCTGCTCACCGGTCGCGAACCCCGCAACGTCGTCCCGCCGCTGGCTCCCGATCTGTGCGCCGTCCACGTTTCCGGTGGAGCCCGGGTGGACGGCCGCCAGATCCGCGCGAGCCTGCTCGACGCGGCCCGCCGCCGCGGCGCCGAGGTCCGCACCGGCACGGCCCAGTTGGGGGCGGGCCGCGTGCTCGTCGACGGGGAGCCGGTCGGCGCCGACGCCGTCGTGGTCGCCGCGGGCGCGTGGAGCGGACGGCTGGTGGCCCCGCTCGGTGTGGACCTGCCGGTCGAGCCGCAACGCGGCCAGATCAGCCACCTGCGCATGCCGCCGGGGACGGGAACGGCGGGGTGGCCGGTCGTGTCCCCGCTCGACGGCGACCACTACCTGCTGGCCTTCCCGGGCGACCGGGTGGTGGTCGGCGCGACCCGCGAAACCGGCTCGGGCTTCGATCTGCGCATCACCGCCGCGGGCCAGATGCAGGTCCTGCAGCAGGCCCTCACCCTCGCACCCGGGCTGCAGGACGCCACGCTCGTCGAGACGAGGGTCGGGTTCCGCCCACTCACCCCGGACGGTCTGCCGGTGCTGGGCCCACTGCCCGGCCACCCGGAGATCGTGCTCGCCACCGGGTTCGGCCCGGCCGGGCTGACCATCGCCCCGTTCGCCGGCGCCGTCGTCGCCGCGGTCGTGCTGGGTGAGGAACCGGCCGTGGATCTGCAGCCGTTCCGCGCCGACCGGTTCACCCGGCCTTGACCGGGGCGAGCGGGTGGTGGCACGCCACGGCCTCGTCCTTCCCGGCGAGCACGGGCTCCTCGGCAGCGCACCGCGGCGAGGCGTACGCGCAGCGGGGATGGAACCGGCAGCCGGACGGCGGATCGACGTTCGACGCGGGATCGCCGCGCAGCGCCTCGCCCGCGGGCACGGCGCCGTCGAGCCGCGGCACCGCGTCCAGCAGGGCGCGCGTGTACGGATGCCGCGGCCTGGCCAGCACCTCGTCGACGGCGCCGGTCTCGCAGATCCGCCCCAGGTACATGACGGCCACCCGGTCGCAGAGCCCGCGCACCACGGCGAGGTCGTGCGCGATGAACAGGATCGCGACGCCGTAGCGGTCGCGGACATCACGCAGCAGGTCCAGCACCTGCGCCGAGACGGTGGTGTCCAGCGCCGACACGGGCTCGTCGCACACCAGCAGCCGCGGCCGCAGCAGGACGGCGCGGGCGATGGCGACCCGCTGGCACTGCCCACCGGACAACTGCCGGGGCCGCCGGTCGGCGTACGTCGCCGGGTCGAGCCCGACGGCCCGCAGGACGTCGTCGACCTGGTCGTCCCACGGCCGCGGCACGCGCTGGATCGCCAGGCCCTCGGTGAGGATCTGGCGCACCGTGCGGTGCGGGTTGAGCGACGAACGCGGGTCCTGGAACACCATCTGGAAGTCCCGCCGCGCCCGGCGCAGCGCAGCCCCCCGCAGCGCGGTCACGTCGACGCCGCCGATCAGGACCCGGCCGGCGTCGGGCCGGCGCAGCGCCATCACGGAGCGGGCCACCGAGGACTTCCCGCAGCCGGACTCCCCCACCAGCCCGACGATCTCGCCCGGCGCCACGGTCAGGCTGACGTCGGTGACGGCGTGGGCGAACCGGCGCCCGCCGAGTGGGTACCTGACCGTCAGGTGCTCGATCCGCAGCGCGGGTTCCGTCATCGCACACCCTCCACCGCACTGCCCTCAACCACGGCGGCCGCACGGGGCCCGTCGATGCGCGGCACCGCGTCGAGCAGCGCCGCGGTGTACGGGTGCCGGGGCGCGGTGAAGACATCGCGGGTGGGGCCGCTCTCCACGATCTCCCCGGCGCGCATCACCGCGACCCGGTCCGCGCGGCCGGCGACGACCGCGAGATCGTGGGTGATCAGCACCATCGCCATCCCCGACGCGCGGCGCAGCTCGTCGACGAGGTCGAGGATCTGGCGCTGCACGGTCACGTCGAGCGCGGTCGTGGGCTCGTCGGCGAGGACGAGCGCCGGCCGGCACGCGATCGCGATCGCGATGCAGACGCGCTGGCGCATCCCGCCGGACAGCTCGTGCGGGTACGCCCGCAGCCGCCGGCCCGGGTCCGCCATCCCGACGGCGGCCAGCAGCTCCTCGGCCCGGACCCGCGCGGCGGCGCGGGACATCCCGGCGTGCAGGCGCAGGACCTCGGTGATCTGGTCGCCGATGCGCAGCACGGGGTTGAGCGCGCGCATCGGGTCCTGGAACACCGTCGTCAGCCGGGACCCGACGACCGGGCTGCGCCGCCCGGACGTGATCTGCAGGTCGATCCCGTCGAAGACCGCCCGCCCGGCGATCTCGGCGGTGGGCGGGAGCAGGCCGAGCAGGGCGCGCGCGGTCACCGACTTGCCGGAGCCGGACTCCCCCACCAGCGCCAGGCACTCCCCCGCTCCGACGTCGAGATCGACGCCGCGCACCGCGTGCGCGGCGCGGAAGCGCACCGAGAGCCCCCGGACCTCGAGCAGGCTCATCGGCTGCCCTCGCGTTCGTCCAGCCAGGACCGGAACCGGTCGCCCAGCACGGTGAAGGAGACGACGGTCAGCAGGATCGTCAGCGAGGGCACGAAGACCAGCCACGGCTCGTCGGCGAGGTAGGGCCGCCCGTCGTTGATCATCCCGCCCCAGCTCGGCGTCGGCGGCGGCACCCCGAGCCCGAGGAAGTTCAGCGACGCCTCGGAGATGATCACGTACGCCATCAGCAGGAACGCGTACGGCGCGATCCGCAGCGCGACCTCGGGCAGCAGGTCGCGCACGACGATGCGCAGCCCGGTCGCGCCGAGGCTGCGGGACGCGGTGACGTGCGGCCGGGCGGCCAGCTGCAGGGTCTGCGCGCGGGCCAGCCGCGCGATGCTCGGCGTGCACACCACGGCCAGCCCGAGGGCGATCGTGCCGGCGCCGCGCCGCCCGACCGCGGCGATCGCCAGCAGCAGCACCAGCGGCGGGATCGCGAGGACGGCGTCGACGACCACCCCGGTGACGCGGTCGACGGCGCGGCGGACGTACCCGGCGCACACGCCGATCACGAGCCCGCACACCAGCGCTGCGGTGATCGCGACGGTACCGACGAGCATCGACTGGCGGGCGCCGAACACCAGCCGCGACAGTGTGCTGCGGCCGATGGAGTCCGTGCCGAGGGGCTCGGTCCACGACGAGAACGGGGCGAGCCGGGGATCGAGTCCGTCGACGATCTCGTCGACCGGCCGCAGCGGCAGGATCGGCGCGCACACGGCTGCGAGGACCACGACCGCGACCCACGCGATCGCGAGCCACACGGCGAACGACCGCTTGCCGGCGGGCGTGACCTCGTCCGGCGCGGTCACGGCGACCTCGATCGTCATGCCACGACTCCGTGGGCGACGCGCAGGCGCGGATCGAGGACGCGGTAGCAGAGATCGACGGCGGCGTTCGCGGCGACGTAGACGGCGGCGATGAACACGACGGCGCCCTGCACGAGGGGAAGATCGTTCAACGTGATCGCGTTGACCAGCAGCTGCCCGAGCCCGGGCAGCCCGAACAGCACCTCCACGACGACCGCGCCGCCCATCAGCTGGCCGATGCTGATGCCTGCGACGGTCACCAGCGACAACGACGACGGCCGCAGCGCGTGGCGCAGCAGCACCCGCCGCATCGGCAGCCCCTTCGCCTTCGCGAACAGCACGAAGTCGTCGTCGAGCGTGGCGACCAGGTCGGAGCGCAGCACCCGGGAGAAGTTCGGGACGAGCACCAGCGCGAGCGTCACGACGGGCAGCGCCGCGTGCCACAGGTTGTCCAGGGGGTCGGCCGTGAACGCGGTCCAGCCGGTCGCCGGGAAGTGCACCGGCCAGTCCCGCGCGAGCAGCGCGAAGACGAACACCAGCACGAGGGCGCTGACGAACGGCGGGCACGACACGAGCGCCGACGAGACCACCACCCACAGCCGGTCGAACCAGTCGTCGCGGTGGTGGGCGGTGAGGATCCCGATCGGGATCGACACGGCGAGCGCGACCAGCAGGGAGAGCACGATCAGCTCGCCGGTGACCGCCAGCGCCGCGAGGATCGCGTCCAGCACGTCCACCTTCGTGCGGTAGGAGGTGCCGAAGTCGCCGGTGAGCAGCCCGGCGACCCAGTTGGCGTAGCGAGCGAGGAACGGCCGGTCCAGCCCGAGCGCTGCGTGGACCTGGGCGACCTGTTCCGGCGTCGCCTGCTCCCCCAGCATGACGATCGCCGGATCGACCGGCGTCAGGTCCAGCATGAGCGTTGCGGCCAAGCTGACCAGGGCGAGCACCACGAGGAGGTGCGCCAGCCGCGCCGCAACCGCCCGGACCGCAGGGCTCACGGGCTCCGCCTCGGCGCGGTGCCGAGCCGGGCAGGCCGGTGCACCTTGATCCGCCACCCCGCGGGGGTGCGCACCAGCTCGTCTCGCCACTGGACGACCGAGATGATCCGGTAGTCGGGGACGTCGTAGGTCAGCGCGCCGACGGTGAGCTCGCCCCGCGGACCGTCCGAGGGGACGTGCCACAGCCACACCGCGTCGGTGACGGCGTGCGCGGTGTCCCCGTCGACGGTCACGACGGGCGGGCTCACGATGTGGCTGCCGTGCCAGAGCCCGGGCTCGATGCCGCGGTACCCGACCGTCGTCACGACCTCGCGGACGGCCTCCTTGCCGTGCAGGACGTCGACGCCCGCCGTGACCCTGGCGTCGTCGTCGATGTGCCGGACCGCCCACTCGACGTCGTCGTGCAGGCACTCGTCGATCCAGCCGTGGTGATCGTTCTGGTCGCCGAGCTGCACGAACCGCACCACCAGGGTGCGGATGGCCTCGATGTCCAGCAGGCGCTGCAGCTCGGGATCGCGGTCGGTCACGTCGTGCTCCGGGGGAGGTCGGTGGCGATGGGCCGGGCCGGGTCGCAGATCCAGCCGGACCACGAGCCCGGGTAGAGGACGGCGGGGACACGGAGGAGGTGGAGGGCGAGCACGCCCTGCGTCGCGGTGATCCCGCTGCCGCAGTAGACGGCCACCCGCGCCGTTCGGTCGTCCACGCCTGCGGCGGCGAAGAGCGCGCGCAGCCGGTCGGGATCGAGCATCCGGCCGTCGGGGCCGGTCAGTCGTCCGGCCGGGACGTTGACCGCGCCGGGGACGTGGCCGGCGACGGGGTCGACCGGCTCCTCCTCGCCGCGGTAGCGCTCGGGGGCCCGTACGTCGATCAGTGGTCCGGTCCACCGCGCGACCGCGTCGGCGTCGACGACCGGGAGCCCGGGCCCGACGTCCGGGAGCGGTCCGGGATCGGGATCGGGTACCGGGCCCGTCTCGACCGGGAGCCCGGCGGCGGTCCAGGCGCTGAACCCGCCGTCCAGGACCAAGACCTCCACGTCGGGCGCGCCGTGCAGCAACCACCACGCGCGGGTGGCGCCGGGGCCCGTCCGGTCGTCGTAGCAGACGACGGTGCAGCCGGGCCGGACGCCCCAGCGCCGCGCCGCGGCGGCGAGGTCGGTCCGCGCCGGGAGCGGGTGCCGGCCGGCGCCCGGGTGAGGCGGCCCGGTCAGGTCGGTCTCCAGGTCGACGAACCGTGCGCCGGGGATGTGGCCCGCGAGGTACGCCCGGCGGCCCGGTGGTCCGCCGAGCTGCCAGCGGACATCGAGGATCACGACGGAGTCGTCGCCGAGGCGGTCCGCGACCTCCTCCGCCGTGACGAGCGGGCGGGTCACGGGCGGAACCGGGTCAGGTCGATGACGCCGTCGTTGAGGATCGGCACCGCCGCCGCGTCGATCCCCTCGGCGAGGACGAACCAGTTGGGCATCCGGTAGAACGGGCCGGCGAACGGCAGGTCCTCCGCGATCCGTGCCTGCAGGTCGGCGAAGGCCCGGATGCGCTCCGCCTCGTCGGTGCTCGTGACGATCGTCCGCGCAGCGGCGTCGACGGCCGGGTCGGAGTACTTGCCGAAGTTGGTGCTGCCGCCGGACGAGACGAAGTTGACCAGCGCCGGGTAGGGGTCGATGAACCGGGTCAGCCCGATCAGGGTGGCGTCGAAGTCGCCGGCGAACAGCTGCTGGCCGGTCGTCTGCGCGGCCTCGACCTGCACCGTGAGGTTGCGGTAGCCGCTGACCGAGGACTGGAACCACTCGGCCACCTGCTGGAAGTTGAGCGGCGTCAGGATCGTGAACGACACCGGCTCGCCCTCCGCGGCCAGCTCGTCGAGCAGCGCCTGCGCCTGCTCCCGGTTCGCCCGGGTGAGCGGGACGTCGGCGAAGTACTTCGACTCCGCGCGCATGAGCGTCTCCGGTACCTCGACGAGACCGGAGAACACGCTCTTGCCGAGGGCGGCGCCGTCGAAGGCGAGCGCCACCGCGCGGCGGGCCCGGACGTCGTCGAACGGCGGCTTGGCGGTGTTGAACTGCAGGCTCAGACCGCCGTCGGTCTGGCCGGTCACGACCTGGTGACCGGCCTTCTCCGCCTTGGCGGCCGTGTTGGCGTTGATCGTGAAGTCGACGTCGCCGCCGCCCGCGGCGAGCGTGTTGTAGCGCTGGGTCTCGTCAGCGAGGATCCGCACCTCGATCCGGTCGACGGGTGCCTCGATCGCCGAGGTGGGACTCTTCTCGAAGACCGAGTGATCGTTGCGCACCCACTCCTTGAGCACGTACGCACCCGCGCCGACGGGGTTGCTGCCGAAGCCGGCCGGATCGGCCTGCATGGCGGTCGGCGAGCCGATGAACGTCAGCGCGCTCTGCGCCACGAGCGTGGGGAACTGTCCGTTCGGCTCCTTCAGCGTGATCGCGAGCGTGCGTTCGTCGACGACGTCGAGCCCCGCGATCTGCTGGGCGATCTGCGCGCTGGGCGCCTTCGTCGCCGGATCTGCGAGTCGCTCCCAGTTGAACTTCACGGCCGCGGCATCGAGCGGGGTGCCGTCACTGAACCGCAGGCCCGGCTTGAGCGTCAACGTCCAGCGCGTGGGCCCGTCCGGCGTGAGCGATTCGGCGAGCCGGTACTCGATGTCCGCCGTCGGGGTCAGCGCGACGAGCGCGTCGTAGATCGCGAGCCGCTCGTGCACCCCGGCGTTGACCTGCAGGCCGAGGCCGTTGTCGGTGGAGAGATCGGTCGCGTCGGCCGCCCACAGGATGGTGAGCTGGTTCCGCGGGGCCTCCCCGCCCCCGGCGGGTCCGCCGCACGCGGCGACGGCCGTGAGGCCGGCGACCGCGAGTAAGGCTCCCGCGATCCGCAGTCGTCGATGCATCGGCAACATCCCCTCACGCGGCGCCCCTCCCTTGGGGCGGCGATGGGCGGATGTCTACCATTCTGCGAGAGACACTCACAAGAGATAGTTACTCGCGAATGATGCAGAAGTCTCACTCGGCTCATGGCGGCGAGCGGCGATCGCGCCAGTGGCGGGCCGGCCCTAGGCCAGCCGGGGCGGATGCAGCCCGATGTCCTCCGGCGTGAGTTCCAGCTCGGCAAGCGCGGTCTTGGCCCGGCGGTAGACCGAGCGGCGCCGCTCCACGAGCCCGCTCTGGCGGGCCGCGGCGTCGAGCGCCTTGAACGCCCACTCGCAGAACGGGTCCTCGCGCAGCGCGCTCTCGGCGAGCCGCTCCACGACCGCCAGGTCCCCCTTCTCCAGGGCGGCGTTCGCCGCGGCGTGCAGCACCTCGCCGCGCAGGACGTCGAGCTCGAAGCGGCGGCGATCGACCCACGGCAGCGAGCTGGCTGCCAGGTAGGTGCCCTCGCAGTGCTCGGCGACGGCGAGGAAGTCCGACAGGACGTCGCTGGACCGGTTCGCCGCGATGCTCTGCAACCGCACGTCGACCGACGTCAGCACGGCGCCCGGCCCCAGCGTGACCCAGTCGGTGTCCTTCCGCGTGAGCGGGACGCCGGTGGCGCGGCGGAACTGGTGGGCGATCTGGCGGAAGTAGTTGCTGCCCGAGCGCCGATCGTGCTCCGGGAACAGGTCGAGCTGCACCTGGTGGCGGGCCACGACGCCGTCGTGCGCGGCCAGGTACGCCGCCAGCTCGATCACCTTGAGCCGGCGCAGGCCGCACGGCCGTCCGTCGATGCAGATGTCCGGCCGGTGCCCGAACGGCCGCACCTCGATCGACCGGGGCGTGACGGGCTCGGTCCGCGCGGGCTGGTGCCGGTCGGGACCGGGGCGAGCGGTGCCGCGGAACCTCGCCAGCTCCGGCAGGTCGAGCAGGGCCTGCTCCAGCGGGAACACGCACCTGGTCTCGGCGGCCAGCCGCTCCGCGCCGGCGAACAGCTCCCGCGCCTCGGCCTCGTTCCCGAGCCGGGCGGTGGCCTCGGCGAGGTAAGCGAGCGCACCGGGGAGCATGACCCGCCGGCCGGCGCGCTGCATGCCCTCCACGCACGTCCGCAGCGTGGCGGCCGCCGCGGCCGGATCACCGCCGGTCAGCAGCTGGGCGAGCCCATCGTACGCCCGTGCCCACTCCAGGTAGGCCGCCTTCTTGAGCGCGGTGCAGCGGGCCACCACCTCGGCGAGCACGGTGCGCGCGTCCGAGTGGCGGCCGAGCCGCAGCAGCGCCTGGGCGACGACGAGCTGCAAGTACGGCTCCCAGCCGTAGCGCGTGCGCTGGCTCAGCCCGATGGAGACGGTGCCGGCCCGCACGGCGGCCTCCGCGTCGCCCTCGGCGAGCAGGATCCACGCCTCCAGGTTGTGGGACAGGTCAGGGTGGTTCGGCTGCCGCGCGCCGAGCGGCACCTCGTCCCACAGCCGCCGGACCTCCTCGAGATCACCGCGCCAGATCATGCTCAGCAGCGGCTGCGGGGTCCGGTAGAAGCCCCGCGGCGGCCAGTGCGTCGAGCCCGGCCGCGGGTAGAACTGCGCCAGCTCGTCGAGGCGGCCCTGCAGGAAGAGCCCCCACGTGAACGTCGTGTGGACCTCTTTCACCAGGTCGTTCCCGGGTGGGGGCAGCGCGGTCCCGGCACTGCTGGTGACCTTGAGCGTGTAGCGGACCGCCTCGGCGTGGTGGTCCGGCGAGTACTGCTCGGTGATCGCCAGGCCTTCCTGGGGTTTCCACACGAACGCGAGGCCGACGAACGCGACGACGCCCGGATCGACGTCGGCCACCGCCCGCAGCCGCCCGGACTCGTGCAGCTCCCGGACGAGGCTCTGCGCCTCCGGCAGCCGCCGCTCCTGGGTGAGCGCCCGGATCCGAGCGCCCATCAGCAGCGAGCGCTCCGCGACCCGGCGGGCGCCGAGTGCGTCGAGCCAGTCGAGGATGAGCGACCAGGCGCCGCGCTCGTACAAGGTGGCGAGTGCCTGCTCGACGATCACCGCGGCCTCGTCGAGCAGGTCGAGCCGCAGCAGCCCCTCGACCGCCGCCTCGTACTCCCCCTCGGCGGCGAGGATGCGCGCGTGCTTGCGCCAGACGTCCGGCAGCTCGTGCGACATGCGCAGGGTGAGCTGCTCGGAGAGGAACTGCCGGAAGCACGGGTGCAGGACGACCGAGCCGTCCGGCTCGACGGTGGACAGCAGCCGCCGCCGGGCGATCTGGCGGAGCAGCGCCGGCCCGCCCGGACCCCACATCTCCTCGACGTTCGCCGGGGTGAGCACCGTCAGCAGCGACGTGCGCAGCAGGAACGCCTGCTCCTCCTCGGGCAGCCGGGCGAGCAGCTGGCTGTTGAGGTACCCGGCCATGTCGGTCGGGCTCGCCCGCTCGTCCAGCGGCATCGCGAACGTCATCCCGGCTGCCCAGCCACCGGTGAACGCCAGCTGCTCCTCGACGTCGACGTCGCGCCGGCCGGCCGCCTCGAGCAGGTCGTGCGCCTCCGAGACGTCGAACGCGAGATCGGCGTCGCCGATGCGGCCCACCCGGCCGTCGAGCCCGATGCGGGCGAGCATCGACTCCAGCGGTTCCCGCGTGAGCAGCAGCGTCCGCGCGCTGGTCGGCAGGTAGGTCAGCAGCGCGGTGACGATGCCGGCCGCGGCCGGGTCCTCGGCGATCTCCTCGCAGTTGTCGAGGACGAGCAGCAGATCGTCCGCCGCGACCGAGTCGGCGAGCGCCGCGGCGACCTCGACGGCCGCGACCCCGCTGCGCAGAGCCTCGTCCACCAGCCGCGGGATGTCCGGGTCCAGCACCGCCAGCGCCCGCCCGAGGTGGACGAGGAACTGGTTCGCCACGACGTCGGTGGCGTCCAGGTTCAGCCAGGCGACCCGCCGCCCCGACTTCGCGGCGTACAGCTGCGCGGCGACCGTCTTGCCCGCCCCGGGCGAGGCGAGCACCTCAACGACGTCGAACCGGTCGAAGCAGTCCGCGAACAGCCGGTCCAGCCGGGGCCGCGCGATCACCCTCGCGGGGACGCTCGGTGGCCGGAGCCGACGATCAGCACAGCGCTCCTTGAATCCGCTCGGCATCGAGTCTCGACCTCCCGCACCCACGCGTTCCTCGACCGCCGCCAATCTGGCACCCGGCCACGCGCAGCGGATCCGTACCGGCACGGGGATTTCCGCAACCCGCGGCGTCAGATCCCGATCTGGTGCACGTCCGCCAGCGGCGGGAACCGGGGTGGGCGCCGTTCCCGGAAGCTCGCCACCCCCTCCCGCAGCTCCGCCCGGCGGCGCGGATCGAGGTTCAGCTCCTCGAACGACGCGAGCGCGGCCTCGGGGCTGCGCAGCCAGTCCGCGCGCAGCTGCTGCTTGACCTGCGCCATCGCCAGTGGCGAGCAGTTCGCGGCCATGTCCTTGGCGTAGGCGAGGGTCTCGGCGAGCAGGTCCTCGGCCGGCACCACCCGGTTCACCAGCCCCATCGCGCACGCCTCCTCCGCGGTGAACATGCGCCCGGAGAGCAGGAGATCGCTCGCGACGCCGTGCCCGACCAGGCGCGGCAGCAACCAGGAGATCAGGTGCTCGGCGATCAGTCCGCGCCGGGTGAACGCGGTCGTCATCCGGGTGCCGACCGCCGCGAAGCGCACGTCGCACAGCGCGGCCTGCACGAGCCCCAGCCCGGCCGCCGGCCCGTTGATGGCAGCGATCATCGGCTTGCGGATGTGGAACGGGTAGCTGATGGGCCGCCGCCGCTCCGGGGGCGGGGCACCGTTGGCCTTCGCGTCGAGCCGCTGGAAGTCCGCGCCCGGGCAGAAGCACCGGCCGGTCGCGGTGACGACGACGACCCGCACCGCGGGATCGGCCTCCGCCGCGTCGAGCAGGTCGAAGTAGCGGAACTCCAGATCGAGGTTCCAGGCGTTGTTCCGCTCCGGCCGGTTGAAGGTGAGGATGGCGACCCCGTCGGCCACCTCGTACAGGACGACGTCGTCCGGCGAGTCGCTCATGCCCCGCTCCTGTCCGGTACGGCGTAGGTGGCGGTGCCGCGCAGGTGCACCCCACCGCCCTGGCGCGTGCAGGTCAGCTCGAGGTCGACGAGCCGCTCCCCGCCCTCCTCGCGCTTGCCGGTCACCCGCATCTCGTAGACCAGGACGTCGCCCGGCCACGCCTGCTCCTGGAACCGCACCCGGAACCGGCGCACGTTCGCGTGCCCCAGCCAGCGCCCCGCCTGCGCGGCGAGCACACCGGCTTGGCGCATCCCGACCGCGAACGGGCCGGAGTAGCCGGCCGCCTGCGCGTAGCCGGGATCGTGGTGGAGCGGGTTCAGGTCCCCTGACGCGCCCTGGTAGCGGACGATGTCGGTCAGCGTCATCGGGCCGTCCACGTACGCCGGCGGGGCGGCCCCGACCTGCAGGTCGTTCCAGCTCGGTGGGGCACTCATCCGGTGGCCGCCCGCGACGTCTCGATGCCGGTGCTGCGCGCCTCGGCGACCAGGGTCCCGGCGGCGTCCCGGAACTCGGTGACGGTGACCGAGAAGCGGAGCGTTCCGCCGCGGCGTCCGCTCTTCTCGAAGACGGACTCGATCCGCGAGGTCGCGGTCAGCGTCTCCCCCACCCGCGGGCAGCGGCCGTGGAAGACGAACTCCTGCTCGCCGTGCAGGACCCGGGACCGGTTGCGACCGGCCCCGGTCCACGGGTCGTTGGCCGGCCCGGACCAGAGACGGGCCGTCGTCAGGAACGTGGCGGGCGGGACCGGTTCCCCGTCGGACCCGGCCAGCTCAGCCGGATCGAGCCCGACGGCGCGGGCGAACTCCGCCACCTTGCCGTGCTCGATCCGCACCGGGAACGGGGCCCCGGCGCGGCCGACGAGCGCGGCGGGCTCGGTCCCGGCTGTCGTCTCCGTCGACATGCCGTGGTCAGTCCGACGCCGGGAGCGGCTGGGCCGACTTGATCTGCAGCGGCGTCGAGCCCACGGACAGGGAGCCCTTCCCCGCGTGGACGCAGAGCAGCTCCAGGGAGCCGTCCTCGTTCACGTAGCGCTTGCCCAGCTCGGTGCCGCCGGCGAAGGCGTCGTCGAGCGGTGCCGGATCGGCCGACACCAGCCGGTCGTGCACGGGATGGCCGCCGCAGCGCAGGTCGACGTCGTCGGCCGGGGCGCGCAGGACCATCACCTCGGCGTCGCACGTCGCACTGCGCAGGCGCTGACCGGTACGGATCTTCACGTCTGTTCCTCCAGAACTACGCACGCTTCGGCTCGACCGCGATCGTGCGGCCCTCGACGCGTTCCACGGCCGCCCACAGCTGCGCCGGGATCTCGATCGACCGGCCGGCGCTCGGGTCGATGGTCACCAGCACCAGCTCCCCACGGGCCACCGGGCGGTCGTCGTGGGCGAGCAGGCCCTCCAGGGTGAACGAGCGCGAGCGGCGCGTCGCCGCGCGCACGCCGACCTGCAGCACCTGGCCCGGGTGGATCTCCGCCTGCACGTCCACGCTGGTCGACCGCACGATCGGCCGGCCCGTCGGCGAGAAGACAGCGGTGCGCTCCAGGCCGAGGCCGGGTACGAGGTAGCTCATGAACGCGTCGAAGAACAGGCCGGTGATCTGCACGATGTCGATGTGTCCCGACTTCCCGGCGTCGGGTGCCTTGATCTCCTCGACGCGGCGGAAATCGGCGAACGGGGTGCTCATGTCCTCCACCGTCGTCGCCCGGTGATTACGTTCGGCGTTATCGCAGTGGTGTTATCGCGGTGGTGTCATCGCGGTGGTGTCATCGGGACGGCGTGATGGCCCCGCGGCGCGCCACGGTCCACGGGACATCGCGGTCGACGCGGGGCTCGGCGGGCAGGCCGAGGATGCGCTCGCCGATGACGTTGAGCTGGATCTCGTCGGTGCCGCCGCGGATCGACATCGACGGCGCCGTGAGCAGGTCGACGCAGCCGGGCCAGTCCGAGCGCAGCGCCTCGGCCCCGCGGGCGCGGGCGAGCAGGTCGACGCGGCGCTTGAACGAGCGGGCGCCGTGCACCTTCAGCCCGGAGCCCTCCGGGCCGGGCTTGCCCGCGGCGCGCAGCTCCGCGGCGCGCTGCTGCAGGTGGTGGATGGCGCGGTCGTAGCAGAACAGCTCCATCGCCTCCTCACGCAGCACGGGGTCCGCGAGCGCCCCGGAGTCCGCTAGCTCCGTCAGCCACGACGGCAGCAGCGGGGCGTCCCGGGCCGGTGGCGCGCTGCGGTCGGCGTTGGACCGCTCGTGCGCGAGCAGCGTCAGCGCGACCTTCCAGCCCTGGCCGACCTCGCCGATCCGGTTCTCGTCGGGCACCGGGACGTCGGTCAGGAAGACCTCGCTGAAGCTGGCGTCGCCGTTCATCTGGCGCAGCGGCCTCACGTCAACCCCGGGAGCGGACATGTCGACGGCGAACATCGTCATCCCGCGGTGCTTCGGCACGTCCGGGTCGGTACGGGCGAGGCAGATGCCCCAGTCGGCGTAGGCGGCGCGGCTCGTCCAGACCTTCTGCCCGGTGAGGATCCAGTCCCCGGCGGGCCCGCGGCGCGCGATCGTCGCGACGTTCGCCAGGTCCGATCCGGCCTCGGGCTCGGAGAACATCTGGCACCAGATCTCCTTGCCGCTCGCGATCGCGGCGAGCCAGCGCTGCTGCTGCTCGGGCGTGCCGTGGGCGAGCAGGGTGGGGCCGACGAACTTCAGCCCGACCCGGAACGGGTACATGTCCGGCATGGCGTATCGGTGGTGCAGGGCCTCCAGCCGCCGCGCCTCCGCGGCGTCGGCGCCCAGCCCGCCGAACTCCACCGGCCAGGTCGGCACGGCGAGCCCGGTGCCGGCGACGGCCGCGAGGTAGCGGCGCCCGGCCTCCAGGTCGTACCCGCCTGCGCCGAGGGTCGTCGCGCGCCTCGAGGCGTCCCGCGGTCCCAGAACCGCGTCGAGCAGGCGATGGACCTCGTCGTCACTCAGCGCGTTCACGGTGCCCGACGATGCGGCAGGGCCTATTACACCGCCCGTTACCGGCCCGTCCGGCTCTAACGAGCCCGGTAACGGAGCGGGCCGAACGTGGACTGGTCATGACCACCGCACGAGGTTGGACGAGCGACGCATGAGTTCTGCCCCCGACCAGGAGCTGACGGAACTGCGCACCGTCATCCGGGAGTTCCTCGAAGCGAAGTCCGCGGAGGACGACGTCCGCCGGCTCATGGAGACCGACGAGGGCCACGACCCGGCGGTGTGGGACCAGCTCGCCCGCGAGCTCGGCCTCGTCGGGATCGCGATCCCCGAGCAGTACGGCGGCGCCGGGGCCGGGTTCGTCGAACAAGCGGTCGTGCTGGAGGAGATGGGCCGGGCGCTGTTCTGCGGGCCGTACCTCGCCAGCGCGGTGCTGGCCGCCCGCGCCCTGCTGGAGTCGGGCGACGCCGACGCGTGCCGCGACTACCTGCCGGGGATCGCGGACGGGTCGCTCGTCGCCACCGTGGCGATCGCCGATCGGTCCGGCCGCTGGGACGAGGTCGGTGCCGGCTGCACGGCCACGCCGGCTGCCACCGGGTGGACCGTGTCCGGGACGAAGCACTACGTGCTGGACGCGCTGGTGGCTGGCCTGGTGCTGGTCTTCACCGCCTCCCCGGAAGGCCCGGCGCTCTTCGCCGTCGACCGGGCCGCCGTCGACGTCCGCCCGATCCCGACGATGGACCCGACCCGCAAGCTCGCCGAGGTCGTGTTCCGCGACGCCCCGGCGCGGCCGGTCGGCGCCGTGGGCGCGGCCGGCCCGGTGCTGGAGAAGGTGCTGCAGTACGCCGCGGCAGCGCTGGCCGCCGAGCAGGCGGGCGCCAGCCGCCGCGTGCTGGACATGGCGGTGGAGTACGCCGGCACCCGGGTCCAGTTCGGCCGCCCCATCGGCAGCTTCCAGGCCGTCAAGCACCTGTGCGCGGAGATGTTCCTGCAGGTGCAGTGCGCGGCCGAGACAGCGGCGCGGGCTGCGCTGGCGGCTGCTGACGCGCCGGACGAGCTACCGGTGGCTGCGAGCGTCGCGAAGTCGGTCTGCTCGCGGGCCTACGTCGACGTGGCGGCGAAGAACATCCAGGTCCACGGCGGTATCGGCTTCACCTGGGAGCACCCGGCGCACCTGCACTTCCGCCGCTCCCGCAGCTCCGCGATCCTCTTCGGCGACCCGCACGCGCACCACGAGCGGCTCCACCGCCTCACCGGGCTCGCCGACCAGCTACGGGAGCCGGTCGGCTGATCGGCTCCGAAGTCCTCAGACCCCCGGGGTGGTGCATCTTCAGATGAGTGCGAACGAACCCGGTCCGCTCGCCGGGCTGCGCGTCGTCGACTGCAGCCGCGAGGCCGCGGGCGCGCGGATCGGTGGTTTCCTCGCCGACTACGGCGCCGACGTCGTCCGGATCGAGCCGCCCGGCGGTGATCCGCTGCGGGTGCGGCGCCCTGCCGAGCACGCGGTGTTCAACCGCGGCAAGCGCTGCGCCGAGCTCGATCTGCGCAGCCCCGACGGGGCGAAGCGGATCGACGCCCTGCTCACCGACGCCGACGTCGTGGTCTGCAGCTGGCGCCCGGGCGTCGCGGAACGGCTCGGGCTCGGGTACGCGCAGCTGCACGAGCGGCACCCGCACCTGGTGCACGTGTCGGTCACCGGGTTCGGCCCGAGCGACGTCGACCCGGCCCTGCCCGGCTACGAGGCGCTCGTGCACGCCTACGTCGGCACGATGGCCGAGCAGCTCGGCCATCGCCCGCCGCCGATCTTCGAGGCGCTGCCGTTCGCGTCGGTCGGGGCGGCCCACCTGGCCCTCGTCGGGCTGCTCGGTGCGCTCTACCGGCGCAGCTTCGACGGGATCGGGCGGGCCGTGGAGACCTCGCTCGTCGACGGCGCGCTGGCCTACCTGTCGCTGTACTGGGGCGACGCCGACAACGCTCAGCTGACCGCCCGCACCAAGGACGACTACACGACCGTGCGAGCGACCCGCCTGGTGACCGGCTCCTTCCGCTGCGCCGACGACGAGTACATCGGCGTGCACACGGGCGCCGTGGGCGGCTTCGACCGGCTGATGCGCGCGCTCGGCCTGGACGTGCACATCCGCAGCTCCGACGGCTCCGCGGCGGAGATGGGCATCCGGCTGACCGAGGAGGAGAAGCGCGTCCTCGACAAGGAGCTGCCCGCGGCGTTCCTGACGAAGCCGCGCGACCACTGGGTCGCCGTCCTCACCGAGGCCGACGTGTGCGTGGTGCCGCAGCTGCGGCCGGGCGCGGTGTTCGACGAGGAGCAGACCCGCGTCAACGGGATGGTGTGCACCGTCGACGATCCGCAGCTCGGCCCCCTCGAGCAGGTCGCGCCGCCGATCCGCTTCGACCGGGGCCCGGCGCCGTCGGTGCGCGGCGAGGAGCGGGTGCCCGATCCGTCGGCGCTCGCGTTCGCCGGCGGCCCGGAGCGGGAACGGCCGTGGTTCGCGCCGGGTCCCCCCGCCACGGGCCCACTGCTGGACGGGGTGAAGATCCTCGACCTCGGTGCGTACTTCGCCGGGCCGTACGGCAGCCGCCTGCTCGCCGACCTCGGCGCGCAGGTCGTCAAGCTGGAACCGACCTCGGGCGATCCGCTGCGCGGGCTGGCGCCGCTCTTCCGCAGCGCCCAGGCCGGGAAGCGCTCGCTCGCCATGGATCTCAAGACCGATGCCGGGCGGCGGGTGCTCGACCACCTCGTGCGCTGGGCCGACGTCGTCCACCACAACATGCGGCCCGGCGCGGCCGAGCGGCTCGGGGTCGGCGCGGCTGATGTCGCCGCGATCAACCCGGACGCGATCTACCTGTACGCCCCCGGCTGGGGCAGCTCCGGCCCGCTGCGGGACCGGCAGAGCTTCGAGCCGATGATCTCCGGGTACGCCGGCGCCGGGTTCGAGGCGGGCGGCCAGTTCAACGAGCCGCTCTATCCGCTGGGCAACGCCGACCCGGGCGGCGGCCTGATCGGTGCGGTCGCCATGTTGACCGCGCTGCTGGTGCGCCGCCGCGAGGGCCGCGCCCCGTACGTGGAGGTACCGCAGCTCAACTCGGCGCTGGTGCACATGGCGCACATCGTGCGGCGCGCCGGCGACCGCGAGGTGCTCAACGCCGGCCGGCTCGACCCCCTGCAGACCGGCTTCTCCGCGCTGGAGCGGCTCTACGAGACGGCGGACGGCTGGATCTGCGTCGTCGCCGCCACTGAGCAGGAGATCGCCGCCCTCAGCCGCGCGACCGGCGTCGGGTTCGCCGCGCTGGACCGGTTCTCCTCCCCCGCCGCCCGCGTCGAGAACGACTACGAGCTCGCCGCGCTGCTCGACGACGCGTTCCGCACCCGGCCGACGGAGGAGTGGCTCGCCGCGCTGGGCCGGGCCGGGGTCCCGGCGATGGAGCCGCGGCCGTACAACAACGCCGCGTTCCTGCGCGACCCGGCGAACCACCGCAGCCGCCGGGTGGCCGAGTGCCCGCACCCCACGCTGGGCCGCGTCCGCGAGTTCGACCAGTTGCTGCGGGTCAGCGACGCCGCGGTGGTCCCGCACCGGCTGGCACCCGACCTCGGTGCGCACTCCGACGAGATCCTCGCCGAGTGCGGCTTCGCCCCTGAGGAGATCCGGTCGCTGCGGGAGCAGGGCACGGTGCGCTGAACCGAGCCGGGTCGACAACGACGGCGCCGTGATCAACAGGTCTGTTGATCACGGCGCCGTCGTTCTCTGCGCAGCGGCCTCGCACCGGATCCCGGTACTGATCCGCGAACCGGCAGAAGCCGCCCCGAAAAGCCCCGGGAAAGGAAGAAGCCGGTGCAGCCCCGCACGGCTGCACCGGCTGATCCGTCTCCCGCCCCGGTCAGGTCTCGATCTCGACGGGCAGCGACTCCAACCCGCGCACGACGTTGTTCAGGTGCCGCTTCGGCTCGCCGGTGTGGAACCGGCGGATGCGCTCGGACAGCGCCCGCAGGATCGCGTGTCCCTCGATCCGCGCCAGGGCCTGCCCGGCGCAGGTGTGGATGCCGTAGCCGAAGGACAGGTGGTCGACGGGGTTGCGGCGGACGTCGAAGCGGTCCGGGTCCGGGTAGTGGCGCTCGTCGCGGTTGCCGGAGCCGAACAGCAGCACGACCTGGTCCCCGCCCGGCACCTCGACGCCGTCGATGACGACGTCGCGGGTGACCCGGCGGGCGAACGCCAGGACCGGCGACTCGTAGCGGAGCACCTCGTTGAAGGCGCTCGGGATGAGACCGGGGTCGGCGCGCACGGCGTCCCACTGGTCCGGGTGCTCGGCAAACAGCGCCACCGCGTTCGAGATCGCGTTGATCGTGGTGTCCATCCCGGCCGTGACGTAGGTGGCCAGGAGCTTCACGCACTGGTGGTGATCGAAGCCCTGCTCGCCGGCGACGTCGAAGATGGATCGGCCCATGCTGCCCGGGCGCAGGTCCTCGGCCTGCAGGGTGCCGAGCCACTCGTACATCTCCGGGATGATCTGCACGCCGGCGCGGGTGCGGTCGTTCAGCGGCCCGAAGATCGTGAACATGGCGTCGGCCCAGCGGATCATGTTGCCGCGCCCGCTCTCGGGCAGCCCGATGAGGTCGAACACCACCGTCAGCGGCAGCACCGTGGCGAGGTCCGGGACCGCGTCGAAGCGTCCGCGTTCGACCAGGGAGTCCACGAGCCGGTCCGCGGCCTCTTCGACGTAGTCGGTGATCCGGCGGATGGAGCGCGGTGACAACTGGGCCATGAGCACCGCGCGCAGCTTGTCGTGCCACGGCGGGTCGCTGCCCAGGATGCTGCCCACCAGCCGGGCGTTGATCACCTCGTTGAGCCCGACCGAGGCGTCGGACGAGAAGGTCTGCCAGTCCCCGTCGGCGGCCCGGATGTGGTCGTAGCGGGTCAGTGCCCAGACCCGGTCGAGCGCGTCGAGGCGTACGGCGGCCCCCATCTCCCGCAGCCGCGCGTACACGGGGTACGGGTCGAGCAGGACCTCGTCGCTGAACAGGTCGACGTCGCTGTGGGGCGGTGCTGAGGCGATCGTCATCGGTCCCTCCTCGTGGTGTCACGCCCTCCGGGACAGGGCTCGCAACTTCTTGACGGGAACTCGGGTGTTCACCGCGACCGCGGTGGTGGGGACATCCCCGGACCGCCACTGCAGCAGCAACTCGGACGCGCCGGGCCCGCCCTCGAGGTAGATCGGCTGCCCGGCGGGCGGCAGCGTTCCGCACGCCTTGATCGCCAGTCCGAACTGCTCGGTCCAGAAGTACTCGGGCGGGATCAGCGGCGGCGCTTCGTCGCCGCGCAGCAGCGCCGCGGCCGCGGTCCGGGCTTGCTCCATCGCGCTGTTCCACAGCGGTGTGCGGCGGTGCCCCGAACCGGACGGGTATGCGGCCACGTCCCCAGCGGCGACGACGTTCCCCCCGGCCCGGCCCCGGCTGTCGACGCGGACCCCGCCGGCCGTGTCGAGGTGGGTGCCGGCGAGCCATTCGACGTTCGGCAGGCAACCCACTGCGCTGATCACGACGTCGCCCTCGAACCGGCGCCCGTCGCCCAGCTCGACGACGGGGGTCTCGCGGCCGCGGATGCGCACCGATGCGTCCTGCACGAACCGGACGCCCCGCTCCAGCGCCGCTGCGACGGCGAGGTCCGCCAGGAACTCGCCGAGCTGCGCGCGCAGCGGAGGCTGCTGGTCGATCAGGATCACCTCGGCGCCGCGGTCGACGCACGCCGAGGCCAGCTCCATGCCGAGGATGCCGGCGCCGACGATCACTACGCGACGGGCCCGGTCCAGCTCGCCGCCCAGCCGGCGGGCGTCGAGGATGTCGCGGAACGTCGTCTCCCTGGCACCCGGTTCGGCCGCGCCCAGATCGGCGAGCCGACGCGCCCGCGCGCCCGTCGTGATCGCGAGGCCGTCGAAGGCGATCTCGTCGCCGTCGTCGAGGACGAGCCGACGAGCGTCGAGATCGACCGAGACGACGTGCGTGCCCAGCCGCTGCTCGACGTCGGAGCCCAACGGGTGCAGCAGGATGTCGTCGAGCTGCTCCTTGCCGGTCAGGACCCCCTTCGAGAGCGCGGGCCTGCTGTAGGCCGGGCTCGCTTCGCCGCCGATCAGCGTGATCCGGCCGTCGAAGCCGTTGCGGCGCAGCGCGTCGGCCAGGACCGTGCCCGCGAGCGAGGCGCCGACGACCGCGACGTGGCGCAGCGCGTCAGCCGGCATCGCGGAGGCTCAGCGCGGCCACCGGGCAGACCCGGGCGGCCGACGCCGCGGTCTCGGTCTGCTCCGGGGTGAGGTCCTCGACATCGACCACGAGCTCGCCGTCGTCGTCGAGGTGCAGCAGGTCGGGGGCGACCTCGGCGCAGACCCCGTAGCCCTCGCAGCGGTCGCGATCCACACTGATCTTCATCGGTCTCTCCGTCATCGCAAGCTGGCACCGGCGTCGATGCGCAGGGAGCTGCCGGTGAAGTAGCGCGAGTCGTCCGAGCACAGCCACGCGACCGCCGCGGCGATGTCCTCGGGCTCGACCATGTCCACCGGCATCGCGTTGACCAGTGCCTTCAGGTCGTCGGGATGGTCCTTCACGACGTGGTTGGCCATCACCTCGTTCACCACCATCGGGGTCCGGGTACCGGTGGGGTGCACGGTGTTCACCCGGATGTGGTGAGCGGCCAGGATGCTGGCGTAGTTCTGCGCCAGGTTGACCAGCGCCGCCTTGGCCGCGCTGTAGCCGAGCAGCCCGAGGGTGCGGCCCTCGAGGGTGCGCATCATCGGCGCGACGCCGGCCATCGAGCTGGTGATCACGATCGAGCCGCCGCTGCCCTGCGCCACCAGCTGCGGATACGTGGCCTCGATCGTGTTGAGCACGCCGGTCAGCAGCACGTCCAGGCAGTCCTGCCAGGCGGCCATCGTGTCGGAGTGCTCGCCCCAGATGGGCATGATCCCCGCGTTGGCGATCACGAAGTCGAGCCGGCCGAACTCGTCGAGGCCGGACCGGACCACCGAGCGGATCGACTCGGCGTCCCGGACGTCGCCGATGCGGGCGACGATCCTGCGGTCCAGGCCCTCGACGAGCTTCACGGTCTCGGCGAGGTCGTCGGGTGTGCTCATCGGGTAGTCGACCGTGTCGATCTGGGCGCACAGATCGAGCCCGACGATGTCGGCCCCCTCCGAAGCCAGCCGCAGCGCGTGCGCGCGGCCCTGGCCCCGGGCGAGCCCGGTGATGAAGGCGACCTTCCCGGTCAGCCGTCCCTGCACGTGGAGCACCTCGGTTCACGAGAAGAGGAGATGGGCCGGGGCACCACCCGCGGAACCCGCACCCGGGTCCGCGTCCTGGGAGCACCCGGTGGTGTGCCGAGCATTCCGGCGACCTGTTACGAAACGCGTTACATGAGGTCGCCGGATCACCCGTCCGGACTCGGTACGGAATCCGTACCGGACTACTCGTCCTTCCCGCGGAAACGGCTCGTGATCCCCGCGGGCGAGAGTGCGACGTCGGAGTTCTCCTCCAGCTCGTCACCGGGCCGGAACGCGTCCGGGTTCGGCACGTAGTCGCGGATCTTCGGCAGCACCTTCGTGCCCAGCAGCTCGAGGTTCTCCATGATCGCCTCGTGCGAGAGGTGCCCGAACTCGCAGTAGCAGATCAGCTGGTCGACGCCGGCGTCGGCGTAGCGCTTCATCTTCTCGACGACCTCGTCGACGTCGCCGACGATGACCATGTCCTGCTTGGCGAAGTCGTGGACGTCGAAGCGGCCCTCCGCCCGCTCCTTCAGCAGCGGGAAGATCGCGTCCTTCTGCTCCTGGGTGTAGTTCGGGAAGTCCCACTCGAGGGCGAGCTCGGCCTGGTTCTGGTACCACCACCACACCGAGTCCCACGCCTTGCGCTCCTCGATGACGTCGCGCGACTCCGCGCAGTGCACCAGCGTGTACGCCGCCACGCGGTTCAGGGTCACGTCGGTGATGGGCTTGGGGTTGCGCGCGGCCTCGCGGTACTCGCGGATGTGCCGGGCCATCGTCTCGAGCGGGCGCAGGATGGAGAACGACAGCAGCCCGAGGCCCGCCTCGCCCGCGGCTGCGGCGCTGCCCTCGCTGACCGCGGCCGTCCACGCCGGCGGGTGCGGCGACTGCACCGGCTTCGGCAGCACCGGCCGGGGCGTCTCGAACTTGAGGTACTCGCTGTCCCAGGTGAAGCGGTCGTTGCCCCACATCGACACGACCGACTGCACCGCGTCGCGCCACTGCAGTCGGCTCACGTCACCGGTCGGCACGCCGAACGCGGTCTGCTCACCCGGCGTCGACCGGCCGGTGCCCCATTCCACACGGCCGCCGCTGAGCACGTCGACCGTCGCGACCTTCTCGGCCACGCGCACGGGGTGGGTGAAGCCGTGGGGCATGAGGGTGACGCCGAAACCGAGCCGGATCTGCTCGGTCACCTGCGACAGCGCGCCGAGCAGCACCTCGGGAGCCGAGCAGTGCGAGCGGCCCTCCCGGAAATGGTGCTCGACGAACCACGCCGTGCGGAAACCGAGCTTGTCCGCGAGCTTCACCTGCTCGATGGCGCTCTGGAACTTGGCTTGCTCAGCCTCGTGCAGACCACCTTCCCACGGCTTCGCCACGGTGATCTCGAACAGCAGGTCTAGGTCCATACCCGCACGCTATGGACGTGCGGTTACGGTAGCCGTTACGCCGTTCACACACCTCGTTCGCGAAATTCCGGTGAACGATAACCGGGTGCGTAACGGATACGCGCATAGCGTCGGACACATGAGTGCATCCGAAGAGGTCGTGATCGTCGACGCCGTGCGATCACCCATCGGCAGACGGAACGGCGCACTGGCATCGGCCTCTTCGACGGAGGTGCTCGGCGACGTGCTGCTGGCCCTCGTCGAGCGGACCGGACTGGACCCGAACGTCGTCGACCACGTGGTCGGCGGGTGCGTGAACCAGCTGGGGATGCAGGCGTCGAACGTGGCCCGGCACGCCTGGCTCGCGGCGGGCCTGCCGCTGGAGGTGCCGGCGGTCACCGTCAACACGCAGTGCGGGTCGTCGCAGGAGGCGGTGACCCTGTCGCACGGGCTGATCGCGAGCGGGATCGCCGACGTCGCCGTCGCGTGCGGGGTGGAGCTGATGAGCCGGATCCCGCTCGGGTCGAACGTGCCGCGCGAGCCGGACTACGGCACGCCGCGCGGCGGCCGCTACGCCCGTTTCCACGAGCCGACGACGCAGTTCGAGGGCGCCGAGCGCATCGCGGAGAAGTGGTCCATCGAGCGCGACCAGCTCGACGCGTTCGGCAAGCGCTCCCAGGACCTCGCCATCGCCGCGTGGGAGCAGGGTCGGTTCGACCGGCAGATCGTGCCGATCGAGGTGCCGGCCCGCGACGCCACCGGCACCATCACGGTCGACCGGGACGAGGGGCTGCGCGAAACCACGCTGGAGGCGCTCGCCGGGCTCACGCCGATCACCCGCGCCGGCGGTGCGCCGGCCCGGCACACGGCCGGCACCGCGTCGCAGATCTCCGACGGGGCGAGCGCCGCGCTGCTGATGTCGCGGCGGCGGGCCGAGCAGCTCGGGCTGCGGCCCCGCGCGATCGTGCGCCGATCCGTGCTCGTGGGCAGTGACCCGGTGCTGATGCTGACCGGGCCGATCGTGGCCACCGAGAAGATCCTCCGCGACACCGGGTTGAGCATCGACGACATCGATCTCGTCGAGATCAACGAGGCCTTCGCCTCCGTCGTGCTGGCGTGGCTCGCCGAGACCCACGCCGACCCGGCGAAGGTGAACCCCAACGGCGGCGCCATCGCGCTCGGCCACCCCCTCGGCGCCACCGGCACCGTGCTGCTCGCCAAGGCCGTCGACGAGCTGGAGCGCACCGGCGGGCGGCTGGGGCTCGTGACCATGTGCTGCGGGGGCGGGCTCGGGACCGGCACGCTGCTGGAGCGGGCCTGATCCCGCCGGGTGCTGGCCCGGCTGAAACGCAACGAACGGCCCTTTCGTCCACTCGGAGTGGACGAAAGGGCCGTTCGTTGCGTCCAGGGACTGGGTGCGGTCAGGCGTCCGCGTCGAAGCTCCCCCGCAGGAACTGCTTCACGACCGCAGCCACCCGCGCCGGAGCCTCGATCCACCAGTCGTGCCCGACCCCGTCGAGCGCGACGAGCGTGGCCTGCGGGATCTGCCGCCACAGCGTCCACGCGTCGTCGAGCCGGACGAGGCGGTCCCCGCTGCCGGTGACGACGAGCGTCCGGGACCGGATCCGGTCGAGCCGGCCCCGCGAGGTGAACCGGCCGATGACCGCCCAGAACCGTCCGCGCACCTCCGGTGGCTGGGCGAAGTTCGGTCCGAACACCTGCTCGACACCCGCGTCGACGAGCTTCGGGTCGCGGGCGACCGCAGCCTGCGAGTACAGGAACTCGGCCGCGCGCCGCACGCCCTCGGGATCCCCGGCCTGTGCCCGGCGCAGCGCCTCCCCGACCTCGTCCTCCACGGTGAGCTTCTGGTCCTCGATCGCTCGCAGCTGCGGGTCGTCGGGCCGGTGCGCATCGTGCCCGGGGGTGGTCATGGTCAGTGCGAGGCGGTCGACGCCTTCCGGGTGCTCGATCGCCAGCGCCTGGCCGACCAGGGCCGAGTGGGAGAGCCCGACGAAGTGCGCCCGCTCGTAGCCGAGCGCTCGCAGCACGGCCAGGCAGTCCGCGGCGAGGTCCTCGATCGTGAACGGCTCGGGCGGGAAGCGCGTCAGCCCGGCGGCATCGCGGAAGTCGACGCCGATCACCGTGTACTCGCCCGCGAACTCCGCTGCGACGGCGCGCCAGCGCGTCGTGCTCGCGTGGGACGGCATCAGCAGGGGTGGCCCCTCGCCGACCACCTCGTAGTGGATGTATCCGCCGTTCGCCTGGACCTGCATCGAACCCCCCGATCACCGCGCCGGAACCGGTTTCGCCACGCATCGCCCGCGACCCATGTGCGCGCCACGCACCGCGAAAACGAAACGGGCACGATCCACCCGGGGTCGCGCGGGGCCCGCCACGGCCGCCGTGCCGCTGGGCCGCGGTTCGCACCACGACCTCACCCGGGCAGATCGTGCCCGCCCTCCCGAGAGGTCCCCCGTGCCGAGGGGCCCTCACCCGGTGCGGCGGCGGGGTGTGCTCCGAGGTCCCGCCGCCGCACCGCGGCTCACGCCGGCACCGCGGTGGGTGCCTTCGCCATCTCCCACTTGAACAGCTTCTCGGCGTTCTTGTAGGTGATCAGCTCGCGCTCCTCGGCGGGGAGCGGGCCGATGATCTCCTCGACGCCCTTCTGGCTGTGCGGCCACGGCGAGTCGACGTGCGGGTAGTCGCACTCCCACAGGATCCGGTCGACGCCGATGTCGTAGCGGTACTTGATGCCGACCGGCTCCTCGATCATGCAGAACCAGTAGTTGGTGCGGAACACGTCGCTGGGCAGCCGCTGGTCGAGGCCGCTCCACTTGCGGTGGCGCAGGTACTGCCGGTCGGCGCGCTCGACCGCCGCGGGCACCCAGCCGATGCCGCCCTCCGAGTAGCAGACCTTGATGTTCGGGAACTTGTTCGGCACCGGGCTCATCGACAGGTTCACGGCCGACACGAACGAGTTCACCGACGACAGCGCGATCGTCACCGGGCCGAGGCCGTCGAAGTTCGGCGCGTCGGGCGAGGGCGAGGGCAGGCCGCCGCTCGTCCCGATGTGCATGCAGACCACCATGTCGGTCTCGGTGACCGCCTGCCAGAACGGGTCCCAGTGGTCGGTGAAGAACGACGGCAGACCGAGCGGCACCGTGTTCTCCGGGAAGCTGATCGCCCGGGCGCCCTTCTCGGCGCAGCGGTGGATCTCCTTCGCCATCGCCGGCGGATCCCACAGCTGTCCGATGATCATCGGCACGAACATGCCCGGGACGGCGGCGCACCACTCGTCGATGATGAAGTCGTTGTAGGCGCGGACGCACTCGTCCGCGAGCTCCTTGTCCTTGAACTTCAGGAACAGGGTGCCGCCGAACTTCGGCAGGGTCGGGAAGCACACGCTCGCCCGGATGCCGTTGTCGAGCATGTCCTTGGCCCGCGCCACGGGGTCGTAGCAGCCGGGAAGCATGTCGGAGAACCGGATCGGGTCCGGCGTGTACACGTCCGACGACTTCCCCGCGACCGCGTTGAGGCCCATCTGAGCGCTGCGCGTGTCCTCGTAGACCCAGTACTCGCGGTCGCCTTCCTCGATGACGTGCGGTGCGACGTCGCGGAACTTCGCCGACACTCGGTCCGTCCACACCCGGCCGTGCTCGATCACGTGATCGTCGGCACTGAACAGGTCGTAGGCCATGATTCTCCTCGGTGCTCTCTGCACTGGACTCGGTGAGCCTGTGGTGCGCGCGGCTCGTCGGGAGCCAGTACGGGCGCGGCTAGCAGTCCTGTGTGCCTGCCATGGCCTCCACCCTGTTGCGGCGCCGTTACCTCGGCCATTACCCGCCCTGGGGCCCGGTAACGACACCGGTAATACCGGTGTCCGACGATCGGTGCGTGCCACTCTCCCCCGACGCAGCACGACTCCTGGCGGTCCTGCAGGAGCGCTCCCCCGCCGTGGGTACCGAGGTCCTCGACGCGCCGACGGCCCGCCGTCTGCAGGCCGAGGCCGCCCGCCGCGTCCCCGGGCCCGATCTCGCCGAGGTCACCGACCGGACGATCCCGGGCCCGCCCGGTGCGCCCGAGGTGCCCGTGCGGGTCTACCGGCCGGACCCCGGCGTCCAGGGCGCCCCGGCGGTCCTCTACCTGCACGGCGGCGGCTGGGTGCTCTGCGACCTCGACTCGCACGACGCGATCTGCCGCAGGCTCGCCCGCGACACCGGCGCGGTCGTGGTCTCCGTCGACTACCGGCGCGCCCCCGAGAGCCCCTTCCCCGCCGCGCTCGACGACGCGTGCGCCGCGTTGGGCTGGCTCCACGACGAGGCACCCGCGCTGGGCGTCGCCCGCGAGCGGATCGCGATCGCCGGGGACAGCGCGGGCGGCAACCTCGCCGCCGGGGTCACGCTGCGCGTGCGCGACGCCGGCGGGCCCGTCGTGCGCTGCCAGGTCCTGGTGTACCCGGTGACGGACTGCCGCTTCGACACCCCGTCCTACCTCCGCTTCGCCGACGGCGGCGGCTCGCTCACGCTGCCGAAGATGCGGTGGTACTGGGACCAGTACGTGCCGGACGGGGACCGGACGAACCCGTACTGCTCCCCGCTGCGCGCTGAGCTGGCCGGTCTGCCGCCGGCGTTCGTCGCGGTGGCCGAGTGCGATCCGCTCAACAGCGAGGGGCACGCCTACGCCGCCCGTCTGGCCGCCTCCGGGGTGGCGGTGACCACCCGGGAGTACCCCGCGTTCCACGGCTTCCTCGGTCTCCACGACCAGCTGCCCGAGGCGCGGCAGGCCCACGCCGACATCGCGGCCTGGATCGCCGCTCAGCTCCGGGAGGAGCAGGGTTGAGCGGCGCCCACGGCGCGCCCGAGCTCGGCGAGCTGCGCGCACGTCGTCGGGAGATCGGCGGCCGGGTCCAGCCGGACCACCGTGTAGGTGACGCCGAGCTTCGCCAGCTCGGCAAGCCGGGTGCGGCGCTCGTCCGGGCTCATCGCGAGGCGCAGGTCCGCCGCGGGATCGGGCACCGCGATGTCCAGCTCGTCGAGGTTGCGCCCGGCGGCCGCCATCCGCCCGCCCAGGTCGTCGAGGAGCCCGCGCAGCTCGTCGTGCGAGGTGATCGACCGGGTGCGAGCCGCGGCGGCCACCGAGGGATCGCCCAGCATCGGCGACCAGCCGGCCCCGAACCGGGCCACCCGATCCAGCACGACCGAGCTGTTCCCGCCCAGCCACAGCGGCGGGTGCGGCAGCTGCACCGGCCGGGGCAGCGAGGTGACACCGAGCGCCGTGAACCGCCTGCCGGCGAAGCGGAACTCCTCGGTCGTCCAGAGGTTGCGCAGCACCTCGACGGCCTCGTCGAACAGCGCGTTCCGCTCGGCGAAGTCCACGCCGAGCGCCGCGAACTCCGACCGCAGGTACCCGGCGCCGAGCACGAACGTCGCCCGGCCCCCGGAGAGCACGTCGACGGTGGCCAGCGACTTGGCGGTGGCGAGCGGATTGCGGTAGGGCAGCACGACGAGCCGCGTCATGAGCCGCAGCCGGGTCGTGACGGCGGCGCAGAACGCGAGCGCCGCGAACGGGTCGAACGTCTCGTGCCCGCCCTGCCGCAGCCACTTCGCCGACGGTGCCGGGTGGTCGGTGAAGGCCAGCGCGTCGATCCCGGCCTCTTCCGCCGTCTGCGCGAACCGGCGGATCCCGTCGGGCGAGATCCACTCGCCGCCGCCGCGCTCGCTCGAGACCGGGTACTCGACGAGGAACTTCACCGGACGACCTCGCCGCGCTGGTTCGCGTTCGGCTGCGCACGGTCGAGCAGGTCACGCAGCACACCGTCGACGTCCTCGGCGGACTCGACGGGCGGCGCGGTCGGGCCCCGCCGCCACCCCTCGGCGACGGCCAGGTTACGGCCCGAGGAGACGATGACCCGGCCGGTGACCCCGGTGGACTGCTTCGAGGCCAGCCACACGACCACCGGGGACACCCACTTCGGGTCGAGCACGCCCGATCGAGCGTCCTCGCTCTCGCCGAACCGGGTGTCAGCGGTCATCCGCGTCAGCGCGGTCGGGCACACGGCGTTGACCGTGATCCCGTAGCGCTCCAGCTCACGGGAGGTGATGATCGTGAACGACGCGATGGCGGCCTTGGCGGCACCGTAGTTGGACTGGCCGACGTTGCCGTAGATGCCCGACGACGAGGTCGTGTTGACGATCCGCGCGTCGTTCTCGACGCCCTTCTTGTGCTGTTCGCGCCAGTACCGGGCGGCGGCGCGGGAGGTGAGGAACGTCGACCGGAGATGGACCTTCAGCACCGAGTCCCAGTCCTCGGTCGTCATGTTCACCAGCATCTTGTCGCGCAGGATGCCGGCGTTGTTGATCACGACGTCGAGCCGGCCCCAGGTCGACAGTGCGCACTCCAGCAGGCTCTCGGCGCCCTCCTCGGTCGAGACGTCGCCCGCGTGCGCCACGGCCTGGCCGCCTGCGGCGCGGATCTTCTCGACGACGGCCTCGGCGACCGACGGGTCCGGTCGCGTGCCGTCCTTGGCGGCGCCGAGGTCGTTGACGACCACGCGGGCACCGGCGGCGGCGAGTGCGTGCGCGTGCACTTCGCCCAGGCCGCGCCCGGCGCCCGTGACGACGCAGACCCGGTCCGCGCACATGCCGGTCATGGGGAGTCCTTTCCACGTTGGAGCCGGACCGGGTGGTACTCGAGGACGACGTCGCCGTGCTGGTTGAGCACCCGGTTGTGCGTCTTCACCAGGCCGCGCCCCGGCTTGCTGGTGGGCCGCGACTCGGTCACCTCGACGACGACCTCGATCGTGTCGCCGACGTAGCAGGGATGGCGCACGTCGAACTGGGCCCCGAGGAAGCCCAGGCCGGTGCCGGTCATGACGTTGGTCTGCACGACGAGCCCCTCAGCCAGGGCCAGCGTGAGCACACCGGGCACGAGCCGGCCCGCGTACCCGGCCGCCTCGGCCTTGCGCGCGTCGTAGAAGAGGGGGCCGCAGAACCCGGAGAGCGCGACGTAGTTGACGAGATCGGTCTCGGTGATCGTGCGGGCGAAGGTGCGGAACCGGAACCCGACGGGCTGATCCTCCCAGGTCAGGCCCTTCGCCAGGTGCGGGACGCCCGAGCTCATGGTGATCCCCTCACCCCGCAGCCAGCTCGGCCCGCAGCACGCGGCGCAGCAGCTTGCCGCTGTCGGTGTAGGGCAGGGCGTCGACGAACACGACCCGTTCCGGGGTGCGCGAGGAGCGGAGCCGGCCACGGACCCACTCGCGCAGCTCCTCGCCGCTGACCTGCGCGTCCGGCTTGCGGACGACGGCCGCCACGATCGTCTCGCCCCACTCGACGTGCGGCAGGCCGACCACGGCGGCCTCGGCGACCGCGGGGTGGGCGACCAGCACGTCCTCCACCTCGCCCGGTGGCACGTTCTCGCCGCCGCGGACGATCACGTCGTCGAGCCGGCCGTCGAGGAACAGGTACCCGTCGGCGTCGATGTGGCCGGCGTCCTTCGTGGCGAACCAGCCGTCCGGCCCGAGCACGCTCGTACCGGCGTACTCCCCCGCCACCTGCGGCCCGCGGACGTGGATCTCGCCCCGCTCCCCGGGACCGACCACCCGGCCCGCCGGGTCGCGGACCTCGATCTCGACGCCGGGGATCGGCTTGCCGACCGAGGCCAGGCGGGCGCGCACCTGCGGATCGCTGCTGGCGATCGCGTCGCGGTGATCCTGCGGGCCGAGCACGGCGATCGTCGAGCTGGTCTCGGTGAGGCCGTAGCCGTTGACGAAGTCGACGTGCGGCAGCAGCCGCAGCGCCCGTTCGATGACCGGGGTGGGCATGCGGCCGCCGCCGTAGGACAGGTGCCGCAGCGCCGGAAGCGTCTCGCCCTCCGCCTCCAGGACGTCGATGATGCGGGTCAGCATCGTGGGCACGACCATGGCGTGCGTCGCGCGCTGCTCCCGGGCGTGCACCACCCAGGCCTTGGCGTCGAACTGCGGCAGCGGCGCGATCCGCCGCCCGGCGTAGACGGCGGTGAGCAGGCCGATCATCCCGGCGATGTGGTACGGCGGCACGCTGACCAGTGCGCACTCGTCCGGCGCCGCGGTCATGAGCTCGACCGACGACAGCACGTACGACGCCAGGTGGCGGTTGCGCAGGGTCGCCGCCTTCGGCGCGGCCGTCGTGCCGCTGGTGAAGATCTGCACGGCGACCGCGTCCGGGTCCGGCTCGGGGACCGGATCCGGTACCGCGGTCTGCGCGGCCGCGGCCCGGAACGCGGCCAGCGGTACCCGGGTGACGCCCGGGACGTCGATCTCGGGCAGCGCCATGGCGTCGTCGGTCACCACGACAGCGGGCGCCACCCGTTCCAGCAGGTGGCGCAGCTGATCGCGGGTGAGCCGGTAGTTCAGCGGGACGAACGGGCGCCCGGCGACCGCGCTGCCGAACAGCAGGTGGACCACGTCCGGGCCGTTGCCGCCCAGGTAGCAGACGTGCGCGGCGTCGGTCGACGCGATCCATCCGGCCACCCGCCTGCTGTGCTCCAGCAGCTCGGCATGGGTGGCGCCGCCGTCCGCGGGGCCGACGGCGACCCGGCCGTCCCCGGCCATGGCCGCCATCTCCAGCAGCATGGCGACGTTCATGAGGTGACTCGTTCCGTCCAGGCCCTGGTGGGCGGGTTTCCGCTTCCGGTCAGGTGGCCGATCAGCCACTCGCAGATGACGTCCTGCGCCGCGGCGGCCTCGACGGCGGGGTGGCCACCGGAGAACAGGCGGACCGTCTTCGGCTGCCCGTGCTCGAGCGACAGCGTCACGTCGGCGACGCTCTGCAGGCCGTCCTTGCCGCTGACCAGCAGCAGCGGGCACGACGGGGTGTCCAGCAGCCCCTGGTCGAGCAGGGACAGCGCCGCACAGCGCGGGGCGTACTCGTCGAACGTGGTCACGCCGAACATCCGGGCCCGCACCGCGACCGGTTCGGTCAGGTACGACTGGGCCTCGCAGGACATCTGTTGCCACGAGGGCTGGAACGACACGTGCACCCCGCCGCCCCAGTTCACCGCGGCGACCAGCCGGTCCCGGTGGGTGTGCGCGAGCTTGTGGGCCCAGTAGCCGCCGAACGCCGAGCCGAGCACGGCCACCCGGTCGGCGTCGAGCCCGTTCGCGGCGATCCAGTCGAGCACCGGGTCCCACATCCGCTCCGCGTCCGGCCCGGCGAGCACCGGCGCCTCACCGACGCCCGGGATGTCCACGAGCACGACCGCGACACCGCGGTCGACGTAGCGGCGGGCGATGTCGTAGGCGGCCTCCTTGCCGGCGTCGACGCCCACGGAGGCGATCACGACCGGCGGGCGGGCGACCCCGATCGGGCGGACGACGTAGAAGACGACCGACTCGCCTTCGTCCGCCCTGCCGTGGAACGGCACCTCGACCCGGCGCGCGGGCGGATCCTCCAGGCTCACCGCCCGCAGGAAGTAGGCGCGCTCCAGCTCGTAGGCGCGGGCCTTGGCCGGGTGGTTGGGTGCCGGGAACCGCGCCAGCGACGCGAACCGGTACGCCTGCCACCACGCCTTCGCCGCGGTCCGCACGTCCGACGCGGCGCCGGCCTGCGCGACGAACTCGTCGGCGGCGCCCAGCCACGTTGCGCACCACTGCTGCGGATCCACCCCGGTCAGCGCGCCGATGGTGCGGACCGCCGCCGGTCCGTCCACCGAGCGCATCGGATACCGGCCGAGCTCGAGGTGGTGGCGCAACCACGCCCGTGCACCCTCGATGCTGCGCGCCTCACCCCCGACCACGACGTCGCTCACGTCAAGCATCCAGCCGTTGTCCATCCGTTGCCACTGGCCGATCTGCACGGCGCCACCCACCACGACCCGGACCCGCCGCCCGGTTCACCGCGCCTTCGTCGTGAACTTCTCGATGAAGCTCTTGACCTCGTCGGTGACGAAGGACTCGCTCTCGGCGGCCAGCGCGAACGGCGTGATCCGCAGCGCAGCGGCCTCGATGTGCAGGTTGATCGCCTTCTTCGTCTCCTGGACCGCGTGCGGGGAGAGCTCCGCCAGCCGCCGCGCGAGGCCCAGTGCCTCCTGGAGGACGTCCTCCTTGGGCACGGCGCGGTTCGCCAGGCCGAGGCGCACCGCCTCCTCCGCCGGGATGCGCTCGCCGAGCAGCAGGTACTCCTTCGCCTTCAGGTACCCGACGAGCAGCGGCCACAGGACCGCGCCACCGTCACCCGCGACGAGCCCCGCGTTCACGTGCGGGTCCGCGAGGAACGCGGTGTCGGCGATGACGACGATGTCGCTCAGCAGCGCCAGGCTGCACCCCAGGCCGACCGCCGGGCCGTTGATCGCGGCCACCACCGGCAGGTGGCAGCGCATCAGCGACTCGGGCACCGCCCGCGCGATCCGCATCCAGTAGAAGCGGTTGTGGAACTCCCTGCGGTTCTCGAAGTTCGAGATGTCCCCACCCGCGCTGAACGCCTTGCCGGCGCCGGTGAGCACGATCGCGCGCGCGTCCGGATCGCGCTCGACCGAGCGCAGCGTGTCGATGAACGCGACCTTCAGCGGGTCGTCGAAGGAGTTCAGCGCCTCCGGGCGGTTCAGCGTCAGGATCCTGATCGGCCCATCGGATTCCACCTTCACCAGATCCGCCGTCATCGCGTCCACCCGTCCTCAAATCGTCACGTGCGTTTCGGCCGGAAATCTCCCGACCGTTGCGAAATCATTTCCTGCCGCTCGTTACCGGCTTCGTTATTCAGGCCAGCGCGGGGACGAGCGGCACCTCGCGGGTCTCCACCAGATCGCGGCCCAGCGTCCCGACCAGCCACGCGCCGGGACCGAGCAGGCAGTCGACGAGCTGGGCCCGGCGCACGAACCGGTGCAGCTGGTGCTCGCGGGTGAAGCCCATCGCACCGCAGAGCTGCTGGCCGTCGCGGGCCGCCGCTGCGGCGGCCCGCCACGCGAGGCTCTTGGCGGCCCAGGTGACCCGCCGGTCGTCGGTCGTCCAGGCCGCGGCCAGAGCGCCGCGCGCCGCCGCGAGCGCGACCTCGATGTCGGCCAGGCGGTGCCGGACGGTCTGCAGGGAGCTGAGCGGTTTGCCGAACTGGCGGCGCTGCGCGACGTGCTCCTGCGCGATCGTGTGCACGGCGGCGGCGAGCCCGACCAGCTCGTGCCCGACGCAGCGCTGCGCCCGCGGCAGGACCGAGGACCAGCGCAGCTCGGTGGGAGTGACCGCCTCCCGGCTGACGGTGGTGCGCACGAGCGCCATCCCCGCCGAGGCGTCGAGCCCGGCGAACGGGATGGCGGTCACCGCGTCCGCCGGTACGCGCACCAGGACGGAGTCGGCGGACTCGGCCCCGGGCCCGGCGACCGGCACCAGGTACTCGTCGGCGCGCTGCCACCCGGCGAGCACCACGCCGACGACGGTGAGCACGTCGTCGGCCAGTCGGGAGCTGGGCTCCAGGCTGCGCCGGAAGTCCGGCCAGACCACGGCGGTCGTGCGCATCGAGACCGGACCGGCCGCGTCGAGGACGACGAGGTCGAGGGCCGGTGTGGCCGCGCAGGCCCGGCCCTGCTCCTCGAACAACACCGAGCAGGCCGGTTCCGGCTCCTCCGACAGCAGGTCCAGCCAGCCCTGTTCGGCCAGTGCACCGGGCACCGCCACGGGATCCGCGGAGTCGAGCAGCGACCGCGTCGACTCGCGCAGGAGGGCCAGCTCGTTCTCCGACATCTCCGGCATCGACTACTCCTTCGGCAGGGCGAGGACGCGGTTGGCGATGATGTCCCGCTGCACCTCGACGGTGCCCCCGAGCACGGAGGCCATCCGGCTGAACCACCACTCCTGTCGCCAGACCCCGGTCCCCGGCTCGTCACCGATCTCCAGCCGGGGCCACATCAACGCGCGGGCGGCGTCCAGCACCGCCTTGTCGGTGGTGGACAGCAGCACCTTGACGACGGAGATCGCCGGGCCGAGCTGTTCGCCCGCCACCAGGCGGCGCAGCGTGTCCAGTGAAGTCGCCCGCAGCGCGAGCAGGTTCAGGTACGCCTCACCGACCGCCTCCGCGGCCGCGTCTGCGTCGGCGTCCGGCTCGTTGAGCGCGGCCACCAGCCGGGACCGCAGCCAGGCCTGCCGCTGCCAGGCGAAGTTCCCGCGCTCGAACTGCAGCAGGTACATCGCGACGGCCCAGCCGCCGTCGACCTCACCGACCAGCGCGTCGGCCGGGATCGCGGCGTCGCTGAAGAACACCTCGGAGAGGGCCTCGCGGCCGTCGGCGCACGGGATCGGCCGGACCGTGATGCCCGGGGTCTGCAGGTCGACCAGGAACATCGACAGTCCGCGGTGGCGGCTCTCCGGGGTGCCGGTGCGGGCGAGCAGCAGGATCCGCCGGGCGATGTGGCCACGGCTGGTCCAGATCTTCTGGCCGTTCAGGATCCAGCGGTCACCGTCCCGCGTGGCGCGGGTGCGCAACGAGGCGAGGTCGCTGCCGGCCTCCGGCTCGGAGAACCCCTGGCACCACAGCTCGTCGCCGCGCAGCATCGCGGCGAGCTCCCCGTGCCTCGCCGGCGCGAAGTGCAGGATCGTCGGGCCGATGATCTCGGCGAGCCCGCACGACTCCGGGATCGAGTAGCCCGCCGCGGCCAGCTCCTCCAGCACGACGCCGCGCAGCAGCGGGTCACCGCCCAGGCCGCCGCACTCCGGCGGCCAGCCCGACCGGGTCCAGCCGGCGTCCCACAGCAGCCGCCGCAGCCGCTGCTCGTGGGCGAACACCTCCGCCATCGTCCCGGGCAGCGGATGCCGGTGCGGCTCCAGCACGGCGGCGTTGTCGGCCAGCCATTCGCGGAACGCGGTCGCGAACTCGGCCACGGAACCGTCGACGGGCGGCAGGGAAACTGGTTGCGTCGAGACCACGACAGACACGCTCACATCCCTGAGGCGATTGTTCTGCCGGTACGATCGGCGCTTCTCGTTACCGTCGTCGTTACCCCGCCGCTAACGCGCCGGGTAACGCGCCGCAGGTCGGCTTCTCCCGGCAAACGGCGTCACGATGCGAGCCCGGAGTGCGAGGCAGATGGACGTGGATGGGGCGCGGCTCGCGGCTCTGCTCGACCGCGAGGAGATCACCCAGGTGCTGCACCGGCTCTGCCGGGGCCTGGACCGGGCCGACGCCCGGCTGTGCGCGAGCTGCTACCACCCGGACGCCACCGAGGTCCACGGGGACTGGTGCGGCAGCGCCGCCGGGTTCTACGAGCGCGCGCTCGGCCGCATCCCCGACCGCTACGAGGTCATGCGGCACTCCCTCAGCACGATCACGATCGAGCTGGACGGCGACCGGGCGCACGTCGAGTCGTACGTCACCGCGGCGTGCGTGCTGCGCGAACGGCGCGCCGGCCGCAAGATCGTGTCCGTGCTGCACGGCCGCTACGTCGATCTCTTCGAGCGACGGGCCGTCGAATGGCGCATCGCCCACCGCGTCGTCGTGAAGGACTACCGCGACGTGCGCGCGATCGACGACCCGGCCGAGCAGTACCCGCTCGCCGAGTGGGGCCCCGCCGATCCGTCGTACCTGCGCGGCGAGGCGCTCCGCGCGCTGCGCCCGACCGAGCCCGCCACCCGCTAGCCCCACCACCGGGTGTCCGCCGCGCCGCGGTCCTCGCGCGGCGAGCTCCCCCGTCCAGGCCAGCGAGTTGCCCCGACGGGCAGCGCGAGTTGCCCGTTCGAGGACGGCGAGTTGCCCTTCGGAGCAGGGCGAGCTGCCCCGTCCGGGCATGACGATTCACTCGCTCCCGGACGCCGGGTTGCCTCGTTCAGCGGCCGGCGTTGCCCCGGCCGGACGACGCACCGTCGCGGAGCCGGTGTTCCGCCGGGCCGTCGGGAGAAGCTCACGCCTCCTCACGGGGCAACTCGCCGGGCCGCACGGGGCAACTCACCGGGCCGCACGGGACAACTCGCCGGGCCGCACGGGGCAACTCACCGGGCCGGACGGGGCAACTCGCGGTGCCCGCTGGGGTAGCTCACGGGCGTCAGTGCCGGTCGGCCAGCGCCTCCAGCACGGGCAGCACGTTCTTCACGGCCGCCCGCTGCGCGTCGTCGAGCGCGGCGAGCCGACGGGCGAGCCCAGCCGTCTGCCGGTGCCGGGCCAGCGCCAGCGTCGCCGCGCCCGCCGCGGTCAGCCGCACGGTGCGGCGACGACGGTCGTTGTCGTTGCCGCGCTCGACGAGGCCGCGTTCTTGGAGGGTCGCGACGACCCGCGACATCGTCGGCGGGCGCACGCCCTCGAGCGCGGCGAGCGTCCCGAGGGGGAGCTCGCCGCGCGCGTCGAGGATCGCGAGCGTTCCGTACTGCAGCGGCGGCAGGTCACCGGCCACGCCGAGGCGGAGCTTGCGCTGCAGCCGCCCGACGACGAGCCGCAGCCGCATCGGCAGGTCCGCCGCCGCGCTGCTCGTCGTGCTACGCACGACCGATCAGGCGCCGGGCGTTCCCGCTGAGGATCGCGGCCAGCTCGTCGTCGGTCAGCCCGAGGTTGAGCACCTCGTACAGGGGGAACGGAACCTGGTACAAGCGCGGCTGCGTGTAGAAGTCCGTTCCCAGCAAGAGCCGCTCGGGCCCGACGGCCTCGACGAACGCGTCCAGGCCGTGCGCGACCGACGCGAGCAGTGCCGTGTCGAACAGGAGGTTCGGGCACTGCTTCGCGATGAGGACCATCTCCCCCGCACCGCCGGGCGAGGAGAAGCCGTCGAGCCCGACGAAGGTGATCTCCGGGAACTCCTGCGCGAGCTCGGCGAGCCGCCACGGATCCTCCAGCAGCGACCCGCTGACGATGTGGACGAACACCGGCTTCCGGTGGCGCTGGATCGCCTCCAGGATCGGCCGCATCCGCTGGTCGTTGATCGTGGTCTGCTGGAAGTGGTGGTGGAACACGAACCCGTCCACGCCCAGTTCGACGGCGGCTCGGTCCACCTCGCGCACGGCCGCGGCCACGTCGGTCGGGTCCACCGTGGCGAACGCGGCGAGGTACTTGTCGGGGTCTTTCGCCCGGTACGCCGCGACCCCGTCGTTCACCGACGGGGCGTTGGCGGCGTTCACCCCGGTCGCCCCGGCCAGCACGAACACCCCATCGATGTGGTGCTCGGCCATGAACTCCGCTCGCGGATCCGAACCGTGTCCGGCGCCTCCGGTCCAGACCGCGGCGTCCATCGTCGCGAAGTGGTGGTGGACGTCGATGACGGGGCAGGGCGGGATCAGTTTCACAGCGCCTCCTCCGGGCCGGTCCCCTTCAGGTGGATCGAGGCGTCGACCGCCACCGCGCGTCCATCACCCACGATGAAGGGGTTGATCTCGATCTGCGTCACGACGTCGCGAGCGGCCAGCGCGAGCCTGCCGAGCGCGTGCACGGCGCCGACCGCGGAGTCGAAGCCCGACATGCCGCGCGCACCCTCGTCCAGCACCTTCCCGATCAGGGTGCGGCGCAGCGCGGCGGCGATGTCCTGCGGCTGGGCCGGCAGCCGGACGTACGTGACGTCCTTGATCGACTCGACGAGCCGGCCCCCGGTGCCGACGGCCAGCACCGGCCCGAAGTCGGGGTGCTGGAACGCGCTGGCGAACATCTCGGCCCCACCGGCGAACCGGGCCACCAGGTAGTCGCCGCCGAACTTCTCCTCCAGCTCCGCCCCGGCCTTCTCCACCTCGGCCGCGTTGCGCAGGTCGAGCACCACGCCGCCCTGGTCGGAGATGCGGGTCTGCGCGGTGTCCACCTTGATCACGACCGGGAACCCGATCTCCTCGGCGGCGGCGACCAGGGTGTCGCCGGTCGCGCGCCGCCACGGCACCACGGGCACGCCGTTGACGTCGAGGAACTCCAGCGAGTCCGACTCGCGCAGCTCGGCCGTGCCGAACCCGGCCGGCGTGACGAGCGTCCCGGCGGCGCCGGTGGTGTCCCGCGTGCGCGGCGTGGCACGCTGCACGGCGGCCGCCGCGCGGGCGAACGCGGCCGATCCGCGCACGACCGGGATCCCGGCCGAGGTGAGGATGCCTTCCGCCGCGCCGTCGTAGCTCCCGCCGTTCCACACGACCGCCACCTGGGCGGGCGAGCTCGCCGCCGCGTCGACGACCGCCCGCGCCGCGGGCCGCAGGTCCTCCGCGGTCGTCGTGATCACGACGACGATCTTGCAGTCCGGATCGTTGCCGAGCGTCTCGACGACGCGCCCGAGGACCTCGGGGCGGTCGAAGCCGAGGAACGTGGCGTCGACCGGGTTCGTGACGCTCGCGGAGCCCGGCAGCAGCTCGCGCAGGGTGTCGACGGTGCTCGCCTGCAGGGTGGCGAACTCCAGTTCGCTGCTGCTCAGGACGTCGGCGAACAGGGTGAGGTTGCCCCCCGAGATCGACACGACGCCCAGCCCCAGCCGCCCCTCGCGGGCGGGTGCGGAGCCGACCACCTGCAGCGCGTTGATCGCGTCGGCGACGTCGTCGACGCACACGATCCCCGCCCCCTCGGCGCAGTCGCGCACGAGCTCGTAGTCACCGGCGAGCGAGCCGGTGTGTCCACGCGCCGCCGCCGCGCCGGATTCTCCGCGGCCGAGCTTGAGCAGCACGATCGGCTTCTGCAGCCCGATCTCGTCCACCCGCCGCACGACCTGGGCCACGTGCGCGTTGCTCTCGGCGACGATCAGGATCCGGCGGGTGTGCTCGTCGGCGTAGAGGAACTCGACGAGGTCACCGAAGTCCACCCCGGCGGAGTTCCCGGTGTTGAGCGCGTACGAGAACGCCATGGGGCTCTCGGCGACCGCGTACGCGATGGTGCCGAACGCCAGCCCGCCGCTCTGCGAGATCAGCGCGAGATCGCCGGCTTCCTGGTTGCGCGCGATCACCGACGACGTCGTCGCGGTGAGCCCGTCCACCAGGTTGACGAAGCCCATGCAGTTCGGGCCGAGGAACGGCAGATCGGCGCTGCGGCTCAGCTCGACGAGCTGCTGCTGCGCCCGGACGCCGTCCTCACCGGCCTCGGCGTACCCGGAGGCGAAGATGCTCACGCCCTGCACGCCGAGCCGGGCGCACTCCTCGACGACCTCCTGCACCTGGTCCCGCGGCAGGATCACGATGCAGTGGTCGATCTGCTCCCCCACCGCCGACAGGCTGGGGAAGCAGGGCAGTCCGGCCACTTCCGAGCGCCGTGGGTTGATCGGGAACAGCTTCCCGGCGAAGCCCCCTTGGCGGATGGCCGGGACGATCCTGCCCGCCAGCTTGTTCGTGTCGCCCGACGCTCCGACGACCGCGACCGAGCGCGGGCGGAGCAGGCGTTCGATCCGCTGCACGGCAGCAGACGGCATGGACGTTCTCCTGTTCTGGTGCTGGGGAACGGGCTGCGGACTAGTCCTGCAGCACGAAGAAGGGCAGGGTGCGGTCCTGGCCGGGCACGTCGTGGTACTTCACGGCGGCCCGCCTGCCGATGCGGACGTCCTGCGGGTCGCAGTCGACGATCCGCGTGGCGAACAGGGGCCCCTCGTCGAGCTCGATCAGCGCGAGCACGTACGGCAGGTCGGGCTGGAACGCCGGGTCGACCACCTTGTGCACGGTCAGGTGCGCGAACACCGTGCCGCGGCCGCTGGTGGGCGCCCACTCCATCTCGTCGAAGTCGGGGATGTCGGCGTGCCGCACGCACACCGTGTACGGGTAGTAGCAGGCGCCGCAGCGGCGGCACTTCACGAGCCGGAACTCGTGCCGGCGCAGTCCCTCCCAGAACGGGACGATCTCCGGCAGCAGCGGCGGGAACGGCCGCTCCACCCAGGGGCCGAGCCGGGACACCTTCTGCTCGCTCATGACAGCTCGTTCCCCAGGATCATCGTGGCGTGCGATGAGCACATGAACGGTTCCACCATCTCGCCTCCGTGGCCGTTGGTGAGGGCGAGGTGCGCGTTGGGGACCTGCCGGTCCCCCGCCTCGCCGCGCAGCTGACGGGTCGCCTCGACCACGTTCGGGAAGTCGAACAGGTACATGCCCGAGAGCAGCCCGCCGTGGGTGTTGATCGGGAACGAGCCGCCGGGCCGGGTCGCGCCGCTCCTCAGGAACTCCCCGGCCTCACCCTTCTTGCAGTACCCGTAGTCCTCCAGGTAGAAGATGATCTCCATCGTGAAGCAGTCGTAGAGCTCCGCGACGTCGATGCTCCAGATGTTCTCGCCGGCCTCCGCGAACGCCTGCTTCGCCGCGAACGCGCCGTCGACCTGGGTGTAGTTGCTCTTGTCCCACCACTGCTTGCGCGCCTGGTCACCGAACCCGAGGCCCTTGAGGTAGACCGGCGGTTTCGGCCCGCTCCTGGCCCGGTCGGCGGTGGTGACGACGATCGCCGCGCCGAGGTCGCTCTCGATGCAGCAGTCCATCTTCCGCAGCGGTTCGATCACGTAGTCGGAGGCGAGGTAGTCCTCACGCGTCAGCTTCCGGTCGTGGAACCGCGCCTCCGGGTTCAGGTTCGCCCATTCTCGCGCGGACAGCGCCACCTCGGCGAGGTCCTCGGCCGTCGTGCCGTACTCGTGCATGTGCCGGGACACGTAGAACCCGTGCGAGCTGCCGCCGCCCGCGGCGGCGTTGAAGCCCAGCGGCCCGATGCCGAACCCCAGCTGGCCGCGCCATCCGCCCGTGCCGAGCATGCCGACGGGACCCTCCGGGGCGTGCGACGCCGACCAGCCGGGCAGGCCGCAGGACACGATCACGTACTTGGCCAGGCCGAGCCGCAGGTAGTGGGTGGCCAGCAGCAGCCCGTTGTGCGCGGCCTGGCCGCCGCGCGCCACCGTCAGGTAGAAGTTCGGCCGCAGCCCCAGCATGCGGGAGTAGGTGTCGGTCCACTGCAGCGGCGGATGCGGGCTGGCCATCATCGCGTGGACGACGCCGTCGATGTCCTCCCGGGCCAGCCCGGCGTCCTCGATGGCGAGCTTGGCGGCCCACGCCTCCAGCCGCATCGCGCTCATGCCCCGGGCGTGGGTGCGCGCCGTCGGCGTCATCCCGACGCCGACGATGGCGAACTTGTCGCGGAATTCTCTGGTACTCACTCTGCACTCCTACGCGGACGATTTCGTCCGCGATCGCTCAGAACTCAGCGGGTCAATTCATCGAGTGTTCGGCGGAAGCGGGAACAGTTCCTTCCCGGTGATCTCCAGGAACCGGCTGAGATCGAGGTCGCCGCCCTTGATGTAGCTCTCGGTGATCGCAGCCGGATCGCGCGGGGGCGGCGGGGTCCCGAGCGCCTCGGTCGTCTTCGCCATCCACTTGTCCAGCAGTGCCCGGTACTTGTCGACGAGGCCCTGCGGATCGGCGAGCCCGGGCGGTGGCGAGGCCACCTTCGCGGCGATGAACTTCTCCTGGTGCTGCTTCAGCAGCGCGTCGAGCGGCGTCGGGTCGTGGAAGACGATCCCGTGCTTGGCCGGGCCCTCCGTGGCGAACCGGGCGTAGTTCTGCAGGACCTCCTGCGTGACCCCGACGAACCACCGGTGCGCGGCCTCGGTGATGACGGCCTGGGCGTCCGGCGGGAGGCTGTTCCAGACCTCGAGGTTGATGACCTGCGCGGAGCTGTTGAACGCGCTCATCGACACCGGGATGAAGTGCTTGGCGACGTCCCACCAGCCGTAACCCATGAGCGTCGAGGGCGCCGCGGTGATGCAGTCGACGACGCCGCGCTGCAGCGCCTCGTACGTCTCGGGCGCGGGGACCTGGACCGACACCATCCCCATGGCCTCGATCTCGGCGTTCCAGACCCCGCCGCCGGAGCGCACCCGCGTGCCCTTCGCGGCCTCCACCGAGTCGATCGGCTTGGTGCACAGCAGTGCGTTGCCCACCCCGGGCTGGGAGATGTTGAGGACCTTGATGTTGTGGCCGGACCACTCCTTCAGCACGTCCGAGTCGTTCTGCAGCTCCTGGATCGCGGCGGAGCCGGCGAGCATGCCGTGCGGGATGTCGTTGGACGGCATCGAGCCCAGATCCATGATCCAGTTCCCGAGCGCCATCTTCTGCGGGTAGTACGACGGCATCACGAATCCCGCGTCGGCCACCCCGGAACCGATTCCCTCGAGCGTCTCGTCGCCCGGCAGCAGCGATCCGTTGAAGTACTGCTCGAACCTGATCTTCCCGCCGGTCTTCTCCTCGACCTCCTTCGCGAACACTTCGAAGTTCAGGGCGCCCGCACTCTTCTCCGCGCTCACCGATGTGTAGGTCAGCGTGATCGGATCCATCGTCTCGATGCTGTCGGCGACCTTTCCACCGGCCGACCCGCCGCCGCACGAGCTGAGCACGAGCATCAGCGCGGCCGACACCGCCGCGCCGAGGAACGCCTTCCGGGGCCTCGTCATGATCCTGCCACTCTCCGTTGAGTACGTCGCTGCACGAACCACCGCCGAAATGGTTCTTTTCGTGTCGTTACGACGCACGTTACGAGCGCCGTTCCAACGCATTTCCGGCACCGAATGCCGAATTCCGCTCATTGCGCGGATCCGCTGCTCGGAAGCCAGAGGGCGAGATCCGGGAAGAGGATCAGCAGCACGACGAGCGCCAACGCGGTGGCGACGAACCACACGCACCCGCGGAACACCGTCGCCAGGCTGATCGCGGTGCCCAGGTTGACCTCCCGGTCCTGGGCGAGCCCGTGGACGATGAACGCCACCACCCCGACCGGGGGCGTGATCATCGCGATCTCGGCCATGAGGACGGCGAAGATGCCGAACCAGACGAGGTCGATGCTCAGCGCCTCCAGCACCGGGAGCAGGACCGGGATCGTCAGCATGAGCATGGCCAGGGTGTCCATGAACATGCCGAGCACGAGGTAGGTCACGACCAGGGTCAGCAGCAGCGCGATCGGGGTCAGGTCGAGGGCCGTGACCATCCGCGACGCCGCCTGAGCGAGGCCGGAGAGCGCGACCAGCCGGCTGAGGATGTGCACGCCGATGAGCAAGAACATGATCATCGCGACCGCGGACGCGGTCTCGGCGAGCGAGCGCCCGAGCACGGCGAACACGGCGCGGGCTCCGGCCCTCCGCTTGCTCCAGACCCCGATGAGGATCGCCACCAGCGCGCCGACTGCTCCGGCCTCCGTCGCGGTCATGAAGCCCGAGTACATCCCGCCGATGATGACGAGGATCAGCACGGGCAACGGCCAGATCGACGCCAGCGACCGCAGCCGCACACCCCAGGGGACGGCGGCGGTGTGCGTCGCCGGGGCGAGATCGGGATCGATCCGGGCCCGCACCATGATCATCACGGCGAACAGCACGGCGAGCAGCACGCCGGGCACCACGCCCGCCAGGAGCTGCGGGCCGACCGGGGTCTGGGCGATTCCGGCGTAGATGACCAGCAGCACGCTGGGCGGGATGATCTGACCGAGGGTGCCGGCCGCGGTGACCACTCCGGTCGCCAGCTGCGGCGAGTACCGCGACCGGAGCATCTCGGGGATCGCCACGCGGCCCATCGCGTAGGAGATGCCGGTCGTGCTGCCACTGGCCGCGGCCAGCCCGGCCCCGGACGCGACGGTGGCGACCGCGAGCCCGCCCCGCATCCGGCCCAGCCACAGCCGGGCCGCGTCGAACAGCTGGCCGGTGATGCCGGTCTGCCCCAGCACGATGCCCATCAGGACGAACATCGGCGTGACGGTGAGGCTCCAGCTCGCCGCCGAGGAGTACGGGATGGTGGACAAGGCGCTGCCCAGCCCGGACCACCCGCCCAGCTTCCACAGGCCGAGCGCGCCCCCGAACGCCATCGCGACGGAGACGTGCACCCCGCAGATGAGCAGGAGGATGGTCAGCGGCACCACGAGCACCCCGACCGTGAGCCGGCTGATGTCGGCGAACACGATCGTGGCGGTCAGGCCGATGCAGACCGCGACCATCACCAGGAACCCGGCCGAGCTCGGCGTGAAGCGCCGCCGCGGGATCGGATCCGCGAGCCGGGGCGGCTCGGTGACCGCGATCCGGGACTCGGCGACGTTCTCGGACGTGGAGGTCATCGAGCCGGTTCCTCCTGCTGGCGTCGGTCGCGACTCGCCTGCGGCCGCGTCAGGACGAGGTGGACGGACACGAGGGCCTGCAGCGCCAGGGCCGCAGCGCCCACCGGAACGGCCCAGTGCATCGGCCAGACGAGCACGCTCGACGCGGCGGCCGTCTCGCGGATCGCGGTGCTCTCGACCGCCTCGCCCCATCCGTACGCGGCGACGAGTGCGGCGAAGCCGGCCATCAGGACCAGGGCACTCACCTCAGTGGCGCGCTGCCACGACGCGGGGAGCCGGTGGGTCAGCACGGTCGCCCGGACGTGCTCTCCGCGCAGCTGGGCGTACCCGAGGCCGCCGAAGACCACGAGCACCATCCAGTAGTACTGGGCCAGTTCCAACGTGGCCGGGATCGGGGAGTTGAAGACGTTGCGCGCCACGACGTCGGCGACGACCTGCACCATCAGCACGACGGTTGCGGCCGCTGCGAGAACGACGAGCGCGATCGACAGCCGGCTCACCCATCGAACGACCGGTGACCCGGCGACGGGCGAATCCTCCTGTGTTCCTGACATCGATGTCCCTCCGCTCAGGAGCCACGTCCGGCGGACCGTTCCCGGAGCGCTGTGAGGAGTTCGGTGGATTCCGGGGAGGTCCGCGTAACGGTCGCCGGACGCTATGAACCGGTCGTTACCGGCTTCGTTACGGAGGACGATGCGGCGCAGGTCAGATGGGGTAGGTGAGTGCCTGGTACTCGAGGTAGTCGTCGAGCGCCCACTTGCCCACCTCGCGGCCGATCCCGCTCTGCTTGAACCCGCCGCGCGGCGCCCGCACCCCGTCCACCGCGCCGTTGATCGAGACCGCGCCGTTGCGCAGCCGCCGGGCGATCTCCAGGCCGGTCGCCACGTTGCGGCAGGTGATGTTCGCCTGGAGCCCGTAGACGGTGTCCTCCGCGAGCCGGATCGCCTCGTCGAGGGTGTCGTACGGGATCACGGTCAGCACCGGACCGAAGATCTCCTCCTGCGCGATCCGCATGTCGTTGCGCGCGTTCACGAACACCGTCGGCTCGTAGAAGTAGCCGCGCTCCAGGTGCGGGGGCCGGCGGCCCCCGGTGGCCAGCTCGGCACCCTCCTCCAGGCCCAGCGCCACGTACTTCTCCACGGCGGCGCGGCGCTCCTCGCGGATCAGCGGACCGACGACGGTCCGCGGATCGGTCGGGTCGCCGACCGGCATGCCCGCGACCAGCGGGACCAACCGCTCGACGAACCCGTCGGCCAGCGGCCGGGGCACCAGGACGCGGGAGAGCATCGAGCAGGCCTGCCCAGCGCCGAACCCCGCGTGCGGGGCGGCGATGCGGGCGGCCACGTCGAGATCGACGTCGTCCAGGACGATGTTGGGCGACTTCCCGCCCAGCTCCAGCACGACCCGCTTGACGGTGCCGGCGGCCTCCGCCTGGATCGCCCGCCCGGCCTCCAGCCCGCCGGTGAAGCTGATCTGGTCCACCAGGGGGCTGCGCACCAGCTCGCGAGAGGCCTCGATGCCGTCGCCCGTGACGAAGTTCAGCACGCCAGGGGGCAGGTCGGACTCCGCGACGATCTCGGCGAGCGCCAGCAGCGTCAGCGGCGTCTGCGGCGGCGCCTTCACGACCGCGGTGCACCCGGCGGCGAGCGCGGGCGCGATCTTGCGGATCGCGATCATCACCGGGACGTTCCAGGTGGGCAGCAGCCCGCACACGCCGACCGGCTGGCGCAGGACCTGCGTCTGGATCATCCGGTCCTGGAACGGGAACGGGGCGAGCGACTCGGCGAACGGCTCGGACAGCACCAGGTCGGCGGTCTCCCGCAGGATCTGGATCGGGCCGGCCATGCTGGCCAGGTAGGCGGTCGTGCCGGTCTCCGTGACGACCACCCGGGAGAGCGCCTCCTGGTGCTCCTCCATGAGGTCGGCGAGCTGGTGCATGATCCGGTAGCGTTCGCGCAGCGGCAGCCGCGGCCACGGCCCCTCGTCGAAGGCCCGGCGGGCGGCCGCGATCGCCAGCCGCATGTCCTCCGGCGAGGCGTGCGGAACGGGCCCGAGCGGCTCCTCCGTCGCCGGGTTCACGGTGCCGTAGGTGGCGCCGTCGAGCGCGTCGGTCCACCGGCCGTCGATGAGCATCTGCGGTCGGCGCGTCGGGTCCAGCATCTCTTTCTCCTCCGGCCGGTTCGAGGGAACCGCGGTCGTCGCGTTCTGCGGAATGGGCAGCAATGACAGAGAATCCGTATTACCGGTCGGCACTACTGGGCCTGACCGAAAACCCTCACGAATCGTAGGCCGGGCAGCGGATGCGCTCCTCCGTACCGGTACGGAAGGGACGCCCGCGATTCCGTGCAACAGTGCAGGATCATGCACCCGTTCCACGTCATCGACATCCACAACCACGTCGGCGCACTGGTCTCGTCCGGGCACGGACATGCCGTGGCCGACCTCGACGAAGAGGTGACCCGGCGCGCGGCCGTGCTCGCCGAACGCGGCGTCGACCAAGCGGTGGTCATCGCGAGCCACGACTACCTGCGACCGGACGGGATCGCCGACAACCGCCGCGTCAACGACGCGATCGCGGCCGTCCGGGATCGGCGCAGCGACCTGTTCCCCGCTGCCGTCGGGATCGTCGAACCGCTCAACGGCGAACGCGGCCTGGCGGAGCTCGAGCGCTGCCGCTCCGAACTGGGGCTCGTCGGCATCAGCTTCCACACGCGGATGCAGGGCGTCAGCGTGGACAGCGTCTGGGTCCGGCGGTACCTGGAGCGGATGGGCGAGCTGGGGCTCGTGCCGTTCATCCACTCGATCGGAGAGTCCTCGTCCGAGGCGCTGTGGAAGATCGACGTGCTCGCCGGCGACTTCCCGGACCTCGACATCGTCGTGCTGGACGTGCTCTCGACGTTCGAGCAGTCGCAGTTCGTCCCGTACGTGGCCGAGCGGCGGCCCAACCTCCACTTCGACACCGCGCTCGCCCACGGCGTCGGGTTCGCGCTGAACCTGATCAAGCGCGTCGGCGCCGAGCGCGTGCTGTACGGCAGCGATCTCTACTCGGCGGCGAGCGGCGTACCCGCGCTGACGGAGCTGCTGGCCGACCTGGTGGCCGCACCGCTGACGGACGCCGAGAAGGCCGCGGTACTCGGGGGCAACGCGGCCAGGTTGCTGAAGCTCACCACGTGATCGCTCCCGAGCGGCGGACGCGGACCTGCCGGGCCGCGCCCGCCGCCGGGCAGCGCGGCACGCGGGCCGCGCTCACCGCGTGTGGGTGCGCGTCACGCGGTGGTCGAGATGCACGGCAGGGACTCCCAGCCGCGCACGGTCGGCGTCGGGCTCGTCTCCAGCTGCTCCTCCGGCACGGCCAGGGCCAGGTTCGGGTGGTGGCGCAGCAGTGCCCGCAGCGCGGTGACCAGCTCCAGCCGGGCCAGGTGGACACCGAGGCAGGTGTGCGCACCACCGCCGAAGGCCACGTGCGACTTCGGGTCGCGGTCGATGTCGAAGCGCAGCGGGTCGGGGAAGGCCGACGGATCGCGGTTGGCCGCATGGGTCACGAAGATGACCCGGTCGCCCGCGGGGATGGTGTGGCCGCCGATCTCCACGTCCTCGGTGGTCGTGCGCGGGACCATGAAGCGCTGGGCGCCCTCGATGCGCAGGACCTCCTCGATCGCCTTGTCCGCGAGCGACGGATCCGCGAGGAGCCGGTCCCAGTTGGCGCGGTCGCGCAGCAGGAGGACGACGGTGCTCGCGATGGTGTTCGCCGTGGTCTCGTGCCCGGCACTGGTCAGCAGGATGAGGTTGCCGACCAGCTCGTCGTCGGTGAGCCGGTCACCGGTCTCGTCCTCGGCGACGAGCACGCTGATCAGATCGTCCCCCGGATTCTCCCGACGCTCGCGGATGAGGGCGTCGAAGTACTCCCCGAACGCGACCATCGCGGCCCGGGCCTCCTCGAACCCGCCGTCCTCGGCGTGCCCGGTGCGGTCCAGTCGGAGCAGCGCGCCGGTCCATTCCTCCCACAGTTTGTGGTCCTCGACCGGGACACCGAGGATCGTGCAGATCAGCCGCTCCGGAATCGGCAGCGCGAACTTCTCCTTGAGATCGAAGACCTCGTCCTTGGGCAGGTTCCGGGCGAGCTCGTCGGCGATCCGGTCCGCCTCGTCCTGCCATTCCCGCACCGCGCGGGGCAGGAACGGGTCGCGGTGGAACTTGCGGACGCGGGCGTGCTCCGGCGGGTCGAGGTAGAGCATCGTCCCGCGCAGGCACCGGCCCATCCGCTGCACCTCGGGCCGCGGGTCGGAGCTGAGGAACTCCGACTCGTGCGCTGCTCCGGCCGCCCGGCTGAACCGCGTGTCGCGCAGCGCGGCGCGCAGCTCGGCGTGGCCGCCGATGAGCCAGGTCCCGTTCCCGAGCGGCAGGACCGGGGCCTCCTCGACGAGCCGCCGGTAGAAGTCCTCGGGATTCACCCGGAACGCCGGATCGCCGAGGAAACGGGCTCCGTCCGCCGCAAGCTGCCGGGTGTTCTCGGTAGTCGTCATCGCCCGCGCGATCTCCATTCCGGCCACGGCACTCCACGAAGTGCGGGCCACCGCATCAACATCGACCTGTGGTATTTCGCTCGGCACGGCGCTGCGTACGCTACCGACGGCACCCGGCACGCACGTCGGTACCAGTACGGATGCCTCGCGAAAATCCCACCGGAGATCGGCACCCCGCTGACCGCACGGTGTAATGCGCGACGACGAGAATGCGGGCCGCCGGCCGCGGGCGGTCAGGAACCGTCGGCCGGGCGCAGCACCGCCGGCACGAGGAAGGTGCGCAGCAGGCGCCGGGCGCGCTCGTCGTCACCGGCGAGGAACGACGGGCGCGAGAGCAGCACGAAGTGCTGCAGCGACAACCACTCGACGGTCTCGTCGAGGTCGGCCCGCAACCGCCCGGCCGCCTCGATCGGCTCCAGGATCGGCTCCCAGAACCGGCGCATGACCGAGCGGACGCGGTCGGACTGCTCGAGGGTCTGCGCCGAGATCTCCAGCGCCTCGGGGGTGAGCAGCAGGCGCACCCACCGGTTGTCCCGCGCGGTCACGAGCCAGATCATCTTCGCCTCGACGAGCAGCTCCTCGGCCGGCAGGGACAGGTCGATCTGCGCCTGGGCGGCCAGCGCGACCCGCAGGCTCTCCGCCGCGATCACCTCGCCGATCAGCCTCGGCTTGTTCTCGTAGTAGTTGTAGACGGTCTTGCGGGACACCCCCGCGGCCCCGGCGATGTCGTCCATCGTCGCTCGCCGGATGCCGACCCGTTCGAACGTCAGCCGGGCCGCGTCGACGATGAGCCGCCGGGTGCGCGCCTCCCGGTCGTTCTGCGGTGGTTCGAGCTCGTCGAGCTCGAACCGCACGGCCTCGACCACGGTGTCCCGCCCTTCTCGCGACTACGACTTACACACTCTAGGGGAATCGTGTACCGTCTCGCGTTACACACTCGACGAAGATTGTGTAAGGAGGCGGCGATGACGACGGAGGCAGGTCGATGGACTGCGATCACCTCCCACGTCGAGGGCGGGATCGGGTGGATCACCCCCAACCCGCACGTCGACGCCGACGCGCGCGCCGTCATCCGGCAGGCGCTCGAAGCCGCGGCGCACCACGCCGGCAACCCCGAGGTCAAGACGATCGTCCTGAGCGACTTCCGGCCGACCTCCCGCCCGGACGACCCGCTGCTGGCCACGCTGTACCAGAAGGCGACCGCGCTGATCACCCGATCGGCCAAGACCCTGGTCATCCGGCCCACCTCGGCCAACCAGGTGGCGCCGAAGCAGCCGCGCCCCTGCTACGTCCAGCCGCTGACCCTGCGCGAGCGCCAGGTCATGACGCTGTGGATGGGCGGACTGTCGGCGCGCGAGGTGGGTGACCGGCTGTTCATCAGCGAACGGACCGTCGAGTCGCACGTGAGCAACGGCTACCGCAAGCTCGGGATCAACTCCCGGATCGAGCTGGTCAAGCGCGCCGCCGAGTTCGGGTTGTGAGGCTCGGAGCGTGAGGTTGCGGGGGTGCGGGCCGCCGGGCGCGGCACCCGGCGGCCGACACCCCCGCGCGGATCACGAGAACGCGATCACGGTGCGCAGCCCGGTGCCGTCCCCGTGGTGCAGCGCGTCCAGCGCCGCGGGCGCCGACTGCAGGTCGATCACCTTGTCGATCATGGACGCGATGTCGAGCCGCCCCTCCGCGGCGAGCTCGAGGATGCGCGGCACGTCGCGGTCGACGTCGGCGTTGCCGAAGACGCAGCCCGCCACCTGCTTGGCCTCGACGACGAGCGTGCCCGGCAGCGCGTAGTCGGTGCGGATGTCGCCGATGCCGATCACCACCACGGTGCCGCCGCGGCGCAGCGCGGTGTAGGAGTCGCGCACGGTGGCGGTCCGCCCGACCGTGTCGAACGCGTGGTCGGCGCCGGCCACCCCGAGGGCGCGCACGGCCTCCGCCAGCGGCTGCCCGCTCGTCGGGTCGATCACGTCCGTCGCGCCGAGCCGCAGGGCGAGCTCCCGCTTCGCGGCCACCGGCTCGACCGCGATCACCCGCTCGGCGCCGGCGATGCGAGCCGCCTGGACGACGGCCTGACCGACCCCGCCGCACCCGATGACGACGACGGTCTGCCCTGGTTGCACCGCAGCGGAGTTGACGACGGCCCCGTACCCGGTGGTGATCGCGCAGCCGACCAGCGCCAGCTGCTCGTCGGGCAGGTCCGTGCGGACGGCGATCAGCCGCTCCGGCGGCACGGTCATCGTCTCGGCGAAGGTGCCCAGGCCGTTCTTGGTGACGAGTTCGGTGCCGTCGCTGCGCACCGCCCGCGGCTCGGCGTACGGACCAGCCGTCTCGCACAGGTAGGGGGTGCCGCGCCGGCAGTTCGCGCACCGGCCGCAGCGCGAGATCGTCAACCCGAGGACCCGGTCTCCGACCCTGAACTCGCTCACCTCGGGCCCGACCCACTCGACGACGCCCGCGCCCTCGTGGCCGAGGATCGCCGGCGGCGTCGGCAGCGCGCCTGCTGCGAGCACCGTCGCGTCGGTGTGGCAGATGCCGGCGGCGCGCATGCGCACCACGACGTCACGCGGTCCCGGCGGGTGCGCGCTCACCTTCTCGACGAGCAGCGGCCCGCCGGATTGGACGAAGAACGCCGCGTTCACGAGCTGGCCCGATCCTGTGCCCACGAGTCACCCACACCTTCTCTGCAACCGAATGCACGAACACGGCTCGCCGCACCCGGAAGAGGCGTTCGCACCCTTTCCGCAGCTGGGACGAGCAGCGGCCGACGGTCGGACGACGACCCTGATCGGAGCGTAGGAATCCGGGCCGCCGGTCGCCTCCGTACCGGTACGGTTTCGGTCGCACCCGCGTCGAGAACGACGTTGTTGCGGTTCGAATCGTTTCGAATTCGCCACAACGTCGTTCTCGACGCGCCGACGAGTGTGCCGCCCACCGTGCCGACGGCTATACCGACGGCCGAAGAGCGCCACCCCACCCTGGCGAACTTACTAAGCGCTTGCTTAGGATCGTCTGGCAGCTGTCGATGCGGATGGGGTGACTCATGGGGAACGTGCGATTCGACTTCACCGGCCGCTCGGTCGTCGTCACGGGCGCCGCGCGGGGCGTGGGCCGGGCACTGGCCGAGCTGTTCCACACCAGCGGGGCGAACACCTTCCTCGTCGACTTCGACGCCGACGCGGTCGCCGAGACCGCGCGCGAGCTGGGCGCCACCGGGATCGCCGCGGACGTCACCAGCACCAAACAGGTGCAGGACGTGATCGACCGGATCGTCACCGACACCGGCCGGCTCGACGTCGTGGTCAACAACGCCGGGATCCTGCGCGACGGGATGCTCTGGAAGCTCACCGACGAGGACTACGCCGCGGTCATCGACGTCCACGCCGGCGGGACGTACCGGTTCACCCGCGCCGCCGTGCCGCAGTTCCGCGAGCAGGGCGGCGGCCGGATCATCAACGTCACCTCGTACACCGGCCTGCACGGCAACCTCGGCCAGGCCAACTACGCCATCGCCAAGGCCGGGATCATCGGCTTCACCAAGACCGCCGCCAAGGAGCTGGCGCGCTTCAACATCACCGTCAACGCGATCTCCCCGAACGCCGAGACGCGCATGGTCGCCTCCATCCCGGAGGACCGCCGCCGGGAGATCGCCGCCACCATCCCGATGGGCCGGTTCGGTGCGCCGTCGGAGATGGCGGCCGCGGTCGCGTTCCTCGCCTCGGACGAGGCCGGCTACATCACCGGGGTCGTCCTGCCGGTCGACGGCGGGCTGTCCATCTAGCCATCCTGTCCCGACCCGCCCGCACCTGACCACCTGGAGCGCACCGTGTCCACGCCCGATCTGCTGCTGTCCCGGCGCGACCTGGACTTCCTGCTCTACGACTGGCTCGACGCCGAGGGCCTGACCCGCCGCAAGCGGTTCGCCGCGCACTCCCGGGAGACCTTCGACGGCATCCTCGACCTGTGCGCGGAGATCGCCGCCGAGCGGTTCGCCCCGCACAACCGGAAGGCCGACCTGAACGAGCCGCGGTTCGTCGACGGCCGGGTGGAGATGATCGCCGACGTCAAGGACGCGCTCGACGCGGTCGCGCAGGCGGATCTGCTGTCCGCCGCGATGGACGAAGAGGTGGGCGGCGCGCAGCTGCCGCAGGTCGTGCAGACCGCGGCGTTCCTGTGGTTCCAGGCCGCGAACATCGGCAGCTGGGCCTACGCGTTCCTCACCGTCGCCAACGCGAACCTGCTGCTCGCCCACGGCAGCCAGGAGCAGATCGACACGTTCGTGCGGCCGATGCTGGAGGGCCGCTTCCACGGCACGATGTGCCTGTCGGAGCCGCAGGCGGGCTCGTCGCTCGCGGACATCACCACCCGCGCCGAGCCCCGCCCCGACGGCACCTACCGCCTCTTCGGCAACAAGATGTGGATCTCGGCGGGCGAGCACGAGCTGGGCGAGAACATCGTCCACCTGGTGCTGGCGAAGATCCCCGGCGGACCGGCGGGAGTCAAGGGGATCTCACTGTTCGTCGTGCCGAAGTTCCTGGTGAACGCGGACGGATCGCTCGGCGAGCGCAACGACGTCGTGCTCGCCGGACTCAACCACAAGATGGGCTACCGCGGCACGACGAACACCCTGCTGAACTTCGGGGAGGGCGTGCACACCCCGGGCGGCGAGCCGGGCGCGGTCGGCTACCTCGTCGGCGAGCCGCACCGCGGCCTGTCCTACATGTTCCACATGATGAACGAGGCCCGGGTCGGCGTCGGCGCGGGCGCGACCGCGCTGGGCTACACCGGCTACCTCAAGTCGCTGGACTACGCCCGCACCCGCACCCAGGGCCGGCTGCCCGGCGCCAAGGACCCGGCGTCGCCGCCCGTGCCGATCATCGAGCACGCGGACGTCCGCCGGATGCTGCTCGCGCAGAAGTCGTACGTCGAGGGCGCGCTCGGGCTGATCCTGCTCTGCGGCAAGCTGCTCGACGAGGAGCGCACCGCGGAGTCGCCGGAGGAGCGGGCCCGGCTGAACCTGCTGCTGGAGGTGCTCACCCCGATCGCGAAGAGCTGGCCGTCGCAGTGGTGCCTGGCGGCGAACGACCTCGCGATCCAGATCCACGGCGGCTACGGCTACACGCGCGAGTTCGACGTCGAGCAGCACTACCGGGACAACCGGCTCAACCCGATCCACGAGGGCACCCACGGGATCCAGGCGCTCGACCTGCTCGGCCGCAAGGTCGCCATGGCCGACGGAGCCGGTCTCGCCGCGCTGGAGGCGCTGCTGCGCGGCGGGATCGACCAGGGCCGCGCCACGGGCGGAGAGGCCGCCGAGCTGGCCGAGGCGCTCGACGCGGCACTCACCCGGCTCGTCGCGGTCACCCGCGCGATCCACTCCGCCGACGTCTCCCCCGCCGTGCGGCTGGCGAACGCCTCGCTCTACCTGGAGGCCGCCGGGCACATCGTCGTCGCGTGGATCTGGCTGGAGCAGTTCGTCGCCACCGGCTCCCGCGACGACGACTTCCACCGCGGCAAGCGGCAGGCGGCGCGCTACTTCTTCCGCTACGAGCTGCCGCGCACGGGACCGCAGCTGGACCTGCTGGAGAAGCTGGACACCACCACGTACGACGCGGAGCCGGGCTGGTTCTGAGCGAGGTCAGTTCTCCCAGTCCGGCCCCCGCCGGATCAGCACGTGGGCGGTGAGCGCCACGCCGCCGAGCAGCACGAGGATCACGCCCAGGGCCAGCGCGGCGCCGCCCACGTGGATCGCGAGCGCCCCCAGGAACGCGCCGGCCATCAGGCAGATGATCGCGGACGCGCGGCGGATCACGGCCGGGCGGTTCGTGTGCCGGTGGTCGGCGGCGAGTCCGACCATCGGCATCGAGATCAGCGTGGTCGTCAGGTCGGGTACGCCGACGCGGCGGGCCAGCGTGTTCTGCACGCCCATCGCCAGTGCCGCGACCGCGGCGGTCGCGATCGTCGGCGGGGAGTCCACGACCGGCGGCCGGACCAGCACGATCACCAGGCAGATCGCGATCAGCACCGCCTCCACCAGCACCGACGCGCGCAGCAGCTCACCACGGTCGGCGATCTTGTCGACGAGGAGCCGACCGGCGATCGCCGCGCCGATCATGAAGCACGCGAGCGCAGCCAAGGAGGTGGGCAGCGAGTAGTCGGGGACGCCTGCGATGGCGAAGCCGGTGACGACGACGTTGCCGGTCATGTTGGCGACGAACACCCGCCCGAGCGTCAGCAGGCTGACGGCGTCGATCACGCCGGTGACCAGCGTGAGGACCAGCAACAGCATCGGCAGCGACCCGTGCCGGGGCTCCGCGATGACGAACCGTGGTCCGGACGACACGTCGACGAATTGAAGCAGGGCGGGGCCCGGCGGGACAGACCCGGTCGGCCTGCGCGTCGTGGCTCGTCAGCGCCCCGTTGCGCAGGAGTACCTCTTGACGACTAAGTCCTGTTGAGCAACTCTACTGGTCACACAGCCGGATGTGAGGAGGCGCGGCCTGATGGAGTGGACGGGTGCCCGCTACGCGAGCCGACCGTCGAGGTGCGGAACTGGGTGGACGCCCCGCCCGAGCGCGCGTAGCCGCTGATCAGCGACATCACGCTGATGCCGGAGGTGAGCGACGAGCTGCAGCGCGTCGAGCGGCTCGATGGGGGGCCGAACCGACGAGCCGAGCGCGGCCCGGCGGTTCCGGTTCGAACCGGCCGGCAGCGGGACCGCGCTGTCGCGGTGGATGCACAGGGGCAGGCGACCGCGACGACGCCGCGCCGGGCGCCGACGAGACGGTGCTCGCCACGACGCTCATCAGCACCGGACCCCTGGTCCGCGAGCGGCTGCGCGTCTGGCGCGCGTGACCACTGTCCGCCTCTACCCCGCGAGTGAGGCGCTCGACGAGTGCCTCACCACCCTCGCCCAGGCGATCGACACGATCCACGAGCTCGGAGCCGCGTCATGAACTGGCACAAGACCGCGTGCAACCTCTGCTACGTCAACTGCGGGCTGGAGGTGCTGACCGACGGCCGGGCGATCACCCGGGTCCGCGGCGACACGGAGAACCCGCGCACCCAGGGCTACCTCTGCCAGAAGCCGCAGCAGCTCACCTGGTACGGCGACCACGACGACCGGCTCACCGCTCCCCTGCGCCGCCTGCCCGGCGGCGGCCACGAACCGATCAGCTGGGAGACCGCGATCCGCGAGATCGCCGCGCGCCTGCGCGCGGTCCGCGACGCCGACCTCGCCGCGGGCCGGCCGGGCTCGTTCGCCTACGTCGGCGGCGGTGGCCAGGGCAACCACTCCGGCGGCGGGTACGGCCACGCGCTGATGCGCTGGATGAACGCCACCCGCTTCTTCGGGGCGCTCTCCCAGGAGAAGACCGGCGACTTCTGGGTCAACGGCAAGCTCTTCGGCGGCCAGACCTGCCACACCGCCGAGGGTGTCGAGGAGTGCGACCTGCTGGTCGTGATCGGCTGCAACCCCTGGCTCGCCAACGGCTTCAACCGCGCCCGCAACGCGATCAACACGATCAGGAACGACCCGGACCGCAAGCTGATCGTCGTCGATCCGCGGCGCACGGAGACCGCTGAGGCGGCCGACCTGCACCTGCCGCTGCGCCCGGGCACCGACGCGTACCTGCTCGGCGCGATCCTCGCGCTGATCGTCGAACGCGACGGGGTGGACGCCGACTTCCTCGCCGCGCACACCGAGGGGTTCGACGAGGTGGCGGCCGCGCTGCGGAAGATCCCCGTCGACGCGTGGATCGCGCACACCGAGCTCGAGCGCGCCGACGTCGACCGCGCCGTCGACATGGTCCTCGCCGCCCGCGCGATGACCGTCCGGGTAGAGCTGGGCATCCAGCAGACCCGCAACTCCACGCTCAACAGCTACCTGGAGAAGCTGCTCTACCTGCTGACCGGCAACTTCGGCCGGCCCGGCACGAACGCGCTGCACTCGTGGCTGATCCCGCTGTGGGGCGAGTCGCGCGGTGAGCGCTCGGAGATCACCGGGTTCGAGTACATCGGCGGGCTGCTCCCGCTGAACACGCTCGCCGAGGAGATCCTCACCGACCACCCGAACCGGGTACGGGTGCTGTGGGTCGAATCCGCCAACCCGGCCAACACCGCCGCCGACACCATCCGCACGGAACGCGCGATCCGCGAGTGCGAGCTGTCCGTCGTCGTCGACGTCGCCTACACCGAGACCGCCGCGCTCGCCGAGTACGTCCTGCCCGCCGCGGCCCAGTCCGAGAAGTGGGAGTGGACGTTCTTCGACTTCGAGTGGCCCACCAACTACTTCCACCTGCGCCGGCCCGTGTTCGAGCCGCTGCCCGGCACGCTGGTGGAGGCGGAGATCTACGCCCGGCTGTTCGCCGAGCTGGGCCTGCTGCCCGATCGCTCCGTGCTCGACGAGCTGACCGAGGTCGCCCGCACCGACCGCGCGCACCTGCTGGAGCACGCCGCGCCCCTGCTCGCGGAGAACCCGACGATCGCCCCGGTGCTGCTCTACCGCACGCTCGGCCGCACCCTGCCCGACGGCGCCGCCTCCGCCGCGATCCTGTGGCCGGGCTGCCACACCGCCGCCCGGAAGATGCCGGTCCAGGTGCAGCGCGCGCTGGGCACCGACCTGTCCGGTCCCGCCCTCGGCGAGGCGCTGTTCACCGCGATCCTCACCAGCCCCAGCGGCGTCGCGTTCAGTCGGCACACGTACGACGAGATCTGGAGCCTGGTGCGCCACCCGCGCATCCGGCTCGCCGTGCCCGAGCTGCTCGACCAGCTCACCGCGCTGGACCCCGCCGCCGACGCCCCCGATCCCGAGCACCCGCTGTCATTGGTCAACGGGCAGCGCCGGCGGCACAACGCCAACCAGATCCTGCGGCCGCCCGCGTGGCGGCGCACCGATCCCGACGGAGCGCTGCACGTGCGCTCCGACGACCTCGCCGCCATCGGTGCCGCCGAGGGCGACTGGGTCGCGGTGGTGTCCCGCACCGGCCGCGTCGTCGCCCGCGCCGAGGTCGACGACACCCTGCGCCGCGGGCAGGTGGCGCTGCCGCACGGCTACGGCATGGCGGTCCCCGACGGCCGCGGCGGGCGGGTCGTCCACGGGCCGCGGATCAACCTGCTCACCGACGCCGCCGATCGCGACCCGATCGCTGGTACCCCCCACCACAAGGACGTGCCCGTGCGACTGGAGCGCGTCACCGCCGAGGAGCGGGAGCGCGCAGAGCACGACCACGAGCAGATCCACCGGCTGATCACGCGAGGGAGCCGGTCATGAGCGACGCCGAACAGGTCATGCCGTTCGCCGCGGCGGCCGTCGCGCCGTCCGCGGAGGTGCGGCTGATGGACCCCATCGAGGCGATCCCGAGGTCGCCCGACGGCCGGCCCCTGCGCGACGAGCTGCGTGGGCGGGTGAGCGCATGACGCACCTCGACTACCCGCACCTGTTCACCCCGCTCGACCTCGGGTTCCTGACCCTGCCGAACCGGGTGCTCATGGGATCGATGCACACCGGGCTGGAGGACGATCCGGCCGACGCGCCCCGGCTCGCCGCCTACTTCGCCGAACGCGCCCGCGGGGGCGTCGGGCTGATGGTCACCGGCGGCTACGCACCGCACCCGCAAGGCGTGCTGACCGAGAACGGGTCGATGCTCACCTCGCCCGACCAGCTGCCTGCGCACCGGATCGTCACCGACGCCGTGCACGCCGCCGGCGGGCGGATCGCGCTGCAGATCCTGCACGCCGGCCGCTACTCCACGCAGCCCGACCTCGTCGCCCCGTCGGCGATCCGCGCACCGATCAACCGGTTCGCGCCCCGCCCGCTCGCCGAGCACGAGGTGGAGGAGCACATCGACGCTTTCGCGACGTGCGCGGCGCTCGCCCGCGAAGCCGGCTACGACGGGGTCGAGATCATGGGCTCCGAGGGCTACCTGATCAACGAGTTCCTCGCACCGCGCACCAACCACCGCACCGACGACTGGGGCGGCACCCCGGCGAACCGGCGCCGGTTCGCCGTCGAGGTCGTGCGCCGCACCCGCGCGGTGGTCGGGCCGGACTTCCTGATCATCTACCGGATCTCGCTGGCCGATCTCGTCGAGGGCGGGCAGACCTGGGACGAGGTCGTGAGCGTGGCGGAAGAGGTGGCCGCGGCCGGGGCGAACCTGCTCAACACCGGCATCGGCTGGCACGAGTCGCGCGTCCCGACGATCGCGACCTCCGTGCCGCGGGCGGCGTTCACCTCGTTCACCGCGCGGCTGCGCCCGCGCGCACCGGTGCCGGTGATCACGTCGAACCGGATCAACATGCCGCAGGTCGCCGAGGAGGTGCTCGCCCGCGGCGACGCCGACATGGTCTCGATGGCCCGCCCGCTGCTCGCCGATCCCGAATGGATCCGCAAGGCCGCGAGCGGCCGCACCGACGAGATCAGCACCTGCATCGCCTGCAACCAGGCCTGCCTGGACCACGTGTTCGGCGAAGCGACGGCCAGCTGCCTGGTCAACCCGCGCGCGGGCCGCGAGACCGACCCGGTGATGCAGCTGGCCACCACCCCGGCCCGCCGACGCAAGCGCGTCGCCGTCGTCGGGGCCGGCCCAGCCGGGCTCGCCGCGGCGGTCACCGCCGCCGGCCGCGGGCACCACGTCGACCTGTTCGAGGCCGAACAGGTCATCGGCGGGCAGTTCGACCTGGCCCGGCGCATCCCCGGCAAGGAGGAGTTCGCCGAGACAATCCGCTACTACACCCGGCGGATCGAGCGCACCGGCGTCGCCCTGCACCTCGGGCGGCGAGTGACCGCCGCCGAGCTCGTCGCGGGCGGCTACGACGAGATCGTGCTCGCCACCGGCGTGACCCCGCGGCTGCCGGACATCCCCGGCATCGACCACCCGAGCGTCGTCGGCTACCCGCAGGTGCTGCGCGGCGAGGTGCCGGTCGGGGCGCGCGTCGCCGTCATCGGCGCCGGCGGGGTCGGCGTCGACGTGAGCGCGTTCCTCACCCACGCCACCTCCCCGACGCTGGACGTGCCCGCGTGGCGGCGCGAGTGGGGTGTGGCCGATCCGGAGGCCGCACCCGGCGCGCTCGCGACTGCCGCGCCCGAACCCCCGGCCCGCACGGTGATCCTGCTGCAGCGCACCGGCGGACGCATCGGCAGCCGGCTCGGCAGGACCACGGGCTGGATCCACCGCGCCGCGCTCGCCGCCAAAGGTGTCCGGCTGGTGCGCGGGGTCCGCTACGAGAAGATCGACGACGAGGGGCTGCACCTGTCGTTCCAGCATGGACGCGGAGGTCCCGGCCACACCGACCACCAGCTGCTCGCCGTCGACACGATCGTCGTCTGCGCCGGCCAGGAACCCGTCCGGGACCTGCTCGAGCAGCTGCGCGCCGCCGGGCTGCCGGTGCACCTCGCGGGCGGCGCGGACGTCGCCGCCGAGCTGGACGCCAAGCGCGCCATCGACCAGGGCACCCGCATCGCCGCCGCACTCTGACCAGTGCTCCGCCCGAGGGAGGACCGCCATGTCCGCCGTCCGCTACGAGACCGAGGGGGCGCTCGGCGTCCTCGTCGTCGACAACCCGCCGCTGAACCTGATGTCCGAGGAGGTGATCGCCGGCGTCGCCGAGGCGGTCGACGAGGTCGAGGGCGCGATCGCCGCCGGATCGATCCGCGCCCTGCTCGTCCGCACCGAGGGCCCGCACTTCATGGCCGGCGCGGACGTCCGCGTGTTCCGCGAGCGCTCCGCCCGCCACGCCCGCGCCTTGTTCAGCCGGACGCTCCCGGTGTTCGCGCGCCTGGAGGACCTGCCGGTCCCCACGGTCGTGGCCGTGCAGGGGCTGTGTCTGGCGGCCGGTCTCGAGCTCGCGCTGTGCGCCGACATCGTCGTGGCCGCGGAGTCGGCCCGGTTCGCGCAGGTCGAGCGGCACATCGGCACGACGACGCTGCTCGGCGGCATCCACCGACTCGCCGAGCGGGCCGGCTCGGCCCGCGCGAAGCAGATCGTCTTCGACGGCGAGCAGTACACCGCGCAGCAGTTCGCCGATTGGAACATCGTCAACCACGTGGTGGCCGACGCCGAGCTGCTCGATCGAGCCACCGAGCTGGCCAGGCGCTACGCAGACGGGCCGACGGAGGCGCTCGCCGCGGGAAAGGCCCTGCTGCGGCGCTACCTCGACAACGGCATCCGCGACGCCGATCGCGCCGTGCTCGACCACGGCAGTCCGCTGTTCGACACCCGTGACATGCGGACCGGGGTGGCGAAGCTGCTCTCCGGAGGCAGCCGCAGCATCGCCGCCAACACGGACTTCGCGGGCCGCTGATCGAACCGCGGATCGGGCCGCAGCTTGCTGAGCTGCTGAGTCCTTTTCCGCAACGACTAGACTCCGCCCATGAAGAGGACGTCGTTCGCGAACTGGCCCTGCTCCGTCGCGCGAACCATGGACCTGCTGGGCGACTGGTGGACCCCGCTCGTGCTCCGCGAAGTGTTCTTCGGCATCCGGCGGTTCGACGAGATCCACCAGTCGCTGAGCATCGCCCGCAACACCCTCGCCGACCGGTTGCGCCGGCTGGTGGACGAAGGCCTGCTGGAGAAGCACCCCTACCAGCGCGATCCCGTCCGCTACGACTACGTCCTCACCGAGAAGGGGCGCGACTTCTTCGGCGTGATCGCGGCGATGACCCGGTGGGGCGACCGGTGGCTGGCCGACGAGGCCGGTCCCCCGGTCACCTTCCACCACCGCGCCTGCGGGCACGACACCCACGCCGAGGTCGTGTGCGCGCACTGCGGCGAGCCGCTGCAGGCCACCGACACCGAGATGCGCATGGGCCCCGGTTACCCGCCGCGGCTGGCCCAGCGCCCCGACGTGCGCCGCCGGTTCGCGCTCACCGAACCGCACTGACCGGACTGGGCCGGCCGCGGACGCGGCGTTCGATCGTCAGGTGAACGCCGCCGGCAGCGGGACGTCGAGCAGCGCGGGCAGCCGGGCGAGGTAGTCGGCGCGCGGGATCTCCTGCACCCCGAGCGAGGCCAGGTGCGGGGTCTGCCACTGGACGTCGATGAGCCGGCGCTCGGCGTGCTCGTCGGAGAGGAGATCGACGAGCCCGACCAGCGCCACCTTCGACGCGTCGCGGGCCCGGTGGAACATCGACTCGCCGGCGAACAGCCCGCCGATCGCGACCCCGTACAGCCCACCCTCCAGCCGCCCGGCGCGCCACGACTCCACCGAGTGGGCCCAGCCCAGCTCGTGCAGGCGCACGTAAGCGGCGCGGATGCGGTCGTCGATCCAGCCGTGCGGGCGGCGCGGATCCGCGCACGCGTCGATGACCTCGGCGAACGCGGTGTTCACCCGGATCTCGAACGTCTTGCACGACTTGCGCAGCGACCGCGACACCTTCAGCGCGTCCAGCGGGAGCACCCCGCGCCGCACCGGGGACCACCACGAGATCGGTCCCTCGGGCAGACCGGGGTCCAGCGGCATCGGGAACAGCCCGCGCCGGTAGGCCGCGAGCAGGGTGCCCGGTTCCAGGTCGGCCCCGACCGCGACGAGGTCCTCGCTCCCGTGCTCCAGGACGTCGTCGACGTCGAACCGCCAGCGCGAAGGAGGTGGTTCCACGGGCACGCCCCGACCGTAGCCCGGGGCCCGACGATGATCGCGGCGAGGTCAGCCGCGGGTGTCCTCCGGCGTCGCCTCGTGCCCGCGGCGGCCCTTCGTGCGGCGACGCTGCTCCATCTCGGCCTCGAACACGTGGCGGCGCCCGTCGAGGGTCTGCTCGCGAACCTCGCGCTCCATGTCGCGGAAGGCCGCGTAGTAGCCCTCGTCGAACTCCTCGACGATCTGGAAGGTCCAGCGCCCAGCCAGGACGTTGCGGCCGAGGACCTCGTCCTGGACCCGGTCGGCGAGATCGTCGCGGCCCGCCGCGCGCAGGCCGTCGACGACGTCGTCGAGCAGCAGGTCGCAGCGACCGATGAGCTGGTGGAAGGAGTACAGGTGGCCGCGGACGCGCTCCAGGTACTCCAGGGCCTCGGAGAACTTGCCGTTCGCCTCGACGAGCTCGTCGGAGGCGCCGGCGGGGCGCGAGTGGGCGGCGTCGACCGCTTCGGACGTCACGGCGGTCGCGTACCCCGTTCCGGCTGCGGCCATTCCTGGGCCCAGCGTCCGGGCCTCATCGTCCGGGGCTCAGCGGACGGTGCAGCGCAGGACGAGCATCGAGCGCGGCGGGATGCGCAGCCGGCCGTTCGGCTGCGGGTGGCGGCGGCTGCTCGCCAGCAGCGGGTCCGCCGTGTCCACCTCGATCGTCCACGCTCGGCCGAACGCCTCGTCGGGCAGCGTGAACATCTGCTGGTGGTGTCCGGCGTTGAGCAGCAGCAGGAAGGAGTCGTCGACGATGCGCTCCCCCACCTGGTCGCGGTCCGGGATGCCCTGCCCGTTGAGGTAGATCATGACGACCGGGGCGCGGTCGCGGTGCCAGTCGTCGTCCTGCATGTGCCGGCCGTCGGGGCGCAGCCAGGCGATGTCGTCGACGCTGGACCCGTGGATGGCGCGGCCCTGGAAGAACCGCTGCCGGCGGAAGATCGGGTGCGCCGCGCGCAGCGCCGTCAGCCGGGACGTGAACGCGGTGAGCACGTCGTGCTCGCGAGCCTGCTTCCAGTCGATCCAGGACAGCTCGTTGTCCTGGCAGTAGACGTTGTTGTTGCCCTGCTGGGTGCGGCCCAGCTCGTCGCCGTGCGCGATCATCGGCACGCCCTGGCTGAGCAGGAGCGTCGTGAGGATGTTGCGCTTCTGCCGCTCGCGCAGCGCGTGCACCGCGGGGTCGTCGGTCGGACCCTCCGCGCCGTGGTTCCAGGAGCGGTTGTGGCTCTCGCCGTCGTTGTTGTCCTCGCCGTTGGCCTCGTTGTGCTTCTCGTTATACGCGACGAGGTCCTCCAGCGTGAACCCGTCGTGCGCGGTCACGAAGTTGATCGACGCGATCGGGCGGCGGTTGTCGGCCTCGTACAGGTCGGACGATCCGGTGAACCGGGCGGCGAACTCGCCGAGGCTGGCCGGTTCGCCGCGCCAGAAGTCGCGGACCGTGTCGCGGTAGCGGCCGTTCCACTCCGTCCACAGCGGTGGGAATCCGCCGACCTGGTAGCCGCCCTCGCCGACGTCCCACGGCTCGGCGATCAGCTTGACCCGGCTCACCACGGGGTCCTGGTTGACCAGGTCGAAGAACGCCGCCAGCCGGTCGACCTCGTGGAACTCGCGGGCGAGGCTGGAAGCGAGGTCGAAGCGGAAGCCGTCGACGTGCATCTCGGTGACCCAGTACCGCAGCGAGTCCATGATCAGCCGCAGCGACTCGTGGTGGCGGACGTTGAGGCTGTTCCCGGTGCCGGTGGTGTCGTAGTAGTAGCGCGGGTCGTCGTCGACGAGGCGGTAGTAGGCGCGGTTGTCGATGCCACGGAACGACAGCGTGGGCCCGAGGTGGTTGCCCTCGGCGGTGTGGTTGTAGACGACGTCGAGGATCACCTCGATGCCCGCCCGGTGCAGCGCGCGGACCATCGTCTTGAACTCCAGCACCTGCTCGCCGGCGGTGCCGAAGGACGCGTAGCCGTTGTGCGGGGCGAAGAAGCCGATGCTGTTGTAGCCCCAGTAGTTCTTCAGCCCGCGCTCGACGAGCGTCGAGTCGTGGACGAACTGGTGCACCGGCATCAGCTCGACCGCCGTGACCCCGAGTGACTTCAGGTGCTCGATCATGACGGGGTGGGCGAGGCCGGCGTAGGTGCCGCGGACGTCGTCGGGGATGCCGGGATGAGTCATCGTCATGCCCTTGACGTGCGCCTCGTAGATGATCGACTCGTTGTACGGAACCCGCAGCGGCCGGTCACCGTCCCAGTCGAAGTAGGGGTTGACCACGACCGAGGTCATCATCTTCGGCGCGGAGTCGGCGTCGTTGGTGGACTCGGGGTCGCCGAAGCGGTAGGCGAACAGCTCCTCGCCCCAGGTGATCGAGCCGTCGATCGCGCGGGCGTACGGATCGAGCAGCAGCTTGGCCGGGTTGCAGCGCAGGCCGGCCGCCGGGTCGTACGGGCCGTGGACGCGGTAGCCGTAGTGCTGGCCGGGCCCGACCCGGGGCAGGTAGCCGTGCCAGACCAGGCCGTTGCGCTCGGGGAGATCGACCCGTGACTCGGTGCCGTCCTCGTCGAACAGGCACAGCTCGATCCGCTCGGCGACCTCGGAGAAGATCGCGAAGTTCGTGCCGCCGCCGTCGAACGTGGCGCCCAGGGGATGTTGCGAACCCGGCCAGATGTGCATGTGTGGTTCCTCGTCGAGCAGGAGAGGTCGAGCAGGAGAGCGATGCTCGACGGGTAGCCCGGTAGGTCATCGGCGAAACCGGGCGGTGCCAGCCGGTGCGGCCGGGAGGGCGGCGCGGTCGGGAGGGGCGCGGTCGCGACCACGCCGCGAGTCCCGCGTTCGCCCGGCGAGTCCCGCGAACCGCGGGGCGAGTCGCGCACGCCGCCCGTTGTGTGCTGCGTTCCGCCGCAGGTGCGGCGGCTCCGCCGAGGCACGGCGGACAGCCGGAGCGCAGGGGCCGCGCCGCCGGCCCCGGCGAACTCAGCGGCCCTCGAACACCGGCGCGCGCTTCTCCGCGAACGCGGCGCGAGCCTCGGCGTAGTCGCGGGTGGGTGCCTGCTTCTGCTGCAGGGTCGCCTCGAGCTCGATCTGCGCGGCGAGGTGCCGATGGGCAGCGGCGTCGAACGCCTGCTTCATGCTCCCCAGCGCGACGGTCGGGCCCGCCGCCAGCCGCTGCGCCACCTCCTCGGCGGCCGACCGCAGCTCGGCGGCGGGATGAACGCCGGCGATGAGCCCCCAGTCGTAGGCCTGCTGGGCAGAGAGCTTCTCCCCCAGCATGCACAGCCGCGTGGCTCGGGCGATGCCGATGCGTTCGGTGAGGAACGCGGTGAGCCCGCCGTCCGGGATGAGCCCGACCCGCACGAACGCGAACAGGAAGTACGCGTCGTCGGCGGCCAGTGTGATGTCGCAAGCCAGCGCGAACGAGACCCCGAGCCCGGCGCACGCCCCCTGCACCGCGGCGACCACGGGCTTCGGTGCGGCCCGGATGGCCAGCACGGCCGGGCCGTAGATCTCACGCAGTCGCGTGGTCAGGTCGGGGTGGCCCTCCGGCGTGAGCTCCCGCTCGTCCTTGACGTCCGCACCGGCGCAGAACGCACGCCCCGCGCCGGTGAGCAGCACGGCGCGGACCGCGTCGTCGGCCGCGGCCCGGCGGACGGCGGCGAGCAGCTCCCGGCCCATGTCGGGGATCAGCGCGTTGAGCGCGTCGGGGCGGCGCAGCTCGATCCGCGCCAGCGCGCCGTCGACGGTGTAGCCGATGTGGTGAGCTTCCTCCGTCACGGCCGGTGGCCTCCGATCGTCGCCTTCGCGATGTTGCGACGCAGGATCTCGGCACTCCCGTCCGCGATCCGCACGATGCGTGCGGTGTGCCAGCCGTCGTAGAGGCGCATCTCGTTCGTCAGCCCCATGCCTCCGTGTACCTGCATGCAGCGCTCGTACACCCGCGAGCACATCTCGGTCGTGAACACCTTCGCCATCGCCACCTCAGTGTGAGCGGGTTCACCGGCCTCGAGGCGGGCAGCGCAGTCGCGAGACATCGCGTCCCCGGCGTAGATCTCCACCGCGCAGTCCGCGATCTGGAACGACACGCCCTGGTACTGCGCGATCGGCCGGCCGAACGTCGAGCGCTCGGCGGCGTAGGCCGCCGCCCGGTCCAGCGCCCACATCGCCATGCCGACGCACCGTGCGGCGTTGTAGAGTCTGCCGGTCGACACGCCGGCCATCGCCAGCGGGAAGCCCTTGTGCAGCTCGCCGACGAGTGCGTCCTCCGGGACGTGCACGTCTGTGAAGCTGATGATCCCCTCGTGCCCACCGGCCTGTCCGAACAGCTTGATCACGCTGTCGACGGCGAATCCCGGGGCCGACGTCGGCACGAGGAAGCAGCTGATCCCACCCTTGCGGGCGCGGCGCAGCTCGTCGTCGGTCACCGCCCAGACGAAGACCCAGTCCGCCTCGGGGGCGTTGGTGATCCACTGCTTGGTCCCGTTGATGACCCAGCCCTCGTCGGTGCGGCGCGCGGTCGTGGTCATCGCCCACGCGTCCGTGCCGGCGTCGGGCTCTGACATCCCGAAGCAGCTCGTCGTCGTACCGGCCAGGTAGGCGGGCAGCATGCGCTCCTTCGCCGTCGGCGTCAGGTACGAGCAGAGGACGCTCGGTGCGTAGCTCCAGTGCGCGACCGACGCGTACGGCAGGATCCGGCCGGGACCGTACCTGGCGTGCAGATGCCGCCACACCTCGTAGAGGGCCATCGGTCCGAGGCCGCCGCCGCCGATGTCCTGCGGCGCGAACATCGTGTAGTAGCCGGCCTCGGCGGAACGCTCCCGCACCTCCCGCAGCAGCTTCCGCACCGGCTCGGAGTAGGCGCCGTTCGGCGCGTAGAAGTTGCGGCCGTGGTCGAACAGGTGCGCATTGCCGTTCTCCAGCGGCACCACCACGGCGTCGACGAAGTCGGACAGTCCGTTCAGCAGGTCCTGGATGTCGGTGTCCACGCCCGCTCCCTCCGCTAGCGGTGCCCGGGTCACGCCGCGTCGGAGAGCAGCGCCCGGGCGATGATCACCTGCTGGATCTGGCTCGTTCCCTCGTAGATGCGGAACAGCCGTGCGTCGCGGTACAGCCGCTCGACGGCGACGCCGCGCATGTAGCCCGCACCGCCGTGGATCTGCACGGCCCGGTCGGCGACCCGGGAGAGCATCTCGCTGCAGAAGTACTTGCAGCAGGCGTTGTGCATGCGGTCGTCCTGCCCGGCGTCGTAGGCCTGGGCCGCCTGCAGGACCATGCTGCGCCCGGCGAAGCACTCGGCCTTCGAATCGGCGAGCATCCCCTGGACGAGCTGGAACTCACCGATGGGGCGGCCGAACTGGGCACGCGACCGCGCGTAGGCGATGCTCTCGTCGAGCAGCCGGTCGGCGAGCCCGACGCAGATCGCGGCGATGTGCAACCGGCCGCGTGAGAGCACCCGCATCGCTGCCCGGTACCCCTCCCCCTCCTCGCCGATGAGGCCGTCCGCGGGGACGGCGACGTCGGTGAAGAAGACCTCGGCGGACAGCGCCCCGCGCTGGCCCATCTTCTCGTCGGGCGGGCCGACGACCAGCCCGTCCGAGCTCCGGTCCACGACGAACGCCGAGATGCCCTTCGATTCGCCCCGGTTCCCGCCGGTCCGGGCGAAGACGACGAACAGGTCGGCGTCGGGCGCATTCGTGATGAACCGCTTCGCACCGTTGATCACGTAGTGATCGCCGACCCGGCGGGCGGTGGTGCGCAACGACGCCGGATCGGAGCCGGCCTCGGCCTCGGTGAGCGCGAAGGAGACCACCGACTCCCCGGAGGCGATGCGGGGCAGGTAGCGCTGCCGCTGTTCCTCGCTGCCGAACTGGAGGATGACCTGGCCCGCGATGCCGTTGTTGGTGCCGAGCATGGAACGGAACGCCGGGCTGGCGTATCCGAGTTCGAACGCCAGGCGGACCTCCTCGGACATGGCCATGCCCAGCCCGCCGTACTGCTCCGGTATGGAGAAGCCGAACAGCCCCATCTCGGCGGCCTTGCGCCGGAGGTCGTCGGGCACCCGTCCGGTGGCCTCGATCGTTTCCTCGAGCGGCAGCACCTCGTCGCGCACGAATCGCCCGACCTGGCCGACGATCAGTGAGACGTCGTCGGGGTCCATGGTGTCTCCCTCCGCAGGTCGCGAGATCAGATATAAAGAATCAAGTCGCTGGATCCACCGCGGCGCGGGGCGCCCGACCGGCGGATGTGATCGATCCGACCGACTAACCGGACGGGGTGGTGTCCCGCTCCGCCCAGAACCCCGACGCCCGCAGCATCGCTACCGCCTGCTCCGCTCCCGAGCGGAGGTGGTCCGACGCCGCCTTCCGCGCGGCCTCGGGATCCCGGCTGCGCAACGCCGCCACGATCGCACGGTGCTCGATGATCGCCTGCCGGTTCCAGTCGTCAGTGAACTCGAAGAACCGGCTCGGCATCCCGGCCGCGAGCGCCCGCAGCGCCAACCGCAGCCTGCGCGAAGCCCCGGCGGTGTTGATCACCCGGTGGAACTCGTAGTTGAGCGCCTCTTGCTCGGCGTTGTCGGTGCTGGACTCCATCGCCTCGATGAGTTCGTCCAGCGTGTTGAGATCGGCCGCGGTCAGCGCCGTGGCCGCCCGGCTCGCCGCGAGGCCCGCCAGGGTGCCGTACACCTCGTAGGTGTCGAGCACGTCCTGCGGCGTCAGGGACGCGACGAAGGCGCCCCGCCGCGGGATGTTGTCGATCAGCCCGTCGGCCTCGAGGCTGATGATCGCCTCGCGGACCGGGAGCCGGCTCATCCCCAGCTGCTCGGCGATGGCGTCCTGGTCGATGCGGTCACCGGGGCGCAGCTCCCCGGCGTAGATGCAGTCCCGAAGGTACTGGGCGGCCTCCTCCTTGAGGTTCCCCCGCGGACGGCCCCGGCGGAGCCGCTGCCGAGTCGATCGGACCATGCTGCCCCCTTCGTCGGGCTACTCCTACGCCCGTCTCGGCGCGGCACGGTACCGCGACTCCTGTTCTTGGCACCCTCGCACCGTGGTGCTACTTTATCAAATATCCGCTAAGGAGGTGGCCCAGTGTCGGGTGACCTGGAGCGCTATTCGCCGTTCGGCAGCGTTCGCGTCGAGCGCACTGCCGACGGCGTCCTGGAGATCGTGCTGTCGAACCCGGAGCGACTCAACTCCGTGGGCCACGACGGGCACCGGGACCTGGCCGACATCTGGCCGGTCGTCGATCGCGACCCGCATACGCGGGTGGTGATCGTGCGCGGCGAAGGACGGGCCTTCTCCGCAGGCGGCGACCTCGACTTCGTCGCCGACGTGGCGTCCGACCACACGGTGCGCGCCCGGGCGCTGCGCGAGGCCCGCGACATCGTCTACAACCTGATCAACTGCTCGAAACCCGTCGTGTCCGCGATGCACGGCGTCGCAGTGGGCGCTGGACTCGCGGTGGGCCTGCTCGCCGACGTGTCGATCGCGACGCCGGATCTGCGGATCATCGACGGGCACACACGGCTCGGGGTAGCCGCCGGCGACCACGCCGCGATCGTCTGGCCGCTCCTGATCGGTCCGGCCAAAGCCAAGTACTACCTGATGACCTGCGAGCCGCTCAGCGGTGCGGAGGCTGAGCGGCTCGGGCTGGTGTCGCTGTGCGTGCCCGAGACCGAGCTGCTGACGAAGGCCCGGGCGGTCGCTGCGAAGCTCGCTGCCGGTTCCCCATCGGCGATCGCCTACACGAAGTGGACGATCAACAACTGGCTGCGGCAGGCCGGGCCGACCTTCGACGCCTCGCTCGCCTACGAGTTCCTCGGCTTCGCCGGACCGGACGTCGCCGAAGGACTCACAGCCGTGCGGGAGAAGCGCGAGCCGCGCTTCACCACCGAAGTCCCGTGACTGTTCCCCGGGGTGCCGGCCCCGGTGTCCCTCCGTCGCGCCCACGTCCGGGCGCCCATCCGTACGCCGAGGAAGGTGACAGGATTGGCAGGCGACAAGCTCCTCGGGCAACGCACGTTGCTCGAGCAGATCGAGTACACGGACGAGCTGACCTCGTCGGGCTACTACTACGGACTCCGCTCGCTGCCCCGCAAGGAGCAGGATCCGATCACCTACGAACGCTTCTACGACGCGGTCCACAGCGCCGTCATGGGCGCCCGCGAGACGTCGAAGAACGTCGCCGCCTCTCCCGGAGCACGTGAGCTGGGCGAGCTGTTGTTCGCGCTGCTGACTCCGGAGGGTCACGCGGTCGCGGTGTCGTCGGGTCTGGTCGGTCACCAGGGCGCGTTCCGCATCGCGATCCGGTACATGGCCGAGAACGGCTACGACCGCAACCCGCAGATCCGCCCTGGCGACATCTTCACCGCGTGCGACCCGGCGACCACGGGCACGCCACACCCCGGCGACGTCTACACGTTCGTCCCGCTGTTCTACAAGGACGAGTTCATCGGTTGGGCGGCCGGGATGAACCACACCATGGAGGCAGGCGGTGCCGTGCCCGGCGCGTGGCCGCCGTGGTCGCCCAACACCTTCACCGACGGATATCTGCTGCCGCCGACGAAAGTGGGCGAGGACTACGAGGACTACACCTGGCTCTACAAGCACTTCGAGCGCCGCACCCGAGCGCCGATGTTCAACATCCTCGACCAGAAGATGCGGGTGGCCGGCTGCCGGATGGTCGTGGACTCGGTCACCGAGGCGATCGACAAGTTCGGCCTCGACTACTTCAAGGATGCCACCCGGGAGATCATCGAGGAGACCCGGCGGATCTGCTCTGACAACGTCAAGCTGCTGACCGTCCCAGGCCGCAGCCGGTTCGTCGCCTTCCGCACCGTCCCCTATGCGGGCGTCGTCGACGGCGTGTGGCCGCAGTCAGCCAAGAACTGGTTGCTGCACCTCCACTCCGAGGTGCAGATCGACACCCGCGAGGGCCAGGTGCACGTCAACTGGGACAAGATCTCCCCGGCGAACTGGCACGCACAGGGCGGCTACAAGGGCATCATCGAGTCGAACCTGTGGCTGAACGTGATGGACACGATCGGCCTCGGGCTCAAGCCGAACTCGGGGATGAACCTCGCCGTCACCTACGACATGCCCGAGGGCGGCCTGTTCAACCCGCCGAACGACCGGCACTCCGCCGGCAACCCGTGGGCGTCGAGCGTTGCGCTGTTCAACTGCTTCGGCGGCGGGCTGGAGGTTTCCAAGCGCGCCCGGGGGTTCGTTGAGGAGGCCTGGAACTCCGATCTGTGCTGGACCGGCATCCAGGGTGAGATCACGCTCAAGAACGGGTTCAGCTTCGGGTTCTGCCAGATGGACCTGCTGGGTGCGTCGGCGACTCCGGCGCGGCCCTACATGGACGGTGAGCCGCTCGGCACGGCGTGGTGGAACCCCTCCTCCGACACCGGTTCCGTCGAGGAGTGGGAGTACGTCCTGCCCGGCATCTACTACCTGTCCAAGAACGTCCTGCCCAGCTACTGCGGGCATGGCCGGTTCCGCGGTGGGCTGGGCATGCAGCTGGCGTTCGCGGTCTCCGACGAGGTCCAGGAAGCGATCATCGGCAAGATCGGCGCGAGCACCGGCAACTACTTCACCGGGCAGGCCTCGATCCCAGGCGGCGGCTACCCCGCGCCGACGTCGACCCTCATCGTGTACCGCCAGACGAACATCCTCGAGCTGCTGCGGCAGGGCGAGTACCCCGGCGGCATGGCCGAGCTCGCGGAGTGGATCGAGTCCGGCAAGCTCACCTACACCGACCGCGAGCTGCACAAGGAGGAGGTCGGGGCGCTCTTCGTCAAGCCCGGGGACATCTACATCGTCGCGGGCAACGCCACCGGCGGCTGGGGCGACCCGCTGCACCGCGCGGTCGACGCCGTCGCCCTGGACGTCAAGGAGGGCTTCATCCCCGCCTCCGTCGCCGACCGTGTCTACGGGGTCCCGGTCGACGAGACCGGATCGGCGACCGAGTCGCTGGAGGCCGCCGCAGAGGCCCGTCGCGCGGAGATCCGCCGCGACCGCGAGGCATCCTCCGTGTCGTTCGAGGAGTTCTGGCGCACCGAGCGCGAAGTGGTCAGGAGCGGCGAGCTCCCACAGTTCCTCACCGATGCCTACGCGGAGCTCAACGGCTTCTCCCCGAGCTTCCGCGAGGAGTTCGCGCGGTTCTGGCAGCTGGACGCCGAGGAGGAGGCACAGTCATGAGCGAGCGGGCTTCCCGCGATGTGCTGCGCGATCTCGAGACATCCCGCATGAGCTGGGGCGAGGTCCGCGAGATCCTGCGGCAGGAGAAGACCCCTGACCGGTTCGCCGAGTACCACGCCGCGCTGGCCGAGGCGACGCCCTTCGGCGACGACGTGCTCCTGCGGCTCGGCGAGTACCTCTACGTCGTGCGCGAGGCGGACGGGACGCACACGGTGCGCTGCGGCGAGTGCAGCCACGCGTTCGGCGACCCCCGGGTGAACTGGAAGCTCTCCGCCCGGGTGCGGATCCGCCGCACGCTCGAGGAGTTCATGGAGATCTACCACTACGAGGAGGTCTGCCCGGAGCCCGGGATCGCCGAGGTCCGGGAGTACCTCTGCCCCGGATGCTTCACGCTGCTGAGCGTCGAGTGCGTGCCGATCGGCTACCCGCCGGTCTTCGAGTTCCTGCCCGATCTGGCGTCGGTCTACGAGGACATCCTCGGCCAGTCCGCTCCGGCCGATGAGGACGGGAAGTGGGTGTTCGAGGACCGAACGCTGCAAGCGGTGCAGAAGTGGGGCACCGCATGAGCAACCACGACCGATCCCGAGACGGCCGGCAGGGAGCGTAGACGATGACGACCGCACAGTCCGAGCACTCGCAGATCATCCTGGCGACCGACGCCGGCGGGACGATGACCGACGCGTTCGCGGTGTCCCAGGACGGTTCGTTCAGCATCGGCAAGGCGCTGACCAACAAGGTCAACGAGGCGATCAGCTACGCGAACGGCTACGAGAACGCGGCAGCCAACTGGGGCATGTCCCTGGAGGAGCTGCACGCGAAGTCGATCGCGAACATCTACACGGGCACGCTCTTCCTCAACACGCTGCTCGAGCGGAAGGGCCTCTCGGTCGGGCTCATCACGACCAAGGGCCAGGAGAGCATGTACATCCACGAGCGCGGCCACTCGTGGCTGGGCCTGGAGTGGGAGGAGGTGCTGCACCACAAGCTGCACCACCACACCGGCGGCGACATGTTCCGGCTGCGCGCCGCACTCGTCCGCGGTGTCGCCGAGCGGGTCGCCAGCGGTGGCTACTTCATGCTCACCGAGCCCGGCCAGGTCAAGGCGCCGCTCAACGAGGCCGAGACCCGCGATGCGGTCAACGCGCTCCTCGACGAGGGCGTCGCCGCGATCGCCGTCGTGCTGCTGTTCTCCTACCTCAACCCCGCCCACGAGCGCCGCGTCCGCGAGATCGCCCAGGACGTGATGCGGGAGCGGGGCGTCACCGTGCCGGTGATCCTCTCCAGCGAGATCGCGCCGGTGATGAAGGAAGTCCAGCGGATGAAGAGCGTGCTCATGGAAGCTGCAGGTGGGCCGATCGTCCGCGAGATGCTCCGCAAGGTGGAGCAGGCGGCGAACGAGCGCGCCTACCGCGGCGAGCTCGCCACGATGGCCAGCTACGGCAGCATCGTCAACATCCGTCACCCGCGCATGTACGAGACCATCCTGTCCGGCCCGACCGGTGGTTTGATCGGCGCGAAGACGATCGGCGAGATCCTCGGCGAGCGCAACATCCTCACGGCCGACATCGGTGGCACCAGCTTCGACGTCGGGATGATCCAGGACCACCACATCTCGCTGCGCAAGGAGCCCGACTTCGCCGGGCACCGGCTAGCCCTGCAGATGGTGGCGCTGGACTCGATCGGTGCCGGTGCCGGCAGCGAGGTGCGCGTCGACCCGAAGTTCAAGCACATCACCCTCGGCCCCGAGTCCGCCGGCTCGGACGTGGGCAAGTGCCTGCGCCACCCTCGGGTGACGGTGTCGGACTGCAACGTCGTGCTCGGCTTCCTCGACCCGGACAACTTCCTGGGCGGCGACGTCACGCTCGACCGCGAAGCAGCGATCCGGGCGGTGCGCGAGGACATCGCCGAGCCGCTCGGCCTGGGCGTCGAAGAGGCTGCGCAGGGTGTGCTGGAGGTGCTCAACGCGAACCTCAACCACCACCTGCTGACGATGCTCAAGGCACGCGGGGCGAACCCGACCGAGTGGACGATGTTCATGTTCGGCGGGGCGGGTCCTCTGCACCTGTACGGCATCGACGTGCCGTTCCAGAAGGTGTACACCTTCCCGTTCGCGGCGGCGTTCTCCGCGTTCGGTGTGGCCTGCGCGGAGTACGCGAAGCGGTTCCACCAGGGTGCGTCCTACATCATCCCGCCGGGCGCGGACCGCGACGTGAAGGCGTCGATCGCGAAGGCGATGGGCGACGCCTACAGCGCGCTGCGCGACCAGGGCGTCCGCGAGCTGAACAGCGAGGGACAGCTGGCGACGAAGGAGGTCCTCTACGGGGCGTCGATGCGCTACGTCGGCGTGCTGGAGGTGCTGGACGTGACCTTCACCTTCGGCGCCGTCATGACCCCGGAGGACCTCGACCGCGCGATCGCCGAGTTCGAGGAGAACTACGCGAAGATCTACGGCAAGGGCGCGGCGCTGCCGGAGTCCGGGTTCTTCGTCAACGAGCTGTTCGTGCACGTCGTGGCGGACAAGCCGAAGCCGAGGTTCGTGCGCTACGAACTCGCCGACCCGCGGCCCGCCGAATCGGCCCGCAAGGGCGAGCGGCAGGCGTACTTCGCCGGCACGTGGCAGACCACCCAGGTCTACGACATGGACGGGCTCGTCGCGGGCAACGTGGTGCGCGGGCCCGCGATCATCGAGCACCCGATGACGACGCTCGTCGTGCCGCCGGGCGCCGAGGCGCGGTTCGACGAGCACCGGTTCATCGAGTACCGCGCCGCCGCGGGCTGATCCCGGTTACCGCGCTGCGGTGGAGGGCCGGCGATCCGGCAAGACCGCCGGCCCTCCACCGGGGTTGGAGGAGCGAAGATGCCCGAGCCCTTGCCCGAGCCCGACCACGCCGACATCACCACACTGCGCAAGCTCCTCGTCGACCGCGAGACGACCTACCGTGACGCGACGTTCCTGCGGTTCGAGGACCGCGCCTACACCTACGCGGAGCTCGCGAGCACCAGCAACCGCATCGCGAACGCCCTGCTGGAGAGAGGGCTACGGCCGGGCGACCGGTTGGCGATCTGGATGCGCAACCGACCCGAGTACTTGGCGTGCCTGTTCGCGGCCGCGAAGGCGGGCCTGGTCGCGGTCACGCTGAACCCCGCCGCGCGGGCCGTGGACGGCCGCTACCTGCTCGAGGACTCGCAGGCCAAGGCGATCGTCCTCGGCCCGGAAGTGGCCGACGCGTTCGCCACGATCCGGGCCCAGCTCAGCGACCCGCCGCCGGAGTTCGTCACGGGCGCCCGCGGGGACACCACCGCCCATGAGCTGGCGGCGGCCAACGGGTTGCGACCTTACGACGAGCTGCTGAGCGGATCCGCGCAGCTGCCGCCGGATCCGGGGATCGGCCCGGGCACGCCCGCGAGCATCATCTACACGAGCGGGACGACGGGCCCACCGAAGGGTGTGGTGCTCCCCCACGGCGCCTACCCGAACACCGCCCGCTGGTACGGCCAGCACGTGCTGGGAGCGGGGCCGGACGACGTGTTCTTCACGTGCCTTCCGCTGCACCACTGCAACGCGCAGATCTTCACCACCGCCACCGCGCTCATGCAAGGGGCGTCGGTGGCGATGGTGGAGAACTTCTCGGCGTCGCGGTTCCTCGACCAGCTCCGGCACTACGGCGCCACGGTCTTCAACTTCATCGGGATGATGCTGGTCGCGCTGTACAAGCAGCCCGTCCGGGCCGACGACGCGGACAATCCAGCGACCCGCGCGTTCGGCATCCCCGTCCCGCCGGACCTGGGCCGGGAGTTCGAGCAGCGGTTCGGTGTCACCCTCCTGGAGGGCTACGGCGCCACGGAGACCGGCTGCGGGTTCGTCTTCAGCACGCCGAGCGAGCGTCGCTGGGGCTATGCGGGCCGTGCACTCCCGTACGCCGAGGTGCGCGTCGTCGACGAGGAGGACAACGACGTCCCGACGGGCGAGGTCGGGCGGATCATCATGCGGCCCAAGCGCGACCACATCTGGATGCTGGAGTACCACGGCAAGCCCGAGGCGACGGCGAAGGCGACGCGCGACGGCTGGCTGCGGCTCGACGACTTCGGGGTGCTCGACGAGGGCGGCTGGCTGGCGTTCCGGGGCCGCGGCCTGGACTGGGTGCGCCGGCGCGGTGAGAACATCTCGGCGATCGAGATCGAGGACACCTGTGACCGCCACCCGAGTGTCGCGAAGTCCGCGGTGGTGGCAGTCCCGTCGCCGCTCACCGAGGAGGAGGTCAAGCTGTACGTCGAGTGGAAGCCCGACGCCGAACCGGACGTCGAGGGGCTGATCGCCTGGCTGCGCGAGCGGCTGGCCGAGTACAAGCTCCCCCGCTTCGTCGACTCGATCCCGGAGATCCCGCGGACCGCTACCGGGAAGATCGCGAAGTACCGGCTCGACCGGTCCCCGAACGGGCAGTGGGACGCGGAGACGGCGCGAACCCGGTGATCGACAGCGAGAACGACGCACGGAACGCTCAGGAGGGGAAGACGGTGGGCGACTTCGACGGCAGGGCGGTGCTGGTGACCGGCGGCAGCGGTGGGATCGGCGCCGACGTGTGCCGGCAGGTCGCCGAACGCGGCGGCCGGGTCTGGTTCACCTACAACAGCCGGGAGGAGGCGGCCAAGAGCCTCGCCGACGAGCTGCCGGCGGGGTCCGTGGCCGGGTACGGCGCTCTGGACGTGAGCGACCTCGGCGCAGTGCGGGCCACCGTCGAGGCGGCGCACGCGGCGATGGGTCGCATCGACGCCCTCGTCAACACAGTCGGGCACCTGAACCACCTGACGCTGTTCGAGGACGTCGACATGGAGGTCGTACGCCGCACGATCGACATCGAGCTCTACGGCGTCATCCACCTGGCCAAGGCGGTCCTGCCGCACATGCGCGCGGCGGGTTACGGCCGGATCGTCACGGTGGGTTCGGACAGCGGGAAGGTCGGATCGAAGGCCGAGGCGGCCTCAGCGGCGGCGCGCGGCGGCGTGATCTCGTTCTCGAAGGCGCTGGCCCGCGAGGTGGCCGATACCGACATCTGCGTCAACGTCGTCTGCCCCGGGCCGACCGACACCGGCCTGCTGCAGGAGATGCTGGCCGATGGAGGCATGTCCGGGAAGCTGATGAAGGCCATGGTTCGGGCCGTACCGAAGCGGCGGCCGGGCAGGCCGGCCGAGGTGGCGGCGATGGCGGTGTTCCTGGCGAGCGAGCAGGCGTCGTACGTGACGGGGCAGGCGATCAGCGTCAGCGGCGGCCTGACCATGTGCTGACCGACGCGCGGGCGAGCGCTGGCTCGGACTCTCCCTCCTCCCCGGGCCTCCACCCGGCCGCCCGGCAGCTCCCAGCGACCGGCCTCGCGAGTCGCGCGCTCTGCCCGGCGAGTCACGCGTTTCGCTCACCGAGTCCCGCGATCCGCGAGGCGAGGCTCGCGTACGGCACCGTCGAGTCCTGCGGTTTCGACCCCAGGCCACGCGCCGACCTGGCCCGGAGCCGTGACACCACGCGAGTCCGCATTTCGGGCTCGTCGAGTTCGGGGTTCGAGTACGACGGGACCGGAGTTGGACACGCACGGCCCGGCCCCACGTCCTGCACCGGTCCTCGTCCGGGCAACTCGCCGTACGGTGCGGGGCAACGCGCGCTGCCGCTCCGGGCAACTCGCCCTCCCGGACGGGGCAACTCGCGCTGCCGCTCGGGGCGACTCGGCGCCACGGGATCCACGACTCGCCGCCGGGCGAGGGACGCACCTCCGGGCCAACCGGACACTTCCGGCGGCGCTCGTGCGTTGGACCGGCATGGGGCTGATCGGGACGCTGCTCGGTTACGTGGTGACGCTGTTCATCCTGGTGATGCTGGTCCGGCTGGTGCTGGACTGGGTGGCGCTGGCCGGGCGGAGTCCCGACTGGGCCACGCGCACCCGCGAGCTGACGCACCGCGCCACCGAGCCGGTGATCGCTCCGGTGCGGCGGGTCCTGCCGCCGGTGCGGGCCGGCGGGATCGGTATCGACCTGGCGTTCACGCTCGTGTTCGTGGTCGCGATCATCGTGCGCTCGATCCTGTTCAGCCTCTGATCATCGGCGGCTGACCAGCACCCGCCGTGCGCTCGCCCACCCGAACGCGCGACGGCTCTAGGACTTTCTAAACTTAGCAACTGCGGACTGGCCGAACAGCTAAAGATGTTCGGCCAAAGATGTTCGGCCGCAGGTGCGGTGCGGACGGTCCGAGTCGGGGCGGCGTGCGGGGAAGGACGGTGTCGTGCTGGGTCTGTGGCGCAGGATCCGGCGGCTGGGACGAATCGCCGAACCGGCCCCCGAGCCACCCTCGACGGACCGCCCCGACGCCGCGGAGCAGCTGGGCGGATCCGTCCAGATCCGCCACGTCGACGCGGGCTCGTGCAACGGGTGCGAGATCGAGATCGGCGCGGCCTTCGGCCCCGTCCACGACGGCGAGCGCTACGGCGCGCGCTTGGTCGCCTCGCCCCGGCACGCCGACGCGCTGATCGTCACCGGCGCGGTCACCCGCAACATGACCGAGCCGCTGCGCCGCACCTACGAGGCCGTCCCCCGGCCCCGGATGGTCGTCGCGGTCGGTGACTGCGCGCGCAACTGCGGTGTGTTCGCCAGCGCCTACGGGGTGACCGGCCCGGTCTCCGCCGTCGTCCCGGTGGATCTCGAGGTACCCGGCTGCCCGCCCCGCCCCGAGGCGATCGTGGCCGCCCTGCGGACGCTGACCGGTCGATGAACACGGTCGAGGTTGCGCTCGGGTGCGCGGCCGGCAGCGCGCTCCTGGCCGTCCTGGCTGCGCTCGTCGTGCGCCGGCGCGCACGCCCAGCCGTCGTCGGCACCTTGACCGCGATCACCGGGGCGGCGGGCGTCGTCGCCGGAGCCGCCGCGCTGCTGGGCGAGCGGTTCGCGGTCGAGCTGCCCTGGATCGTCCCGCTGTCCGGCATCGCGCTCACCGTCGACGGGCTCGGCGCCGCGTTCCTCGCCGTGAGCGGCGCGGTCGCCGTCGCCGCGGCGATCTACGGGATCGGCTACTCCCACCACGGCCTCGACAGCCGCGGGGTGCAGGCCACGTTCCCCCTGTTCGTCCTGTCGCTGCTGCTCGTGCCCGCAGCCGGCAGCATCACGACGTTCCTGGTCTGCTGGGAGCTGATGGCGCTCACCTCGCTGGTGCTGGTCGTGTCGGAGCACCGGCGCCGGGCCGAGGTCGCGTCCGCGGCCCGCTGGTACGCCGTCATGACCCACCTCGGGTTCGTCGCCGTGCTGATCGGGCTGCTCATCCTGTCCGCCCCGGCCGACGGCGACGCGTTCGCCGCGGTCCGCGCCGCCGCCGCGGACCTGTCCCCCGCCGTCGCGGGCACCGCGTTCGTGCTGTGCCTGGCCGGGTTCGGGTCCAAGTCCGGCATCGTGCCGCTGCACGCCTGGCTGCCCCGTGCCCACCCGGAGGCCCCCAGCCACGTCTCCGCGCTGATGTCCGCGGCGATGGTCAACCTCGGCGTCTACGGGATCGTGCGCGTCGGGTTCGACCTGCTCGCCGTCGACGCCGAGCGCTGGTGGTGGCTGCTCGTGCTCGTCCTCGGCGCGATCTCGGCGGGGTACGGGATCCTGCAGGCGGTCGTCTCGACCGATCTCAAGCGCCTGCTCGCCCACTCCACCACCGAGAACATGGGGCTGGTGCTCGTCGGGGTCGGCGCGAGCGGGTTGTTCGCCTCGATCGGCAGCCCGGTGCTGGCCGCGCTGGCGCTCACCGCAGCCCTGATGCACGTCGTCGGCCACGCCGCGTTCAAGACGCTGCTCTTCCTCGCCGCCGGTTCCGTCCTGCACGCGACCGGCACCCGCGACCTGGACTCCCTCGGCGGCCTGCGCACCGGCATGCCGCTGACGACGGCCGCGTTCGGCCTCGGCGCGCTCGCGGCCTCCGCGCTGCCGCCGGGCACCGCGTTCGTCAGCGAGTGGGTGCTGCTGCAGTCGCTGATCCACGGCCTGCCCGCGCCCGACGCCGCCCCGGCCGCCGCGCCCACCGTCACGGTGGTCGTGCTGCCCCTCGCCGTCGCCGTCGTCGCGCTGACCGCCGGGCTCGCGGTCGTGACGTTCGTGAAGGCGTTCGGGGTCGGTTTCCTCGCCCGCCCGCGCAGCGACGCCGCCGCGCACGCCATCGAGAGCCCCGCGACGATGCTCGCCGGGATGGGCCTCGCCGCGGTCGCCGCCACCGTGCTGGCCGTCGCCCCCACGCTGGTGCTGCCGACGCTGGGCCGCGTCGCGGCCGGGCTGGTCGGCTCGCCCGCACCGATCGCCGACGCGGTGTCGGTCGAGCTGGTCGGCGTCACGGGGCTGTTGTCGCCGGTGCTGGTCGTCGTCGCGCTCGTCGTGGCGGCGGTGCTGGTCGTCGCGATCCCGCGGGTGCTCGCGGGTCGCCGCGCCCGCCGTGAAGCCCGGTTGTGGGACTGCGGCGGCGGTCCGCTCTCCCCGCGCACGGAGTACACAGCCACGTCGTTCGCCGAGCCGCTCCAGCGGGTGTTCGACACGGTCCTGCAGCCGGTGCAGGACGTCGACGTCACCCACCACCAGGAGTCGCGCTACCTCATCGCGGCCGTCGAGTACCGCCGCCGCGTGCCGGACCGGATCGAGCGGCACCTCTACGAACCGGTGCTCTCCTTCGTCACCCGCTGGGGTCGCGCCGGCCGCGCCCTGGCCACGGGGAGCGTGCACCGCTACCTCGGCTACGGACTGTGCACTCTGTGCGCCCTGATGCTGCTGCTGGTGCTGGCATGACCGACTCGACGACGCTCGGGCTGGTGGGTGGCCTCCTGCAGGCGGTGGTGATCGTCGCCGGGGCCCCGCTGCTGGTGGGCCTCATGCGCCAGGTGCGCGCCCGCATGGAGGGCCGGGTCGGCGCCGGCATCAGGCAACCGTGGCGCGACCTGCGCAAACAGTTCCGCAAGGAGCCGATCACCCCGCGGGGCACGAGCGAGGTCTTCCGCGCCGCGCCGGTGGCCATGGTGGCGATCACGCTCGTGGTCGCGGCGATCGCGCCGTTCGTCACCGCGGCGTCGCCGCTGCCGGGAGTGGCCGACCTGTTCGTGGTGGTGGCGCTGCTCGCGACCGGCACGGTCGCGATCGCACTCGCCGGGATCGACACCGGCACCGCGTTCGGCGGCATGGGCGCGAGCCGGGAGACGACGATCCTCGCGCTGGTCGAGCCCACCGCGCTCGTCGCGATCTTCGCGCTGTCGGTGCGCGCGGGCTCGACGAACCTGTCGGCGATCGTCGACTCCACCCTGGCCGAGCCGTCCGCGGTGCTCTCCCCCGCCGCGCTGCTGGCCGCGGCCGCGCTCGTGCTGGTGATCGTCGCCGAGACCGGGCGGCTGCCGGTGGACAACCCCGCCACCCACCTCGAGCTGACGATGGTCCACGAGGCGATGGTCCTGGAGTACGCCGGGCCGGACCTCGCGTTGATCGAGCTCGGCTCCGCGATGCGCTCGGCCGTCTACCTGGGCCTGTTGGCCAACCTGTTCGTGCCGTGGGGCATCGCCACCGAGGCCGGCGTGCTCGCCCTGCTCGTCGGGGTCGTCGCGTTCGTGGTGAAGGTCGGCGTCCTGGGCGCCGCGCTCGCCGCCGCCGAGGTGTTCCTGGCCAAGGTGCGCCTGTTCCGGGTGCCGGAGCTGCTCGCCGGCTCGTTCCTGCTCGCCCTGCTCGCCGTCACCGCCTCCTACGTGCTGGCGTGAGAGGAGCCGTCGTGTCGGACACCGCGTACGTGCAGCTGCTCAACCTCACCGCCGGCGCCGTCCTGCTGTGCGCGGTCCTGGTGCTGTGGCGCCGCGAGCTGGCGGTGATCATCCGGCTGTTCGCGGCGCAGGGCGTCGCGCTCGCCGCGCTGATCGCGGTTCTGGCCTGGCACGAGGGCTCGCCGGAGCTGGCCGTGCTGGCCGCCGGGGTGGCGGTGCTGCGGGCCGGGGTCCTGCCCGCTGTGCTGCGCCGTGCGCTCGGGACCGCCCGGGAGGGCACCGAACCGGTCCGCGAGGTCCGCCCCGTCGTCAACGTCGCGGCGTCGCTGCTGGCCGCCGCCCTGCTCACTCTGCTCGCGTTCGCCGTGTCCCGGCCGATCGTCGAGCTGGCCCCCTCCCCCGCGACCCAAGCCGTCCCGATCGGGATGGCGGTCGTGCTGATCGGGTTCTTCGTGCTGGTCACGCGCCGCCGCGCGGTGTCGCACCTGGTCGGGTTCCTGCTGATGGACAACGGGATCACCGCGGTCGGGTTCCTCACCACCGCCGGGATCGGGCTGATCGTCGAGGTCGGGGTGGCGCTCGACGTGCTGCTGGCCCTCCTGGTGCTGCAGGTGCTGACCGGGCGGATGCGCGAGGCGTTCGGCAACACCGATCTCGACGAGCTGCGGGAGCTGCACGACTGATGACGACCCTGCTCGCGCTCCTGCCCGTCCTCGTCCCGGCGCTCTGCGCGGTGGCCCACTTCGCAGCCGGTCACCGGCGCGGGCCCGCGAAGGCGGCGCTGCCGTGGCTGCTCGTCGGCTCGGCCGCCGTGCTGCTGGGCGACGCGATCGTCCTCGCTGCGCTCGTCCTCACCGACGGGCCCGTGGTCGCCGCCGGCGGGCTGCTGCGGGCCGACGCGCTCTCGGTGTTCATGCTGGTCGTGATCGCCGCGGTCGCCCTGCTCAGCGGGCTCGCCACGCCCGCTCACCTGGCGGCCGAGCGGGCTGCCGGACGGGCGGGGACGCGCACCGCGGCCCGCTACTGCGCGCTGGTGCAGCTGTTCGTCGCGTCGATGGCGGCCGCCGTGCTCGCCGCCGATCTCGGCGTGCTCTGGGTGGCGGTCGAGGGCACCACGATCGTCACCGCGTTCCTCGTCGGTGTGCACCGCAGCAGGGCCGCGGTCGAGGCCGCGTGGAAGTACGTGGTGATCTGCTCGGCCGGGATCGCGCTGGCCCTGCTGGGGCTCGTGCTCCTGCACTACGCCGCGCACCGCGCCGGCACCGGCGCCGGGCTCGACTGGGCGGCGCTGGTCCTCACCGCCCCGACGCTGGACCCCGGCGTCACTCGGCTCGCCGTCGTCCTGCTGATCATCGGCTTCGGCACCAAGGCCGGGCTCGCGCCGCTGCACGCCTGGCTGCCCGACGCGCACAGCCAGGCCCCCGCTCCGGTCTCCGCGCTGATGTCGGGGGTGCTGCTCTCGGTCGCGTTCTACGCGGTCCTGCGCACCAAGGTGATCGCCGATCTCGCGGTCGGGCCGGAGTTCGCGCAGGCCCTGCTCCTCGCGTCCGCGCTCGCGTCGCTGGCGGTGGCGGCGTCGCTCCTGATCGCCCAGCGCGACTATAAGCGGATGCTCGCCTACTCCAGCATCGAGCACATGGGGCTGCTCGCGCTCGGCGCGGCGATCGGCGGGCCCGCGGCGATCGCGGCCGTGCTGCTGCACGTGCTGGGCCACGGCCTGGTCAAGAGCGTGCTGTTCGTCGGCGCCGGGCGGCTGCTGCAGATCCGCGGCACGAGCCGCATCGCCGAGGTCCGCGGGCTGGCGGCCGACCAGCCCGTGCTCGCCGGCTGCCTCGGCGCCGGGGTGCTCGCGCTGATCGGCATGCCGCCGTTCAGCATCTTCGCCAGCGAGCTGGGCATCGCCCGGGCCGGGTTCGCCGCCGGATCCGCGCCGCTCGCGTGGGCCACGGCGATCGCGCTCGTCCTCGTGCTCGTGATCGCCGCGGCCATGGTGAACCACACCAGTCGGATGCTGCTCGGCGAGCCCGGACCCCGGCCCGAGCCGTCCGGCGGGACCACCCTGACCCGCACCGCGTCCCAGCTGGCCGCCTCGACCGGGACCGCGCTGATCGGCGGACTGGTCCTCGCGGCGGCGCTGGGCATCACCGCGGGCCCGCTGGCCGGCCTGCTCGACGCGGCCACCCGCACGCTCACCGGGGGAACGCCATGACCGCCACACCCGCCCCGCCCACCCCGGGCGCGACGACGATCGGACCCGACGAGCTGCCCGCCCACGCCACCGGACTGCTGGCCGGCGGCTACCGCGTCGCCCTCGTCGCCGGGCACGACGACCGCCCGGCCGGTGGCGGGCTGCGCGCGGTGTACCTGTTCACCCGCGCCGCCTCCGCGGCCGAGCCGCAGCGGCGGGTCGAGCTGCACGTGCCGCTCGATCCCGAGCACCCGCGGCTGCCCAGTCTGGCGGCGGTGTCGTTCCCGACCGGACGCTTCGAGCGGGAACTGCACGACCTGTTCGGCATCATCCCGGCCGACCACCCGCTGCCCCGCCGCCTGGTCCGGCACTTCCACTGGCCGAAGGGCTGGTACCCGATGCTGTCCGACGCGGGCGCCCCGCCCGAGTTCGGCGACGTCGACGGACCGTACCCGTTCCGCGCCGTGGAGGGCCCCGGCGTGTACGAGATCCCGGTAGGACCCGTGCACGCAGGCATGATCGGGCCGGGCCACTTCCGGTTCTCGGTGGTCGGCGAGACGATCCTGAACCTCAAGGCGCGGCTGTGGTTCGTCCACCGCGGCATCGAGAAGCTGTTCCAGGGCAGCCCGCTCGACCGGTGCGTCGAGCTCGCCGAGCGGATCAGCGGCGACACGTCCGTCGGGCACACGCTCGCCTTCTGCGCCGCCGTCGAGGACGCCCTCGGGATCACCGTCGGCGACGACGTGCTGCGCAACCGCGCGGTCCTGCTGGAGCTGGAGCGGTTGTACAACCACGTCGCCGACATCGGCATGCTCTGCAACGACGTCGCGCACGGCATCCTCAACAGCCACGCCGGCACGGTGCGCGAGCAGCTGCTGCGGATCAACGACGAGATCACCGGCAGCCGGCTGCTGCGCGGCGTGATCCGCCCGGGCGCGACGAGCCTGCGGGTCCTGCCCGATCCGACCGCGCTGGCCGCCCTCGCCGACGAGGTGGCCGAGATCGTCGACCTCGCGCTCGGCCACAGCGTGGTCCGCGACCGGTTCACCGGCACCGCCGTGCTCACCGCGGCGCAGGCGAGCGACATCGGCGTGCTCGGCTACATCGCGCGCGCCAGCGGCCTCACCGTCGACGCCCGCTACGACCACCCATGGCTGCCGGCGCCGCTTCCGCGGCCGGTCCCCCACACCACCGGCGGGGACGTGCTGGCCCGGTTCACCGTCCGCGCCGCCGAGTTCCGCCACTCCGTCGACACGATCGCGGCGCTGGTCACCGGTGGGAAGTCGGCCGCGGCCGGCGAGGCCGAGGTGCCGGCCGCGGCCGGGCCGCGGTCCGGCGTCGGGATCGTCGAGGGCTGGCGCGGAACGATCGTGCACCGCGTCGAGCTCGGCGCGGACGGCAGGCCGACCCGGGTGAAGATCGTCGATCCGAGCTTCTTCAACTGGCCGGCGCTGCCGGTCGCGCTGGCGGACACGATCGTCCCCGACTTCCCGCTGGTCAACAAGAGCTTCAACCTCTCGTACGCGGGCAACGACCTCTGATCAACCCCCGCCACAAGGCGATCCTCGACGTGACATCCGCGGCTTCTACCAGGGCATGGTGGACGACGGCACGAACGTGCGGCAGCTGGACGTCGACCACCTCGTCGCCGACCGGGGCGTCACCGCGCACGGCACATGGCCCAGTCCTACCCCGGCGAGAAGGTCCCCGTCGTCGAGGTCGACGACCCATCGGTCAGGCTGGCGTGGTTCTTCCCGTTCACCGAGGGGGAGAACCCGGAGCTGCAGAGGGAGCTGGTCTGGTTCGACCCGGCCCCGACCGCGGTCCGCGAGCTCGACCCGTCCGAGGTGCTCTACGGCGAGCTGTCCGAGGAGTTGTTCTCCTGAGACCGCGGGGTCGGCACGCGCGGCTGGGCGTGCCGACCCCGATCCGGTCAGCGCGCGTCCGCGATCGCCGATGCCGCGAGGAACCCGAAGGCCATCGCGCGACTCAGCGAGTAGCCGCTGTTGTAGCCGACGCCGGCCGCGGCCCGCGTTGCGCACTCCCCCGCCGCGAACAGCCCCGGGATCGGCGCACCCGCCCCGTCCAGGACCCGGCCGTGCTCTCCGGTGCGCACCCCTGCCGCCGCGATGCCGGTGTTGAGCAGACGCATCCGCATGCCGAAGAACGGCGGCTCGTCGACCGGTCCCACGTTCGGGTTCGCCGCGTGCCGACCGTCACCGCGGAACAGCCGCACCGACAGGTTCGTGCCGCGGCCGAACTGCGGGTCCTCCCCCGCGACGGCGTGCTCGTTGAACCGCGCCGCGGTCGTCTCCAGCGCGTCGCCGGGGATGCCGAGCTGCACGGCCAGTTCCCGCAGCGTCGGCGCCGACGCGACGAGCCCGGCCGGGTACTCCCCACCCGGCGGCGTCGCGCCCAGCCCGTACTTCCGGTGGTGGCGGCTGTCCCAGATCATGAAGAACGGCAGGTTGCCGCCCTGCTCGTCGCCCAGCGCCGCGGCGACGATCCGGGGGTGGAACGCGTCGTCGCAGAACCGCTCGCCGCGGGCGTTGACGAGGAACGTGTGCGGCAGGCAGTGCTCGAAGCAGGCCCGGTAGCCGGTGTCGCCGTCGAACGCCGGCTCGGCCAGCCGGTAACCGGGCAGGACGGGCGCGGCCCACGCGGGCAGCGCAGCCGGGGTTGCGCCCACGGGCTCGACCAGCGCGATCGCGTCGCCGGTCACGGTGTTCGGGGCGACGCTCCCGCCGTCGTCGTCCGGGATGCCGGTGAACTTCGCCGAGAGCTCGGCCGACCAGTCGTGCGCGCCGGTGCACAGGACGACCTGGCCGGAGATCGTCGTCTCCCCTTCGGGGCCGCGCACGCGCACTCCCGTCACCGCACCGTCGCGCACGACCAGGCCGATCACCTCGTGTCCGGTCCGCACGTCCACGCCGCGGTCGAGCACGCCGCGGAAGAACGCGGCCGCGACCCCCGTCCCGAAGGTGAGGACGTCGTCGGCGCGCCGCTGCGCGACGAGGTCCCAGTCCCACTCCGTGCGCGACGACATGCCGCCCCACGCGAACATCTCGCCGTACTGGATCCCGACCGGGAAGTGCGGGCTCACCAGCAGCCGCTCGCGGTCGGCGCCCAGCCGGCGGCCGTCGAAGGGCGCACCCGTGAGGTAGCGCCCGGCGGCCCGGGAACCCGGCAGGTCCGGGTAGTAGTAGTCCGGGTACCCGGGGATCACCTCCCACGTGATCACGCCGATGTCCTCGAACCAGCGAGCGGCCGTGGCCGCTGCGGCGATCCACTGCTCGGCGAGTCGGCGGTCCAGCGACGACGCGTCCCGCGAGGCTGCGGCGGTCACGTAGGCGAGCGTGTCGGCGGCCGAGTCGGCGATGCCGTCCCGCGCCGCGACGTGGTTGTTGCCCACCCACACCTGCCCGCCGGAGTACGCGGCCGCGCCGCCCACCTTGGCGCCCTTCTCCAGCAGCACCACGCGCAGCCCACGTTCAGCGGCGGTGACGGCGGCGGCCATGCCGCCCATGCCGGCCCCGACGACGACCACGTCGGCGTCAGTCATGAGACCTCCCGATCCTGATAACTATGTTCCTGGATCGTAACCGGGATCCGGGGCTGCGGCGATCCGCCCGAGCAGGGGGAGGCCTCGGCACCGCCACCGCCGGAGGTCCGCCACCGGCTCGCGGTGCACAAGGTCGCCATGGTCGTGGCCGGTTCGTCGGACCGGTTGCTCCACGCGTGCGCGGTGCCCCGCTGGACCGCCAGGTGCACCGGCGCCTCCATCGACGGCAGGCAGCCTGCAGCGTGCGGACGGCGGCCGAGTAGAGACAGTTCGGCCACTCGGCGGCCTTCGAGGCCCCGGTCGTCCCGCCGGTGGCCAGCACGATCGCGCGGGAGTCCGGATCGTCGTCCGGTTCGGGAGCGGGCGGGCGTCGCAGAGCTGGAGGTCGCCGAGCGTCGTCTTCGCCAGCTCGTGCGGTGCGTCGAGGCAGATCAGCTCCCGGACGGTCGGGACCTGGTCGCGCAGCTGCTCCGCGTGCTCGGCCATCGAGCCGGAGAAGATCAGCACCTCGCCGCGGGCCTTGCGGAGGTGCTGGCCGGACCCTGCCCAGCCCGAAACCCCACGAACGGCACTTCCGCAAGCAGTGGTGCTCACGACAGTGCCGTTCGTGGAGATTGAGCACGGGTCCAGCCGGGCCTACACCCACATCCCGAGCGCACCGGGCGGGGCGGCCCGGCGGCACGCTCAGAGCAGGTCGAGCACGCTCTCGATCCCCACCACCACGCCGACCACGACGAGCAGCACCGCGAAGGCGCGGGTGAGCGTCGTGCCGGAGAGGCGGCCGGCGACCATGCGGCCGACGAGGCTGCCGATCACGGCGGCCGCGGTGAAGGGGGCGACGACGGTCCAGTCGAGGTCCATCTGCGGGACGCGGGCGGCGAAGGAGGCGATCGCGTTGAGGGTGATGACGAGGAGGGAGGTGCCGACGGCGAGCTTCATCGGCATGCGCAGGCCGACGACGAGGACCGGGACGACGAGGAAGCCGCCGCCGACCCCGAGGAAGCCGGTGAGGAAGCCGACCGCCGCGGCGCCGAGGACGGTCTTCACGGCGACGCCGGCGAGGCGCTGGGTGGGCGGGTGGACCGTGGCGAGCGGGCGGGTGCCCTCGGCGCCGGCGGGCGGGTCCGGGTCGGTGGGGGCGCGGACGTCGACGATCATCGCGATCGCGGCGAGGAGGGTGACGGCGGCGAAGGACAGGAGCAGCACGGGCTGGCTGACGGCGTGGTTCAGCGCGGTGCCGAGGAAGGTCACCGGGATGCCGATGACCGCGAAGACGGCGCCCGTGCGCCAGTCGACGAGGCGGGCGCGGATGCGGGAGAGCACCCCGACGAGGGCGGTGATGCCGACGATCACGACGCTGCTGGTGGTGGCGTCCTGGGCGTCCTGGTGGAGGAGGTAGACGAGCGCGGGGACGGCGAGCACGCCACCGCCGCCGCCGAGGCCGCCGATGACCGCGCCGATCGCGACACCGAGTGCGGCGGCGAGGAGCGCCGAGGCGACCATCAGCGTCTCTCACATCGCGAACGCACCCCGGGAACGTACGGTCATTCGCGGCACGCGGCAATCGGTCTCGCGGCCGAACGGGCGGGTGCGGCGATGCTCAGGGAGCTCAGAAGGGGAGCTCAGAAGGGAACCACGCTCGTGTGGGCGGCGCGCACGGCGGAACCGGTGCGCTGGAGCAGGCGACGCAGCCGCGAGCCGGTGGCCTGCGGGGGCTTCGGCTGGATCTGGGGCTTCGCAGCGGTGGTCGTGGACGTCGACGCGGTGCGGGACGGCATGGCTGGCCTCTCGGTGGGGACGGCAGGGCGCGCTGCGCGGACCCGTCCCGCAGGACAGGGCCGCTACCGGCAGGCGCGACAGCAGCGGTCGTCGACCGAGAGCTGGTCCATCGCGAGCAGGCACACGCAGAACGTGCGCCGCAAGAGCGAGGACCGGGCAAGCACGTCGTCCAGTGGACCACTTCGACGGGCCGCGGCGCAACCGCCGCGCTGCGTCAGCTGGGGTGCTCGACCGGGCGGCGGCCGTCGTTCCAGGCGGTGAAGCCGCCGAGGAGGTCGTCGACGTGGGTGAAGCCGCGGGCGCGCAGCACCGACGCCGCGATGGACGAGCGGAAGCCGCTCGCGCAGAGCACGACCGTGGGGACGGCCGGGTCGAGCTCGTCCAGGCGGGTGATGAGCGTCGGGAGCGGGATGCGGAGAGCGCCCGGCACGGTGCCGGACGCGGCGATCTCCCCGGGGCCGCGGACATCGACCACGGTGACCTGGCCGAGGAGGTCCGCCAGCTCGGCGGCGGAGACGCGGCCGGCGGCGGTGAGGCGGTCGCTGCCGACGGCGCCGAGGCCACCGGCGAGCGCGCCGAGCACGCGGTCGTAGCCGATGCGGGCGAGCCGGTTGCGGGCCTCGACGGCGGTGTCCTCCTCACCGACGAGGACCAGGTCGACGTCGGGGCCGACGAGCTGGCCGACCTGCTCGGCGAAGCGGCCGCCGAGCCCGACGTTGATCGAACCGACGAGGTGGCCCGCGGCGAAGTCCTGCGGGTCACGGGTGTCGAGGAGCACCGCGCCGGCGGCGAGGGCCGCGTCGACCTCGGCCAGGGTGAGCAGCGGCAGCGGCGCGTCCTCGTGGAGGACGGGCCGCAGCTCCCGGTTGCGGTGGGCGGCGTACTCGAAGTACCGCGGCGGCGCGGTCAGGCCCTCGGTGACCGCGGCGACGAACGCGTCCTCCGACATGGGCGCGAGCGCGTAGTTGGTGCGCCGCTGCTCCCCGATCGTGCTGGACGTCTCGGTGGACAGGTTCTTCCCGCACGCCGAACCCGCGCCGTGCGCGGGGAAGACGAGGGCGGCGTCGGGCAGGGTCAGCAGCTCGTCGCGGGTGGAGCGGTAGAGCGCCCGAGCGAGGTCCTCGGCCGACCAGCCCGCAGAGCCGAGCAGGTCGGGGCGGCCGACGTCGCCGATGAACAGCGTGTCCCCGGTCAGCACCGCCCACGGCGGGCCGCCGGGCTGGGGCCGGACCAGCAGGCAGATCGACTCCGGGGTGTGCCCCGGGGTGTGCCGGACCTCCAGGGTGACCGTGCCGAGGGAGAGCACCTGCCCGTGCGCCAGCAGCTCGACCGGGTACTCGACCCGGGCCGCGGAACCGTAGGAGATGACGGCGCCGGTCGCCGCGGCCAGCTCCAGGTGCCCGGAGAGGAAGTCGGCGTGGACGTGAGTCTCCACGACGCGCTCGATCCGCAGCCCGGCCTCCTCGGCGTCGGCGAGGTAATGGCCGATGTCCCGCTGCGGATCGACGACGACCGCTCGCCCGCTGGTGCGGTCACCGATCAGGTAGGACGCCTGCGAGAGGCACCCGAGGTAGTACTGCCGGAAGACCATCGACCGGGTCTCGTGCACCACCGGCCGATCCGGGGCCTGCGCCTGGGTCATGTCCGCCTCCCCTCGCTCCGGGGAAGCCGAGTCTCGCAGGTAAGAAGGCCGAAGGAATCCGGCATCCGGCGTAGCGCGGTCAGCCGCGCAGCGCCAGCAGTGCCCTCGCGAGCGCCGGCCGCAGCGCGGGCGGCAGCGGCTCGTCCGATGTGCGCGCGTGGACGAGCGCGACCCGCAGCAGCGCGACCTCCTTGCGCAGCTCCTCCAGCTCCGCCCGCGGATCGAGATCGCGGGTCCCGTCCGGCGAGACCACTGCATCCAGGGCCACGGCAACCACCTCTCCCCCGCACGAACCCTCGACCGATCGTAGAAAGCGGGGCCCTTCCGGGAACATGTACGGAGCACCAGGATCGACCTGGTCCGCGTTGGTGGGGACGACAGCGTGATGATCTTGCTCCGTCATGCGGCGGCACGCACCCACGCCGCGGTCGCCCGCACGTCGCCGAACGTGTAGAAGTGCGTGCGCACCTTGCCGTGCACCGCCGGATCGAGGCCGTCCGACAGCGCCGCGACGAACGCGCCGGGACCCGCGGTGCCCACGAGGTTGGTCAGCGAGAACCCGTACTTGCGGGTGATCCCCGCCGACGTCTTGACCCCGAACCGCCGCGCGTAGGCCAGCAACCGCTTGATCCCGACCGGACCCGGAACGCCCACCCGCACCGGGGCGTCCACCCCGTCCCGACGCAGCCCGGCGATCCAGTCGAGGACCGGCTGCACGTCGAAGGAGAACTGGGTCGTCACGACGGTGTCCAGGCCCTGCTCGGCGAGCAGCGCGACCTTGCGGCGCAGCGCGCCGGCCAGCACCGGACTCGGGATGTCCGGATGGCCCTCCGGGTAGCCGGCGATCCCCACCCGCTGCACGCCCGCCGCCTGCAGCACGCCGCTCTCCAGGACGGAGAGGCTGTCCGGGAACGGACCGGCGGGCGTGGCCGGGTCGCCTGCGATGAGGAAGACCTCGGTCTGGGCACCGGTGTCGGCGAGCGCGGTGACGTACTCCCCCAGCTCGGTCGCCGACCGCAACCGGCGGGCGGCGATGTGGACGACCGGGACGAACCCGAGCTCCTGCACCGCGCGCACGGCCGCGAGCCGCTGCTGCGCGGTCTCCCCGCCGAGGTAGGTGATGTTGACCCGGGTGCCGGCGGGGATCAGCGGCGCGGCGCCGGCGAGCCCGTCGGCGTCGCGACCGGTGATCTCCAGCGAGAAGTCGTCGAGGACGGGAACGGGGCGGTCGCGGTGCAGGTGCTCGCCCGCCGTCATCGGGCCACCACCCGGGCGGCGAGGAACTCCTCGATCTCGGCGCCGGCGCGCGGCCCGTAGGCCGCGGTGATCCGGGCCGCGGCGTCGGGCAGGTCGAGCTGCCATTCCTGCGGCCCCGACGTCTCCAGCACCAGCGTCGCGATCAGCGCGCCGAGCTGCGCGGCGCGCTCCAGCCCGAGCCCGCCGGTGACGCCGGAGAGGAACCCGGCCCGGAACGCGTCCCCGACGCCGGTCGGGTCGACGATCTGGCGGGCCGGCACCGCCTCGACGAGGAGCTCGGCGCCGCTCGAGTCGACGATCAGGCAGCCCTTGCTGCCCAGCGTGGTGACGCGCAGGTCGACGCGGGCGGCGATCTCGCGTTCGGTCCAGTGGGTGCGCCGCTGCAGGAGCTCCCACTCGTACTCGTTGCTGAACAGGTAGCGGGCGCCGCCGACGAGCATGCGGCAGCGGTCGGTGTCCAGCCGCGGCAGCTGCTGCGACGGGTCAGCGGCGAACGGCAGCCCCAGGTCGCGCGCCTCCTGGGTGTGCGCGAGCATCGCCTCGGGATCGTCGGCGCCGATCAGCACCAGCCCGATGCCGTGGCTCTCCACCAGCGGCGCGAGCCGGATCGTGCGGGCCTCGCTCATCGCGCCCGGGTAGAACGACGCGAGCTGGCACTGGGCGTCGTCGGTGGTGCAGGTGAAGCGCGCGGTCTGCTGGGTGGCCGACGTGTGCACGCCCGCGCAGTCGACGCCGTGTCCCTCCAGCCACCTGCGGTACTCGGCGAAGTCGGGCCCCACGGCGCCGACCAGCACCGGGCGGTCGCCCAGCACCCCGAGCGCGAACGCGATGTTGGCGCCGACGCCGCCGCGGCGGACGACGAGGTCGTCGACGAGGAAGCTCAGCGACAGCCGGTCGAGGTGGCTGTCGACGAGCTGGTCGGCGAACAGGCCCGGGTAGTGCATGAGGTGGTCCGTCGCGATCGAGCCGGCGACGGCGATGGGGGCAGGCATGGGGATCTCCCGGTCGGGGTGGGTCAGAACACGACGGTGGTGCGCCCGTCGACGAGCACCCGGTCCTCGCAGTGCCAGCGGACGGCCCGCGCGAGCACGACGCGTTCGATGTCGGCGCCGGCCCGGGTGAGGTCGGCGACCGTGGCGCGGTGCGAGACGCGCACGACGTCCTGCTCGATGATCGGGCCCTCGTCGAGGTCCTCGGTGGCGTAGTGGGCGGTGGCACCGATGAGCTTCACGCCGCGTTCCTTCGCCCGCTCGTACGGGCCTGCGCCGGGGAAGGCGGGCAGGAACGAGTGGTGGATGTTGATCACCGGGACACCGACCCGGTCGAGGAAGTCACCCGAGAGGATCTGCATGTACCGGGCCAGCACGATCAGGTCGACGCGCCCGGCCAGCAGGTCCAGCTGCTGCTGCTCGGCCTGCGGCTTGGTCTCCCGGGTGACCGGGATGTGCGCGAACGGCACCCCGAAGCCCGCGACGTCCTCGGCGCAGTCGGGGTGGTTGGACACCACCTGCTCGACCGTGATCGGCAGCTCCCCGCGGCGGGCCCGCCACAGCAGGTCGAGCAAGCAGTGGTCCTCCCGCGAGACGAACAGCGCGACCCGGGTGGGGACGGCGGCGTCGCGGAAGCGGAACGTGCCGCCGATGCGCGGCACGACCTCGCGGGCGAACGCCTGCTGCAGCTCGGGCAGCGCCGCGGCCCGGTCGGGCAGGTGGAACTCGGTGCGCAGGAAGAAGTCCCCGCCCGCCGGGCCGGTCGAGTACTGGTCGGACTGCACGATGTTGGCGCCCTGCCGGTGCAGGAACGAGCTGATCCGCGCCACGATGCCGGGCCCGTCCGTGCAGGAGACGACGAGCCGGCCGAGATCGCGCGGGGCGGACGGTTCTGCGGTGCGGAGCCCGGCGCTGCGCGGCAGCGCCCGATCGACGGTGGTCGACATGATCCCCCCGGTCAGAGGCCGGCGGCCGCGCGCAGCGCCGCGGCCCGGTCGGTGCGCTCCCAGGGCAGGTCGACGTCGGTGCGGCCGAAGTGCCCGTACGCCGAGGTGGGTGAGTAGATGGGCCGGTGCAGGTCGAGGTAGCTGCAGAACGCGGCGGGGCGCAGGTCGAAGTGCTCGTGCACGAGCTTCTCGATCAGTCGCCGGTCCACCCGCTCGGTGCCGAACGTGTCGATCATCATCGAGACCGGCCGCGCCACCCCGATCGCGTACGCCACCTGCACCTCGGCCCGGCGGGCCAGCCCCGCCGCGACGACGTTCTTCGCGACGTGGCGGGCGGCGTAGGCCGCGGAGCGGTCGACCTTCGACGGGTCCTTGCCGGAGAACGCGCCGCCGCCGTGGCGGGCGAACCCGCCGTAGGTGTCGACGATGATCTTTCGGCCGGTGAGCCCGGCGTCGCCGACCGGGCCGCCGATCACGAACCGGCCGGTCGGGTTGACCAGCAGCTCGGCCTTCAGCGCGGCGGCGTCGTACAGCTCGGGCGGCAGCACCGCGGTGACGACCTGGTTCCACAGGTCCTCGCGGATCTGCTCGTTCGTCGCCTCCTCGGCGTGCTGGGTGGAGATCAGCACGCGCTCGACCCTGACCGGCGCGCCGTCGACGTAGCGGACGGTGACCTGGGTCTTGCCGTCGGGGCGCAGGTAGTCGAGCGTGCCGTCCTTGCGCACCTCCGCCAGTCGCCGCGACAGCCGGTGCGCCAGCGCGATCGGCATCGGCATGAGCTCGGGTGTCTCGTCGGTGGCGTAGCCGAACATCATGCCCTGGTCCCCGGCGCCCGCGCGGTCCAGCTCGTCGTCGGAGAGCTTGCCGCGGTGCTCGGCGGCCTCGTCGACGCCCTGCGCGATGTCCGGGGACTGCTTGTCGAGCGCGACGAGGACGGCGCAGGTGTGCCCGTCGAAGCCGTAGCGGCCGTCGTCGTAGCCGATGCGGGTGACGGTGTCGCGGACGATGCGGGTGTAGTCCAGCTGCTGCGGTGTGGTGATCTCCCCCGCGAGCACCACCATGCCGGTGGTGACCAGGGTCTCGCAGGCCACGCGCGAGTGCGGGTCGTTCGCGAGCGCCGCGTCCAGCACCGCGTCGGAGATCGCGTCGGCGATCTTGTCGGGGTGCCCCTCGGTCACCGACTCGGAGGTGAACAGGTACTCGTCCGGCTCGGACTGGGTCATCGTGCTGCTCCTTCGGGCAGGCCGGGGGTGAGCCGGGCCAGATCGTCGGGCCCGGGATCGTCCATGGGGCGTCCGGTGAGCTCGCGGCGCACCTGCGCGGTGCCCGCGACCATCGCGGCGAGCTTCGCCCGCGCCACCTCACCGGTCAGGTTGCGCAGGCCGCAGTCGGGGTTGATCACCAGCTGATCGGGGGCGAGCAGGTCGAGCGCGCCGCGGATGCGCGCCGCCACCTCCTCGGGCGTCTCGACCCGCCCGCTCTTGACGTCGACGACGCCGACGCCGAGCCGGCGGTCCCAGCCGTGCTTCGCCACCACCTCCAGGTCCCCGTACCCGGTGCGGGCGAACTCCAGCACCAGCTGGTCGACGGTCGTTTCGAGCACGGCGGGGAAGAGGAAGTCGTAGTGGCCCTCCCAGGAGGGACGGGCGTAGCGGTTGCCGTAGCAGACGTGCAGCCCCCACGTGACGTCGACGCCGGCGGTGACGATGTTGATCGCCTCGACCGCCGTCTCCACCTCCTGCGGGTAGCCGGCGAGGAACGGCTCGTCGATCTGCAGCATCCGCGCCCCGCGCGCAGCCAGCGCCCGCGCCTCGGCGTTGAGGATCCGCGCGATCGCGAGCACCAGGTCGCGGCGGTCCGGGTAGGCCTCGTTGCGCACGCGGCGGGCCAGCGAGAACGGGCCGGTGAACGAGAACTTGATCGGCCGGTCGGTCTGGGTGGCGGTGAACGCGAAATCGTCGGCCAGGCCCAGCGGTGCGGCGTCCCCCGGTTCCGGGAGCGGGGCGCGCACACGGGTGTCGTAGTAGTCGAAGTAGAAGTCCTTGGCGGTGTGCGGGATCTCGATGCCCGGGATGCGGGCCAGGAAGTAGTCGAGGTCGTTGTCGCGGCGCAGTTCCCCGTCCGAGACGATGTCGATCCCGGCCAGCTCCTGGTCGCGCAGCGCGGCCTTGATCGCCATCTCGTGCACGTCCTGCAGCTGGACCGCGCTCATCCGCCCGCGGAAGTACTCGGTCTTGAGCCGCTCCATCCACTCGGGCACCGGGTAGGACCCGACGACGGTGGTCGGCAGGAGGGGCAGGTCGGCCAGATCGGCTCGGTCGTCCATGCGCGTGCCCTCAGTCCCGCGTCTGGGCGGTCATCGTGACGATGTTCCCGCCGGATCGGTGCCGGAACGGCTCGTAGGTGACGTCGAACCCGTGCCGGCGGCCCACGTGCGCGAGCAGCGGACCGTTCACCCAGTTCACGACCGAGCCGTCGTACTTGCCCGGGCCGCGGAAGTGGGTCCGGTACCCGTTCACGTCGGTGACGAACAGGTCGTGGCAGACGAGCGTGCCGAACGGGTGCAGCAGCATCAGGCTGTCGACGAAGCTGGCCAGCGCGCCGTTGTTGACGTGCATCCGCAGGTCGGCGCCGGACTCCAGCAGCGGCCGCAGCAGCTCCCCGCTCAGCGTGGTCAGCCCGTCGCGGCCGGTCGCGGGCACGATCGTGTAGGCGTCCAGGCCGGGCAGCGGCACGTAGCGCTCCTCCAGCCGCAGCGCCGACCAGGTCCGCCGCCAGAAGTCCACAGCCGAGTCGACGTCCGGGAAGTGCGCGGGCGCGGCCTCGGGCAGCAGGGCCGGGCCCAGCCGCAGCAGCTTGTGCACCAGGCCGGGCAGCTCTGCGGGGGTGGCTCCGGCCGCGGCGGCGATGCCTTCGGCCGCCGCGGCCGGCAGGTACGCGCGGGTCTCGACGCAGTAGGTGCGCCCGCCGAGCTGTGCGACCTCGTCGGTGGGCAGGTTGTCGTAGACGTTCGAGACGTAGACGAGGAAGACCTTGTACTGCAGGAACCCCAGCGCGGTGGCCGGGCGGGTGGCGTCCAGCGCGAACGAGCTGACGTGCGCGAGGTGATCGGCGACGGTCTCGCGCGCCAGGTCGAGAACGTGCTGGGAGTAGTCGCACATCAGGTAGCGCAGCCGCCGGTAGTAGCCGCGGCCGTGGGCGAGGTCGAGCTCGCGGAACACGTCGAGGAACACCTTCGCCTGTCCCCCGTTGCCCACCCCGAGCTCGACGACGTACAGCTCGTCGGGCAGCGCGTTCGACTCGGCCAGCCGGTCCCACACCGAGAACAGGCCGAGGATCAGTTCGCGGGCGGCGTCGATGTTGCGGGCATCGCTCTCCCCGCCGGGCAGCGCCTGTTCGTAGCCGCGGCCGGTCGCCTTCTCCCACAGCTCCAGCGCCGACCAGTACAGGGCGTTGAAGTCCCAGATGCAGCTCCGGCTGCCGCGGCCCCAGTCCTCCAGCACGATCCGTTCCGGCGCGCCCCGCAGCAGCGCAGCGGTCAGCTCCTTGAGCGGGGCGTCCTGGCTGCGCCGCACGTCGACGGCCACCTCGAGGTCGTCCTCGCGCACCCCGAGGCTCACCGGGACGCCCGCGGCCGCCGGGACCGAGTGCAGGATGGGCCGCAGGTCGACGACCTCGCGGAAGTTCTCCCGGTACTGCACCCAGTCCGACACCACGCGCACCTTCGCGAGGTCCACGTCCGCCTCGGCGAGCGCCTCGACGACCGGCAGGAGCGACGTCGCCAGGTCCACGCGCCCGTCCCCGCGAAGGCGGGTGTGCGGCCGGAAGTCAACGAGCATCGGTGAACGTCCTTCGCATTGTGCGTGGGCGGCGGGAAATCGTCTTTCCGCCGCGGCTCGGCCGGTTTCCGCGCCATTTCCCGGGTGCTGCTCGGCGCGGTCCGTGCCGCCGGTCCCGATCCAGGGTGGCATCCGCGGGGCCCGCGGGTCTTCGGTCGGCGCATCAGAGGTGGACGGGTCCCGGCTGTGGGTTCCCACAACGGCGGCACGCGATCCCCGGGACCTGGGTGATCGCCGCCGTCCTGCCCCGACCCGAGATCGTTGTGCGCTCACCGCAACACCGGGCGCGGCTGCGTTGTGGTGTTCCACAGGAGCACCGCGGGCGGCGTTGCCCGGCCCGGACGGCGGCCGTAGGTTGCTCGCATGACGACGTCCGGAGTGCCCGTCGACGGGTCCGCCGCGGCGTACATCCAGCACGGTATGCGCGCACACGAGACCCGCGAACTGGTCGGCCTCCGACGATTCGTGGCGATGTGCAGCCACCTTTCCGCCACGGCCGCGCAGCAGACCGAGCTGGAACCGATTCTGCGGTTCTTCGCCGCGAACACCCGCTCGTCGGCGGCCGTCCTGGACCGCGGGCTGGAGGTGCTCGCCGCGGCCGGCGAGACCGGCGCGGAGGAGATCGTCGCCCGCACCCGCGCCCAGGCCGGCACGACCGGGCTGAAGGGCGTGCTGGCGGCCGTGGCGCGCAACCGGCGGGCGCTGCGGCTACCCGGGCACGAACGCGACGGGTCGGTCGTCATCGCGCCCGTCTCGGTCGGCGACGAGATCGCGGGCTACCTGGTGTCCGTCGCGCGCCCCGACGACGATCCCGCCGGCATCGACCCGGACCTGATCCTGTTGGCGGCCGAGCACACGGCGCTGGTCTGCGGGGTGATGCTCGGTCGGGAGATCGTGGTCGCCGCGGCCGCCGGACGGGCCCGCCGCGAGCTCATCGAGGGGTTGCTGCGCCACCGCGGGCAGGACGACGGCGAGGCGGCGCAGTGGGCCAAGCACCTCGGCTACGACGAGAACCGCCCGCACGCCGTGCTGGCGGTCGCACTGAGCACCGGGGACCGGGCGGCCTCGCAGCCGGCCGTGGAGGGGCTGCTCACCCGGCTCGCCGGCGACGCGATCCTGTCCGCCCGCAGCGACGAGGTGGTGGCGATCGTGCCCGCGCCCACCGCGACCGGGGACGCCGTCGAGCGGGCGCGGCGGATCGCGACCAGCTGCGTGCGGGAGCTGGACGAACACGGCCTGTCGGTCACCGCCGTGGGCATCGGCAACGCCTACAAGGCCGCGTCCGAGATCTCGGTGTCCTACTCGGAGGCCCGCCGCGCCGTCGCCGCCGCGAAGCGGATGGGTCCCGGCCGGATCACACTGTTCGCCGAGCTGGGCATCCACCGGCTGCTGCTGCGGTTCCCCGATCCCACCGAGCTGCGCGCGTTCGCCGACGACGTGCTCGGCCGGCTGGTGCGCGAGGACGAGACCGCCGGCACCGAGTACCTGACCACCCTGTCGGTGTACTTCAAGGGCCTGTGCAGCCCCACCCGCGCGGCGAAGGAGCTGCACGTCCACCCGAACACGGTCGTCTACCGGCTGCGCCGCATCGAGGAGATCACCGGGCTGCGGCTGGACCTGCAGCGCGACCGGCTCATGATGGAGATGGCCGTGGAGATCCTGGAGGGGACGAGCGCCCGATGAGCACCAGCCGATGAGCACCAGCGCCGCCGCTCTGCGGGCCCGCTTCGCCGAACGCCCCCTGATCTGCGACGGGGCCACCGGCACGATGCTCCACGCCGCGGGGAACTCGCTCGACCAGTCGCTGCCCGCGCTCTCGCTGACCGATCCGCAGCTGGTCCGCGCCGTGCACGACAGCTACGTGGACGCCGGGGTGGACGTCATCCAGACCAACACGTTCGGCGCCAGCCGGCTGCGGCTGTCCGAGTACGGCCTCGGCGACCAGGTCGAGCAGATCAACCGGGCCGCCGTGCGGATCGCCCGCGATGCCGCGCAGGCCCGCCACGGCATCCTCGTCGCCGGGTCGGTGGCCCCCGCGGTGAGCGTGCACCAGCGGCGGCGGACCCCTCCGCAGGCCCGCATCGACGCGCTCACCGAGCAGCTGTCCGTGCTCGCCGACGCCGGCGTCGACCTGATCTTCCTGGAGACGTTCGGCTACCTCGACGAGCTCCTGGAGGCCGTCGAGGTAGCCGTCGCCGCGGTCGACGTGCCGGTGATCGCGCAGGCCACGTTCAGCCACGACGCCCACACGCTCAGCGGGCACACCCCGCGCGAGGTCGCCGAGGCGCTCACCGGGATGCCCGTGGCCGCGATCGGCACCAACTGCACGATCGGCCCGCAGCGGGTGCTCGCCGTGGTGCGGGAGCTGCGCGAGCACACCGATCTCCCGCTCACCGCGCAGCCCAACGCGGGCCTGCCGCGGCGGACCGGCCGGGCCCGGTTCGAGTACGACATCGACTCCGAGTACTTCGTCCGCTACGTCCGCCAGCTCCTCGACGCGGGCACGAGCCTCGTCGGTGGCTGCTGCGGCACCACCCCGACCCAGCTCGCCGCGGTCGTCGAGATGGCGGCCGAGCACCGGGCACGCACCGCCGTCGCAGCGGCGCCGCGGACCGAGCCGGAACCCGCGGCCGCCGACACCGCCCCCGCCTTCGCCGGGCCGGATCGGCTCGTCGCCGTCGAGCTGACCACCGACACCGCCGCCGACGTCGAGCAGGCCGCGCGGCTCGCGGCCGAGCTGACCCGGGCGGGCGCGGCGATGATCTGCATCGGGGCCGGCGACGGGCTGCGCGCCCGGATCAGCCCGGCGGACCTGGCACTGAACCTGCACCAGCGGCTCGGCGTGGAGGTCACGGCGACGGTCACCACGTGGGACCGCACGATCATGGCTCTGCAGGCGGATCTGCTCGGCGCGCACGCGCTGGGCCTGCGCCGCATCGTCTGCGAGACCGGCAGCCCGCCGCTGCTCGGCGACTACCCGCACGTCGACGGGGTGTGGGACGTCGACTCGATCGGGCTGGTCGAGCTGGTGGCCCGGCTCAACGAGGGCACCGACATCCACGGTTTCCCGCTGCCGTCCCGCACCGCGTTCGAGATCGGGGCCCGGATCAACCCGGGCAGCCGCGACCTCGCCCGCGCTGCCGCCCGAGCCCGCGACAAGATCGCCGCCGGGGCGCAGTTCCTCATCACGCGGCCGGTCTACGACGCCGCGGACCTGGAACGGCTGCTGGAGGCCATCGGCGGCGACCTGCCCCCGCTGCTGGTCGCCGTGCGCCCGCTGACCGACTTCGCCGAGGCCGAGTACCTGGCCCACGAGGTCCCCGACACGCACATCCCCGAGCGGGTGCTGACCGCGCTGGAGAAGGCGGGCCCCGCGGCGGCGGAGGTGGGCCTGGAGCTCGCGGCGGAGCTCGTCGCCGCCGTGACGCCGCTGGCCAAGGGGCTGGTGATCACGCCGACGCGGGACGCGGTGCGGGCGGTGGAGCGGCTGGTCACGAGCTGAGCACCGCCAGGCAGCCGTACACGGCCGCCACCAGCCGCTGCCCCAGCGCCGACGTCTCGCACAGGTGGCTGCGCACGAACGCCACCCCGAGCCGGCGCTGCGGGTCGGCGAACCCGATCTGGCCGCCGGCCCCGGTGGTGCCGAACGCGTCCAGGTTCGGGCCCCACTGCAACCCGCCCGCGCCCGGCCGCTGCGGGTTGAGCTGCACACCCAGTCCCCACCGCACCGGGCCGCCGCCCACCTGGTCGGTGCCGTGGGCGCGCTCGGTGCGCATCCGCGCGACCGTGTCCGGCCGCAGCCGGGGATGGGTGCCGGCGGCGAGCGCACCGTAGAGCGTCGCGACCGCGCGGGCCGTGCCTGTGCCGTTGACCGCGGGCAGCTCGGCGGTCAGCCGTGGGCCGGTGGAGAACGCGTCGGCCCGGGACAGGAGGCCCGCCCCGTCGACGGCGAGCAGCACCTGCGCCACCCGCGCGGGACCCACGTGGACTGGGAGCGGGCCGCGGGATCCGGGGATCGGGGTCGCGACGAGGGCGTGCGTCGACGGCGGAGTGCCGAGGTCCAGGTCGGCACCGAGCGGACCGGCGACGTCATCGCGCACGATCCGCCCGATCGTCGTGCCCGTCGCTCGCTCGACGATCTCGGCGACGAGCCGGCCCCAGGTCAGGCCGTGGTAACCGACGCGGGTGCCCGGCGGCCACTCCGGGGCCGCCCGCTCCAGCAGCCGCCGGACCCGCGCGGGGTCCGTCCAGCCCGGCCCGTCCGGGGCGAGCAGCCGGCCGTGCCCGGGCAGGGCCGGCAGTCCCGCGGTGTGGCTCAGCACGTGCGCGACCGTGATGCCGGCCTTGCCCGCGGCGGCGAATTCCGGCCAGTACGCCGCGACCGGAGCCTCGACGTCCAGCAGCCCCAGCTGCCGCGACCCCCTTGGTCACCGACATGAGCACGGCCCGGGTGTCCGGCTGCCACGGCCGATCCCCCGCGCGCCCGGCCCACAGGTCGACGACGAGCGTGCCGTCGAGGTCGCGCTGCCACTGCCGCAGGGTGTGCGGCAGCCCGACGGTGTGCGTCATCGGGTAGAGGCGCAGCACGACCGGCCCCCCGGCGTCGCTGAGCCGCTCGGCGTAGCGGCGGGCGTCGTCGCGCAGCGGATCGAACCGCCCCGGCGGAGATGACGGCGGTCGGCAGCCCGCGCAGATCGGGGGCCAGCAGCGGAGAGATGTAGCCGACGCCGCGGTCGGGCTGACCGACGGTGTAGAGCGCGCGGGCGGTGACCTCCGCGGCGTACGCACCCGTCCCGGACCCGCAGCGCCAGCGCGCCCGGCGTGATCAAGCAGGCTTTTCGATCACGGCGACGTCGTCCTCGACCGGGATCTGTTCACTCCCGTTCCGCCAGCGCCGGCTCCCGCCGGGCGACGGCCGCGGCGGCGAGGGCTGCCCTGGCCGCGGTCGGGGTGACCAGGCAGCCGGCGTCGGTGAAGGCGGCGCGCTGACGTTCCCGGTTCTGCGGGTCGGCGTCCGTGCCGAGCACGTACACGACGATCACCGGTCCCCCTCCCGCGGTGATCCGTGCGCACTCCGGCGCGAGCTCGGCGGCCGGGTCGGGGTGCGCGCCGTGGCCGAGCACCACGTCGAGGACGATCGCCGCGACCTCCGGGTCCGCGCCGACCTCGCGCAGCAGCTCGATCCGCGCCTGCGGATCGATCATGGGGTGGGGACGGCCCCTCGTGTACTCCTCCTCACCCAGGTCCAGGCAGATGTGCGCGTTCCGCGGCCCGGGGAGGCCGAGCTCGGGGCGCAGCGGGGTGTTGGAGTGGACGTCGCCGAGCACCTCGGAGAGCAGGACGAGCGACTCGTAGCAGAGCGTGCCGCCCGAGTAGAGCCCGCGCACGAGGGTGCGCCGGTCGGCCAGGTCGGCGATCCGTTCCTGCACCTGCTCGGTCAGACCGGTGGCGACGTCCGGCCAGGCGCCGCCGACCGCGCGGACGGTGGCGAGCGCACCGGCCTCCAGGGTGCGGGTGACCGTGGCGCCGGCGGGCGCGGCGAAGCCCGGCGGCACGCCGATGAGCGCCGCGACGAGCGGGGTGTCGCCAGCAGCGGCCAGCACCTCACGGGCCACGCCGACGTCGGGGGGCTTGGAGACGAGCAGGACGGCGTCGGTGTCCCGGTCGGCGGCGAGGCCGCGGATCGCAGCGAGGGCCATGCGGCCGCCGACGCGGGCGGACAGGTCGCGCCCGCCGAGCCCGACGACCTGCGAGACGCCGACGCCCCAGCGGTCGAGCAGCGTGGCGGCCTCCTGCGCGCCGGTGCCCGCGGCGGCGACGACGGCGACCCGGCCGGGGTGCACGACGTTGGCGAACCCGAGGCAGGCACCGCCGAGCATCGCGGTGCCGGCGCCGGGGCCCATCACGAGCAGGCCGAGCTCGCTCGCGCGGTCCTTCAGCGCGATCTCGTCGTCGACGCTCACGTTGTCGCTGAACAGCAGCACGTGCAGACCCGCGGTGAGCGCCTTGTGGGCTTCCAGGGCGGCGTAGTCGCCGGGCACCGAGATCACCGCGACGTTCGTGTCCGGCTGCCGGCGCAGCGCCTCCTCGAGCGTCCGCGCCGGCGTCTCCTCGACCGGGCCCCGCTCGCGCTCGGTCCCGAAGAGCGCGGCCTCCCCCGCCTCCCGGGCCGCGTCGACGATCGCTTGCGTCGCGGCCCGCACGGCGAGGAACAGGTCGTTCGCCCCGGCACCGGCCAGCTCGTCGACGGCGAACCCCTCGCTCTGCAGGGTGGCGACGTTGTGCGGGGTCGCCATGGCGGCACTGGCCCAGTCCACGCCCTCGACGCCGAGCATCGCGCGCGTGCCGGACAGCTGCACGACGGAGTCGACGTAGGTCTCGCGGTGGACGAACAGCGCGTGGATCAACGAGGCCACCTCCAGGCCCGGAGTACCGACGAGGAACGTGCTCAGGCCGGACCCGCCGTAGCGGCCCCGGCCCGGTTCGCCCTGCTCACACGGTCCAGGTCTGCATCACCAGCGCACCCTCACGGCGGGCGGTGAGGGTGGCGTCGAGCACGTCGAGCGGGTGGATGGGCTTGACGCCCTCGAT
>NZ_FRAP01000046.1 GCF_900142365.1 Pseudonocardia thermophila | reverse complement strand
TCGCGGCGGCGGCGGGTCTCCCAGCCGTCGTAGACCTTGCCGTTCGGGCCGAACGCGGCCGGGTCGAACACCGGCGGCCCCGGGTTGATCAGGTTCTGCCGGGCGGCGAACGCCTCGTCGTTCGCCCACACCACCGCCCCGCCGAGGTCGCGGCGGGCCAGGTCGGGCAGGTCGGTCACATCGCTCATGCGCGTTCCAGGAGCTGTCCGCGGGGCGGCTCGTCGCCGTCCAGGGGCCGGCCGGCGAGCCACGTCGACCGTACGACCCCGGTGAGGGTGCGCCCGGCGTAGGGGGTGATCGGATGGCGGTGGTGCAGGGCAGCGACCTCGAACGTCGCGTCGGGCGCGAACACCACCAGATCCGCGGCGGCCCCGGCGGCGATGCGACCCTTGCCGGAAAGTCCGGCCAACGCAGCGGGCCGTTCGGCCATCCAGCGCACGACGTCGGGCAGACCGAAACCGCGGGCACGGGCCTCGGTCCACACCACCGGCAGACTGATCTGCAGCGACGCGATCCCACCCCACGCCTGACCGAAATCCCCCAGATCCAGCCGCTTCAGCTCCGGCGCGCACGGCGAATGATCCGACACCACCATGTCGATCACCCCGTCCGCCAACCCCCGCCACAACGCCTCCCGGTTGGCCGCCTCCCGCACCGGCGGACAACACTTGAACCGGGTATCCCCATCCGCAACCTCCTCCGCCACCAAACTCAAGTAGTGCGGACAGGTCTCCACCGACACCGCCACCCCCTCCGCCCGCGCCCGCGCCACCACCGGCAACACCGACGCCGACGACAGATGCACCACGTGCACCCGCCCCCCGGTCCGCCGCGCCGCCCCCACCACCCGAGCGACCGCCACCTCCTCGGCCACCGCCGGCCGCGACGCCACGAAATCCGCATACCGCCGCCCCCGCACCGACGCGACGTGCGCAGCATCCTCACAATGCGCGATCAACACCCCACCGAACCCAGCGATCTCCGCCAACGCCGGCTCCGGATCAGGCAACGGCGGGAACTCCGGCACCCCCGAATCAATCAAGAAACACTTGAACCCCACCACCCCCGCCGCGAACAACTCCCGCAACCGCCCCAGATTCTGCGGAACCACCCCACCCCAGAACGCCACATCCACCCAACACCGCCCCACCGCCGCCGCCCGCTTCACCACCAACGACCCCACATCCACCGTCGGCGGCACACAGTTGAGCGGCATATCCACGATCGTGGTGATCCCACCCGCAGCCGCCGCCCGCGTCGCCGACGCGAACCCCTCCCACTCCGTCCGCCCCGGCTCATTCACATGCACATGCGAATCCACCAGACCAGGCAGCAACACCTCATCCGCACCCAGCACCACCTCG
>NZ_FRAP01000035.1 GCF_900142365.1 Pseudonocardia thermophila | reverse complement strand
CTGGCGACGACGTCGACAACACCAAGCCCGCGCCGCCCACTACCGACGCCGCGGACACCAACCCCCACGATCATGAAGTGCCGTTGCAGTACTAGCGCCAGGAATGCCCACAGCGCGACCGCCACAGCGTGCGCGATGACCAGCCGGCCGAGCATGCCGAGCGCGCCGACGAGCGCGAACACGAGCCCCCACGCAGGCAGCGGCGCGATGTGCCGCAGGAATTCCAGCGCCGGGCTCGCACCGCCCGGGGCGAGCACCAGCACGCTACCGACGGCGAAGTTCGCGGCCATCACGATCAGCGTGGTGCGGGCGACGAACGCCGCGACCGACGGCGGCACGCCGGCCGGGGCGAGCCCGAACAGCGGCGAGACACGTACGGTGCTGTGCTTCATCTCGTCGGTCCCCGGGTGCGGCACGAGCGTGAGGTGCACGGGCCGGGCGTCCGGGCGGGACGCTGCCGGTCTGGTCACGCTGGCATGGTGGGCGTGTGGTGGGTGCCCGGCCCGTGCAGTCGCGTGTATGCGATCAAGCAGCGGCGGGTGTGTACCGCTGCGCGAACCCGTCGGCGGGTTCGACCTTGAAGGTGCCGGGTTCGACCTGCAGTACGTAGTCGCCGAGCTGCGCGGTCCCGACACCGGGCACGACCACCGCAGGCCCGCCGTCGACGACCTCGACGCTGCCGCCGCACCACTCGGCGCACGCGGCAGCGGTGCGGGGCCGCACCTGGAACGCCTGCACGGTCACGTCGAGGTCAGGTTGCAGGGTCGGCTCGCCCTGCGCAGCACCCTCATCCTCGGGCGGCGGTGGAGCGGCCAGCTGCAGCGGGTGGTACGGCCACGGGAACGCAGAGTCTTCGATCCACATCAGCTTGGCGTCCCGTTCTGCGGGGCCCGCTCCGGCGGCAGCTTCAACCGGGCGATCTCCGCGGCCTGGTCGGTGATCGTCTGCTGCAGCTGTTCGATCACCGTCTCGTACTGCACGATCTTGCTGGTCTGCTGCCCGATGATCGCCTCCAGGCGGGCGACCACACGTGACACGTCGGGCCGCAGCACGCCGTCCTCTGCGCTGGGAAGCGCTTGTTCTGCCATCAGGCTCCGCACCTCCACGGGGTGAAAGGCTGGTGCGGCTGATTCGGGGCGCCTTCGCCGCGGTACTCCAGCCGCTCAAAGTGGATACCGGCACCCGTTTGGTTCCCGCCCGCGCCCCACAGGTCGATCAGCTGGTAGGCGGCGCCGTCGACCTCGAAAACAGTTCTCGGCTGCCCACCGCACGACGTGGCGGAGATCCCCCGCCGGCCGAGCGGTGTCGACCCCCATTGCGAGTTGACGGTCGCCGGGCTCGTCCAGGGGCCATCGACCGTGGGTGCGGTGGCGTAGCTCGTCGGAGCGCCCGAGCAGTAGCCGCAGTTCAGCTCGTTCCACGTCATGATCCACACGCCGGTGGCGGGATCACGGTAGGCGCCGGGAGCCTCCGCCCTCGTCGCTCCGGCGAGCTGGTGCCGCTTCGGCTGGCCGGGCTGCCCTCCGGTCCCCCACTGGTCCAGCCGCTCCGCGGCGAGGGTTTGGTCGGCCATGGTGCACAGCAGCATCGGCGGCCTCGGGTTGTCGAGTACCAGGGAGAAGTCGCCGTTGTCGTGGCAGCTCCACAAGGCCGGCTTGTTCACCGACCCGAACGGCGGCCCAGCCTGAGGCCCGAAAGGGCCAGCCGGGTTGTTACCGCCCATCACCCAGTACGCGTTCGCGCGGCGCATGGTGAAGTCGGCGGGGGCGTTGAACCACAGGATCCACGCCCCGTCGTTCGGGCCCCAGCCCGCCCGCTGGACAACGCGCGGGTTGAAACAGCCAGCTCCGTACAGGCGGCACAGCTCCCGGAATGTCTTCCCAGTGCCGGGCGCTGCGGTATCCGGGTCGAACAGCAGCGTCGGCTGCGACCACGGCCCTGCAAGGCTCGGGGCGGTGGACACCCCGAACCCGCACCACGGCGTGCCGGGGTCGCCCCAGTGGAAGCCGCAGCCGTACATGGTGCCGTACAGGTAGTAGGTGTCGCCGTGCCGAAGGACCGTGCCGTCGTGCAGGTCGACACCGGTGATGGTGATCGACTGTGGTGGCGTGGCTGGCGCCTGCGCTGGAGCGACCGGCGCGTCCGCGTGCTCGCTCGCGGTGGGTGCGGTGGTGGCTGCGGTGCAGGCAATGAGGGCGAGCACAGAGACCAGAACAGCCAGTATTCGACAGGTCACGTTGCCACGATAAGTACCGCGGCCGACGGGTACGGCCAGATCGAGACCGCTAGGGCCACCAGGGGTTGGCCGGGCACGCGGCCGCGACGAGGGCGACGGCGAGCAGCACCTCGCCGAGGCGTAGCCACAGCGCGGCTGTCGAGCGTGGCTTGTCGGGGTCGCTCCGCTCAGGCTCGGTGGTGGTGTCGAGCAGCGCGTGCCGGCCGGTCCTCGTCGACGCCCCCGACGCGTCGGCGAGGCAGCGGCCGCACAGGTGCCCGGACCCAGGGTGACCGCGCTGCTCGTGCAGCAGCTGTGCCCGGGTCACGACTTCATCGGGTGGGTTGGTGGTCACGATGACGGCGGCACCACGAGGTCGTCGATGGAGAACGCCCTTCCGGCCTCGTCGCACTTGAAGTAGTACGGCTTGTCCCACACGGCCGGGCCCCAGTCAACGAGGTACTGCGCGGCCTGGATCCAGTCGCCGATGACCAGCTCTAGCGATCCCCAGTTCCCGCTCGGCTGGTAGGTGTAGTTCCCGCCAATCGGGTCGTATGTGAAGTTGTAGCGCTGCCATTTCAGCTCGGGCGCCGGACCGCTGCGGTCGACGTAGTGGTCCTGCGCGTAGCTCGTGTTCTTGTACTCGGCGATGTAGTCGAGCAGCGCCTGGTCGTCGTCGTCCCACTCGTAGACGGCCACCACTGAAGGGGAAGAGGCAGCCCGCAGAGAGTTGATGAAGATCTGAGCCATACGCGCAGGTCTACGTCGCCGCCACGGTGACCAGATCGCAGACGCGAGTGCTCACGCGGCCAGCCGCTCCTCCAGAGCCTCGATCCGCATCAGCGCGCGCCGCACCGCCTCCCACAGAACGCCGGACAAGCTGTTGACGGACACGGTGGTCTCGCCTGAGACTTCGGTTACTAGCTCTGGCATGACAGCCGCCAAGTCCTCGGCCATCGGCCCGAACCGCAGTCGGGGATCAGGTTTGCCGTCGCGTCGGTACCGCCACTGCTTGGACTCAACCGCCCGCACCACCTCGTCGGCCGGCTTGTAGATCGGTGCCTCGTCGGTCTTCCTCGTCCGCGACGACATCTCCGCCAGGTCTTCACACAGCAGGGGTGCGAAGGTGAGGCCGTCGGCCTTGACAATGTTCGCGGCACCAGCATCGAACCGAATCCCGCAGTCCTGGTCATCACCGATCACGGTGGACCGTTGGGAGCCGGCACGAGGGACCGACGAGATGATCACTTTTGTTCCGGCCACCGGGAATTGCCCGCTGTATCGGGTGAAGTGGGCCGCGCCCTGATACCAGGTGTTGACGAGGTTCTGAGTCACCGACACCGCGGACAGCGAATAGCCCGCACTGGTGTCGCCGCCGGCGTCGTTCGTGACGAAACTCAGGAAAGACTCAAAACGGTACGCCCCCACGCGGCCACGCGGCTGCCCGGTCGAGGCGCCGCCGTCGATCAAGATCGCCGCCGACCCGTCCAGCGGGGCGGTCCGGGCCATGATGCGCGCGTAGTCGCCGGACGCGCTCGGGTAGACGCGGATCTCGTCCGGTACCGACCCGCCCGGATTCATCACCATCCGCTGCCCGCTCAGGGCAGTGCGGAACTCGCCGGTGATGAAGCTGACGCCACCCGGCACCAGCCCGATCGTCTGGACGCCCGCGGAGTTGTACATGCGGAAACTCGTCGAATCCCACTCCCCTCGCGCCCCGGTGGTGCCGGTGCGGAAGATGCCGGACAGCGTCAGCGCGGCAGTGAACGTGCCCGCCGTCAATTTGCCAACGTTCAGGTCCTGGATGTGGGCGTTGTTGACCGCCAGCAGCTGGATCTTCGCGCTCGACACCGCGAGGTCGGCCAGCTTCGCCGTCCCCACGGCACCGTCGAAGATGTCGGGCTCCAGCACCCGCGCTGGCGTGCCCGAACCTTGCGCGGACGGCTCGGACCTGTTCGGCGTCGGGGAGGTCCAGTCCACCGCGACCAGCTTCACGTAGCGGGTAACCCCGTACCAGCCCGCCTCGGACACTCCGTCAGGGCGGGTGATCGGCATCGTGCCCGGGCCGTGCAGCCGGTCGTACAGGGTGGTCTCATCCGGGTCGAAATCGGACTCGATGGACACGTGCACCTCGACGAACCGGAAATCCGCCGGCATCGGCGCGCCGTCCTCGTCGAGCCCGTCCCACGTCGCCATCAAAAGCCCCATCTGGTTGTGCACCAGCGGGGCCGACGGCGCCGGCGGGGCGGTGGTGTCGGTCTCGGTCTCGATCGCGTAGCTCGGCGACCACGCCGACTGGTTACCGTCCCGGTCATAGGCCGCGACCTGCACGAACACCTCGGCACCGGCGGCGACCCCGCCGAAGCTCACCGAGGTTTCCGGGGTGTCCGCGGCGAGCACCCAGCCGCCGCTCAAATCGTTCGCGAGGATCCACCGCACCCGGTAGCCGGCGATGTCCGTCGCGGCCGACCCGTCGACGTTCGTGGTCACCGCCTGCCAGCTGACGATCAGCGTGGCGTAGGTGTCCATCCCGTCCTTGTAAGCGATCGACGACGCCGTCACCCCGGTCGGCGTGGCCGGGGCGAGGTCGTCGCTCAAAGTGGGGTCGCTCACCCCGGGCACCGTGGCGCCGCTCTTCAACTTGTTGATCTGCCGCTGCAACGCGACGTCGCGGTCGGTGATCAGGTCGCCGAGCACCACGCCGCCGCCGTAGGTGCTCGACCCCGGGCGCTGCTCGATCGTGAGCTGCCCGATGCGCTTGCGCTCCAGCGACTTCGCGGTGTCGCTGTACACCCAGTCGGCGGGCCAGAACTCCCGCAGCGGGGTGGGTCGGCGCTGATCAAAGCTCAGGTTGTGCGTCCAGCTGTCCAGGCCACGCACCCCGCGCTGCAGGTGCAGCTGCCCGAGCGCGGTCGCCGAGCTGTTGTCGGCGATGTTGCCTTCCGACACGAACCCGGCGATCTTGCGGCCCCGCCGCGCGATCGCAGACGAGTCGGTCACCGTGGTGTGCACGCCTTCCTTGCCGACCACGGCGATGTCAGTCACCGCGCTACGCACGTCCGTCTTCCGCGGTGCCTCGACGAGATCACGGCCGCGGCGCAGCACGATCGGCGGGTCCGACAAGGTGTGATCGGTGCCGACGGTTTCGGGCACGTACAGCCGGACCTCGTGATCGGTGGTGACCTCGAACTCGCACAACCCCCAGTCGCGCAGCTGCTGCGCAACCTCCAGCAGGGTCTTGCCCGGCGCCCAGGTCGGGGACACCTTGCCGTCGTTCGGCCACGGGGTGCCATTGGAGTCCTGGGTGCCCGTGAACCTCCACCACAGATCCACCGCGCGGCCCTTGGTGCCGGCCTTCAGGTAGCCGGCCGCCTGTACCGAGGTGAGCAGCCAGTCCATGATCTCGCCGGCGGTAGCGGCGGCGAACCGGATCTCGCCCTTGGGGTCCTCGGCGTTGTAGAGGATCCGGGCCTCGTCCAGCTGCACGGTGTGGAATGAGCCGTAGAACTTCACCGTGCCGGACTCGGCGATTCGGTCGCCGTCGCGGGACTGCAGGATCGCGCCGAGCGAGCGCGCGTGGGTGCCGTCGGTGCGGATGCGGATAAAAAGGTCCCGGTCAGCGGTGACCCGCTCGTCGAGCACGTGGAAGTTCTTCCCGTGGACCGGGTACTCGATCTGCACCGCACCGGGCTCGCCGGGGATCAGCGAGATCTGCCACGACACCGGGCTGGGCAGCGGGCACAGCAGGCTGCCGTCGTCGTCGACCGCCCAGAAGTCGATGCGCAGCGGCGGCCGCGGGGTTTGCCGGATCGTCGGCGCCCAAGGCGCGTCGCCCGGAGCGGGGATCGTGGTGGGGCGCAGGATCTGCACCAGCCGCGGAGCAGGCGGGGCGGCCGGTGCGGGCACCGTCCCGACGGGCAGGATGACGGTGCCCGGGATGACCGCTGGTTCGGGCGGCGCGGCGGGCGCCGGGATCGTGGCCGGCTTGATGCGGTACGCCTGCGACAGCGCTGGCGAATTCGGGGCGGCGGGCGCCGGGATGCTGGTCGGGGTGATGGTCTGCTGCGGCGCGGACACCGGCGACGGGATCGCGACCGTGACCGCCCGCCAGTAGTAGGCCGTCGAGCCGGAGACCCCGGCTCCTCGCGCCCCGGTCGGGCCGGTGCCCGACACGGTCGTGGTGTACGCGGCGCCGGTCATCCAGGCCGCGTCGAGCGGGTTGCTGCCGAGATCGGTCATACCGCTCGGCGCGGTCCAGCCGGGGTCGGCGTACTCGGTGACGCACACGTGCGCCGTGATCACGATCGGGTTCTCGCCCGTGTAGGAGCTGATCGACGGCGCAGTGACGAGCCGTGAGCCGTTGGTTGGCAGCTGCCCGTTGTTCCAGCCGACCTCGACCTCGGCCTCGTCGTCGAGGTCCTGGATGCAGACCACCCAGACGATGCCGGAGTGGAAGTTGACCGCCGGGGTGAATGTCCAGCTCGACGGCAGCGCGTCGGCGTTGGTGACCTTCCACTCGTACACCCGCCCGTCGGGGGTGTTGGCCACCGCGGACGTGGACGACAGCAGTGTCCAGTTCGTGCCGACACCCTGCGGCGCCGAGGGTGTGTGCTGCCCGGTCTCCTCGTCGTCAATGACGATCGCGATCAGCCGGTCGCCGTCCTCGGTGCCAGCGCCATTCGTGATCGTGATGGTGCCGTTCTCGCGCGCCTGCGCCGAAACCCAGCGGATAGAAGCCACGTGCTACCTCCAGCCGCCCGGTCGGCGACTGCGGCGCATCCCGCGCGCCACACCAGCCCACAGCGCGCAGAGCAGCAGTCCCGCAGCGATCCACCCGACCACTACGACGGCCAAGACCTGCGGCCAGCCCATGTCAGAGCGTGGCGATCCCGTTCGCGTGCCACTCAATCAGCACGTCACCCCCATTCGGAGTGAGGCTGATCGGACCATTGGTGTCGGTGTCGATGAAGATCAGCAGCCGCGACGTCGCCTCGTTGCCGGTGTCTTTCATGATCACCAGCGCCTCGAACTGGTCACCAACGACCGAGGTCATGGTGGTGTCGTCGGCGTCCAACACACCCAAAGTTGCCGTCTTGTTGGTCAGGGCCGCATTCGCCACCCGAGCACCCGACGGGATGTCATCGAGGAAGTCGTGGGTCGACAGCGACGGCGTGTAGTCGGCCAGGTCGACCGCGATCACCTTGATCGTGTCGTCGACCCAATCGACCTCGCCGAGCGCGAAGCCCTCACGACCCTTGCCGTAGAAAGCGTTGGCCACGACTCAGCCCTCCACCTTCTGGTCGGGGAACACCGGCCACGGCCGCCGCTTGGTGCAGGCGCTGTCGATGTGCGGGTACTGCTTCGGCTGGTAGCGGCCCACCTGCCCGGCCACCGCATAGGCGGCCTTGCGGCGCTGCTCACGAGCGGTGATGCACGCCTTCTTGGTCGCAGGCCCGTGCCCCTCACCGCTGTGGCGCGCCAGGAACGCCCGCACCTGCGGCTCCACGTAGGCGACCGGGTCCCGCTGCCGCCACAGCCCGCCGCACTCGCAGTACAGCTCGGTGAAAACCCACTGCTCGGGGTCGGTGTGCACCGCCGGGTCATACAGCGGCGGCCGCTCATCCCCCCGCTGTTGCTCGGCCACCACGGCGGCCTTGCGTCGTGCCACGATCCACTCCTAGGCGATCTTGTACTTGCGCTTGCCAGTCACCGTCACCGACGCCGGGCCGCCGCCGGTGTGCTGCAGCTGCACCACCGGTGCGCCGCCGCCGGGCTCGGGCAGCAGCGCGAACCAGCGGTTTGTGTGCTGCCCGCCGTACTCCAGGTCCTCGTAGAGGCCACCGGCCACGCCCGGGGAGCCGTAGACCTCCCAGTCGGCGGTGTCCACGGTGATCGTCTGCCCGGCGGTGATGACCCTGTTGAGCTTGACGAAAACTCCCGTCGACACCTGCGACAACCTCGGGTTGTTCGCCTGCCCGAACTCGATGAACAGGTCTTCCATCGGGGCGGTCGCGCCGGCGAAGGCGGTCAGGGTGGCGGTGCCGAGCGTCGGCAGCGTCACCGTCTGCGTCACCGGCTCGACATCGGCCCAGAAAGGCGCCGCGCACTCGATCACGATCTTCACCTGCGCGGAGCGGTAGCGGCCGTAGCCGCTCAGTTCCGGCTCGATCACGCGGAGCACTTCGCCGGTGATCTCGCGGGCATCGCCGTCGACGGTGTGCCGCAGCGTGATCATCTCGTCGGTGGTGAACCACCCGACCAGCTCACGCAAGTTCTCCACGAACTGGGCGTAACCGGCCTCCGGGAGAGTGCCGTCCGGCAGCACTCCCCGCACCCACAACCCGAGCACGATGATGTGCGCGTCGTGCTTCTTCGACACGACGTGCATGCGGCCGTGTTCGCCGGCGATCACGAGGTTCTCGCCGCGCTTCTCCGGCACCGTGAACAGGCCCTGGATGTCCTGCACGCCACGGGTGGTGCAGGTGTCCAGATCGTGCGCGACCCCGTCAGCGGTGATGACCTCCAGCTTCTCGTCAGTCACGCGTGAACACCCCCAGCGCGCTCAGGGTCGCCATCTCGCGGTGGATCTCGTCGCCCACGCGGGCCGCGTCGGTCGAGACGTTGATGTCGATGTCCACCGCGGCGCCGTCGCCGCCGCGGACCCGCAGGTTCCGCTGCGCCCGCAGCTCCTCCAGCAGCGCCCGCAGCTCCGCCACGACCTCGGCGTTGGCGTCCCGGTCCAAGGTTGCGGTCACGGTCAGGTGACCGCCGGTCAGCTCCCCGGCCGGGCCGCTGTCGGGCAGGATCTCCCGCAGGTCCATCGTCGGGGTCTGCTGCTCGGTCACGCGGGCGACCCCGTCGACGATCGACCGCGCAGCAGCGATCACACGATCCTCGGCCCGCTCCAGGCCGAGCACCAGACCGTCGCCCATGTAGTCCGCCAGCTGCAGGAACACCTTGCTCGGGGAGGCGATACCGGCGGCGGCGCGCACCGCCGCCGCGGCCGCGTTCGCCAGGCGGGCAGCGGCGGCCTCGACCGCGCCCGCTCGGGAGTTGAGGCCGTCGGCCAACGCCTGGCCCATGTTGGCGCCCGCAGCGCGGAACTGTGCGGCGGCGCCGTTGAGGATGCTGACCATCCGCGACGTCGCCGTCTGCGTGATCGACACCGCGCTCGTCATGCCCGCGTTGATCGCCGCGACGAACTGCGACATCGCGGCCGTGACCGTGGCGACAATCGTCTGGCCGAGCTGCGTGATCAGACTGCGCAGCAGGTTCGACCCCGCGGTGACCACCGAGCTGACCTGCGCCATCGACGCGGTCACCGTCGCGACAACCGCTGCGAACGTCGCCACGAAGGTCGACTGGATGCCGGACAACGCGGCCCGCACCGTCGCAGCCCACCCCGCGGTACCCGCCGAGATCGCGGCCCCGACCGAAGCCATCGCCGCCGACACCGTGGACGCCCAGCTCGCCGTCGCGCCCTGGATCGCGGAGGTGATCGCCGCGAGCGACGCGGTGATCGCGGCCGACCAGCCGGCCGATCCGGCCTGGATCGCGGAGGTTGTGGCCGCCATCGCCGCGGTCACCGCTGCCGTCCACCCAGAGGTGCCGGTCTGGATGGCGGTGGTCGTCTGCGCCATCGCGGCGGTGATGGCCGCGGACCAACCCGTCGCACCGGCGGCGATCGCATCGTTGATTTGCTGCATCGCGGTGGTGATCGCCATCGCCCAGCCGGTCGAGCCGAGGATGATCGCGTCGGTGATCTGCTGCATCGCGGTGGTCACCGCGAAGCTCCAGCCGGTCGTGCCGCTCGTGATCGCCTCGGTGATCTGCTGCATCGCGGTGGTGATCGCCGTCGACCACCCGGCGGTACCGATCGTGATCGCCTCGGTGATCTGGGACAGCGCCGTGGTGAAAGCCACCGACCAGCCCGTGGTGCCGACGGTGATGGCCTCGTTGATCTGGGACAGCGCTGTGGTGAAAGCCAACGACCAGCCGGTCGTGCCGGTCGTGACGGCTTCGTTGATCTGGGACAGAGCCGTGATCACCGATTGGCTCCACCCCGACGTGCCGGTGGTGATCGCGGTCGAGATCTGGGTCATCGCCGTGCCCACCGAGGTCGACCAGCCGGACGTGCTCGTGGTCAGTTGCTCGCCGATCTGCTGAAGCGAGCCACTGATCGTCTTCGCCCAGTTCGCGCTGTTTGTCGTGATCTGCTGGTCAACCTGCTGCAGCGCGCCCGCGACGGTGTTACCCCAGCTGGCCGTGTAGGTGGTGAACTTGTCCGACACGCCCTGCAGCGCGGTCGCGATCTGCTGCTGCCAGCCGGTGCCGTGTGCGGTGAAAACCTGCCCGACCTGCGCCATCGACTGGGTAACGGCGGTCGACCACTGACCTCCCGCGGCGCTGAAAGACTGCGTGACCGTGTTCAACACCTGCGCCACACCAGGTGCCACACCCTGCAGCGCCTGCGTCGCGGCCGCCGCAGCGGGAGTGAGGGCCTGCCCGACCGCACCAGGCAGCGGCGCCACCGCCGAGCTGGCCGCACCCGGCACCCCAGACAGCGCGCCCTGCACCGCACCCTGGGTCGGGTTGACGGCCGACCCCGCAGCACCCGGGGTGCCCGCCAGCGCCCCTTGCACTGCGCCCGGGGTCGGCGAGACCGCGCCCGCTGCTGCGCCAGGCGTGGGAGCGAGCGCGCCGAACACCGCGCTGGCTGTGGGTGACACAGCTGCCGAAGCTGCCGGCGGCAGTTGGTTCAACACCCCGACGCCGGTCTGGATCATCGTCGTGAAAGGGCCGACGAAAGGTTGGGTGTTGAGCGCGCTGATCCCGTTCTGCAGCCCCTGCTGCACGCCGGCCACAGCCTGCTGACCGGCCTGCTGACCGGCCGTGTGGCCAGCACGACCGAGCGCGAGCATGGCTTCAGAGCCAGCCTGAGCGAGCCCTGAGAAGGCTTGCCCCATTCGCGCCTTGCCTTGCAGCACGGCCAACTCGGCGTCCTTGAACGCCTGGTTGTACTTGCCGGCCAGCGCACCGGCGGGGTCGCCGGCCATCTTGATGTAGAGGATCGCCTGACGAGCGTAGCCGCCGATCATCTGCACGAACCCGCCAATGCCGGTGGCGATCGCGGAGAATGCGCGCACGCCAGCGCTCATGAGGTCCACGACAGTCGGGATCAGCCCGATCAGGTCACGGAAGCCTTGCTGCACCTGCCCGGACTGGAACGTCTGCCCGAGCCGCTGAAACGCATCCTGGATCGCCTGAATCGTGCCCGGCGGGATGCCACGGATCGCGGTCGCGAGACCGTCGAACACTTGCCCCACCGACCGACCGAGCTTGTCCCAGTCGAATTTGTTGAAGAACTCGCGGAGCGACTCCAGGAAATTCGTGAGCCCGGGTGCGGCGTTCGCGAACACGCGGATGCCGTTCTCCACGAGGTTCACGAACCCGCGGGTCAGCTGCTCCAGCACGCTCCCGAGGCCGCGGAAGGCGTTGTTGAGGGTGCCGTCGCGGATCAAGGTCACGACGGACCGCTGGAACTCCTGCCCAAACGCATTGACGGTCTTCGACAGCGCATCGAACACGGTCTGCTGCGCCGCCATCGCCAAGAACCCGTCGACGGTTGCGAGGATCCCCGGTCGCATGTCGCTCAGCGCCGCGTTGATGCCGTCGAAGATCAGCCTGATCAGGCCCAACTTGTTGGTGGTCTCGATCAGCTTGGCGGTGTCTTGGGTGATCGACCCGATGGTCTTAGACACCTTGACCATGCCCCGCTCGATTTCCGGAAAGACCGGCTTGAGCGTTTCGAAAGCGCGCCGGAAAGACTGCTCGAACGTCGACGAGACCGCCTTATGCAGCGATTCGAATTGCGTCTTGAGCGTTTCGGCTGCCTTTTTGATACCGTCCAAGCCGAGCCAGACCGCGCCGAACGCGGCCCCCGCGGCCGCGGCCACGGCCGGTATCGCGGCGATCGCAGTGGCCACCGCGCCCCACGCGGCCGTGATCGCGGCGCCTGCGACGGCGACCGCGGTGGAGATCGCGGAAAGCTTCACCAGCGCCGCTGCCAGCTGCGTCACCTTGCCGATGACGGCCTGGATCGCGGACCCGATCGCGCCGAACTTGCCCGGCATCGCGCCGAGGGAACCGCCAGCGCTCCCGCCTCCACCGCCGCCGCCGCCGAACAGGCCACCGAGTAGTCCGCCGCCCTGGTCACCAACCGACAGCGCCCGCGACAACGCGTTCGCGGCGGCGACCGCGGCCGAGATGCGGGCGATGATGCCGGCGGTGTCGACGTCGACGTGCAGGGTCGGGCGCATCGCTTCGATGCGGGCGCGCAGCGCGGCGAGGGAGCCGCTGTCGACGTCGACGCGGGCGGTGATGCGTGGCCGTAGCGCCTCGATGCGGGCTCGCACGGCCTGCAGCGACGCGTTGTCCAGCTGCACCCGCGCCGTGATCACGACCCTGTTGGAGGTGGCGCGCCGCAGCTCGCTGTGGAACTCGGCCGTGTTGAGATCCAGGAAGGCGTTGAGGCTGATCCCGTCCGCGGCGCGGCGAGCACGGGTCAGCTCGCGATAGAACTCCGCCGTGTTCAAGTCCAGGAACGCGTTCAGGCTCATGCCGTCAGCGGCGGCACGAGCACGGCGCAGCTCGGTGTGGAACTCACGCGTGTTCAGGTCCAGGTAGGCGTCAATGCTTAGCTGCCCGAACGTCAACGCCTCCAGCTGCGCACGCAGCCGCGCGGTGTCCAGGTCGAGCTGCACCGGCACCTGCAGCGGCTGCATGCGGCGCACCAGCTGCCGCAGTGCCACGATGTCCGGATCGAGGATTACCGGGATCCGCAGCGGCGGCATGCGGCGCACCTGCTCTTGCAACGCAGCCCGGTTGATGTCCGGCCGCATCGTGACCGCCAGGAAAAGGCCCTGCAGCTGCGCCCGCAAGCTGTTGCGGTCGACCTGCGGCCGCACCTCGATGGTCGGGCGGGCGGTGTCGATGCGGCGGATCACGCGGTCGAGCGCGGTGTCGTCGATGATCAGCCGCACGTCGAGGGTGTGCAGCCCGGCAGCGGCGATGCGCCGCTCCAGCCCGTCCAGTGCCGAGTCGTTGATCAACAGTCGGGCGTGCACGAGCGCGTCCGCGCGGTTCAGCCGTGATGCCGCGGCGCGCAGCGCGGAGTCGTCGACATCTACCCGGACGGTGGCGCGCAGCTGCGACAACCGCTGCTGAATCCGCGCCAGCGACCCCTCGTCCAGCTCGGCGCGGATCTTGCCGGTGATCTGCTCGATCTGCGCCCGGGCACGCTCCGCTGAGGCTTCGTCGAGGTCGGTGCGCACCTCGACATCGACCGCGTCCATCCGCGCGGTGCCGTCGTCGTTGTAGAACCGGCGGAAGACCCGATCGGCCTCCTCGTCGTCGATGTCGACGTCGACGTGCAGGGTCGCGTGACGGGTCAGCTCTGCCCGTAGGGTGCGCAGCGGGGCGTCGTCGATGTCGACGTCGATCGGCACCGTGTAGCGGCGGGTGCCTCCGCCGACACGGTCCAGGGTGTCGCGGTCGACATCCAGGTGCGCGTGCAGCGTCGGCCGCATCGCCTCGATGCGGGTGCGGGCGGCACGCAGCGCGCCGTCGTCGACAACGAGGTCGGCGCGGAGTTTGACCCGCTCGTTCTCGAACGACTCTTCCAGAGCCGCCAGTTGCTTCGCGAGCCGTTCGGCGTCGATGTCGAGCTGGGTGCGTAGCTTGATCGGGCGCTTCTGGTACTGCTGCTGCAGCTTCTTGACACTGCGTCCGACGTCGGGGTCGCTGGCGGCGAGGTTGAGTTTCAGCTGCTTGCCGGCCAGCTTGTCCAGCTTGAGCTTGCCCAGCGCGCGCTTGTCGACCGCGAACTGGACCGGCACACGGATTCCCCGCAGCCGCCGGGCAGCCTGCCGCACCTGCCGCCGGTTGAACCGCACATTGGCGGTGACAGTGACCCGGCCGAGGTTCAACCGGCCGGCCATCTGCTCACCGGCCTTGATCGCCGCGGCGATCTGGGCGGCGATCGCGGCCTCGTTGACCTCGAGGTGCAACGGCGGCAGCGCCTTAGCGGAGGCGCGCGCGTGCTGCTCGTCGATGCGCAGCCGGGCCGGCACCACGACCGGCCTCGGCTGCTGCACGTCAACGTCGGCAGTGATGGTCGCGCGGGTCTTCTCGATCTGCAGCCGCGCCTGCTCCAGGGATAGCTCGTCGAGGTCGACGTCCGCGGGGATCTGGATGCGCTCCTGCTGCAGCTGCTGCAGCCGCGCGGTCAGCGCGGCGTCGTCCAGGTCGATAGTCGCGGGGATCTCCCGCCGCTGCTGGGTGAGCGCCGCGAGCTGGGCGCGGGCCTGCTCATCCTGCAGCTGCAGCAGCGCCTCGACGGTGTACCGCTCCCGTCGCATCCGGTCAATGTCGCGGCGGAATTCGCGGTTGTTCACCTGCAGCTCGGTGTCGATCACGACCTTCTGCCGCGCCTGCACCCGCCGCAGCTGCCGCCGCAGCTGCTGCTCGTCCAGCTTGAACTCGACCGGGATGTTCCGCGCAGCCCGGGTCGCGGCACGCGCGAACGCGCGCCCGACACGCTCACCCGCGCGCCGGGCGCGCCGGATCAGGCCGCGCTCGTCAAGCTGGACACGGACAGACGCGGTGTCGAGAACTCTGGCTATCGCACCGTGCACCCCGCAGACGTGGCCGTCACTGCTTTGTCGCCCCCGGATGAACGACCGAGCCGGCCAGCCGCGCCATCTCGGCCTGCTGCGCCGGCGTCGTGCCCCACGTCTCCCGATCCGGCGGACGAATCCGCCACGAGGCGCGGTCGGTGGCCTTGCGCCACTTGCCGATCTGCTCGGCCGGCACTCCCTCCACCTCCAGCGCCATCACCGCGTCGAGTACTTCCGCGAGCGGGGTGTCGCCGCCGATGCCGCGCAACCGCAGCTGCCCCCGCAAATAGGTGGCGATGTCGTCGTCTGCCGTCACCGCCGCGATGAGCGTGACGGCCTCTGCGTAGGGCGCTCGGACGCCTCCTCGAAAAGCCGCTCGTAGAAGTCGCTGATCTCACCCATCTCGACGTCGACGTAGTCGTCCTTGTCCATCAGGTGGATCCAGCGGCGCCGCGACGACCCGTTCTCGAACGCCAGCAGCTCCTGCAGGTCCTCGACCGGGCGTTCGTTGCCGTCGGGGTCGATGAACACTCCCCCGCGGACCTCGGGCTCCCAGTTCGCGGGCGTGCCGTCGTCGTCCAGCAGAGCGGGCCGGATCATCCGCTCGAAAGCAGCCAGCGCGTCCACGCCGTCGCCGCTGCGGCGGGCCTTCACGATGTCGGCCATGCGCTTGTAGGTCATGCGCGGCCGAGCGGTGAAAGTGTGCTCCTCGACGACGCCATCCCGCTCGAACTGCACCGTGTGCACCACGGTGCCGGGCAGGTCAACGACGGCGGCAACGGTCTCGTCGTAGTCGTCCTGCTCGGCCGGTGCGGACGCAGCAGCAGTCTTGGCGGGGGTGGTGGTCTTGGTGGCGGGGCGGCGGCGTCGTGTGGTGGTTTGAGGCATGCGGACAGGTTGGAGCAAGCGGCGGATTCGTGTGTGTCCGTGAGTACGTGACTCTCTATCGGGCTGCGTCGAGCGCGCGGGTCAGGAAGTAGGTGCCGCGGTTACCGGGGTGCCGCACCCACTTGAAGAACACGACCTCACCGCGCCAGATGAACCGCAGCGCCTTGCGGCGGCGGGCCCGGATGATGTGCGGCCCCGCGCCGAAGTGGTGGTAGCCGAGGTAGTTGGTGATGCCGGGGATACCGGCCACGATGTCGACGTAGGGGCCGACGGAGTTGCGACCCCGTTCTCGGTGGATCGACGCCAGCAACCGGCCGGTGTCCACGCCGACAAGGGTTTGCGCGGCGGCGAGCACCCGCGCGGCCCGGGCTTCCAAGTCACCGGCGCCGCGGGCGAGATCCCGAAGCACGATCTGGTCCAGCCGGTGGCCCGTGTAGGTGAACCGCGCCCCCATGGCTTAGGCGAGTGTGCCGACGGTGACCGCGATCGACCCCTCCAGCCCGGAGTAGCCACCCTCTGGCCCCAAAGCCTCCACGGCGCCGGCCGTGGCGCGTGACCCCTTGGGCAGGCCGCCGGTGATGCGGGCAGCGACAGCGATCAGCGCCTGCGACAGCAGCCCGGCGTCCCGCATCGACGCCAGCCCGGCGCGGGTGACCTCGCCGGCGTCGGGCGGGGTTGTGCCGTCCGGGGATTCGGGGTGGCTGCGCACGAGCTGCGCGACCAGCACGGTGTGCCGTACCCCCATCGAGCTGATCTGCCGGCCGGTGCCGCGCGGCTCGCCGCCGGTGCCGGGAGCGGGCCCCTGCCCGATGCCGGACATGGTGATGACCAGCTGCTCGCAGTCCCACGCCACCATGCGGGGGTTGCCGGCGGCGATGATGCGTCGCTCGGGCAGCCGCGCGGACGGCTCGGCGGCGGTGAAGTGGTCGACGATGCCGTCGAGCAGCATCTGCGCGAGCGCGGGCACGTCGAGGCCCAGCCCCGCGGTCATCCGAGCAGTCCGCGGATCCGGTCGATGAGCTGCGTCTTGGTGCCGCTGGTGGCGAGCCCGAGGGTTTCGGCCAGCTCTTGCAGGGCGGCCTTGCTCAGGCTTTCCAGGCTCTCGGGCAGCTCCACGGTGGCGCCGAGGTCGACGTCGGTGTGGACGTTGAACAGCGATTGGTCGGCACCAGGCTGCTGCTGGTCGGGCTCCGACGCGGGCTGCGCCACCGGCGCAGGCTCCGGCTCGGGCACCGGAGCGGGCGGCGGCGCCCACGGGTCCCACTGCCGCCGGTCGATCATGTGGTGGTCCTCGCTCTCCGCAGATCCGGCGACCACACCGAGGCCGCCTGCTTGATGCCGTACGGATTCACCGACCGGATCCACGCGTCCACCGAGTAGATCCCGGTCAGCCCGTCCTGCAGGAAGTCGAAATCGTCGAGCATGTCGTAGGTGATGCCCTGCCGCGTCACCGTCTGCACCCGCCGCGGCAGCTGGCAGCGGCCCCGCTCCTTCGGGTCCGAGCACGTCGCGCGCCCGAACTCCACCGCCAGCTCGACGCACGCCAGCCGGCCACCGGCAGGCGCGTCCTTCCCGTAGGCGTAGGTCGCGACCGTGCGCTCCCCGCACATCGGCCAGCCGCTCCCGTCGGTGCGGGACAGCCACGCCCCATCCAGCCGGTAGGCGTCGAAAAGCTGCCCGTCGATCGTCACCGACGTCACCTCGGTCACGTCCGGGTGCGGAAGCCGGATCGAGTTGGGCTCATGGTGGCCGCCCACCCAATCCAGCGCCCACGACGGCCCCAGGATGTTGGTCCCCCGGTAGCAGCGGCAGTGACCCCACGATTGGTGCCACGGCCACCCCGGCTCCCCCGGCAGCGGCGGCGCCGCCCGTAGCACCACCTCGGCCATGTGGCCGGAGCCTCGCCACCGACGCCCCGTGGCAGACCACAGGATGTCGGTGGCGAGCTCCAGGTAGCCACACCACTCGGCCGCGGAGTGCAGGGCAGCGACGTCGGCGGGGATGTCGTCCACGCCGGCCCACGCCCGGCACCCACTCGGAGTGGTCACGACACCTCGACGAAGCCAGCCGTCAGGTCCGGGATCGACGACACCCGGCAGTACTGCCAGATCCGGTCGGTCGGGAAAGTGATGTCCCCGGCCGGGCCGGCGCCGAACTCACTGTTCGACTCCAGCGTGCCGGAGAACGTCGGCGTGGTCGGGTCCTCAGCACCCAGGGAGATTGCCTCCGACGGGGTGAGCCGGGCCCGAGGCAGCACCCAGTGGAAGTACGGCAGGTTCGCCGCGTAGGCGTTGTCCAGCACCGCCCGCGACCACGCCTCGATCGCGATGCCGTTCGGGGTCGGGTCGACGTTCACCTGCGGCGCCCGGTAGCCGATCACGTTCGGGCCGGGAGCGCCGGCCACCGCCTCGGTGATGGTGACCTCGGGATCGGTGCCGCCGGTCAGGCCCGACGAGTCCGCGATGATCATCGGCAGGTTCCGGTTGGCGAGGAACCCGCCGAACTCGATCGTGAACGGGCCGCTGCCGGACACAGTCACGTCCCCGGGGTGAATGTTCGACAGCGCCTCCAGCGCTGCCTGGATATCGGCTGCGTTGGCGTTGTACGGGATACTCGCGGTGGTCTCCCCGTCGAACGTCAGAGTGAAGGAACCACCCGTCGGCGACCCCTCGATTTCCAGCGTCTGGATCTCGTCGGTGCCACCGCTGGTGATCACCTCGCCGCCACAGCAGAACTCCAGCACGTTGGGGTCCGGGGTGCAGATGATCAGGTCCTCGATCAAGCCACGAAGCAGCGTCCGCGGCGGCGCGTAGTACACGCACACGACGCCCTGTCCGTTGCGGAACTCGACCGCGTCGGGCTCCGAGTACTCCTGGTTGACACCGATCTGAGCCAGCGACTCAGTCACGTAGCAGTTCTGCGGACCAGGCAGCGGCGCACCGCTCTCGTCCAGCTTGGTCAGGCGAAGACCGAGCGCGAAAAGCGAACCCGCGCCGTCGTATCCACCAGCCATTTCTCGGTTTCTCCTACAGCTCGATCTCGATAGCGAGGTGCACGCACGGGTCGAAAAGCGCCGCCACAACGCGCGACGCCCACGCGGTGCGGGTGTTGGTAGCGTGGTCGATCGACTCAGGCCCGCTGGTGATCTCCAGCGGCGACATCAAGACCGACACAGGGCTGGTGGCGTACGCCCACGCGGTGGCGCCGACAGGTTCACCGCTCGGGCCGGTGCCCTCGTAGCCGCCATCGGCGATGACCACGTTCCCGGCGAGCGTGTACAGCACCTGCCCAACCCGGTACACGTACTCGCCCAGCTGCGGCAGCATCATCACCGGCACGTGCAGGAAAACCTGCTGCCCGGCGGCGGCCTCCATCGCGGCCTGCTCCAGCAGACCGATACCGAGGCGCACGCTCGCAGCCGGTGACCCGCTCACCTCGGTCGCGGCAGCCGACGCCAAATATGGGTTGGTCTGCGACGACCCGGCCGGGCTGTCGAACGGGTCGGCCTGTGTGCCGGCACCGGACCACAGCTCACGCGCGACCGCGAAAGGGGTCTGCGCCTCCGCGATGCGCCGCAGCCTAGCCTCGTCGACCGGGCCCGACAGGGTCGAGCACTCCTCAGCCAGCTGCAGGTCGACCGGGCGGTAGTACACCGCCTCGGCCGGCCGGGGCGGCCTGTAGTCCGCGGGGTCGGCTGCGACGCAGGCCGGCGCGAGCCGGTACTCGGTGGCGCACCGCTCGGGCACCCACACCAGCCCCAGCTCCCAGTTCGGGAGCTGAGCGGGATCGGGGCGCTCCGCGGACGCCACCAGCCCGAAGGCTGGTGGCGCCGCGGGCACACCCGGCACAGGGGCGAACATCCGTGGTTGCCTCAGTCGGTGATGGCGCTGGTGTCCTTGGTGCCGGCGGTCTGGCCGGTCGGGTTGACCGTCATGACCAGGCGCAGGGACTCGACCCCGCGGAACGCGGCACCCTCGAACGTCTCCAGGAACTGCCGGTAGCGGTTCTTCGCGTTCAGCTCGTGGTCACGCACCAGGCCGAGGTCGAGCGAGCCACCGTTGAGGAAAAGCCAGCTACCGGCCGGGTACAGCAGCGAGTCGATCTGGTTCGGGAAACCGGGGAGCGCCGCCCCGGCGGCCACGTCGTCGTACACCTGCGGCGCGATGGTGACACCGTTGACGCTGATCGCGCCGTCACCGCCGGTCGTGGTCGCAACCGCCACGGAGGGGTTGCTGCCGCCGGTGAACGAGCCGCTCGACGTCATCTCCGGCACGTCGGTGCCCGCGACCGCGGGGCCGCCGAAGGTGACCACCCACGGCGAGTTCGGGCCGGGACCACCGGTGACGGTGATGTCGTACGGGCCGATGTTGTCCAGCGCGACCAAGGCGTTGTACACGTCCTCGGCGGTCGCGTCGTACGCGATCTCGTCCGTGGTCTCGCCGTCGAAAGTCAGCGTGAACGACCCGCCGGTCGGGCCACCGGTGATCGTGATCGTCTGCACCTCGTCGGTGCCGAGCACGCCGTCCATGTGCCACACCGGGGTCACGCCGCGGCGAGCGAACCAGGCCTCCAGGTCGCCGTCGGCCACCCCGAGCGCGGCCTTCCAGTCACCGGCGGCCATCTGCCGGGCGAGGTCGGCGCGCATCAGGTGCTTGACCCAGAACGGGGCGACATAGGTCAGCGGGAAAGATTCGTCGATGCGGTGCTTGCTGCGCAGGTACGCGACCGCCTTGTCGATGTTGGCGAGGATGTCACGGGTCGCGCCCACCACCTGCGAGGCCGACAGGATCTTCGACTCGGCCGCCATCTTGCTCAGCAGCAGGTTCTCAGCGAGCCGCGCGTGCGCGATGTCGCCCTGCCGCAGGTTGGCGGTGGTGGTCTCCGGGTCGAAACGGGTGGTGATGTTGGAGAACTCCAGGCACAGGTACGCCGCCCAGACGTACTCCTCCTTCATGCCTGGGCAGTCGACCTCGTAGCAGCGCTTGCTCGGGCCGGTGTTGTTGACCACCGACGCGTCGGCGTCGTCCTCGACGGTCCACTGGCCGACGCCGTTGACCGCGGACCCCGCGGACACCGGCGGCCGGTACATCAGCCCGCCACGCTCGACCTGCACCGCGACCATCGCCTGGTCACGGATCGGGCGAGCGGAGGTGCCGACCACCTCGACGCTGTAGTCCGGGCTCAGCGGCGCGCACAGCCCACCGGCGGCGGTCAGCGACTCGCGGCTGGTGAGGGCCTCCAGCTTGTGGTAGTTCGCCGCGATGTCCTGCCCGAGCTTGCGCGACTCGGGGTACTCGATCGCGAAGTGCGCGACCGGGACACGACCGGAGTAGGCGCGGTCCTGGTAGACGGTGCGGTACTTCTCGTGCAGCTGCTTGGCCAGCTCGTAGCTGGAGGTGATCGGCGCACCGGCGGTGTCCTGCCCGCCGTACACCCGGACGTTGACGAACTCGGCGGCGCGCGGCACCGCCGAGGTGGTGGTGACGCGGGCGGCGCGGCCCTTCGGCTCCTGCGCTGCGGCGGCCGGCTGTTCACCCTTGCCGGCGAGCGCGGCGAAAGCCTTCGCGGCGCCCTCGGCGGCGGCCTTGGTGACCTGCGCGATCAGGTCAGCGGAGGCGGCGACGGCGGCGGGCTGCGCGGCGTCCTCGGTCACGGGCTGCACGGGCAGCTCGGCGACCTCGCCACCCCCGGCGGCCTCGCCCTCGACGTCGGCAACGTCGGCAGAGCGGCCCAGCGTGTCGGCCTCGATCTCGGCAAGCAGCCGCTGGGTCTCGCTGTCCAGCTCGCGCTGTGCCTCCTCGCGGGCGGCGATCTCGCCGACAACGGCGTCACGGATCGGCTTCAGCGCCTGCAGCGTCTTCAGGGTCTCCTGCGACGCACCGGCCTCCTTGGCCTCGGCGACGAGCGCCTGGATGGCCTCGCGAGCCTCGGCGAGCTGCTCGTCGGTGACCTGACTGGCGTCGCTGGTGATCTTCTCCGCGAGTCCGCGGAGCTGGTCGAGCGTCATCTTCCTGGGGTGCCTTTCCGGCGCGGATGCGTGGGGTTCGGGTGCGGGGCGTCGGCTAGGCCGTGGGCGGCGGTGGTGCGCTAGGCGCGGGGCCGCTCTACCCCTCCTTGATCGCGGAGGGTGAGCTGGTGTGTGCGGGTGTGTCGGGGAGTCGCGTGTTGCTGTGGTTGCGGGGCCGGGCGCGGGCGTGGGTCGGCCCGGCCACCGAGGGGGGTCCGAGGGGCGGTGGCCGGGCCAGGCTGGGGAGCGGATACGGGCCCTGGGGAAGACTCGACCCCGGGCCCGCCACCACACCGACCCGGGGTCGAGAGATTGGCGCAGCTGCTGTGCGGCTGCTTCGCGGGCACGATGCCTAGCCCGCGCGGGTGTGCCCACCGGAGTCGCGAGTCACCGGGGGTTGCCGGGGGTGTGCCGTTGATGTGGGAGGTGCCCCGCCAGGGCAGTACCTTTCGCGGAGTCAGGCCCCGAGCTGAGGGCGGTGCCGCGCAGCTCGGGGCCCGCTGTCGTGTTCACGGCCGCTCGTGCCGCGCTCTGCGGCGCTGTGGGCGGCGCACGGACCGGGAGGGGGAGTCACGCCGAGCACCGCGCGTGACAGCCGAGCACCGCGCGCGACAGTCGCTTTCAGGAGATGGCCCCGCTGCGCCGCCGCGCGGCGGTCGGCGGGCGGTGCCGCTTCCGTGCCTCGGACCAGGCGGCCAGGAAGTCCAGCACGGCCGGACGCGGGTACAGCAGCATGGCGCGCTTCCCGCGCTCGCGCCGGATGGGGTCGGGGAAGGCGGGGTGATCGCGGACCAGCTGCAGCACGCGCTGGCGGGAGACGCCGAGCAGGTCGGCGACCTCAGCCGTGGTGATCAGGTTCCCCGTCTCCCTGACGAAAGGGCTGATGCGGTTCACGAACTCGTCCTGGTTCAGGACCTCCACGGCGACGGCGTCGATGCCGACACCCGGTGCGGCGGCGCGCGCGGCGCGCACCACGGCGTCGGTGGCGACCGCGGTGGCGGCGGTGAGGTCGTCGGCTTCGACGGTCACCTGCACCGTCAGGTAGCCGTCGAGCATGGACGGCACCCCGGCGAGCGGGGCGAGCTGGTCGACGATCTCGTCGAGCACGTCGTCGAGCTGGTAGCCGGCGTGGTCGATGGTGCGGTTGGTCAGGCTGGTGGCGACGTGGGCGGCGTACTCGGGCATCTCCGCCTCCCTTCCCGGTGTCAGCGCCAGATGAATCCGGCGCGCTTGAGCTGCGCGATGCCGTTGCGCAGCGAGCGGTGGTCCGACGCTGTGCCCGAGAACACCGCGACGACGACGTTCTCGGCGTTGCGCACCTGGTAGTGCCCCTTGCGGGTGCGCTTGACCGAGAAGCCCTGTCGCTCGGCCTCCTCGAGCACTTTGCGTAGGTCCTTGTCCACGGTAACCCCCTCCCTTGTCTGGTGACAAGGGTATGAGGCGAGACGAACTCTTGTCAATCATGACAAGAGCCGTTGAGCTGCAGATATACGCGACACACGGCCGGATGGCCGCACCGCACACACCCGGTCAGGGCTCCCGCGACCGCAGCTCGGCACGCTCGCGCGCGATGGTCTCGATGGTCGCGCGATGGAAGATCCAGCCACCCGAGCGCAAGCGACGGCCATGCAGACCCTCGCCGCGCTGGCGCACGGCGGACGCAGTGACACCCAGGATGCTCGCGGCCTCATCGGCGTCGATCACCTGCGCGAGCGGGTCGAAACCGGCGGCCAGCTCGTCGCGGCGCTCGGACTCGTCGGCCGCGACCGCCTCGGCGGCGACCAGCTCACCCGAGGGCGTGCAGTCGATCGCGAGCAAGGCGGACGCGAGCACGACGCGCGCCGCGGCGATGGCCTGCTCGGGCTCGGCGGCGGCGAGCGCCGTGACCACCCGCAGCCCGCCGGTCGGCGCGCGGCCCGCACTGGAACGCGCGGGCAGGGCCCGCACCAGCTCGACGAGCTGGTTGTCGTCGAGCTGGTCCCCCGTGGTGATGCTGACGTGCCAAGTGGTGCCCACGATGCTTGCGCTCCCTGCTGGTCGGTGCTGTGCTGGAGGGGCGCCGACCGGGGCGTCACACCCGCCCCGGTCGGCCCTCCGGTTATTCGAACCGGAACCCGGTCCCCTGGACCTCGGCCACGAACCGACGGAAGTCCTCCCAGGTGTGGTCGGTTCCGTCGATCACGTAGACGATCCCACTGGGCGACTTGGCCACCCAGTGCCCGTAGCGGGCGGGGTGGAGGGTCAGCCCAACCGTGAGGGCGATGCGCCGCTCACGAGGGGTCGGCTTCCGTGCTGCCATCCAACCTCCTCTCTTTCGGAGACGCAAGTATCATAACCCCTTTGCTGACGTTGACGCAAGTCTTGCGCCGAGCATTCCTCGGTCATCTTGCGCTCACACAAGAGTGGATGGTGTGGTGGCCACACAGCACCGAGCCCACGCCAACCGCACCCGGCCACGGCCCACCGACCAGCCCGCGAGGCTAGGCCACCTTCAGCCGCAGCCGACGCTCCAGCACCGCATCGATGTCCGCCCGGATCCGCGCCCGCTCCACCTCGTCCGTGGTGCCCCGCAACGCCTCCGACAGCGCCCGCAGCCACTTGTCGCAGTCCTCGACCGTCGGGCACGGGTACGCCCTGCGCACCCCCATCACGAATGCGGACCGCGTGGTCGATGGAGGCCGCGACGGCGGCGTGCTCATCAATCCGCCTTGGCCGCGGCCTTCATCGATTCCCACAGCGCCACTGCTGCGCAGGCTTGAGCACGCGAGGGCGGCCGAACCTGCTGCAGGCCGCGCCACTGCTTCACGTCACCGGTGGCGCAGATGTGCTTCGCCCAGTTGATCGCCGACGCGATCGCGTGCCCCACGCTCATGCCACGCCGGTGCATGTGCACCGCCGCCCGATAGATGATCGACTTCTCGAACGCCTTCTGCAGCCCCGCCGGCAGCCGGTCGATCCAGTTCTTCCGGGGACTCTTGTCCAGCACCCCGAACACAGCCTCGACCTCACGCAGCAGCGCAGCGGGCACCGGGTCGGCGATCAGGCCCCAGCTTTTGGGGCTACATCACCGTCCTCCAGCTCGGCCAGCATCATTGCGAACCGAGCTGGGGTTTCGTCCAACTCCGCCAGCAGCGCGGCCGTGCGCTGCGGGGTCTCGTCCAGCTCCGCCAGCAGCTGCTCGGTCTGCGCGGCCAACTCGACCTCGCTGCGGCGCTGCTCGATGCGCTCGGCGATACGGTCGGCCAGCGCGTCGGGATCGAGCCCGCCCGCGGCGTCGACGACCGGCGCCTGCGTGCCCTGCCGCACCACACCCGCGGCGACCAGCGACAACGGCGCACCCGCCGCCACCCGAGCGCGCGGGATCGGGAATCCAGGCGTGTTGACCGCGAGCGCCGCGACCAGCTCCAGCCCATCACCGACCCGGCGCCAGTCCCCGGACAGCGCCGACGCGCGCAGCTTCGCCCGGGTCAGCTCGTCCACGTGCGGCCGCAGCGCACCGGCCACCCAGATGCCGTACTCGTCCTCACCGGCCGCCACATCGGCGACCACGGTGCCCGTGTTGTCGTAGTGCGCCGCAGCAGCGTGCCGCCCCAGCTCCGGAGCGGCGTGACCGGTGTCCAGGGTGATGTGCCCGACCGCCACCTCAGTGCCGTCGTCGCACAGCACCGCGCCGACGCGGAAGTACGCGTATCCGCTGCTGCTACGGGGCGGGGTGACGCACTGGTTGGGGAAGCTGACGTGGCACTGCCCCCAGGTCGCGAGGTGCCCGTACACGCGGCCGTCCTCGGTGACCTGCAGCGGGGTCGGCCCGTCCAGCTTCGGGTCGGTGAACCACCACGCGGGCGGCCGGGGCGCGGCTGCAGCGACCACCGAATCCAGGTCCCCGCTCCCGGGCCCGGCCTCACTGTCGGAACCGATCTCGACCACGCCGGTCACCTCCTCACCGGACGCGGCGAGGGTGTCGCGGGCGTCCTGCTCGTGCGCGTCGCACACGGCCACATACGCTTCGCCGTCGCGGAAAAGTAGCGAACGGACGGCCGGCTCGTCGCCGAACTCGCACTTCTGCGGCGCGGCGGGGTCACCATCGCCGCCCGGCGCGTCGGCCGCGGGCTGCTCCCCTGCCACCACCGGCTCGGCGGCGTGCGCGGCCTCGTCACGGGTGCTGCCATCGGCGCGCCAGTGCTCCGGGATGCGGTTCTCCAGCCCGATCGCCTTGGCGCGGCGGATGATGTGCCGCCGCGCGGCCTTGACGTCCTTGGCTCGGCCGACGGCCTGGATCGCGCGGTCCAGGTCGTCGCCGTTGCGGATCGGGAAGCTGCCGTCCGGCATGGCCTGCCCCTTCTCGGCGGCGCGCCGGCGGTCCTTAGCGGTCAACCCGGCGGCGACCACAGCCACCCTGCCGGCAGGCTGCTGTTCATCCGGCAGCATCCCCTCACCGTCGTCGAGGTCGTCGTCGCGGTCCGCCCACGCAGTGCGGATGTACTCCACGATGTCCTGAGCCAGCTGCAGCGCGTCCCGCTGCTGCCCTTCACCAGCGGCGATCACGTCGGCGAGCTGGTCGACCGCATCGAGCGGCAGCTGCAGCTCCACCTCACCGCTCGGCACCTCGATACCGGCCGCGCACAGCCCGCACATGTCACCCACCTCCGGGGACCGCCACGCCGGCGACGCCGCCGCGGACAACCCCTGCGGTAGCTCCTCGGCGGGAAGCGGCTCGAACGACGCTTCGGGTGCGTCGGCCAGCTCCGCGTAGCAGTCCCCGAAAGCGGGGATCGGCACCAGCGTCGCGGCGGCGATCTCGGCGGCGTGGGTGACGATGCGGCGGCGCGGATTGGCCGGGTCGAGCGGGCCGCCGGTGTCGCCCAGCACTTCGTAGTCCATGCCGGCCAGGTCCACGGACAGGCCGCGCAGCGCGCCGCTGGTGAAAAGCCGCGCGATGTCGTAGCTGCCGACCTTGGCGCCCTCGATCAGCACCCCGGTGCCGGACCACACGTAGGTGCCCTCCGGGAACGGCTTGCCGGTGCGCCGCGAGATCACCTGCGGGCCGGGGGTGCGGGTCAGGGTGTCGATCCGGCCGACCACCCCGGCAGCGCCGGCGTCGTCGCCGCCGTGCGCACTCTCCGGCTGCGCCAGCAGCGAGATCGGCAGCGCCCGGTAGGACAGGGCGCCGGGGGCGATGTAGCGACCGTCGCTGGTGTCCAGGCCCTCGATCACCAGCACCGGCAGGCGGATCGGGATCTCACCGTTCACGGCCGGGCCGGTAACGACGACCTCGGCGGCGGTGTCGCTGGCGGTCGGTGCGGTCAAGACGTCTCCCGTGGTCGGCGCTCTTCGAGGGGCGCCGACACGGTCGCCAGCGATGCGGCGGTCGGGGTGGGGAGTCGCGAGTCAGGCGTCGGGCTTGTGCTCGGCGCACCACTTACGCCACGCGTCGACACCCTGCTCGCGCAACACCTTCATGGCCTCGTCGCTGGTGGTGTAGTCGCCGTCGCTGACCGTGGCGCCCGCCATGTCGGCCTGCCGCTCGCCGAAGGTGGACTGGGCAGGCTCAGTCACGGCGTCTCCGCGGGCGGTATCGCCGTCAGCTCGATCCATCGCCGGCCGTCCCTTTCCTGTACCGAGTCGACCTTGAAGCCGCTGTTGTGGGGCAGGATAAGCTCCCGCTCGTTCCCGTGGCCAACTCCGAGCCCGTCCGGGACGATCACCGGCATGCCCTTCGGCACCCGAATGACCATCTCGACATCGGAGTCCTCCCACCCCGGGGGTGCCGAGTTGGCCACCGTGGTCGACACCAGCCCGGGCATGGTGACGACACGGCCAGGCACCGTGCCGCTCGGGATGCCGGCAGCGTTCACGTAGCGCCGCACCGTGGTCGGCGCCGGGGTGTGGTACTTGGCGAAAAGATCGTTGATCGGGCCGAACCTGGCCGCGTTCATGTACGCGTGGAACTCCGGCGGGTAGCGGTCAGGGTTGCGCAGAAAGTCGTTCATCTGCACGAACCCGGTGCCTGCTTCTCGCTGGTGGTCGCGCTACCGCCGACCCGCTGCCGGTAGTCGTCGGTGAGGTCGTCACCGGTGAATCGCCCTGGGTGGTGGAGAGGCTCTGATCTAGTAAGGAGACTGGAGCCGTGCCTGCACCTCGGAAGTTCGATGAGGAGACCCGCGCCCGCGCGGTGCGCCTGTACGCTGACCGGCTGCGTGATCACGG
>NZ_FRAP01000016.1 GCF_900142365.1 Pseudonocardia thermophila | reverse complement strand
CCCCTCTTCGGCCTGGATGTCGTCGAAGATCTTCTCCTCGTAGTCGACGATGGCGTCGCCCTCGTTGACCCGTTCGCCCACGATCTGAGCCACGGTGGTTCTCCTTCTCCTCGGTGGTGGGTTGTCCGGCGGTCAGACCGCGGGCCCTCGGGGGCGCGGCGCAGGCGCCCACGTGCGGCGGTGGCTGCCCGGCATCGCGCGCATGATGCGGCTGCGCAGCGACCAGGGCAGCGCGCCGTAGACAGGGGCGAAGATCCGCAGCCAGAAGATCTCCTTGAGCCCGCGCGGTGGCCGCGGGGGCGTGGTGCCCTGCTGGTGGGCGATCTTTTCGTGGGCCGCCACCAGGAGGTAGTGCTCGGCGTTGCGGCGCAGCCACGACGAGAAGCCCATCGCCGTCACGCCTTCTTCGCGGCTTCCGCGAGACCGTTGGTGGCCGCGACCACGATCGGTTCGTTCAGCGCCCCGATCGCGGGGGAGTAGACGTTCTCCATCGTCGCCAGGTCGTGGAAGGTCAGCCCGAACCGCACAGCCTGGGCGAGGAAGTCGGCCCGTTCCTTGATGCCCTCACCGCCGCCGACCATCTGCGCCCCGATCAGCCGCAGCGACTCCGGCTCGGCCAGCAGCTTCACCTTGATCTTCTGGACACCGGGGTAGTAGCGGGCGCGGGAGATGCCCTCGGCGACCCCGAGGACGTACGGGATGCCGAGCGCGGTCGCGGTGGTCTCGCCGAAGGACGCGCCACCGATGACCCACTTGCCGGCCGGAGTGCCCCACGGCACGAACACCGCGCGGTAGACGCGCTGGCCGCCGCCCGCGTTCGTGCCCGCGGTCTTGCCCTGTGCATAGGCGTGCGAGCCGGTGAGGCCCTGCAGCGGTGTGCGAGTCATGCCGTGCGGGATCTCCACGGCGTCGCCCGCGGCCCACACGTCGGGGGCCGATGTCTTCATGCGCTCGTCGACGATGATCCCGCCCGTCGTACCGATCTTGATGCCGGCGGCCTCGGCGAGCTCGTTGCGCGGGGTCTTGTGGGTGGAGATCACCACGAGGTCGGCGGGGATCTCGCCCTCGGACGTCTGCACCGCGCGCACCGTGCCCGCGCTGTCGCCGCGGAAGGCCTCCAGCGTGGTGTTGAAGTGCAGGTGGACGCCCATCTCGCGCCACGACTCGGTGACCGGCGCCATGATGTCCGGGTCGGCCATCATCGCCAGCGGGTACGGGTTGGGGTCGATCAGGTGCGTCTCGACGTCGCGGTGGGCCAGCGCCGTCACCATCTCGACGCCGAGCGGCCCGGCCTCCACGACGACGGCGGACTCAGCCTCGTCGATGACCTTGTCCCACTCCATGGCCCGGCGGATGTTCTTGACGTAGTAGAGGCCCTGGAGATCGCCGCCGGGCACGCCGGGGTCGGCGTAGTTCCAGCCGGTGCCGATGACCAGGCTGTCGTAGCGGACGGTCCCTTCGCCCTCGACGGTGACGGTGTGCGCCGCGGTGTCGATCGCGGTCACCTTCGTCTCGTAGTGGATGTCGATGCCGGCGTCGACGTAGGCCTGTTTGCCGGCCAGGAACAGCCGCTCGAAGTCCGGGATCTCGCGGCCGTGCACGTACGGGATGCCGCACGGGCTGTAGGCGACGTCCTCGTACTCGGTGTAGACCACGACCTCCGCGTCGGGATCGGCGGCCTTCACGCCGCCCGCGGCGCCCAGCCCGGCCGCGCCACCACCGATGATCACCGTCCTTCGTGGTGCAGCTGACACCGTGCGGACCCTTTCGTCCGGGAGCCCTACCCTGGCGAGGGCAAGGAAGCGATTCACTATCGCGAATAGATTTCTACGATACTAGAACCGGGACGTGTGTCAACGACGGGAGGCCCCGATGGGTGAGCCGGCGCACGAGGCGCATTCCGCCGACGAGCCCGCCGGGTGGGAGGCCGTGGTCAGCTCGATCGGGCCGAAGGTGCGCGCGCTGCGCCTGTCCGCCGGCCTCACCCTCCAGCAGCTCGCCCGCGCCGCCGACGTGTCCACGGCCTCGGTGCACAAGGTCGAGCGCGGCGACATGGTCCCCACCATCACGACGCTGCTGAAGATCGCCCGCGCGCTCGGCACCCCGATCCGGTACTTCGTCGAGGAGGGCGACACCGAGCCGCTCGCCGTCCACACCCGGTTCGGCGAGGCGATCGCCGACGGCCCCGTCGTGCTGACGGGATCGGCCGAGCGCTTCCGCGCCCTCGGCACCGCGGCCCGGCTGGCCCCCGGCGAGCGCAGGCCCGGCCTGCGCCGCCCCGGGGAGCTGCTGGTCGTCGTGCTGGCGGGGGAGATCGAGGTGACCCTCGGGGCCCGCTCGTACACCCTCGGCGCCGACCAGTCCCTGCACTTCGCCACCGACGTCGAGCACGAGCTGCGCAACACCGGTGACGAGCCGGCCGACGTCGTCGCGGTCGACGTGCCGGCGAACTGAACGGGACCTCCGGCGAGTTCGCCGCTCGGGCCTGGCGAGTTGCCCGGTGGGGACCGGCGAGTTCGCCGCTCGGGCACGGCGAGTTGCCCGGTGGGGACCGGCGAGTTCGCCGCTCCGGCACGGCGAGTTGCCCGGTGGAGACCAGCGAGTTCGCCGCAGAGGTAGGGCGAGTTGCCCGGTGAAGACCAGCGAGTTCGCCGCTCGGGCACGGCGAGTTGCCCGGTGGGGACCAGCGAGTTCGCCGCAGAGGTAGGGCGAGTTGCCCGGTGGAGACCAGCGAGTTCGCCGCAGAGGTAGGGCGAGTTGCTCGGTGGAGACCGGCGAGTTCGCCGCAGAGGTAGGGCGAGTTGCTCGGTGGAGACCGGCGAGTTCGCCGCAGAGGTAGGGCGAGTTGCCCGGTGGGGACCGGCGAGTTCGCCAGACCGGATGGTGCGTTCGCCCGTTGCGGACCTGCGATCCTTGCGTGCGTCCTGGTTTCCCAGTTCAGCGTCCGGACCTCCCCGATTGCCGTCCTGAAATCCGCAGTTCGCCGACGCGGAATGCGCGACTCGCCGTGCCGCTGGGACAACTCGGCGGTCTTCTCGGGGCAACTCGCCCGTCCCGGAGCGGCGAACTCGCGGTGCCCGTCGGGGGAACTCGCGCTCCTCGTCGGGGGAACTCGCGCTCCTCGTCCGGGGAACTCGCGCTCAGCCGGCGGCTGCGGCCCGCGCTGTGACCAGCAGGGCCTCCTCCGCGGCGCGGTGCCGCTCGGCGCGTTCCCGGGCGCGTGCGTCGAGCTCGGTGAGCCGCTCCCGCAGCTGCGCCACCATCGCCGCGATCGCCGACGGCGCGGCCCCGCCCTCCGCGGTGCGCGTCGCGACGATGGCGCGCGGATCGAGCAGCGGCGCGAGATCGTGGTCGGCCAGGCCCCAGGTGCGGCCGGTGTGCGCCTCAGCGGCCGCGTCGATCATCGCGCCGGTGATCGCCGACCCCGGGATCCCGGCGCGGGCGGCCTCCCGCACCACGTTGCCGACGACGACGTACGCCGTCCGGTAGTCGACGCCGACCAGCTCGACGAGGTGCTCGGCGAGATCGGTCGCCTGGGTGTAGCCGCGGTCGAGCTCCTCGCGCATGCGCCGCGGATTGACCCGCAGCGTCCGCAGCACCCCACCCATCAGCCGGGAGATCCGCAGCGCGAGATCGAGGGCGCGCGGCACCTCGCCGTAGGCGAAGATCAGGTTGTCGCTGCGCGCCGACGGGCTCTTCGTCACCGCGAGGAACCCGGTCAGCCGCCCCGCCACCACCCCCGACGCCCCGCGCACGATCGCCAGCGCGTACGGGTTGCGCTTCTGCGGCATGAGGATCGACGAGCGGCTGTAGGCGTCGGCCAGGTCGACGAAGTCGAACTCGCTGGAGGAGAAGATCTCCAGGTCCTCGGCCAGCTTGGAGAAGTTCGACAGCAGGCTCGCGGTGCCGGCGAGCACGTGGATCAGCCCGTCGACCTGCCACATCGCATCGCGCGTGTGCGGGATGACCCCGGTGAACCCGAGCACGTCGGCGATCGGCCCGCGGTCGTCGAGCAGCCGGGTCCCGTTGACGCACCCCGCACCGCCCGGGCTGGCGTCGATGCCGTCGAGCTCGTGCAGCAGCCGGGCGGCGTCGCGCAGCGTCGGGTAGGCGAAGGAGAGCAGGTAGTGCCCGAACGTCGACGGCTGCGCTTGCTGCAGGTAGGTCTGGTCGGGCAGCAGCGTCTCGGCGTGCTCCTCGGCCCGGTCGACGAGGTCCAGCGCCGCCGCGACCGCCTCGCGCACCAGCTCGACGATCTGCCCGCGCAGGTGCAGCCGCAGCGCCACCCGCGCGGCCTCCCGCCGCGGCCGCCCGGCGTGCAGCCAGCCCGCGGTGTCGCCGATGCGGGAGACGAAGTACCGCTCCCGCGAGTTGTACGGCTCGCCGTACGCGGCGTCGTAGGGGAACTCCTCGGCCGGGATCTCCACCACCTGGAGCAGCAGCCGCAGCAGCTCGGCCGCCACCTCCGCGGAGACGATGCCGCGCCGGTGCAGGTCGAGCACGTGCGCGAGATCGGCGAGGTTGAGCCCGTGGTGCAGGAACCCGGCGTCGGCGATCTCCAGCGCGAACCCGCTGTCGATCAGCTCCTGCGCGGGCCCGGTCTGCGGGAACCCCTCGGCCCGGCGCTCGCGGACGGTCTCGCTCACGGCACTGCCTCCTTCGTCAGGTGCGCCACCGCCGGCACCACCCCGCCCGTGTGCCACCACAGCACCGGCCCGGCGGGGCCGTGCTGAAGCAGCTCGACGGCGACGGCGAACGTCTTCGCGCCGTAGGTGGCGTCGAGCAGCAGCCCCTCGGTGTGCAGGGCGAGCCGCGCCAGCTCGTCCTCCCGGGCCGAGGTGATCCCGAAGCCCGCGCCCACTGCATCGACCAGCTCCAGCTGGTCCGGGCGCGGCGGGGGACCACCGCGCAGGACGGCGCACTCGGCGGCGATCTCCAGCACGGCGGCGCGGGCGGCGCCCGGCGGCCTGCTCACCGACACCCCCACGACCGGCACGTCGAGGTCGGTGCCGGCGAGCCCGGCCAGGAGCCCCGCGCAGCTGCCGCCCGAGCCGACGGGCAGCACGATCGCGGCCGGCCGCACGCCTGCGAGCTGCGCGGCCAGCTCGGTCGCGGCCGCGGCGAACCCCAGCGCGCCCACTGGCGTCGATCCGCCCCGCGGCACGGCCACCGCGCGCGTGCCCGCGGCCGTCAGCTCCGCAGCCCGCCGGGTCGCACGGATCTCCGGCTCGGCGCGATCGGTCGACCCCGTGCACACGATCCGCGCCCCCGCAGCCCGGGCCAGCGCGACGTTCGGGGCTCCCGCCGGGTCGCCCCACAGCACGATCTCGCAGTCCAGCCCGGCCACCTTCGCGGCCATCGCCACGGCCGCGACGAAGTTCGACCCCGGCCCGCCGCACGCCACCAGCGCCTCGGCCCCGACCCGCCGGGCCTGTCCGATCAGGTGCTCGAGTGCGCGGGCCTTGTTGCCGGCCGCCCCGAACCCCGTCAGGTCGTCGCGCTTGACGAGCAGCGGTCCCGTAGCCAGCGCGGCGGTCAGGCGGTCGGCGCGCACGAGGGGAGTGGGGAGCACGGCCAGCGGGAAACGCATCGGAGCACCGCCGTCCCCACACTGGCCCGCACCGTTCACGGCCACGACTCCCGCTCCAGCGCCCGCGCCGCCGCGGCCCGCTCCAGCACCCCGTCGACCATCGCCATCGCGCTGCTGACCGCGGGCGCCGCGCACCAGCCGGCCACCTCCCCGGCCGTCGCGTACCCGTGCTCGACGACCCCGGCCGCCGGATCGCCCCCACCGACCCGGGCGATCTCGTGCAGCACCTGCTGCGCCCGGTGCTTGCCCAGCTTCGCGGACAGTCCCGCGAGCACCTGCTCCGACGCGAGCCCGCCGAACCGCGCCACGTTCGCCGCCATCGCGTCGGCGTGCACCTCCAGCCCGTCGAGCAGCGTGCGGGTCATCCGCAGTGCGGTCGCGGCCAGCTGGCACGCTTCGGGCAGCGCGATCCACTCGGCCTTCCACGATCGACCGTCTCGCTCGTGCCCGCCGACCATGCCCTCCACCAGCACCGCGGCGGCCGCCCGCGTCAGCCGGGCGAGGGTGTCCAGGTGCTCACCGGCCTCGGGGTTGCGCTTGTGCGGCATCGTGATGCTGGAGACACTGCCGGGCGGGGCGGGCTCGGCCAGCTCGCCGATCTCCGGCCGGGCCAGCTCGTAGACCTCCACGCCGATCCGCGCCAGCGTGCCGGTGATCATCGAGAGGACCGACCCGAACTCCGCGATCCGGTCGCGCGCAGTCAGCCACGACATCCCGGGGTCGGCCAGCACCACCTCGGCGCAGAACCGGGCCCGCAGCGCTGCGCCCAGGTCTTTGAAGAACGCCAGGTTGCCGACGGCGCCGGCGAGCTGCCCGACCGGCCACCGCGTGCGCGCCCCGTCGAGGCGCTCGAGGTGCCGGCGGACCTCGTCGGCCCACGACGCCACCTTGAACCCGAACGTGATCGGCGCCCCCGGCTGGCCGTGCGTACGCCCCGCCATCACCGTGCCGCGGTGCTCGCGGGCCAGCTCCAGCAGTCGTGCCTCGATCGCCCGCAGGTCGCGCCACACCAGCGCGCCCACGTCCCGCATCACCGTGCCGAACCAGGTGTCGCTGAGGTCCTGCACCGTCGCCCCGACGTAGACGTGCTCGCGCACTTCCTCGGGCAGCACCGCCTGCAGCCCGCGGATCAGCCCGAGCGTGGAGTGGGCGGTGCGCCGGGTCTCCGCAGCGATCACGTCGAGGTCGAGCGCCTCCACGCGGGCGTGCGCCGCGATCGTCGCGGCCGACCCGGCGGGCACGATCCCCAGCTCCTCCTGGGCCCTGGCGAGCGCCACGAGGATGTCGAGCCAGCGCTGCAGCATCGCGGGCTCGTCGAACAGCGCGTCGGTCTCCGGTGTGCCCCACAGGTGCCGGTAGACGCGGGAGCTGCTCAGGCGGGTCGCCACGCCGGGGTCTCCTGCTCGACGAGGGCGCGCAGCGCCTCCTCGACGTGCCGCAGCGACGAGCCCCACGGCACAGCCGCCCAGCCGGGCCCGGTCTCGACGTGGGCCTCCTGCAGGCAGCACTTCGTCAGCACCGGGCCGGGCCCGCGGAGCGCCTTGGGGCAGAAGTCGACGGTCGGCGGCTCGTCGCCGTAGAAGTGTCGGTGGATCTGCCGGGAGCGGGCGCAGCCGAGCAGCGTCCAATCGGCGCGCTCGGGGTGTTCGTCGAGGTAGGACACCTGCGCGCCCGGGACCTCGCCGCCGGAGCCGCGGCAGGGCAGCAGGTAGTGCTCCGCAGGGCGCCGGCCGGCCAGCTCGGCGAGGTGCACCGGCTGGGGCACCAGCTCGACGGGTGCGAGATCGTCCAGCACCTCGACGACTCGGCGGGCCTGGTCGGCCAGCTTCGCCGGTTCCGGCGGCACCACGTCCCGCACGACGATCCGCACCGGCCGCGGATCGACGATGAAGCTCACGTGCGCGTACCGCCCCTCGACGACGACGGCGCGGGCACCGGGCGCGTGCTCGCGCGCGACGGCGGCGAGCGCGGACGGGATCGCGGTGTCGGCCTCGGGAGCGACGACGTAGGCGCACTCGTCCGCGCCCGCGATCAGCTCGACGTCGATGACCGGGGAGAACAGCGGCGCCGGATCGGCCCTGTGCACCTGCAGCAGCGCCACCGGGCCCTTCCCGGGCGCCGCGCGCGCGACGACGAACCGCGTGCGCCGGTAGGCGTCGCGGCCGAGCAGGTGCTCCCGCAGCGCGGCGGGATCGCGGAGCACATCCCGCGGGACCGTCGTCACCGACACCCCGCGATACCGCTCGGGAACCCCGTTGGGTCCGCCGATCAACACGCCGGTTCCGTGCCCACCTGCGCGGGCAGGGCGAGATCGGCCGTGTCGGACCGCAGGCCCAGCCGTAGCGTCTCCAGACCGAGGACCTCGCCGGGCGCGATGTTGCCCAGGTTCACCCCGGGGCCGAACTGGCGCACGAACCACGCCTGCTGCGCCGCCCGCGGCGCTTCGAAGATCACCCGCGTGTGCCCGACGGCGGCGACGACGGCCTCCACGACGTCGGCCCGCACCCGGCCGTGCTCGTCGTAGGTGCCGACGGTGCCGCTCTGCCGCCCCTCGGTGACGACGAGGTCGGCGCCCGCATCGAGGTCGGCGCGGCACTCGGCCGGCCAGTGCCGGGCCGGGTGCGGTTCGCCGGGCGTCTTCGAGCCGACCTCGGCGAGCACGGCGAAGCTGCGGGCCGCCCGCGTGATGAGCCTGCCCTTCTCGGCGAGCGACATGGCGACGGTGCCGCGGGAGACCTCGACGTGGGTGAACCCGGTGTCGGCCGCCCACACGAGGCACTCCTCGGCGCGGCCGCGGGCCCACGCGATCTCCAGCAGCGTGCCGCCGAGGCACAGGTCGACCCCGGCCTCGGCGAGCGCGGCCGCTTTGGCCAGCAGGGTCCGGTCGACGTACGCGGTGCCCCAGCCGATCTTCCAGATGTCGATCAGGTCGGCGGCTGCGGCCAGCACGTCGGCCAGCACCGCGGGTCCGATCCCGGGGTCGAGCACGTGCGTGATGCCGGCCGGGCGGGGCTTGCCCGGCCGGGGCGGGATGTCGAGGAAGTCGGGCGGCACCCGGTCCATGCTAGTTCGCATAGCGAAAGTCAATCTACTATCGGAAACGTGCCTCATGCGTCGAGCAGCGTCCGCCGGTGCCGGACGGGGCGGCGTCGACCCCGCTCGACGATGTCGGCAGCCAGCGCGAAGGCGCGCACGGCGCGGTCCTCGTCCACCCAGCGGTGGCGGGCCGCGAAGGTCGGCCATTCGGCGGGTGGCACGACTGCGCCGGCGGACCAGTCCAGCTCGTGCCAGGTGACGGCGATGTCGAACAGCTCGAGGAGCACCTCGGGATCGGTGTCGACGCGCAGCAGCCGATCGTGGTGGTCGCGGGCCGGGCCGAACGCGCACGCGTCCCGACAGGTGATCAGGTGGAGGGACGGTTGGGACATCATCGCGGTCATCGAATCGCCTCCGAGCCTCGCCCCATGGCGTGGTGATGCAGAGCACTCCGAAGGGAGCACTGTGGACGAGTCCGGTTGCACCGGTGTTGCACGGAGCGGAGGGGCCAGGTGACCGTCAGCCGACGGAGCGTCTCGGCGCGCTGGACGGGCGGCCTGCGGGCCGAGGTGGACGCCGGCGGGTTCACCGTCGTGGCCGACGAACCGGCTTCGGTCGGGGGTAGCGACACCGGTCCGCAACCCACGGAGCTGCTGCTCGCGTCGATCGCGTCCTGCTTCACGATCGCGCTCGCCTACACCGCGCGCAAGCGCGGTGTCCCGCTCGACGGGTTGGAGGTCGACGTCACCGGGCACTACGACGGGCCCAGCTTCGACGCGTTCCGCATCGAGGTGCGCGCGACCACGCCGGACCCGGAGGAGCTGGCCCGGCTCGCCGAGGTCGCCGAGCGGGTCTGCTACGTCACCCGCACCCTGACGCGGTCACCGGAGCTGGAGTTCGTGATCGGGTGACCTACAGGTCGCCCACCTTCTGCAGGTAGCAGGTGCCGCACATGGACTCGTAGCCCACGTCCCCGTCGATCGCCACCTGGTCACCGCTGCGGGTGAACTCGCCGTCGACGGTGCGTGCGTTGAGCGTGGCCTTGCGGCCGCAGCGGCAGATCGTCTTCAGCTCCTCGATCGAGTGCGCGAGCTCCATGAGCCGGATCGAGCCGGGGAAGCCGCGGGTGCGGAAGTCGCTGCGCAGCCCGTACGCGATCACCGGCACGTGGTGCTGCACGGCGAGTCGGAACAGGTCCTCGACCTGCGCCGGGGTGAGGAACTGCGCCTCGTCGACGAGCACGCAGTCGATCCGCGGACCGGGAGTGGCCAGCACGGCGTCGCGCAGCGCGGTGTGCTCATCGACGACGAGGTCGACCTCGCGCTCGACGTTGATCCGGGAGAGCACCGTCGGGCTCTTGGTGTCGACGGCCGGCTTCACCACGAAGACGCGCTGGCCCCGCTCCTCGTAGTTGTGCGCCACCTGGATCAGCGCCGTCGACTTCCCGGAGTTCATCGCGCCGTAGCGGAAGTACAGCTTGGCCACGGTGAGAGTCTCTCAGCCACGCGTTCCTAGCCTGGCCCGCGTGCGACCCGTCGCGATCGTGTCCGGTGTGCTGGCGCTGGTCCTGGTGGCCGTGCTGGTCCTGGTCGCGGTGCTGTCCGCGCAGCGTCCGGCACCGCGCAGCGACCGGCTCGTGCCCGCGGACGTCGCCCACGGCACGCCCCTGCCGCAGCCCGAGCCGCTGCCCGCGGGCCTGGACCTGGACGCCTGGGCGGCGGCGCAGGCGCCGGGCACCGGAATCCCGGCCCGCGTGCTGCGCGCCTACGCCGCCGCCGAGATCACCCAGCGGGCGGCCACCCCGCGCTGCCGTCTGTCGTGGGTCACGCTCGCCGGGATCGGCCGCGTCGAGTCGAACCACGGCCGCTTCGGCGGCTCCGAGATCGACGCCGACGGCGTGGCCCGCCCGGGGATCGTCGGGATCCCGCTGGACGGCACCAATGGCACCCGCCGCGTCCCGGACACCGACGGGGGCCGCCTCGACGGCGATCCCACGCTCGATCGCGCCGTGGGCCCGATGCAGTTCCTGCCGGCCACCTGGGCCCGCTACGGAGAGGGCGATCCGCAGCAGATCGACGCCGCCGCCCGGGCCGCCGCCCGGTACCTGTGCGCGCAGCGGCGGGACGTCTCGACCGGCCCGGGTTGGTGGGACGGGGTGTTGAGCTACAACGCGTCCGGCGAGTACGCGCGCCTGGTGTGGGCCGCGGCCCACCGCTACGCGAACAGGCCCTCGCCCCAGTAGCCGTCCTCGCCGACTCCCGGCGGCACCGCGAACACGGCCGAGCCGGTGTGCTCGATGTAGTCCATCAGCGCGTCGTTGTTGGCCAGTGCGCTCTGCATCGGCACGAACTGGGCGAACGGGTCGCGCATGAACGCGATGAAGAACAGCCCGGCGTTCAGGTGGCCGTGCCCGTCCGTGCCGTCGACGAAGTTGTAGCCGCGGCGCAGGATCTTCACCCCGCCGAGCGACTCCGCGGACGCGAGCCGGATGTGCGAGTCCAGCGGGATGAGCGGCTTGCCGTCCTCGCCGACCGCGGAGTAGTCGGCGGGATCGAACTCCGTGCCGCCCGACAGCGGCGCGCCCTCGCCCTTGTCGCGCCCGATCACGGCCTCCTGCTCTCGCAGTGAGGTGCGGTCCCACACCTCGATGTGCATGCGGATCCGCCGGGCGACGAGGTAGGTGCCGCCCTCCATCCACGGCTGGTCGCCCCCGGACACCCACACGTGCCGGGCGAGCTCGTCCGGTTCCTCGGCCTTGATGTTGTTGGTGCCGTCCTTGAACCCGAACAGGTTGCGCGGCGTGCTCTGCGCCGTCGATGTCGACGACGTGCGCCCGAAGCCCAGCTGCGACCAGCGCACCGCGGTGACGCCCATGCCCATCCGCACGAGGTGGCGGATCGCGTGCACCGCCACCTGCGGGTCGTTGGCGCACGCCTGGATGCAGACATCGCCGCCGGACAGCGCCGGGTCGAGGTCGTCACCGGTGAACGAGGGCAGGTCGCGCAGCGCCGCCGGGCGCTTCGCGGCGAGCCCGAACCGGTCGACACCGTCCTTCTCGAACAGCCCCGGACCCACCCCGAACGTGAGCGTGAGCTGGGAGGCGGGCAGCCCGAGCGCCTCGCCGTTGTCGTCGGGCGGGGCGTCGGGGTTGCGGTTGAGCGCGCCTCCCGGGGTGACCTCCGCGCCGACGGTCATGCGTTCCGCGGCCGTGGTCCACTTCTGGAACAGCCGCTGCAGCGCGGCCCGGTCCCCGTCGACGACGTCGAGCGCGACGAAGTGCAGCCGGTCCTGCGCCGGCGTGACGATCCCGGCCTGGTGGGTGCCGCGGAACGGGACGACGTCCGCCGGCGACGAGGCCGGCGCGGTCGCCGTAGTCGCCGAGTACGCCGCGGCGGCGACGCCGGCCCCGGCGAGGGTGACGCCCATGCCCGCCGCGCCCAGCAGTCGCCGCCGCGACAGTCCGCTCATGCCGTCACGACCCCCGCCACCTGCGAGATCGGCTCCGCCAGGGCGTCGATCGCCTCGGCCATCTTCTTCGTGTCGTCCTCCGTGAGCTCGGTGTAGAGCTTGAACCCGTCACCGACGCGGTAGCCCTCCAACAGGGTCATCACCGCGGCGAACCGCTGGTCGAGCACCGGGCCGAGGCTCGGGTCCTTCTCGTCGAGCACCGGGCGCAGCGCGGCGACCGCGGCCTGCGAGCCCTCCACGTTCGCCTTGAAGTCGTACAGATCGGTGTGCGAGTAGCGGTCCTCCTCGCCGGTGATCTTGCCGGTGGCGACCTCGTCGAGCAGTTCCTTCGCGCCGTTGGCCAGCTGCACCGGGGTCAGCTCGATCGTGGCGACGCGGGCCTGCAGCTCCTTGATGTCGGCGAGCAGGTTGTCGGCCATCTCGTTGCTGTCGGGCTGCAAGCCGTCCACCCACAGGTCCTTCTCGAGGCGGTGGTAGCCGGTGAACGGCACGCCGGGTTCACCGTCGTCGCGGCCGTCGACCTTCGGGTCGAGGTCGCCGAACGACTCCGCCACCGGCTCGACGCGCTCCCAGTAGGTGCGCGAGATCGGGTAGAGCGCCTTGGCCTGCTCGACGTCGCCGGCCTTGACCGCGTCGACGAACTCCTGCGTCTTCACCACGAGCGTCTCGACCTGCGAGGTCACGTAGCGCTGGTAGCCCGCGACGGCCTCGGCGAGCTTCGCGTCCGCGTCGGTGGAGCGCTGCGCGGTGCCGGTGACCGTGAACGCTCCGCGGATGCCGTTGCCGACCATGCCGGGCTTGCACGCGGTGGTGTAGTCGCCGCCGTCGGGCACCTCGACGATGAGCTGGCGGGTGATGCCCGGGCCGATGTTCTCGACCTCGCCCATGATCCGGTCGCCGGTCGCGTACAGGTAGAACTCGGTGACCTTGCTGCCGGTGTTGGTGACCGAGAACGTGATCGTGCCGGCGGGCGCCTCGGTGCGGCTGACCTCGCAGGCGGTGTCGGACGCGGTCACCGTGATCGCGCCGTCCTCGCCCGTGCCGGCCTGCGGTGCGGCGGTGCTCGTGCACCCGGCGAGCGCGACCGCGGCGATCCCGGCGCAGACGGTGACGGCGGAGGTCCTGCGGGACATGCGACTACTCCTCGGGGGATGTCAGGGCGGGGGATGTCAGGGCGGGGGATGTCAGGGCGGGGGATGTCAGGAGGTCGAGGTGACGGGGGACGCGCTGCGGGTCGAGCGCAGGAACAGGGGGAGCACGATCGCGACGTAGGCGACCCACACGATCGCTTCGAGGACCGTGGTCTGCGGGGAGAAGTTGAGGATCCCCTTGAGCAGGGTGCCGTACCAGGAGTCGGGCGGGATCACCGCACTCACGTCGAAGGCCAGCGTGTTCAGGCCGGGCAGGATGCCGGCCTCCTGCAGGTCGTGGACGCCGTAGCCGAGGATCCCGGCCGCGACGAAGATCAGCAGCACGCCGGTGACGGTGAAGAACCTGCCCAGGTTGATCCGCAGTGCGCCGCGGTAGATCAGGTAGGCCAGCGCGACGGCGATCGCGATCCCCAGAAGGAACCCGATCAGCGGCTGCGTCGTCTGCCCGGCGGCCTGCGCGGCGGTGTAGAAGAACAGCGCGGTCTCCATGCCTTCGCGGCCGACCGCGAGCGCGGCCATCACCACGACGGCGGTGGAGCCCATCGCGACGGCGGTCTCGAGCCGGTTCTCCAGCTCAGCGGAGATCGTCCGGCCGACGCGGCGCATCCAGAAGATCATCCACGTGACGAAGCCCACGGCGATGATCGACAAGCTGCCGCCGAGGGCCTCCTGCGCGGTGAACGTCAGCTGTTGCTGCGCGAGACCCAGCACAACGGTGACACCCACGCTGACTGCCACGGCGATCCCCACGCCGAGCCACACCTTCGGCAGGGCGTCGCGCCGGTCGGTGCGCACCAGGAACGCCACCAGGATGCTCACCACCAGGGCGGCTTCGAGTCCCTCGCGGAGCCCGATCAGCAGATTGGCCAGCACAGCGCTCCCCGCAGGTCATAGCCATCGTTAGGACAGCCTCAGCAAAAGCGGGGTAAGGCTAACTCTGCTTCGGCCCGCACGAAAGGGGGGCCACCGCGTTGACCAGCGGTTTTGTCCAGTTGGTCCGGGTTAGTCCGGTTCCTCTGCGCGCAGCGCGAGGCGCGCGCGGACCTCGCCCAGCGCCTCCTGGTACTCCGGGCGCGGCGCCATCGCCGCCGCCAGCTTCAACTGCGCGTGCGCCTCCGGGAGGCGGCCCTGGCGGTGCAGCGCCTTGCCGAGACCGAAGCGGGCGTAGTGGTCGGAGGGGTCGAGCTCGAGCACGCGCTCGAACGCCTGCTGGGCCCGGCTCAGCTGGGCCGAGTTCAGGTAGGCCCGCCCGGCGAGCAGTTGCACCGACGCGTCGTCGGGGCGGCTCTCCAGCACCGGGCCGAGCGCGGCCAGCGCATCGAGCGGTCGGCTGTTCGCCACCAGCGCCTCGGCGCGGCGGAACGATTCGAAGAGGCCCTCTGGCTGGCTCGTCATGGTCCTTTTCACGTTAGGTGGCGCGGCGATGAACTGCGAGAGTTGACTTCCGCCGCGAGGGTTGCTCCCCGGCGTGCCGGAACCCGGTCGTTAGGCTGGGCCCCGTCACGGTCGGAATCACTCGACAGGAGCACTGGTGGCGGTCATCGAAGAGGTCGGCGCACGCGAGATCCTCGATTCGCGGGGTAACCCGACGGTCGAGGTCGAGGTCGCGCTCGACGACGGCACCCTGGCCCGCGCGGCCGTGCCGTCGGGGGCGTCCACGGGTGAGCACGAGGCCGTCGAGCTGCGCGACGGGGACCCGGCCCGCTACGGCGGCAAGGGGGTCGAGAAGGCCGTCGCGGCGGTCCTCGACGAGATCGGCCCCGAGCTGGTCGGCCTGGAGGCGTTCGAGCAGCGGATCGTCGACCAGCGCCTCGTCGATCTCGACGGCACCCCGAACAAGGGCCGCCTCGGCGCCAACGCCCTGCTCGGTGTGTCGCTCGCCGTGGCGAAGGCCGCGGCCGACTCGAGCGGGCTGGAGCTGTTCCGCTACCTCGGTGGGCCCAACGCGCACGTCCTCCCCGTCCCGATGATGAACATCATCAACGGCGGCGCGCACGCCGACACCTCCGTCGACGTGCAGGAGTTCATGATCGCGCCGATCGGGGCCGACTCGTTCAAGGAGGCTCTGCGCTGCGGCGCAGAGGTCTACCACGCGCTCAAGTCCGTGGTGAAGGGCAAGGGCCTGTCCACCGGCTTGGGCGACGAGGGCGGCTTCGCGCCCGACCTGCCCGGCACGCGCGCTGCGCTCGACCTGATCGTCGAGGCGATCGGCAAGGCCGGCTACGCCGTGGGCCGCGACGTCGCGCTCGCCCTCGACGTGGCGGCGACCGAGCTGTACTCCGGCGGCACCTACTCCTACGAGGGCAAGAAGCTCACCGCGGAGGAGCTGTCCGAGGTCTACGCGGGCCTGGTGAACGACTACCCGCTCGTGTCGATCGAGGACCCGCTGGCCGAGGACGACTGGGACGGCTGGGTCGGGCTCACCCAGCGGCTCGGTGACAAGGTCCAGCTCGTCGGCGACGACCTGTTCGTCACCAACCCGGAGCGGCTCGACGAGGGCATCTCCCGCGGCGCCGCCAACGCGCTGCTGGTGAAGGTCAACCAGATCGGCACGCTCTCCGAGACGCTGGACGCGGTCAACCTGGCCCACCTGTCCGGCTACCGCTGCATGATGAGCCACCGCAGCGGCGAGACCGAGGACACGACGATCGCCGATCTCGCCGTCGCCACCGGCTGCGGGCAGATCAAGACGGGCGCGCCGGCCCGGTCCGACCGCGTCGCCAAGTACAACCAGCTGTTGCGCATCGAGGAGGCCCTCGGCGACGCGGCGCGCTACGCGGGCGATCTGGCCTTCCCCCGGTTCAGCGCCGAGAGCTGAGCGATGGCCGAGGAGCGGGCGCGGGCGCCTCGGACCCCCCGGCGGCAACCGCCGCCGGCGGGCTCGGTCGGCACGGCCACCCGCCGGCGGCCCGGCCGGGAGCCGCAGCTCACCCGCACCCGCCCCGGTGGCGTCGTCGCCGCGACCACCGGGTTCCTCGGCATCTCGTCCGCGCGGCGCGCCGCGATCCTCGCGATCGTCGTGTGCGCGCTCGCGCTGTCCGTGGCAGTGCCGCTGCGCAACTACGTCACGCTGCGGCAGGAGCTGGCCGCAGTGAGCCAGCGCCAGCAGGACCTCGCCGCCGAGGTCGCGCGGCTCACCGAGGAGCGGGACCGGCTCGCCGATCCCGCCGAGATCGAGGCGCTAGCCCGTACCCGGCTCGGGTACGTGCGGCCCGGGGAGGTGCCCTACGTCGTGCAGCTGCCGACACCGCCGGAGGAACCCGCGGGCAACGGCGAGGACCGCAGCGCCTGGTTCGCGGTGCTGTGGCGGGAGATCACGGCAGGTGCTCCGTGACCGTCGACGAAGCCGACGTCGCGGCCGTTGAGGCCCAGCTGGGCCGCAGACCGCGGGCGATGATCGACGTCGCCCACCGCTGCCCGTGCGGGCAGCCGACGGTCGTGCGCACCTCTCCTCGGCTCGAGGACGGCACGCCGTTCCCGACGCTCTACTACCTCACCTGCCCGCGGCTGGCGTCCCGGCTCGGCACGCTGGAGGCGCAGGGCCGCATGCGGGAGATGACCGAGCGGCTGCGTTCGGATCCCGAGCTGGCCGCGGCGTACCAGCGCGCGCACGAGGCGTACCTGGCCGAGCGCGACGCCATCGAGCCGCTCGGTACCACCGTCACCGCGGGCGGCATGCCCGGACGGGTCAAGTGCCTGCACGCCCTCGCCGCGCACTCGCTGGCCGTCGGGCCGGGTGTGAACCCGTTCGGGGACGAGGCGCTGGCCGAGGTCGGCGAGTGGTGGCACACCCACCCGTGCAGCGAGCTCACCAGCGGGCGCTAGGAAGGACACGCATGTCACGGGTTGCCGCGATCGACTGCGGGACGAACTCGATCCGGGTGCTGGTCGCCGACGTGGCTGAGGGCTCCGACGGGCGCCCCGAGCTGCGCGACGTGCACCGCGAGCAGCGCGTCGTGCGGCTGGGCCAGGGCGTCGACGCGACCGGTAAGTTCGCGCCGGAGGCCATCGAGCGCACCCGCGCCGCCCTCGCCGACTACACCGCGGTCCTGCGCCGCACCGGCGTCGACAAGGTGCGGATGGTGGCGACCAGCGCCGCCCGGGACGTCTCGAACCGGGAGGCGTTCTTCGGCATGGTCCGCGCCACGCTCGGTGCCGACGCCGAGGTGATCTCGGGTGACGAGGAGGCGGAGCTGTCCTTCGTCGGCGCAGTCGGCGATCTCGATCCCGCCGCCGGCCCGTTCGTCGTCGTCGACACCGGCGGCGGTTCGACCGAGCTGGTCGTCGGGACGGTGAGCGACGGCAAGGCGACGGTGACGGCCGCGCGGTCGGTCGACATCGGCAGCGTGCGGATCACCGAGCGCTGCCTGCACGGGGACCCGCCCACGGCCGCGGAGGTCGCACAGGCCCGGGAGGTGGCCGCCGGGATCCTCGCCGAGGCGTTCGCCGCGGTGCCGGTCGACGGCGTGCGTACGTGGGTGGGGGTGGCCGGGACGATCACCACGCTGTCCGCGGTCGCGCAGCGCCTGGCGCAGTACGACCCGGAGGCGGTGCACCTGTCCCGGATCCCCGTCGAGCGGTTGCACGAGGTCGCCGAGGACCTGCTGGGCCGCACCCGCGAGCAGCGCCGCGAGTACACCGCGATCGACCCGGGCCGCATCGACGTCATCGGCGGCGGGGCGCTGATCGTCGATCTGCTGGGGGCGGAGCTGCACGCGCGCGCCGGCATCACCGAGCTGGTGGTGAGCGAGCACGACATCCTCGACGGGATCGCGCGCTCGCTCGTCGAGTAGCTCCATGGCGGAGTTCGCGGACATCGCCGAGCTCGATGCGCAGCTCGTCGAGTGCCGCGCGTGCCCGCGGCTGGTGGCGTGGCGGGAGCAGGTGGCGCGGGAGAAGCGCGCCGCCTTCCGCGACCAGACGTACTGGGGCCGGCCGGTGCCCGGGTTCGGTCCGCCGGACGCGCCGCTGGTGATCGTCGGACTGGCGCCGGCCGCGCACGGCGCGAACCGCACCGGGCGGATGTTCACCGGCGATCGCTCCGGCGACGTGCTGTACGCGGCGCTGCACGCCGTCGGGCTGGCCAACCAACCGACGTCCGTGCACGCCGGCGACGAGCTGCAGCTGCGCGGGGTGCGGATCACCGCGCCGGTGCACTGCGCGCCGCCCGCGAACAAACCGACCACTGTGGAGCGGGACACGTGCAGCCGGTGGCTGCGGGCCGAGCTGCGACTGATGTCACCCCGCGCGATCGTCGTGCTGGGGGCGTTCGGGTGGCAGGCGCTGCTGCCGGTGCTCGCCGACGCCGGGTGGGCGCTGCCCCGGCCGCGGCCGGTGTTCGGCCACGGCGTGCACGTCGAACTGCCTGGTCAGCGTGGTGCGCTGCACCTGTTCGGCTGCTACCACGTCAGCCAGCAGAACACGTTCACCGGGAAGCTGACGCCGGCGATGCTGGAGGAGGTGCTCACCCGGGCGGCGGACGTAGCCGGTCTCACGCCTTTTCAGCAGGTGTAGCGCTCAAGGCCGGTGGGAACATGGCGCGTATGGCTCGCAATGCGCGGATCGTCGTGGTAGGCGGCGGCTACGTCGGTATGTACACGGCGCTGCGCCTCCAGAACAAGCTCCGTCGCGGCGAAGCCGAGATCACCGTCATCGATCCGCAGCCGCACATGACCTACCAGCCGTTCCTCCCCGAGGCGGCGGCCGGTTCGATCGAACCGCGGCACGTGGTCGTGCCGCTGCGGCGGGTCCTGCGCAAGTGCCATCACCTCACCGGGCGCGTCACGGCGATCAGCCACGCCAACCGCGAGGTCACGGTGGAGCTGTCGTCCGGGAACGTCACCACCGTCGGTTACGACGTGCTGGTCGTCGCCCCGGGCTCGGTCGCCCGCACCCTGCCCGTGCCGGGGCTCGCGGAGCACGGCATCGCGTTCAAGACCGTCGGTGAGGCGATCTTCCTGCGCAACCACGTGCTGTCCCGGCTCGACGCCGCGGCCACCACGATCGACCCGGATCTGCGCCGGCGGCTGCTGACGTTCCTCGTCGTCGGCGGCGGGTACGCGGGCGTCGAGGCGCTCGCCGAGCTGCAGGACATGGCGGTCTACGCGACCCGCTACTACGAGAACATCTCGCCCGAGGACATGCGCTGGGTGCTCGTCGAGGCCGCCGGGCGGATCATGCCCGAGGTGAGCCACGACCTCGGCCGCTACACGGTCGAGCGGCTGATCGAGGCGGGCATCGAGGTCTACCTCGACACGCGGGTGACGTCGATGGTCGGCGGCCACGTCGTCCTCGACGACGGCACCGAGTTCGACGCCGACACGATCGTGTGGACCGCGGGCGTCAAGCCCAACCCGATGCTGGCCAACACCGACCTGCCCCTCGATGAGCGCGGCCGCGTCGTCTGCGGGGCCGACCTGCAGGTCGCGGGCATGCCCGACGTGTTCTCCGCCGGCGACTGCGCGTCGGTGCCCGACCTGTCCAAGGACGACCCGGACGCGCGCACCGCGCCGTCGGCGCAGCACGCCGTCCGGCAGGCGAAGGTGCTCGCCGACAACATCGTGCGGCACCTGCGCGGCAAGGAGCTCAAGCCGTACAAGCACGCCAACGCCGGCTCCGTCGCCAGCCTGGGCCTCTACAAGGGCGTGGCGATGATCTACGGCATCAAGATGCGCGGCATCATCGCCTGGTTCCTGCACCGCACCTACCACGTGAGCCGCATGCCCACCTGGAACCGCCGCATCCGGATCGTCTTCGACTGGACCGGCGCTCTGGTGCTGGGTCGCGAGGTCGTGTCGCTGGGCCAGATCAACGAGCCGAAGGCCGAGTTCTCCCGGGTCGTGTCCGCCACCCCGCCACCGGCGGGGGAGAAGGAGTCGGAGCCCGTCGCCGCGCGGCCCCGGTAGCTGCGGGGAAACGGACGTACCGGGCCTGCTGCGCGACGCCGGTCGGGCCGTAGGGTGATGCACCAGTCGCCCCTGTAGCCCAACCGGCAGAGGCAGGCCCCTTAAAAGGGTCGCAGTGTGGGTTCGAGTCCCACCGGGGGCACCGTGCCAGAAGCAGCAGGATCGTGTGTTGACCTGCGAGGATGTGCCAGCGGAGTGATCTTGCGCTGTCCGGTGGTGTCCGGCTGTCAGCCGTGATCACCGGCTGTCTGTGCCAAATACGTGCCAAAGTTCAGTCCCCCCGGAGCGCAATGTCGATCCTCCGGCGGGCCGCGTCCTCCTGGCCGACGATGCACTTCGCGTAGATCTGGAGCAGCACGGCCACGCTGTGCCCGGCCCACGCGGCAACCTGGGTCGGGGGGACGCCGGCGTTGAGCCACGTCGACACCGCGGCGTGGCGGAGGTCGTACGGCCGACGCGCCAGAGGCGAGGCGAGATCAGCCGGGCCGAGCGCCGCGTCACGCGCCTTCCGCCACACCCGGCAGTAGGTGCTCTCCGCCAGCCCGCCGCCGCGCACGCCGACGAACAGCAGCCCGTCCGGTCCTGTCCCAAACTTCTCGATGTGCGCGTGCAGGAGCGCGGTCAGCTCGGGCGGGGAAGGCACGACGCGCGTCTCCCCGCGCGCCCGGTGCTTCAGCTGGCGCTCCTCCCGCCGGCGCCCGCTATCCGTCCACGACGCGCCCGCCGCCGGGGTGGACGCCTCCAGCACGAGCTCGCCCCAACCCTCAGCGGGAACCGCCAGGTTGGACTTGCGGAGGGTGGCCGCCTCGGCCGGCCGGAGTGCCGCGTAGTACATCGCGCCGAAGAACGCCACCAGACGCTCACCGCTCGGCATCTCGGCGGCAACGGCCGCCAGGAGCGCGCGCGCCTGCGCAGGGTTGACGACGACGCGACGGTCCACCGTCTGCACCGTGCGTGGCGCCTTCCACGCCAGATGGGTGATCGGGTTTCGGGACAGCAGTCGACGCTCCACCGCGTACTCGGCGGCGTTGACCAGGACCCCGCGCTGACGCTGCACCGTGCCCGGTGCCGCTGTGGCGCCGTCGCCCGTCAGCGCGAAGGCGTCGAGGACGTCCCGCGCGACGGCCGGCTTGTCGAGATCCGACACCGGGCGCGTGTTCCGTTCCAACCACGACAGCGCGTGGCCCAGCTCGGGCGGTGGCGCGCCACTCCGGCTCGCTCCAGCGTTGAACGCCCATCTCGCGAGTGCTCCCCGTAGCACCTTCTCCGGCGGACGGGCCCGGTCACCGGTCACCAGTGCAAGCGTCGCGTTCGTGAGCGCACGAGCAGTGTTGCGGCGCGAGTTCGGGGCGAGGTGCGGCCACTTCATCGCGACGTACTCCCGTGCGAACACCAACCAGTTGACCTCTCGCTCCGCCCGCGCCATCGACATCGGCCGTCCGGTCTCGATCTCGAACGCCTCACCGCGCCGAGCGGCCTGCACAAGATCGGAGCGGAACGCGTCAGCCAGCGCCATCGTCCGGAACGACTCGCGCCACCGCCGGCCGGCAACCGACCACCGCACCCGGTAGGACGTCGTGCGCGCGCCCTGGTAGACGTCGATCTTCCACACCTTGACGTCGTAGCTCGTGTCCATCACGCCGCTTCCTCGTGCGCGTCGAGCCAGCGATCCAGCTCCGACCGCCGGATGCGGAGGTCGCCGTTCGGGAGCTTGATGCACCGGGGCGCCCGGCCCTTGGCGCGCCACTCGTAGAACGTCGACCGGGAGACGCCCAGCTCCGCGCACACTTCCGCGACCGTCAACCGCTCGGCCCTGCTCACGCCGCCTCCCCTGGCTCATGATCGCGAGTTGCCGAACAGTTGTCGTCGAGGCCGGCGGTGGCGAGCTGGGCGGCGGTGTAGTCGGCCTTCCACCGTTGGCGCTCGCTGATCGCGTGCAGCAGCAGCACGGGCCGGGTGGGCACGTCCGTGTCGCCGGGGCGGGTGCGTTCCCACTCGAACGGCCCGTCGTCGACGGCGTAGCCGGGCCGGACCCCGGCGCGTTCGAGGAGTTGCCGAACGAACGCGGCGCGTTCGGCGCGGTGGTCGTCGAGGCTCTTGTTCGACCACTTGCGCGAGACGAGGACGCGGCGGCCGGCGATGCCGAGGTGTTCGGGCTTGTGCGCCTTGGCCTTGCACTGCCCCGGCGTGGTCGAGGGGCGGGCGCCCTTGGGCTCGATGCCGTAGAGCAGCCACACCCCGCAGCGCGGCGAGCACGGGGTGACGCGCAGCTCGGCGACGAGCCGGCGGGCGTGCTCGCGCTGCCGCTCGGTCGCCTGGTCGCCGAGGCCGGCGGCGGTGGAGACGGACTTGCTGAGGTACTTCGTGAGGTAGCCGATGTGCCGGCCGGCTTCCTCGGTGCCGCCGAGGATGCCCTTGACGTGCACCTGGGCGCCGAACCGCACGGTGTGCGCCGGCACCGTGAGGTCGGCGCGGGCCTCGTCGAACGTGGAAAGTGGTTCGCGGGTGTCGGGGTCGACGAACGCCTTGGCCCGGTCGCACCACCGCGGCACCCGATCCCCGGAGTAGACGATCTCGTCGTGGGCGGGCCACCAGACCTGGTGGTAGGTGGCGGCGGCGATCATGCGCAGCTCGGCGCGGGAGATGCTGCCGCGGATCGCGGCGTGCAGGTGCGGGGCGCCGCGGCGCTGCGGTTCGAGGGTGGCGAAGTACTGCACGTCCCAGCCCACGCAGCGCCGGGTGTTCTGCCAGAACCGGTCGACGATCTTCGGGAAGTGGATCGCGTCCCGCGCCGCCCGCCGGTAGTCGTAGGTCTCCGGGTCGAGGGCGGCGCCGTCGCCGTCCACCCGCCCGTAAGACGGCAGGGTGAGGGTGAGGAACGTCGACGGCCGATACTTGCCGCCGAACACGCGCCCGAGGGTGCGGTTCTCCACCGGCCGCCGCGGCAGGTTCGGCGCGTCCTGCCGCCGCCGGGTCGAGCGCCGCACCACGGAGGGTTCGGGGTCGAGCGGGGCGAGCCGGCCCCGGACGCCGAGCCCGCGCAGCTCGGCGTCGATCTCGGCGACGGTCTCCCGGATCGCCTCGCACTCGTCGTCGTCGCCGTCGCGGCGGGCAGCCGCGTAGGCCACGTGGAGATCGGCGCGGGCGGCCATGAGCTGCTTGTGCCGCTCGGACGGAGCGGCGGGGGTGCCGATCGGTTCGTCCTCGAGGTGCCAGCCCTCCCGGCACTGGACCATGCGCAGCCGGCGGGCCTTGTCCGAGCAGGGGCGGCACTGGTCCTCCCAGGTCGACCCGCACGGCACCGCCACCACGTCCACGCGTCCGCTCGACTGGTCGATCCGGCGCATGGCGAGCGGGCGCACGCACACGCCGTGCTGTTCGGCCAGCTCCTGGGCGACCTCGCCGGACAGCGCGAGGAGCGCCTTCTGCGCGCGGGTGAGCTGGTCCTGATCGATCCACTCGGCGTCCGGCGCCAGGCCGGTCGAGCCGGCCGGGTCGGTCGCGACGTCGTGAGTCGTGGTCATCGGGCACTCCCAGCGGTCGAGACGGGACGAGCAGTAGCGGTGTGGGTGGCGCGCCAACGGGCGCCGGCGGCGAGGTCGGCGCGGTCCTCGCGGCGCTCCCGCACCCAGCGGGCGAGCAGCCGGCCGAGGGCCACGATCACGGTCAGAGCGAGGGTGCCGGCCCCGACGAGCGAGGCGGCGCGATCCAGGGCGGGCCAAAGCGCTCCGGCCAGCCCGAGCACGCACACGACGAGCAGGGCGGCGAGCAGGGGCGGGTAGTCGGGGCTGTCGGTCGGGCCGCCCCAGGAGATGCGGTCGCTGCTCATGCGACACCTCCGGCAGGCGACGCCGCGGGCGCGGGCAACGCGAGGAGCTGACCGGCCACGGCGGGCTGATCGGCGGTGCCGGTGACGAAGGCTTCCAGCGCCTTGATCGTCTCGTCCGGGACCCAGCCGGCGCGCACCCGCAGGGCTTCGCGGATGCCCTCGCCGAACAGGTAGCCCACGCCCGGGGTGGATTCGCCGATCCGGTCGGCCCAGGCGCCGCGGTCGTAGGCGTGGTCGCCGAGCGCCATCGCGACGTGGTTCTTGTGTGGCACCCGCAGACACATCCGGCGCGGGAACAGCTCCCGGACCGGGACGGTGTCCTTGGTCGGTTCCTGCACGTAGCCGCGCACGGTGAACCCGAGCGCCCGGCCCTGGGTGGTCAGCAGCGCGACGCGTTCGACGATCTGTTCGCGGGTCTTGCGGTCGCCGACGTAGCGGAACAGCGCGCCGATCTCGTCGAACTCCAGCAGCTCCCGCGGATGCTCGCGCGACACGGGCACGGTGCGGACCCGGCCGGCGAACTCGACCTTGCGGGCCTCCATCGACTCCACGAGGTCGTCGAGCAGCGCGAGCGCGTCGCGGGAGGTGACGGCGTAGCGGTGGAACACTCGGCGGCCGTAGGCCAGCTCCATGCCCTTCGGGTCGATCCCGGAGACCCGGACCAGGCCGTCGCGGATCGCCGGGGCGATCGACACGAGCGGTGACCAGGTGATCGTGTTCTTCCCGGCGCCCGTGGAGCCGGCGGTCAGGGTGTGCCCGCCGTCCAGGGAGACGTGCCAGTCGGTGCCGTACTCGGTGCGCCCGGCCCACACCTTCCGCAGGTTGATCTGTTCGCCGGGCACTGCGGCGAGCGCGGTGAGGTCGGCGCAGGGCACCACGTCGGTGAGCAGGTCGCGGCGCATGAAGTCGACCGACACCCGGTTCGGGGTGAGCTCGCGGATCTGGCAGCGGGCCACCCCGCGCGAGACCGCGAGCCGGCGGGCCGAGGCGTCGAAGTCCTCCGGGGTCAGGCCGGGGATGAGCTTGACGTGCACCTCGTCCCACGATCCGCCGGAGCGGACCGCGACGACCCGGGGCAGGTCGTTCGGCCGCGGGCGCGCCTTCGGGCGGATCGCGCTGCGGCGGAACGGGTTGACCTGCACCGTGATCCCCGGATCACGGTCCGGGACGGTGAGCGCGCACGAGCGCAGCCACCCGGGCATCCGCGGCGCGTACACCGTCCAGCGCTGCCACCACGCCCGCAGGTGCCGGCCGGCCCGCGCCTCGAACCGCTCGCGGTCAAGCTGCCGCCACCCGACGAGGCCGACAACGACCACGGCGGCGGTCTGGTCAGTCGTCGGTGCGGTCTGCCCGGAGCAGCGCCAGCACCCACTCGTCGGGTGGCATCCCGCTGATCCCGCTCGGGCCGCGGTAGAGCCGGCAGCTCAGGCCGTAGTCCCGCCGGGCGTCCGCGCCGGGGTCCACGTCGCGGCCGTCGACACGGACCGTCGGCGAGCCGAGGAACTGCTCGCGCTGTGCCTCCTCTCCGTCGGCGACTGTGCGCACCCGGACCGGGTCGGAAACGCCGGCCTCGGCGGCGAGCCGTCGCAGCCGCGGCAGGTACTCCTCGGCGTGCGGGCAACCCTCGGTGTGCAGCATTTCCACGATCACGTGAGGACCTCCGTCCCCGACGACGCGGCGTCCAGCCCGGGCGCGCCGGCCAGCAGTGGTCCGAACGAGCAGTAGGCGATCTCGACGGCCTGTGCCTGGTCGAGCACGAGCCCGGTCAGCTCCGGGCAGGACCGCAAGTACTCCTCGGCGCGCTCCTGCTTCGGGTGGAAGGTGATTGTCGGGCACAGGCAGTCGGCGGCCGGGCCGCACCCGCGGGTCTGCGCCAGCAGGACCACCGTCGTCTCCGGCGACCAGCTCCAGGTCGCGCCGCGGCGTTCGACTCGGATCGGGCGCCCGTCATTCGGATCCGCCGACTCAATGGCGCCGTCCCGGCCGGTCATCAGCGGGATGCCCAGCGCGTCGATCGCGCACATCGCGTGCACCGGCGCCGCGCCGGCGAGGCGCACCACGTGTCCGGTCGGAACCCCGGAGAACGGGTAGGCCACGGCGACACGGCCGTCGTCGAGGTGCACCAGGTCCACCTCGTCGAGCCGGCGAAACGCCTCCGCCGGGTCGATGCCCTCGGGTAGCCCGAGGTCGTCGCGGTGCGGTGCCTGCCCGGTCGCCAGGAACGCCCGCAGCACTGCGCGGTGCACCTGCCGGATCGTCGTGGGCAAGCCCGCCTGCCGGGCGGCGACCCCGCCCTGCCCGGCATCGCACAGCGACTCGATCCGCAGTGGTCCCTCGGCGGTGCTCACGGGCGTTCCTCCTCTGCGCTGCCGATCTCGACGAAGATCGGGCACTCCCGCCGGTCCCGCGGCTGCTCGCAGGTCTGCACCAGCCGGGCCAACCCGGACCGCATCGCCAGCAGGTCCGCGATCCGGGCATCCAGGTCCGCGATCTTCGCGGTCGCCAGCTCGCGCGCGGCGTCGCAGCTCTCCGGGCCGCCATCGGCCAGATGCAGCAGCGACTTCACGTCGTCGAGGGTGAACCCGAGGTCCTGCGCCCGCTTGATGAACCGCACGAGCCGCACCGCCTGCGGGCCGTATGCCCGGTAGCCCGACGCCGACCGCTCCGGCTCCGGCAGCAACCCCCGGCGCTCGTAGTACCGCAGCGTCTGCGGGTTCACCCGCGCCTGCGCGGCCACCTCGCTCGTCCGCATGCACCGAGGATGAACCCTGTACCGCGGTACCAGGTCAAGCCCCCGCCTCAGCGTGCGACAGACCGACGACCGGGGAGGGGCCAGACCGAGACCTGTCGAGGTGCGGCGGAGCGGTACCGGGACAACGCCCGCACGAGCAGCGGCACGGCCACGATCGACGGCAGCGCCCAGTGCAGAACGTGCGGCAGCTCGCGCCACACCGGCAGCAGCGGGCCATTGTCGATCAGGAACCCCGTCCAGAGCCCGACGTAGGAGACCGTCATCGCGATCCCGTGCGTGTACACCCAGCCCGGCCCGTGCCGCCGCCGCGCCAGCACGCCGACGCCCGCCGCCGTGATCGACAGGAGGCCGATCAGGAGCAGGTGCACGGTGTGCGGCCACCGAAGAACCGCCAGCACGGTCAGCGACAGGGCCAGCACCACCAGTCCCAAGGCGTAGGCCCGGCCGAGGGCAGGGTGCCGACCCCGCCGCTTGCGCGCGAGTGCAGCGCCGGCGCCGGTCAGGACGCACCAGAGCCCGGCGACGATGTGGACGCCGAGGAACACCAGGAACACCGGGCGGCTGTCCGGGATCGGGAGGCCGCCGATGTCGATCGGTCCTGCAGCCATCGCGCACCCCCGTCCGCCGCGAGGTATTCATCGTCCGCCGAAATCCCGTCGCGGGCAACGGCCCGTGCCAAATGCGTGCCGACGTTCGCCGCCGGCCAGCAGACGGGTGCAGGTCGCTGCAGGTCGGACGGCGCGTCGACCGAGGAGCGCGCATCCCCTTAAAAGGGTCACAGTGTGGGTTCGAATCCCACCGGGGGCACACTGGTGCAGCCAGCACCATCACACGTGGACCAGGGATTTCCCGATCAGTGGGTGATCTGGAGCGGCTGAGTGGGCAATGCCCCCGCGCCGGCACCGGCTGCCCGCGGCGCATGCGCGTCAACGTCCGACGTCCCCGAGCGCAGCTGACCGCGGCGACCGAGCCGGCACGCTCCTGCGGCGGCGCCAGGTCGTCACCAGGGCGAAGGCCAGCAGCAGTTCCGCCAGATCACCGCCGTAGTACATCAGCTCGGCACCGCCGCGTCGCTGGTCGTCCGGTACCGGGACATCGACGACGAGCCCCGCGTACATGAGCTGGGACAGGACGGCGTGGAACGCGATCGCTACGCCGAGCACGACCAACCGGGCCGGAACGGACGGCCGCCGCGGTGCGGGATCCGGACCGGCGATCGCCCAGGTGAAGAGACAGCCGGCGGCGAGGAAGTGCAGGTGGACGACGTGGTGCACAGCCGGGCTCGCGGTCACCGCGACGTACAGCGGTGTGAGGTACAGAACGGCCATCCCGCCGATGGTGAGCACCAGAGCCGTGACCGGGTGGACGAGCACGTGGAGCGGGCGGCTGCGCAGCAAGCGGCCCACGCGCCTTCCCGCCTCTGCGGGAATCGAGCGCAGCACCAGCGTCATCGGAGCTGCGAGTACCAGGCCGAGCGGTGCGATCATTCCGATCAGCAGGTGCTGCAGCATGTGCTCACGGAAGTCCCCGCTCGGGTACGGCAGCACCTGCGGCGTCAGACCGAGCGCGAGCGCTGCGCAACCGACGACGAATCCGACTGTGCGCCACGTCCTCCATCCACGACCGTCCCTGCGCCGCATCGACGCCAGTGCCAGATAACCCGCCGCGGCGACGGCCACCAGCAGCAATGGCAGCACGGCCGGGCTTCCACCATGCGTGTGCGCCGTGTGCGCGACGTTCATCGCGCGCGGGAGGGCGAATCGGCCGCGGTGCGCCTGCTGCTGCGTTGCAGCAGCCATCCGACGACGACCAGTGCGGCGCCGAGCGCCAGGAAACCGAGGTCCCACCACAGCTGGTCCGGCCCGCTTCGGACGTGGTGGATGCCGAGGATGTGGTGATCGATCACGCCCTCGACGAGGTTGAACAGGCCCCAGCCCACCAACATCCAGCCCCACAGCACTCGCGAGCTCCACACCCGGCCGGGCGAGGCACTCATGCGGGAGTAGAGCAGGCCGAGCCCGATCAGCACCGAGAGCCAGGTGAAGGTGTGGAACAGCCCGTCCCAGACCGTGTTCATCCGTAGCCCCGCGACGGTGTCGGCCGGGTAGTACTCGACTCCGATGTTGTCGGTGTCGGTGCTGGTCAGCATGTGGTGCCACTGCAGCACCTGGTGCAGCACGATCCCGTCGACGAACCCGCCCAGCCCCACTCCGAGGATCGTCGCGGGCAGGCCGATGCCCTGGGCGGCCGAAGCGGCCGAATCCGCCCTGCGACTCGTGGATGTCATCGTTCCCTCCGGGTGGGCGCTCTGCTTCGAGTGCCCCGCTCGCGGTCAGGCAAACGCCGGCCGCCCGAGCCACCGCTGCACACGGCGACCACGTCGCCGTGTTCCGGCCATGGCGCACGGCCAACCTCTGACCAGGAACATCAGGAAAGCCACTTCCCGATTCCTGGTGGGGAAGTGGCTTCCTGCTTTTCCCGGGCGGATACCGGGCCTGTCGCCGGTGTCAGCGGCGGGAGGCTGCGGCGGCGCCGGTGATGAGGCTGGCGATGGCCATGCCGATGACGAGGTGGATGACGGCGGTGGCGGCGGCCAGTGGTAGGGCGGTGGTGGTGAGGAAGGGGGTGACGGTGGTGGCGGCGGTGACCAGGCCGATGATCCAGCCGAGGTAGGCGAGTGGGCGTGGGGTGGTGGAGATCATCAGCAGGTGTGCCAGGCCGGTGGCGGCGAGTGCGGCGATCGCGGCGAGGGTGCACAGCAGGGCGGTGGTGTGTTCGCCGAAGGCGCCGGTGGTGGGGAGGCCGATCGTGAGGCCGGCTTGGACGATGAGGGTGCCGACGAGGCCGATGAGGGCGGCGACGACGGCGGTGGCGATGCCGCCGGTCCAGAGCTTGACGGGGTCGAGGGTGGGGCGCTGCGGGATGTCGTGGGTGGTGTTGTTGATCTCGGGGCGGTTCGGGTAGGGGCGGATGATCTCGGTGGGGGCGTCGGCGATCGGGTCGGCGATCGGGTCGGTGGTGGGGCGGGTGGTGTAGGTGGTGGGGCTCATGGCGTCCTCCTGGTGCCGGGTCCGGGGTGGTGGTCCCGGGCGGTGTCGCTGTCTGGGGTAAGAGTGCTCCGCGGCAGGTCGGCGCACCGTCGGTCGGAAGGCCGGTGCGGTGGGGGATGCTCGGGTCCGTCGATCGACGGACACGAGCGGCCGGACAGCTACCCGGCGAACCTGCCGATCTTGCCGAGCGCCCCGAACAGCTCGGTCGGCCGCGACGTGACCCCCTCGCCGCTGGCCTCGACGACCTCGCCCTCGCGGTGCCGGGCGTGGTCCGACGCGTAGACGATGACGGGCACGTCGATGTTCGCCGCCCGCATCGCCGAGATGAGGTCGATGCCGGCGTCCGGGTTGAAGCTGGTGTCCTCGTGCCGACTCATGTCGGTGATCACGGCGTCGTACGCGCTGTTCGGCTGATCCAGGGCGGCCATCGCCTCGCGGGTCGACCGCACGGTGGTGACGGACGCACCGAGTGCCTCCAGCTGCGCGGTCTCGTAGGCGTTGTGCTGCGGATCGTCGTCGACCCAGAGGATCCGGCGGAGCGTGCGGTGCTCCGGCATGGGCGTGGCGCTCGGCTGCGGCTCATCGGGTGCCGGAGCCGCCGCGGACGCCTTGGCCTGCAGTTCGGCGGTGGACTTGACGAGCTTGTCCGCCAGTTCCTGGACGCTCAGCTCCACGCCACCGACCTTCACGGAGAAGTCGCGCGACTCGATCACCTTCCGAAGCGCGGGGAGCAACCGCCACAGCAGCACGGCGGTGATCAGAGGCCACAGCAGTCCGGTGATCGCCTGGATCAGCTGCGCAACGTCCTGCACATCAACTCCTGGTCTCGACGAGCTGCCAGCGTGATGATCGGCTGACGGACAGTACCCGGTGCGGCGGCTCAGGAGCTCGTCGATCGCTCGCGCAGGTCCACTCCCCGGCGGTGCGGCACGGTGCCCCGCTCCGCGTCGACGATCACTCGCGTACCGGCCAGATGGTCGTGGATCGTTCGGCCGTGGGTGCTCGTGCGGGCCGCAGCCAGGGCGAGGTTCGCGAGGATCCCCGCCGTGCCGAGCCAGGAGAGCAGATCGTGCCCCGTCGTGTCAGGGGAAACCCGGATGAGGACGAGCGGCAGGTAGAGGACCACGGACCGGAGGAGCGCGACGGGGAGCGAGATGCCCGGTGCGGCCGGGTTGACGGGAACGACCCGGAGCCCGAGGAGGCCCATGCCGATGGTCCGTCCCCGCCTCTTCGCCAGCAACACCGCTTCCAGGCCGACGAAGACGAGGAGTACGCCGACTTCGATGCCGATGTCGATCCATTCGCCGTCGCTGCTGATGAACAGGTTGTGCGGGAGGAGCACGATCCTCACGAGGAGCGCCAGAACGACCACCGCCATCAGCGAGAAGGTCAGGTCGAACAGGCGAGCAAGCAGGCGGGGCCAGAACGGGGCGGCTTCGTCGTGCATCCCATCCCTCCGGTCGGCATCGCTTGCCGGTGGCGGTGCGAACACCGTGAGGAACCGGCCCGTCAACCATCTGGTCTCGACCTCGTGATCAGCACGTTACGGGCCGCTTCGCGATCCCCGAGGTCTGCGACGGCGGATCCGTCCCTCGTCTGGTCAGCACCTGGGTGCGGCGGCGCCGACGAGGCTCATCCCGCCCGGCACGCCTCCTGCGCCGCCGGGGTCAGCTGATCGACCTTCACGCCGGACGGAGAGTCGTTGCGGCAGAGGGTGTTCATGAGCCCGCGGATGGCGACTCGTCCCCATGAGGTGACCGGGGTGAACTCACCCTCGATCCGGGTGAGGAAGTCGCTGTACGCGCTGACGAACTCCGGCCCGTCGCAGGCGACGCGCATCTGCTGGACGGGGACCACGTCGGGCTCGGTGAACTGGAGGAGGTCGACGTTCGACAGCCACGATTTCACAGCGACGACGGCGTCGTTGGTCGCCCGCACGCACTCGATGTGGGCCTGGGCGGCGGCCGGGTCGGGGGTCGCCCGTCCGGGAATCTCGGTGGCGCACCCCGTGACGATCACGGCCGCGCAGAGCGAGGGAACCAGGCCGGCGAGGCGGATCACATTCCGACACGTCGCGCCCCGTACCGGAGTCGTTACACGGCGGCAGCATTCCGCGGGGCCGGGTTGACCCCCACCCCGCCTCCACCGGCATGCTGGCCCGATGGCGGATGAGGTCATCGAGCGGATCACCGCGGTCGTGCAGCGAGGACTGGACGGCGAGCGGGCGGCCGCGTGTGAGGAGCTCGAGACCCTGTGGGTCGAGCACACCGATCCGCTGCACCGCTGCGTGATCGCGCACTTCCTCGCCGACCTGCAGGACGACGTCCACGCCGAGCTGCTCTGGGACGAGCGTGCGCTGGCCGCGGCCGGGGAGATCGGCGACGACCAGGTCCGCGAGATCGCTCCGGGGCTGCAGGTCCGCGGGTTCCTGCCCTCCCTGTACGGCAGCGTCGCCGACGACCACCGCCGCCTCGGTGACGCCGACCGGGCCCGCGGCTACCTCGCCGAAGCCCAGGCCGCGACCGACGCCCTCGGCGACGATCCGTACGGCGCGCACGTCACTCAGCTGCTGGACGACATCGGCCGCGCGCTGGCCGCCGGGTCGACCGAGCCGCTGGCCTGACGCCGGCCGCCGGCATCACCCGATGGCCACGATCCGGGACGCGACGCCCGCGGACGCGGGCGCGATCGCGGCGGTGCAGGTCGCGTCCTGGCGCGCTGCCTACCGGGGACTGCTGCCGGACGAGGTGCTGGCCGGGCTGTCGGTGCCCGGCCTCACGCAGATGTGGACGGGCCGGTTCGCGGCGTCGCCGCCGCGCTCGAGCGTCGTCGTCGCGTGCGCGGGAGAAGCGATCGTCGGGTTCGCCTCCGGCGGCCCGCCCGAGAGCCCCGACGACCGCGCGGACCCGAACCTCGCCGACGTCTACACGCTCTACCTCGACCCGGCGCACTGGGACCGCGGGATCGGCGCGCAGCTGCACGACGCCGTGCTCGCCCGCCTCGCCGGGCACGGGTTCACCCACGCCGGGCTGTGGGTGCTCGCCGGGAACGAGCGGGCGCTGCGGTTCTACCTCCGCAACGGCTGGACCGACACCGGCCGCACCCAGGTCGACCGGGGCCCGCAGGGGGTGGAGCTGCACGAGCGGAGGCTGCAGCGGAACCTGGATGCCGGCTGAGGCCCTGGGCGGGCGCTGGAATCTCCACGAACGGCACTCTCGTGAGCACCGTTCCTGACGAAAGCGCCGTTCGTGGAGGTTCGGGCCGGGGTTCCGGGGCCGCCCTGCCTCATCCCCGCACCAGTGCCGCCACCTGCTCCTCCAGCGGCGGCGCCCCGGCCCCGTTGTCGATCACCACGTGCGGCACCGGTGGCGGCACGTCCGGCCGCATCCGGGCGATGAACGCGTCGAACGCGGCCAGCTTCCCGGCATCGGCGGCCCGGCCGCGGGCGATGAGCCGGTGCTTCAGCGTGGGCGGGTCACAGCACACCCACACCAGCCGCACCGGCTCACCACCCAGCTCCTCGACCCACGCCGACCACCGCTGCGGTTCCCGGATCTGCTGGGTGAACGGCGCGCACAGCAGCACGGGGCAGCCCGGCGCGCGGATGAGCCGAGCCGCGGCGGTGAGCCCGCCGTACTCGTGCACCTTGACGTGCTCGTCGTACCAGGGGCCTTCCCGCTCACCCGGTGGCCGGCCCGCGGCGGCGAGCGTCGCGGCCACGAAGCCGCCGTAGAGCACGTCCTTGTCCAGCAGCGCCGGGACCGGGCGGAGGTGGGCGAGCAGCAGGTCGGCCACGGTGCTCTTCCCGGCACCCGGCGCCCCGGCCACGACCCAGACGTCGGCGGGCGGCACGTCGGGAAGCGTAGGCCAGCCCGCAACGGGTCGACTCGGCAACCGCGGAGGGATTCGACGCGCGTGCGGCCGCGACTGGGCCGACACCCACGACGCCGTGCAGGTCGACCCGCCCACCGCGGTCGAGGGGCTGGCCGGGCTCGTGGATCCGGGCAGCGCGCTGCTGGAGTACGGCGCGGGCACCGGCCGGCGCGCGGGCCCGCTGGCCGACCGCGGGTTCGACGTCGTCGCGGTCGACATCCGTGGGCCGGTGCTGCAGACGCTGCGGGAGAAGCCTGGCGCCGAGCGGGGCACGGCGGTGCTCGGCGACATGACGATGGTCGAGCTGGGCCGCACGTTCGACATGGCGTTCAGCGCGCTGAACTCGATCTTCTGGCTGCCGTCGCAGGAGGAGCGGGTTCAGCCCACCGAGCCGCAGAACCGCATCGCGCAGATCGGCGACCGCGTTGTGATCACGACCATGACGCGCGGGACGCCGCCACCAGCGCCTACCAGGGCGTGCGGGTGCGCGTGGGGCGACGGGACCACGGCCCACTCGGTGGGCGGGCGGCACGTGTGGCACGGTGAACTCGACCTGATGGCCCGGCTCGCCGGGCTCGAGCTGGAGCACCGGTGGAGCGACTGGGCAGGTTCGCCGTTCACGGCCGCATCGCGCGGGCACACCTGCGCGCACCGGCGGCCGTGATCGGCCCGCCTAGCGCGACCAGCCGACGAGCACCGCGGGCCCCGGCCCCGGGTTGTGCAGGGCCCGGACTCCGGTGCCGTCGAAGCAGAACACCGCACCCTGCCGGAGCGTCAGCACGGTGCCCTGCGCGCAGTGCAGCTCCACGCTGCCGTGCTCCAGCAGCACCAGCACGCCTCGCCACTGCGCCTCCGCCAGGCCGCGCCGCTCGCCCGGGGCGAGCCGCAGCTCGTGGCGGCGGAACCCGGGTGCGGTCCCCGGCAGCCGCAGCGCCTCGTCGTCGGTCCCCGAGCCGGCACCGGCCATCCCCCACCTCCGCGCGCCGGTCCGCCGCGTGCGGGCCGGTGGGAAAAGGACCGGCGCCGGAGCCGGGACTCATCGGTACCGGGCTACTTGGTGAGCGCCCGGCTGATCACCAGCCGCTGGATCTGGTTGGTGCCCTCGAAGATCTGGGTGATCTTGGCTTCGCGCATGTACCGCTCGACGGGGAAATCGCGGGTGTAGCCGTACCCACCGAGCACCTGGACGGCATCGGTGGTGACCTTCATGGCCGCGTCGGTGGCGACGAGCTTGGCCACGCTGGCCTGTCGGCTGTACTGCAGGCCGGCGTCGCGGCGGCGGGCGGCGTCGAGGTAGGTCGCCCGGGCCGATTCGACGGCGGCGGCCATGTCGGCCAGCAGGAAGCCGAGTCCCTGGTGGTCAGCGATCCGCTTGCCGAACGCTGTGCGCTCCTTCGCGTACGCCACCGCTGTGTCGAGGGCGGCCTGGGCCAGCCCCGTCGCGACGGCGGCGATGCCGAGCCGGCCGCCGTCGAGCGCGCTGAACGCGATCGGCAGGCCCTGGCCCTCCCGGCCGATGAGCCGGTCGGCCTCGATGATCGCGCCGTCCCAGTGCGCGGTGGTGGTGGGGATGGCGTGCAGGCCCATCTTCTGCTCGGGCTTGCCGAACATCAGGCCATCGACGTGCCCGGGGGCGAGGAAGCAGGAGACACCGCGGCTGCCCTCGCCGGTGCGGGCGAACAGCGCGTAGTAGTCGGCCTTGCCGCCGTGGGTGATCCACGCCTTCGTGCCGGTGATGCGGTAGCCGTTCTCGACCCGCTCCGCCTTGCACGCGAGCGCGGCGGCGTCCGATCCGGCCTGCGGCTCGGAGAGGCTGTAGCCGCCGATCATCTCCCCGGAGAGCATGCGCGGCAGCCAGCGCTCCTTCTGCTCCTCCGTGCCGAATGCGGCGAGCGGGTGGCAGGACAGGCCGTGGACGCTGACCGCCACCGCGACGGCCGCCCAGCGGATCGCCAGCTCCTCCAGGACCTGCAGGTAGACCTCGTACGGCTGGCCGCCCCCGCCGTACTCCTCGGGGTAGGGCAGACCGAGCAGGCCGGCCGCGGCGAGGGTGGCGAACAGGCCCTCGGGGTAGGTCTCGTTCCGCTCGTGCTCCTCGACGCGGGTGGCGAGCTCCTTGTCGGCGATCTCGCGGGTGAGCTCGATGAGGTCGCGGGCCTCGGGCGTGGGCAGCAGGCGTTCGACGGTCATGGCGCTCCCCGTTGTGCGAAACCGGATGATACGAAAGGCGGTACGATCGTACAGTGAGTCGTACAGTGCGGCAGGCTCAGCTGTTCGACCAGCTCGTCGAGCTGTTCCTCACCGACGGCTTCGCATCACTGACCATCGACGCCCTGGCTGCGCGGCTGCGCTGCTCCAAGAGCACGTTGTACGCGCTCGCCGGCACCCGGGACGAGCTGGTGCGCGCGGTGGTCGTCCACTTCTTCCGGCGCGCCACCGAGCGGGTGGAGGCCCGCCTCGCCGAGGCCGAGGGCCCGCGTGCTCGTCTGGTGGCCTACCTGGAGGCGGTGGCCGAGCAGCTCAAGCCCGCCTCGGCCGCGTTCTTCGACGACGTGGCCGCCTCACCCGCCGCCCGCGAGATCTACGAGCGCAACACCGCCGCCGCGGCCCGGCGCGTCGAGCAGCTGGTCGCCGAGGGGGTGGAGAGCGGCGCGTTCCGCCCGGTGCACGTCGGGTTCGTCGGTGACCTGCTCAGCGCGGAGATGGTGCGCATCCAGCGCCGCCAGGTGGCCAGGGCGACCGGTCTGGACGACTCCGCTGCCTACGCTGAGCTGGCCGCCCTCGTCGTCGACGGCCTCGCCCCGCGGTCCTGACGGTGGTGCTGACGGCGGCACTGCGGCGTGCTGACGACAACCCCACATGTGCTTTCCGCCTCTCGCCGCGCGCCGGTCCGCGGCGTACCGTGTCCGGGCATGTCAGGTGGGCCTTCACTCGTCGTGGGGCTGCTGACGTACGCCGTGATCGCGGTGTGCCCGGCCCTGCTGGTGTGGCTCGCACTGCGGATCGGTCCGGTGCTCCTCGACGCGGCCGAGGCGTGGCAGCGCAGGCGTCATCGGCGGCAGGAGCCCGAGGGGCCGCCGCTGGAGAAGGTGGTCGCGGCGGTGCGCCGGCTGCGCCGCGAGATCCGCTCTGGTTCACCCACCACGCACGTGCGGGCCCGAGCGCTCGCCGCCGCCTACGACGACGTGCTGGTCGACCTGTGCCGCATCGTCGGAGTGGACACACCGCTCGCCTGTGCGGAGGAGGCCGATCGCCCGTTCGCCCGACTGCAGACCGAGGCCGCGCTCGAACAGGCCGGAATCGCGCTGGATCCACCGGGGAGCGTTACAGCAGGGTGATCCACACACCCGGAACCGCAGGGTAAATTCACCTTTACCGTGTGCGGGAACGCTTCGGCCGTTCCGCACGTTGTACGCGATGGGAAGCGTCCACACCCGCTCCGAGGAGGCCCAGGTGCGCACCAGCAGCAACCCGGCGTTCCGCAACCTGCCCGGTACCGGGCAGGGCGGCTACGCCACGTTCGGCAGCGCCGGCGCGTACGCCGAGATGTCCGGTCCGACCGTCGACCCGGGCCGCGCCGGAGTCGCCGAGCGGCCGATGACGATCGACGACGTCGTCACGAAGACCGCCGTCGCGGTCGGCACGGCGATCGTCGCGGGCATCCTGACGATCTGGTCCGGCATGTACGGGCTCGCGCTCCCGGCCGCGATCGTCGGCCTGGTGCTTGGCCTCGTGCTCACCTTCAAGCCGGACTGGGCGAAGGCGCCGCTCGTCCTGCTCTACTCCGCCGTAGAGGGCGTGTTCCTGGGCGGGATCACCGGGCTGCTCGAGTCGGTGCCGAACTTCGAGGGCATCGGCTTCCAGGCCGTCGTCGGCACGGTGGGTGTGTTCATCGGCATGCTGGTCATCTACAAGACCGGTGCCGTGCGGGTGACCCCGCGGTTCACCAAGTGGCTGATGGGCGCCATGATCGGCGTCTTCGTGCTGATGCTGGTGAACCTGGTGGTCAGCTTCTTCACGACCGGTGGCATCGGCCTGCGCGACGGTTCGCCGCTGGCGTACCTGTTCAGCCTGGTGTGCATCGGGGTGGCCGCGTTCAGCCTGCTGCTCGACTTCGACCAGGCCGAGCGCGCGATCCGCGCCGGTGCTCCGGCCCGGTTCGCCTGGTACATCGCGTTCGGGCTCATGGTCACGCTGGTCTGGCTGTACCTGGAGATCCTGCGCCTGCTGTCGTACCTGCGCGGCGAATGACCTCCTGAGCCACGGAACGGCCCGTCCCTCACTCCGAGGGGCGGGCCGTTCCGCGTGTCCGGCGTCAAGACAGGCGCTCGAGGACCATCGCCATGCCCTGTCCGCCGCCGACGCACATCGTCTCCAGGCCGATCGACTCGTCCCTGGACCGCAGGCCGTTGAGCAGCGTCGTGGTGATGCGGGCCCCGGTCATGCCGAACGGGTGGCCGAGCGCGATCGCGCCGCCGTGCACGTTGAGCTTGTCACCGAACGGGTCGATGCCCAGATCGCGCGCGGACGGGATGACCTGCGCGGCGAACGCCTCGTTGATCTCGACGAGATCGACGTCGTCGATCGTCATGCCGGCGAGCTCCAGCGCCCGCTTCGACGCTTCCACCGGGCCGAGGCCCATGATCTCCGGGGACAGCCCGGACACCCCGGTCGACACGATCCGCGCCAGCGGCGTGATGCCCAGCTCGGCGGCCTTCGTGTCGGACATGATCACCAGCGCGGCCGCGCCGTCGTTGAGCGGGCAGCAGTTGCCCGCGGTGACCAGCCCGTCGGGCCGGAACACCGGCTTGAGCTGCGACACCGCCTCGTACGTGACACCGGCCCGCGGGCCGTCGTCCTTGCTCACCACGCTGCCGTCGGGCAGCGTCACCGGGGTGATCTCGCGTTCGTAGAAGCCCTCGGCGATGGCCTGCTCGGCGAGGTTGTGCGAGCGCACCCCGAACCGGTCCATCTCCTCGCGGGTCACCCCCTTGGCGCGGGCGAGGTTCTCCGCCGTCTGCCCCATCGGGATGTAGACGTCGGGCAGCAGGGCCTGCTCCCGCGGATCCGCCCAGCCGTCGACACCGCCCGCGGTCAGCTGCGCGGTGCGGGCCTCGGCGTCGGCGAACCGGGGGTTCTTGATGTCGGGCGCCGGCGTGCGGTACCGCGACACGGTCTCCACCCCGGCCGAGATGAACACCCCACCCTCGCCGGCCTTGATCGCGTGCATCGCCATGCGCGTGGTCTGCAGCGACGACGCGCAGTAACGGGTGATCGTCGTGCCGGGCACCTGGTCGTAGCCGAGCAGGACGGCCACGACCCGGCCCATGTTGAAGCCCTGCTCGTTGTCCGGGACCCCGCAACCGAGGATCAGGTCATCGATCGTGGTCGGGTCCAGCTGCGGCACCTGGTCCAGCGCGGCCCGCACGATCTGCGCGGTCAGTTCGTCGGCCCGCATCGCGGTGAGCGAGCCCTTGTTGGCGCGGCCGATCGGTGACCGGGCAGCGGCGACGATCACGGCTTCGGGCATCGGTTCCTTCTCCTTCACGGACGTTCTGCCGGGCGGCCGAGGCTACGTCCGTGACCGTTACCCCGGCCGCCACCGAGGAGCGCCGGGTGGCCGGAGACGAAGCCGCCCTGCCGGGCGAGGACACCGTCAGCAGGGGCGGTGGCTCACCTGGGTTGATCGGCCATCTGCTCGGCCAGCAGGGCCCGCAGCTTCGCCAGCGCCCGGTGCTGAGTGACCCGCACCGCGCCCGGGGTGGAGCCGACGGCGCGTGCGGTCTCCTCCGCGCTGAACTGCATGGCGACCCGCAGCACCAGCACCTCGCGGTGCGCGGGCGGGAGCTGGTCGAGCAGCTTGCGCAGCTGCCGGGCGTCCGCGGAGATCATCGCGTTCTCCTCGGGCTCCGGCGCGGTCGAGATGCTGTCCGGCAGGACGTCGGTGGGATCCGAGCGGTCGCGGCCCGAGGCGCGCAGCGAGTCGGCGACCTTGTTGCGCGCGATGCCGTAGATGAACGCCATCGCCGGGACCTCGCTCGGCCGGTAGCGCGGCAGCGCTTCGACTACGGCCATCAGCACGTCCTGGGCCACGTCCTCACCGGTCTGCACGCGCACGGACGGGCCGACCCGGGCGCGGCAGTACCGGAGGATCGGCTGGCGGATCATCTCGAGGAACGCGTCGCGCGCCCGCGGGTCGCCCGCTGCGGCTGCGGCCGCCGCGTGGTTCAGCTCAGCCGTGCGGGCGGCGCGCGATGGTTCGTCGCCTTCCCTCTCCGCCTCGCTGCCCGTCAACGGATCTCCCGGTCCTGGTGGTCCAGGTGGACCAATGCGGTGATGTGTAAGGATGAACCCTAACCCGTTCGCCGGGTTTCGTGCCCTCCCTCGAAGCGATGGAGATCCGGCTCCGGTCGACTCCGCGCGCTCAGCGGGTGCGACGATGACGGACATGCGCTACGTCGAGCACGTCGCCGATCTGGTCGGCAACACGCCGCTCGTCCGCCTCGGACGGGTTGCGGAGGGCATCTCCGCACCTGTACTGGCGAAGGTCGAGTACTTCAACCCGGGCGGCAGCGTGAAGGACCGCATCGCCCTGCGGATGATCGAGGCCGCGGAGGCCTCGGGCGAGTTGCGGCCCGGCGGCACGATCGTCGAGCCGACCTCCGGCAACACCGGCGTCGGCTTGGCGATGATCGCGCAGCGCAAGGGCTACAAGTGCGTGTTCGTCTGCCCGGACAAGGTCAGCGAGGACAAGCGCAACGTGCTCCGCGCGTACGGCGCCGAGGTGGTGGTGTGCCCGACCGCGGTCGAGCCGGACCACCCCGACTCCTACTACTCGGTCTCCGACCGGCTGGTCAGCGAGATCCCGGGCGCCTGGAAGCCCAACCAGTACGCCAACCCGAAGAACCCGGAATCGCACTACCTGACCACCGGGCCGGAGATCTGGGAGCAGACCGAGGGGCGCATCACGCACTTCGTGGCCGGCATCGGCACCGGCGGCACGATCACCGGCACCGGCCGCTACCTCAAGGAGGTCTCGAACGGGAAGGTGCAGGTCGTCGGCGCCGACCCGGAGGGATCGGTGTACTCGGGCGGCACCGGCCGGCCCTACCTCGTCGAGGGCGTGGGCGAGGACTTCTGGCCCACCACCTACGACCGGGACATCTGCGACCGCATCATCGCGGTCTCCGACGCCGACTCGTTCCACATGACTCGCCGGCTGGCCCGGGAGGAGGCGTTGCTCGTCGGCGGCTCGTGCGGCATGGCGGCGTGGGCGGCGCTGGAGGTGGCGCGCGAGCTGCCCGCCGACGCGGTGGTCGTCGTGCTGCTGCCCGACGGCGGCCGCGGCTACCTCGGCAAGGTCTTCAACGACGCCTGGATGGCCAGCTACGGTTTCCTGCCGCCCACCGAGGGCGCCACCGTCGGCGACGTGCTGCGCCGCAAGGACGGCTCGATCCCCGCGCTCGTGCACGCGCACCCGAACGAGACCGTCGCCGACGCCGTGCAGTACCTGCGCGAGTTCGGCGTTTCGCAGATGCCGGTGGTACGGGCCGAACCGCCGGTCATGGCCGCCGAGGTCGCCGGGGCGGTCGTCGAGCGCGATCTGCTCGACGCGCTGTTCACCGGTCGCGCGCAGCTGTCCGACCGGTTGGAGCTGCACATGTCCGAGCCGCTGCCGACGATCGGCGCGGGTGAGCCGCTGGAGACGGCGATGGCCGCGTTCGCCAAGGCCGACGCCGCGCTCGTGCTGGTCGACGGCAAGCCGGCCGGGGTCGTGACCCGCTCGGACGTGCTGGCGTTCCTCGGCTCGGGCAGCTGACCGGGTACCCACCCGGTCGGGTCCGGAGCGGCGGCGTAGCCTCGCGGCATGCCCGGCTTCTCCACGAACGCCATCCACGCGGGTCAGGAGCCCGATCCGGTCACCGGCGCGGTCACCATGCCGATCCACCCGTCGTCCACGTTCAAGCAGGACGGCGTCGGAGGCCTGCGCGGCGGCTACGAGTACTCCCGCAGCGCCAACCCCACCCGCACCGCGCTGCAGGAGTGCCTCGCGGCGCTGGAGGGGGGCCGGCACGCGGTCGCGTTCGGGTCCGGCATGGGCGCCTCCGACGTCCTGCTGCGCGCGATCCTCGCGCCGGGCGACCACGTCGTCATCCCGCACGACGCGTACGGCGGCACGTTCCGGCTCATCGACAAGGTGTTCGCCGGATGGGGGGTCACCTACACGCCGGTCGACCTCGGTGACGTCGCCGCGCTGCGGGCAGCGCTCAGCCCGCGGACGAAGCTCGTGTGGTCGGAGACGCCGACCAACCCGCTGCTCGGCATCGCCGACATCGCGGTGATCGCCCAGGTCGCGCACACCGCGGGGGCGCTGCTCGTCGTCGACAACACGTTCGCCTCGCCCTACCTGCAGCAGCCGCTCGCGCTCGGCGCCGACGTGGTGCTGCACTCGACCACGAAGTACGTCGGCGGCCACTCGGACGTCGTCGGCGGCGCGATCGTCACCAGCGACGACGCGCTCGCCGAGAAGATCGCTTTTCTGCAGAACGCCACGGGGCAGGTGCCCGGTCCGTTCGACGCGTGGCTGACCCTGCGCGGGGTGAAGACGCTGGCCGTGCGCATGGAGCGGCACTGCGACAACGCCGAGCGCATCGCCGAGATGCTCACCGCGCACCCGGCCGTCGAGCGGGTCCTCTACCCGGGGCTGCCCGACCACCCCGGCCACGAGATCGCCGCCAAGCAGATGCGCCGCTTCGGCGGGATGGTGTCGTTCACGCTCAAGGGCGGGCAGGAGGCGGCGCGTCGGGTGTGCGCGGCCACCGAGCTGTTTACCCTGGCCGAGTCCCTCGGCGGCGTGGAGTCGCTGATCGAGCTGCCCGCTGCCATGACCCACATGTCCGTCGCGGGATCGGAGCTGGAGGTGCCCGACTCGCTCGTGCGCCTGTCCGTGGGCATCGAGGACGTCGAGGACCTGGTCGAGGACCTGCGCGCGGCGCTCGCCCAGGCCTGACGGCGGATCAGCCGCGGGCCTCGCCCGCCGGAGCGGTCGGCGGAACCGCCGGCTCCGCAGTCGGCGCGGTGGCGGGCACGACGACGTCGCCGGGCGCGATGCAGCCGCCGACCAGCTCGTAGCCCTCCGGGGTGCGTTCGAGGTGACCCGGGTCGTCACAGCCTGCGCCGGCTGCCGCCGCGAACGCCCCCGCCATCAGCGCCACCGCCCCCGCGAGCGGTGCGACGCTGCGCAACCGAACCACGCGAACCTCCCCCCGACCCGTACGGGTCCGAGGCTACCGGGCGGCCCACCGCGCCGCCGCCGGACCCGCGGGGCCGGATCAGTGCGAGGATCGGCGCGTGAACAGCCCCGGCGCCACCGTTCCGCCCGTCGGGATCGACGGGGTCCGCGCCGCCCGCGAGCTGCTGCGCGGGGTGGTCACCGAGACCCCGGTGGCGAGCTCCCGCGCCCTGTCCGATCTCGCCGGCGGCCCGGTCTGGCTCAAGTGCGAGAACCTGCAGCGCACCGGATCGTTCAAGATCCGCGGCGCCTACACCCGGCTCGCCCGGCTGTCGCCCGAGCAGCGGGCCCGCGGCGTCGTGGCGGCGAGCGCCGGCAACCACGCGCAGGGCGTGGCGCTGGCGGCGGCGATGCTCGGCATCCACGCCACCGTCTACATGCCGGAGGGCGCTGCGCTGCCGAAGGTGGGCGCCACCCGCGGCTACGGCGCCACCGTCGAGCTGCACGGTTCCACGATCGACGACAGCATCGCCGCCGCGATCGCGTTCGCCGAGCGCACCGGTGCCGAGTTCGTCCACCCCTTCGACCATCCCGACATCGTGGCCGGGCAGGGCACCGTCGGGCTGGAGATCCTCGAGCAGGTGCCCGACGTCGCCACGGTGCTGGTCGGCACCGGTGGGGGCGGGCTGCTCGGCGGCATCGCCGCGGCGGTGCGCGGCGAACGCCCCGACGTGCGCGTCGTCGGGGTGCAGGCCTCCGGTGCCGCGGCCTGGCCGCCGTCGATCGCCGCCGCGTCGCCGGTCGCGCTGGAGACGATGCGCACGATCGCGGACGGCATCGCCGTCGGCCGACCGGGCGAGCTCACGTTCGCCCAGGTCGCAGCCTTGGTCGACGAGATCGTCACGGTCGACGACAACGCGCTCTCGCGCGCGCTGCTGGTGCTGCTCGAGCGCGCGAAACTGCTCGTCGAGCCGGCCGGGGCGGCCGCCGTCGCCGCGCTGATGGAGGAACCGGACCGCTTCGCCACCCCGGTCGTGGCCGTGTTGTCGGGTGGCAACATCGACCCGCTCGTGCTCTGGCACGTCCTCCAGCACGGCATGGCGGCCGCCGGCCGCTACCTCACCCTCCGGGTGCGCCTGAGCGACCGACCCGGCGCGCTGGCCGAGCTGCTCGCCCTGGTGGGACGGGCGGGCGCCAACGTGGTGGACGTGGCGCACAGCCGCTTCTCCGGGGCGCTTCCGCTGGGCGACGTCGACATCGACCTCGTCCTGGAGACCCGCGGACCCGGCCACTCCGGCGAGGTGGTCACGGCACTGCGCAGCGCCGGCCACCTCGTCGAGGGATGGCCGGACTGACCGGGATGCGGCTCAGGCGGCGACGTACGGCTTCGCCGAGACCAGGGTCACCTTCATCGTGCCGCCGTTCGGCAGCGAGTACTCGCGCGTGTCGCCCACCCGGGCGCCCAGCAGCGCGGCACCGAGCGGCGAGTTGGGGGAGACGACCTCCAGGTCGTCCTTGCTGCCCTCTTCGCGGGAACCGAGCAGCACTTGCTCGGTCTCGTCGTCGTCCTCGTAGCGCAGCTCGAGCACCATGCCTGGCGAGGCTGTGTCCGAGCTGGCCGGAGGGGTTCCGACCTGTGCGGTGCGCAGCAGCTCCTGCAGCTGCCGGATGCGCGCCTCCTGCTGACCCTGCTCCTCGCGGGCGGCGTGGTATCCGCCGTTCTCCCTGAGGTCACCCTCCTCGCGGCGGGCGTTGATCTCCGCAGCGATCACGGGACGGTTCGCGATGAGTCGGTCGAGCTCACCCTTCAGCCTGTCGTAGGCCTCCTGGGTCAGCCAGCTCACCTGCGTGTCCGTCACGGTCATCACTCCTCAGCAATGGTCCCGAGCCACGACCCGCCGACCCCGCACGCAAGCGGGGGCCACCGACAGGTGGTCCCGGTACGGGGCGTAGGGCCCCCGGTAAAGGAAAACACGACCCGCTCGCGGATCGTGTGTTCTCAACCGTAACACGGAGGGGCCCGCTCGTCGCGGCTTTTGCGATGAACGGTCAACTGCCCTGTGGAGTTCCCCTACCGTTATAAGTCCTGGTCACGCGGCTGTAACACCGGCCCGGCGCAGCGGTGGGGGAGCCGGATCGCGCACCGTAGCGCACGGCGTGCCGCGGTGTCGACGGACCGGCCGAGCGCGTCCGCGACCGGATGCGGACGTCGTACGTCCTGTGACGCCGGGTGACCGCGGCAGGATGGGAAGGCGGTGACGCAGCGCGGCGTTGCACCGTTGGAGCGTTTGAACGATGCAGTACGGATCGCAGTGTTCGACGGAGGCCGACCGACCCTGGCGGCCACAGGCAGAGAGGACCTCGACCGCGCCCATGTCCCACCCCGAAACCTCTTCCGCGCTGCGCCTCATGGCGGTGCACGCGCACCCCGACGACGAGTCGAGCAAGGGCGCCGCGACCACCGCGAAGTACGTCGACGCCGGCCACGAGGTCATGGTCGTCACGTGCACCGGCGGCGAGGCGGGGAGCATCCTCAACCCGGCCATGGACCGCCCCGAGGTCCTGGCGAACATGGCCGCCATCCGGCGCGAGGAGATGGCGAAGGCCGCTGAGATCCTCGGCGTGCAGCACCGCTGGCTCGGCTTCGTCGACTCCGGGCTGCCCGAGGGCGACCCCAAGCCCCCGCTCCCGGAGGGCTGCTTCGCCCTCGTGGACGACGAGGTGGCGACCGAACGGCTGGTCCGCGTCATCCGCGAGTTCCGCCCGCACGTGCTCGTCACCTACGACGAGAACGGCGGCTACCCGCACCCCGACCACATCAAGACGCACGTCATCTCGGTGAAGGCGTTCGACGCGGCGGGCGACCCGGACCGCTTCCCCGCCGCCGGCGAACCCTGGCAGCCGCTGAAGCTCTACTACACGATCGGCTTCACCAAGGCCCGCATCCAGGCGTTCGACGAGGCCATCCGGGCCCGCGGCGAGGAGTCGCCGTACACCGAGTGGCTGGCCAACTGGCCGGACGACCGGCCCGACATGCAGGAGCGCGTCACCACCCGCATCGAGTGCGCCCAGTGGTTCGACCGCCGCGACGCCGCCCTGCTCGCCCATGCCACCCAGATCGACCCGAACAGCCGCTGGTTCGCCGTGCCCCGGGAGGTGCAGGCGGAGATCTGGCCGTGGGAGGACTACCAGCTCGTCCGTTCGCTGGTGGACAGCCCGGTGCCGGAGGACGACCTGTTCGCGGGGATCTCCCAGCGCGTTGCGGTGGGCTGAGCGTTCTACCCCGCCAAGGAATCTCGTCGGTATGGCGATAAATCCGTGATCACTTAACGTTGCCTGGTGCAGGGATCGAGCCGGGCCTTGGCGCTGCTGGTCGCGGGCGCGTTCTTCATGGAGACCCTGGACTTCACGATCCTCGGTCCCGCCGCCCCGCACATCGCCGCCGACCTGGGCGTCGACCCGGTCTCGGTCACCACCGCCGTCACCGCCTACGTCCTGGCCCTGGCCGTGCTGCTGCCGGTCAGCGGGTGGATGGCCGACCGGTTCGGGGGCAGGCGGGTGTTCGCGACGGCGGTGGCGATCTTCACGCTCGCCTCCGCGGCGTGCGCGCTCGCGCCGAGCCTGCCGGTGCTGGTGGCGGCGCGGGTGCTGCAGGGCGCGGGCGGGGCGCTGATGGTGCCGGTAGGGCGACTGGTGGTGCTGCGCGCGACCGCGAAGGCCGATCTCGTGCGGGCCATCGCCTACCTGACCTGGCCCGGCCTGCTCGCCCCTGTCTTCGCGCCCACGCTGGGCGGGTTCCTCGCCGACCACGCGTCGTGGCGCTGGATCTTCCTGATCAACCTGCCGCTCGGGGTGATCGCGCTGGGCCTCGCCCCGCGGATCGTGCCGGACACCGCGGCGCAGGAGCGGCTGCCGCTGGACCGCACCGGGCTGGTGCTGACCGTCCTCGGCGTCGCCGGGGTGGTGGTCGGGATGGAGGCGCTCGGTGCGGCCGCCCCGAACTGGACGCTCGCCGCCGCCGGGCTGGGGATCGGCGCGGTCGCGCTGGCCGTCGCGGTCCGGCACCTGCTGCGCACCCGGCACCCGCTGATCGATCTCCGCGTGCTGCGCACCGCCACACTCCGCCTGCAGGCCGCGGGCGGCTCGGTCTACCGCGGCACGATCCTCGCGGTGCCGTTCCTCGTGCCGCTGCTGCTGCAGCTCGGGTTCGGCTGGACGGCGACGACGGCCGGGCTGGCGATGATGGCGATCTTCGTCGGCAACGTCGGCATCAAGCCGGTCACCACACCGCTGATGCGCCGGTTCGGCATCCGCGCTGTCCTGCTGGGCTCCCTGGCCGCGGGCATCGCGTGCCTGGTGGGGCTGGCGTTCGTGCGGGCCGACACGCCGCTGCCCGTGCTGCTCGGGCTGCTGCTGGTCAGCGGGATCTTCCGGTCCATCGGGTTCACGGCGTTCATCACCGGCGCCTTCGCCGACGTCCCCGACGCCGAGATGGCGCACGCCAACACGCTCGTCTCCACCACGCAGGAGCTCGCCTCCGGGCTCGGGGTAGCCGTCGCGGCGCTGTTCGTCCGGCTCGGCGAGCTCGTCGCGCCGACCGCCGACGGGCCGTACCGGGTCGCGTTCCTGCTGCTCGCCGCGCTGCTGCTGATCCCGGCGGTGCAGTCGTGGCGGCTGCCGCGCACGGCCGGCGACCACGTCACCGGCCGTGCGCCGGCCCGGTAGTCAGGCCGTCGCCAGCGCGATCGCCCGTCCCGCCTGACGCCCGCCGAACAGGCACCCACCCAGGAACGTGCCCTCCAGCGAGCGGTAGCCGTGCACGCCACCGCCGCCGAAGCCCGCCACCTCGCCGGCCGCGTAGAGGCCCGGGAACGGCGTGGCGTCGCCGCGCAGCACCCGCCCCTCGAGGTCCGTCTGCAGACCGCCGAGCGTCTTGCGGGTGAGGATGTGCAGCTTCACCGCGATCAGCGGGCCGTTGGCCGGGTCGAGGAAGCGGTGCGGGGCGACCGTGCGGACCAACCGGTCGCCGCGGTACTGCCGCGCCCCGCGGATGGCGATGATCTGCAGGTCCTTGCAGAACGGGTTGGCCACCTCGCGGTCGCGGGCGGCGATCTGCCGCTCGATCTCGGCGGCGTCGAGCAGCGGCTCGTCGGTCAGCTTGTTCATGCCGTCGACGAGCTCGCCGACCGTCGGCGCGATGACGAAGTCGGCACCCTTGTCGAGGAACGCCTGCACCGGCCCCGGCGCGCCGCCGCGCACCCGGCCCAGCACCTGCGTCACGCTCTTGCCCGTCAGGTCCGGGTTCTGCTCGGAGCCCGACAGCGCGAGCTCCTTCTCGACGATCTTCTGCGTGAGCACGAACCACGAGTGGTCGTAGCCGCTCGCCATGATCGAGCCGAGCGTGTGCAGCGTGTCGAAGCCCGGCAGATCGGGCGCGGGGAAGCGCCGCCCGCGCGCGTCGAACCACATCGACGACGGCCCGGGGAGGATGCGGATGCCGTGGGCCGGCCAGATCGGGTTCCAGTTGCGGATGCCCTCTGTGTAGTGCCACATCCGGTCGCGGTTGACCACGCGCCCGCCCGCCTGCTCGACGATGCCCAGCATCCGCCCGTCGACGTGCGCGGGAACGCCGCTGATCAGGTTCTTCGGCGGCTTCCCGAGCCGCTCGGGCCAGTTGGCGCGGACCAGGTCGAAGTTGCCGCCGATGCCACCGGAGGTCACGAGCACCGCCTGCGCCGACAGTTCGAAGTCGCCCACGGCCGTCCGCGAGGAGGGCGTGCCCCGCGCCGCGGTGGAGGGTTCGAGGACCGCGCCGCGGACCCCGGTGACCGCGCCGTCGGTGACCACCAGCTCGTCGACGCGGTGCCGGAACCTCAGCTGCACCAGGCCCTTCCCGACGGCGGTGCGCACCCGCTCCGCGAACGGCGCCACCAGCCCCGGCCCGGTACCCCAGGTGATGTGGAAGCGCGGCACCGAGTTGCCGTGCCCGTGGGCGAGGCCGCCGCCGCGCTCGGCCCACCCGACGACCGGGAACCAGCGGACGCCCATCCCGTGCAGCCAGGCGCGCTTCTCGCCGTTGGCGAAGTCGAGGTAGGCGGTGGCCCACTGGCGCGCCCAGTAGTCCTCGCCGATCGGGTCGTCGACGCCGCGGTCGAACCCGGCGCTGCCCAGCCAGTCCTGCATCGCCAGGTCGAAGGAGTCGCGGATGCCCATGCGCCGCTGCTCCGGCGTGTCGATCATGAACAGGCCGCCGAACGACCAGTGCGCCTGGCCGCCGAGGTTCGTCTCCGGCTCCTGGTCGAGCAGCAGCACCTTCCGTCCCGCGTCGGCCAGTTCGGCCGCCGCCACCAGTCCGGCCAGCCCGGCCCCCACCACGATGACATCGGCGTCCATGCGCGGAACCCTAGCGGCGCGCCGGCCGGAACGGACCGGTCAGCGCAGATCGGGGCAGCGCAGATCGGGGCAGCGCAGATCGGGGCAGTGCAGATCGGGGCAGTGCAGATCGGGGCCCGACGTCACGCGGCCGCGGTCAGCGCCCGGTCCAGCGCCGCCTGCAGGGTGGCGTACCCGCACTCGGTCGCCTCCTTGACGCGCTGGACGTCGGTGGTCAGCCCGCGCACCCCGAGCCCGTGCGGCGGGGTGATCGCCAGCACGTGCGCGCCCGCCCGCTGCGCGTGCCGCGCGTCGGTCAGCAGCGCGACCACCTCCCCGTGGCGGCGGGCCTCCTGCGCCATCGCCCCCAGCCCCGGCACCACCCGGTCGATCGCCGACGCCCACCGGGCCGGTGCCGTGTCCGGGACGGCCCGGACCAGCTCCACCGCCGAACGGTTCAGCAGTGCGAGCACGTGCGTGGCGCCCTCCCGCAGCGCCCGCGGCACCGGCAGCGGTTCGGCCACCGAGCCGTCGATCCACAGCCGCCCGTGCAGCGGCACCGGTGGGCCCGCGACCCAGGGGATCGTGGCCGTCGCCCGCATCGCCCGACGCCACTCGTCGATCGTGCGCGGCCCCAGCACGTGCCCGGACAGGTCGTCGACCGCGGTCGCGACCACCCGCAGCGGCACCGGGGAGTCGCGCAGCCGCGCCCACGGCATCGGCTTCGAGGACACCATGACCTCGTCGAGCAGGTAGTCCAAGGACAGCAGCGGCTTGCCCGCACCGATCCGCCGCGGGTCCACGAACGCGCGGCAGGCCATGTCCTCGTGGAAGATCGCCGACGCAGCCGCTCCCTCACCGATGACGAGCGCGGCGCCGACGAACGCGCCCGCCGAGCTGCCGTAGACGACGTCGAACCACGGGGCGAGGCCCGCGTCCTCGAGCGCGTGGGCCATGCCGCCGGAGTACGCGCCGCGCATCCCGCCGCCGCCGATGACCAGCGCGATGCGGTGGCCGTCGTCGCGGCGGCCCCGGTCGCGGCGGCGCACCAACGCCCGCAACACCTCGTCGTCGCCGGCGAGGACGGGCTCGGAGGGGACGTCGAGCGGCGCGGTCATCCCTCGATTCTGACGCGGAAACTCGATCGTGGGACCAGCGGGAACGCGTCGGTCGTCGCGCCGCTGCTCGGGAAGAGGCGCGAACGGCTGCCACAATCGGGCATGGCCTCGCTCAAGATCGACGCCGACCCGGACGAGGTCGGCCTCGACGCCGCACGGTTGCAGCGCGTCGACTCCTACTTCCAGCGCTACGTCGACGAGGGCCGGCTGGCCGGCTGGTCGGTCGCGATCACCCGCCGCGGCCGCGTCGTCCACTACAGCCACGCGGGCGTCACCGACCTCGACACCTCGACCCCGGTCACCGACGACGTCATCTGGCGCATCTACTCCATGACCAAGCCGATCACATCGGTGGCGGCGATGATGCTGGTCGAGCGCGGCCTGATCGACCTCAACGACCCGATAGCGCAGTTCCTGCCCGAGTTCGCCGAGCCGCGCGTCTACGTGGCCGGGCCGGCCGCCAACCCGGCCACGGTGCCGGCCACCGAGCCCATCCGCCTGTGGCACCTGCTGACCCACACCGCGGGCCTGACCTACGGCTTCCACCACGCGCACGCCGTCGACGAGATCTACCGCACCCGCGGCTACGAGTTCGGCACCCCGCGCGGGGTCGATCTCGCCACCGCGTGCCAGACGTGGGCGAGTTGCCCGCTGCTGTTCCAGCCAGGCTCCGAGTGGAACTACTCGGTGGCGACCGACGTGCTCGGCCGGGTCGTGGAGGTCGTCTCCGGCAAGCGCCTCGACGAGTTCTTCGCCGAGGAGATCACCGGCCCGCTCGGGATGACCGACACCGGCTTCGTCGTACCGGAGGACCAGCGCCACCGGCTGCCGAAGGTCTACACGATGACCGCGGAGGGGCTGCGGGCCAACGCCTCGTTCAGCGCCACCGGCACGGTCGCGCCCACGATGCTCTCCGGCGGTGGCGGACTCGTCTCCACCGCCGGGGACTACCACCGGTTCACGCAGATGCTGCTGCGCGGCGGCGAGCTCGACGGGGTGCGGCTGCTCTCTCCGCGCACCGTCGCGCTGATGACCCGCAACCATCTGCCCGGCAACGCCGACCTGGAGACGTTCGGCCGCAAGCTGTTCGCCGAGTCGTCCAACGTCGGGGTCGGCTTCGGCCTCGGCTTCTCGGTGGTGCTCGATCCGGTGGCCGGCAAGTCCCTGACGAGCGCCGGCGAGTTCGCCTGGGGTGGACTGGCCAGCACCGCCTTCTACGTCGATCCCGCCGAGGAGATCACCGCGATGTTCTTCACCCAGTTCGTGCCGTCGAGCACGTACCCCATCCGCCCGCGGCTGCGCACGCTCGTCATGCAGGCGGTGGTGGACTGATGCGCGTCGTCCCGTTCATCGTCCACGTCCTGGTCGTCGCGGTCGCCCTATGGGTGTGCACGATCCTGCCGATCGGGGTCGAGTCCGGCGGCAGCACGACCGGGGCGCGCATCGGCACCCTCGTCGTCGTCGCGCTGATCTTCGGTCTGGTCAACGCGGTGATCAAACCGATCGTGAAGGTGGTCGGCTGCGCTTTCTACGTGCTCACGCTCGGCCTGATCGCGTTGGTCGTGAACGCGCTGTTGTTCATGCTCGTCGGGTGGATCGCCGGCAAGATCGGTCTCGACTTCACCATCGACGGTTTCTGGAGCGCGTTCTGGGGTGCGATCGTCATCGCCGTCGTGAGCTGGCTGCTGCACGTACTCATCCCGGACCGGATCGACGAGCGGTAGCCCGGAATTCGCCCCGCGGGGCGCGCGGGTCCGCGATCCGGCGACGAAGGCGCCGGGCGCATTCAGATCGGCCAGGTCTCCTGCCGCCACGCCGCGTCCCAGAACATCCACTCGTACCGGGACGTCACCGTGAAGTGGGTGCGCATGCGCTCCAGCTCGGTCGCGCCGGCGGCGGCGCCGATCCGGTCGGTCTCGTCGAGCACCGCGTCGACGACCGCCTGGTAGGCGTCGCCGCCGTACATCTCGATCCAGCGCTGGTAGAGCGGATCCGGGGACCCCGCCTCCAGCAGCGCCGCACCGACCTTCGCGTAGATCCAGTAGCAGGGCAGCACGGCGGCGACGGCCTCGGCGTACGAGCCGTCGTGCACGGTGGCCAGCAGGTAGCTCACGTAGGCCTGGGTGGCCGGCGTGACGGGTTCGGCTGCGGCCTCCTCGACGGACGAGCCGAGATCGGCCATGAGGGAGGCGTGCAGGTCGCGCTCGGCGGCGATGGCCCCGGCGGCGTGCTCGGCGAACATCGACGTCGCCGCGGCGTCGGGGGCCTTCGCCGCGCACGCGGCCAGCGCCTTGGCGTATCCGCGCAGGTAATGGGCGTCCTGGACGACGTAGTACCGGAACGCCGGGCGGGGCAGCGTTGCGTCGGTCAGCCCGGTGACGAACGGGTGGGCGAGGATCGCCGCGTGGATGTGCTCGACGTCGGACCACAGAAGATCATGGGTGCGCACGGAACCTCACCGTAGGGGTTTGAACACATCTTGCTGGTGAGATGCCCACCACTACGAATCGCCGTCGAAACATCGGTGGGTCACCATGAAAACCACAAGAGTGGGCGCTCAGCGTGGAGATGCTCCGCACCGCACGTGGAACGCGGAGGTGAGTCGGATGGATCCAGTGCCAATGGATCACCACGAGAAGATGCGGCTGCGCGCTGCGGCGTTCCGGGCGACCCGGTTGTACCCGGGCCCGGTCGGCGAGCTCGTGTCCCGCGAGCTGCTGACCTGGGAGGAGTTCGGTTACCGGTTGGGTGGCAACGCTCTGGTGATGCGGCTGGTCGACCAGGTGCTCAAGAGCCCCCTGGAGCGCACGCAGGAAGCCGCCGCCTGATCAGGCCGATCGGACCTGCCGTCGGCACCGTCACCGGGAAAGCTCGAAAGTGACGACGCGGGCCGGTGGGTCCACGGGCTCGGCCGTGAGGGTCGCCGCCGTCCCTGCGACGACGAAGATCGCCGCGATCGTCACGCCGCTACCGACCTTCGCCACGGTGTCCAGCACCGCGGTGCGGACGGGGTGGCGACGGTGCCGCGGCCGGGCGGGCGCGGGCAGCATGAGGACACGATCGGGCATGACGATCACCGTTCTCGGAAGGGGACGGGTGGTGCTCGAGTCGTCCGGTTCCCGGTGGCGCCGCCGGTGTTCCGTACGCCCGGCCTATCGCGAGCGCCCGTTCGGTCGTTAGCGCTGTGTCACCCGATGGTGTCGCAGCGTGCCCGTCGTTCCTGCTTGCGGCGTCCGCTCACCTCCTGCCGGGCGTGAACGCGACCGGGAGGTGCTTGATCCCGTTGATGAACATCGACCGCAGCCGCTGCGGTGGCGCCGTCGCGTGGATGTCCGGGACGCGGGTCAGCAGCTCCCGGAACATCACCGCCATCTCCCGGCGGGCCAGGTGCGCCCCGAGGCAGAAATGGGGGCCGGGTCCGCCGAACCCGACGTGGTTGTTCGGGGAGCGCCGCACGTCGAACCGGTCCGGGTCGGGGAACACCGCCGGATCCCGGTTGGCCGCCCAGTAGAACAGCCCCACCTTCGCCCCCGCGGGCAGCCGCTGCCCGCCCAGCTCGGCGTCCCGGGAGAGAGTGCGCCGCATGAAGACCACCGGCGAGGCGAGCCGGACGATCTCCTCCACCGCCGTCGGCGTGACGCCGTCCAGGTCCGCCAGCCAGATCGAGCGCTGGTCGGGGTGCTCGGTGAGCAGGTGCAGCCCCCAGCTGATCGCGTTGCGGGTGGTCTCGTTGCCCGCGACCACGAGCAGGATGAAGAAGCTCCCCAGTTCGTCCGGGGTGAGGCGCTCGCCGTCGACCTCCGCGTTCACCAGCGCCGACACGACGTCGTCCGTCGGGTGCTCCATGCGGTGCCGACCCAGGTCCTGCATGAGTGCCGCCAGGTCGCTGCCCGCCTGGAGCAGCGCCACCCCGATGTTCTCCGCGTCCGGCACGTACTCCGGGTCGCTCGCGCCGAGGATGACGTTCGTCCGGTCGAAGACGAACCCGTGCTGGCTCGCCGGCACGCCCATCAGGTCGCACACGATCTTCAGCGGCAGCCGGGCGGCGATCTCGGTGACCGCGTCGCACCCGCCCTTCTCGACGACGTCGTCGACGATCCGGCGGGCGACGACCGCGACCTCGTCCACCAGCGCGCCGAGTCGGCGCGGGGTGAACCCGCGCGAGACGATCCGGCGCAGCCGGGCGTGCCGCGGATCGTCCATCTCGATCATCGAGCCGAAGAACTCGCGGAACTCCGGTGGCATGTCGGTGACTGAGGTGCTGCCTTGACCGGAGGTGAACACCGCCGGGTTGCGGCTTGCCTCGACGACGTCGGCGTGCCGGGTCAACGCGTAGAAGCCCGCGCCGCGGGGGAAGTAGGCGAACTCCGGTTCCTCGTAGAACGGGATCGGCTCGTGCTCCCGCAGCGCGGCGAACCCTGCCGCCCGCTCGCTGATCGGCGCCGTCCAGAACCCGTCGATGTCGCTCAGGTCGGGTCGCCCCGCCCACACCCCGGTCGCCGTCACCGCAGCCTCCCCAGTGAGATCCGTCACTCCACCGTAGGGGTGGGGCGGATTCGCTGCCGGGGTCCACGCGGTCCAGGGCTGGCCCGACCGGGCCAGCGGCTGGCCGGTCCGACCCCCAGGCCGCCGCTCAGTCGGTGGACGGGGTGAGCAGTCCCCGGGCGTACGCCACGCTGACCGCCTCGGTGCGGCTCGAGGCGCCGAGCTTCGCCATCACCCGCGACAGGTGCACGCTCACCGTCTTCTCGCTGATGTAGAGCTCCTCGCCGACCTGGCGGTTGGTGCGGCCCGCAGCCACCAGGCCGAGCACCGCCCGCTCGCGCGGGGTGAGCGGGTCGCCGGCCGGAGCCCGATCGGCGGCCGGCGAGGCCAGCCGCACGCCGGCCCTTCGCGCCGCGGCCCGCGCCGCGCCGGCGAGCGGCTCCGCGCCGAGCCGGGTGGCGGTGGCGCAGGCGGCGGTCAGGTCGTCGGCGACGGCGCCCACGGCGGGTTCCCCGCGGGCCAGCCGCGCCTCCGCTCGCCGCAGCAGCCCGCAGCCCTGCCGGTAGCCGGGCGCGCCGGGGCGGCCGCCCTCGTACTCGAACGCGGTGATCGCGGCCGTCCACGCCGCGGGATCGGGCCCGGTCAGGCGGGTCAGCTCGGCCCGCGCCCACGCCAGCCACGCGCGACCCTCCGGGCCGAGCCGGCTCGACCGCGGCATCCCGTGCGCCGCGGCGTCCTCCGCGAGCGCGGCCAGCCGCTCCGCCTCCGCCCGGGCCGCCGCGGCGGGCACCGCGCCCGACCCCACCAGCGCGGCCTGCGCACCGATCCCCACCGCGGCCAGCGCGATCGTGCCCAGGTGCCGCTCCAGCACCCCCTGCAGCCCGCGGATGGCCGCGGCCACCCGCCGCGCCGCCTCGCCGGGATCACCCGCCCATAGCGCCGCCTCGGCTCCGGCGATGCCGGCGAGCACCATCACCTGGTCGTCTGCGGACGAGTGGTTCGCCAGCTCGGCCAGCTGCCGCTCGACCTCCGCGAGCCGGCCGCGCGCGGCGGCGACGAGCATCCCCGCGGCGGCGAGCCGGGAGCCGACCGTGGCCGACACGGCCCGGCCGGCGATGCGGGCCGCCGCCTCGGCCCGGTCCCACTCGCCGAGCTGGTACATCGTGAGGACGTGCACCACACGCAGGTCGATCGCGTAGCCGCTCCACCCGAGCCCGACCTCCTCGGCGCGCTGCTCGCCTTCGCGGAACACCTCGGCCGCCTCCGCCAACCGGCCTGAGTCGAACAGCTGCAGCCCGAGGTTGTAGTACGAGCGCAGCTCCACGGTCTGGTGCCCCGCCCGGTGCGCGAGCCGGCGGGCGTCCCGGACGAGCCGGAGGGAGAGCTCGTCCTCCCCGATGTGCTGAGCGCAGATCGACATCGTGATCAGGCCGTCGGCCTTGGCCCCGATCGCCTCAGCCCCGATCGCCTCACCGGCGCGGTGCTGCAGCGACCCGGTCAGGTCCATCCCGTCGACGACGGCGACCGCGGCCCGGGCGTGCTCGTCGGCGTCGGCCGGGCGGTCGACGCGCCAGAACGCGCGGGCGAGCGTGCAGTGCGCCCACGCGAGGTCGGCCGACGGCGGCTGCTCGGTCAAGAGCGCCAGCGCCCGGCGGGCCGTGGCCAGCGCCTCGGGCTCATGCCCCGGCAGGTCGAGCAGCAGCTGCGCGAGGCCGCGGGCGCAGCGCGCGGTCATCAGGTCGTCCTTGTCCGCCTCGGCCAGCTCGACGGCGCGGCGGCCGAGCTGCACCGCGCGGTCCGGATCGCCGGCGTGGCTGGCGTACCAGCTCGCCGCCCGGGTGACCGCGGCCTCGCAGGTGCCCGTGACGGTCTCCGGGTCGGGCACCGTGTGCCAGAGCTCGAGCGCCCGCTCCAGCTGGAACAGCGCCTCGGCCGGCGCGGAGCGGGCGTCGGCCTCGTCGGCGGCGACGACCGACGCGGCGAGCGCGCGCACGAGATCGTGGCCGGCGTAGGCGTGGTGGGCCAGCTCGGCGGCGCTGCCCGGTTCCGCCTTCGCGGCGAGGTGCTCGGCGTGGCGGGCGTGCAGCCGGGTGCGCTCGCCGGGCAGCAGCTCCTGGTAGATCGCTTCGCGCAGCAGGGCGTGCCGGAAGACGTAGCCGTCGGCGGTCGGGTCGCCGGGTCGGTCGAGCACCAGCACGTGCTGGGCGACCGCCTCGCGCAGCGCCTGGTCGAGGTCCTCGTCGTCGAGCCCGGAGACGGCAGCCAGCCGCTCGTGGCGGACCCTGCGGCCGGACACCGCGGCGATGCGCAGCACCCGCTGGGTCTGCGCCGGCAGCGCCTCGATGCGCGCCATGAGCACCTCGGCGAGTCCCTCGGGTACCCCCGAGGAGCCCGCCGTGACCAGCTCCTCGGCGAAGAACGCGTTGCCCTCGCTGCGCCGGGCGATGCGCCGCAGCTGATCCTCGGTGAGCGCGCCGTCGGTCCAGCGCTGCGCGAGCCTGCGCACCAGTTCCAGCGCCTCCGCCTCGCCGAGCGGTTCCAGCTCCAGCCGCTCGACGGTGGGCAGGCGCACCAGCTCGGACAGCACCGGCCGCAGCGGGTGGCGGCGGTGCAGGTCGTCGCGGCGGTAGGTGGCGAGCACCACGAGGCGCTGTGCGGTGAGCCGGGAGAGCAGGAAGACCAGCAGGTCACGGCTCGACCGGTCGGCCCAGTGCAGGTCCTCGACCACCAGCAGGGTGGGGGAGCGGGCGCTCAGCGCGTCGAGCGCGGACAGCACCGCGTCGAAGACCCGCAGCTGGCCCAGCCCGGAGTCGTCGCCGGGGGTGGTGTCGCGCACCACTTCGCCCGGCAGCAGCCGGCGCAGCGCCGGCCGCTCGGCGACGATCTCGGGGCGGGCCGCCGCCAGCGTGCCGGCGATCTCGGTGAACGGCAGGTAGGGCAGCGCCGCGTCGGCGGTGTCGAGGCAGCGGCCGACCAGCACGGTGAACCCGGCCGCGGTCGCGCGCTCGACGGTCTCGGTGACCATCCGGGACTTGCCCACCCCGGCGTCGCCGGCGAGCAGCACGCCCGCCGGGCGCCCGGCGGCGGCCCCGCGCAGCGCGGCCTCGAGCGCGGCGAGCTCGGGACCGCGCCCGACCAGGTCGATGCCGACGCCCAGGCGTGCCACGGAGGTCATCGTGGCACGGCGCACCGACGGTCATCGGCGATTTCTCGAGCGGGGACCTCCTCCCGGGGCGCGTCGCGGGGAGCGGCTTCCCCGGGCGGTGCGGGTGGTGGGCCAGTGACGTTCGTCGCAGATCGCCGGCCGCGCCGGGCGAGGCGGGCCAGCCGGTGGCGCGCCGCCTCCGCGTGCAGCACGCTGCGGTGGTGGTCGGCGTCGGCGACGGCGGGCAACGGCAGGACGAGATCGGTCATGCCGACCACGGTCGGGCTGAGGCCGCACCCGGCGCATCGGGCGATCACGTCGTGCTCGGGTGGGGGCCCTCAGGCGTGGTGCGGCCGCCCCTTACCCTCCCACCGCAGGTCGGCCCGGGCCTGCCAGGTATCCTCGGATCCGACGAGTTACGTGAGGAAGGTGGGCGTTCCATGCCCGGCAAGCCGCTGCGCCCGATGAAGAAGAAGGCGAACCCCCTGCACGCGAAGGGGATCACCGAGATCGACTGGAAGGACACGGCGCTCCTGCGCCAGTTCATCTCCGACCGCGGGAAGATCCGTGCCCGCCGCGTCACCGGTCTCACCCCGCAGCAGCAGCGGCGGGTGGCGGTGGCGATCCGCAACGCCCGCGAGATGGCGCTGCTGCCCTACCCGCGCGCGGGTAGGGGCTGAGGTAGGACCGCACGCCGGCCGGCCGGGGTACCCCCCGCGTACGGGTCCCCGCCGGCGGTGTGTAAGCTTGAAAAGCCTCCTCGGGGGAGCGATCCCGCGAGCGGCTGCCGCCCCTTTAGCTCAGTCGGCAGAGCGTCTCCATGGTAAGGAGAAGGTCTACGGTTCGATTCCGTAAAGGGGCTCCGTGAGACGGCGCGTCCTGTCTCGCACGGCGGCGTAGCTCAGTTGGTAGAGCAAACGGCTCATAATCGTTGTGTCGCCGGTTCGAGTCCGGCCGCCGCTACCACTCAGATTCGTCCCGATCTCTTTCGTGCAAGCAGGAGGCACCCGCGATGGCCAAGGCCACCGATGTTCGGCCGAAGATCACGCTGGCGTGCGAGCAGTGCAAGCACCGGAACTACATCACGCGCAAGAACCGGCGCAACGACCCCGACCGGCTCGTGCTGAAGAAGTTCTGCCCGAACTGCGGCACCCACCGCGAGCACCGCGAGACCCGCTGAACCTGCGCTGATCCGCTACGGGAGATCGGGAGTCTGAGACGTGCCCGACGCGTCGTTCGTCGGCCGGGCGTTCCCGGGCGCCGAGCCCTACCGCGTGGGGCGCGAGAAGGTCCGCGAGTTCGCGCGGGCCGTCGGTGAGACCTCACCGCTGTGCCACGACGTGGCCGCCGCGCAGGCCGCAGGCCATCCCGACGTCGTCGCGCCGCCGACGTTCGCCGCGTCGTTCACCATGCCGCTGATCGAGCAGGTCCTGCGCGATCCCGACTTCGGCTGGGACTACGCGCACATGGTCCACGGCGATCAGACGATCACCCTGCACCGGCCCATCCACGCCGGCGACGAGCTCGCCGTCACCGTGCACGTCGAGGACCTCACCACGCGCGCCGGCAGCCACCGCCTGACCCTGCGCTGCGAGATCGCCGATCCCGCCGGTGAGCCGGTCGCCACCACGAAGCTGCTGCTCGTCACCGCCGAGGCGGCCTGACATGACTCCCGTCGTCGAGGTGGGCACCGAGCTGCCCCCGACCTCCGTCCGGGTCACCCGCGCCGACCTGGTCCGCTACGCGGGTGCCTCCGGCGACTTCAACCCGATCCACTGGTCCGACCGCGTCGCTTCCGAGGTCGGCCTGCCCGGCGTCATCGCGCACGGGATGCTCACGATGGCGCTCGCCGGCCGGTTCGTGAGCGGCTGGGCGGGCGATCCGTCCGCGGTCCGCGGGCTCTCCGTCCGCTTCACCCGCCCCGTGGTCGTCCCGGACGACGACGAGGGCGCGCTCGTGGAGTTCTCCGGCAACGTCACCGCGCTCGCCGACGCCCCCGGCGGCGGCCGAGTCGCGACCATCGCGATCAAGGCCCTCTTCGAGGGCCGCACCGTGCTCGGCAAGGCCGTCGCCGAGGTCCTCCTCCCCTGATCTCGGCCCGGTCGGGCCGAACCGCCCATGCGGTGGAAGGCCGGCTCGAGGTGTGCCGTACACTCGATACTCGCCGGGTTCGCCGCTGCTGCGGTGTGTCTCGTCCAGAGACGGGGCCGGGCCTAGGGGTGTAGCTCAATTGGTAGAGCAGCGGTCTCCAAAACCGCAGGTTGCAGGTTCGAGTCCTGTCGCCCCTGCCATCGAGGTTCGACATCGGCAGGCACCGATGCGGCGCCCGGCAGAGGACGCTGCACACACTGGAGGACGCGGGCGTGGCTGAGGAGCACGGGTCGGAGAGCACTGAGCGGGGGCGCCCGCGCAGTGCGGCCGACCGCCGGGGCCGTCGGTCCGAGCCCGCACCCTCGGGTGCGGAGCCGCGGGGCACCGCGGTGCGCGACAAGAAGCACCCGGAGAAGGGCTCCCTGCCCTCGCGGGTGATGCGGTACCTGCGTGAGGTGGTTGCCGAGCTGCGGAAGGTCATCTGGCCGAGCCGGGAGCAGCTGGTGACCTACACGATCGTCGTGCTGGTGTTCGTGTCGTTCATGGTGGCGCTGGTCGCCGGGCTGGACTTCCTGTTCGGCCTCGGGATCGATGCCGTGTTCGGCAACCAGTGATCCCGCACCGCATGACGGCCATGGACGAGGAAGCGAGTGAGAACGTGACATCCCAGGACGGCGGCCAGTGGCCGACCGACGTCGACGAGGTCGACGTCGAGGAGGCCGCTGACGACCAGGCTGTGGACGCCGACGACACCGCTGACGAGACCGCCGACGACACCGTTGACGACACGGCGGGCGACACGGTGGACGACGCGGGCGCCCAGGACGACGAGGACGAGCAGGACGACGCCGTCGCTGCTGCGGCAGACGCTGAGGAGGCCGTCGACCCGGTCGAGGAGATGCGCGAAGCCCTGCGCCGCGCCCCCGGCGAGTGGTACGTCGTGCACTCCTACGCCGGCTACGAGAACAAGGTCAAGGCCAACCTCGAGACGCGCATCCAGACCCTGGACGCCGAGGACTACATCTTCCAGGTCGAGGTGCCCACCGAAGAGGTCACCGAGATCAAGAACGGGCAGCGCAAGCAGGTCCAGCGGAAGGTGCTGCCCGGCTACATCCTCGTGCGGATGGAGCTCAACGACCAGTCCTGGGCGGTCGTGCGCAACACGCCAGGGGTCACCGGGTTCGTGGGGGCGACGAACAAGCCGTCGCCGCTGTCCCACGACGACGTGATCAAGTTCCTGCTGCCGAAGGTGCAGGCCAAGCAGGCTCCTGCCGGCGCCAAGGCCGAGGCGGAGACGGGTGCGCCCGGCAAGCCGACCGTCGAGGTCGACTTCGAGGTCGGCGAGTCGGTCACCGTCATGGACGGGCCGTTCGCCACGCTCCCGGCCACGATCAGCGAGGTCAACGTGGACGCCCAGAAGCTCAAGGTGCTCGTGTCGATCTTCGGGCGCGAGACGCCGGTCGAGCTGGCGTTCAGTCAGGTCTCGAAGATCTGAGATCGTCGCCGCGGCACGGCAGGTCCGCGGCGGGACGTGTAGAGACAGAGGACAACAGCGATGCCTCCCAAGAAGCGGAAGCTCTCCGCGATCATCAAGCTCCAGATCAAGGCGGGTGCTGCCACGCCTGCGCCTCCCGTGGGCCCGGCGCTCGGTCAGCACGGCGTCAACATCATGGAGTTCTGCAAGGCCTACAACGCGGCCACCGAGTCGCAGCGGGGCGACGTCGTTCCGGTCGAGATCTCGGTGTACGAGGACCGCTCGTTCACCTTCGAGCTCAAGACCCCGCCCGCGGCGAAGCTGCTGCTGAAGGCCGCCGGTGTCGAGAAGGGCAGCGGCGAGCCGCACAGCAAGAAGGTCGCGACCGTCACGCGGGACCAGGTCCGGCAGATCGCCGAGACCAAGATGCGTGACCTCAACGCCAACGACGTCGAGGCCGCCACGAAGATCATCGAGGGCACGGCCCGGTCGATGGGCATCACGGTCACGGCCTGACCGACCAACCAACACGAGTGGGAGAGTCGGGCGCGGCTCGTACCACGACTGTCCGGATCGAAGGAACAGCAATGCCGAAGCGCAGCAAGGTCTACCGCGAGGCGGCCGCGAAGGTCGACCGCAGCCGGCTCTACAGCCCGCTGGAGGCGGCCGCCCTGGCGAAGGAGACTTCCAGCAAGAACATGGACGCCACGGTCGAGGTCGCGATGCGGCTCGGCGTGGATCCCCGCAAGTCCGACCAGATGGTCCGGGGCACCGTGAACCTGCCGCACGGCACGGGCAAGACCGCTCGCGTCGTCGTGTTCGCCACCGGTGAGAAGGCCGCCGAGGCCGAGGCCGCCGGCGCCGACGCCGTGGGCTCCGACGACCTGGTCGAGCGCATCCAGGGTGGGTGGCTGGACTTCGACGCCGCCATCGCCACCCCGGACCAGATGGCCAAGGTCGGGCGCATCGCCCGCATCCTCGGTCCCCGTGGTCTGATGCCGAACCCGAAGACCGGCACCGTGACCATGGACGTGGCCAAGGCCGTCAACGACATCAAGGGCGGGAAGATCAACTTCCGCGTCGACAAGCAGGCCAACCTGCACCTGGTGATCGGCAAGGCGTCGTTCGACACCGAGAAGCTGGTGGAGAACTACGGCGCCGCCCTGGAGGAGGTGCTGCGGGCCAAGCCGGCCGCGGCCAAGGGGCGCTACATCAAGAAGATCACCATCTCCACCACGACGGGTCCGGGCATCCCGGTCGACCCGAACCGCACGCGCAACCTGCTGGTGGACGAGCCCGCCTGAGCATCGCGTACGTCCTCGCGACGGCCCCGCACCGGATGGTGCGGGGCCGTCGCGCGTCTCAGGACCAGTCGGCGAGTACCGACTCGACCGGCTCCGGATCGGCCGGGCCGCCCGGGACGGACGTGGTGGTGCGGGAGAACCGCGGGGCGGGCGCGGCCTGCGGGATCCCGCCGCGCTCGACGATCGTGCCCCGCGCGGCCATGTGCGGGTGCGCGGCGACCTCGCCGAACGCGAGCACCGGGGTCACGCAGGCGTCGGTGCCCTCGAAGACCTTCGCCCACTCGTCACGCGTGCGAGAGGCGAACACCTCGGCGAACCGCTTCTTGATCTCCGGCCACGCCTTCTGGTCCATCTGGTCGGGCAGCCCGGCGTCGGCGAGGCCCAGGCCCTCCAGGAGCGCGGCGTAGAACTGCGGCTCGATCGCGCCCACGGCGACGTGCTTGCCGTCGGCGCACGTGTAGGTGTCGTAGAACGGCGCGTGCCCGTCGAGCAGGTTGGTCTCCCGCTCGTCGCGCCACAGGCCCTGGCCGAGGAAGCCCCACACCATCTGCACCAGCACGCTCGCCCCGTCGACCATGGCCGCGTCGACGACCTGCCCCTGCCCGGAGCGCTGCGCCTCCCACGCGGCGGCGAGGATGCCGACGACCAGCAGCATCGAGCCGCCGCCGAAGTCGCCGACGAGGTTCAGCGGCACCGTCGGCCGCTCGCCTGCCCGCCCGATCGCGTGCAGCGCACCGGTGAGGGCGATGTAGTTGATGTCGTGCCCCGCCCGCTGCGCCAGCGGGCCGTCCTGACCCCATCCGGTCATGCGGGCGTAGACGAGGCGGGGATTGCGGGCGTGGCAGTCGGCGGGACCGACGCCCAGCCGCTCGGTCACGCCGGGGCGGTAGCCCTCCATGAACACATCGGCCTTCTCGACGAGCCGCAGCACGGTCTCGCGGCCCTCGGGTTCCTTGAGGTTGGCCTCGACGCGGCGGCGCCCGCGCAGCAGCGGATCGGCCGACGGGTCGCTGAGCTGGAGAGCGCCGGGGCGGTCGATCCGCACCACGTCGGCGCCGAGGTCGGCGAGGACCATCGCTGCGTGCGGGGCCGGGCCCAAGCCGGCCAGTTCGACGACCTTGAGACCCGCGAGCGGGCCAGTGCGTGCCACGTGTTCCGACCTCCTGTCGCGCGTTCGGTTCGCGGTCAGTATTGACCGTTTCCCGCGATCACGCCACGGAGCACTCGCCGGGTTCGGTGGCTGGTTCGACGCGGTCCAGCTCCGCCCACGCAGCCGCCATGCGCTGCAGGGCCTCGTCCATCCGATCCGGCCGCAGCACGAACGGCACCCGCAGGTAGCGCTCGAACGCGCCGTCGACCCCGAACCGCGGCCCGGCGGCCAGCAGGACGTCGCGCCGGCGGGCAGCGATGACCAGCCGGCTCGAGTCCGGCGAGCCGAGATCGACCCAGTGGCACATGCCACCGCGCGGGCGGCCCACTCGCCACGTTGGGAACAGCTGCGCGATCCGTTCGGTCGCCCGGGCGCAGGCAGCCCGGAGCTCGACGCGGCGCGCCGCCGCCGTCTCCTCGACGCGGGTCATGAGCCGCGCCGTGAGCAACTGCTCGAAGACCGGGCTGCCGAGATCGGTCGTCGCCCGGAAGGCGGACAGCCGGCGCACCATCGGGGCCGAGGTGCGGATCCAGCCGACCCGCAGCCCACCCCAGAAGGGTTTGCTGACCGAGCCGATCGTCAGCACGAGCGGTGAGTCGACCGCACCGTGCGCCGCCACCGGCGGGGGTGGTGGCTCTTCGAACCACAGCTCGGTGAGCGTTTCGTCCACGATCACCGGCGTGCTGGTGCGCCGGGCCAGGTCGACGACCCGCTCGCGCCCCGCGGAGTCGAGCACGGCGCCCGTGGGGTTCTGGCAGTCCGGGATCAGGTACATCAGGCGCGGTGCGGCGTCGCGCACCGCGGCCGTGCCGAGCTCGAGGTCCCACGTGGCCGACCCGTCCTCGCTGGGCACCAGCGGCACCGGCACCGGCCGCGCGCCCCGATTGGTGATCGCCCCGAGCGCGTTCGGGTAGGTGGGGTGCTCGACGAGCACGCGGTCGCCGGGGGAGGTGAGCGCCGCGACGATCAGCGCCAGCGCCCCCTGCGCGCCCGGGGTGACGAGGATCTGGTCCGGGGTGGTGGGCAGACCGCGCTCGGTGTAGCGGTCCGCGATCGCCGCCCGCAGCTCCGGCACGCCGTCCAGCTCGTAGCCGAGGCCGGCCAGGTGGGCGTCGAGATCGCGGGTGGCCTCGGCGATCATCGGTCGCAGCTCGTCGGTCGGGTACGGCAGCGCGCACATGGCCAGGTCGTACATCGACTGGTCCGAGCTGGGCGCGAACGGCTGCGGGCGCAGGCCGGGGCTGTTCCTGGGCAGCTGGGTCCAGCTCCCGGAGCCGCGCCTGCTCTGCAGCACGCCGTCGGCGCGCAGCGATTCGTACGCCGCGGCGACCGTCGTGCGGCTGACGTCGAGCACATCGGCGAGTTCGCGCTCGGCTGGCACCCGGGTGTGCAGGGGGAGGCGGCCGTCCAGCACCAGTAGGCGGATCCGGTCGGCGAGCGCGGCAGCCAGGCCGCGACCCTCCGGTGGCCGCCAAGCACCGAGCAGACGGGCGAAGCTGCGCGCGCCGATGCGCTGCTCGATCTCGTGGTCGATGGCCACCTGAATCCACCTTTGTCCAATTGGCTACCTTGTAAGAGGCCAATCTACCGGACAATCGAGGCTATGGAGATGCCACTCGTCCTTCTGGCCGTTCTCGTCCTCATCGCCATCGCCGCTCCGCGGTACGGCGTCGACAGCCGCTGGTCCCGCCCGGGAGAGGCACCTGCCCAGCGGGGACCGACCCTGCGCGGTGACCTCACCAGGCTGGCCGCGGCCGTGCGCCGGCTGTGGGAGACCCGGGTCGTGGGCCAGGCAGGGTCGCTCGGCACCCGTCGCCGGACCCGGCTCAGCCAGTGATCACGCGTTGATCAGGTCTGCCCGCCCGGCGTCCGCCAGCAACTGCCTGTAGGGCTCGGACAGGCCCTTCGCCAGCGGCAGCAGCTTGAGGACCTTGGCGACCGGACCCTTCGCCCGCACCTCACCCCTCGCCAGCGCCACCGGCAACACCACCTTGCCCAGCCAGAAGCGGTTGCCGGTGTCGGCCGACATGAACAGCTCCACGTCGGGGGCGGGCCCCGTGCCCGCCCCTTCGTGCAGCTCGGCGTTGCCGAAGTCGACGGTCAGCACCGCGTCCGGGTCGGTGTAGGTGATCCGCAGGACGATGCCGGTCGGCTTGAGCTTCGCCACCAGCTCGGGATCAGCCATCCCGATGCGGAACACCCCGCCCAGGAACCGGTAGACCTCTTGCTCGTCGCTGAACACCGCCACGTCGCGCGCTCCTTCGGATCGGTCCTGATCAGGGGAGTCTGGCGCACCGGGGCGGTCGTGGCGACGACTCGATCGGGCCACTCTCGGCCCGCGCGGACCGCTCAGTCGTCGAGCAGCCCGTACCGGCCGGCCATCGCCGCCGCCTCGATGCGGTTCGCCGCGCCGATCTTGTGCAGCAGCGACGCGATCATGCGCTTCGCCGTGCGCTCGCTGACGAGCATCGGCCGGGCGATCTCGGTCGTGTCCAATCCGCGCGCGAGTAGCCGCCACAGCTGCAGATCGCGCTCGTCGAGGCGGGCGAGGCGGCCGTCGCCGGTGCGGTCGCTCGCGGCGAGCAGCGCGTCCATCAGGTCGGCGCACACCACCCGCACGCCCGAGGCGATCGCGAGCAGCGGGGCGACGAGCACGTCCGGGTCGGCGGACTTGCCGAGGAACCCCGCCGCGCCCGCGCGCAGCGCCGCAGCCGCGAGGTCCAGGTCGTCGGTGCCGGAGAGGGCGAGCACCTTCGTCGCCGGGTAGGTGGAGACGATCCGCTGGATCGTCTCCACCCCGCCCAACGGCGGCAGCGCCAGGTCGACGATCGCGATGTCGGCGGCCTCCCGGCCGACCAGCGCCACCGCCTCCTCGCCCGCGGTCGTCGAGCCGGCGACGGTGAACGTGTCGCCCGCGCGCGACTCGAGCAGCAGCGCGAGACCCTGCGCGAAGAGCGCGTGGTCGTCCACGATGACCACCGCGTACCGGCCGTCCCGCACGGGCGTAACGCTAGCGGTCACCGCTAGCTTCCCCGCATGACCACGGACGAGCGCGCCGCGCTCGAGTCGCTGGAGGAGCGCACGGCCGAGGTGATCCGGCTGCTCGTGGTGGTGTCCGTGGGGCTCGCGCTGCTGATCGACCCCGAGTTGGCCCACGGCCGGATCGTCGTCGTGGCCACGCTCGTCGCGGTCACGTTCGGCTACGCGCTGGCCCTCGCGGTCGCGGACCGGCAGGGCCGGCGGCTGCTCCCGCCCGCGGTCGCGACCGGCATCGATTCGGTGCTGGTGCTCGTCGGCTGCGGGCTGACCGGCGGCGCGGACAGCATCATGGTCGCGGCGCTGCCGCTCGTCGTGATCGCCGCGGCCGTCCGGGGTGGGGCGGTGATCGGGCGGCTCGCCGCACTCGTCGTCGGGATCGGGTTCACCGCCGCGGCGGTGCTCGGTGCGGATCCCGGCACCCATCCGCGCGACGCCTGGTTCGCCGGCGCGTGGTGGACCGGCTTCCTGGTCGCCGCCGCCGTGCTCGTCGGGGTGCTGGTGAAGCTGCTGGAGCGGCAGGCCGCCGCGGCCGCCACCGCCCGCGCCCGGGCCGCCGCCGAGCACGAGGCGCTGATGGCGGAGCGGGACCTGCGCGAGCGGCTCTTCCAGGCACAGCAGGCCCGGATGGACGGGGTGCGGGTGGTGCTGCACGAGTTCCGCACCCCGGTCGCATCGCTGACCGCGCTGTCGGCCGATCTCGCCGCTGGCCGGCTGTCGGAACCGGCGCGGTGCACCGCCGTCACGCTGCTCGCCCAGCACGCCGTGCACCTGCGCGACATGCTCGACGGGCTCGCCGACGTCGCCGTCACCAGTGGCAGCCCGATCGGGCGGGTGCGGGAGCGGCCGGTGCGGCTGGCCGAGCTCGCCGAGGCCGTCGTGGACGCGGCCGGGGTGGCACCGCAGCGCCGGACGATGTGCGTCGAGCCCGCCGACGCGACCGTGCGCACCGATCCGCAGCGGCTGCGGCGACTGCTCACCAACCTCGTGGAGAACGCGGCGCGCCACTCCGGCGACGCACCCGTCGAGCTGGACCTGCGGTACTCCGACGAGCTGCTCGTCGTCGAGGTGCGCGACCGCGGGCCCGGGCTCCCACCCGGCCAGGAGGGCTTGGTCACCGAGAAGGGCGTGGCGCTGGGGGAGCGGCGCGGCACCGCTGGGCTCGGGCTGTGGATCGTCGAGCGGCTGGTGGAGGCGATGCAGGGCCGGCTCACACTGCACCCGCGGGACGGCGGCGGACTCATCGCTCACCTGGAGCTGCCGGTGCCGGCCGCCTGATCACGCGGTCAGCGCGGGGCCGCGGCCGCGGGTGCGCAACCACACCACCGCGGTCGTCGCGGCCAGCACCGCGCACGGCACGAGCATGCCGATCGAACCTGCGCCCGCCGAGCGGTCGAACGCGTCGGTGAGATCGGCGTGCAAGACCAGGGCCAGCAGGAACAGCAGCGTGTTGTTCACCGCGTGGATCACGACCGCCGTCTCCACCCCGCCCGTGCGCCACGTGATCAGCGCGAGGGAGACGCCGAACGTGAGGTAGTAGAGGTTCAGCCACGGGTCGGTGGAGAAGTGGACGAGCGCGAACAGCAGGCTCGACACACCCACCCCGAGGGCGAGCGCGGTGCGCGGCCCGCGGCCCCAGCTCGCGGCGACCCGGAAGGCGAGCCCGCGGAAGCCGTACTCCTCCGCGGCGGCCTGGAGCGGGGTCAGCAGCAGCACCACGACGAACATCGCGAGCAGATCGGCCACCGCCCATGCGGCCTGACCGGACGGGGACAGCAGCACCAGCGCGGTGATGTAGACCACCCAGATCGGCCCCACGACGAACAGCGCGCGACCGAACACGTCGAACCGGAACCGGTAGGCGACCGAGTGCAGCGAGGCGCCGCGCACCCCGTAGAGCCAGCGCTGGATCAGCATGCTCCACGGCAGGAGCAGCGCCACCGGGAGCAGCGTCGAGGCCTGCAGCACCGGCGTGAACTCGGTGCCGCCCGTGACGATGCTCGTCCGGCCGAGCGCCGCGTCGATCGCGGCCCCCAGCGCGCCCAGAGCGCCTGCGAACCCCAGCAGACCGCCGAGCAGCAGCGCCAGCGCGGCGATGCCGCGGCCGATGCGGCGCTCCCCGTCGGCGAGGACGCGGTGGTAGGGCACCCCGACCGGGCGCTCGGTGGGCAGGACGTCGCTGGTCATGCTTCGAGACTGGCCCAGCTCCGGGCGGAACCGGCAGTGCCGGTGGTCATCGGTTCGGACTGCTGGTGCATCGACAGCGATGACGCCTGTCACCCGGGCGGTCGGCGTGGCACCGGTGGGCCATCGGCGGAACGACCGGGCCGCTGTGTCGGAGCGCGCACCACGCCATGCTGTGCGCATGAAGACCACGGCGGCGGTGCTCTGGGAGCTGGGCGGGAAGTGGGAGGTCGAGGAGGTCGAGCTCGACCCACCCGCGGCCGGTGAGGTGCTGGTGGAGCTGGCCGCGAGCGGGCTCTGCCACTCCGACGAGCACCTCGTGACCGGCGATCTGCCCGTCGCCTACCCGATGGTCGGCGGGCACGAGGGCGCCGGCCGGATCGTCGAGGTCGGCCCGGGCGTCACCGAGGTCGAGGTGGGCGATCCGGTGGTGATGACGTTCCTGCCGGCCTGCGGGCGGTGCAGCTACTGCGTGCGCGGCTACACGAACCTGTGCAACGACGGCGCGGGCGCCACGCTCGGCCCGCAGCTCGACGGCACCTACCGCTTCCACGCCCGCGGCGAGGACATCGGCCAGATGTGCCTGCTCGGCACGTTCGCGCGGCACACGGTGGTGCCGGTGAAGTCGGTCGTGAAGATCGATGAGGGGTTCCCGCTGCACGTGGCTGTGCTCGTCGGCTGCGGTGTGACCACCGGGTTCGGCTCCGCGGTGCGCAGCGCCGAGCTGCGCGCGGGCGACACCGCCGTGATCATCGGTGTCGGCGGGATCGGTGCCAACGCGATCCAGGGTGCGCGGATCGCCGGCTGCCGCTACGTCGTCGCCGTCGACCCGGTGCGGTTCAAGCGAGAGAAGGCGCTGGAGCTGGGCGCCACGCACGTCGCGGCGGACATGGACGAGGCGTGGGGCGTCGTCTCCGAGCTCACCCGCGGCCAGCTCGCCGACGCCGCGATCCTGACCACCGGCATCGCCGAGGGCGCGCACCTGCAGCCGGCGCTGCAGCTGGTCGGCAAGAAGGGCCGGGTCATCGTCACCGCGCTCGGCAAGGCTGACCGCGAGCCTGTCGTTGCTCGACCTCACCCTCTACGAGAAGCAGGTGCGCGGTTCGCTCTTCGGCAGCTCGAACGGCCAGCACGACGTGCCGCGCCTGCTGGAGCTGGCGAACCTCGGCCAGCTCAAGCTCGCCGAGCTGATCACCCGCGAGTACACCCTGGAGCAGGTCAACCAGGGCTACGAGGACATGCGCACCGGTCGCAACATCCGCGGCCTGATCCGCTTCTGACCCGACTCGCAGGAGGACGACGATGTCCCGACCGACGATCGCGCACGGCAGGCGCACCGGGTTCGCCTCGCTCAGCAGGGGCGGGCTGGACGTCGACTCGTTCCCGATGCGGCTGTTCGCCGAGGGCAACGCCAAGCACTGGAACCCCGCCGACATCGACTTCACCCAGGACGCCCGCGACGTCGCCGAGATGACCGATCTCGAGCGCTGGTGGACCTGCTCGCTGGCCGCGCAGTTCATGGCCGGTGAGGAGTCGGTGACTCAGGACCTGCAGCCGTTCGTCGCCGCGATGGCCGCGGAGGGCCGCTTCGCCGACGAGGTGTACCTGACCCAGTTCGTCTTCGAGGAGGCCAAGCACACCGAGGCGTTCCGCCGCTGGTTCGACGCCGTCGGCCTCACCGACGATCTCCACGCGCACGTGGAGGAGAACCCGGCCTACCTGGAGATCTTCACCAAGCACCTCCCGGAGAGCCTCTACGCGCTGGCCGAGGACCCGTCGCCGCGCAACCAGATCCGCGCGTCGGTGACCTACAACCACATCGTCGAGGGCACGCTCGCCCTGACCGGCTACTTCGCCTGGTCCACGGTGTGCGCCAGCCGCGGCATCCTGCCCGGCATGCAGCAGGTGATCAAGCACATCGGTGGCGACGAGCGCCGCCACATGGCATGGGGCACCTTCACCTGCCGCCGCCACGTCGCCGCCGACGACTCCCTGTGGGACGTCGTCGATGAGCGCATGCAGGAGCTGCTGGTCCCGGCGATGGGAGTCGTCATCGGCGGCCGCGAGGGCGAGGAGCGCCCCTTCGGCATCGACATCAACGAGATGGCCGAGTACGCGATGGACAAGGTCGGCCGCCGCCTGGGCGCGATCGAGTCGGCGCGCGGTGCCGATGTGCGGGTCATCGACCGCGACGCCGCTCCGGAGGAGCTCGAAGAGACCTTCCACGCGGAGGACCAGGCGGTGTTGGCGGCGGTTGTCTGATGGTCGTCAGTTCGGATGGGTTTCGCGCAGCTGATCCGACGCTCGGCTCGGCGGGGTGGCCCTGTTCCGTCCGCGCGTTGGCACCGTGGTTGTTCTCCGCAGCGGGTGCCCGTTGGGCGGGTGGATTTCTCGGATAGTGCGGTTGCGTTGGCGGTCACTCGGCTGGGAACTCGTTCTGCGTGCCTTCCCGCTGGTCGTGGACGTGGTCGACTGCTTGTGGTGCCGTTGCCGCGATGGTTCATCGCGCAGTGTTCGGTACCTCGCTCGGTCAACCCGGCTCGGTGTCGGAGCGCGCAGGTCGTGTGGACCGGCCCCGGTTCGGGCTGTTGCGGTGTCCCGGTGGCGTGGTCGCGGTGCTCGGCTCGGTGGGTGGCTGGTGGTGCGGTCGCGGATCTCCTTCAGTCAGTTGTGGAACGCGGACAGCCCTGTGCCGTTGGTGAACTCTGTTCGGCCGCCGTTGCGCCGCGCTGTGACGTGGTCGATGTGTGTGCCGGGGCGTCGCAGTACGGGGCGGCGCACCGGCCGCCCCCGCGGGTGGTTGTCAGGTCGGTGAGCACGGTGGAGAAGGTGCGTTGGGTGGAGTCGCCGCCGATGATGCTGCCGTCGCGGATGAGGATGCGCCGGTAGGTCCTGCGCCCGTCGTTGTCCCCTCGCAGGGCGAGCGGCCCGGGGCTGTGTCCGGGGATCCCCGCGGGTAGCCGGCTGCCCTTGGTGAGCAGGGCCTCGATGAGGACGAGGAGTGTGACCGCGCATCCCGACGCGCGTGCGAAACGCGACCAGCGACGCGAGGTCAGGCCCGACGTCCGAAGGCACCAGCGTGCGCGACCGCCCAATCGGCCAACGCCGACAACGGCTCCAGCAGACTCCGGCCCAACGGCGTCAGCGAGTACGACACGGAGGGCGGCACCGTCGCCGCCACCGTCCGATCCACCAGCCCGTCGGCCTCCAACCCCCGCAGCGTCCGGGTCAGCATCCGCTGGCTGATCCCCTCGATCGCGCGGTGCAGCTCGTTGTACCGGTGCGGCCGCTGGCCCAAAACGATCACGACGAGCATCGACCACTTGTCCCCGACCCGCCGGAACACCTCGGTGACGGGGCACGCCGCGAACTCCGCCGCCGGTACCGGCCGCGGCAGCTCGTGCGCGAGTACGGAGGGTACATCGGTGTGCGCAGCGGACATCGAAGTGCCTTCTACCGGGCCGGGCAAGCGTCCTCCCACGATGGTCTCGCCCCGAGCGTAGGAGGACCCAGGTGCCGAAGACCGTCGTGATCACCGGAGGGACGAACGGGATGGGCCGCGCTACGGCGCTGGCCCGGGTCGCCCGTGGCGACCGGGTGATCGTGATCGGGTCCGATCCGGCGAAGGCCGCCGCCGTGCCCGGCGCGCGGTTCCTGGCGGCGGATCTGTCGTCGGTGGCGGAGGTCCGCCGGGTCGCTGCGGAGATCACCGGGCCGGTCGACGCGCTCGCCCTGTTCGCGAACCGGCCCCAGCCCACCCGCCGGGAGACGCCGGAGGGCCTGGAGTACACGTTCGCGCTCTACTACCTGAGCCGCTACCTCCTCGGCGAGCTGCTGGCCGAGCAGCTGGAGGCCGCTCCGCAACCGGTGATCGTCAACGTCGCCGGTGTCGGCAACCGGGCCGGCGCGATCCACTGGGACGATCCGCAGCTGACCCGCGGCTACGGGTTGGTCAAGGCTCAGCTGCAGGCCGGCCGCGCGAACGATCTGCTCGGGGTCGCGCACGCCGCCCGCCGTCGGAGGACCCGTTACGTCCTCTACCACCCCGGCTTCACCCGCAGCGGACTCGACGCCCACCCGAACCCGCTGGTGCGCGGGTTGCTCAAGGCCGCGGCGCGGGTCGCCGCGCGGCCGGTCGAGGAGTCGGTCCGCCCGATCGTCGAGTGGATCGACGCCCCGCCGTCCGCGCCGCTCACGGCGGTTGACCGCCTAGAGGAGCTGCCGCTCGACTTCCCGACGCTCGATCCGGGGGCTGCGGCCCGGCTCGACGCCTACACGGCCGAGCTCGTGGCCCGGTTGTCCGCGCCCTCCGGGCCGTGATCAGCTGACCAGCTCGGCCGCCAGCCGCAGGGTCTGCGGTGAGCCGCCCACGACCATGGTCGTGACCAGCGAGTCCCGCCACACCGGCAGCTCCTCGGCGATCTTCTCCTTCGACCCACCAGCGCGACCTGCTCCACCAGCTCCAGCGGCACCGCCGCCGTCGCCTCATCCTTGCGCCCGCCCAGGTACAGCTCCTGGATCCGGGCGCAGTCGTCCTCGTAACCCATGCGCGCGAACACGTCGTAGTGGAAGTTCGCGCCCTTCGCGCCCATCCCGCCGATGTAGAGCGCGAGCATCGGGCGCACCTGCTGGTCGGCGGCCCCCTCCACGTCGTCGTCGACGACCATCTGCACCATGCAGACCACCTCGAAGCCGGCGGGCCGGCCGCCGCGGCGCGCGAAGCCCTCCGCCAGCGCCGCCCGGTAGTGCGCGTCGTGGCGCGGCGCGTAGAACAGCGGCTGCCAGCCGTCGGCGATCTCGGCGGCCAGCGCGACGTTCTTCGGGCCTTCCGCGGCGAGCAGGATCGGCAGGTGGGTGCGCAGCGGGTGGATCGTGGTGCGCAGCGGCTCGCCCAGCCCGGTCCCGCCCGGGTAGGGGATCGGGTAGTGCGGCCCCGGCGACGTCACGCGCTCCCGGGCGATCGTCGCCCGCAGGATCTCCATGTACTCGCGGGTGCGGGCCAGCGGCTTCGGGTACGGCTGCCCGTACCAGCCCTCGACGACCTGCGGCCCGGACGCGCCGATACCCAGCACCACCCGGCCACCGGAGAGGTGGTCGAGCGTCATCGCCGCCATCGCGGTGGCGGTCGGGGTGCGGGCCGACATCTGCGCGACCGAGGTGCCGAGCTTGATCCGCTTGGTGCGGGCGCCGTACCAGGCCAGCGGGGTGAAGGCGTCCGAGCCGTACGCCTCGGCCGTCCAGAGCGAGTCGAACCCGAGGTCCTCCGCGGTCGCGACGAGCTCGTCGGTCCTCGGGTCCGGTCCCGCGCCCAGTTGCCCAGGGCAAGCCCCAGCTTCATCGACGGTTCCTCTCCACGGGCCGATGCCGCGGAGGAACCTACGTCACGGCTTTGAGCCCCATCAGCTCGTCGGCGTTGCCTGACGCGACGGCGAGCCGGTCGGCGGGCGACAGCGGCAGCGGCGTGAGGAAGCGCACGGCCCGCTCGGGGCTGCATCCGTCCAGGACCACCCGGCCCAGCCGTTCGTCGGATCTGCGAGGTGGCCGCGAACGGCCCGGCGGGGTGAGGATGACCACGTTCGTACGGAGCAGGAGACGACGGGAGCGAAGCTGTTCTGATGGGCCGGCGATCGGGGGTCCAGGTGGGACCCGAGCAGTACTACGCGGTCGCGATGCAGTTGCTCGCCGAGCACGGGCCCGCCGAGCTGAAGATCGCCACGCTGTGTGCGCGGCTGGGCGTCACCAGCGGCTCCTTCTACCACCACTTCGACGGCTGGTCGAGGTTCGTGCGGGGGCTGCTCGCCCACTGGGAGGTCGAGCAGACGGCCAAGGTCGTCGAGGTGACCGAGTCGGTCACCGACGATCCCGTCGAACGCCTGGACGTGCTCCGCCGGTTCGCCGTGTCGCTGCCGCACGCCGCGGAAGCCGCGATCCGCAACTGGGCGGCGCTCGACCCGGAGGTGGGCCTCGCCCAGCGGCGGGTCGACGAGCGCCGCCGCGCCGCGCTGGAGGACGTGCTCGCCGGGGCCGTGCGCGACCGGGCCGACGCGGCGCGGCTCGCGTCGCTCGGGATGTCGATCCTCGTGGGCTTCCAGCAGATCCATCACCCGCCGGACCCGTCGCTGCTGCGGATGCACCTCGAGGACTACCACGTGCTCGTCCTGCGCCACGTCCCCCGTCCTGACGGTGGTCACACGATCGTGTCCCGAGCGTGATCTCCAGCTACGTTCGGGCCATGGGCCGCTAGGCCTTTCCGGTCTGTCCAGGCCTGGCTACAACCTCCTTTCGGAGCAATATGAGGCTGGAGTCTCACTGTTGAGTAACTCAGCTCACCAGACGTCGTTGAGCCGTTGTGGGCCGACGGCCGTCCGCTGATCAGTGCATGCGCTGCCGCCGGTCCGCGATCCGACGAGGAGGGGGACCGCCGGTGGGGGTGGAGGTCAGGGTCGAAGGGCTGACCAAGTCCTTCGGCCGGGCGAACATCTGGTCGGATGTGACGCTGACCCTGCCCCCCGGTGAGATCAGCGTGCTGCTCGGACCGTCCGGCACCGGCAAGTCGGTCTTCCTCAAGACGCTCATCGGGCTGCTGAAGCCGGACCGCGGCTCGATCTTCATCCACGAGACCGATCTGGTGCGCTGCAGCGAGTCCCGGCTGTACGAGCTGCGCAAGCTGTTCGGGGTGTTGTTCCAGGACGGCGCGCTGTTCGGCTCGATGACCGTCTACGACAACATCGCCTTCCCGCTGCGCGAGCACACGAAGCTGTCCGAGGCGGCGATCCGCGACATCGTCATGGAGAAGATGCACCTCGTCGGGCTCGAGGGCAGCGAGCACAAGCTGCCCGGCGAGATCTCCGGCGGGATGCGCAAGCGCGCCGGGCTCGCCAGGGCCATGGTGCTGGAGCCGGAGATCATCCTGTTCGACGAGCCCGACTCCGGCCTCGACCCGGTCCGCACGGCCTATCTGAACCAGCTGATCATCGACCTGAACGCGCAGACCGACGCGACGTTCCTGATCGTCACCCACGACATCAACTCCGCGCAGACGGTGCCGGACAACATCGGGATGCTCTACCGGCGCCACCTGGCGATGTTCGGGCCGCGGGAGGTGCTGCTGACCTCCGACGACCCAGTGGTCAGCCAGTTCCTCAACGGCCGCCGGCAGGGTCCGATCGGGATGTCGGAGGAGAAGGACTCCGCGCAGGCCGAGCGGGAGATGGCCGAGATCCCCGGCGAGCTGGAGGGCGTGCCCCCGCTGAAACCGCAGCTCGTGCCCAGCCCCGGGCTCCCGGAACGCAAGGCGGTCGCCCGGCGCCAGGCCCGCGTCGACGCGATCATGCACACGCTGCCGAAGGCTGCCCAGGACGCGATCCGCGCCAGTCGTGAGGCGACCGCGCAGGCCGAGCGCCGGGCGGGGCGAACACCCGTCGCCGCGTATCCCTCCGGTTACGCCGACGGTCCCACCGAGCGGTTGAACCCGGTCGACGGCGGCGAGCCGCCGCAGCCCGGCCGGCACCGGATCTGAGGCGGCCGGCCGATGAGCGCTCCCACCATCGTCACCCGGGCACTGACCCCGGTCGGCAAGTTCTTCCTGCTCGCCCTCGAGATCGCCCGGATGACCGTCAAGGGTCCGTTCCAGTGGCGCGAGTACATCGAGCAGACCTGGTTCGTCACGAAGGTCTCCGCGCTGCCCACCGCGCTGTTCACGATCCCGTTCGGCGCCACGATCGCGCTGCTGCTGGCCGAGCTGACCCGCCAGTTCGGGGCGCAGAGCCAGACCGGCGCCGGGTCGGTGCTCGCGATCGTGCAGCAGGCCGCCCCGATCGTCACGGCGCTGCTGATCTCCGGTGCGGGCGGCAGCGCGGTCTGCGCCGATCTCGGCGCGCGCACCATCCGCGAGGAGATCGCCGCCATGGAGGTGCTGGGCATCTCGCCGATCCAGCGGCTGGTGGTGCCGCGGGTGCTGGCGATGGCCACCACCGCGGTCGTCCTCAACGGCCTGGCGACCGTCGTCGGCGTCGCGGGCGGGTACTACTTCAACGTCGTCGTCCAGGGCGGCACCCCGGGCGCGTACATCGCGAGCTTCTCCGCGATCGCGCAGGTCAGCGACATCCTCGTGAGCGAGCTCAAGGCCGTGCTGTTCGGGCTGGCCGCCGGTGTCGTGGCCGCCTACCGCGGGCTCAACCCGCCGCCGGGCGCGAAGGGCGTCGGCGACGCGGTGAACCAGGCGGTCGTCATCTCGTTCGTGCTCGTCTTCCTGATCAACCTCGTGATCACGGCCCTGTACCTGCAGATCGTCCCGCCGAAGGGGAGCTGAAGCGATGGCGCTGCTGTCCACGGGCCGCGCCCGCCGGATCGCCCAGGCACCGATCGCCCAGCTCGAGGAGCTGGGCGACCAGGTCTCGCTCTACGTCCGCGCGATCGCCTGGATCCCGCGCGCCCTCACCCGTTACTCGAAGGAGATCCTGCGGCTGCTCGCCGAGGTGAGCTTCGGCTCCGGCGCGCTCATCGTCATCCTCGGCACCGCGGGCGTGATGGCGGCGCTGTCGCTGTTCGTCGGCTCGCTGGTCGGGCTGCAGGGCTTCCGGGCCCTCGACTCGCTCGGCGTCGAGGCACTCACCGGCTTCATCACCGCGTACTTCAACACCCGCGACATCGCACCGCTGGTCGCCGCGGCGGCGCTGACCGCCACCCTCGGCGCGGGCTTCACCGCCCAGCTGGGCGCGATGCGGATCTCCGAGGAGATCGACGCGCTGGAGGTCATGGCGGTGCCGTCGGTGCCGTACCTGGTCACGACCCGGGTGATCGCCGGGATCGTCGCGGTCATCCCGATCTACACGATCGGCCTGCTCGCGAGCTTCGCGGCGGCCCGGCTCAACGTCACGCTGATCAACGGGCTGCCCGGCGGCACGTACGACCACTACTTCGACCTGTTCCTGCCGCCGATCGACGTCCTCTACTCCTACGTCAAGGTCGTCGTCTTCGCCTCGGTGATCATCCTGATCCACTGCCACTACGGCTACCGGGCCAAGGGCGGCCCGGCCGGCGTGGGCGCCGCGGTCGGCCGCGCGGTCCGCCTGTCGATCGTGTCGACGGCGATCCTGGACTTCTTCCTGACGCTGGTCCTGTACGGCACCTCGACGACGGTGAGCGTGGCCGGATGAGGACCCCGGAGCGCGCCCTGCAGGGCCTCGCGTTCATCGGGGTGGTGGCGCTGCTGCTCGGGCTCGCCGTCGCCCACTACGCCGGCGCGTTCCGCAGCGGTGTGCCCGTGCTGCTCAAGGCCGGCCACGCCGGCAGCCAGCTCGGCGAACACGCCGACGTCAAGGTCCGCGGCATGGTCGTGGGCCGCGTCGAGTCGATCACCTCCACCGGTGACGGCGCCGACATCCTGCTCAGCATCGACGCCGACAAGATCGACCAGATCCCGCAGAACGTCACCGCGCGGCTGTTGCCGAAGACGCTGTTCGGCGAGAAGTACGTCGCACTGGAGCCGCCCGCCGACCCCAGCCCGCGGCCGCTCGTCGCCGGGGACGTCATCGGGCAGGACCGCAGCAGCACCGCCCGCGAGGTCGACACCGCCCTCGACGACCTGGAGCCGGTGCTCACCGCCGTCCAGCCGGACGAGCTCAAGAGCACCCTCGGTGCGATCGCGATGGGCCTGGAGGGCCGCGGCGCGCAGCTGGGGGAGACCCTCGTCGCGCTGAACGCGCTGGTCGAGGGGATCACCCCGGCCGTCCCGGCGCTGCAGGACGACCTGCGCGAGCTGGCCACGCTCTCCGAGACCGCCGCCGACACCGCCCCCGATCTGCTCGCTGCGCTCGACGACCTCACCGTGCCGGCGGGCACGATCGTCGACCAGGCCGAGAACCTGCGCGAGGTCTACCGCTCGGTGATCAGCGCGTCGGACGATCTGCACGCGTTCCTCGACGCCAACGGCGAGAACGTCATCCGCCTGGTCGTCACCTCCCGGTCCACGCTGGAGACGCTGGCCCGCTACGCGCCCGAGTTCCCCTGCTTCTTCGAGAACCTCGTGTCGGTGATCCCGCGCGGCGACGAGGTCTTCGGCCGGTCGAACTCGGTGAACGCGGGCAAGCCGGGCATCCACGTCACGATCGAGATCACCACCGGTGACCGCGGCAAGTACGTCAACCCCGACGACCTGCCCGAGTTCACCGACGACCGCGGCCCGCGCTGCTACCCGGAGGCACTGCCGCCACCGTACGACGAGGAGAACTTCCCGCAGTACGCGCCGGACGGCCCGTTCCGCGACGGGGCCGTGCCCCCGCCGCCGGAGAGCCCGCAGCCGAAGGGCGACCCGGAGGCCTTCGGCGTCGACACCTACGGCACCTACGACGGCTCGAGCAGCTGGTACCTGGTCAAGGCCAACGCGCTGGCCGGGGGGCCGAACGCGCGGACCATCGACATGGGGGTGGCGAACTCGCCCGGTGAGCGCGCGGTCGTCAACTCCCTGATCGCAGCGCAGCAGGGCCGCCCGAGCAGCTCCGTGCCCGGCTGGAGCACCTACCTCGTCGGGCCGCTCTACCGCGGGACGGAGGTGACGATGGCATGAGCCGCGTCCCCGTCGCCCCGCTGGTCAAGTTCCTCGTCTTCGCGGTGGTCACCACGGCGGCCACCACCGTCCTGGGGCTCACGATCGCGAACGCCCAAGGCGGGGACCGCGCGGCGTACTCGGCCCGGTTCGCGGACGTCACCGGTCTGCTGCCCGGCGACGACGTGCGCATCGCCGGGGTCGTCGTGGGCAGCGTGACCGACATCGAGATCGTCGACAAGCGCGTGGCGGAGGTCGACTTCGAGATCGACTCCTCGTTGCAGCTGCCGGCCACCACGCGGGCCGCCGTGCTCTACAAGAACCTGATCGGGCAGCGGTTCCTGGCGCTCTCGCAGGAACCGGGGCCGTGCGATCCCGCCGCTCCGGCGACCCTGGCGGCGGGCGCAGTGATCTCCGAGGCGTGCACCCGGGGGCCGCTCAACCTCACCGAGCTGTTCAACGGGTTCCGCCCGCTGTTCCAGGCGCTGGATCCCGAGCAGGTCAACACGCTCGCCGACGAGGTCATCCAGGTGCTGCAGGGCCAGGGCGGCACGATCGAGAGCCTGTTGGCCTCCACCGCGTCGCTGACGAAGACACTGGCCGACAAGGACGCGGTCATCGGAGAGCTGATCGACAACCTGAGCGGGGTGCTGGAGAGCGTCACCGAGCGCAACGACCAGCTGAACGACCTCATCGTCGGGCTGCGCGAGCTCGTCGCCGGCCTCGCCGAGGACCGCGAGCCGATCGGGGAGGCGATCAGCTCGATCGGCGATCTCGCCGTCACCACTGCCGGGTTGCTGGAGGAGGGGCGGCCGGCGCTGCAGGCCGACATCGCCGCGCTCGGCGCCCTCGCCGGCGAGCTGCACGAGGGCGAGCCGGTGATCGAGCACTACCTGCAGTTCGCCCCGTACAAGCTGAACAAGATCGCGCGGGCCGGTTCCTACGGCAGCTGGTTCAACTTCTACCTGTGCGGTGCCTCGCTGACGGTCGGGGTGAGCCCGATCGTCCCGCCGCAGAAGATCGAGCTGCCCGACTTCACCACTGCCGAGCGGTGCGGGTCCGATCCCGACGGCCTCGGCGACGACCTGGAGATCGGCCCGCCGTGGCCCGTGCCCGGCGCCGAGTACGGCGACGACGATCACGGCGGTGATCACCACGCCGAGGACCACCACGACCGCCCGGTCGCCGACGAGCTGACGCAGCCCCGGTCCGATCTCCCGCTGCCCGCGGTGGGAGGTGCGAGTTGACCGACCCGATCACCCACCGGCTCCCTCCGGTCCCGACGGCCGTCGGTGGCGTGCTGGCGATCCTGCTCGTCGTCCTGCTGGCCTTCAACGGCAAGGCGCTGTTCTCCGGCGGCACCACCTACACCGCCTACTTCACCGACGCCGCCGGGCTGCAGGCCGGCGACCAGGTCACGATCGCGGGCGTCGAGGTGGGCCGGGTCACCGACGTGTCCCTGGTGGACGGTCAGGTGGTGGTCGACTTCCGGGTGCACGACGCGTGGATCGGCGACCGCACGATCGCCTCCATCGAGATCCGCACCCTGCTCGGGGCCAAGTACCTCGCACTCGACCCGCAGGGTGAGCGCGAGCAGGACCCCGACCATCCGTGGGGCGTCGACCGCACGGTCACCCCGTTCGACGTCGTCGAGGCCTTCGACGGGCTCTCCGAGACGATCGACGCGATCGACACCGAGCAGCTCGCGCAGAGCCTGCAGACGCTGTCGGACACCTTCCGCGGCACCGCCCCGGAGATCCGCGGCGCGCTCGACGGGCTCTCCCGGCTGTCCACCACGATCGCCAGCCGCGACGAGCAGCTGCGCACCCTGCTGTCGGGCACCCGCACCGTCGCCACGACGCTGGCCGAGCGCCGCGACGACATCGAGGCGCTGCTCTCCGACGGCAACCTCCTGCTCGCCGAGCTGCAGGCCCGCCGCGACGCGATCGCGAAGCTGATCACCGGCATCCGTGATCTCTCCCGGCAGCTGTCCGGCCTCGTCGCGGACAACATCGACCAGCTGCGGCCCACGTTGGAGACGCTCGACGAGGTCGTCGCGGTGCTCGAGCGCAACCAGGACAACCTGGTCCAGCTGCTCAAGAAGGAGGCCGTGTTCATCCGGGTGTTCAACAACGCCATCGGGACCGGCCGCTGGTTCGACAACTACATCTGCGGCCTGCTGCCCGTCCCGGCCCTCGGCCCCCTCAACCCGGGGGGATGTGATCTGTCGTGACCGGCTCATGGGTGTCGGACAAGCGGCAGCTCACCACCGCCGCACTGGTCGCGGTCGTCGCGATCCTGGCGGCCGTCGGGGTGTGGCAGGCGGCCAGGCTGGGCAGCGGCCGGCACGTGACCGCGTACTTCACGAACGCCTCGGCGCTGTTCGAGGACAACGCCGTGCAGATGAAGGGCGTCCCGATCGGCACGATCGACAAGATCACGCCGGAGGGCGACCGGGTCCGCGTCGACATGACGATCACCGACCCGGACGTGAAGCTGCCCGCCGACGTCAAGGCGGCCATCGTGTCGCCGAGCCTGGTCACCGGCCGCAACGTGACGCTGTTCCCGGCCTGGACCGGCGGACCCGAGCTCACCGACGGCGCGGTCATCCCGCTCGAGCGCACCGCGGTGCCGCTCGGCGTCGACGACCTCACCCGCACCGCGACCGAGCTGGCGAAGGCGCTCGGCCCCGGCGGACTGAACGAGCAGGGGGTGCTCACCGACTCGCTCGAGGTGCTGGCCGAGAACCTCGACGGCAACGGCCAGGCGATCAACGGCACCATCGTCGACCTCGGCGCGCTCGGCAGCACGCTCTCCGGTTCGAGCGAGGACCTGTTCGCCACGATCACCGAGCTGCAGAGGTTCGTCGCGATGCTGAAGGAGAACGACCGCACCCTGCGGGAGTTCAACGAGCGGATCGCCGACGTCAGCGGGGTGCTCGCCGATCAGCGCGAAGAGCTGGGGGAGGCACTGCGCGACCTGGCCACCGCGCTCGACGACGTCACCGTGTTCATCCGGGACAACCGCGCGGCGCTCAGGTCGAACGTCGACCGGCTCACCGAGGTCACCCGGGTGCTCGTGGAGCAGCGGGCGGCGCTCACCGAGATCCTCGATCTCGCCCCGGCCGCGCTGTCCAACCTGGCGAACGTCTACGACGCCTCGTCGGGCACCCTCAACACCCGCGCCAACCTGCAGGAGCTGGCCAACCCACCGATCTACATGGTCTGCAAGCTGGTCGACGACGCCCTGAACGCGCCGGTGGAGCTGGCGAACCTGTGCAAGCAGCTGCCGCTCGTCGACCAGCTGCCGAGCCTGCAGCAGATCATCACCGGCCTGCAGTCCGGGCAGCTGCCGCCGTTCCCCGGGCTGATGCCGCTGCCCACCGACCCGGCTCCGGGCGGGACCGCACCGGCCCCGGTCCCCGCACCCGACACCGCACCCGACACCGCGGACGTCGGCGAGGCCGGCGCCGACGACGGGGGTGACCCATGATCCGGCGATGCGCCGCGGCCCTGGCCGCCGCCGGTCTGGCCCTCGCGCTGACCTCCGGCTGCGGGGTCCTGACCAGCGGGTTGCGCGGGGTGGACCTCCCCGGCGGGGCCGATCTCGGCGACCGCCCGTACTCGGTGACGGTCGAGTTCGCCGATGTGGTCGATCTCGTGCCGCAGTCGCTGGTGAAGGTGGCCGACGTGGCGGTCGGCTCGGTCCGCGAGGTCCGGCTCGATCCGGCGACGTGGCGGGCGCTGGTCACCGTCGACGTCAACGGCGACGTGCGGCTGCCCGCCAACGCCGTGGCCCGGGTGCGCACCACCAGCTTGCTGGGGGAGAAGTTCGTGCAGCTCGGTCCGCCCCCGTCGGGCGCGACCGGCACGCTGAGCGACGGGGCGCGGATCCCGATCGAGCGGTCCGGGCGGGCCGTCGAGGTCGAGGAGGTCTTCGGCGCGCTCGCGATGCTGCTCGACGGCGGCGGCGTCGGGAACATCCGCACGATCGCGGTCGAGCTGAACCAGGCGCTGGAGGGCAACGAGCCGGAGATCCGGTCGCTGCTGGAGAACCTCGACACCCTGGTGCGCGCCCTCGACGGCCGCAAGGGCGACATCACCCGCGCCATCGACGGGCTCAACCGGCTCGCCGCCACGCTCGACGAGGGCCGGCCGAAGATCGAGAACGCGCTGCAGGACCTCGGCCCGGGCATCGAGGAGCTGGCGGCGCAGCGCGAGCAGCTGGTCGACATGCTGCAGTCGCTCGACCGGCTGTCCACCGTCGCGCTCGACGTGGTCGACCGCAGCCGCGAGGATCTGCTGGCCGATCTGCGGATGCTGCGGCCCACGCTGGAGCAGCTCGCTGCAGCCGAGCAGAACCTGCCGCGCTCGCTGGAGGTGCTGGCCAGCCCGCCGTTCACCGATGCGGCCGCCGACGGGTTCGCCGGCGACTTCTCCAACCTCTACGCCGACATCTACCTCGACCTCGGCCTCGATGGGCTGCTGAAGAACATCCTCAACGGTGGCCTGCCGGCGCTGCCCGGGCTGCCCGCCAACGCGCAACTGCTCGCCCCGCTCCTGGGTGCCCCGACCGCGCCCGAGCTGCCGCTGCTCGGCGCGCTGCCCGGTCTCGGCGGCGGCCCGGCGACCTCCGCCGACCGCCAGGAGCCGGAGGAGGAGAAGGAAGAGGACGCGCAGCCGGAGCGGCGCGGTGGCCTGTTCGGTGGGCTGTTCGGAGGTGGCGGATGATCACCCGGCGCACGCGGCTGCAGCTGATCGCGCTGCTCGTGGTGGCCGTCGTCGGTGTGGTCTACACCGGCGTGCGGTTCGCGGACCTCGGCGCGGTCGTCGGCGCCACCAGCTACCCGGTCACGCTGCAGATGTCGCGCTCCGGCGGGATCTTCACCGGGGCCGACGTGACCTATCGCGGGGTCAGCGTCGGGCGGGTCGGACCGCTCGCCCTCACCCCGGACGGGGTGGAGGTGCGGCTGGACATCGACCGGTCCGCCCCGCCGATCCCGGCGTCGGTGACCGCGCAGGTGCGCAACCTGTCGGCCATCGGCGAGCAGTACGTCGACCTGCTGCCCGACACCGCGGACGGGCCGACGCTGCAGGCCGGGTCGGTCATCCGGGAGAGCGAGGGCCGCGTCGAGGTCCCGGTGCCCGTCGAGGAGCTGGTGGCGAGCCTCGACGACCTGGCGAGGTCGGTCCCGCTGGACCGGCTGCAGCTCGTCGTCGACGAGCTGGGCACCGCGTTCGCCGACACGGGCGTGCCGCTGCAGCGGCTGCTCGACACCACCGGGGAGTTCACCGCGGCGGCCGTCGAGGCGCTGCCGCAGACGACGGCGCTGATCGAGGACGCCCGCCCGGTGCTGCGCACGCTCAACGCCACCTCGGGGCAGTTCCGGGGGTTCAGCGAGAACCTGGCGCTGCTCGCCGCGCAGCTGAAGGAGTCCGACGGCGATCTGCGCCGGGTGATCCAGTACGCGCCGCCCGCGACGGAGGAGCTGTCCGCGCTGCTCGACGAGAGCGGCAGCGAGCTCGGCGAGGTGATCGCCAACCTGCTGACCGTCACCCGCATCGCCGAGCCGCGCCAGCCCGGCCTGCGGCAGGTCCTCGTCACCTACCCGGCGCTGGTCGCGGGCGTGCTCACCGCCGTCCCGGGCGACGGAACCGGCGCGCACCTCGGGCTGGTGCTCAACGTGTTCGACCCGCTCGCGTGCGTGCGCGGCTACGAGAGCACGGCGAAACGGCCCGGCACCGACGTCACCGAGGTCCCGGTCAACGCCGACGCGCACTGCGCCGAGCCCGCGTCGACCGGGATCAACGTGCGGGGATCGCAGAACGTCCCGCGGTCGCCGACCCCCGACGCGGCGCACCCAGAGAACCCGGACGAGAAGAACACGGACGAGGAGGACGAGCAGCAGAAGGCGACCACGCTCCTGCTGGTCGACATGACCGAGGTCCCGCTGGGTTCCCCGGCGCAGATCCTCGCGAGCGGCTGACCCGTCCCACGAGGGCTGCCCCGGCAGCCGTCTGGAGGAAGACATGACCGTGCTCGACGAGAACCCCTCGACCCCCGCCGGGGAACCCGCATCGGCCCGGCCGGTGATGGGCCGCATCCTCCAGGTCGTCACCGCCGTCGCCGCGGTCGCGGCCGTGGTGTTCGGCGCGCTCTGGGCGGTGTCGCTCGGCAGCGGCGACGGTCACCTGGCCGAGCAGCGCGACGAGGCGTTGAACGCGGCCCGGACCGCCGCGGAGACCCTCAACACGCTCGACCACCGCAACGCCCCGGCGGGGCTGGACGCGTGGATGGCGGCGTCCACCGGGCAGGTGCTGGAGGAGTTCCGCCGCAACCGCGACGACTACATCAAGGTCGTCACCGAGTCGAAGCGGGTCACCACGGCCGTCGCGAAGGACCCGGCGGTCACCGAGCTCGATGACCGCGCCGGGATCGCCCGCGTCATCGTCGGCGTCGACGTCACCGTCACCCCGGACGGGCAGAAGCCGGTCCTCACCCGCCAGCGGCTCCAGCTGGAGATGCACCGCACACCCGACGGCTGGAAGGTCGCGAAGCTGGCGCCGGTGCGCAACCCGGGCGCGAGCTGAGCCGCGCCCCCCGCTCCCCGAGGTCGACCGACTCCAGGAGGTCACCGACATGCCCCCCACCCACCGCAGCACCCCCGGCATCCGCCGCCCCCGCGTCGCCGGCCGCCGCACCACCCGCTCTGCTCCTGCCGAGGCGCTCACGTCCGCTGGGCGGCGCGGGGGCGGGCGCACTGCCACCGTCGAGGAGGCCACGCCGGAGCCGGCCCAGGTCGTCTCGGAGCCCGCAGCGGACGGCCGCGGGGAAGCGGAGCAGGCCGCGACCGTCGACGAGCCACTGGCCACGGAGCGGGCGGAGGCGAGGACGGCGGGCGCGGAGGACGTCGACGAGGAAGCGGCGGACGCCTCCCCAGCACGGCCCCGGCGCTCGCTGCGCGCGCTCCGCACCACCCCCGTCACGACGCGGGCACTGATCGCCTGGGGTGCCGCCGCGACGGTGCTCGTGTTCCTGGCGTCGTTCTTCGGAGCGCTCTGGTACCACCGCGAGCACTCCGGCCCCGCCGCCAACCGGGCGCTGATCGACATCGGCGCGACCAGCCAGGTCGCCCAGCAGGTCGCGGACGCGGTGACGACGATCTACTCGTACGACTTCGCCCGCCTCGACGAGAACGAGCGCACCGCCCGCGCCGTCATCACACCGGAGTTCGAGCAGCAGTTCGGCCAGCTGTTCACCGAGGTCCGCGCCCGCGCCCCGCAGCAGAAGGCCGTGGTCACCGCCACCGTCTCCAACACCGGGGTCAGCCGGCTCGAGGACGACACCGCCGTCGTGGTGCTGTTCATGAACCAGATCGCCACCCGCGCTGCGGAGGACGGCCCGCAGCAGCTCGCCTCCGCCGGCCGCCTGACGGTCACGGCGAAGAAGATCGACGGAGTCTGGAAGATCGCGGATGTGCAAGCCGTGTAGGTGAACGAACGGCACTCTGGTCCACTCGGGGTGGACCAGAGTGCCGTTCGCTGCCCCCGGTGGGGCCCCGCGCACCCGCCACCTGGGCAACCGCGTATCCTGGTCGGCGGTTCCACCGAAGACCGCAGGTTCGGGCTCGCTCGCGGGCCCGCGAAGGTCCCGTCTCGTACGGGCGACCCGCGCAGGGGGACGAGGTAGTAGAGCGTTGCGCGCCTTGCGGCGCGCCATCCTTCCACGCCCCGTGCCCTGCGCGCGGGGCGTTCGTCGTTTCGGAATCCCAACCTCCCGGGTCGTCGCGGTGGAGACCACGTACCGACACCCGAGAGGAGGCACGGATGGCCAGAGCTGACAAGGTCGCAGCGGTCGAGGAGATCGCCGACCGGTTCCGCGGCTCGTCCGCCTCGGTGGTCACGGAGTACCGGGGCCTGACCATGGCCCAGCTCACCCAGCTTCGTCGCTCGCTCGGCGCGGGCACGACGTACCGCATCGCCAAGAACACCTTGGTGAAGCGGGCGGCGGAGAAGGCGGGCGTCGAGGGCATCGAGCAGCTGCTCGTCGGCCCGACGGCGATCGCGTTCATCGAGGGTGAGCCGGTCGATGCAGCCAAGGCGCTGCGCGAGTTCGCCAAGTCCAACCAGGGCCTGGTGATCAAGGGTGGCTTCATGGACGGTCGGCCGCTGACCGTCGCCGAGGTCAACCAGCTCGCCGACCTGGAGTCCCGCGAGGTGCTGCTGGCGAAGCTCGCCGGTGCGATGAAGGGGTCGCTGGCCAAGGCCGCCGGCCTGTTCGCCGCCCCGGCCGCGCAGGTCGCCCGGCTCGCCCAGGCCCTCGCCGACAAGCGTGCTGCGGAGGGCGAGGCCTCGGCCGCGCCCGCCGACGCTGCTCCCAACACCGACAACACCGAGAGCTGACCCACCCCAGCCCTTGCGTTTCACCAGAGAGGAACCGCCACCATGGCGAAGCTGAGCATCGACGAGCTGCTCGAGGCCTTCAAGGACCTCACCCTGATCGAGCTCGCCGAGTTCGTGAAGAAGTTCGAGGAGACGTTCGACGTCACCGCCGCCGCCCCGGTCGCCGTGGCCGCTGCTCCGGGCGCCGCTGCGGGCGCCGGCGGCGCCGCTGCTCCGGCCGAGGAGGAGAAGGACGAGTTCAACGTCGTCCTCGAGGCCGCCGGCGACAAGAAGATCCAGGTCATCAAGGTCGTCCGCGAGCTGGTCTCGGGCCTGGGCCTGAAGGAGGCGAAGGACCTCGTCGAGAGCGCCCCGAAGCCGATCCTGGAGGGCGTCAACAAGGAGGCCGCCGACGCCGCCAAGGCCAAGCTCGAGGAGGCCGGCGCGAAGGTCAACCTGGTCTGACCTGCTGCCACCGCACGTCCAGAGGGGCGGTACCCGCGTTCGGGGTGCCGCCCCTCGGCGCGTCCCCGCGCCTCAAGCGAGAACGTGACAGAAGTCACAATATTTTCGGATCGGCGATTCGAGTCTGCCTCGCGCAGCGTCCTCATCAGGCGAAACCCGTCGCCGTGAACGTGCGATCACGCTCCGCGTTCACCCGAAAGTGGTACGCGACACGCCGGACGAAATGCTGGCGCACCGACCGCCCGCCGACGGGAACGGTGCGAACGCGTGACGGTCCGTCGTCGCCTGATCACCGACGGGCGGTCGGTGCGGCGGGACGAACTCCCTCTCCCGAGGGGACCTTCGGTCCGTCGGGGCAGGTCACCACCCGGTTGTCCCGCAAAACGGACCACTTACCGCCGCGTAGCGTCTTGACTCCGGGGCGTCGGCGCGTCACGCTTAGGTCTCGACGGTCACCTTGGTGACGTGTCTCGACAGCGGCTGCATTCGCAGCTAGACTGCCTCTTTGCGCTGCCTCCGTCCAACTTCCGCGCGCAGAGAGGCTCCCCACCGGAGTTCCCCGCGAGCGGTGTCTTGGGTCGGTGGTTGCGCGCTGACAACTGACGGCGGGCTCCGGCGGCCCGGCGCACCGAGCACATCAGCTCGGCCTCGGGGGGATCACACCGCCCGGGTCGATGATCGAACGGTAGCGCGCGAGTCCCGGATCCTGCCAGACGAGAGCGCAGTTCCGGAAGGACGCATCTTGGCATCGCCTCGCGCCACTCAGACTCCCGCGACCTCCGTCTCGGCCAATCCGAACTTCCCCGGTGCACCGACTCGGGTGTCCTTCGCGAAGATCCGCGAACCCCTCGAGGTGCCCAACCTCCTCGACCTGCAGATCCAGTCCTTCGAGTGGCTGATCGGCTCGGAGGAGTGGTTCCAGCGGCGCGTCGACGCCGGGGACGAGAACCCGGTCAGCGGGCTGGAGGAGGTCCTCGCCGAGATCTCGCCGATCGAGGACTTCTCCGGCTCCATGTCGCTGTCCTTCTCGGACCCGCGGTTCGACGAGGTGAAGGCCTCGGTCGAGGAGTGCCGCGACAAGGACATGACCTACGCCGCGCCGCTCTTCGTCACCGCGGAGTTCACCAACAACACCACGGGTGAGATCAAGAGCCAGACGGTCTTCATGGGCGATTTCCCCATGATGACCGACAAGGGCACCTTCATCATCAACGGCACCGAGCGCGTCGTCGTGTCGCAGCTGGTGCGCTCGCCCGGCGTCTACTTCAGCCACGAGATCGACAAGACGACCGAGAAGGACGTCTACTCGGTCCGGATCATCCCGAGCCGGGGCGCGTGGCTCGAGTTCGACGTCGACAAGCGCGACACCGTCGGCGTCCGCATCGACCGCAAGCGGCGCCAGCCGGTCACGGTGCTGCTGAAGGCGCTCGGCTGGACCGAGGAGCAGATCAAGGCGCGGTTCGGCTTCTCGGAGACGGTCATGGCGACCCTCGAGAAGGACCACACCGCCGGGCAGGACGAGGCGCTGCTCGACATCTACCGCAAGCTGCGTCCGGGCGAGCCGCCCACGCGGGAGAGCGCCCAGGCGCTGCTGGAGAACCTGTTCTTCAAGGAGAAGCGGTACGACCTGGCCAAGGTGGGTCGTTACAAGACCAACCGCAAGCTGGGCCTGAAGACCCCGCTCGAGGTCGGCACGCTGACCGAGGAGGACATCGCCGTCACGATCGAGTACCTCGTCCGGCTGCACGCCGGCGAGACCGAGATGACGGTCGGTGAGGGCGAGGACGCGGTCACGATCCCGGTCGAGACCGACGACATCGACCACTTCGGCAACCGCCGCCTGCGCACCGTCGGCGAGCTGATCCAGAACCAGATCCGGGTCGGCCTGTCCCGCATGGAGCGCGTGGTCCGTGAGCGCATGACCACGCAGGACGTCGAGGCGATCACGCCGCAGACCCTGATCAACATCCGCCCGGTCGTGGCGGCGATCAAGGAGTTCTTCGGAACCTCGCAGCTGTCGCAGTTCATGGACCAGCACAACCCGCTGGCCGGCCTGACCCACAAGCGCCGCCTGTCGGCGCTGGGCCCGGGCGGTCTGTCGCGGGAGCGCGCCGGCTTCGAGGTCCGCGACGTCCACCACAGCCACTACGGCCGCATGTGCCCGATCGAGACCCCTGAGGGTCCGAACATCGGCCTGATCGGCTACCTGTCCACGTTCGCACAGGTCAACCCGTTCGGCTTCATCCAGACGCCGTACCGGAAGGTCGTCGACGGCCGGGTCACCGACGAGATCGACTACCTGACCGCCGACGAGGAGGAGCGTTTCGTCATCGCGCAGGCCAACGCGCCGCTCGACGACGAGGGCAACTTCATCGAGGACCGGGTGCTGGTCCGCCGCAAGGGCGGCGAGCCGGACCTGATCGCGCCGTCCGGGGTCGACTACATCGACGTCTCGCCGCGGCAGATGGTGTCGGTCGGCTCGGCGCTGATCCCCTTCCTCGAGCACGACGACGCGAACCGCGCGCTGATGGGCGCGAACATGCAGCGCCAGGCGGTGCCGCTGCTGCGCAGCGAGGCGCCGCTGGTCGGCACCGGCATGGAGCTGCGCGCCGCGGTCGACGCCGGTGACGTCGTGGTGGCCGAGAAGGCGGGCGTGGTCGAGGAGGTCTGCGCCGACTACATCACGGTCATGGCGGACGACGGCACGCGCAAGACGTACCGCCTCTACAAGTTCCGCCGGTCCAACCAGACCACCTGCATCAACCAGAAGCCGATCGTCGACGAGGGGCAGCGGGTCGAGGCGGGCCAGGTGCTCGCCGACGGTCCGTGCACCGAGAACGGCGAGCTCGCCCTCGGCAAGAACCTGCTCGTGGCGATCATGCCGTGGGAGGGCCACAACTACGAGGACGCGATCATCCTCTCCCAGCGCCTGGTGCGCGACGACGTGCTGACCTCGATCCACATCGAGGAGCACGAGATCGACGCCCGCGACACCAAGCTGGGTGCCGAGGAGATCACCCGGGACATCCCGAACGTCTCCGAGGAGGTCCTCGCAGACCTCGACGAGCGCGGCATCATCCGCATCGGCGCCGAGGTCCAGCCGGGCGACATCCTGGTCGGGAAGGTCACGCCGAAGGGTGAGACCGAGCTGACCCCGGAGGAGCGGCTGCTGCGCGCGATCTTCGGCGAGAAGGCGCGCGAGGTCCGCGACACGTCGCTGAAGGTGCCCCACGGCGAGACCGGCAAGGTCATCGGCATCCGGGTCTTCTCGCGCGACGACGACGACGAGCTCCCGCCCGGCGTCAACGAGCTGGTGCGGGTCTACGTGGCCCAGAAGCGCAAGATCCAGGACGGCGACAAGCTCGCCGGTCGGCACGGCAACAAGGGCGTCATCGGCAAGATCCTCCCCGAGGAGGACATGCCGTTCCTGCCCGACGGCACGCCGGTCGACATCATCCTGAACACCCACGGTGTGCCGCGCCGTATGAACATCGGCCAGATCCTGGAGACCCACCTCGGGTGGATCGCCAAGTCCGGCTGGCACATCGAGGGCGACCCGGAGTGGGCGAAGAAGATCCCGGAGGAGCTGCGGTCCGCCCCGCAGAACACGCTCACGGCCACGCCGGTGTTCGACGGTGCCAAGGAGCACGAGATCACCGGGCTGCTCGGGTGCACGCTGCCCAACCGCGACGGCGAGCGCATGGTCGGCCCCGACGGGAAGGCCATCCTGTTCGACGGCCGGTCGGGCGAGCCGTTCCCGTTCCCGGTGGCGGTCGGCTACATGTACATCCTGAAGCTGGCCCACCTGGTCGACGACAAGATCCACGCGCGGTCGACCGGCCCGTACTCGATGATCACGCAGCAGCCGCTGGGCGGTAAGGCCCAGTTCGGTGGCCAGCGGTTCGGCGAGATGGAGTGCTGGGCGATGCAGGCCTACGGTGCGGCCTACACGCTCCAGGAGCTGCTCACGATCAAGTCCGACGACGTGGTGGGCCGCGTCAAGGTCTACGAGGCGATCGTGAAGGGGGAGAACATCCCCGAGCCGGGCATCCCGGAGTCGTTCAAGGTTCTGCTCAAGGAGCTGCAGAGCCTGTGCCTGAACGTCGAGGTGCTCTCCAGCGATGGTGCGGCGATCGAGATGCGCGACTCGGACGACGAGGACCTCGAGCGGGCCGCGGCGAACCTGGGCATCAACCTGTCCAGCCGCCCCGGATCCGACTCGACCATGACCGTCGACGACGTCGTCAACTGATCTCGTCCGTAGCCGAGCTAACGAAGGAACTGAGGACACTTAAGTGCTCGACGTCAACTTCTTCGACGAACTGCGCATCGGCCTGGCCACGGCGGACGACATCCGCCAGTGGTCGCACGGCGAGGTCAAGAAGCCCGAGACCATCAACTACCGCACCCTGAAGCCGGAGAAGGACGGGCTCTTCTGCGAGAAGATCTTCGGTCCGACCCGGGACTGGGAGTGCTACTGCGGCAAGTACAAGCGCGTCCGGTTCAAGGGCATCATCTGCGAGCGCTGCGGCGTGGAGGTCACCCGCGCCAAGGTGCGCCGTGAGCGGATGGGCCACATCGAGCTGGCCGCCCCGGTCACGCACATCTGGTACTTCAAGGGTGTGCCCAGCCGCCTGGGCTACCTGCTCGACCTGGCGCCGAAGGATCTCGAGAAGATCATCTACTTCGCCGCCTACGTCATCACCTCGGTCAACAAGGAACAGCGGCACGAGGACCTGCCCACGCTCGAGAACGAGATGAACGTCGAGCGCCGGCGGGTCGAGCAGCGCCGGGACGCCGACATCGAGGCGCGGGCCCAGAAGCTCGAGGCCGACCTGGCCGAGCTCGAGGCCGAGGGCGCCAAGAGCGATGTCCGCCGCAAGGTGAAGGAATCCGGCGAGCGGGAGATGCGCCAGATCCGCGACCGGGCCCAGCGCGAGCTGGACCGACTCGAGGAGATCTGGAACACCTTCACCAAGCTCGAGGTCAAGCAGCTGATCGCCGACGAGGCGCTCTACCGCGAGCTGTACGACCGCTACGGCGACTACTTCACCGGTGCCATGGGCGCCGAGGCGATCCAGACGCTCCTGCAGAACTTCGACATCGACGCCGAGGTCGAGGCGCTGCGCGAGACGATCCGCAACGGCAAGGGGCAGAAGAAGCTCCGCGCGCTCAAGCGGCTGAAGGTCGTCGCGGCGTTCCAGTCCACCGGCAACTCGCCGATGGGCATGGTGCTCGACTGCATCCCGGTGATCCCGCCGGACCTGCGCCCGATGGTGCAGCTGGACGGTGGCCGCTTCGCGACCTCCGACCTGAACGACCTGTACCGGCGGGTCATCAACCGCAACAACCGCCTCAAGCGACTGATCGACCTCGGCGCGCCCGAGATCATCGTCAACAACGAGAAGCGGATGCTGCAGGAGGCCGTCGACGCGCTGTTCGACAACGGCCGCCGCGGCCGTCCGGTCACCGGGCCGGGCAACCGCCCGCTCAAGTCGCTGTCCGACCTGCTCAAGGGCAAGCAGGGCCGGTTCCGCCAGAACCTGCTGGGCAAGCGCGTCGACTACTCCGGCCGTTCGGTCATCGTGGTCGGCCCGCAGCTGAAGCTGCACCAGTGCGGTCTGCCGAAGCAGATGGCGCTGGAGCTGTTCAAGCCGTTCGTGATGAAGCGGCTGGTCGACCTCAACCACGCGCAGAACATCAAGTCCGCCAAGCGCATGGTCGAGCGCGGCCGCTCGCAGGTGTGGGACGTGCTCGAGGAGGTCATCTCCGAGCACCCGGTGCTGCTCAACCGGGCGCCCACGCTGCACCGCCTCGGCATCCAGGCCTTCGAGCCGCAGCTGGTCGAGGGCAAGGCGATCCAGCTGCACCCGCTGGTCTGCGAGGCGTTCAACGCCGACTTCGACGGTGACCAGATGGCCGTGCACCTGCCGCTGTCGGCGGAGGCGCAGGCCGAGGCCCGCGTGCTGATGCTGTCGTCGAACAACATCCTGTCGCCGGCGTCCGGGCGCCCGCTCGCGATGCCGCGGCTGGACATGGTGACGGGTCTGTTCCACCTGACCCGCCAGCGCGACGACGCCCCGGGCGCCGGGCAGGCGTTCTCCTCGCCGGCCGAGGCGATCATGGCCTACGACCGGAAGGTGCTGCACCTGCAGGCGCCGTGCAAGATCCGCCTGCACGGCGTGGTGCCGCCCGCTGATCTCTACCCGAAGCTCAAGGAGCAGGGGTGGGAGCCGGGTCAGCCGTGGGTGACCGAGACGACGCTGGGCCGCGTCCTGTTCAACGAGCTGCTGCCGTCGGACTACCCGTTCGTCAACGAGGAGCTGCCCAAGAAGCGCCAGGCCGCGATCATCAACGACCTGGCTGAGCGCTACTCGATGACCGAGGTCGCGCAGGTGCTCGACCGGCTCAAGGACGCCGGCTTCTACTGGGCCACCCGGTCCGGGGTCACGATCGCCATCTCCGACGTCGTGGTGCCGCCGAACAAGCAGGAGATCCTGGACGCCTACGAGGCGAAGGCCGACCAGGTCAACAAGCGGTACCTGCGCGGTGCGCTCTCCCACCAGGAGCGCAACGACGAGATGGTCAAGATCTGGACCCAGGCGTCCGAAGAGGTCGCCAAGGCCATGGAGGAGAACTTCCCCGACGACAACCCGATCCCCACGATCGTGAAGTCGGGGGCGGCGGGCAACATGACGCAGGTCCGGCAGCTGGCCGGTATGCGTGGTCTGGTCGCCAACCCGAAGGGCGAGTACATCCCCCGGCCGATCAAGACCAACTTCCGCGAGGGCCTCAACGTGCTCGAGTACTTCATCTCGACGCACGGCACGCGGAAGGGTCTGGCCGACACCGCGCTGCGGACGGCGGACTCGGGTTACCTGACCCGGCGCCTGGTCGACGTGTCGCAGGACGTCATCGTGCGCGAGACCGACTGCGGCACCGAGCGCAGCATCACGATGCCGGTCACCGAGCAGACGGCCGACGGCCGCCTCGTGCCGCACCGCCACATCCGCACCAGCGTGTACGCGCGCACGGCGGCGGAGGACGTCATCGGCCCGGACGGCGAGCCCATCGTCCGCAAGGGCGACGACATCGGCGACCCGGTGCTGGAGGCGCTGGTCGAGGCGGGCGTGCGCGAGATCAAGGTGCGCAGCGCCCTGACCTGCGCGTCGACCACCGGCATCTGCGCGATGTGCTACGGCCGCTCGATGGCCACCGGCAAGCTGGTGGACGTCGGTGAGGCGGTCGGCATCGTGGCCGCGCAGTCGATCGGTGAGCCCGGTACGCAGCTGACGATGCGTACGTTCCACCAGGGTGGCGTCGCCGGCGACGACATCACGACCGGTCTGCCCCGCGTCACGGAGCTGTTCGAGGCTCGCGTGCCGAAGGGCGTCGCGCCGATCGCCGACGTCGACGGCACGATCCGCATCGAGGACGGCGACCGCTTCTGGAAGATCACCCTGATCCCGGACGACGGGTCGGAAGAGATCGTCTACGACAAGCTGTCCAAGCGGCAGTGGCTGGCGATGACCACGGTCGACGGCGTCGAGCGCCCGCTCGCCGACGGCGACCACGTCAAGGTCGGCCAGCTGCTCCTGGAGGGCGCGGCGAACCCGCACGAGGTGCTGCGCGTCATGGGTCCGCGCGAGGTGCAGCTGCACCTGGTGCGCGAGGTGCAGAAGGTGTACCGCACGCAGAGCGTGGACATCCACGACAAGCACATCGAGGTGATCGTCCGGCAGATGCTGCGCCGGGTCACGATCATCGACTCCGGTGACACGGAGTTCCTGCCGGGTGCGCTGGCGGAGCGGGCCGAGTTCGAGGCCCAGAACCGCAAGGTCGTCGCCGAGGGCGGCGAGCCGGCCTCCGGTCGTCCGGTGCTGATGGGGATCACGAAGGCCTCGCTGGCCACCGAGTCGTGGCTGTCGGCCGCCTCGTTCCAGGAGACCACCCGGATCCTCACCGATGCCGCGATCAACGGGAAGCGCGACAAGCTCGTCGGGCTCAAGGAGAACGTGATCATCGGCAAGCTGATCCCGGCCGGTACGGGCATCAGCCGGTACCGCAACATCCAGGTCCAGCCGACGGAGGAGGCCCGAGCGGCCGCCTACGCGCTGCCGACGTACGACGACGGCTACTACAGCCCCGACGTGTTCGGCTCGGGCACCGGTGCTGCGGTGCCGCTGGACGATTACGACTTCGGTCGCGACTACCGCTGAGCGGTAGCCCGATCGGGGCCTGACCGGGGCCGGTCACCTCTCTCCCGTGGAGGTGGCCGGCCCCGTCGTTTCATCAGGCGCGGCGTTCGCCCAGGCAGTCGGCGCGCACGGCAGCGCCCAGCCGGGCCACCGCGGCGTCGGCCTCGGCCATGGCCCCGGTGTAGAGGACGAAGTCGTGCCAGAGCCCGGGCACCCGGTCGTAGGTGTGCGGCGCTCCGGCGGCGGCCAGCCGCGCGGCCAGGGCGTCGGCGTCGCCGAGCAGGATCTCGCCGGTCGCGGCGAGCAGGTGGATCGGCGGCAGCCCGGTGAGGTCGGCTTGGAGCGGACGCAGGTCGGCCGGGTCGGCGCCCGCGCGGTAGCCGGCCGCGGCCTGCTCCAGCCAGTGCCGGCTGAGCAGGACGTCGGTGCGCCGGTTGGCCTCGAGCGTGGGGGAGGAGAGGTCCAGATCCAGCCACGGCGAGATCAGCGCGACCGATCCGGGCAGGTCGGCGCCCTCCGCGCGCAGCCGCAGGAGCAGCGAGAGGGCGAGTCCGCCGCCCGCGGAATCTCCGGCGACCGCGATGCGTTGAGGCTCGTGTCCGACTGCGCGCAGCGCGCGGTAGGCGGCGTGCGCGTCGTCGACGGCGGCGGGGTGCGGGTGCTCGGGGGCCAGGCGGTACTCGGGTACGTGCACCGGGGCGCCGGTGGCGCGGGCGAGGTGGGCGGCGAACGCGCGGTAGGTGCGGGCGGAGCCCAGCGAGTAGCCGCCGCCGTGCAGGAAGAGCACCTGGTGGGGGCCGTCTCCACCGGCTACGGTCACCCGATCGGCGGGCACGCCACCGAGGGATGTGCGCCGGCGCCGGGTGCCGCGCGGGGACGGGAGCGCGAACCCGGTGGCGTCGAGGAGACGGCGCCGGACCGCGACGGGGAGACGGGGGTCCAGCACGGGGGCGACGACGAACCGGGTGACCGCCCGGGCGACCTGCATCGGCACGCGCACGCGAGGAAACTAGCGCCACGAGACGACGATCACGCATCGCGCGGCGACCGGTCGTTCTGCAGCGGTGAACGGGCGAGTCCTCTTGCGGAGGGGTCGTCGGTGAGGCACGCTGCGAGTACCGACGAGCGTGCAGGGGACCCGTTTTGACCCCCTTTCGAAGGGGCGGGTACCCTTGTGTCTTGCGCCTGACTGCGGTCGGGCCGCTCTGTGTGCGCCACGGGGCATCCACGGGTGTTCCGAGCGCAGACAGACCCCCGAAGGTTCTCTCGTGAGGTCCCCGATCTCTGGAGGGTGGACCCCACCGGGGTCACGACACGCCCGACCTCGGGGGACGACTCCGGAGCCGGACCACCCATAGACACGAACCAGCAGCACGCCGACGGGAAGAAGTAGACGGTTCATGCCCACCATCTCTCAGCTTGTCCGCAAGGGCCGGCAGGACAAGCCCACCAAGGTCAAGACCAAGGCGCTTGCCGGGAGCCCGCAGCGACGGGGCGTCTGCACGCGCGTGTACACCACCACACCGCGTAAGCCCAACTCCGCGCTGCGCAAGGTCGCCCGCGTCAAGCTGAGCAACGGCATCGAGGTCACCGCCTACATCCCGGGCGAGGGCCACAACCTGCAGGAGCACTCGATCGTCCTGGTGAAGGGTGGCGGGCCGCGCGACCTGCCGGGTGTCCGGTACCGCATCCTGCGCGGTGCCCTCGACACCCAGGCCGTGAAGAACCGCAAGCAGGCCCGCAGCAAGTACGGGGCGAAGAAGGAGAAGAGCTGATGCCTCGCAAGGGTCCTGCTCCCAAGCGCCCGCTGGTGTCCGACCCGGTCTACGGCTCGCCGCTGGTCACCCAGCTGGTCAACAAGGTCCTGAAGGACGGCAAGCGCTCGCTCGCCGAGCGCATCGTCTACGCCGCGCTCGAGGGCACCCGCGAGAAGACCGGCGTCGACCCGGTCGTCACGCTGAAGCGCGCCATGGACAACGTGAAGCCGACGCTCGAGGTGAAGAGTCGGCGCGTCGGTGGCGCCACGTACCAGGTGCCGGTGGAGGTGCGCCCGCCGCGCCAGACCACCCTCGCGCTGCGCTGGATCGTCCAGTACGCCAAGCAGCGCCGCGAGAAGACGATGACCGAGCGGCTCATGAACGAGCTGCTCGACGCGAGCAACGGCCTCGGCGCCAGCGTCAAGCGGCGCGAGGACACGCACAAGATGGCGGAGTCCAACAAGGCCTTCGCCCACTACCGCTGGTGACCGGCCGACCGTCGATCGCCACTCCGAGGGAGAGCTGAAGCAGTGGCAGCACAGGAGGTGCTGACGGACCTGAGCAAGGTCCGCAACATCGGCATCATGGCGCACATCGACGCCGGCAAGACCACCACCACCGAGCGGATCCTGTACTACACCGGGATCAGCTACAAGATCGGTGAGGTGCACGACGGCGCCGCCACCATGGACTGGATGGAGGAGGAGCAGAAGCGCGGCATCACGATCACGTCGGCCGCGACCACCTGCTTCTGGAAGGGCCACCAGATCAACCTCATCGACACCCCGGGGCACGTCGACTTCACCGTCGAGGTGGAGCGCAACCTGCGGGTGCTCGACGGCGCCGTCGCGGTCTTCGACGGCAAGGAAGGTGTCGAGCCGCAGTCCGAGCAGGTCTGGCGGCAGGCCACGAAGTACGACGTCCCGCGCATCTGCTTCGTCAACAAGATGGACAAGCTGGGCGCGGACTTCTTCTTCACCGTGCAGACGATCCGGGACCGGCTCGGTGCCGAGCCGCTGCCCATCCAGCTGCCGATCGGCTCGGAGAACGACTTCATCGGCGTGATCGACCTCGTCCGAATGAAGGCCCTCACCTGGCGCGGTGAGGTCCAGAAGGGCGAGGACTACACCGTCGAGGAGATCCCGGAGGACCTCAAGGAGCAGGCCGAGGAGTACCGCCTCGCCCTGGTCGAGAAGGTCGCCGAGTCCGACGACGAGCTCATGGAGCTCTACCTCTCCGGTGAGGAGCTCACCGAGGAGCAGATCAAGAAGGGCATCCGGGAGATCGTCCGCACGGGCGCGGCCTACCCCGTGCTGTGCGGGTCGGCGTTCAAGAACAAGGGCGTCCAGCCCATGCTCGACGCGGTGATCGACTACCTGCCCTCGCCGCTGGACCTGCCGCCCGTCGAGGGCACGCTGCAGGACGGGGAGACCCCGGCCGTGCGCAAGCCCGAGAAGGACGAGCCGTTCTCGGCGCTGGCGTTCAAGATCGCCGCGCACCCGTTCTTCGGCAAGCTGACCTACATCCGGGTGTACTCGGGCCGGGTCACCGCCGGGTCCACGGTCCTCAACGCCACGAAGGACCGCAAGGAGCGCATCGGGAAGATCTTCCAGATGCACGCCAACAAGGAGAACCCGGTCGACGAGGCCCTGGTCGGTCACATCTACGCGGTGATCGGCCTGAAGGACACGACCACGGGCGAGACGCTGTGCGACCCGAACGCGCCGATCGTCCTCGAGTCGATGACCTTCCCCGCGCCGGTGATCCAGGTGGCGGTCGAGCCGAAGACCAAGGCCGACCAGGAGAAGCTCTCGGTCGCGATCCAGCGCCTCGCTGAGGAGGACCCGACGTTCCAGGTCTCCAACGACGAGGAGACCGGGCAGACGATCCTCGCCGGCATGGGCGAGCTCCACCTCGAGGTGCTCGTCAACCGGATGAAGAGCGACTTCAAGGTCGAGGCCAACATCGGTAAGCCGCAGGTGGCCTACCGGGAGACCATCCGCCGTACGGTCGAGCGCCACGAGCTCACGTACAAGAAGCAGACGGGTGGGTCGGGTCAGTTCGCCCGGGTCATCATCAAGCTGGAACCGCTGACCAGCGAGGACGGCGCCGAGTACGAGTTCGAGAACCAGGTCACCGGTGGCCGGGTGCCGCGGGAGTACATCCCGTCGGTCGACGCCGGCTGCCAGGACGCCATGCAGTACGGCGTGCTGGCCGGGTACCCGCTGACCAAGATCAAGGTCACGCTGCTCGACGGTGCCTACCACGAGGTCGACTCGTCCGAGATGGCGTTCAAGATCGCCGGTTCGATGGCGCTCAAGGAGGCGGCCAAGAAGGCCGACCCGGTCCTCCTGGAGCCGATGATGGCCGTCGAGGTCACGACGCCCGAGGAGTACATGGGCGACGTGATCGGCGATCTGAACTCGCGTCGCGGGCAGATCCAGGCGATGGACGAGCGGGCCGGGTCCCGCGTCGTCCGGGCGCTGGTTCCGCTTTCGGAGATGTTCGGCTACGTCGGTGACCTGCGGTCGAAGACCCAGGGCCGGGCCAACTACACGATGGTCTTCGACTCCTACGCCGAGGTTCCCAGCGGCGTGGCCAAGGAGATCATCGCCAAGGCGACGGGCGAGTGATTGCCTCGAGTCGGGGGCGGGTACCGTCCCCGACTCATCTGCACGACCCACAGACCTGCCGTCAGCACGGCGGATGACGAAATCTGAATCCAGGAGGATCCCCCAGTGGCGAAGGCGAAGTTCGAGCGGACCAAGCCGCACGTCAACATCGGCACGATCGGTCACATCGACCATGGCAAGACCACGCTGACGGCGGCCATCACCAAGGTTCTCCACGACAAGTACCCGGACCTCAACCAGCCGTCCGCGTTCGACCACATCGACAAGGCGCCCGAGGAGCGTCAGCGCGGTATCACCATCTCGATCGCGCACGTCGAGTACCAGACGGAGAAGCGGCACTACGCCCACGTCGACTGCCCCGGGCACGCCGACTACATCAAGAACATGATCACCGGTGCCGCCCAGATGGACGGCGCGATCCTCGTGGTCGCCGCGACCGACGGCCCGATGCCGCAGACGCGCGAGCACGTCCTGCTCGCCCGCCAGGTGGGTGTGCCCTACATCGTCGTCGCCCTGAACAAGGCGGACATGGTCGACGACCCGGAGATCATGGAGCTCGTCGAGCTCGAGGTCCGTGAGCTGCTGTCGTCGCAGAACTACCCGGGCGACGAGGTGCCCGTCGTCAAGGTCTCGGCGCTCAAGGCGCTCGAGGGCGACAAGGAGTGGGGCGAGAAGCTCCTCGAGCTCATGGACGCCGTCGACGAGGCGATCCCGGAGCCGCAGCGCGACACCGACAAGCCGTTCCTCATGCCGATCGAGGACGTCTTCACGATCACCGGCCGTGGCACCGTGGTCACCGGCAAGATCGACCGCGGCGTCATCAAGGTGAACGAGGAGGTCGAGATCGTCGGCATCCGCGAGAAGTCGATCAAGACCACCGTCACCGGTATCGAGATGTTCCGCAAGCTCCTCGACGAGGGGCGTGCGGGTGAGAACGTCGGTCTGCTCCTGCGCGGCGTGAAGCGCGAGGAGGTCGAGCGCGGCCAGGTCGTCGTGAAGCCGAACTCGATCACCCCGCACACCGAGTTCGAGGCGCAGGTCTACATCCTGTCCAAGGACGAGGGCGGTCGGCACACGCCGTTCTTCAACAACTACCGCCCGCAGTTCTACTTCCGCACCACGGACGTCACGGGTGTCGTCACCCTGCCTCCGGGTACGGAGATGGTGATGCCGGGCGACAACACCACCATGCGCGTGCAGCTGATCCAGCCCATCGCCATGGAGGAGGGCCTGCAGCTGGCCATCCGCGAGGGTGGTCGGACCGTGGGCGCCGGCCAGGTCACCAAGATCATCAAGTAAGACCTCGATTGCGGCCCGTGGACCACTGCCAGCGCGCAGAGGTCCACGGGCCGCACCCCGGTTGAGGGCGCCTGACCTCGGTGTGGCATCCTTGACGAGTTGCGCGTAGGGCACCTGTGTGCCCGGCGCCGACCCCCGAGCACAGCGATACCCCCCGTGGGGTGGCGAGTGATCCGGGGACGAGTCCGCGGAGCGAGGGCGACACGCCCGACCTCGTGGACCGGAGCAACCCAGTGAGACCGACGACCGGGCTCCTGGTGTGTGCCCCGGACCCGGAGCACGTACACAGCGGTAGGAAGAAGAGGACGACCGACGACCATGGCGGGACAGAAGATCCGCATCAGGCTCAAGGCCTATGACCACGAGGCCATCGACGCCTCCGCGCGCAAGATCGTCGAGACGGTCACGCGCACGGGCGCTCGGGTCGTCGGGCCGGTGCCGCTGCCGACGGAGAAGAACGTGTACTGCGTCATCCGCTCGCCGCACAAGTACAAGGACTCGCGCGAGCACTTCGAGATGCGCACCCACAAGCGGCTGATCGACATCCTCGACCCGACGCCCAAGACGGTCGACGCGCTGATGCGCATCGACCTGCCTGCGTCGGTCGACGTGAACATCCAGTAGGGCTTGGACTGATGGCTGACAGGCAGATCACCGGGATCCTGGGCACCAAGCTCGGGATGACCCAGGTCTTCGACGAGAACAACCGGGTGGTCCCGGTCACCGTGGTCCAGGCCGGACCGAACGTGGTGACCCAGATCCGCACGCCCGAGAAGGACGGCTACTCGGCCGTCCAGCTCGCGTACGGCGCGATCGACCCGCGCAAGGTGAACAAGCCCAAGGCGGGGCACTTCGCGAAGGCCGGCGTGACCCCGCGCCGGCACCTCGCCGAGCTGCGCACCACGGACGCCGACAAGTACGAGGTCGGTCAGGAGATCACCGCCGACGTCTTCGAGGCCGGCAGCGCGGTCGACGTCGTGGGCAAGAGCAAGGGCAAGGGCACCGCGGGTGTCATGAAGCGCCACGGGTTCGCCGGCCTCGGCAACTCCCACGGTGTGCAGCGCAAGCACCGCTCGCCCGGTTCGATCGGCGGCTGCGCGACCCCGGGTCGCGTCTTCAAGGGCCTCCGGATGGCCGGCCGCATGGGCAACCGGACGGTCACGACCCAGAACCTCACGATCCACCGCGTCGACGCCGAGCGCGGCCTGCTGCTGATCAAGGGCGCCGTGCCCGGCCCCCGCGGCGGGCTGGTGTTCGTGAAGTCCGCGGCGAAGGGCGGTAAGAAGTGACCACGCTGCAGGTCGAGCTCCCCGAGCACGTCTTCAACGCCCAGGCCAACATCGCGCTGATGCACCAGGTCGTGGTGGCCCAGCTCGCGGCCGCCCGCCAGGGCACGCACGACACCAAGACCCGCGGCGAGGTGTCCGGCGGTGGCCGCAAGCCGTACCGCCAGAAGGGCACCGGCCGGGCCCGCCAGGGTTCGACGCGCGCGCCGCAGTTCACCGGCGGTGGGATCGTCCACGGCCCGACGCCGCGTGACTACAGCCAGCGCACTCCGAAGAAGATGAAGGCGGCCGCGCTGCGCGGCGCGCTGTCCGACCGGGCCCGCGCCGGCCGCGTCCACGTCGTCGACGCGCTGGTGTCCGGCGACAAGCCCTCGACGAAGGCCGGGCGCACCGCGCTCGCCGAGGTCGTCGAGCCCGGCACCAAGGTGCTGGTCGTCGTCACCCGCGAGGACGCGCTGACCCAGCTGTCGCTGCGCAACCTGCCCGAGGTGCACCTGATCGCGCCGGACCAGCTGAACACCTACGACGTGCTGGTCAACGACGCCGTGGTGTTCCTGAAGGACGCCTACGACCAGTTCCTCGCCGGCCCGATCGCGACGAAGGCCGCGGCCCGCAAGAACAGCGAGAAGCCGAGCCTGCAGAAGGCCGCTGCGCCCGCCGGCGCCGACGAGCAGCACCCGTACGGTCCGCAGAGCCACGCGCCGCTGCCGGACGGCTCGCAGCCGGAGGGCTACCCGGTCAAGGGCAACGCCGACTCGATGCTCTACCACGTGCCGGGCAGCTCGTTCTACGCCCGCACGGTGGCCGAGGTCTGGTTCACCAGCGCCGAGGCGGCGGAGGCGGCCGGTTTCAGGCTGCCGCCGTCGCAGCGTAAGGAGGAGGAGAAGTGATCCCCGACCCGCGCGACATCGTGCTCGCGCCGGTGGTCTCGGAGAAGAGCTACGGGCTGCTCGAGCAGCGCCAGTACACCTTCCTCGTCCGGCCGGACGCGAACAAGACCCAGATCAAGCAGGCCATCGAGCAGATCTTCGACGTCAAGGTGACGTCGGTGAACACGCTGAACCGCACCGGCAAGCGCAAGCGCACCCGCACCGGCTACGGCAAGCGCAAGGACACGAAGCGCGCGATCGTCACGATCTCCCCGGAGAGCCGTGAGATCGACGTCTTCGGCGGCCGGGTGAGCTGAGGGACGTAGACGATGGGAATCCGCAAGTACAAGCCGACCACGCCGGGCCGCCGCGGCGCCAGCGTGTCGGACTTCGCCGAGATCACCCGGTCCAAGCCGGAGAAGTCGCTGGTCCGTCCGCTGCACAGCAAGGGCGGCCGCAACGTGCACGGGCGGGTCACCGCGCGGCACCAGGGCGGCGGGCACAAGCGCGCCTACCGCGTCATCGACTTCCGGCGCCACGACAAGGACGGCGTGCCGGCGAAGGTCGCGCACATCGAGTACGACCCGAACCGCACCGCCCGGATCGCGCTGCTGCACTACGTCGACGGCGAGAAGCGCTACATCATCGCCCCCGACAAGCTCAAGCAGGGTGACCGCGTCGAGGCCGGGCCGAAGGCCGACATCAAGGTCGGCAACAACCTGCCGCTGCGCAACATCCCGACCGGCACCGTGGTCCACGCGATCGAGCTGCGCCCCGGCGGCGGTGCGAAGATCGCGCGCTCGGCCGGTGCGCGGGTGCAGCTCGTCGCGAAGGACGGGCCGTACGCGCAGCTGCGCATGCCGTCCGGCGAGATCCGCAACGTCGACGTGCGCTGCCGCGCCACGATCGGCGAGGTCGGCAACGCCGAGCAGTCCAACATCAACTGGGGCAAGGCGGGCCGCATGCGGTGGAAGGGCAAGCGCCCGACCGTCCGTGGTGTCGCCATGAACCCGGTCGACCACCCGCACGGCGGTGGTGAGGGCAAGACCTCCGGTGGTCGCCACCCGGTGAACCCGGCCGGTAAGCCCGAAGGCCGCACCCGCCGCGCGAACAAGCCCTCCGACAAGTTGATCGTCCGCCGGCGCCGCTCCGGCAAGAAGCGCTGAGCAGGGGAGGTTAGAGAATGCCGCGCAGCCTGAAGAAGGGCCCGTTCGTGGACGACCACCTGCTCAAGAAGGTGGACGCGCTCAACGAGTCGGGCAAGAAGACCGTCATCCGGACCTGGTCCCGGCGGTCCACGATCATCCCGGACATGATCGGCCACACGATCGCGGTGCACGACGGCCGCAAGCACGTGCCGGTCTTCATCACGGACGCGATGGTCGGGCACAAGCTGGGTGAGTTCGCTCCCACGCGAACCTTCCGCGGTCACGTGAAGGACGACCGCAAGGCACGGAGGCGGTGAGCGATTCCATGACTACTGCAGAGACCGAGGCCCGGCCGACCGCGCGCGCGGTCGCGCGGCGCATCCCGATGAGCGAGACCAAGGTGCGCCGGGTCGTCGACCTGGTGCGGGGCAAGCACGTCGACGAGGCGCTGTCGATCCTCCAGCTCGACGTGCACGCCGCGAGCGAGCCCGTCTACAAGGTGATCGCCTCCGCGGTCGCGAACGCGATCAACAACCAGCAGCTCGACCCGCGCACGTTGTGGGTCAAGACGATCTACGTCGACCAGGGCGTGACGATGAAGCGGATCCGGCCGCGCGCGCAGGGCCGCGCGTACCGCATCCGCAAGCGGTCGTGCCACATCACGGTCGAGGTCGAGTCCCGGCCGCTGAGCAACAACCGCGCCGGACGGGCACAGGGGAGGGCCCGCTGATGGGGCAGAAGATCAACCCGCACGGGTTCCGACTCGGCATCACCACCGACTGGAAGTCGCGCTGGTACGCCGACAAGCAGTACGCCGAGTACGTCAAGGAGGACGTCGCGATCCGCCGCATGCTCTCCAAGGGCATGGAGCGGGCCGGCATCTCCAAGGTCGAGATCGAGCGCACCCGTGACCGCGTCCGGGTGGACATCCACACCGCCCGTCCCGGCATCGTGATCGGCCGGCGCGGCGCCGAGGCCGACCGGATCCGGGCCAACCTCGAGAAGCTGACCAAGAAGCAGGTCCAGCTGAACATCCTCGAGGTCAAGAACCCGGAGTCGGACGCGCAGCTCGTCGCGCAGGGCGTGGCCGAGCAGCTGTCCAACCGCGTCGCCTTCCGGCGCGCGATGCGCAAGGCCATCCAGTCGGCCATGCGCTCGCCGCAGGTCAAGGGCATCCGGGTGCAGTGCTCGGGCCGCCTCGGCGGTGCCGAGATGTCGCGCTCGGAGTTCTACCGTGAGGGGCGGGTGCCGCTGCACACGCTGCGTGCGGACATCGACTACGGCCTGTACGAGGCCCGCACCACCTTCGGCCGCATCGGCGTGAAGGTCTGGATCTACAAGGGCGACGTCGTCGGCGGCCGCCGCGAGGGCGCCACCGCCGCACCGGCCGCGAACGAGCGGCCGCGCCGTGAGCGCCCGCCGCGCCGCCGCTCGGGCTCGTCCGGCACCACCGGTGCCGGCACCGAGGCCGGCCGCGCCGCCGCTGCCGAGCAGGCCACCCCCGAGGCCGCCGCCACCACCACTACCGGTGGGGAGAGCTGAGATGTTCATCCCGCGCAAGGTCAAGTACCGCAAGCAGCACCGTCCGCACCGCACGGGTCTCGCCACCGGCGGCACCCAGGTCACCTTCGGCGACTACGGCATCCAGGCGCTGGAGCCGGCCTACGTGACCAACCGGCAGATCGAGTCGGCGCGTATCGCGATCAACCGGCACATCCGCCGCGGCGGCAAGGTGTGGATCAACATCTTCCCGGACCGCCCGCTCACCAAGAAGCCCGCCGAGACCCGCATGGGTTCCGGTAAGGGTTCGCCGGAGAAGTGGGTGGCCCCCGTCAAGCCCGGCCGGGTGCTGTTCGAGATGAGCTACCCGAACGAGCAGACGGCTCGCGAGGCCCTGCGCCGTGCGATCCACAAGCTGCCGATGAAGTGCCGGATCGTGACCCGCGAGGGTGGTGACTTCTGATGGCGTCGAAGGCAGCCGAGCTGCGCCAGCTGACCGACGAGGAGTTGGTGCTGCGCGTGCGCGAGGCCAAGGAGGAGCTGTTCAACCTCCGGTTCCAGATGGCCACCGGGCAGCTGGACAACAACCGGCGGCTGCGAACCGTCCGGCACGAGATCGCTCGCATCTACACGATCATGCGCGAGCGTGAGCTGGGTCTGTCGGCCGCACCGAGTGACGACGAGGGCGCAGCATGAGCGAGAGCAACACCGAGACGGTGAGCAAGAAGAAGCGCGGTGAGCGCAAGGTCCGCGAGGGCCTGGTCGTGTCCGACAAGATGGACAAGACGATCGTGGTCAACCTCGAGGACCGCGTGAAGCACCCGCTGTACGGCAAGGTCATCCGCCGCACGCACAAGGTCAAGGCGCACGACGAGGGCAACATCGCCGGCGTCGGTGACCGCGTCCGGCTGATGGAGACCCGCCCGCTGTCGGCCACCAAGCGCTGGCGTCTGGTGGAGATCCTGGAGAAGGCGAAGTGATCCAGCAGGAGTCGCGGCTGCGCGTCGCCGACAACAGCGGTGCGAAGGAGATCCTCTGCATCCGCGTGCTCGGCGGTTCCGGCCGGCGCTACGCGAGCATCGGCGACACGATCGTCGCCACGGTGAAGGACGCCATTCCCGGCGCCGGGGTCAAGCGCGGCGACGTGGTCAAGGCGGTGGTCGTCCGGACTGCGAAGGAGCGTCGTCGTCCCGACGGCTCCTACATCAAGTTCGACGAGAACGCCGCCGTGATCATCAAGAACGACGGCGAGCCGCGAGGGACCCGCATCTTCGGTCCGGTCGGCCGCGAGCTGCGTGACAAGAGGTTCATGCGGATCGTGTCCCTCGCCCCGGAGGTGCTGTAGGACATGAAGGTGAAGAAGGGCGACACCGTCCTGGTGATCGCCGGTAAGGACAAGGGCGCGAAGGGCAAGGTCATCCAGGCCTACCCGCGCCGCGAACGCGTGCTCGTCGAGGGTGTGAACCGGATCAAGAAGCACACCCGGATCACCCAGAACCAGCGGGGCGCGCAGTCGGGCGGGATCATCACGACGGAGGCGCCGATCCACGTCTCCAACGTGATGGTCATCGACTCCGACGGCAAGCCGACCCGGGTGGGCAAGAAGGTGACCGAGGACGGCAAGCGGGTCCGGATCTCCCGGCGTACCGGTAAGGAGATCTGAGATGACCACGACCACGGCCGAGAAGGTGGTGCCGCGCCTCAAGCAGCGCTACCGCGACGAGATCCGCGCCGAACTGCAGGAGCAGTTCCAGTACAAGAACGTCATGCAGGTGCCCGGCGTGGTGAAGGTCGTCGTCAACATGGGTGTCGGCGACGCCGCCCGGGACGCCAAGCTGATCGAGGGCGCGGTCCGCGACCTGGCCACCATCACCGGTCAGAAGCCGCTGATCCGCCGGGCCCGCCGATCGATCGCGCAGTTCAAGCTGCGTGAGGGCATGCCCATCGGCGCCAAGGTCACGCTGCGCGGCGACCGCATGTGGGAGTTCCTCGACCGTCTGCTGACGATCGCACTCCCGCGTATCCGCGACTTCCGCGGTCTGTCGGACAAGCAGTTCGACGGCCGGGGCAACTACACGTTCGGCCTCACGGAGCAGTCGATGTTCCACGAGATCGACCCCGACACGATCGACCGGCCGCGCGGGATGGACATCACGGTCGTCACCACGGCTACGACGGATGAGGAAGGCCGCGTGCTGCTGCGCAAGCTGGGCTTCCCCTTCAAGGAGGCGTGAGATGGCCAAGAAGGCGCTGATCGTCAAGGCGAACCGCACCCCGAAGTTCAAGGTGCGCGCCTACACCCGCTGCAACCGCTGCGGGCGGCCGCGCTCCGTCCTGCGCAAGTTCGGCCTGTGCCGGGTGTGCGTCCGGGTGATGGCGCACGCCGGCGAGCTGCCGGGTGTCAGCAAGGCCAGCTGGTAGATCCGAATCATTCGAAGCACTGATCGCCGAAGGCCCGAGAGGGAACCACGGCGGGAAACGAGTGTGACGTCGCCATGACGATGACCGATCCGATCGCGGACATGCTCACCAGGTTGCGGAACGCCAACGCGGCGTACCACGACTCGGTGACCATGCCGCACTCCAAGCTCAAGGCCGCTATCGCGGACGTCCTGCTGAAGGAGGGCTACATCGCCTCCTGGCGCACCGAGGACGCCGAGGTCGGCAAGAACTTGGTGATCGAGCTGAAGTACGGCCGCAACCGCGAGCGGAGCATCGCGGGCCTGCGCCGGGTCTCCAAGCCCGGCCTGCGGGTGTACGCGAAGGCCTCCAACCTGCCGCGCGTCCTCGGCGGCCTCGGCGTCGCGATCATCTCGACGTCGTCCGGCCTCCTGACGGACAAGCAGGCCAAGAAGAACGGCGTGGGCGGGGAAGTCCTCGCCTACGTGTGGTGAGGGGGATAGGAGCCAATGTCCCGAATCGGGAAACTGCCCATCCCCGTTCCGTCCGGGGTGGACGTGAAGATCGACGGTCGTACGGTCACCGTCAAGGGTCCGAAGGGCACGCTGAGCCACACCGTGGCCGAGCCGATCACGGTCGAGCGCGCCGACGACGGTTCGATCCTGGTGAAGCGGCCTGACGACGAGCGGCGCAGCAAGGCCATGCACGGCCTGTCGCGCACGCTGATCAACAACCTGATCGTCGGCGTGACCAACGGCTACGAGAAGAAGCTCGAGATCGTCGGCGTCGGTTACCGCGTGGCGATGCAGGGCAAGGCGCTCCAGTTCGCGCTCGGCTTCAGCCACCCCGTGGTCGTCGAGCCGCCGGAGGGCATCACCTTCGCGGTCGAGTCCCCCACGAAGTTCTCGGTGTCGGGGATCGACAAGCAGCTGGTCGGCGAGACCGCCGCGAACATCCGCAAGATCCGCAAGCCCGAGCCGTACAAGGGCAAGGGCGTGCGGTACGCGGGCGAGAACGTCCGCCGCAAGGTCGGGAAGACGGGTAAGTGATGGCTGCCAACAACACTGCGATCTCCGCGAACCAGCGGAAGAAGGCCGCCTCGCGGGTGGCGGCCGAGCGTCGTGCCGCCATCGCGCGTCGCCACCGTCGGCTGCGCAAGAAGGTCTTCGGCTCGCCCGAGCGGCCGCGCCTGGTCGTGACGCGCAGCTCGCGCCACATCGTGGCCCAGCTGGTGGACGACGTCGCCGGCCACACGCTCGCCGCCGCCTCCTCGCTGGAGGCCGAGGTCCGGGCGATCGACGGCGACAAGAAGGCCCGCGCCACCAAGGTCGGCCAGCTGATCGCCGAGCGGGCCAAGGCCGCCGGCATCGAGGCCGTCGTCTTCGACCGCGGTGGGCGCGACTACCACGGCCGGATCGCGGCGCTCGCCGACGCCGCCCGCGAAGGCGGGCTGAAGTTCTGATGACTGTGACGAAGATCGAAGGGAACGTCTGATGCCGGGACGTACACGGCGTGACGGCGGGGGCCCCGGCGGCGGCGAGAACCGCGAGCGTCGGGACCGCCGGGACGGAGGCCGTGGCGGGGCGGCCCAGGACAAGACCCCGTACATCGAGCGGTTGGTGACCATCAACCGCGTGGCCAAGGTCGTCAAGGGTGGTCGGCGCTTCAGCTTCACCGCTCTGATGATCGTGGGCGATGGCGACGGTCTCGTCGGCGTCGGCTACGGCAAGGCCAAGGAGGTCCCGGCGGCGATCGCCAAGGGCGTCGAGGAGGCGAAGAAGAACTTCTTCCGCGTTCCGCGCATCGGCGGCACGATCGTGCACCGGGTCCAGGGCGAGGCGGCGGCGGGTGTCGTGCTGCTGATCCCGGCGAGCCCCGGTACCGGGGTCATCGCGGGTGGCCCGGTGCGTGCGGTGCTCGAGTGCGCGGGCATCCACGACGTGCTCTCGAAGAGCCTGGGCAGCGACAACCCGATCAACGTCGTGCACGCGACCATCGACGCGCTGAAGCAGCTCCAGCGCCCGGAGGAGGTCGCGGCACGCCGCGGCATGCCGCTGGAGGACGTCGTCCCGCCGGAGATGCTGCGGGCGCGCGCCGCTGAGGCGCAGGCTGCGAGGGTGTGATCGACATGGCCAAGCTCAAGATCACGCAGATCAAGAGCACCATCGGGTGCAAGGACTACCAGAAGGCCACGATCAAGTCGCTGGGCCTGCGCAAGATCCGCCAGTCGGCTGAGTGGGAGGACACTCCCCAGGTCCGCGGCATGATCCAGAAGGTGCGCCACTTGGTCACGGTCGAGGAGGTGCGTTCGTGATGAGCGAGCAGAGCATCATCAAGATCCACCACCTCCGTCCCGCCCCGGGTGCGAAGACCGCCAAGACCCGCGTCGGCCGCGGTGACGGCAGCGGCAAGGGCAAGACCGCCGGTCGCGGTACGAAGGGCACCGGAGCGCGGAAGAACGTCTCGCCGCGCTTCGAGGGTGGCCAGATGCCGCTGCACATGCGGCTGCCGAAGCTGAAGGGCTTCAAGAACCGCTTCCGCGTGGAGTACCAGGTCGTCAACGTCGGCGACCTCGCGCGGCTGTTCCCCCAGGGCGGCACGGTCGGCCCGGACGAGCTCGTGGCGGTGGGTGCCGTGCGCCGCAACCGGCCGGTGAAGGTGCTCGGCACCGGCGAGTTGGAGGGCGTGAAGCTCGAGGTGAGCGCGCACGCCTTCTCCGGAAGCGCCCGTGACAAGATCACGGCAGCTGGCGGGACCGTCACCGAGCTGTAAGGCGGTGTCCGTTCGGTCGGGCCGGCGCCATCCGCGCCGGTCCGTGCCGTGCGGGCAGCGCTGCCGGTCGGCGTCGGCGGGCGCGCTGTTAGAGTCGATTCCCGCCGGCCGAGTGCCGGTCGCGCGGTCTATCAGGAGGATCTCCCAGTGCTCAGCGCATTCCGGTCGGCCTTCACGACGCCGGACCTGCGGAAGAAGATCCTCTTCACGCTCGGGATCGTGGCGGTCTACCGGGCCGGGGCGCTGCTCCCGTCGCCCGGGGTCTCCTACCCGAACATCCAGCAGTGCCTGCGCGAGGCCGAGGCCGGGGAGAACGCCGGCGTCTACTCGCTGCTGAACCTGTTCTCCGGCGGCGCGCTGCTGCAGCTGTCCGTCTTCGCGCTCGGCATCATGCCGTACATCACGGCGAGCATCATCATCCAGCTGCTCACCGTGGTCATCCCGCGCTTCGAGCAGCTGAAGAAGGAAGGCCAGGCCGGGCAGAACAAGCTGACCCAGTACACCCGGTACCTGACGATCGCGCTGGCGATCCTGCAGGCGACCGGGATCGTCGCGCTCGCGGAGCGCGGTCAGCTCTTCGCCGGCTGCAGCCAGCCCATCATCCCGGACGCCGGCATCTTCGACCTGATCATCATCGTCATCGTGATGACCGCGGGCACCGCGATCGTCATGTGGCTGGGTGAGCTGGTCACCGAGCGCGGCATCGGCAACGGCATGTCGCTCTTGATCTTCACCTCGATCGCGGCGCGGATCCCCGCCGAGGGGGCGAACATCCTGCGCAACGGCGGCCTGATCTTCACCGTCGTCTGCATCTTCGGGCTGGCCATCATCGCCAGCGTCGTGTTCGTCGAGCAGGGCCAGCGGCGCATCCCGGTGCAGTACGCCAAGCGCATGGTCGGGCGCCGCATGTACGGCGGCACGTCGACCTACCTGCCGTTGAAGGTGAACCAGGCCGGCGTCATCCCGGTCATCTTCGGCTCGTCACTGCTGTACCTGCCCGACCTCGTCACCCGGCTGGCCGGGGGGACGGGCCCCGTCACCCAGTTCGTCCAGACCTACCTGGTCGACCAGTCCAGCTGGGTGCACATCATCCTTTACCTTGCTCTGATCATCTTCTTCACGTACTTCTACGTGGGGATCACGTTCAACCCTGATGAGCGGGCCGAGGAGATGAAGAAGTTCGGTGGCTTCATCCCCGGCATCAGGCCAGGCCGGCCGACGGCCGAGTACCTCGGGTTCGTGTTGTCACGCATCACGCTCCCCGGTTCGCTCTACCTGGGCATCATCGCGGTGTTGCCGAACTTCTTCCTCGGCCTCACCGGTACCGGCAACAACCAGAACTTCCCGTTCGGCGGTACGGCGGTGCTGATCATGGTGGGCGTGGGCCTGGACACCGTGAAGCAGATCGAGAGCCAGCTCAAGCAGCGGAAGTACGAAGGCTTCCTGCGCTGAAAACTCTCGACCGAGTGGGAGGACCGTTTCGCATGCGTCTCGTTCTCGTGGGACCGCCCGGTGCGGGCAAGGGCACCCAGGCCGTGCGCCTGGCCGAGCGGCTGGGGGTGCCGCACATCTCCACCGGGGACCTGTTCCGCGCGAACCTCAGCCAGCAGACGCCGTTGGGGCTCGAGGCCAAGAGCTACATGGACAAGGGCGACCTCGTGCCCGACGACGTCACCGTGCGGATGGTTCGCGAGCGGCTCGCCGAGGACGACGTCGCGAAGGGCTTCATCCTCGACGGCTTCCCGCGCACGGTGAGCCAGGCCAACTCGCTCGACGAGCTCCTGGCCGAGCGCGGTGAGCAGCTCGACGCGGTGGTGGAGTTCAAGGTGGACGAGGAGGAGCTGGTCAAGCGCCTGCTCGCCCGCGGCCGCTCCGACGACACCGAGGAGGTCATCCGCAACCGCCAGCAGGTGTACCGCGACGAGACGTACCCGCTGCTCGACCACTACCGCGACATCGTCGTGAGCATCGACGCCGTCGGCGCCGTCGAGGAGATCACCGACCGCGTGACCGACGCCCTGCAGAACCGGTGAGGCCGTGATGGCCGGCCGGGGCGGGGTGCGCGGCGTGATGGCGCGCCTGAGGGGGCGCGACATCGAGGTGAAGACGCCTGCCGAGATCGAGGCGATGCGCGCCGCCGGCGCCGTGGTCGCCCGTGCCCTGGCCGCCGTCACGGACCTGGCCGCACCCGGGGTGAGCACGGCGGAGCTGGACGCGCTGGCCGAGCAGACGATCCGCGACGCCGGCGCCGTGCCGTCGTTCCTGGGCTACCGCGGCTACCCGGCGTCGATCTGCGCGTCGGTGAATGAGCAGATCGTGCACGGCATCCCGTCGCCGAAGCAGGTGCTGGCCGACGGCGACATCATCTCCGTCGACTGCGGCGCGATCCTCGACGGCTGGCACGGCGACGCCGCTGTCACCATCCCGATCGGCTCGGTGTCCGCGGCCGATCTCGCGCTGTCCAAGGCGTGCGAGGACGCGCTGCACGCCGGCATCGCCGCGGTGCGGCCCGGCGCCCGGCTCACCGACATCTCCCACGCGATCCAGACGGCGTGCGAGACCGCCGCGGCCCGCGACGGCGTCGCGTACGGGATCGTCGAGGACTACGGCGGGCACGGCATCGGCACGTCGATGCACATGGACCCGTTCTTGCCCAACCACGGCAAGCCGGGCCACGGTCCCAAGCTGCGCGTGGGGATGGCGCTGGCGATCGAGCCGATGCTCACCGGGGGCAGCCCGGAGACGGTCGAGCTGGACGACGAGTGGACCGTCGTCACCGCCGACGGCAGCCGCGCTGTGCACTGGGAGCACACGGTCGCGGTCACGGAGGACGGGCCGCGGATCCTCACCCTGCCCGCGTGAGCAGGGTCTCCCCGTCCGGTCGGCCCGTTCGGGCTCGAGGTGATCCACGCCTCATTGAGGCGACGACGCGGTCGTCTAGATTCTCGGCATGAACTCGGAGACCGCAGCGGAGCAGCCACCGGGGAAGTCGATCGGGGTGGTGCGGGAGTCCGCGCCCAACGAGACGCGCGTCGCCGCGACGCCGACGACGGTGGGACAGCTGCGGAAACTCGGGTACTGCGTCGTCGTCGAGGCCGGGGCAGGCGCGCGGGCGGACTTCCCCGACGCCGCTTACGTCGAGGCGGGTGCGCAGATCGGCGACCCGTGGCAGGCCGACATCGTCTTCGCCATCAACACCCCCACCGACGACGAGCTCGACCGGCTGAAGCCGGGCGCGACGCTGATCGCGATGCTGCAGCCGCGGCTGAATCCGGAGATCGTGGACAAGCTCGCGCAGCGGCCGATCACGGCGCTGTCGATGGACGCGGTGCCGCGGATCTCGCGTGCCCAGTCGCTCGACGTGCTCAGCTCGATGGCCAACATCGCCGGCTACCGCGCTGTCGTGGAGGCCGCGCACGAGTTCGGCCGGTTCTTCACCGGCCAGGTGACCGCCGCCGGCAAGGTGCCGCCTGCGAAGGTGCTGGTGGTGGGGGCCGGAGTGGCTGGCCTCGCAGCGATCGGCGCCGCCGGTTCGCTCGGCGCGATCGTGCGCGCCACCGACCCGCGCCCCGAGGTCGCCGACCAGGTGCGCTCGCTCGGCGGGGAGTACCTGGCCATCTCCTCGCCGGAGGTGGAGGTCTCCGCCACCGGCTACGCCAAGGAGATGGGCGAGGACTACAAGGCCCGCGAGCGGGAGCTGTACTCCGCGCAGACCCGTGAGGTCGACATCGTCATCACCACGGCGCTGATCCCCGGCCGGCCCGCGCCGCGGCTGATCACCGCCGACATGGTCGCGCAGATGAAGCCCGGCTCGGTCATCGTCGACATGGCGGCCGCGAACGGCGGCAACGTCGAGGGCACCGTGGCCGGGGAGAAGATCGTCACCCCGAACGGCGTCACGATCATCGGCTACACCGATCTCGCGGGTCGGCTCCCCGCGACCGCGAGCCAGCTCTACGGCACGAACCTCGTCAACCTCATGAAGCTGCTCACCCCGAACAAGGACGGGCAGCTCGTGCTGGACTTCGACGACCAGGTGCAGCGGGCCATGACCGTCGTGCGCGACGGCGAGTCGACCTGGCCGCCGCCCGAGGTGGCGGTGTCGGCGACACCGCAGGTCGCCGCCGCGGCCGCGGCTCCCGCCGTCCAGCAGGAGAAGGAGCCGATGTCGCCGGCGCGCCGCTACGGGCTCGTCGCGCTCGCGGGCATCGTGCTGTTCTTGCTCATCGCGATCTCGCCGCAGGCCCTCATCGGCCACCTCGTGGTGTTCGCGCTGGCGATCGTGGCCGGCTTCTACGTCATCGGCAACGTGCACCACGCGCTGCACACCCCGCTCATGTCGGTGACGAACGCGATCTCGGGCATCATCGTCGTCGGGGCGTTGCTGCAGCTCGGGGCGCACAGCACCGCCATCACGGTCATCGCTGCCGTCGCGGTGCTGCTGGCGACCATCAACGTCTTCGGCGGGTTCGCCGTCACCCGACGCATGCTCGGCATGTTCCGGCGCAGCTGATCGAAGCGGAGCTGACACACCCATGACTGCACAGACCGTGGCCAGCGCTGCCTACGTCGTCGCTGCGCTGCTGTTCATCCTCGCGCTCGCCGGGCTGTCCCAGCACGAGACCGCCCGCGCCGGGAACACGTTCGGCATCGCCGGCATGACGATCGCGCTGATCTCGACCGTCGTGCTCGCTCTGACCGGCGGGATCGACGGGCTCGGGATCGCGCTGCTGATCATCGCGGTGCTCGTCGGCGCCGCGATCGGCCTGTACCGGGCTGCGCGCGTGCCGATGACCGGGATGCCCGAGCTGATCGCGCTCTTCCACAGCTTCGTCGGTCTCGCCGCCGTGCTCGTGGGCTGGAACGGCTACCTCGAGGTGGAGGCGGCGGGCGGCGGCACGATCGACCCTGAGCTGATCGGTATCCACCGCGGAGAGGTCGCGATCGGTGTCTTCATCGGTGCGGTGACGTTCACCGGCTCGATCGTGGCCTGGGGCAAGCTCAACGGCCGGTTCAACTCCAAGCCGCTGATGCTGCCCGGCAAGAACGCGCTCAACCTCGGCTCGCTGGTCGTCTTCGCCGCGCTCACGGTGTGGTTCGTCATCGAGCCGACGCTGCCGGCGCTGATCCTGCTCACGGTGATCGCGCTCCTGCTCGGCGTGCACCTCGTCGCGTCGATCGGCGGTGGCGACATGCCGGTGGTCGTGTCGATGCTGAACAGCTACTCCGGGTGGGCGGCTGCGGCGTCCGGCTTCCTGCTCGGCAACGACCTGCTGATCATCACCGGCGCGCTCGTCGGCTCCTCCGGTGCGTACCTGTCCTACATCATGTGCAAGGCGATGAACCGCTCGTTCATCTCCGTGATCGCGGGCGGGTTCGGCATCGAGGCACCGACGGGGGAGCAGAAGGACTACGGCGAGCACAAGGAGATCACCGCCGAGGGTGCGGCGGCGCTGCTGTCGAGCGCGTCCAGCGTGGTGATCACCCCCGGCTACGGGATGGCGGTGGCCCAGGCCCAGTACCCGGTCGCTGAGCTCACCCGCACCCTGCGGGAGAGGGGCGTGAACGTCCGCTTCGGCATCCACCCGGTCGCCGGGCGGCTCCCCGGCCACATGAACGTGCTGCTCGCCGAGGCGAAGGTGCCCTACGACATCGTCCTGGAGATGGACGAGATCAACGACGACTTCGCCGACACCGACGTCGTGCTGGTCATCGGCGCCAACGACACGGTGAACCCGGCGGCCACCGAGGAACCCGGCTCCCCGATCGCCGGCATGCCGGTCCTGCGGGTGTGGGAGGCCGGCAACGTCATCGTGTTCAAGCGCTCGATGGCCGCCGGGTACGCCGGGGTGTCGAACCCGCTCTTCTACCGGGAGAACAGCCACATGCTGTTCGGCGACGCGCGGGACAAGGTCGAGGAGATCATCAAGGCGCTGTGACCTCCTCGCCCGGCCCGGGGTCCAGCGGGTGGGCGATCTCGTCGGCGGGCAGCCGCCAGCCCACGAGCGCGACGACGGCGAGCGCCACCGGGACCACGCCCGCGATGACGAAGGTCAGCGGCAGGCCCAGCGCCTCACCGACCGGGCCGGCGGCGGCCATCGACACCGGCATCAGCGCCAGCGACACGAAGAAGTCCAGGCTGGAGACCCGGCCGAGCAGGTGCGGCGGCACCCGCCGCTGCAGCAGCGTGCCCCAGATGACCATGGCCACCGCGCCGGCGACGCCGACGGCGAACATCGCCACGACCATCACCCACAGCTGGTCGGTGAACCCGATGACCGCCATCGGCAGGCTCCCGACACCCCAGGCCAGGATCATGACCGTGAGGTAGCGCCGCGGCATCCGCAGCGAGGACATGAGCATCGAGCCGACCATCGAGCCGATCCCGTACGCGCCGACGACGACCGCGTAGCCGCTCGCGTCGCTGCCGGTCTGGTCGCGCACGGCGAACGGCAGCAACACCTCGATCGGGCCGAGGATCAGCAGCACCAGGAACGTGGCGAACGCCAGCGTGGCGAAGAACCAGCCGGTGCTGAACATGTAACGGAAGCCCTCGCGCAGGTCGCTCAGGACCGAGCTCTTCGTGCCCGCTTCCGCACCGTTCCCCGCAGCTGCGACCGGCTGCGGGAGCGGGCGCATGAACAGCAGCGTGACCAGCGCCAGCCCGTAGAGCAGGCCGGCACCGATCAGCGCGACGCCGGGTGCGTACGCACCGATCAGCACGCCGGCGATCGCCGGGCCGATCGCGGACTGCGCGGCCGGGCGCACGGTGCCCTCCACACCGTTGGCGGCCAGCAGCTCGTCAGCCGGCAGGATCGTGGGCAGCAGGGCGGTGTAGGCGGGGAAGAAGAACGCCTCGGCCGCGCCGATCACCAGCGCGAGCACGGCCAGGTGCCACACCTGCAGCGCGCCGAGGGCGGCGAGCAGCCCGGCGAGGGCAGCCGTGCCCAGCCGCACCGACTCCACGACGATCAGCAGCGCGCGGCGGGGGAGCCGGTCGGCCGCCACACCGCCGAACAGCACGGCCACCAGCAGCCCGGCCGACAGCGCGGCCATGACGATCGAGACGTCGCTGGGCCCGCCGCCGAGCGCGATCACCTGCCACACCAGGCCGACCGCCCACATGCCGCTCGCCACCAGCGACAGCGCCATCGAGGCGGTGAGCAGCCGGTACTCGCGATGCCGGAACGGCCGCAGCGCGCGGGGCAGCCGGGTCGGCGGGACGTCGGACGGGCCGATCGGCGCCGGTCGGGGGATCGGTTCGGTGTCGGGTGCGCCGGTCATGGCTCCATCGCAGACGTTCAACTCGGGTCGAGGTCAAGTGGGTCTCGGACCGGACGGTAACCCTCGGCCCCGACGGGGATCGCGCGATTTTCGCTGCTGACCGACCCCGGACACGGCGCACCGCGCAGACCGCGTACACTGGGGTTTCGGCGCGTCACGTGCGCCGGTTCCGTCGTGTCCACGCGCTCAACGGTTCCGGGCGTGAACGTGTTCGAGGATAGACGGAACCACACCCGACGTCACGGATCGCGGAGGACATGGCCAAGAAGGACGGGGCGATCGAGGTCGAGGGCCGGGTCATCGAGCCCCTGCCGAACGCGATGTTCCGCGTGGAGCTGGAGAACGGGCACAAGGTCCTCGCGCACATCAGCGGGAAGATGCGGCAGCACTACATCCGCATCCTCCCCGAGGACCGGGTGGTCGTGGAGCTCTCGCCCTACGACCTGTCCCGCGGCCGCATCGTCTACCGCTACAAGTGACGACGATCCCCAGCGCCGGAGGCGGTGCCCGACGGGGCGGCGCCTGCGGCGGCACGACACCAGCGAAAGAGCGACGGACGTGAAGGTCCAGCCGAGCGTCAAGAAGATCTGCGACAAGTGCAAGGTGATCCGCCGTCACGGGCGGGTCATGGTGATCTGCGAGAACCTGCGGCACAAGCAGCGGCAGGGCTGATCCTCGCGATCGCGCGCTTGCGCAGCGACAACGAAGAGGAACCTGACACACCTAGCGCACCGGGGTGGTGCGTGAACACCTCCGGAACCAGGCCGGAGCCCTCCAGCGCGGGGGACGGGTGTCGGGAGGACCTGGCGGAGTACACAGAGGAGATAGCTGCCGCATGGCACGCGTCGTCGGCGTCGACCTTCCCCGCGACAAGCGGATGGAGATCGCGCTCACCTACATCTACGGGATCGGCAGGACTCGCTCCACGGAGATCCTGGCCGCCACCGGCGTCAGCCCGGACCTGCGCGTCCGGGACCTGAGCGACGAGGACCTCGGCAAGATCCGCGAGTACATCGAGGCCAACTTCGACGTCGAGGGTGACCTGCGCCGGGAGGTTCAGGCGAACATCCGGCGCAAGATCGAGATCGGCTGCTACCAGGGGATCCGGCACCGCCGCGGCCTCCCGGTGCACGGTCAGCGCACCCGCACCAACGCCCGCAGCCGCAAGGGGCCGAAGAAGACGGTCGCCGGTAAGAAGAAGGCAGGTAAGAAGTAATGCCGCCCCGTTCGCGCCAGGCCGGTGGAGCCAAGAAGGTCCGCCGCAAGGAGAAGAAGAACGTCGTCGCGGGCCACGCGCACATCAAGTCGACGTTCAACAACACCATCGTCTCGATCACCGACCCGACCGGCGCCGTGATCGCGTGGGCGTCCGCGGGCCACGTCGGCTTCAAGGGCTCGCGCAAGTCCACGCCGTTCGCCGCCCAGATGGCCGCCGAGAACGCGGCCCGCAAGGCGGCCGAGCACGGCATGAAGAAGGTCGACGTCTTCGTGAAGGGCCCCGGTTCCGGCCGCGAGACCGCGATTCGGTCGCTGCAGGCCGCCGGCCTCGAGGTCGGCACCATCTCCGACGTCACGCCGCAGCCGCACAACGGCTGCCGTCCGCCCAAGCGGCGCCGGGTCTGAGGGGGAGCACGAACTGATGGCTCGTTACACCGGACCCATGACCCGCAAGTCCCGCCGGCTGAAGGTCGACCTCGTCGGCGGCGACCAGGCGTTCGAGCGTCGTCCTTACCCGCCCGGCCAGCACGGCCGGATCCGGATCAAGGAGACCGAGTACCTCCTGCAGCTGCAGGAGAAGCAGAAGGCCCGGTACGCCTACGGCGTGCTGGAGAAGCAGTTCCGCCGGTACTACGAGGAGGCCAACCGCCGCCCCGGCAAGACCGGCGACAACCTGATGCAGATCCTGGAGTGCCGGCTCGACAACGTCGTCTACCGGGCGGGCCTCGCCCGCACCCGGCGGATGGCCCGGCAGCTCGTGAGCCACAACCACTTCCTGGTCAACGGGAAGAAGGTCAACATCCCGAGCTTCCAGGTCTCGCAGTACGACATCATCGACGTCCGACCGAAGTCGCTGTCGCTGGATCCGTTCGTCATCGCCAAGGAGACCCTCGGCGATCGGCCGATCCCGGCGTGGCTTCAGGTTGTTCCCAGCAACCTCCGGATCCTGGTGCACCAGCTTCCGGAGCGGGCGCAGATCGACACGCAGGTCTCCGAGCAGCTCATCGTCGAGTACTACTCGAAGTAGCCGCTCGTCCCGGAGCGCGGGAGCGCTCCGTCCCCCCGTCCTGCAGTGGGGCGGGGGGCTCACTGCGGCATCAGATAGTGGTTGCCGCGGCAACGAAGGAGAACACTCCACATGCTGATCTCTCAGCGCCCCACCCTCACCGAGGAGACGGTCACCGAGACCCGATCCCGGTTCATCATCGAGCCGCTGGAGCCCGGCTTCGGCTACACGCTCGGCAACTCGCTCCGCCGTACCCTGCTCTCCTCCATCCCTGGTGCCGCCGTCACCAGCATCCGCATCGACGGCGTGCTGCACGAGTTCACCACCGTCCCGGGGGTGAAGGAGGACGTCACCGACATCATCCTGAACCTCAAGGAGCTCGTCGTGAGCTCCGAGGAGGACGAGCCGGTCACGATGTACCTGCGCAAGCAGGGCCCGGGCGAGGTCACCGCGGGTGACATCGTCCCGCCGGCGGGCGTGACCGTGCACAACCCGGACCTGCACATCGCCACCCTCAACGACAAGGGCCGCCTCGAGGTCGAGCTCGTCGTCGAGCGGGGCCGCGGCTACGTCCCGGCGATGCAGAACAAGGCCACCGGCGCGGAGATCGGGCGGATCCCGATCGACTCGATCTACTCGCCGGTCCTCAAGGTCACCTACAAGGTCGAGGCGACCCGCGTCGAGCAGCGGACCGACTTCGACAAGCTGATCATCGACGTCGAGACGAAGCCGTCGATCACCCCGCGCGACGCGCTGGCCTCGGCCGGCAAGACCCTCGTCGAGCTGTTCGGCCTCGCCCGCGAGCTGAACGTCGACGCGGAGGGCATCGAGATCGGCCCCTCGCCGCAGGAGGCGGACACCATCGCTGCCTACGCGATGCCGATCGAGGAGCTGGACCTCACCGTCCGCTCCTACAACTGCCTCAAGCGCGAGGGCATCCACACCGTGGGCGAGCTGGTCAGCCGCAGCGAGGCCGACCTGCTCGACATCCGCAACTTCGGCGCCAAGTCGATCGACGAGGTCAAGATGAAGCTCGTCGGCCTCGGCCTGTCGCTCAAGGACAGCCCGCCCGGATTCGACCCGTCGGCTGCGGCCACCGGGTACGGCGCCGAGCCGGCGACGCACTTCGACCCGGACTCGCCTTTCGGTGACGACGGCCAGGACTACGCAGAAACGGAGCAGCTGTAGCGATGCCCCAGCCGACCAAGGGCGCCCGTCTGGGCGGCTCTCCCGCACACCAGCGGCTGATCCTGGCCAACCTGGCGACCTCGCTGTTCCAGCACGGCCGGATCACCACCACCGAGGCCAAGGCCCGGCGGCTGCGTCCGTACGCGGAGCGGCTGATCTCGAAGGCCAAGAAGGGCGATCTGCACAACATCCGGCAGATCGCCAGGGTCATCCGCGACAAGGACGTGGTCCACCGCCTGGTGTCCGAGATCGGCCCGTTCTACGCCGACCGCAACGGCGGCTACACGCGCATCACGCGCATCATGCCGCGCAAGGGCGACAACGCGCCGATGGCCGTCATCGAGCTGATCCAGCAGAAGACGGTCACCGACGAGGCCAACCGGGCCCGGCGCGCGGCGGCGTCGCAGGCGGCGGCCAAGGCCGGCCTGACGCCGGAGACCGAGGCCGACGAGGAGGCGAAGGCCGAGGAGACCGCGGCGGAGGAGGCCACCGCGGCCGCCGCGGCCGCCGAGACCGAGGTCGAGGAGTCCGCCAGCACCGAGGAGGCGCCGTACGGGCCGGGCAGCCACGCCCCGCTCGACGACCCGAACGAGGCGCCGGAGGGCTTCCCGATCAAGGGCAACGCCGACTCGATGCTGTACCACACCCCGGGCTCGCCGCACTACGCGCAGACGGTGGCCGAGGTCTGGTTCGCGACCGAGGAGGCCGCCGAGGCCGCCGGCTTCTCGAAGCCGGCCTCGCAGCAGGAGAAGGCCGCGGACGACGAGGCCGAGTCCTGACGGCCCAGCACGACCCGAACGGGCCCGCCGTCGACCCCGACGGCGGGCCCGTTCCGCATCCCACCCGTTCCGAAGCCGTGCAGCGTTACCGCCTGGACATCGCCTACGACGGCACCGACTTCTCCGGCTGGGCCGCGCAGCCCGGCCGGCGCACCGTCTGCGGTGTGCTGGTCGACGCGCTCTCGACGGTGCTGCGCGCCCCGGTCACGCTCACCGTGGCCGGGCGCACCGACGCCGGGGTGCACGCCACCGGTCAGGTCGCGCACACCGACCTGACCGCCGACCTGGACACCGCGTGGCTGGTGCGTCGGCTGGCCCGGATCCTGCCGCCCGACGTGCGGGTGCGGGCGGTGACGCCGGTGCCGCCGGAGTTCGACGCCCGCTTCTCGGCGCTGCGCCGCCACTACCGCTACCGGATCGCGACCGCGCCGTACGGCGCCGAGCCGCTGCGGGCCCGAGACACGCTCTCCTGGCCGCACCCGCTCGATCTCGACGCGATGCGGGCCGCCTCGGCGCCGCTGCTGGGCGAGCACGACTTCGCCGCGTTCTGCAAGCGGCGGGAGGGCGCCACGACGATCCGGGCGCTGCAGCAGCTGGACTGGAGCGACCCCGATGCCGACGGCGTGGTGACTGCGGCCGTGGCCGCCGACGCGTTCTGCCACTCGATGGTGCGCAGCCTCGTCGGCGCGCTGCTCGACGTGGGTCGCGGGCGCCGTCCGGTGGAGTGGCCCGGCGCGCTGCTGCAGCGCACGGAGCGGCCGAGCGAGGTGGCGGTCGCGGCCGCGCACGGGCTCACGCTCGTCGGCGTGGACTACCCGCCGGACGACCAGCTGGCCGCCAGGGACGCGCAGACCCGGCGGATGCGCACCCTCTCGCACTGAGGGGTCGGCGCGGCGTCAACCGCTGCCCAAGTTTTGTATGGATCAGTCCAAAACTGTGCTACCGTCGTGGCCGTGCCGAGGCCGAGGACCTTCGACGAGGCGAGCGTGCTGGACGCGGCGATGCGCGCGTTCTGGGAGACGGGGTTCGCCGGCACCTCGACCGAGGCGCTGTGCGCCGCCACCGGGCTGCGCCGCAGCAGCATCTACAACACGTTCACCGACAAGCACCGGCTGTTCCTCGCGGCGCTGGAGCGGTACTGCGAGGAGGCGTTCCGCCGGGCCAGCGAGGTCCTGGAGCGAGACGCACCCGTCCGCGATCGCGTGCGGGAGCTGCTCGGTCAGGGCGTGCAACCGCCGCCGGACGAGCCGGCCGGGTGCCTGGTGGTGAACACCGTCGTGGAGCTGGGCGAGTCCGATCCCGAGGTGGCACGACTACTGCGGCGGGACGGGGAGCGGCGGCTGGCGCTCCTGCGGGACGCCTTCGCCGCCGCGCAGTCCGCAGGTGAGATCGATCCCGGCCGGGATCCCGAGGCGCTGGCCCGGTTCGTCATCGCGACGGTCAGCGGCATGCGCGTGGCCGCGCGCGCCGGGGCCGGGCCGGACGAGCTCGCCGCGATCGCCGACACCGCCGTCACCGCGCTCTGACGCGCGCTGCACCGCTTCTTTCCGTGGGGGGAACCATGCCGTTCGCCGTCGTCGTGCTCGGCGTCGCGATCTTCGCGCAGGGCACGTCCGAGCTGATGCTCACCGGGCTGCTGCCGATGATCGTCGCCGACCTGGGCGTGTCCGTACCGCAGGCCGGGCTGCTGATCTCCGGGTTCGCCGTCGGGATGCTCGTCGGGGCGCCGGTGCTCGCCGTCGCCACGCTGCACCTGCCGCGGCGCACGTCGCTGCTGGGGTTCGTCAGCGCGTTCGCCGCCGCGCACGCGGTGGGCGCGCTCGCCCCCGGCTACGGGGTGCTGATGGTGACCCGGGTCGTCGCCGCGGTCGTCTACGCCGGGTTCTGGGCGGTCGCCACCGTCACCGCCGCAGCACTGGTGCCGGCTGAACGCCGGGCGCGGGCCATGGCCCTGGTCGCGGGCGGGCTCACCGTCGCTGCCGTCGCGGGAATGCCGCTCGGGACGCTGATCGGCGAGCAGTGGGGTTGGCGGGCCGCGTTCTGGACGATCGCGGCGATGTCCGCGGCCGTCGGCGTCGGGATCCGGCTCTCGGTGCCGGCGGACGCGGCCGACCCGGGACCGCGGCCCGCCGTGGCCGCCGAACTGCGGGCGATGCGCAACCCCCGGCTCTGGCTCGCCTACAGCACGAACGCCCTGACCACCACGGCCGTGCTGATCGTGTTCAGTTACCTCGCGCCGATGCTCGTCGAGGTCACCGGCCTGTCGTCGGTGGCGGTGCCCGCCGTGCTCGGCCTGTACGGGATCGGTTCCGTCATGGGCATCGCGCTGGCCAGCCGCACCGCCGACAGGTGGCCGATGCCGACCCTGCTCGGGGCGCTCGCCGCGCTCGCCGCGCTCGCCGTCGTGCTCGGTGCCGGGCTCGGCTCGCCGGTGGTCGCGGTCACGACGATCGGGTTGTTCGGCGTCGCCGCGTTCGCCACGAACCCCGTGCTCACCGCCCGGGTGTTCGACCTGGCCGGGCAGGCCCGCACACTGGCCGCGGCCACGAACGTCTCGGCGTTCAACGTCGGCATCACGGTCGGGCCCGCGATCGGTGCGGCGATCATCGGCGCCGGCCTCGGCTACGTCGCCCTCACGTGGGCGTCTGCGGCGGCCGCGCTGCTCGCTGCGGGCACCGTCGCCGCGCTGCGCACCCCGCACCCGGCGGCCGAGCCCGTGTGCACAGCCGACCCGGCGTGACCGGCGTGCAAGACGGCTGCGAACACTGTGTTACAGCTGGTCAGGCGGCTTGCCTCAGCGCGGGCGCTGGGCTGAGGGTGATCGGCGTGAGCGTCGAACCGGGCACCTCGTCGCGGCACTACGGGAGCAAGGTCGTCGCCGTCGAACCGGGTGGCAACGAGCCGATCCCGGACGAGGAGCGGCACGGCAGGCCGATCCGGCTGTTCTGGATGTGGACCTCGCCGAACCTCGAGTTCGCGACGATCTTCGTCGGCGTCCTGTCGGTGCTGGTCTTCAAGCTGACGTTCGGCCAGGCCGTGGCGGCGATCCTGCTCGGCAACGGCCTCGCCGCGATCGCGCACGGCGTGCTCTCGGCGCACGGGCCCCGCGTGGGCGTCCCGCAGATGGTGCTCGGACGGCTCGCCTTCGGCTACCGCGGCAACGCGCTGCCGGCCGGATTGATGACGATCACGTCGGGGTGCGGGTGGTTCGCCGTTAACAGCGTGAGCGCGTCGTTCGCGCTGACCGAGCTGACCGGGCTGCCGGTCGTCGCGGCGCTGGTGCTGGTCGTGCTCGTGCAGGTCGGGGTGGCGTTCTTCGGGCACAACCTGGTGCACGCGTTCGAGCGGGTGGCCTTCCCCGTCCTCGCGGTGATCTTCCTGATCGGCGCGGTGATCGTGCTGACCGGGTTCGATCCGGCCGCGCTGCCCGCCGAGGGCGGCACCGGCGGGCTCGCGGGGTTCCTCCTCACCGTCGGCGCCGTGTTCGGCTACACAGCCGGGTGGAGCCCTTACGCGGCCGACTACGCGCGCTACCTGCCCGCGGACAGCCCGCGGCTGCGCACCGGGCTCGCGGCCGGGATCGGGTTGTTCACGTCCACCTCGCTGCTCATGATCGTCGGGGCGGCGTCGGTGTGCGCCGCGACCGGAGCCGGGCTGACCTCGGACAACCCCACCGCGAACTTCACCGGGCTGCTGCCCGGCTGGCTCGCCGCGCTCACCCTGCTCGCGATCGTGCTGGGCGCCGTCGCCGCGAACGTGCTGAACGTGTACTCGGGGGCGATGGCGTTCCTGTGCCTCGGCATCGACGTGCCGCTGGCGCGGGCCCGTGCGGCGGTGGCCGTCGGGTTCGGGATCGTCGGGTTCGTGATCGCGCTGCTCGCGCTGCCCGACGCCGCGCACGGCTACGAGAGCTTCCTGCTCGTCATCGTCTACTGGATCGGGCCGTGGCTGGGCATCACGCTCGCCGACATGGCGCTGCGCCGGCGCACCCCGGCGTCCGAGCTCCTCTACGACCGCAGCTACACCAACCACGCCGGGCTCGTCGCGCTCGTCGTCGGCATCGTCGTGTCGGTGCTGCTGTTCGCCAACCAGGAGCTGTACACGGGCCTGGTCGCGGAGGCCGTGCCCGAGATCGGCGACCTCGGGTTCGCCACCGGGTTCCTGGTCGCCGCCGCCCTGTACGCGCTGCTGTTCCGCAGGCTCGGTGGGCACACTGATGCCCGTGACTGATCACGAGTTGCTCGCCGTCGCCGTCGCGGAGGCCAAGGCCGGGCTCGCCGAGGGTGGGATCCCGATCGGGGCCGCGCTGGTCGCCGCTGACGGCACCGTCCTCGGCCGCGGCCACAACCGGCGCGTCCAGGACGGCGATCCGTCGATGCACGCCGAGACCGCCGCGTTCCGGGCGGCGGGCCGGCAACGCGACTACCGCACCACCACCATGGTCACCACGTTGTCGCCGTGCTGGTACTGCTCGGGGCTGGTGCGCCAGTTCGGCATCGGTCGGGTGCTGATCGGCGAGTCGCGGACGTTCCACGGCGGCCACGACTGGCTCGCCGAGCACGGCGTGGAGATCACGATCCTCGACGATCCCGAGTGCGTCGCCCTCATGACCGACTTCATCGCCGCCAACCCGCAGCTGTGGAACGAGGACATCGGGGAGCCCTCATGATCCCGACCATCGATCTCGCCGCCTGGCGCACCGGGAACCCGGCCATCGAGCGCATCGTCGACACCGCCCTGCAGCGGGCCGGGTTCCTGCTGGTCACCGGGCACGGTGTGGCGGACGAGCTGCGCCGGGACCTGCGCGTGGCCGCTCGCCGCTTCTTCCGGCTGCCCACCGAGGTGAAGCAGCGCTACGCGGCCCGCATCGGCGGACGCGGCTGGCTGCCGCCGGGTGTCGAGGCGAACGCGCTCGCCGAGGGCACACCGACCCCGCCGGACCTCAAGGAGTCGTTCGCGATCGGGCCGGACAGCTCGACCGGGGATCCCGCCGTCGACGCGGTGTGGTTCCCGCCGAACGTGTGGCCCGACGAGATCCCCGAGCTGCAGGCGGTGGCCGCTCGCTACGTCGCGGCGATGACGCGGGTGGCGCACGACCTGCTGGAGCTGTGCGCGACCGCGCTCGGCCAGGAGCGCGACGCGCTCACCCGGCTCGCCCGCAACCCCACGTGGACGTTCAACATCAACCGGTACCCGCCGCTGTCGGAGGTGGGGCGGCCCGAACCGGGGCAGTACCGCATCGGCCCGCACACCGACTTCGGCACCGTCACCGTGCTCGACAGGGAACCCGGCGCGGGTGGCCTGCAGGTCGACGTCGAGCCGCGCGGCTGGATGGACGCGCCGTACGACCCGGCCGCGCTCACGATCAACATCGGTGATCTGCTGGAGCACTGGACCGGTAAGCGCTGGCGCTCCGGCCGGCACCGCGTGCTGCCGCCGCAGCCGTCCGCGCCGCACGAAGAGCTGATGTCGCTGGTGTTCTTCTTCGAGCTCGACCACGACGCCGTCGTCACGCCGCTCGAGCCGCCGGTGGGCAAGGTCGCCGGGTTGGATCCCGTGGTGTCGGCGCCGTTCATCAAGGAGCGGCTGGACGCGATCTCGGTCTGACGAGTTCTCCGGAACACCCCCGCGGCGGCGGCGCGGCTCGCTAGCGTCTCCCCTGTGTCCCGTGCGAGTCTCCCCGCCACTCGGGACCAGGTCGACGGCTACCGCTACGGCATGCGCCGCCTCGAGGCCGCCCTCGTCCGCGGCGATCCCGTTCCGCTGCACGAGCAGGTCCGCAGCCAGCGCCGCGCCGCGGGCGGCAGCGTCGCCCTCGGTGCGCTCGCCGTCGCCGCCTGCTTGCTCGTCGCCCTGATCAGCCCGAAGCCGCTGTGGCAGCGCTCGGCCGTCGTGGTCGGTCAGCAGTCCGGCGCGATGTACGTGGTCGCCCGCGATCCCGATCGCCTCGTCCCGGTCACCGATCTGCTCGCGGCCCGGCTCGTCATCGCCGCCCTCGCTCGCAGCGGTGCCGCCCCGACCGATCCGGCCACCGCGGAACCGGTCGTCGTGCCGGACGACGGCATCGCCGACGCGCCGCGCACCGCCGCCGCGAACGTCCCGGGCGCCCTCGCCACCCGCCCCGACGTCTCGATCGAGCCGCGCTGGGCCCTCTGCGACGCCGTCGACCTGGACGGCCGCCTCGTCGCGACCACCGTCCTCGCCGGCCCGCTCCCGCAGCCACCCGCCCCCGGTCCCGTCGACGACGCCGGCCTGCTCCGCGATCCCGGCGGCCGCCTGTGGTTGGTCGCCGACGGCCGCCGCCACCAGATCGACTCCACCGACGCCCGCGTCCTCGCCACCCTCGACCGCTCGCGAGCGCGCCAGGCCTCCGCTGCCCTCGTCGACGCGATCCCGGAGGGCGCCCCTTACCGCGTGCCACCCGTCCCCGGCCGCGGCCGACCAGGGCCGTCCGGCTTGGACGCCGCCGTCGGCGACGTCCTCGTCACGCACACCGCCGACGGCCAGGACCGCTACCTCGTCACCTTCACCGACGGCGTGCAGGAGATCCCCCTCGGCATCGCCACCCTCCTCCTCGACGGCGCCCCAGCGCGGGAGACGACGCTCGCCGCCATCGGCGCAGCAGGCTCCGTCCACCGCCTGCCCGTCGACCAGTGGCCGAGCCGCCCGTTCCGCTTCCCCAGCCCGACCGATCTCCCCGTCACCTGCTGGACCTGGCACCCCGACCGCCCCGTCGGCACCGCCCGCACGACAACCACCCTGCCCATGCCGACCGGCACCGCCGTCGCCGTCACCCTCGCCCAGTCCGACGGCCCCGGCCCCGCGATCGACGCCGCCGTCGTCGGCGCAGGCGGCGCCGTCCGCGGCACCGCTCCTGACCGCCTCGGCACCGACGGCCCGATCTGGCTCGTCTCCGCCAGCGGCGTCACCCACGGCGTCGCCGACCAACCCACCGCCGCAGCCCTGGGCGTGCAAGACACCCACCCCGCGCCGGAGCGGCTCCTCCGCCTCCTACCCGGCGGTCCGACCCTCAGCCGGCCCGACGCCGTCACCCTCGTGGACGTGCCGCAGCCCGGATGAACAGGTTCATGGGGCGCGACTTCGCCGCCTCAGCTTGCGAGGTGGTCGCCGGCTGACCCCGATCTCCTTGGCCTAGTCGTGCAGCGCGCAGTATCCGTTGCCGAGGTCGGTCGGTCCGTCGTCGCTGTGGCGGACGCGGTGATCGATGTGGTGGATCGGGGTGTCGCGGTAGGGGGCGGTGCAGTGGCCGTCGTCGGGGGCTGTGATGGTGGTGGCGAGGGGGCCGTGGAATCCGTGGCTGCGGGTTTCGCCGTCGATGGTGGCGCCGTCTGTGGTGATGAGGCGCCGGATGGTTTTCTGGCTTTCGCCGTTGGCGAGCAGTGCGACGGGGGGCAACTCGCGCACCTCAACGGGGCAACTCGCGCTCCCCAGAAGGGCAACTCGCCGCTCTGAGAGGGACAACTCGCCGCCATGGTAAACCGCCATGGAAAACCCCAACTCGCCGTCGTGAGATCCGCACTCGCGCGCCGCGGCCCCGTCACCGCCGCGCCCCCACCACCCCGGCCACCCCCACGACAACGACGAGCACCCCGATCCCGAGCAGATCGACCGGCACCGCGCCCGCCGGCGCCGTAACCTCGTCGCCGGTCCCCGCCAGGGTCGCCACGGATTCCTCCCCGGAGAACGGCTCCGCCGTGACCGCTGCCAGCGGGTCGACGACCCCGAACCCCACGGCCTGGTCCCGCCCGTGCGGCGCTCGTCGCGCCGTGACCACGATCCGCTCCGTCACCTGCCGAGCGGAGAGCTGCGGATACCGCTCCCGCAACACCGCAGCCAGCCCCGCGACCCACGGCGCAGCGAAACTGGTCCCGTTGACCGGTGAAGCCGTGTAGCCCCCGCTCGGGGAGAGCGAGTACAGCTCCGTCCCCGGTGCGGCGACGTCCACGTACGGCGCGCGGAAGCTGAACCCCGCCGGCGCGTCGAACGCGTCGACCGCGCCGACCGCCAGCACCTCGTCGTCGAACCACGCGGGCATCGACACCAGTCCTTCGCCGGTGCACGCCCGGCCGGCCGCGTTGCCCATCGCCGCCACGACGACGACGTCGCGGGCGACGGCGTAGTCGAGCGCCGCGTGGACCAGCTCGCCGACCGCGCCGGCCCGTTCGGCGGGCACGCACGCCGCCTCGCTCATGTTGATCACGGTCGCGCCCTGGTCGACGGCCAGGACGATGGCCTTGGCCAGGGTGGTCGTGGTGCCGGGGGAGACCTCGGCGCCGAGGGCGTCGGTGATCGTCACGGCGTCGCTGGTCTGGCGGACGGACAGCACTTCGGCGTCCGGGGCGACACCGACCATCCCGGTGGTCCCCGGCGGCGGTTTCGCCGCGATGATGCCGGCGACCGCGGTGCCGTGGCCGTCGCAGTCCTGCAGCCCGTCGCCGCCCGCGAGGTAGTCGCCGCCGCCGATCAGCCGGCCGGCGAGGCCGGCGTGGGGTGCCACCCCGGTGTCGATCACGGCGACGCGCTGCCCGCGTCCGGTGGCGATGCGGTGCAGCTCGGCGAGCCGCATCCGGGCCGCCTCGGACCGCAGGAGTTCGGCGCCGGCCGGTTCCGGGGCCCCGCACACCACGGGGCCCAGCTGAGCGGTCTCGGGCGTGGGTCGGGCACCCGACGGCGGTGCCGACCGCACGGGCGGCGGCACCGGCGGCCGGTCCTCGGCCGCCACCGCAGGCGGGGCGGCGAGCGCCAGGAGGCACACCACGAGGGCGGCCGCGCTGATCCCGCTGCGGGCGCTCACAGGCCGCGCACGATCCGGTAGACGTCCATGACGCCCAGCGCCAGCGGGACGGCGGCCACGACGAGCGCCCCCTCGACCAGGTCGACGACCCGGCGGGTGACGGGTCCCGGCGGGGCGGCGGCCCGCCCGGTCACGAGCAGCCCGCCCGCGCAGACACCGGCGAGCACCAGCCCGGCCACCGGGGCGAGGACGGTCGAGCCGACGATCACCGCGAGCCCACCGGCTCCGGCGAGCGCGGCCCACAGCGCCGCCCGCGCCGGAACGTGGTCGGCGTAGCAGCGGGACCGCAGCGCCAGCGAGGCGACCGCCACCCCCGCGTACGCGAGCCCCCACCGGTGGTCGAGGACGCCGACGATCGCCGCTCCCGCCGCGGTGACCGCCGCGCAGCCCGCGGTGAGCCCGCCCAGGTAGCCGCGGGCCAGCGCGGCCCGCTCGGCCAGCTCGTCCGGCGGCAGCTCCGCCGGTTCGGGATCGCCCGGTCCAGCCGGCCGGGGCAGCCCGGCGAGCCGCACCGCTGTGCGCGGCAGCACCGGCGCGAGCACGAGCGCCGCCGCGGATCCGGCGGCCGCCGCCGCGCCGGCGGGCAGGCCCAGCCGCATCCCGATCAGGGCGACGCCGGTCAGGACCGCCGCGACCACCACCGCGATCAGCGCCGGCGCCACCACCCGCACGACGGCCTGGGCGATCGTGGCGGCCACCCCGGCCGCGGCCACCGCGAGCAGCAGCCCGCCCGCCGGGTCCGGCAGCGCGGTCCAGCCGGCCGCCGCCGCGAACGGGACGGCGATCAGGGCCGCGGTGCCGGCAGCGGCCGGTCCCGGTTCGGGCCGCCGGGCGAGCACGTGCGCCGCCCCCAGCGCGCCGGCGGCGGAGAGCGCCGCGACGACGGCCGAGCCGGCCGCACCCGGGCCGGCCGCCGCGCACGCGCCCCCGCCTACGACCGCGACCCCGAGCAGGGCCGCGGAGCCCGCCGGCCCGGCGAGCGGAGGGGCCTCGTCCGCGGTGGCGGCGATCGCGTCGACCGGGTCGTCGAACACGGGCGGCGGTGGCGCGGTGCCGGCGGGGGCGAGCCGCAGCAGCTCCCCGTCGGGCACGGCCAGCTCGTCCAGCGTGGCGCCGGTGGGCAGCACGCCGCCGCCCGCGCCCGACAGCCGCCACGGCACCGGGCGCCGACCGCCGCTCCGCGGCTCACCGACCAGCTCTAGCAGCATCGGGACCAGCTCGGCCACCGGGACGTCCGCCGGCAGCGCGACGTCCACGCTCGTGCGCGGGGCCAGCACGGTCAGCCGGCAGAACGCACGACTCCCGGCCACCGCCCACCCCGGTTCCACCATCGGTCGGATTTCCCGAACGGCCCCGGAACGTCCGGGGTGCTGCCTAGCATCGCAGGGCCGGATGAACCCGTGGGGCCGTTCGGCGGAACTCGTCGGAACGGGCCCCGCTCGGCGCGGCTCCAGCTCGGAAGGCGCGAACCGGTGGCGACGCTGCAGCTGCGCAGGCCGGCGCGGACGCGGCCGCGCCCACCCTCGGGCGAGATCGAGCTGATGGCGCCGCCGGAGCCGGAACGGCTGGTCCCGCCCGGGCTGCTGCAGCGGCTGATGCCGCTGGTCATGCTGCTCGGCGCGGTCGGGTTCGTCGTGATCGCCCCCCGCAACCCGGTCAACTGGATGTTCGGCGCGATGTTCGCGCTGTCCACCGTGGGCATGCTCGTCGCGGGCACCGGCAGCACCACCGGCAGCGCGCGCACCGCCCGCATCGACGAGGAGCGCCGCGACTACCTGCGCGGACTCGCTGAGACACGCGCCGAGGTGCGCACGGTCACGGCCCAGCAGCGCGCCGCCGCGGAGGCCGTCCACCCGGATCCGGCGGCGTGGCCCGAGGTGCTGGCCGCGGGGCGGCTGTGGGAGCGCCGCCTCGCTGACGACGACTTCGGGAACGTGCGGATCGGTTGCGGGGTGCAGCGGCTGGCCACCCGCCTGATCGCCCCGCAGGCCGGTCCGCCCGAGCGGATCGAGCCGATCGCGACGGCGGCGCTGCGCCGGTTCCTGCGCGCCCACTCGGTGGTGCCCGATCTCCCGGTGGCGCTGTCACTGCGCGCCAGCTCCACCGTGTGGCTGGAGTCCGAACGCACCGATCTGGTGCCCGCTCGCGCGCTGGCCCGCGCGGTCGTCGCCCAGTACGCGCTGTGGCACGGGCCGGACGAGGCGCTGCTGGCCGTCGTCGCCGGCCCGCGGGCGCTGCCGGAGTGGGAGTGGACGAAGTGGCTGCCGCACGTCGAGCACCGGCGCCGCCGCGACGCGATCGGCCCGCTGCGGATGATCACCGGCAGCACCGACGAGGTGCGCCGCTGGTGGCTCACCGAGCTGACCGGCCGCCCGCCCGGCCCGGGGGCGGGCGATCCGCACCTGCTGCTCGTCGTCGACGGGGTGGCGGAGGGGCTCGGGCCGTGGGCGGGCGTCGCCGGGGTCACCGTGCTGCGCGTGGGCGCCCCACCCGGCCGCCGTGCGGGGCCGACCGTGGTCCGGCTGCGGGTCGGGCCGGGCACCCTGGAGCGTGCCGGCACCGGCGAGGACGAGGGCGCCGCGCCGGTCGGCCGGCCGGATGCGCTCTCGGTCGCCGAGGCCACCGCGCTGGCGCGCCGGCTGGCCCGCTACCGGGTCGGCGCCGCGGACGACGGCGAGCCGGGGACGCGGTCGCGCCCGGACGGGCTGCCCGCACTGCTCGGCCTGAGTCCGCACGAGATCACGCCCGCCGGGATCGACCGGTTGCGCACCCGTTGGGCGCGCGAGCCCACCGACCGGCTGCGGGTGCCGCTCGGCGTCGACGAGCACGGCGGCGCGGTGGCGCTCGACCTGAAGGAGTCCGCGCAGGGCGGCAGCGGCCCGCACGGGCTGTGCATCGGCGCGACCGGGTCCGGCAAGAGCGAGCTGCTGCGCACGCTGGTGCTCGGCCTGGTGGCCACGCATCCGCCCACCGAGCTCAACCTGGTGCTCGTCGACTTCAAGGGCGGGGCCACGTTCCTCGGCATGGCCGGGCTCGCGCACACCGCCGCGGTGATCACCAACCTGGCCGACGAACTGACCCTCGTCGACCGCATGGCCGACGCGCTGGCCGGCGAGGTCACGCGCCGCCAGGAGCTGCTGCGCGCTGCGGGCAACCTGGCGGACGTCACCGAGTACGCAGCGGTCCGCCGCGGCGGAGCCGATCTGCCGCCGCTGCCCGCGCTCTTCGTCGTGGTCGACGAGTTCTCCGAGCTGCTGGCGCAGCGGCCCGAGCTGATCGAGCTCATGGTGACGATCGGCAGGCTCGGCCGCTCGCTCGGCCTGCACCTGCTGCTCGCCTCCCAACGGCTCGACGAGGGCAGGCTACGCGGGCTGGAGTCGCACCTGTCGTACCGGATCGCGCTGCGCACGTTCTCCGCCGCCGAGTCGCGGGCCGTGCTCGGGGTGCCCGACGCGCACCAGCTGCCCGCCGCGCCGGGCTCGGCCTTCCTGTCGACCGGCACCGACGAGCTGATCCGGTTCCGGGCGGCGTACGCGTCCGGGCCGGGCAGCACCACCGCGCCGCAACCCGGACCGGTGGCGCCGCGGCGCGCGCACCGGTTCGGGCCCGCGCCCGTCCCGCTGCTCGAGCCGCCCGCCACCCCGTCCGAGGACGACCCGATGGCACCGTCGGTGTTCGACGCGGTCGTCGCCGCACTAGCCGGGGACGGCCCGCCCGCGCACCGGGTGTGGCTGCCGCCGCTGGCCGATCCGCCCGCGCTCGACGAGCTGGGCGGCCCGCCGCCGGGGCCGCTGCGGGCCGCGATCGGCGTGATCGACCGCCCGCAGCAGCAGCGGCGCGATCCCTGGGTGATCGACCTGGCGGGCGCCGCCGGGCACGTCGCGATCGTGGGCGGGCCGCAGGCGGGCAAGTCCACCGCCGTGGCCACGCTGCTGCTCGCCCTCGCGGCCGCGCACCGCCCGGACGAGCTCGGCGCGCACGTCGTGGCCTTCGGCGGTGCGGTGCTCACCGGGATCGCCGGTCTCCCGCACGTCGGCACGATCGCCGGTCGGCAGGACCCGGACCTGGTGCGCCGGATCGTCGCCGAGGTCGCCGGCACCGTGGCCCGCCGCGAGCGGCTGTTCCGCGACGCCGGCCTCACCTCCGTCGAGGAGTTCCGGGTCCGCCGCGCCGCCGGCGCGTTCCCCGACGAGCCCGCCACCGACCTGCTGCTCGTCGTCGACGGCTACCAGACCCTGCGCAACGACTTCGACGACGTGGAGGCGCGGCTGCTGCCGCTGGTCGCGCGGGGCCTGTCCTACGGCGTGCACGTCGTGCTGACGGCCGGCCGCTGGGCGGAGCTGCGGCCCGCGGTGAAGGACCAGGTCACCGGGCGGATCGAGCTGCGCCTCGGCGAACCGGCGGAGAGCGAGGTGGACCGGCGCGCGGCGGGCGCGGTGCCGCCCCGCGGCGGGCACGGGCTCGCGCCGGACGGGGCGGCCGCGGTGATCGCCGCACCGCGCCGCGCCGGCGGGGACACCGCCGCTCTGGTCGCCGCGATCACCGCGGCCGCCGGCCCGCACCGAGTGGCGCCGGTGCGGCTGCTGCCCCGCCGGATCGCGCTCGCCGACCTGCCGTCGCCCGCCGAGCCCGCCGCGCGGGGTCTGCCGATCGGGGTGGACGAGGAGGCGCTGGCGCTCGTCCAGCTGGACTTCACCGCCGAACCGCACCTCGTCGCCTTCGCCGACGCGGAGAGCGGCAAGACGACGCTGCTGCGCGTGCTCGCGCGGGGCATCGTCGAGCAGCACCCGCCGGAGGAGGCGCGGATCGTGCTCGTCGACCACCGCCGCACCCTGCACGGGGAGCTCCCGGAGAGCCACCTCATCGGCTGCACGAGCACCCCCGCGGCGACCGCCGCGGCCGCGGAGGAGGTCGCCGCCGCGCTGCGGGCCCGGCTGCCCGGGCCCGAGGTGAGCGCGCGCGAGCTGCGGGAGCGGTCCTGGTGGTCCGGCCCCGAGGTCTACGTGCTCGTCGACGACTACGACCTCGTCGCCCCGTCCGGCACGACGACGCACCCGCTGTTCCCGCTGGTGGAGTTCCTGCCGCTGGCCAAGGACGTCGGGCTGCACGTCGTGCTGACCCGGCGCTCCGGCGGCGCCGGGCGGGCGCTGTACGACCCGGTGCTCGGACGGCTGCGCGAGCTGGGTGCGCCCGGGCTGGTGATGAACGGCAGCCGCGACGAGGGCGCGCTCGTGGAGGGCGTGCGCCCGGCCGCGGAACCGCCCGGCCGCGGCACGCTCGTCGACCGCCGCCGCGGGGCCCGCCGGATCCAGCTCGCCTGGGTGCCGCCCGGCCATGCCTGACCCGCACCTGCGAGTGGCCGTGCAGCCGGGTGCGGCGGTCGTGCGGATCGCGGTGGCCGGGCGGGCGGGCCCGCAGGTGGTCGCGCAGCTGCCGCCGGGTGCGGGCGACCTCGCCGAGGTGGTCCGGCGCTGGGGCGGGCGGCAGCCCGCCGAGCTGCTGCTCGTGCACCCGGCGACGGCGGACCCGGCGACGGTGGCGGCCACGGTCGCCGCGGCGGCACCGCTGGCGCGCTCCGTGCGGGCGGTCCCGGCCCCGGTGGCCGCCGCGGCCGGGACGGACGCCGTCGCCGTCCTCGACGCGGGCCGCACCGGGGTGGAGATCACCGTGCTCGGCTCCGGCACCGTGCGCGTTCCGGGCGGTGGCGCGGCGCTCGACGCGCGGCTCGGCGTGCCCGCGGAGGTGCGGGAACGGCTGTCTCTGCGGGCCCGGGACGCGGGCGTCGTCCCGGCGCTCGCCGAGGTGCTGGCCGGCCCCGTCGCGGCGCTGCGGGCGGCGCTCGACCGCGCCGGCGTGGCCGGGTCGGTGCTGCTGGTCGGCGGCCTGGCGCGTATCCCGGAGCTGGCCGAAGCGGTGGACGCGGCCGGGATCGCCGGTGCGCGGGTGCCGCTCCGGCCGGAGGTGGCCGCGGTGCTCGGTGCACTGCGCCTGCCCCCGCTCCCGGCGCCCGAGGAGGAACCCGAGTCGCCGCGCTGGCTCCCGCCCGCGCCGCCGCCCGCCCGCCGCCGCGTCCGGGCCGGGGCGGCCGCACTCGCCGCCGCCGGGCTGCTGGGGATCGGGCAGGTCCTGCCGAGCCCGCCGGCCACCGTGCCGCTCGCGATCGCGCCGCCCGGGATCGTCCAGTACGGGTACGCGGCCGCGCTGCCGGACGGCTGGGCGCACACCGGCGGCCGTCCCGAGCGGCGGCGGACCCTGCTCGCCCCGCGCACCGCCCCGCAGGGCAGCGATCTGATCGCGATCGAGGCCTCCCCGCTCGGCTACGACGCCACCGCCGAGCCCGAGCGGGCGGCGCGGGAGCTGCGCGCCGTGTACGAGGCCGGCGGGAGCCGCCTCTCCGGTTACGACCCCGGGGCGACGTACGCCGGTCGCGCGGTCACCCACTACCGCCAGGACGGGCCCGACGGGCTCGTCGTCGACTGGTACGTGCTGTTCGAGCGGGACACCCAGCTGTCGGTGGGCTGCCAGCGCACCCGGGCGGGCGCCGCGGCGGTGGCGGCGGCCTGTGCGACCGTCGTCGGGACGCTGCACCGTACCTGAGCGCGGGCGATCGCGGGCCGGAACGCGGCAGATCGTTCGCACCTGCACACGACTCGCCCGGAACCGCCCCGCGCCGCACCGGCGGCTGCGAGCCTCGGCGAGGTCCGACGACGACCCGGGGAGGCAGGCATGACGCAACCAGGAGCCGGTCTGGGCACCCAGACCGACGTCATGGCACGGGCGGCCCAGCACGTGGCCGGCGTGCGGTCCGACATCGAGGCGCAGCTCGCCGCGCTGCGCAGCCGACTGGAGGCGCTGCCGGAGTTGTGGCAGGGCGCGGCCGGGGCGGCGTTCGTCGCCGCGATGGCCCGCTGCGACCAGGATTCGCGCCTGCTCGCCGGTGCCCTCGGCGGGATCGCCGATCAGCTGCGCACCTCCGGAGTGGCGTACGACACGACCGAGCAGGAGCAGCACCGCGCCGTCGTGCAGTCGGCCGAGCAGACCACCACCGGGATCACCGCTGCGCTGAAGGGACTCTGAGCCGTGAGCACCATCAAGGTCGACTACGCCGGGCTCGCCGCCGCGAGCGCCGACATCCGCCGCACCGCCGAGGCGATCGACGCTCAGCTCGCCGACCTGCAGACCTTCCTCGCCCCGCTGGTCGCCGCGTGGACCGGCGCCGCGGCGGAGGCCTACCAGGAGAAGCAGCGGATCTGGAACACTGCGCAGGCAGACCAGCAGGCGGTCCTCGCGCACATGGCGAAGCTCCCGCTCGTCGCCCTGGAGCGCTACCAGGCGGTGGAGAGCCGGGTCAGCCAGACGTTCCGCGCATGAGGCTCGCGGCCCGGCCGGGGGGTGGTTACGCACCCCGCCGAACCGCCGAGTACCCTTGACCTTCGATGTGCGGCGCGTGGGCGCTCGCGGCGGGACTTCCGCTGCGCCTCGCGGGACCCGCACCTGCGCACCACAGCCGAGAAGCACAGAGGTAGGTCCGTGTCCACGTACAGCCCCAAGCCCACCGAGATCACGCGCGCGTGGCACGTCATCGACGCCACCGACGTCGTGCTCGGCCGGCTGGCCTCCCAGGCTGCCACCCTGCTGCGGGGCAAGCACAAGCCGACGTTCGCCCCCCACATCGACACCGGCGACTTCGTCATCATCGTCAACGCCGAGAAGGTCGCGGTGTCGGGCAACAAGCGGGACGAGAAGTTCGTCTACCGCCACTCCGGCTACCCGGGCGGCCTCCGCAAGCGCACCGTCGGCGAGATGCTCGAGAAGCACCCGGACCGGCTGGTCGAGAAGGCGATCAAGGGCATGCTCCCGAAGAACCGCCTCGGCCGGGCCCAGGCGAAGAAGCTCAAGGTCTACGCAGGCCCGGAGCACCCCCACGCCGCCCAGCAGCCCACCCCCTGGGAGATCACGCAGGTGGCGCAGTGAGCAGCCCTGAGAACCCCGAAGAGGACCTGAACGCCGTGAGCAGCCCCGAGAACCCCGCCGAGGGCACGTACGACCCCGAGGCAGGCGTCGTCGAGGAGTACGCCGACCAGTACGCCGAGGGCGTCGAGGAGGTCGCCGTCGACATCGCCGCTCCCGCGGAGCAGGCGGTGTACGCCGAGCGCCCGATCCAGACCGTGGGTCGGCGCAAGGAGGCGGTCGTGCGCGTGCGGCTGCTGCCGGGTTCGGGCAACTTCACGCTCAACGGCAAGTCGCTCGAGGAGTACTTCCCGAGCAAGCTGCACCAGCAGATGATCCGGGAGCCGCTGGTCACGGTCGAGAAGACCGACCGGTACGACATCTTCGCCAACCTGCGCGGCGGCGGCATCTCCGGCCAGGCGGGTGCGCTGCGCCTGGCCATCGCCCGCGCGCTGGTGGAGGCTGACCCCGAGGACCGGCCGCCGCTCAAGCGTGCCGGCTTCCTCACCCGTGACCCGCGGGTCATCGAGCGCAAGAAGTACGGCCTCAAGAAGGCCCGCAAGGCGCCTCAGTACAGCAAGCGCTGAGACCGGCGCCGAACGTGTCTCGACTCTTCGGCACGGACGGCGTTCGCGGCCTCGCCAACGGCGAGCTCCTCACCCCGGAGCTCGCCGTTGCGGTTTCCGCGTCCGCTGCTCGCGTGCTCGCCGAGAGTGACCGGTCCCACCGGACCGTCGCGGTCGTCGGCCGTGATCCGCGGGCCAGCGGCGAGATGCTGGAGGCGGCGGTCGTCGCCGGACTCACCTCTGCCGGTGCCGACGCCGTCCGGCTCGGGGTGCTGCCCACCCCGGCCGTCGCGTACCTGGTGGAGGCGCTGGGCGCCGACCTGGGCGTGATGATCTCCGCCTCGCACAACCCGATGCCGGACAACGGCATCAAGCTCTTCGCAGCAGGTGGGCACAAGCTGCCCGACGCCGTCGAGGACGCGATCGAGGCCGGGATGAAGGTCGACGCGCCGCGCCCGACGGGGGCGGACATCGGCCGGGTCCGCGACGACGCGTCCGCGGTGGACCGCTACGTCAAGCACCTTCTGGCGACCACGACCGAGCCGCTGGCCGGGTTGACGGTGGTCGTCGACTGCGCGCACGGGGCGGCGTCGCGGGCCGCGCCCGAGGCGTACCGGCGAGCGGGCGCCGAGGTCGTGGCCATCCACGCGGATCCGGACGGGCTCAACATCAACGACGGGGTGGGTTCGACCCACATCGAGAAGCTGCAGCGCGCCGTCGTCGAGCACGGCGCCGCGCTGGGCATCGCCCACGACGGCGACGCCGACCGCTGCCTCGCCGTCGACGAGACGGGTGCGGTGGTCGACGGCGACCACATCATGGCGATCCTGGCCGTCGCGATGCGCGAGGCCGGAGAGCTGGTCGACAACACCCTCGTCGCCACCGTGATGAGCAACCTCGGCCTGCACCTGGCGATGCAGGACGCGGGGATCACCGTGCGCACCACCGGTGTCGGCGACCGGTACGTGCTGGAGGAGCTGCGCGCCGGCGGCTACACGCTCGGCGGCGAGCAGTCCGGCCACGTCGTGATGCCGCGGCACGCCACCACCGGCGACGGCCTGCTCACCGCGCTGCAGCTGATGTGCCGGATGGCGGCCACGAAGGCGCCGCTGTCCGAGCTGGCCGGGATCGTCACCGCACTGCCGCAGGTGCTGATCAACGTGCGGGTGGCCGACAAGGCCGCGGTGGCCGCGTCGCCCGCCGTCACCGAGGCCGTCGCCGCCGCGGAGGCCGAGCTGGGCCGCACCGGCCGGGTGCTGCTGCGTCCGTCGGGCACCGAGCAGGTCGTGCGCGTGATGGTGGAGGCCCCTACCCAGGAGCAGGCCGACGCCGTCGCGCGGCGGTTGGCCGAGGTCGTCGGCAGCGTCACCTAGCGACTTCCCCCGTTCCGGCCCGCAGTCCGCGGGGGATCGGCCACGATGGTCCGATGGTGGGCCTGCACCGCGATCCCGAGCTGCTGCGGGCGCACTCCCGTACGGCGGCCGCGCTCGCCGCCACCGCCGCGGCCGCGGTCGACGGCGGGCGCGATCTCGACGTCGTGCCCGTCGTCGCCGCTGAGGTCGACCGGCTGGTCGCCGCCGTCGGGCGCGCGGTGGCCGAGCTCGAGGACACGGCCGCGGCGCTCGCCGCGGCGGCCGAGGTGGCTGGGGTCGACGCCGAGCTGGCCGACCGGATCCGGCGGGCGCTCGGGCCGTGACGGAACCCACAGACGCCGTCGCCTGGTGCGTCCGGCTCGGGGCGGTGCTGACCGAGGTCGGCGACGAGATCGGGGCGCTCGCCGGTCGTGTGGCGCGCGACTGGCCGGACGCGGAGGGCGCGCAGCGTGCGGAGCGGCTGACGCTGCTGCAGCGCTCGGTGTTGCGCACCGCCGAGGAGATGGCCGAACTGGGCGTCCGGCTGGAGCGGGCGGCCGCCGGGCTCGGCCCGATCGGGGGCCTGGCGGTGCTGCTGGGCCGGCTGGCCGCGCTCAGCAGCGCCCGACCTGCGGACGAACCGGGTGTCCGGCTCGCCGACGTCGCCGGCGAGCGGGTCGCGGACGGCACCGGGCTGCGGCTGCCCGGCACGGAGCCGAACCGCACGGCACCGGACAGCACGGAACCAGACGGCACGGAACCAGACAGCACGGCACCGGACGGCTGAGCCCGGTCAGCGGTGCCCGCGCTCGATCAGTTCGGTGCCGGGCACCTTCCCGTCGACGAGCACGTCGACGCGGTCCTCGCCGCACAGGTGCTTGAGCAGGAACGCCGTGACCAGCGCGCGGGTGAGCTTGCGGGTCTTGCCGTCCGGCCGCCCGGCCAGCAGCAGGTCGGTCCAGTGCCGGCCCTGCAGGAAGCCGGTGTGCTGGGCCTTCGGCAGCACCCGCTGCACGACCGGGCCGGTGGCCGCGGCAGCGAGCTGGTCGGCGTGCCCGGCGGGCGGCGCGATCGTGTCGCGGCCCGCGGTCAGGTGCAGGACCGGCACGGTGAGCGTGCGTGCGGCCTCGATGACGCCAGGGTGGGACTGCACCGGGGTGAGGGTGACGACCGCGCCCAGCCGCGGCTTGCCTGCCGCAGCGAGCAGGGCGGCGCCTGCGCCGATCCCGTGGCCGGCGAGCGCGGTGCGGCGCGAGTCGACGCTGATCCGGCCGTCGCCGAGCCGCACGCCGACGCACACGTCGAGGGTGGTGCGCAGGTCGGCGGCGAACCCCTGCGCGCTGGGGAACGGCCCGCGGTGGTTGTTCGGGGCGGCCGTGACGAATCCCCAGGTGGCCAGGTGGCGCAGCAGGTCGGCGTAGCGCTCGGCGGGCTGCAGCCAGTCGTGGCCGAACACCACGGCGGGCAGGCCGAGGCCCTGCTCGGGCGCGAAGACGACGCCGGGGATGCCCACCATGCCCAGGTCGCCGCGCAGCGGGGTGCACGGCCCGGGCCGGGACAGCTCCTCGATGGCCTGCTTGGCGGAGCTGCCCTTCGACGGGCGCGCCGGGACAGCGGTTCGGCTCACGGCACGTGAACTTAGCGGGCCACGGGCGCCGATGCCCGCTCGGTCGCCCGGATCGACGACGCGGGCGCGGCGTAACTTCCGTCGGTATGGACGGGGTGTGGACGGCTGACCAGGTGCGCGCCGCGGAGGGCGCGCTGATGGCCGAGCTTCCGGAGGGCACGCTGATGCGCCGGGCGGCGTTCGGGCTGGCGGTGACGGCCACCCGGATGCTCGGCACGCCGCTGCCCGGGACCCGGGTGGCGCTGCTCGTCGGGTCCGGCGACAACGGCGGAGACGCGCTGTGGGCCGGCTACGAGCTGCGCCGGCGCGGGGTGGGTGTCACGGCGGTGCTCATGAACCCGGAGCGGGCCCACCCGGCCGGGCTGGTGGCGCTGCGCCGCGTGGGCGGCCGCGTGGTGGCCGGGACCGATCCGGCCGCGCCGCAGGTCGTGCGGCGCGCGCAGCTGGTGATCGACGGGATCGTCGGCATCTCGGGCAGGGGCGCGCTGCGCGACCCCGCCCCGGCGCTGGTCGCGGCGGCCGACGAGGCCGGGGTGCCGATCCTGGCCTGCGACCTGCCCAGCGGCGTGGACTGCGACACCGGCGCGGTCGCCGGTCCCGCGGTGACCGCGGCCGCCACCGTCACGTTCGGGACCCGCAAGCCGGTGCACGCGCTGGCCGCGGACCGCTGCGGCCCGGTGCGGGTCGTCGACATCGGGATCGGCCCGTACCTGCCGGAGCCGCACGCGCACCTGCTGGAGGCCGCCGACGTCGCGGCCCGCTGGCCGGTGCCCGGCCCGGCCGACGACAAGTACACCCAGGGCGTCACCGGCGTCGCCGCCGGCTCGGCCACCTATCCCGGGGCGGCGGTGCTCGCCACGGGGGCGGCCGTGCTCGCGACCAGCGGGATGGTGCGGTTCGCCGGCTCCGCGGCCGACCGGGTGCGGGCCCGCTGGCCCGAGGTGATCGTGACCGATACGTTCGCCGCCGCCGGCCGCGTCCAGGCGTGGACGGTGGGCCCGGGCATCGGCACCGACGCCGCCGGCCGCGACCTGCTCGCGGCCGTGCTCGACGCGGGGGTGCCGGCTTGCGTCGACGCCGACGCGATCACCCTGCTCGCCCGGCACGCCGATCTGCGGGAGGCGGTGCGCGGTCGGCCGATCGTGATCACCCCGCACGCCGGGGAGTTCGCCCGCATCGCCGGCGAGGTGGGCCCGGACAGGGTCGCCGCCGCCCGCCGCGCCGCCGCCGAGCTCGGCGTGACCGTCCTGCTCAAGGGCAACACCACGGTCGTCGCCGACCCGGACGGGCGGGCGCTGGTGCATCCGTCGCCGACGTCGTGGGCGGCCACCGCGGGCTCCGGCGACGTGCTCTCGGGGATCATCGGCGCGCTACTGGCGGCGGGCCTGGAGCCGTGGTGGGCGGCCGGTTGCGCGGCGTGGGTGCACGCGCGGGCAGCCGGGCTGGCCGCCGCCGGCGCCCCCGCCCCGGCCACGGCGATCCAGGGCGCGATCCCGGAGGTGCTGCGGCAGCTGGATCTGCGGGCTTGAGCGTCGCGATCTCCGGTGAGCGCGCCCGGGGACGGCGCTGGGCCGGTGGCTTCGGCGACCGGCGGAGCACGGCGCTGTCGAGGTCTGATGCGCCCCCCACATCGCGCAAGTGCAGGTCGAAGCGGTGCCCATCGGCCCGGCGGACCGCCGGTTCACCCCCTGCGACGTCGAGATCCTCCCTGCGAGGTAGCTCACCCGCACGGCCCTCCGGCCGGAACGCCTCGGCCGCCGGTGGGATGATGCAGTTCGTGCCCTGCGACCGGACCCCGCGCGCCGAGGCCGTCGTCGATCTGGCCGCGGTCCGCCACAACGTGGGTGTGCTGCGGGCCGCCGCCCCCGATTCCGAGCTGATGGCCGTGGTCAAGGCCGACGGCTACGGGCACGGGGCGGTCGCCGTCGGGCGGGCCGCGCTCGCCGCCGGCGCCACCTGGCTCGGCGTGTGCACGCTGGAGGAGGCGCTCGCCCTGCGCGCAGGCGGGATCGACGCGCGGGTGCTCGCGTGGCTGCACTCGCCGGCCGACGACTTCGCGCCCGCCGTCGCCGCCGGGATCGACCTCGGGGTGAACTCGGTGGCGCACCTGTCGGCCGTGCTCGCTGCTGCCCGGGCCACCGGGCGCACCGCGCGGGTGCACCTGAAGATCGACACTGGGCTGTCCCGCGGCGGGGCCCCACCCGCGGACTGGCCGGACCTGGTGGACGCCGCGGCGAAGGCCGCTGCCGAGGGAACCGCGCAGATCGTGGGCCTGTTCTCCCACCTCTCCCACGGCGACGTCCCCGGCCACCCGACGCTGGACCGGCAGGCCGCGCGGCTCGCCGCCGCTTGGCAGCTCGCGCGCGAGCGCGGCCTGCGGCCGATCCGCCACCTCGCCAACTCCGGCGGCACGCTGATGCGCCGCCCGGACCTGGCGCTCGACATGGTCCGCACCGGCATCGCCGTCTACGGCCTCGATCCCTACGACCGGCCCGTGACGCAGAGCCCGCTGCGGCCCGTCATGCGGTTGCAGGCTCGGGTGCTGCTGGTCAAGCGGGTACCCGCGGGGGAGGGGGTCGCGTACGGCCACGACTGGGTCGCGCCCACCGACACCACGCTCGCCCTGGTCCCGCTGGGCTACGCCGACGGCGTGCCGCGGCGGCTCAACCGGCGTGGGCGGATGACCGTGCTGCTCCACGGGGAGCGCCGCCCGGTCGTGGGGCGGATCAGCATGGACCAGATCGTCGTCGACTGCGGCGACCTCCCCGTCGCGGAAGGGGACCTCGCGGTGCTGTTCGGCTCCGGTGCCGACGGCGAGCCCACCGCGCAGGAGTGGGCTGACGAGCTCGACACCATCCACTACGAGGTGGTCACCGGGGTCCGCGGCGCCCGGGTCACCCGCGTGGTCCGGGAGGACGCGTCGTGAACCGCCAGCAGACGATCTGGAGCGCGGTCGGCGCCGCCGGAGCCGCGGTCACCGGGCTCGCGGTCGGGGCCGCGGCCCGCAAGAGCAAGCAGATCGCGGCCGAGCGCCGCAGGCTCGCCGCCCAGCTGACCGGTGGCGCGATCCCGGGCGAGCAGCCGCCGGGGGAGCAGATCTCGGTGATCGCCGACGACGGGCTGCGGTTGTCCTGCGAGGAGATCGCCCCGCTGGACGGTGGCGAGCCCGACCTGACCGTGGTGCTCGTGCACGGCTTCGCGCTGGACCGGCGCACCTGGCACTTCCAGCGACGTACCTTCGCCGAGCTGCCCGGCGGGGGCGATGCCCCGCGCGTGCGCCAAGTGCTCTACGACCTGCGCAGCCACGGCCGCTCCGAGCGCGGTCCGCGGGAGAGCTGCACGATCGAGCAGCTCGGCCGCGACCTGGAGGCGGTGCTGCGCACGCTCGTGCCGGACGGGCCGATCGTGCTGATCGGGCACTCCATGGGCGGCATGACGGTGATGGCGCTGGCCGAGCAGTTCCCCCGGCTGTTCGAGGAGCGGATCGTCGGCGTCGGGCTGGTGTCCACCTCCGCGGGCGAAGTCGGGTCCGCGGGGCTGCCGAAGGCGCTGCTGTCGCGGCGCAACCCGCTCACCCGCGGCGTCGGGCTGCTCGCGCGGGTCCAGCCGACGCTCGTCGAGACCGGGCGGCGGCTGCTCGGCGACGTCATCTGGGCGATCACCCGCAGCTTCGCCTACGGCGACCGCAACGTGGCGCCGTGGCTCGTCGACCTCGTCGACAGCATGATCAGCGCGAACGCCGTCGACGCGCTCACCGACTTCGTCGACACCGTCAACTCGCACGACCGCATCGCGGCGCTGCCCGCGCTGGCCGGCTGCGAGGTGCTGGTCGCGGCCGGGGACGCCGACCGGGTCATCCCGTTCAGCCACGCCGAGCGGATCGCCGCCGAGCTGCCCGATGCCACGCTCGTGCGGTTCCCCGGCGTCGGGCACATGCCGATGCTGGAGCAGCCCGCGGCGATGGACGAGGCGCTGCTCGACCTGCTCCGGCGGAGCGCCCGGCGGATCGGCGGCCCGTCCCGGCCGGGGGTGCTGCGCAGGCTGCGGAGGCGGGCGTGACGCAACCGATGACCGTTCCCCTCGACACCCCGATCGAGCTGCCGGGCCCAGAGGACACCGAGGCGCTCGGGGAGGCGCTCGCCGCCGGGCTCGGCCCGGGCGACCTGGTGGTGCTGGCCGGCCCGCTCGGCGCGGGCAAGACGGTGTTCGTGCGGGGCCTGGCCCGCGGACTGGGGGTCGTCGGCCCGGTGACGTCGCCGACGTTCGTGATCGCCCGCGAGCACCGGCCCGGCCCGGGCGGCGCGGGCGTGCCGCTCGTGCACGTCGACGCCTACCGCCTCGGCGGCGCGGCCGAGCTGGACGACCTCGATCTCGACACCGACCTGGCCGAGGCCGTCGTCGCCGTCGAGTGGGGCGAGGGCGTGGCGGAGCGGCTCGCTCAGCAGCACGTGCTGGTGCGGCTGGAGCGGCGGCCGGACGACGTGCGGGTGGCCACGATCAGCGTCGTGGCCCGGCGGTGACCGGCTCCCGGACGTCGTCGCGCCCCGGTGACGGCATACCCTCGCGGGGTGCTCGTCCTGGCCATCGACACCGCGACACCCGCCGTCACCACGGGGGTCGTCACCGTCACCGGTGACGGCGTCGAGGTGCGGTCGAGCCGGGTCGAGATCAACACGCGCAAGCACGCCGAGCTGCTGATGCCGCTGGTGCTGCAGGCGTGCTCCGACGCCGGCGCGGCGCTGCGCGACATGGACGCGTTCGTGGTCGGGGCGGGGCCGGGCCCGTTCACCGGGCTGCGGGTCGGCATGGTCACCGCCGCCGCGCTGGGCGACGCTCTGGGCCGGCCGGTCCACGGCGTCTGCACGCTGGACGCGATCGCCGCCGACTGCCCCACGGGCGAGCCGCTGCTCGTCGTCACCGACGCGCGTCGGCGCGAGGTCTACTGGGCCGCCTACGACGAGGCCGGGCGGCGGGTCGATGGCCCGCACGTCGAGGCGCCGGCGTCGCTGACCCGCCGTGCCGGTGGCTACGTCGCGGCGGGCGGGATGGCCGCCGTGCTGGGTCGTCCGGTCGTCGGCCCGGAGTCGCCCAGCCCGGGCGGGCTCGTGGCGGTGGCGGCCGAGGCGCTGCGCGCCGGGATCATCCCGGGCCCGCTGGAGCCGCTGTACCTGCGTCGCCCCGACGCGGTGGAGCCGACCGGCCGAAAGCGGGTGACCGCCGGATGATCGTCACGATCGACCCGCTCACCCCGGCCGACGCCGACCGGTGCGCGGAGCTGGAGCAGGTCCTCTTCCGCGGCGACGACCCGTGGACGCCGTCGGCGTTCCTGTCCGAGCTGCGCACCCCCGGCCGCACCTACGTCGCTGCGCGCACCGGCGGGGCGCTCGTCGGCTACGGCGGGCTGGGGATCGTCGCCGGGCCGCCGCAGGCCGAGGCCGAGATCCACAACCTCGCGGTCGACCCGCAGCACCAGGGCCGCGGCGTGGGCCGCACGCTGCTGCGGGCGCTGCTCGACGTCGCCGACGCGGTGTCCGCCGTGGTGTTCCTCGAGGTGCGCACGGACAACGAGCCCGCGAAGCGGCTCTACGAGAGCGAGGGCTTCGCCGTCGTCGGGCTGCGCCGCCGCTACTACCGCAGCGGAGCCGATGCCCACACCATGCGCCGGGAGGCGAAGTCGTGATCGTCATGGGGTTCGAGACCTCCTGCGACGAGACCGGGGTCGGGATCGTCCGGATGACGGGGGAGGGGCCCGAGCTGCTGGCCAACGAGGTGGCCTCGTCGGTGGAGCAGCACGCCCGCTTCGGCGGCGTGGTGCCCGAGGTGGCCTCCCGCGCGCACCTGCACGCGATCGTGCCGGCGGTGCGGCGGGCGCTGGCCACCGCCGGGATCACGGGACGCGACGTCGACGTCGTCGCCGTGACCGCCGGGCCGGGGCTCGCCGGTGCGCTGCTGGTCGGCGTGGCGGCCGCGAAGGCCTACGCCACCGCGTGGGACGTGCCGCTCTACGGGGTCAACCACCTCGCCGCGCACGTCGCCGTCGACACGCTGCAGCACGGCCCGCTGCCGCCCGCGCTGGCGCTGCTCGTCTCCGGGGGGCACTCCAGCCTGCTCGACGTGCCCGATCTCGCCGGGCCGATCACCCCGATCGGCGCCACGATCGACGACGCGGCCGGGGAGGCGTTCGACAAGGTGGCGCGGCTGCTCGGGCTGCCGTTCCCGGGAGGCCCGCACATCGACCGGGTCGCCCGCGACGGCGACCCGGACGCGATCGCGTTCCCGCGCGGGCTCACCGGGCCGCGCGACGCGTCGTTCGACTTCTCCTTCTCGGGGCTGAAGACCGCGGTCGCCCGGCACGTCGAGGCGCTGGAGCGGGCCGGTACCCCGATCCCGGTCGCGGACGTGGCGGCCAGCTTCCAGGAGGCCGTCACCGACGTGCTGACCGCGAAGGCGGTGCGCGCCGCCCGCGAGCGCGGCATGGACACGCTGCTGCTCGGCGGCGGCGTCGCGGCCAACTCGCGGCTTCGGGCGATGGCCGAGGAACGCTGCGCCGCCGCCGGGATCACGCTGCGGGTGCCCCGTCCGGGGCTGTGCACCGACAACGGGGCGATGGTCGCCGCCCTCGGTGCGCACCTGGCGGCGGCCGGGGCGGCGCCCAGCCCGCTGGACCTCCCGGCGGACTCCTCGATGCCGGTGACCGAGGTGCTCGTCAGCGCGTGAGACCGGTGGATCGGCTCAGTCCGACACGTGCGTGAGCAGCCGCAGCTCGTCGGAGGTCAGCTGCAGCGTCCGCATCGCCATCAGCTCCTTGAGCTGCTCGACGGTGCGGGCGCTCGCGATCGGCGCCGTCACCCCGGGCTGCGCGGCCAGCCAGGCGAGCGCCACCGCGGCCACCGGCACGCCGTGGCCCGCCGCGATCTCGTCCAGCACGGCCAGCACCGCGGGCCCGCGCGGGTCGTCGAGGTAGGCCTGCGCGCCCTGCGCGCGGACGCTCTCGACGGGCTGACCGCGGTACTTGCCGGTCAGGAAGCCCATCGCCAGCCCGTAGTACGGGAAGCAGGCCATCTCGTTCGCGGTGACGATCGGCTGCAGCCCGGCCTCGAACGCGTTGCGGTCCATCAGGTTGTAGTGCGGCTGCACCGCGGTGTAGGCGGTCAGCCCGTCGCGCTCGGAGATCTCCAGCGCCGACCGCAGCCGCTCCGGGGTGAAGTTGGAGGCGCCGATCTGGACGACCTTCCCGGCCTTGACCAGCGCGTCGAACGCGTCGAGGGTCTCCTCCTGCACCGTGTCGGGATCGTCCTTGTGCGCGTAGTAGAGATCGATCCTATCGGTCTGCAGGCGGCGCAGCGAGTCCTCCGCGGCCGCGGTGATGTTCGCGGCCGAGAGCCCCGGCCGGGTGGGCCACGAGCCCACCTTCGTCGCGATCACGACCTGGTCGCGCACCCCGCGGGAGGCGAGCCACTCGCCGATGATCGCCTCGGACTCACCGCCGGAGTTGCCCGGCTTCCGCCACAGGTACGCGTCGGCGGTGTCGATCATCGTGCCGCCCGCTTCGAGGTACGCGTCGAGCACCGCGAAGGCGCCTTCGCGGTCGACCGTCCACCCGAAGACGTTGCCTCCCAGGCACAGCCCCGTCACGTCGATGCCGGAGATCGTCGTCATGGCGGGGACGCTACGCGGGCGGTCACATGCGCTCTGAGCTGGGGCGGGAGCACGGCCACGAGCCGGGGGAACCCGCCGGTAGCCACCGTGATGGGGGATATGCAGACGGGGCGCTCGGCTACCCGGACCTGGCGTTGAGGCGTTGGCACTCTCATGGGTAGAGTGCCAACTGCACGGCCGACATCTGGTTGCTCCGGCACCCGCGACGACGGTGCGACCGCAGGTCGTAAACCCACAAACCCGCAGTTCGTGAGGCACACCCCAGGAAGGGGAGGTCATCAAGTGGCGAACCTCAAGCCGCTCGAGGACAGGATCGTCGTCCAGGCCAGCGAGGCCGAGACCACCACCGCGTCCGGGATCGTCATCCCCGACACGGCCAAGGAGAAGCCGCAGGAGGGCAAGGTCCTCGCGGTGGGTCCGGGCCGCATCGACGACAAGGGCAACCGCATTCCGCTGGACGTCAAGGTCGGCGACGTCGTCATCTACTCGAAGTACGGCGGCACCGAGGTCAAGTACAACGGGGAGGAGTACCTGATCCTCTCCGCCCGCGACGTGCTCGCGGTCGTCAACTGAGTCGAGGCTCCTGACGGGGCCGTCGCCCCCGAGCGGGGTGGCGGCCCCGTCTCGCTGGTTACCTGAAGGGACAAGGCAGGACATGCCGAAGCAGATCAGCTTCGACGAGACCGCCCGTCGTGCTCTGGAGCGCGGGGTGAACCAGCTGGCCGACGCGGTCAAGGTCACCCTCGGCCCGCGCGGGCGCCACGTCGTGCTGGACAAGAAGTTCGGTGGGCCGACCGTCACCAACGACGGCGTCACCATCGCGCGCGAGATCGAGCTCGAGGACCCGTACGAGAACCTCGGTGCGCAGCTCGCCAAGTCCGTCGCCACCAAGACGAACGACGTCGCCGGCGACGGCACCACCACCGCCACCGTGCTCGCCCAGGCCATGGTCACCGCCGGTCTGCGCAACGTGGCGGCGGGCGCCAACCCGACGGCGCTGGGTGTCGGCATCGCGAAGGCCGCCGAGGCGGTCACGGAGGAGCTCAAGAAGCGGGCCATCCCGGTCGACGACAAGGACCACGTCGCCCAGGTCGGCACCATCGCCTCCCGCGAGGCCGAGATCGGCGCCCTCATCAGCGAGGCGCTCAAGACCGTCGGCAAGGACGGCGTGATCACGGTGGAGGAGGGCTCCACCCTCGCCACCGAGCTGGAGATCACCGAGGGTCTGCAGTTCGACAAGGGGTACCTGTCGCCGTACTTCGTCACCGACCCGGAGACGATGGAGGCGGTCTTCGAGAACCCCTTCATCCTGCTGCACCGCGAGAAGATCTCCGCGATCGCGGACCTGCTGCCGCTGCTGGAGAAGGTGCTCGGCGAGAGCCGGCCGCTGCTGATCATCGCCGAGGACGTCGAGGGCGAGGCGCTGTCCACCCTCGTCGTGAACTCGATCCGCAAGACCCTCAAGGTCGCCGCGGTCAAGTCGCCGTTCTTCGGTGACCGCCGCAAGGCGTTCATGGAGGACCTGGCGATCGCCACCGGCGGCACCGTGGTCAACCCCGAGGTCGGCCTGAAGCTGGCCGAGGTCGGCCTGGACGTCCTGGGCTCGGCTCGGCGCGTGGTCGTCACGAAGGACGCCACCACGATCGTCGAGGGCGCCGGCTCGGCCGAGGCCGTCGAGGCGCGCATCGCGCAGCTGAAGAAGGAGATCGAGACCACCGACTCCGACTGGGACCGCGAGAAGCTGCAGGAGCGGCTGGCCAAGCTGTCCGGCGGTGTCGCGGTCATCAAGGTCGGTGCGGCCACCGAGACCGCGCTCAAGGAGCGCAAGCACCGCATCGAGGACGCCGTCGCGGCTACCCGCGCGGCCGTCGAGGAGGGCATCGTCCCCGGCGGCGGCTCCGCGCTGGTGCACGCGTCCGCCGTGCTGGAGGGCGGGCTCGGCCTGGCCGGTGACGAGGCGACGGGTGTCGCGATCGTCCGCGAGGCGCTCAAGGCGCCGCTGTTCTGGATCGCCACCAACGGCGGTCTGGAGGGCGCCGTCGTGGTCGGCAAGGTGGCGGAGAAGGAGTGGGGGCAGGGCTTCAACGCCGCCACCCTCACCTACGGCGACCTGGTCGCCGAGGGCGTCATCGACCCGGTGAAGGTCACCCGCTCCGCTGTGGTGAACGCCGCGTCGATCGCCCGCATGGTGCTCACCACCGAGAGCGCCGTGGTCGACAAGCCCGAGCCGCCGGAGCCCGCGAACGGGCACGGCCACGGGCACGGCCACTGATCGGCGCGAGCTGATCGACGACTGAGCAACGGAGGCTCGAGGGGCCGCTCCGGGTGCACCCCGGGGCGGCCCTTCTCGTGCCCTGGCTCCTGCGTCGAGAACCTCCTGCGTCGAGAACGAGGTCGTGGTGATCAAATCGCCTTGTTGATCACCACGACCTCGTTCTCGACGCCGTCCCGGTGGCGAGCGTCCAGCTTCCGGCCACCTCGTGCCAGCAGCGCTGTGCGCTCGGCGACGGAGAGCCCGCCCCACACCCCGTACGGCTCCTCGGCCGCGAGCGCGTGGCGGCGGCACTCCTCGAGCACGGGGCAGCGGCGGCACACCTGCTTGGCCCGCTCCTCGCGCCGCGCCTTCGCCGCGCCGCGTTCGCCCTCGGGATGGAAGAAGTACGCGCTGTCCATGCCCCGGCAGGCGCCGCGGAGCTGCCAGTCGTAGGTCTCGGCCACCGGTGTCGGGAGCCTGTGTGTGTCCGCCACCCGTATCACCTGCCACTCCGGAGCGCGGGCGAAACCCTCACCGTAAGGCCGGGGCACGGGGCCGACAAGGTTCCGACGAGCGATCCGCCCGGCGAGGATGACCGGGTGAGCCGGCTGCGCGACATCGCGTTCGGGCACGCGCCGGGAGCGCCGGTCCGCGTCCCGCGCGACGCCCCGCCGCGCGACCGGTGGCTCGCCGCCGTCGCCCTGGGCGGGCAGGGCCGCTACGCCGCCGCAGCCGCTGAGCTGGCCCGGCTGCGGGCCGATCCAGCCACCCCGGCCGCGGTGCGGGCCCATGCGGCCGTCACGGCCGCCTCGCACCGTCGTCAGCTCGGCGGGCACGCTGTGGCTCTCGCCGACGACGGATGGGCCCTGCGGATCGCCACCACGGCCGTGGAAGCACCGACGGCAGCCGCTACGGCCGCAGCCTCGGTAGCGGACGAACCGGACCCCGACGGCACGGATCTGGCCGCGGCTCGCGTCGACGCGCTCGTCGGGCTCGCCGCCGACAACGTCGGCCTCGGCAGACCGCTCGTCGCGCAGCGCCTGCTCGACAGCGCAGAGTTACTGACTTGTTACCATCCGTCATGGCGCCTCCCCGTTCGGGTCGGCTGGGTCCGGGCGGAGCTGGCGCTGCTGCGCGGTGATCCGGGCGCGGCCCTCGCGCCGGCGACCGACGCCGTGCAGCGGGCCAGGGCGGCGGGATCGGTCCGTCACCTGGTCAAGTCGCTGATCGTGCGCGTCGTCGCGGCTGCGGCGGCGGGCGCGCTGGACCCGGAGGAGGCAGTCTCCGAACTGGATCGGTTGGCCGGGGAGTGCGCCGAACGGGGGCTGGCGCCACTCGAATGGCCGTGTCTGCTCGCTGCGGGTGATCTACTGGACCGTACGGGCGACGCTGTAAACGACGTCGCCACTCGAACGGTGCAGCACTCGAGAGGCGGCTCGGTGACCGGTCGTGCTCAGCGGCGACACGCCGCGCAGGTCACGATGAGCGTCATCGCACGTAGATCCGACCCACTGGGCAGGCGACTCCTCGGGGTGTCGATGCGGTCACTCGGGTTCCACGCGGTAATGTGATTACTCCATTCGGACCTTCGTCACCCACATGACGAGTGCCACTTGGCGCAAGACTCTCGAATGGAGGGCACAAAACCGCCCTGATCGTGTCAAGGTGAAGCTGTCACTCGCCGATGCTTGGGGTGACACATCACCCGGCTGCAGGAAGCTGCAGGAAGGAATCGTCGTGACGACGGTACTCATCTGCGACGATCGTCGCAGCGTCCGCGAAGGCCTCACCCGCGTGATGTCCGCGGTCCCGGGCGTGCACCGGATCGATTGCGTTGCCCACGGGGACGAGCTGCTGGCCAGGTTCTCCCGCCAGCCGGTCGACGTCGTCCTCATCGGCACGCAGCGAGCGGTGCCCACCGGGGTCGAGGCCACGCGTCGCCTGGTGGCGGCTCACCCCCAGGCAAACGTGATCGTCTTCGGTGCACCCGATGACGCGGGCAGCATCGCTGCTGCCATCGCCGGTGGTGCCCGGGGCTACCTGCGCTGGGACGCCTCGCGTCCCGAGCTGGTGGCCGCCCTCGCGCACACCCTGGCCAGCACCGCGGTCCCCACGCCGCGGACGCCGACCGACCCCGGCGTGCAGTTGACCGAGCGGGAGCTGCAGGTGCTGCGCGGCATGAGCCAGGGCAAGAGCAACGGGCAGATCGGCCGTGAGCTCTACCTCTCCGAGGACACCGTGAAGACCCACGCGCGACGGCTGTTCCGCAAGCTCGGGGTCCGTGACCGTGCGCAGGCCGTGGCCCACGGCTTCCGCCGCGGGCTGGTGTCCTGAGATCGATCTCCGCCGTTCCACGCACCGTGACGTCCGTCGGGCGCAGCGTGCCCGATGGAGGCGCACCTCGTCGCCGTACCGGGTGGTCCCGGCCGTGTTGACGCTCCGTCCGCGGCCGGGTCCATCCGTATGGTGTCCTGGAGCCGTTCGGGTGGTGGTGCCCGCCACCGCACAACGGATCGGCACGCTGGATCGTCTTGGGGGTGTCGGTTCGGGATCCGTCCGCCGAGCGTGACCGTCGCTTCGCTAACGTGTGAGCGCAGAGGACACGGTCGAGAACTCTCGGTGATCGACCCGGGCCGCACTCCGACCAGGAATGTGCCGTAACACCAGGACTACACCCCGCGATGACTGAGACGACAGAGGTTCCCGACGAGCTGGTGGCCCTCGCGATGACCGGGGACCGCCGGGCCGTCGGAACCTTGCTCGCCATCATTCGTCCGCTGGTCGTGCGATACTGCCGCGCGCGCCTCGGCCGGATGGACCGATCGTCGGTCTCCGCCGACGACGTCGCGCAGGAGGTGTGTCTGGCCGTGCTGACGGCCCTTCCCGGTTACCGCGTCCAGGGTCGCCCCTTCCTGGCGTTCGTGTACGGAATCGCTTCCCACAAAGTCATCGACGCGCACCGGGCCGCGTCCCGCAACCGCTCGGAACCCGTCGCGGACCTCCCCGACTCCGTCGAGTCGGCGGACGGTCCCGAGCAGCGCGCTCTGCAGGTCGAGCTCTCCGGCGAGATGGCCCGGCTGCTCGACACGCTCCCCGAGAAGCAGCGCGAGATCCTGATCCTCCGCGTCGTCGTCGGCCTCTCCGCCGAGGAGACGGCCGAGGCGGTCGGCTCGACCCCGGGTGCGGTCCGGGTCGCCCAACACCGGGCACTGGCCCGATTGCGCAAGTCGATGCCCGAGGAGGAGGTGGTCTGATGCGCGACGACGAGCGCTTCCACCGCGCCGACCACCGCACCAACGGCCGCCGGCCCGAGGGCATGTCGACCCGGGCCCACCAGCTCGAGGACGAGCCGATCGACCTCGTGGCCGTGCAGGCCGACGACGAGCTGATCAGCGCGCTCGCGTCCGGCATGCGGGTCACGACGCCCGGGTTCGCCGGGTACGACGCCGACGACCGCGTGGCCGCGATCCTCGCCGCGTGGCGGGAGGAGGTCGACCGCGACCCCATCCCGGAGCTGGTCGACATCGACACCGCCATCGAGACCATCCGCAGCGCCGGCCGGCCGCAGCGCTCGCGCGCCCGGCGGCACCTCGCACCGGTGGCGGCGGCCGCGGCCTTCGCCGTCTTCGCCCTCGGCGGCGTCTCGGTCGGCTCGGCCTCCGCCGAGCCGGGGGACGCGCTGTGGGGCATCTCGAAGGTGCTGTTCTCCGAGCGGGCGACCTCCATCGAGGCCGCCGCCCGTGTCGGGGAACGCATCGACCGGGCCAAGCGCGCCCTCACCGAGGGCCAGCCGGAGGTGGCCGCGGCGGAGCTGGCGGAAGCCCAGGCCGAGCTGGCCGTCGTCCGCCCCGAGGAGGGCCGCGAGCAGCTGGCCGAGGTGCAGAACTTCCTGGCCGCCAAGGCTGAGGAGACCCCGCCCGGGCAGCCCACCGATCCGGGTCAGCCGCTGCGCAGGGACCGCCACCGCCGCGTCCCGCACGGCGCGGCCGTCGGGGCCGACCCGAGCTCCGCGCCGCCCACCGAGCCGACCACGGGCGGCAGCACGGCCCCCGGCACCGGACCGGCGACGGGCGGCAGCTCACAGCCCGCCCAGGATCCGCGCACCCTGGACGACCCGTCGGCGTCGCCGGGCACCTCCCCGTCGACCACGACCACACCGTCGTCCGGATCGACGTCGGCCACACCGGAGGGCAGCCCGTCGTCGACCACGGCCGGGTCGGGGCAGAGCATGGGCAGCACACCCGGCGTCACGAGCACCGCGGCCCGGCCGTCCTGAGCCGGGCGGACGAGTGCGCGGCCCCGGCATCCGGGGCCGCGCACTGCGTCAGGTCTGGTGTCAGCCGGCGAACAGGAGCGATCAGGAGTCCGAGAGCACCGCGTCGGCGTAGCCGCGGCAGTACTCCCAGGTGACGTAGCGCGACGGGTCGGGATCGAACGCGGGCTCGTGGGGGCGCATGTAGCCTTCGTCGAGCAGCTGCTGCAGGCTCGCGCGCAGCAGGTTCCACTCGTGGTAGTGCTGCTCGCCGCAGTCGCCGCAGTCCACGACGATGCCCCGCACTCCTCGCCCCTCCAGCAGCGCCTGGAAGACGGCCAGGTCGGCGAGGTCAGCGATGACCTCGTCGCGCTCGATCTCGCTCAGCCGCTCCACCTCCGGCTCGTCGCCTTCGAGCGAGAGAGCCGGATCGTAGGGGTCGCCGGCGAACGGGTCGGGCGGCAGTGCATCGGGTGACACGCCGTCAACGATACTCGCGACGACCGATGGTTACGCGTCGGCGCGGCCCCGGATGTCGGAATCGATCGTCGGATCCGTCACGGTGCGTGTGGCCACTGACCGGACGGTCAGGGTGCCCCGGCCGGTGGGTGACCGGTTTCGCAGTGACGGGCAGCCGGGCGGCGGGCCACGGGTCCTGGGGCCGTTTACGATGGCTCGAAGGCCATGTCCACTCGTCCGCCGGCTCCACGAGCTGCCGGCGGTCATCCCTCAGGGGAAGTCGTACGGAAGGCGCGGATCCCGCCGATGACCAGCGAGACCGGTGGTTTGCCGGAGAAGTTCGCGATGCTCGGCCTGACGTTCGACGACGTGCTGCTGCTGCCCGCCGAGTCCGACGTCGTGCCGAGCGCCGTCGACACCAGCGCCCAGGTCACCCGGCGTGTGCGCCTCAAGGTGCCGATCGTGTCGTCGCCGATGGACACGGTCACCGAGGCGCGCATGGCCATCGCGATGGCGCGCGCCGGCGGCCTCGGCGTGCTGCACCGCAACCTCGCCCCCGAGGAGCAGGCATCGCAGGTCGAGGTCGTCAAGCGGTCGGAGGCCGGCATGGTCACCGACCCGGTGACCTGCTCGCCGGACGACACCCTCGCCGACGTCGACGCGCTGTGCGCGAAGTTCCGCATCTCGGGTGTGCCCGTCACCGACGAGACCGGGCACCTCGTCGGCATCATCACCAACCGCGACATGCGGTTCGAGATGGACCACTCGCGGCCGGTCCGTGAGGTCATGACGAAGGCCCCGCTGATCACCGCCCGGGTCGGGGTCAGCGCCGAGGCGGCGCTGGGCCTGCTGCGCCGCCACAAGCTGGAGAAGCTGCCCGTCATCGACGGCGACGGCGTGCTGCGCGGGCTCATCACGATCAAGGACTTCAACAAGACCGAGAAGTACCCGAACGCCACGAAGGACCCCGACGGGCGGCTGGTGGTCGCGGCGGCCGTCGGCGTCGGCGACGAGGGCTACGCGCGGGCGATGCAGCTGGTCGACGCGGGTGTGGACATCCTGATGGTCGACACCGCGCACGGGCACTCCCGGCGGGTGCTGGAGACCGTCGCGAAGCTGCGCGCCGAGGTCGGGAACTCCGTGGACGTCGTCGGCGGCAACGTCGCCACCCGGGAGGGCGCGGCGGCCCTCGTGGAGGCCGGTGCCGACGCGGTCAAGGTCGGCGTGGGCCCCGGCTCGATCTGCACCACCCGCGTCGTCGCCGGGGTGGGTGCGCCGCAGATCACCGCGATCTACGAGGCCGCGCAGGTGTGCGCGCCCGCGGGCGTGCCGGTGATCGGCGACGGCGGCATCCAGTACTCCGGTGACATCGCGAAGGCCATCGCGGCCGGCGCGTCGACGGTCATGCTGGGCAGCCTGCTCGCCGGCACCGAGGAGTCGCCGGGCGAGGTGATCCTCGTCGGCGGCAAGCAGTACAAGACCTACCGCGGCATGGGCTCGCTGGGCGCCATGCGCTCCCGCGGCGACCAGAAGAGCTACTCGAAGGACCGCTACGCCCAGGACGACGTCCTGAGCGAGGACAAGCTCGTTCCCGAGGGCATCGAGGGCCGCATCCCGTTCCGCGGCCCGCTCGCGCAGGTCATCCACCAGCTGGTGGGCGGGCTGCGCTCCGGCATGGGCTACGCCGGTGCGCAGACCATCGAGCAGCTGCAGCAGGCCCGCATGGTGCGCATCACCGCCGCCGGCCTCAAGGAGAGCCACCCGCACGACATCACGATGACCGTCGAGGCGCCCAACTACTCCAGCCGCTGAGCGGGCGCCGCGGCGGTCTAGGCTGACCACCCGTGCGTGACGTGGTGGAGATCGGGATGGGCCGTGAGGCCCGCCGGGCGTACGACCTCGATCAGATCGAGATCGTGCCCTCGCGGCGGACCCGCAGCTCGAAAGAGGTGTCGACGGAGTGGCGCCTGGATGCGTACCAGTTCGACATCCCGCTGGTGACCCACCCGACGGACGCCGTGGTCTCCCCGGCCAGCGCGGTGGCGATCGGCCGGCTCGGTGGCCTGGCGGTGCTCAACGCGGAGGGCCTGTGGGCGCGGCACTCCGACGTGGACGCGGCGCTGGCCGAGGTGCGCGACGCCCTGGAGGGCAGCAGCGATCCCGGCCCGGCCATCCGCACGCTGCAGGAGCTGCACGCTGCGCCGATCGACGAGGGCCTGCTCGGCGAGGCGCTCAAGACCATCCGCGACGCCGGCGTCACGGTCGCCGCGCGGGTGAGCCCGCAGCGCGCCCGCGAGCTCACCCCGATGCTGCTCGCCGGCGGTGTGGAGATCCTCTTCGTGCAGGGCACGATCATCTCCGCCGAGCACGTCTCCCGCGGTGAGCCGCTGAACCTCAAGGAGTTCATCAACTCCCTCGACGTGCCGGTCGTGGCCGGTGGCTGCGGCGACTACCGCACCGCCATGCACCTCATGCGCACCGGCGCCGCCGGGGTCATCGTCGGGTACGGCCAGGGCGTGGCCACCACCACCGACGAGGTGCTCGGCATCGGCGTCCCGATGGCCACCGCGATCGTCGACGCCGCCGCGGCCCGCCGCGACTACCTCGACGAGACCGGCGGCCGCTACGTCCACGTCATCGCCGACGGCGGCATCCGCAGTTCCGGCGACATCGCCAAGGCCATCGCGTGCGGCGCCGACGCGGTGATGCTCGGCGAGCAGCTCGCCGAGGCCACCGACGCGCCCGGCGGGGGCCTGTACTGGACGTCGGCGGCGGCGCACCCGAACCTGCCGCGCTCGGACGTGGTCACGGTCGGCCCGGCGGACCGCACCCTCGAGCAGGTGCTGTTCGGGCCGTCCGACGAGCCGTACGGGTCGGTGAACCTGTTCGGCGCGCTGCGCCGGGCGATGGCGAAGACCGGGTACTCCGACCTCAAGGAGTTCCAGCGGGTGGGGCTGACCGTCCGCTCCTGAGCCTCGGGTGACGCGCCGCCGGCGCCGTGCGATCATCCCGGCATGGGTGCCCGTCGATGACGCAGCCTCCGTATCCGCCTGACCCGTACCAGGACCCCCATCGGTCCGGGTACGGATACAGCGGCCAGCAGCCGTACGAGCAGCAGCCGATGCCCGGTGCGTACGGGCCGCCCTACGTGCCCGTCGGGCGACCGCCGATGAGCGGGAGCGCGGTCGCGTCGCTGGTGCTGGGGATCCTGGCGGTGCTGTTCTGCTGGATCCCGTTCATCGGAGTGATCGCCTGGCCGTTGCTGATCATCGGCGGGGTGCTGGGGATCGCCGCCTTCGGCCGTACCCGCACAGGTGAGGCCGACGGGCACGGACTCGCGGTGGCCGGCGTGGTGTGCTGCGGGGTCGCGCTGGCCGTCTGCCTGTTCTACCTGGTGCCGTTCCTGCTGGTGGCGGCGTTCGCGTAGGCGGGGTGCTCGGCCACCAGGTCGTGCACGAACCGCAGCTTGTCCAGCACCGCGGGGGCGAGCACGAACGGGTAGAGATCGGTGAACCCCATCGACCGGTTCACCGCGTTGAGCGCGTAGGTCAACGGCAGCCAGGTGCCGATGATCTCGGTGAACATCTGCGGGGTGGCGGTGGGCTCGGCCCGCAGGTCGGCCCGCACCTGCGCCGTCGGCCCGGTGACGACGATCCCGAACTCCGCCGCGGTCTGGCTGGTGTCGCGGATGTGCAGGTAGTGGGCGAACGTCTCGGCCCAGTCCTCCCACGGGTGCGCGGCGGCGTAGGCGCTCACGTGCCGGTCCGCCCAACCCGCCGGCGGCCCCTCCGCGTAGTGGCGGGCGAGCGCGTCGGAGTAGTCGGCGCGCTCGTCGCCGAACAGCACGCGGAACTCGTCCGCGCGGCCGACGCGATCGATCAGCACCTCCCAGTACCAGTGCCCGGTCTCGTGCCGCAGGTGCCCGAGCAGTGTGCGGTACGGCTCGGCGAGCTCCACGCGCATGCGTTCGCGGTGCCCGTCGTCGCCTTCGGCGAGATCGAGGGTCACCACGCCGCTCGCGTGGCCGGTGACGACCGGTTCCTCAGCGCTGGAGAGCAGGTCGAACGCGAGCCCCCCGGAGGGGTCCTCGGCCCGGTCCACGACCGGGAGGCCGAGGTCGTCGAGCTGGTGCAGCAGCCGCCGTTTCGCCGCCTCGGTGGCGGCGAACGAGGCGAGCGCCTTCAGATCACCGTCGGCCGGGCGGGTGCGGGTGAGCGCGCAGCAGGAGCACAGATCGCCGGGGTCGGCCGGGTCGAGCAGCCAGTTGCAGTCGGCGATGGTCGCGTTGGCGCAGCGCCGGCGGCCGTCGGCGCGGACGAGGCTGCGTTCGGCGCGCGAGTAGCCGATCGCGGTGCCGCACGACAGGCACGCGGTGTTCGCGAAGAAGACCAGGGCCGCGCAGTGCGGGCAGGCGAAGGAACGCACCCGACCAGTCCACCACGGCGCCGGCGTTCGCGCCCGACGGGAGCGTCGTCCACTGTAGATCTACAGTGGACTGTCTGACACCATCATCGGCGAGGCAACCAGGAGATATGTGACATCACGTGCGCTGTCGCACACGCACCGCAATTGTCTCGTCCGCTCCGAAACCGACCCAACTGAAATGGAGATTCGAGAGTGCTGATCTCCTGAGGCAGAGCCCGGTTAGCCACCCTCGGCGCGGGTGTGGCCGCCGCGGTGACGGCGGGTCTGCTCGCCGTTCCCGGGGTGGCCGCGGCCGCGCCATCGACGGATGATGCTCCGGCGAAACCGACGGTGTCGGTGAGCGCGCCCTCGGCGACGCCGCAGCGATTCACCGGCAACTGTCCGGTGACGGTCACCTTCTCGGCGAAGGTGACGCTGAAGCTCGACGGGAAGACCACGATCTCCTACCGCTGGGTGAGCGACGAGGGGGCCACGAGCGGGGTCAAGTCGCAGACCGTCGCGGGCCGCGGGACGAAGACCGTCACCCTGACCAGCAAGGAGACCTTCAAGAAGGACGCCGAGGCCGGGTGGGCCCTCCAGCTGCTGTCGCCGCGGGAGGTGACCACCGAGAAGGCTCGTGTCTCGG